>JBNKRE010000001.1:0-480161 GCA_050296315.1 Halarcobacter sp.
CTCTCAAACCAGTTAAGCGTCATTGTCTTGGTGAGCCATTACCTCACCAACTAACTGATACTGTACAGGCCGATCCTAGAGCTATAAATATTTCCCTTGCAGACTTCTGTCTTAAAGGCATATGGGGTGTTAGCAGTCGTTTCCAACTGTTATCCCCCTCTCTAGGGCACGTTACCTATATATTACTCACCCGTGCGCCACTTAGCTGACAGTTAAAGCAAGCTTTAACCCGTTCTCGTTCGACTTGCATGTGTTAAGCACGCCGCCAGCGTTCACTCTGAGCCAGGATCAAACTCTCCATAAAAATTTTTATAGATTATTTAATCTTGACTTATGTTTTATTACTATGTAACAAAACTAAATCTCGTGTAGTCTTTATCTAAATAAAGACTTAAGTTATAGACAAGGATATGTATTTTACATATCTTCTTGTTTCTTTTATTATCATATTCGGTTTACAAAGATTACTTCTTTACAAACCTTTTATTGTTAAAGATCATCCATCCCCTTGGCTCTTCCATCTTTCTATCTTGATGTCGTTCCTCTGAAATTGGACGGGAATTATAATAGATTTTTTCCCTCTTGTCAAGTGTTTTTTCTGAATCCTGGCTTAAATTTTGAAAATTAACCTAATTCTCTCTTACATAGCCTGTTTTTGCGTATATCTCTATACTTATCTCTTTTGAATTCTTATCTATTACTTTTATAATACATTTATTTTTTATCTCATATTCATAGAAATCACCATCATTTGAACTAAGTTTTGAATAAACTCTTCCATCACTTCCAAATGATATTTGACCTAATCCAGATGTTTTATTACAGGTCATATCTATACCTACTACATCAAACTCTTTTGTTAATAATGTATATTTTGAATATTCTGATGTTTCTTTACATTGATTAGTTGAATATATTTTTCTATTTGTTAACGGATCATCTAATGCTTCATCAACATTAGGGTGTCCCTTTTTATTTTTATCACTATATACTATATAATATATTCCTCCATCATTTTTATTGCACCTAAAAAACTTTAATGTCCACCTCATTTTATGCCACAATTGATCTTCATGATTATATTTATCATCAACTAATGCCTTATATCTCGTTTCTTTTAAATACAAAGCTAATCTTTTAGTTGCAAGTTCAAGCTTATTTATTGGTTGGTTCAAATTTATGAATGCACTAATTATTAAAAGTAATGTTATTATAAGTAATATTTCTAAAAGAGTAAATCCTCGTTTATTCATACTTCATTTTTTTTATATATAAAGAATATATATCTTTTCCACTATATTTTACTTTTATTTTTTTATAGAAATTTTTAATAGGTGTTGTAGTAATATAATAATCATCACCTTTTTCAATTCCATAAAATTTTAATCTAAGTAATAGTTTATAATCATCAGACGATACATTATTGATAGAATATTTTTTTAAATATACTGATATATCTTTGACAAAATCATATTGATAGGCAAAATGTTTTTGAGGATTATCAATCAATAAATAAACTGGCTTACTATATATAGTTAAAAATACATTTAAAAATAATACTAATAATGTACTTATTGCTAATTTATTGTGTTTTTCTCTAAACATAGGAAGTCTAACTCTTAGAGTATGTAAATAAAGTCTAACCATGTAGGGTAAAAATATAACAACAAATGGTGCAAAATCTTCTATATACACTCTTTGTCTCATTGAAAATATTAAAGAAAATAATAATGAAGTAGTACTAATATACCAAACTAAAGTTCTTTCACCTTTAACTCCAATTCTATAAATACTATAAAAAAAATATATAAATAGCAATGGTGAAAAAATAGAAGCATATATTCCAAAAGTATCAACAAAAAATCCTTTTGGTTTTCCACCTGTATCAAAACCATATATGCTCATTGATAATCCAAACAATATTAATGAGATAATCAATAATCTATTTTCTCTATTTGCTAAACTAAAAAAGAATAAAGCTAGAAAAAATATTGCAAAAGAATTATCTATAAATAAGAATAGAATTAAAAGTAGATAAGAATGTTTTCCTGTTTTCTTAAAATAATATACATATAATATTGTAAAAAATGTAACAACAATAGCACTATTAACTAATAATCCAGCACTTAATAGCCCAGGTAAAACCATAAATATTAAGATAGATATAAATCTATCCTTTTCATATTTAAAGAAATTTTGTGTAGATAAATACATCAACAAAACTGATAAAAAATAAAAAAATATAAATGGCAATCTTAAAGCAATATCATTTTGACCGAATATATAAATTGAAGTATTTGTTATTAAAGATAATAAAGAGTTATTTACAAATACATTTAAAGCCTCTTTATATGAGATACTTAATGTATTTGCAGTTATTAAAAGTATTTGTAAAACAATAAATAATATAAAATAAAAAAAATATTTATATCTATTTTTTGTTAAACTCATATTTTTAGAAAATTATTTATCATAGTAAAACCATGTTCACTCATAATTGATTCAGGGTGAAACTGAACACCATAAATTTTTTTATCTTTTATTTGTAATGACATTATCTCCTCATCATCACAACTATATGATGTAGGGATTATGCAATCAGGAATTGAATCTTTTTTTACAATCAATGAATGATATCTAGTTTGGGTAAACTCTTTTGGCATTCCATTAAATATAACACTATCAAATACAACTCTAATTTTTGATGTTTTTCCATGCATCATATTTTCTGCACGAACCACTTCAGCTCCAAAAACTTGTGCAATACTTTGATGTCCTAAACAAATACCAAATATTGGTATTTTGTCTGCAAAATATTTAATCACATCTAAACAAATCCCTGCTTCATTTGGTGTTGCTGGACCAGGAGAGATTATGATTTTTTCAGGATTCAACTCTTCAATCTCTTTTACTGTTAATTCATCATTTCTTATAACCTTTAAATTGGCTCCTAATTCCAAACAATATTGAACTATATTATAAGTAAAAGAATCGTAATTATCAATCATTAAAATCATTCTAATAATTTCCTCATATAAATAAACTGTTTAATATTGATGATTATATCATTTAGATTATGGATTGTACTTTAAACAAGAAATTAATATAAGTCATCATATAATATTTTTAATTATATGAAATTGTTTTTTATGTGAAATAATTTATAAATATTAAGATATAATTTTATTATGATAAATTTTAGGTATATATTTTTATTTCTTATTATTGTTTTAAATCTAAATGGAAAGAGTTTAGAAAAAGTATCAATTCAACTTGATTGGTTGCATCAATTTCAATTTGCAGGATATTATATTGCAAAAGAAAAAGGGTTCTATAAGGAAGAAGGTCTAGATGTAGATATTAAAGAGTTTAATTTTGATGTAGATTTAGTAAATGATTTACTAAAAGGGCAAAGCAATTATGCTGTAGGAAAATCTTCTTTAATTATAGATAGATTACAAAATAAAAAAATAATTTTACTTGCTGCAATATATCAAGATTCACCAATGATATTATTATCTTTAAAAAATTCAAATATTCTAACACCTAAAAACCTAAAAGATAAAAAAGTAATGCTAACATCAGATGCAATCTCAGCAGCTGCTATTAACTCAATGATTATTTCACAAGGAATTAAACTAAATCAAATTAATTTTATTCCTCACTCTTTTAAATTAGAGGATTTAATAAATGGTAAAACAGATGCTATGGGTTGTTATATTTCAAATGAACCGTATATATTAAAGCAAAAAGGGATAGATTATAATATACTTAATCCTAGTGATTTTGGTTTCGATTTTTATGGAGGTATCTTCTTCACTTCGGAAAAAGAATTAAATCAATATCCTCTAAGAGTAAAAAAAATGTATAAAGCAACATTAAGAGGATGGCAATATGCCTTTAAAAATATAAATGAAACAGCAAATTTAATTTATAACAATTTTAATACTCAAAATAAATCTTTAGAATCATTAATCTATGAAGGTGAGATATTAAAAAAATTATCAAAAATTGAACAAGGACTTCTTGGAAATTTAAATCAAAATAAACTTGAAGAGATTAAAAGATTGTTTTTACTTTTAGGAGTATCAAAAAACTACCAAAATTTAAATATTAATGATATTATTTATAATCCTTTAAAAATAAACTTTACTTCTGAAGAAAAAAAATATTTAGAGAATACTAACATAAAACTATATACAAATACTAATTTCCCTCCATTTACCATGAAAGATATAAGTGGTCTAAAAGGTATTGAAATAGATTATTGGAAAATTATAAATAAAAAATTAAAAAAAGAGCCTCTATTTGAGATTGAAAACAATAATAAAATTTTAACAAAAAAAATCAAAGAGAATAAAAATAGTGTAAAATTTGCCTTTGCCAATTATGATTTAAATGAAAAAGTTCAAACTACAGATACTATTACGAAGATAAATATTGCAATTGCTACATTAAATGATAAGCCATTTATATCAAATCCTCAAGAGTTAGAAGGTAAAAATGTTGGTATAAGTAAATTTGCAAGCTATTATCAAAGTTTAAAAAACAAATACCCTAACATTAATTTTATTGAAGTTAAAAATTTAAAAGAAAATTTAAACTATCTATCAAAAGGTAAAATATATGCTTCAATAGATAAATTGCCTGCGCTTTCATATAATATTACTCAAAATTCATTAACAAATATTAAAATATCTGGTACTATAGGTGAACCTTCAAATATCAAACTTTTGGTTAACAATGATAATAAACTATTATTAAATATATTAAATAAAGTAATCACTTCTATTTCACAAGATGACATATCAGCGATAAATAATAAATATTATTCTGTAATATATCAAACTTCAATTGATTATTCTTGGATTTATAAAGTTGTTATTCCCTTAATTGTTATTATCTTAATAATTATAATTACAAATAGAAGATTAAAAATTGAGATTAAAAAAAGAAAAACAATAGAAGAAGAATTGCATAAAATAGTAGATACTGATGGATTAACTAATATTTATAATAGAAGAAAAATAGAATCTTTGATTAATTTAGAAATTAAACGTTCAAATAAATACTCTAATGATTTATCAATAATATTTTTTGATATTGATGATTTTAAAAAAATCAATGACAAATTTGGGCATAAAATTGGAGATAAAATATTAATCAATTTATCAAAAGTTGTATCAAACTCAATTAGAAAAAATGATTATTTTGGCAGATGGGGTGGTGAAGAATTTGTTATTATATTACCTAATACTACAATTATAAAAGCAGAAGAGATTGCGGATAAAATAAAAAATACTATTTATACCTACAATTTTGAAATTGATAAAAATATAAGTTGTAGTTTTGGGGTTACTCAATTTCAATCAAATGATGATGAAGATTCAATAATTACAAGAGTTGATAATGCGATGTATGAAGTTAAAAAAGATGGAAAGAATAGTGTAAAAGTGGTCTAACCACTTTTACTTATAACTGATATTTTTTTATAAACTCATCTGAGATTTCTAAAATTCCCCTTTTTCTTAAAGATTCAATAACCTCTTTTGTACAATCAACATCATCAGGCCATCTTCTTTGAAAATTATCATGTGAGTTTTTATTTGTACCATCAAGACAGATTGTATTAGAATCTATAAAAATATCTCTATTTGAATCAATATTATTTACAACTCTCCATACTAACATATATGGATTTTCTACATCATTTTGATTTGCAGCATCAACTATTATTAATATTTTAATATTTTCATAAACTGTTTTTAAATCCTCAAAAAGATATTTCTGATTCCTAGTTTTTTCTACTGTTACAACAGTAACTGGGTTTTTTGTATCCGTAAAATATTGTTTTAAATTTTTTACTTCATTTGTAATACCATTTATTTTTAACAATAACTCTTCATCACTTAAAATAGTAATTCCTAAATCTTTAACCTCTTGACCTGTACAATCAAGTCCAAGTTTTCCACCAACAGCAAATTTTGGACTTGAATGATCAAGTGCATCAACTACACCTTTTGAGATTAAAATATCTTCAATATCTATTCTATTTAAAATATATTTTGTAATAGCCTCATGATTAGTTAATTCTGGAGCATCTTCATTTACAAATATTGCATGTTTTACAAAACTCATTTGCCCTACTCCCCAAAATGCGTGCATCATTTGGCTTGCATGCCCAGGATAAAGGGTTTTAATTTTTGCTAAAATTAAATTATGAAATACACCATTTTCTGGCATATAATAATCAATCAAATCAGGAGCTGTAGTTTTGAGTAATGGTAAAAAAATTCTCTCTGTTGCATGCCCCATATATTTGTCTTCCAATGGAGGTTTCCCAACTACAGTTGCTAAATACGTTGGATTTTTTTTACTAGTTATTGCAGTAACTTCTAAAAATGGATACTCCTCTTCTAAAGTATAATAACCTGTATGATCCCCAAAAGGACCCTCTATTTTCATTTTACTAGGATCCACAAACCCTTCAATTACAAAGTCATTATCCTTTGGCACATATATTTCATTTGTAATTGATTTTACGAGTTGAGCATTTTTATTTTTTACAAACCCATATAGCATAAGCTCAAAAATTCCTATTGGAAGGGGTGCTTGTCCACACCAAATATACATAGGGTCTCCACCTATTCCAATTGATACTGGCATTTTCTTACCAGCTTTTTTATATTCATGGAAAAAATGGTTTGAATCTTTATGTATTTGCCAATGCATACCAAGAGTATAATCATCATAAACTTGAAGTCTATACATTCCTAGATTTTTTAATTCACCATTCAAACTTGTTGTATAAACTTGCCCCATAGTTATAAATGGACCTCCATCTTGTTCCCAAGTTGTAAGAATTGGCAAATCTGATAACTTAGCATCAGCACCAAGTTTTATAACTTGCTGACATTCACCTTTTGAACTTAACTTTTTAGGAATAGTATTCTTTAATGCAAATAGTTTTCCAAAAGTAGAGAGTTTTTCACTAAATGTTGAAGGTGGTTTCATTTTAAGTAAACTTTCTATCTCCCTACCTATTTTATCCCCATCACCTATAAAAAGTTTTACTGCTTTCTCATTACAAAATACATTCATAAGTACAGGAATATCAAATTTTTTATTGTTTTTCTTATCAACTACATTTGTAAATAAAATAGCTTTTGAATCCTCTTTTTTTACCTCTACATAAGCAATATGTGGTATTTCTAAATATATATCTAATTCATCATCAATAATTTTCAATAAATCATTTTTCTTTAAAAGTGCTATAGCTTCTTTCATAATTTCCTCGTTAAAACTAATAATTAGAATAAATCTTATATCATTTTATCATTGAAAAATAGTTTATAATAGAGGTTTTATATATGTTTGATGAAATAATCAATAGAAAAGATACAGATTGTGTGAAATATGATGCATTAAATAATTACTTTGGTCATGATGATTTACAACCACTTTGGGTTGCTGATATGGATTTTAAAACTCCTGATGTAGTCAATGAAGCTATAATAAAAAGAGCACAACATGGAATATATGGATATGCAAAAGCCTCTACTAAAACTTTTAATCTTGTAAAACAATGGATGGAAAAAAGACATAATTGGGAAATAGAGACATCTTGGATAACTTTTATAAATGGTGTTGTACCAGCATATAGTGCAGCATTAGAAGCTTTTTCCAATGAGGGTGATGAAATAATTGTACAAACTCCTGTTTACTTTCCTTTATTCAACAGTGTAAAAGCCAATAAAAGAAAACTAATAACAAATCCACTAAAAGAAAAAAATGGTTATTATACTATGGATTTAGAGGATTTAAAATCTAAAATTACATCAAAAACAAAAATTATGGTTTTATGTTCTCCTCACAATCCAGTAGGAAGAGTTTGGGATAAAGAGGAGCTAGAAGCATTAGCTAATATTTGCCTTAAAAACAATCTTATGATAATAAGTGATGAGATACATGCTGATTTAGTTTTCAAAAAATTTACATCCATTGCATCAATTTCAGAAAAAATTTCCAATATAACTTTAACTTTAAACTCTGCTGGAAAAACTTTTAATGTTGCAGGACTTAATTGTGCATACGCTATAAGTCAAAATCAAGATATTTTAAAAACCTTTGAAAAAGAGATAAAAAAAAGAGAAATTCATTCTATAAATGTTTTTGGATACACTGCACTTGAATCAGCCTATGAAAGCGGTGAAGCTTGGCTTGAAGAACTATTAGTTTATCTTAAAAATAATATAACTTTTACTAAAGATTATCTTAAAAATAATAACTCAAAAATTGATTTTTTTGAACCCGAAGCTACATATTTACTTTGGCTAAACTTTAAAAATTATTCTATTTCTCATGATAAAGTTAAACAAAAGCTACTAGAAGAATCAAAAATTGCACTTAATGATGGGAGAGCCTTTGGAGCCGAAGGAAAGGGCTTTTTTAGGCTAAATTATGCCTTACCTCAAAAGAATTTAGAAAAGGCTTTGAGTAGAATAGTTACATTTTTTTAAAGCCAATTTTTTTAAGTATTACTATTCTTCTCACTTTTAAATTTATCTACTACTTTAAATTCACATATGACCAAATAGTAACTCAAAATATTGTACAATTTTTTCAAACAATAAAAAATATGGGATGAATTATGTCAACACATCTAATTCTTTCATCAGTTATATTTGTTGCAATTGCTTTAATTTTAATAGGAGTTTTCTTATTAACAAAGTATCTTGGACCAAATAACACTGAAGACAAATTAAAAAATACAGTTTACGAAAGTGGTGTATCTAATCCGATAGGAAATACTAATATTAGATTTTCTGTAAAGTTCTACTTAGTAGCAATAGGTTTCCTACTATTTGATGTAGAGATTATATTTATGTTTCCTTGGGCAGTAAATATTTTAGAACTAGGTTACGCAGGTATTATTAAAATGTTTATTTTTATTGGTCTACTTTTTGCTGGACTGATATATATGTATAAGAAAAAGGCATTATCATGGGATTAGGAGCTGAAGCTAATTTAGGTGACTCAATAGTCACAACAAAACTTGATACAGCTATTAACTGGGCAAGATCATACTCTATGTGGCCAATGGCATTTGGTACAGCATGTTGTGGTATCGAATTTATGTCAGTTGCAGCTGCACGTTATGATATATCAAGATTTGGGGCAGAGGTAGTAAGATTCTCTCCAAGACAAGCAGACTTACTAATTGTTGCAGGAACTATTTCATATAAACAAGCTCCTGTATTAAAGAAAATCTGGGATCAAATGTGTGAACCTAAATGGGTTATCTCTATGGGTGCATGTGCATGTTCTGGTGGTTTTTATGACAACTATACTACTTTACAAGGGATTGATGAGATTATTCCAGTAGATGAATATATTGCTGGATGTCCTCCAAGACCAGAAGCAGTTCTTGATGCAATTATGAGAATTCAAGAAAAATCTTATGATGAATCAATCATCAAAGAGAGAGAAAGAAAGTTCAAAGGGTATTTAGATGCTTAAACCAGATATGTTAATTGATGCAAAAGATATAAAGTCAACTATTGCAAGACTTAAAAACGATGAAGACTATACAATTTTACTTGATGTAACAGCAATTGATTACTCTCAATATCCTGATGTTACACCTTCTAGATTTGCAGTGGTATATGTTTTAAGAACAAGTAATTTCAAAAAACAAATCTCTGTAAAAGCTTATGTAGATGATAACACTTTAGAAGTTGATACAATCTCAGATTTATATTATGCAGCAGATTGGGGAGAAAGAGAAACATTTGATCAGTATGGAATCAGATTCAAAGGTCACAAAAACTTAAAAAGAGTTTTAAATCACCACCAATTTGTTGGACATCCATTAAGAAAAGATTATGAAATTACAAAAGGTCAAAGATGTACTGAAACTGAAGATTTAATGGATGAAATGATTCCATTACTTAAATCTTATGGTTATAGTGAAAATGACTTAGAAGACTTGATGTTATTAAATGTGGGACCTTCTCACCCAGCTTCTCATGGTACAATTAGAAACTTTGTAGCTATGGAAGGTGAAACAATCAAAGCTTGCGTAACTGAGATTGGTTATTTACATAGAGGATTTGAAAAATCTTGTGAAAATCACACCTACTCTCAAATCATCCCATATACTGATAGACTTAACTACTGTTCTGCAATACTAAATAATATTGGATATTCAAAAGCGATTGAAGATATGTTAGGTATTGATATAACTGCTCGTGCAAAAATGATTAGAATCATTATTGGAGAACTAAGTAGAATCACTGACCATATTGTATGTAATGCAGCAAATATGGTTGACTTAGGTGGATTAACTAACTTCTGGTATATCTTTGCACCAAGAGATAAAGCTTACGATTTATTATCAAAACTAACAGGAGCAAGACTTACAAACTCATACACTAGAATTGGTGGATTAGAGTTTGATTTATATGATGGATTTGCTGAAGATTTAGAAGATGTATTAAAAGATGTTGAAAAAGCTATTGAAGATTCATTATCATTAATTGAACATAATAGAATTTTCCATGATAGAACACAAGATGTTGGTGTAATTGATTCAGAATTTGCTATTAGTGCAGGTATTACTGGTCCAAATTTAAGAGCAACAGGCGTTCCTTTTGACTTAAGAAAAGATGCACCATATTATGGATATGAAAATTTTGATTTTGATATTGTTGTAGGTTCTCATGGTGATGTTTATGACAGAATTATGGTTAAATTTGAAGAGATGAGACAATCTATGAGAATCATTAGACAAGCTATGAAAGAGCTTCCTGATGGTTCTGTTAATGTAGATCATCCAGCAATCGTATTACCAAGCAAAAAAGATGTATATGGAAATATTGAAGGTTTAATGAACCAATTTAAACTAACTTTTGAAGGTATTAAAGTTCCTAAAGGGGAATACTATAGTGCAACTGAAGCTGGAAATGGTGAATTAGGATTTTATGTAGTAAGTGATGGAAGTGGAACACCTTATAAAGTTAAATGTAGACCACCTTGTTATTACGCATTAGGTGCTTATGCAAGAATTGTTGAGGGTGGAATGTTAGCTGATGCCGTTGTTACAATGGCAAGTATGAACTTTATTGCAGGGGAGTTTGATAGATAATGGGAAAATTTGAATATACACCGGAAAACGAAGCAAAATTCCAAAAAACAGCAAAAAAATATCCTAAAATTGATGCAATGATGCTTCCTGCACTTTGGCTAGTTCAAGAGCAAGAAGGATGGGTAAGTCCAGATGCAATGATTTATGTAGCTGATAAATTAGGGAAACAACCAATCGAAGTTTATGAATTTGCAACATTTTATACAATGTTCAACTTAAAACCGATTGGAACTTATCACATTGAGTTATGTAAAACTCTATCTTGTATGATTATGGGTGCACCTGAACTTAAAAAATTCATAAAAGATACTTTAGGAATTGAACCAGGTCAAACTAGCGAAGATGGGAAATTTCATTTAAGTGAAGTTGAGTGTCAAGGTGCGTGTGGTGGTGCTCCAATGATTGCATTAAATCATACATACCATGAAAATTTAACTGTTGATAAGTTAAAGAAAATTATAGAGGAGTGTAAGTAATGTCTGTACAACCTGTAAAAATTGTTAGTAAAAACTTTGACATTCCTGATTCTCATAAATTAGAAGTTGCTTTAAAAAATGGAAGATATGAATCTGTTGATAAAGCATTTTCTATGAAACCAGAAGATATTACTGAAGAGGTGTGTAAATCTGGTTTAAGAGGAAAAGGTGGTGGTGGTGCTGCTTGCGGTCCTAAATGGAAACTTATGCCACCAGTTGATGATAGACCAAGATATTTAATCGTAAATGGTGATGAATCAGAACCAGGAACTTTTAAAGATAGACAAATTTTCCAATATGACCCACATATTCTAATAGAAGGAATTATTGTATCTTGTTGGGCACTTCAAGCAAATGAAGCATTTATCTATATCAGAGGTGAATACAAATGGTTTATCGATAGATTAAATGCTGCTATTGACGAAGCTTATGAAGCTGGAATTATTGGTCCTAAAGTTATGAATAAATATGACTTTAGTGTTGATATTACAGTTCACAGAGGTGGTGGAGCATATATTTGTGGTGAAAAATCTGCACTTATCGAATCTATTGAAGGTAAAAGAGGTCATCCAAGACTTAAACCTCATGGTAAAGAGTGTGAGTGGTTTTATGATATGCCAGCAACTGTTAATAATGTTGAAACAATTTCATCTGTACCAAATATAGTTTTAAATGGATATGAATCGTATACTAAATGGGGGACTGAAAAAGCTCCTGGGACTATGCTATTTGCAATGAGTGGACCAGTTAATAATCCTGGTGTTTATGAATTGCAATATGGTGAAAAAATGATTGATGTTATCAATGATATTGGTGGAGGGATGAAAGATGGCTTGAAACTTAAAGCTGTTATACCAGGTGGTGCATCTTGTCCTATTTTAACTGCTGAGGAAGTTGAAAAGGCTTACTTAGACTATGAGTCTATGTGGGATATTGGTTCAACTTTAGGTACTGGAGGGATGATGATTATTCCTGAAGGTGTATCTATGGTTGATGTTGCAAAAAATCTAATTGAGTTCTATCATCATGAATCTTGTGGGCAGTGTACACCATGTAGAGAAGGTACTGGATGGATTGATAAAATTATCAAAAAAATCTTAGATGGTGAAGGTTCTACTGATGATATCCAAACAATTTTAGATGTTTGTGAAACAATGAATGGTAAAACTGTTTGTGTTTTTGCACCTGCTGTAAAAGATATTATCAAAAGTATCGTACAAAAATATAGACACGAATTCGAAGCGCATTTTAATAATTAATTTAATAAGGAGAAGAAATGGGAAAGAATACATTTACATTAACAGATAACAGAGATGGTAAATCGTATGAGTATAATATTATTAGTGGTACAAGAGGACCAGATGTAGTTGATATTAGAACATTCTACAAAGATTCAGGAATGTTTACATATGATCCTGGATACACTTCTACTGCATCTTGTGATTCTAAAATCACATTTATTGATGGTGAAAACTCTGAATTAAGATACAGAGGATATCCTATCCAAGAATTAGCTGGTAAAAAATCATATTTAGATGTATGTTATTTATTAATGAGAGGTAGACTTCCAAATGAAGAAGAGTCTAAAGGTTTTGATTTAGAGATTAGACACAGATCATTTGTACATGAAGGATTAACAAGAATCTTTGATGCATTCCCAGACCATGCACACCCAATGGCAACACTAGGTGCTGCAACTATGGCATTATCAACATTTTATAAAGACCATTTACATTTAGAAGATGAAGATCAATTTAAAGAGATGAGAAGAAGAATTGTCGCTAAAATGCCAACTATTGCAGCTATGGCTTATAGAAACTCTATTGGTGTTCCTCAAATCTATCCAGATGTAAACAGATATTTCACAGAAAATTTCTTATATATGTTAAGAGCATACCCTGGTGGAAAAATGAAATATCTTGGAAATGGTAAAAACGATGATATTAGACAAGTTGAAGTTGATGCACTTGATGCAATCTTTACACTTCATGCAGACCATGAGCAAAATGCTTCAACAACAACAGTAAGAAATGTTGGTTCAACAGAAGCTCACCCTTATGTTGCGATTGCTTCTGGTATTGCTGCACTTTGGGGTTCTGCACATGGTGGAGCTAATGAAAAAGTTATGGATCAATTAAAATTAATTGGTGATGTTAAAAATGTACCAACTTATATAGCAAAAGCTAAAGATAGAAACGACCCATTTAGATTAATGGGATTTGGGCACAGAGTTTATAAAAATAGAGACCCAAGAGCTGAAACATTAAAAGGTTTACAAGATAAATTAAGAGAAGAATTAAATCTTGATTCAAGATTATTAGATGTAGCAGCAGCGGTAGAAGAAGCAGCATTAAACGATGACTACTTCAAAGATAGAGGTTTGTATCCAAATATTGACTTCTATTCAGGGGTTATTTTAACAGCTCTTAAAATTCCTGTAGAGATGTTTACACCAATTTTTGTTATTGGTAGAACTGTTGGTTGGATTACACAATGGTCTGAATTAAAACAAGATCCAACAGCTAGAATTGCAAGACCAAGACAATTATACACAGGTAAATAAAAATAAAGCGGTCAAAAAAAGGAGATGACACAATATGAGTGAACTTGTTAAACTATCAGTTAATGGGGAAGAATTAGAAGCAGAAAAAGGGAGTCTATTAATAGACACTCTTTTGGATAAAGATATTCACATTCCTCATTTTTGCTACCATCAAGCTTTAGGTAAAGATGGTAACTGTAGAATGTGTATGGTTGAAATCGAAGGACAGAAAAGGCCACAAATTGCGTGTGATACTCCTATTAAAGAGGGTATGATTGTAAGAACTAAGGGTGAAAATATTGAAAAAGTAAGAAGAGATATTCTTGAATTAGAACTTATTAATCACCCTATTGACTGCCCTACATGTGATCAAGCTGGTGAATGTAAACTTCAAGACTACTATATGGAGTCAGGTTTCTACCACTCAAGAGTAAATGTTGATAATAAAGTTACTGCAAGAAAAAGAATAGAACTTGGAAGTAACGTTATGCTTGATCAAGAAAGATGTGTTCTTTGTACAAGATGTGTAAGATTCTGTTCTGATATTACAAAAACAAATGAGTTAGGTGTTATTAGTAGAGCAGATCATTCTGTAATTGGAACTTTTCCAGGTCGACCACTAGATAATCCATATGCAATGAATGTTGTAGATTTATGTCCAGTTGGAGCTTTAACTTCACAAGATTTTAGATTTCAACAAAGAGTTTGGTTTATGGAATCTTTTGATGCAATCTGTAATGGATGTGCAAGAGGATGTAATATAAAAGTTGACCATAGAAAAGAAAAATACAAAGATGATCAAATCTTCAGATTTAGACCAAGAGTTAACAAAGCAGTTAATGGTTGGTTTATGTGTGATGAGGGAAGATTATCGTATAAGAATGAATCAGAAAATAGACTTTTAATTTCAAAAATTGGAAATGAAGAGACTAATTTTGATAATGCAATCACTAACACTTTTAAAATTTTAACAACTGAAAGTAAAATTTTATTTGTATTAGACCCGAGTCTTTCACTTGAAGAGATGCAAAATATTCAAAATCTAGCAACTGCATTAAAAGCTGATGTAACAGGTTTTGCTCCACACTTAATTGATGAAAGTTTTGGAGATGACTACTTAAGAAAAAGTGATAAATCAGCAAATAGAGCAGCATATAAAGAGTTAGGTATTAGTGAAGATGAAGCTGAATTTAATTCAATGTTAAAAACTGCAACAGCTGTTGTAATATTGAACAATAGCTATTTTGATAAAAATTTAAGCTTATTAAATGGTAAAAAAGTTGTAAGTTGTTTCTCACATACATGTGAAACTCTTACTAAGTCTGATATAACAATTCCAACTGCTTCATTTTATGAAAAAAGTGGAACATATATCAATTTTGAAGGTATTAAACAAAAAGTTATTTCAAAAATTAGAAAAGATAAACCAATGGAGTCAATCACTTCAATAATTGAGTATATCAAATCTATGATAGAAAAAGGTAGTCTATGAGTACGGTTTCAATAGTAGTAATTATTGTAAATATTCTTCTTGCTAAAATCTTATCAGTTGGAACAACTCCAATCATGGTTTGGTGGGAAAGAAGAGTAGCAGGTTTTATGCAAGATAGAACAGGTCCAAATAGATGTGATATTGGTGGAATTAGACTTGGTGGTTTAATTCAAGCTATCGCAGATATGCTAAAACTTGTTTTTAAAGAAGATTTTACACCTGCGCATATAAAAGAAAGATTTCTTTTCACAATTGCACCTGCAATTGTATTTTTCTGTTCATTTATGACAATGGCAGTTATCCCATTTGCAGATAATTTAGTAATTGATGGTGAAAGCTTTATGATGCAAGCTATTCCAACAACACTTGGTATTATGTGGTTTTTAGCTTTTGCTGGATTATCAGTATTTGGTATTATATTAGGTGGTTATTCATCTGAAAATAAATATGGTCTTTTAGGTGGAATTAGAGCTTCTGCACAAGTTATCTCTTATGAAGCTGCTATGGCTTTATCAATTATATCTGTGTTATTAACATATGGTTCAATCAATCTTGGGGATATGGTTCAAGCTCAAAGTGGTGTAATTTTTGGATTTATTCCAGCTTGGGGTATTTTTATGCAACCTTTAGCAGCATTAATTTTTATTGTAACTGCTTTTGCTGAATCTAATAGAACACCATTTGATATTGCTGAGGGTGAATCAGAAATTGTTGCAGGTTATCATACAGAATATTCAGCTATGAGATTTGGTTTATTCCAAGTTGGTGAATATGCAGCAATGTCTGCTTCATCAGCTATTATTGTTACACTATTCTTAGGTGGTTATCAAATACCTTGGTTAGATACACAAACTATTCAAAGTAACATAAACTATGTTATTTTAGCAATTGTAATTCTTTTACCTTTAAAAGCATTCTTCTTTGCTAAGTGGATGAACAAAAATTATAACTGGCTAGATGTAAATGATAAAAGGCATAAAGAGAAAAATATTTTAATTAAAGGTTTTTGGGGAATTGCAATTGTAATCTCAGCAATCTTAATTTTATTTTTAGTTACTGGATTAGGAACAAATGGTGTAAACATTGCAACTGCAGTAATTCAAATTGCTACATTTATTGCAAAATTCTTATTTATGAATTTTGTATTTATTTGGATTAGATGGACACTATTAAGATTTAGATATGACCAACTACAAATGTTAGGTTGGAAAGTGTTAATACCATTAGCAATATTAAATATTGTAATAACTGCTATTTTTGTAGTAGCGACAGGAAGTTAATATGGGAATTAAAATTGTACCAAGACATGGAAAGTCATTAAAAGATAGATTATATATACCAGCCATTATGGGTGGTATGAAAACTACATTCTCACACTTTAAAAAGAATTTAGGAGATGTATCAAATCTAAGAACTCAACAATATCCTGAGGTTCAGCCAACTGATATCACTGAGAGATATAGAGGGGTACATAGACTTACTAAATGGGAAGATGGCAGTGAAAAGTGTGTTGCATGTTATATGTGTGCAACTGCTTGTCCTGCTCAATGTATCTTTATTGATGCAGAAGAAAGATTTGATGGTGTAGCAGAAAAAAGACCAAAAGAGTTTAAAATAGATCTATTAGAGTGTGTATTTTGTGGATATTGTGTTGAAGCTTGTCCATGTGATGCTATTAGAATGGATACTGGTATTTTCAGTTTCACTGCAGGAAAAAGGGAAGATTTTCTAGTAGATAAAGAGCGACTTATGTCTCATGAGCGTTCGAAGGATTTTGATGATGAGTAATATAATTTTTCTAGCACTTAGTTTTTTTGCAATTGCTGGTGGTGTTGCTATGTTAGTTTATAGAAATCCAATGTATTCAGCACTTGGATTATTGATTTCTATATTATCAGTAGCGGGTTTATTTGCATTATTAAATGCAACATTTCTTTTCATGGTTCAACTTATTGTATATGCAGGGGCAATTATGACATTAATCCTGTTTATCTTAATGTTTCTTAATATTAAAGAGGAACATTTACCAAAAGAGCCTAAAAAATTTGCTCTAATTGGATTAGGTGCAGCTATTATGGTTCCATTTAATATTGTAATCTTAAAAGCTGTATCAAAATTAGAAGATAAAAATATGAAGATTGTTGAAGATACTTTTGGTGATATAAAACCTATCGGTGAAAAGTTATACAACGAATGGATTATTTCATTTGAGCTAATCTCTATTTTACTACTTATTGCACTAGTTGGTTCAATTGTATTAGCAAAAAGAAAAAAAATGAATAAGGAAGACGCATGATTAGTTTAACATCATATGCTTTTGTTTCTATGATTCTTTTTTCTATTGGAGTTATAGGTGTAATTGCAAGAAGAAATATATTTGTAATCTATATGTCAATCGAACTTATGTTAAATGGAATTAATCTTTTCCTTATAACATTCGCAAGATATCATTTTAATATGGATCCTCAAATTATTACTATAATGGTAATATCTATTGCTGCTGCAGAAGCTGCAATATTCTTATCTGTTATCATTTTACTATTTAGATCAAAAAGATCACTTGATACTGATATATTTACAACATTAACGCAAGGAGAAAGATCATGATGGATACTTCGCTTC
This sequence comes from Halarcobacter sp., assembly GCA_050296315.1. GTDB lineage: Bacteria > Campylobacterota > Campylobacteria > Campylobacterales > Arcobacteraceae > Halarcobacter. Next base: position 18,279 of record JBNKRE010000001.1, read on the forward strand.
TTGTTTGGATAATACTTGCTCCACTATTAGGTGCTATTTTAAATGGAGGAATCTATTTTTACCATGTAAAAAGAAAACCTGTTTCGGAACTTGTATTTTCTATAGTTGGTACAGGAACTCCACTTATTGCATTTTTAATTACACTTTCATTGTTTTTAGATATGGTAAACAATGGAGTAACTTATCAACAAACAGTATTTACTTGGTTGAGTTTAGATACTTTAAATATTGCAATGGGATTCTTAGGAGATAACCTAGCAATTTTTATGTCTATGTTTGTAACTTTTGTTGGTTGGTTAATTCATATCTATGCAATTGGTTATATGACTGGAGATGAAGGTTTTGGTAAATTTTTTGCTTACTTCAATCTTTTTTTAGCATCTATGTTAATTCTTGTGTTAGCTGATAACCCAATTATTTTATTTATTGGATGGGAAGGTGTTGGAGTTTGTTCATACTTACTAATTGCTTTTTATTATACTGATAAAGAAAATGTTATAGCTGGTAACAAAGCATTTATTGCAAACAGGGTTGGGGATTTTGGATTTCTTTTAGGTCTTATCACTTTATTCTTTGCTTTAGGTGAGGTTAACTTAAGCTTTACATCTTTAGAAGCTAATATTAATAATGCATCAACTGGATTATTAATGTTATCTGGTTTCTTACTATTTGTAGGTGCTATGGGTAAATCAGCACAGATTCCATTATATGTATGGCTTCCTGATGCGATGGCAGGGCCTACTCCAATTTCTGCATTAATCCATGCTGCTACTATGGTTACAGCTGGGGTTTATATGGTTGCAAGATTTCACTTCTTATATAGTGGAATTGAAGAGATTGGTACATTTATTGCTTATATTGGTGCTTTTTCTGCTTTATTTGCAGCTGTTATAGCAACAAGACAACAAGATATTAAAAAGATTCTGGCATACTCAACTATGTCTCAATTAGGATATATGTTTATTGGTGTTGGTTTAGGTTTTTATAGTTCTGGGTTATTTCATGTATTTACACATGCTTTCTTTAAAGCTATGTTATTCATGGGTGCTGGTGGTATGATTATTGCTTTACATCATGAACAAAATATTTTTAAAATGGCACAACATAGAGTTCAGCTTCCAGTTATTGGAATAACATTCCTAATAGGTGTTATTGCCATCTCTGGTATCCCACCATTTTCTGGATTCTTTTCAAAAGATGCTATTTTAGCAGCTGCTTTCCAAGAGGGTCAATACTTAATTTGGGCAATTGGAATGTTTACAGCATTTTTAACAGCATTTTATATGTTTAGAATGTATTTTATTTTATTTGTTGCACCTAATAAACATACAACACACTATGTTTATACATCAAAAACAATAACTTTCCCACTTTTAATTTTAGCAGTTGGAGCAGTTGGAGCTGGTTTTTTAAATTTACCAGCTATTTTTGGAGGCCATCATTTCGTTGATACATGGTTAGCACAAACTAACTCAACACATATTCATATGTCACATACAACAGAATATATCTTGATGATATTATCTATTGTAGTAGCAGTTGCAGGTATTGTTGTTGCTTATAAAAAATATGCTAACTTTGATGTTTATAAACCAGAAGACGAAAAAGGTATTATTGCAAATAAATTTTATGTTGATGAATTCTATGATCTAATTTTTGTACAGTTTTCTAAAAAAATATCTTCTTTTATTGATAAAACTGTAGATATGAAAATTATTGATGGATTCATTATGACTGTTTGTAGTGAGTTTATTGCATTTGGTAAAAAGGTTGCAACTTTACAAAATGCAAATGTAAGATTCTACGCAGCGTTTATGCTTGTTGGTATGAGCTGTGTATTTGTTTATTTATATATTTCTTTAGGATTATAAGATGAGTGCGGATATATTATCATTTATTATCTTTTTACCAGCGGTTGTTGCCTTTGGTTTAATGATTACGACAAAACATATAGAAACAGTTAGAAATATTGCATTTCTAACTACTACTGTAATATTAGCACTTGTTCTTAAAATCTATATCGATTTTGAACCAAGTGCAGGGATGCAGTTTGTTACTAATGTTCCTTGGATTGAGTCATATGGTATTAATTACTATATTGGTGTTGATGGTTTTTCATTAACAATTTTAATGATGATTGCTATACTAATTCCTACAGCATATCTTTTACTTTGGGAAGGTAGAACAAAAGGTTACTGGATAAATATGCTTTTAGTACAAACTGGTGTTACTGGTTCACTACTAGCTTTAGATGTAATTTTATTCTACTTTTTCTGGGAAGTTATGTTATTACCAGTATTCTTAATGATTGGTATTTATGGTTTTGGTGATAAAGTATTTACAACTATTAAAGTTACAGTATATACAATGCTTGGTTCATTACTTATGTTTGTTGCAATTATCTATTTAGGTGTTGCATACCATAATGAATTTGGAGTATGGGCATATCAATACGATAAACTAACACAAATTACAACACTAAGTTATACTGAACAAATCTGGTTATTTTTAGCATTTTTATCAGCTTTTGCCATTAAGATTCCAATGTTCCCATTACACACTTGGATTATGGAAACATATAAAAATGCTCCTACTGGTGCAGTTTTCTTATTATCTTCAATTATGGCTAAACTTGGAGTTTATGCAGTTGTAAGATTTTTAATTCCAATTTTCCCAGAGATATATGTAGAGTTCTCTAGCTGGTTTGTATTTATTGGATTATTTGGTCTTGTTTATTTTGGTATTGCTGCACTTATGCAAGATGATATTAAAAGAATGTTTGCATACTCATCTGCATCTCACTTAAGTTTTATTGCAGCAGGTATTTTCTCACTAAATGCATTTGGTGTAAATGGTGCTTTATATTTAATTATTGCACATGCAATTGCAACAGGAGCATTATTCTTACTTGTTGGAATTATTCACGATGAAACTGGATATAAAACAATTAAAGATTTAGGGGGATTAGCAAAACAATCACCAATTTTCACAACAATTTTTGCAATTATGTTATTTGCAAATGTTGGACTTCCAGGAACAAATGGATTTGTATCTGAACTTTTAATTATATTTGGAATTTATGAGTTTAATCATACTTTAGGATATGTTTCTGCACTTACAGTTATTATTGGTGCTTCATATATGTTATGGATGTTCCAAAGAGCAATCTTACAAGATAGAGTTGGTGAAACATTAAAATTTAGAGATTTAAAAATCAAAGAAATAGTTGGATTAGCTCCATGGGTTTTCCTAGTATTCTTAATGGGTATTTATCCAGATATTTTTATTGATAAATTTGAACCAACAGTAACACACTATTTAAATGATATTTTACATATTGGAGCAACAAAATGAGTAACTTAATACATATCTTACCTGTATCAATAGTTTTAGTAGCTGCTGTTGCTTTAATGCTAATGAGTATGTTTGAAAATAAATTTAGTACAAAACAATTTATTATTGTATCTTCTATTGTTTTAGTATTAACACTTATTTTAAGTTTTATTCCATTTGGTGATTCATATTCAATTAAACCATATGAATCAATATTTAACAATGTATTAATCTTTGATAGTTTCTCAAACTTCTTTAATGTATTGTTAATTGGTGGTACTTTACTGACTTTATTAATTGGTGAAAACTATTTCCAATCAAGAAGCTACTTTAAAGGTGAGTTTTTCTCAATTTTATTATTTGCTTTATTTGGTATGATGTTATTAGCTAATTCTAATGAATTAATAACTGCATATATAGCATTAGAGATTGCATCATTTTCTGTTTATATTATGGTTGGTTATAACACTGATGATTCAAAAAGAGTTGAAGCTATTTTCAAATATTTAATTTTAGGTTCATTTATTGGTGGTTTTTATCTTTTAGGTACTGTTCTAGTTTATGGTGGAACTCAAACTACAAACCTAACAGAGATTGCTACTTTTATATCAACACATAGTAAAGATGAGTTATCTCTTGTATATATTGGTTTAACATTAATTTTATTTACATTCCTGTTCAAAGTTGCAGCGTTCCCATTCCAATCTTGGGTACTAGATGTATATAGAGGTGCACCAATGATTATCACTGCATTTATGGCATCTACATTTAAAATTGCAATTTTCTCTTTCTTTTTAAGAGCAATATTACAAGATATGGGAACAATGATTGATTTCTGGGATTCAATTATTTATGTGATTATAATTTTCACATTAGTATTTGGTACGTGGTTAGCTATAACTCAAAAAATAGTAAAAAGAATGTTAGCTGCATCTTCAATCGTTCATACAGGGTATTTACTATTAGCATTTATTGCACTTGGTCAAAATATTGATGCAGCGTATGCAACTGTATTTTACCTAATAGCATATCTACTATCTGCACTTGGTTCATTTGGTATTATTTCACATATTATCTCTGAAACAAAAGTAAGAGTTACATATGATGACTTTAAAGGTTTAGCAAAAGAAAGACCATTTTTAGCTGCAATGATGACTATTTTCCTATTTTCACTTGCAGGTATCCCTTCTACGATTGGGTTCATTGGTAAATTCTATGTATTTACAGAAGCAATAAATGCTGGATTTGCACCACTTGCAATATTAGCAATTATTGCAACATTTGTATCTATTTACTACTATTTCAGACTTATTGCAATGATGTATTTCTATCCAACAAATGAAGAGTGTGTAAGTAATGATTTTAATGATAAAAGAGTTTCAACTTATGCTATTGCATTTTTAGCTATTGTTACTGTTATTGGTGGTATTGGTAGTGCAATTGTATTTTTTATTCCTGTATTAAATATTGATACACTAATTGATTTAACTCAAATAGCTATTCAATCTTTATTTATAAAATAATATTAGTAAGGTTTAATTCCTTACTAATAAAATCCGACAAAAAAAATCCTATTTAATTTTCAAAATTCTTTAAGTATTATAATCAAATTATAACATTAGTATAGCAATTACTTATGTGTTATTTCGTAACATATGTGCAAATCTTTAAAAAGTTATCAATTAAACAAAACACCACTTTAAAACCCTAATTTAGGGCTTTGAAAGATAAATAAATATTATTTTGCACAATAATTGTACATAACTTTGACATAACTAGTTTTTGGGATATTAAGTACATTTAAGCTATTATTATGCTATTAATATACAAAATCAAATTCATATGAAAGGATGTCAAATGAGTGACCTAATAGAAGGTTATTTAGGGAAGACTGTAGAGAGAAAAAAGAGTAGGATACCAGCAAAACTTGACTATATTCAAAGTGCGACTGGATTATTTCTAGGTCTTTTTATGTGGGGACACATGTTTATGGTGTCTTCTATTCTAGTTAGTAATGATTTTATGTACGCCGTTACAAAATTTTTCGAAGCTAGTTTTATTTTTGATGGTGGTAATCCATTATTAGTATCTATTCTTGCATTTGTAGTATTTGTAGTATTTATTACACACGCAGCAATGGGTATGAGAAAATTACCAGGCAATTTTAAGCAATATCAAGTTATGAAAGCTCATGCAGATAACATGGGTCATGAAGATACTAAGTTATGGTTTATTCAAGCATTTACTGGTTTTGCAATGTTCTTCTTAGGTTCTGTTCATATCTATATTATTATGACACACTCAGATGCAATTGGTCCTTATGCAAGTGCTGATAGAGTTTGGTCTGAATGGATGTGGCCATTATATATCCTTTTATTATTAGCAGTAGAATTCCATGGAACAATTGGTTTATACAGACTAGCAGTTAAATGGGGATGGTTTGATGGAAATGATCCAAAAGCTACAAGAAAAAAACTTAAAACGTATAAAAAAGCTTTAACTTGGTTTTTCCTTATCTTAGGTTTCGCAACTTTAGCAACTTACATGAAAATTGGTTATAACCATAAAAATAATGTTGGAGAAAGATATAATCCAACAGTTGCAAAAGTTATGGAATTAAAAATAAATGATGGGAGAGTTGCATAATGAAAATTAATTACTGTGATGCATTAGTTATAGGTGGTGGACTTGCTGGACTTAGAGCTGCGGTTGCCGCACAAAAAAAAGGCTTAAGTACTGTTGTTTTATCATTAGTTCCTGTTAAAAGATCTCACTCAGCAGCAGCTCAAGGTGGTATGCAAGCATCTTTAGGTAACGCTAAAATGTCTGATGGAGATAATGAAGATTTACACTTTGCTGATACTGTTAAAGGTTCAGACTGGGGATGTGACCAAGATGTTGCAAGAATGTTTGTTACAACTGCACCTAAAGCTATTAGAGAATTAGCATCTTGGGGTGTGCCTTGGTCTAGAGTTAAAGCTGGTACTCACGAAGCTGTAATCAATGCTAAAAAAACAACTATTACTGAAGATGAAGATAGACATGGTCTAATCACTTCAAGAGACTTTGGTGGTACAAAAAAATGGAGAACATGTTATACAGCAGATGCAACTGGACATACAATGTTATTTGGTGTTGCAAATGAAGCTTTAAAACATGATGTTGATATTAGAGATAGAAAAGAAGCACTTTCAATAATCCATGAAGATGGAAGATGTTATGGTGCGGTTGTTAGAGATTTAATTAGTGGTGAATTAGAAGCATATGTTGCAAAAGGTACATGTATAGCAACTGGTGGATACGGAAGAGTATTTAAGCAAACTACAAATGCTGTAATTTGTGAAGGTACTGGGGCTGCTATTGCACTTGAAACTGGTATTGCAACTCTATCAAATATGGAAGCTGTTCAATTTCACCCAACTCCAATTGTACCATCAGGAATTTTATTAACTGAAGGTTGTAGAGGTGATGGTGGTATCTTAAGAGATGTTGATGGACATAGATTTATGCCAGATTATGAACCTGAGAAAAAAGAACTTGCTTCAAGAGACGTTGTTTCTAGAAGAATGATTGAACATATTAGAAATGGTAAAGGTGTTCCTTCACCTTATGGATATCATGTATGGTTAGATATCTCTATTTTAGGTAGAGAACATATTGAAAGAAACTTAAGAGATGTTCAAGAGATTTGTCAAATTTTTAATGGTATTGATCCTGCTGACGAGGGTCCAAAAGGTTGGGCTCCAGTACTTCCAATGCAACACTACTCTATGGGTGGTATCAGAACTAAACCAACTGGTGAAACAACTAGATTAGCAGGTTTATTTGCTTGTGGTGAAGCTTCTTGTTGGGATATGCATGGATTCAACAGACTTGGTGGAAACTCAGTATCAGAAACAGTAGTTGCAGGTATGATTATTGGTAACTACTTTGCAGATTTCTGTCTAGAAAACGATGTTACAATCCCTACTTCTACAGTTCAAAGATTTATTGATGAGCAAGATAAATACCTTGATGAAATTTTATCTTACAATGGTAGTGAAGATATCTTCAAAATCAAAAATAGAATGAAAGAGCTTATGGATGAAAAAGTTGGTATCTTTAGATCAGGTGGACCACTAGCAGAAGCTGTTGAAGAGTTAAAAGAGTTATTACAAAAAACTAAACAAATCACTGTTAAATCTAAAGAAAGAGCTGGTAACCCAGAACTAGAAGAAGCATATAGAGTTCCTAAGATGTTAAAAGTTGCATTATGTGTAGCTAAAGGTGCAAGAGAAAGAACTGAAAGTAGAGGTGCTCACTATAGAGAAGACTTCTTAAAAAGAGATGATGCTAACTGGACAAAAAGAACACTATGTACTTGGCCAAGTAAAGATGATATTGAACCAACAATTGAATATGCTGATTTAGATATTATGAAAATGGAAATGCCTCCAGCATTTAGAGGTTATGGTGCAAAAGGTATGATTATAGAAAATGATCTTTCTGCAAAAAGACAAGCTGAAGTTGATGAAATCACTGAAAAAATGCAAGCAGAAGGTAAAGATAGACATGAGATTCAAGATGCATTAATGCCATTTGAATTACCTATGAACTATAAAGCTAAAAACGAAAGAGTAGGAGATAAGTAATGAGTACGCAAAAAGGTAGAGAAATTACAATTAAAGTACTTAAATTTAATCCAAGAAGTGCGGTTTCAAAACCTCACTATGTTGAGTACAAATTAGAAGAAACTCCAGGTATGACTCTTTTTATTGCATTAACATATATTAGAGAGAACCTAGATCCAGATTTATCTTTTGACTTTGTTTGTAGAGCTGGTATTTGTGGTTCTTGTGGTATGGTTGTTAATGGAAAACCAAGTCTTGCTTGTAGAACACTAGTTGCAAACTATCCTGAAGGGAAATTAACACTTCTTCCAATGCCAGCATTTGAATTAATCAAAGATTTATCAGTAAATACTGGTAAGTGGATGGATGCAATGTCAAAAAGAGTTGAATCATGGGTTGTTACAAATGAAGAGACTGATATTTCTAAATTAGAAGAAAGAATTGATCCTGAAGTTGCAAATGATACATTCGAATTAGACAGATGTATTGAGTGTGGTATTTGTGTTGCTTCTTGTGGTACTATGCTTATGAGACCAGATTTTGTTGGACCAGTAGGTATGAACAGAGTTGCAAGATTTGAAATCGACCCACATGATAAAAGAACGGCGGAAGATTTCTATGAATTAATTGGTGATGATGATGGTATCTTTGGTTGTATGTCATTAATGGCTTGTGAAGACCATTGTCCAAAACACTTACCATTACAAAATAAAATTGCTTACTTAAGAAGAAAACTAGTAGCACTTAGATAATAATATGAGAGGTTTCCTCTCATATTGAAACAATACAAAAAGTCAATTATTCTTAGGAGTAATTGACTTTTTCTATTTTAAGGACAAAAAAATTAGTTTGAAAATTTAAAAATTATTTTATTTTATGCATTGAAATTATCAATAGGAATGAATACTTTAACTAAAAAGTTTCATTACTAAGCAAAGGAAAAAAATGTCTTTAGCAAAAGATTACTTCTTACTCTATCATGGTACAAATATTGAACAAATAACAACTTTTGGAACATTGGAAAACAAAGAAAAAGATGAGTTCTTTGATGTTGCGGCACTTGCTTTATGTGCAACTAGAAAAAACTATGAAAAATTTATAACATTAAATAGCTTTAAACAACTAATTACCCATGTGACACTGAAAGAGGTCAATAATCTAGAAGATTTACATCAATTTCAACATTGCCTAGTAGAAGCAATTAAACACGATACAAAAAAATCACATCTGGAAGAACTTCATGCGGCATTTAAGTATTTAAATGAACAAGGAATATTAGAAGATTCAGATTATAAAAAACTAATTTCTCTTTTTGATCCTGAAGAGTTAGTTGATGAAGAAAAGCTTGAAATAGAAACATCTATTGATGAAAAAAAACCTTTCAAAGAAGCAAAAATTGATTTAGATAATTTAATAAATGAATTAAAATTAATATTTCAGACTGAAGATTTTAAAAATGAACTAATAGATACACAAAATTATATTGATAATCAAAAATTTTCAATAGGAATTACTGGTGTAATGAATGCTGGTAAATCTACAATGTTAAATGCTCTTATGGGACAAGAGATTCTAGGAAGTGCTGTTGTTCCAGAAACTGCAAATTTAACTATTGTAAAACATGGAGAACCTTCTGCAAAAGTTTTTTATTGGAATACACAAGAATGGGAAAAAATAGAAAAAAGTGCAAATGAAATTGAGTCTATTAAAGAGTTTGTTGATGAAACAAAAAAAATATTTGGCGATAATCTAAACGAAATAATCAAAGATGACTCTTATAGTGAAAAAGTAGATATAAATAATCTAGCTTCATATACATCAGCTGAAGCTAGTGGAAAAAAATGTAATCTTGTAAAATATGTAGAACTCAAATCAGATTTAAAATTTTTAGCTGATGGTATTGAAATAGTGGATACTCCAGGATTAGATGACCCTGTTATACAAAGAGAAGAGATAACAAAAGAGTATTTAAGTCAATGTGATTTAATGCTTCATTTAATGAATGTATCTCAAAGTGCAACTTTAAAAGATATTGAATTTATAATTGATGCCCTACTTTATCAAAATATCACTAAACTTTTAATTGTAATAACAAGGGCAGATACTGTTAGCCCTGAACAATTAGAAGAGGTAATTAACTATACAAAATCGTCTATCCAAAGACAATTAAAAGCACAAAACAAAGATAGTAAACTAGATTATATTCTTAATCATATCAAGTTTATTCCAATATCTGGGAAAATGGCACTTTATCATAGAACAGGAAGAGAAAAAGAAGCCTTAGAAGCTGGATATAAAATAGAAGAGACTGGTATTATAGAGATTGAAAACTATTTAGAAGAGACTTTATTTGGTAAAAGTTCTAGTAAATCTGATTTAATCATAAAAGGCGCAAAGACTCAACTTCTAAAATCTATTGAAAAAGAATTAAAATCATTTAACTATGAACTAATTCTTTTATCTAAATCAAAAGAGGAACTTGAAACTGATTTAGAAGAGTTTAATAAGAAAAAAGAGACAAATGAAAAAATATTTGCAAGTTTAAATGAAGATATAAACTTATATAAAAATGATGCAAAAAACTATTTAGAAACTTTGGAAACATTTCTTTCAACTGAATTAATAGATTTACAAAACATCATTAGACAAAGAGTTTTTAATGATGTTAAATATTCTTTTGAAAAAACTAAAAAAAGACCAGAAAATTCTAGAATTAAAACTATAATTGAGACTGCTATAAAAGATGGAATTATTGATATAATAAGAGATTATAGGTATAAATTTATTAAAAAAAGTCAAAATATTGGAGAGATTTGTGAACAAAAATACCAAGATTTAGGTTTTGTTCTTGGGCATAAAAACGACAACTTTGATGCAAGAGGATTTTTTCAAGAGGATTTTAAATCAGGTTTTTTAACATCTTCAAATGAAATATTAATCTCAAAAATCATATCTGAAATATCTAATACAAAATCAAATAAACTTCCAGAACTAGATAGAACACTTGAAACATTCATAAAAGAAGAGTTTGATCCTATTGAAAAAAATATTAAAGAAAAAGCAAATTCTATTTCTAAAATGCTTATTGAAAACTTTTTCTTACAAATTGCCGAACCACTAAAAGTTTTTGAACACAAACTAAAAAAAGATGAAAAAGCACTACAAAATCGAATTGCTACTTTTGAAGAAAATGAAGTAAATAAAGATGAGATGACAATTAAAATTCATAAAAAGATTAAAAAATTAGAAACTATAATGAAAGGACTTAAATCATGAGTATTCTAAACAGTTTTATCAAAGAGTTTAATGAGAAATTCACTGCTGTAAAAGAGGAATATGAAGAGGGTCTAGTTGGTGATATAAAAAGGGTAAAAGATAAACTTTTAGACCCTGAATTTTTACCTTCAGTTCAATTAAAATCTATTTTAGATAAACAAATAAGACGGGCTAGATACCCTATGGAAGTTGCCATTACAGGACAATTTTCATCTGGTAAATCTACATTTTTAAATGCCCTACTTTCAAAAAATATCTTGCCAACAGGAATTACACCTGTTACTTCTAAGGTAAATTTTATAAATTATGGGGAAGAGTATAAACTTAAAATCACATATTATTCAGGTGCACAAGAGTATGCTCCAATAGAAGCGATTGCGGAATTTACTGATCAAAGAAAACATGATATGAATGATATCAAATACTTAACACTTTATGCTCCAATGGATGTATTAAAAGATATATCTTTTGTAGATACTCCAGGACTAAACTCACAATCTCAAAGTGATACAGATACTACAAGAAGAGTTCTAAGAGATGTAGGTGGAATTATTTGGCTTACACTTATTGACAATGCAGGAAAGATGTCTGAAGCCAAAGTTTTAGAAGAGTATATGGAACATTTCAAAAATAAATCTTTATGTGTATTAAATCAAAAAGATAAATTTACACAAGAACAAATAGAAACAACTACAAAATACGTGTCTGAAAGATTTTCAAAATACTTTGCAGAAGTCATACCTATTTCAGCTAAAACAGCACTTGAATCAAGAGCCGCTCATAAAGATATTTTAATACATGATGAGTATGAAAAATTTATAAAAAAATTTAAAGATGACCTAAAAGATAACGATGTTGAATCTTTAGATTTTTTCCAAGAAAAATTTGATGAATATAAAAGAAAAATAAAAACTATTCAATCAAGTGATGCATCTGGGAATACAAAACTATTAGAAGAATCAAATATTCAAAAAGTTTTAGACTTTATTGAAAATACTATCAGACCACAAGCGGCTGATTCCAAAGAATATGCAATCAAAAAAGACTTAAAAGGAATTTGTGATATTTTAGTAAAAGAGTACGAAACTATTATAGGTGTTTATAACTCTCTTACAGAGATATTAGCAGATGCACAAAATGAAATCCTAGAAGCATTTGATAATATCCACAAAACCTATTCAAAACAATTATTTGATATATACAATGCTTTAATATCTATTATGGAAAAAATGGCACATGAAACTTATAAAAATATAAAAAAACAAAAAGCACATAGATATGAGAAAAGAAGTGGTTTTTTACATAAAGATAGTTTTGAAGAGATTGAATATGAGACATATTGGATAGATAGTGATAATGTATATAAAAATCTATTTTATGATGATCAAACAATTGATAAAATGTTTAAAAAAGCGATAAAACAATTAAAACTTATAGAATTAGATTCATCAGAAGCTTTTAGAAATGTATATAGAGATATAAAACATAGAATCCATAGATGGCAAGAACCATATGAACTTATAAAAAAACATAGAGAAATCGCTTCTGATTTAGAGTTTTCTGCAACAAGACACTTTGCTGCAAAAGTTTATGAAAATGTTTTAAGAAGTTACCATAGAGCAATTTTAGAAAATATCTCAGCACTTAGAAAAAAATTCGCTTATTTTAATGGGGCTTTATCATATAGTTATATCCAAACAACACAAGCAACTATTGCACATTTTGAACAATTAATTGCAGAATCTATAATTTTATATGAAAAAGAACCAACAAAATTTAATATTTACCATCCAAGAGAAGATGAAATCCTTACAAAATTAAAAGCAAACTTTGGTTTTGAAAAAATTGAAGATTTCTTAACATCAAAAAGAAACTATTTATATAAAATAATTCAATACTCAAAAAATCAATACTTAGAAATAAATGAAAATAGAATAGATTTTGTAGAGTCAAAAAAAGGTGAATTTATCAATAAAATTGAAAAACTTACACAGATAAAAGAGGAGATATAATCCTCTTTTGTTTATTAGATATTCCATTTTAAAATATTAAAAAATTTACTGACAATTTTGTAAACAAAAACACTTATTTTATTTTTATATTTTTAAAATTCTCATATATATACCAATTTATAATAAATTCAAAAACCATTTAAATCTTATTTTTATTTACAATTTTGTAAAAATAAAGACTAAATTACTAATATTAATAACAAATTTTAATCTGTTAATTTAAACTTCAACTAATATTAAATAATCGACTGTGTCATTTATTCGCACTTGTCTAAATTTTACCATTTTGATTTAATTTATTTATAAAATTTAACATCCATTTAAAACATTTTGTGTGAAACTACGGTAAATAATTTAATTAAAAAATGGAGATATAATGAACGCGTCGGATTTATTTGTAAAAGCGTTGGAAAATGAAGGTGTTGAATATATTTTTGGTATTCCCGGTGAAGAGAACTTAGACTTTTTAGAATCTTTAAGAAAATCGAAACAAATCAAACTTATATTAACAAGACATGAACAAGGTGCAGGTTTTATGGCTGCAACTTATGGAAGATTAACAGGAAAAGTTGGTGTATGTATTTCAACTTTAGGACCAGGTGCAACAAACTTTGCAACTGCTGCTGCTTATGCACAACTTGGTGGTATGCCAATGATGATGATTACTGGACAAAAACCAATTAAAAAATCAAAACAAGGTAGATTCCAAATTGTTGATATTGTTGGTATGATGAAACCAATGACAAAATATGCAAAACAAGTGGTAAATGGAAACAATATCCCATCTATGGTTAGAGAAGCATTTAAAATTGCTACAACAGAAAGACCAGGGGCTGTTCATATTGAATTACCAGAAGATATTGCAGCTGAAGAAGTAGAAGACAATATCTACCCAGTACATAAATTCAAATACCCATATGCTGAAAAAAGTGCAATTTTAGATGCTGTTAAAATGATTGAAAAAGCAAAAAGACCATTATTATGTATTGGTGGTGGAGCTAATAGAACTAGAATTGGTGATGCATTAACAAACTTTGTAAATGAAACAGGAATTCCATTCTTCTCAACTCAAATGGGTAAAGGTGTAATTGATGAAAACCATAAATTATGTCTTTCAACAGCAGCATTATCAAAAGATGATTTTATCCACTGCGCAATTGACAGAGCAGATTTAATCATAAATGTGGGTCACGATGTTATTGAAAAACCACCATTCTTTATGGAAAATGAAGAGGGAGCTACAAAAGTATTACACGTAAACTTCTTTGCATCAGAAGTTGACGATACATATTTCCCACAAATGGACTTAATTGGTGATATTGCACAAAATATTACTCAAATAACAAATGCAATTTCAAAACAAGACCACTGGGATTTTGATTATTATGTAAGATTAGCTGATGAGATTAGAACAAGATTATCTAAATACTTTGGTGATACAAGATTCCCAATCTTACCACAAAAAGCAGTAAGAACTATTAGACAAACACTTGATGACAAAGATATTGTAACACTTGATAATGGTGTATATAAAATCTGGTTTGCAAGAAACTATAGATGTGCTGAGCCAAATACATTATTATTAGATAATGCTCTTGCAACTATGGGTGCTGGACTTCCTTCAGGTATGGCAGCTAAAATGGTAAATCCAGATCAAAAAGTTGTAGCAGTTTGTGGAGATGGTGGATTTATGATGAATGACCAAGAGATGGAAACAGCTGTAAGATTAGGTTTAGATTTAACTGTTGTTATATTAAACGACAACTCATATGGTATGATCAAATGGAAACAAACTGGTATGGGATTTGAAACATTTGGACTTGATTTAGAAAATCCAGATTTTGTAAAATTTGCAGAATCATTTGGAGCTACTGGTCATAGACCAACTTCTTGTGAAGATTTTGAAAAAACATTACAAGAGTGTGTAAATGGGAAAGGTGTTCATTTAATTGATTTAGCAGTTGATTACTCTTTAAATCACTCAATCTTAAATGAATTACTTGCTAAAAAAGAGTGTATACTATAATAGATAGAAAAAAAGAACTAAAAGGAGAAGGTAAATAATGAGTACAATTGAAGTAACGTCACCATTTGATGGTAAAGTAGTAGGTAATGTTCCTTTTACAAGTGTAGAAGAAGTTGAAAAAGCAATTGATGTTGCATATGAAAGATATTTAGATGTTGATAACTGGATTCCAAAATTTAAAAGAGTTGAAATTTTAGAAAATGTTATGAAAATCATGTCTTCACAAGTAGAAGAGTTAACAATTCTTTGTGCTAGTGAAGGTGGAAAACCATATATGGATTCTAAAGTTGAAGTTCTAAGAGCTATCAATGGTATAAAAATCGCAATTGAGCAAATTGCAGTACAAGAGGGTCAAGAAATTGCAATGGGACACACACCTACAAGTGTAAATAGAATGGCTTATACTATGAAAGAACCAATTGGTGTAGTTGCTGCAATCTCTGCATTTAACCACCCTTTTAACTTAGCAATTCACCAAGTAATCCCTGCTATTGCTGTTGGTTGCCCTGTTATAATTAGACCAGCTACTCAAACTCCAATGTCAGCTATTAGATTAGTTGAAATTTTAAAAGAGGCTGGACTTCCTGAGGGTTGGGCACAAGCAGTTGTTTGTGATAGAAAAGGTGGAGAATTACTTGTAACATCTCCTAAAACTGCATTCTTTACATTTATTGGTTCAGGACCTGTTGGTTGGTATTTAAACTCTAAAGCATCTCCAGGAACTAGAAGTGCATTAGAACATGGTGGAGTTGCACCTGTTATTGTTGAACCAGATGCAGACTTTGCTTCAATGGTTCCAGATTTAGGGAAAGGTGGTTTCTACCATGCAGGTCAAGTTTGTGTATCTGTTCAAAGAATTTTTGCACATGAATCAATTGCAGATAAATTAGCTGATGAATTAGCTGCTTATGCTTCTAAATTAGTTGTTGGAGATCAATTAGATCCAAAAACAGAAGTTGGACCATTAATTAACCACAATGAAGTAAATAGAGTTGAAGAGTGGGTTAATGAAGCAGTTGAAAAAGGTGGTAAAATATTAATTGGTGGTAAAAGAATCTCTGATTCTTGTTTTGAACCTACAGTTATTGTAAATCCAAGTGATGATGCAATTATATCTCAAAAAGAGATTTTTGGACCAGTTGTAGTTGTATATTCATACAAAACACTAGATGAAGCAATCAAAAGAGCAAACCAACTAGATGTATCTTTCCAAGCAGCAGTATTTACAAAAAATATTGATACAGCTTTAAAAGCAGTAAAAAGATTAAATGCAACAGCTGTAATGGTAAATGATCACACAGCATTCAGAGTTGACTGGATGCCATTTGGTGGAGCAAAAACTTCTGGACTTGGATTAGGTGGTATTCCTGATTCTATGGCAGAGATGCAAAATCAAAAAATGATGGTTATCAAATCTCCATCATTATAATTCAACTATAATTTAAAAGAGGCTTTTCCTCTTTTAAATATATATTCTCTCTTTTTTCTTTACAATATGAACTTTACTCTCTAATTCATCATTGATTTTTTCTTTGAAGATTTTAAGTCTATCATCATCCCCATGTATTAAATAGATACAAAAGATATTTTTTAAATCTTTTACAAAATCTATTAAATCTTTTTGATCTGCATGAGCTGAGAAACCATTTATAACTTTAATATCTGCTTTTACATTAATATGAGCATCATCTATTTTTATTGTTTTATGACCACTTTCTAAAATTATTCTACCTAAAGTTCCAGGAACTTGATATCCTACAAACATAACCATATTATGAGAATCTTGTAAATATCTTACTAAATGATATTTTATTCTTCCACCTTCACACATACCTGAACCTGCAACAATAATTTTAGGACCAGCTACTTCATTTATTCTAATTGATTCCTCTTTTAGTAAAGTAGTTCTCAACTCATCAAAACTAAATGGGTCTACTCTATTAGAAATCACCTCTTGAACATTCTCATTTAAAAGTTGAGGAAAGTTCTTAAATACCCTTGTAACATTTATAGCTAATGGAGCATCTAAAAATACTGGTATATCTTTTAATAAACCCTCTTCACTCATTTGTCTTAATAAAAATAAAATCTCTTGAGTACGTTCTAATGCAAAAGATGGGAGTAATACAACACCACCTTTTTGTATTACATTTAAAATATTCTCTTTAAAGTTACTTACTGATATCCTTAAATCCTCGTGTAATCTATCTCCATAAGTTGATTCTAAAAAGATATAATTACCCTCTTTCCAAGGTTGTAAATGAGAAGTGATAATTCTAGAATGTTGACCTAAATCTCCTGAAAAAATTGCACTTTTAGTCATACCATCCTCTTTGAACTCAATCTTTAAACTAGCACTTCCTAAAATATGTCCTGCATTTTTAAAAGAGATTTTAATATCATCATTCAACTGCATTGATTCTTCATACTCTAAAAAAGTTCCAAAATGTCTTAATGTAGGTTCAACGTCATTTTCATCATAAATAGGATTTTTACTATCTTGAATAATGCCTGCCGCATTAGCAAGCATAAGCTTAGCTATCTCATAAGTTGCCTTTGTAGAGATAATTTTATTTTTGAAACCTCTTTTTACAAGTAAAGGTAATCTTCCTATATGATCTAAATGTGCATGGGTAATAATCACATAATCTATTTGGCTTGGATCAAATTCAAACTCTTCAATATTTAATTCTTCATCTCTTCCTTGAAATAGTCCACAATCTATCAAAATTTTTAAATAACCAACCTCTAATAAGTGACAAGAACCAGTAACTCCTCCTGCTGCACCATAAGATGAATAATAAGCCATAATATTCCTTTATATATATTATATTAATAATACAATTATTTTGATTTGTAAACAAGAAAAGGAATAAATATTACACTAAAGATAATAACTTTTTCAAATATATAAATTTATTATTTCTCTTAGCTCTTTATTAATTTAAGCACCTTTATACCATTTTTTTGATATAAGTTTCTTTTTGAAACAAATTAGATTTTAATAAAGGATTATTTATGAACCTCCATGAATATCAAGCAAAAAATTTATATAGAAAATATGATATTCCAACAACAAAAGGGAAACTCTTAACCCACCCTTCACAACTTGATGATATTTTAAGAACTATTGGAACTAACAAATGGGTAATAAAAGCTCAAGTTCATACAGGAGGTCGGGGAAAAGCTGGTGGGGTTGTTTTAGTTGATTCAAAACATGAAGCAAATGAAGAGGTTAGAAGACTTTTAGGAAGTCGACTTGTAACACACCAAACAACAAAAGAGGGTCAACCTATTAACTCTATTTATATAGAAGAACCAAGTGATATTGTTCAACAAATATATTTAGCCTTTATTGTTGATAGAACATCACAAAGAGTTATGATAATCACTTCAAGTGAAGGTGGAGTTGAAATTGAAGAGGTGGCAGAAAAGACTCCTGAAAAAATTTTAAGAAACCCAATCAATCCAGTTGTTGGTATTATGCCAGCTCAATGTAGACAAATTTGTGATGACTTAGGTTTAGATAAAACTTTAAGTGCACAAATGATTGATTTGATGCAAAAAATATATAAAATGTTTGTTGAAAACGATCTATCTTTAGTTGAAATCAACCCACTTGTAGTGACAAAACAGGGATATTTAATCTGTTTGGATGGTAAGGTTCAAGTTGATAACTCAGCACTTTATAGACAAATTAAAATGAATGAAATCAGAGATGAATCACAAGAAGATGCAAGAGAATTAAAAGCTGAAAAACTAGATTTAAACTATGTATCACTTGATGGAAATATTGGTTGTATGGTAAAT
This sequence comes from Halarcobacter sp., assembly GCA_050296315.1. Taxonomy (GTDB): domain Bacteria; phylum Campylobacterota; class Campylobacteria; order Campylobacterales; family Arcobacteraceae; genus Halarcobacter. Next base: position 37,346 of record JBNKRE010000001.1, read on the forward strand.
GGAGCAGGTCTTGCTATGGCAACTATGGACTTGATTCAAACTTACGGTGGAGAACCTGCAAACTTTTTAGATGTTGGTGGAAGTGTAAATGAAAAAAGAGTTATTGAAGCTTTTGGAATTATTTTATCAGATGAAAAAGTTGATGGTATTTTAGTAAATATCTTTGGTGGTATTGTAAGATGTGATATCATAGCTGCTGGTATTATTAGTGCTGTTGAAGCTATGAATATAAATATCCCTATTGTTGTAAGGCTTGAAGGTACAAATGCTAAAGAGGGACTAGAACTTATCAAAAACTCTACTGTTAGTGTTTATGAAGAGCATGATTTAAATAAAGCTGCACAAAAAATTATAGAACTTACACAACAACAAAAACAAGGGGTGAACTAATGGCTATATTAATTGATAAAAATACAAAAGTATTAGTTCAAGGTCTAACAGGTGCGCAAGCAAGTTTTCATACACAAAGGGCAATGGCTTATGGTACAAATGTTGTTTCTGGGGTTGTTCCAGGTAAACGTGGACAAAGACATTTAGACCTTCCAATTTACAACACTGTAGAGTGTGCAAAAAGACTTACAGGAGCAAATGCTTCTATTATCTATGTTCCAGCTCCATTTTGTAAAGATGCTATTATTGAAGCTAGTGAAAATGGTATTGAGACAATTGTATGTATAACAGAAGGTATTCCAACACTTGATATGCTTGATGTAAAAGCAGCAATTGATTTAAATGGTTCAAGACTAATTGGACCAAACTGTCCAGGTGTTATAACACCAGGTCAATGTAAAATGGGAATCATGCCAGAATCTATTCATATGCCTGGATCTGTTGGGATTGTTTCAAGATCAGGTACTTTAACTTATGAGGCTGTAAACCAATCAACATTATCAGGTTTTGGTCAGTCAACTTGTGTAGGTATTGGTGGAGATCCTGTTCCAGGAAGTGATTTTATCGATATGTTAAGAATGTTCCAAGATGACCCTGAAACAAAAGCCATTGTAATGATTGGTGAGATTGGTGGAGCAAAAGAGGAAGCAGCAGCAGAGTTTATCAAAGAATATGTTACTAAACCTGTTGTTTCATATATTGCAGGAGTTACTGCACCAAAGGGTAAAAGAATGGGGCATGCAGGAGCTATTATTGATGGAGGAAAAGGAACTGCAAATGAAAAATATGCAGCCTTAGAAAGGGCAGGAGTTTGTACAGTCAGAACTATTACTTCTATTGCTGATGCACTAAAAGAGGTTCATCCATAAATTTAAGAGGAAAAACTCCTCTTAAATTTTTAGTAACTTAAAGTAGTAAATTCACTATTTAATAACTGCTTAGCCACCATTGATGGATTTGCTACACTTATACCCTCTATTAGGTTTGATTTATCTAAATTAGCATTTGGAAGATATAAAGGACAAACTTCTACTTTTGCACCTTTTTTCATTATTGCTTGAAGCATCATTTTAGGAGATTTATTTTTAGGTTTTAAAATAGGACTTTCTTTCCCTTTTATAGCTAAATCACCCGCTTTTGAACAAAGAGTCATATTAACTTGTTTTGCTTCATTTAAAGTCATCATTGATAGAACCATTGCCATCAATTGAGTTTGAGGCTCACCAGAAGTTAAAACAACATTTAAACCTTTGTTTTGTTCCGCTTGTAAATTTGAAGTTAACAAAAATGCACCAATACTCACAACTGATAAAAACTTTTTCATATAGTTTCCTTTAGATAATGTTTTAATCAATTTCCATGCATGCGTGATTATAAAATAATTCTTCTTATAAATTGATGTATATCAATGGTTTTAAATCTTATTTTGATTATAATTCTCAAAATATTTTAAAAAGGATATTTATGGATGGTTATCCAATAGCATTAATTATTCATCTTTTTTGTGCAATTATATTTATAGGTTATGTTTTTTCAGATGTTATGGTGTATCCAGTAATAAAACAAGTTTTAGATGAAGAGACTCAAGCAAAAGTAAAAGAAACTATTTCAAACAGGGCAAGAAAAATATTTCCACTTAGTGTTTTATTTCTTGTTCTTTCTGGTGGTTTTATGTTTTCAAAATATATAAATAGTGAAGATGGATTTGCCAATACAAACTTACAAATAATTCTTCTAATAAAAGTATTTTTAGCTTTAATTATTGTAAGTGGAATAGTATATTCTTTATCAAGAAGGTTACTAAAGAAAAAATCAGATCCACTTATGGCACATTTTCATAATCTAGTATTAATATTAGGTACAATTATCATCATTTTAGCAAAATTAATGTTTGTTTTTTAATTTGGTATAAAGTAAAATTAGCCATTCAAATTTTATAGGAAAATAATGCAATTATCACAGGAACAATTAAACCAATTCAATGAAAATGGTTTTTTAATTATTAAAAATTTTGCAGATGAAAATTTATGTAATAAGATTTTACAAAAAGCAAAAGAGCATTTAGTAAAAAAGTTAGCACCAATTGAAAGTGAACAAGAATATTTAAATATTGATACAGATGAAATAACTGTAAGAAGATTAAGACAAGTATATGATAGGGAAGAGATTTTTCGTGATTGGATGACAAATAAAGATATTAGACCTATTTTAAAACAAGTTTTAAATGATACTCCAGTTTTAACACTAGCTCATCATAACTCAATCATGACTAAAATGCCCCATGAGAGTACAAGAACTTTTTGGCACCAAGATAGAAGATATTGGAACTTTGAAAATGGTGATTTAGTATCTGTTTGGTTAGCTTTAGATGATGAATATTTAGAAAATGGTTTACTTGAATTTATTCCCAAAAGTCATAAAATTGATTTTGAAAAAGAACAATTTGATCAGTTTTCAAATTTTTTAGATACACATCCAAAAAATATTGAACTTATAAAAACAAAAGTACATCAAAATCTAGAAAAAGGTGATATTGTTTTATTTCATTGTAAAACGCTTCACCATGCAAGTAAAAACAATACAGATAAAGCTAAAATCTCTTTTGTATACACAGCAAGAGCACAAAGTAATAAACCGCTAAAAGAAACAAGAAGTGACTTCAAGGAAATTATACTTGAGTGCTAATATTACGAATCTATTAGTACAAAAAACATCCCTATCAAAAAAAGTTATTGAAAACATAATCAAACTTCTTGATGAGGGGTGTACTATCCCTTTTATCGCTAGATATAGAAAAGAGTTTACAAATAGTGCAACAGATGAAGAGTTAAGAGTTTTTGAAGAGGTTTATTCATACTCAAAAAAACTACTTCAAAGAAAAAATGAGATTTTAGAACTGCTAAAAGAGAAAAACTTTTTAAATGAAAGAGTTGAAAAAAGTTTAAATGAAGCTACAACTTTACAAGCCCTAGAGGATATATACACACCTTTTAAAGATAAAAAATCTTCAAGAACTTCACAAGCGATTGAAAATGGCTTAGAGCCTTTGGCAAACATTATTCAATCAATGAAATATGATGAAAATGAAGTTTTACAAAAAGCAAAAAACTTTACAAATAAAGATGTTAAATCTATAGATGAAGCTATACAAGGGGCAAAAGATATTATTGCCCAAAGATATGCTGATGATTTCAAATCAAAAGAGGTTTTAAGAAACCTTATTTCCAATTGGGGAATAATAGAGATAAAAGAGGCAAAAGAGTTTAAAAAAGATGGTGTTTATACAAGTTTTGTAGGGCAAAATGAGAAAATAAAATATATAAAACCTCATAGAGTTTTAGCCATATTAAGAGCAGTAAATGAAAAAGAGTTATCAATAAAAGTTGATATTGATGAGAAGCATATTTTAGAAAATATAAAAAAATACAAAATCCCAACTTGGGCAAAATCCTCTAGCTCTTTTATTTTTGAAGCCTATAAAGATGGACTAAAAAGATTACTCCTTCCAAGCTTAAAAAGGGAAGCAATAGCAAACCTAAAAGAGAAAGCCTCAAAAGAAGCCATTGAACTTTTTGGTAAAAACCTAAAAGAGTTACTTTTAACAGCACCACTTGTTAATCACATAATCTTAGGAATGGACCCAGGATATAAAACTGGTTGTAAACTTGCAGTAATTGACGAAAATGGGGAGTATTTGGATTCAAGTGTTATCTATCCAACAAAACCAAAAGAGGATATAAAAACTTCATCAAAAATAGTTTTAGAGCTTATTAAAAAACACAAAATAACTTCAATAGCAATAGGAAATGGTACAGCTTCTAGGGAAACTGCAAGCTTCATCTCAAATCTTATAAAAGAAAACAACCTTAATATAAACTATGCAATAGTTAGTGAAATAGGAGCAAGTGTATATTCTGCTTCAAAAATAGCAACTCAAGAGTATCCAAATCTTGATGTTACAATTAGAGGTGCTATTTCAATTGCTAGTAGATTAAGAGACCCTATGGCAGCCTTAGTTAAAATTGACCCAAAATCACTTGGAATAGGACAATACCAACACGATGTAAACCAAAAAGAGTTAAGTTTAAAACTTGAAAACATAACAGTAGATTTAGTAAATAAAGTTGGAGTTGATATAAACTCTGCTTCATTTAAACTTTTATCTTTTGTATCTGGTATTACGGAAACTTTAGCAAAAAATATTGTTGGACATAGGAAAAAACTAGGAGTTTTTACTTCTAAAAAACAACTTCTTGATGTAAAAGGTGTTGGAGCAAAAGCGTATGAACAAAGTGTTGGATTTCTTAGAATCAAAAAAGGTGATTCTATTTTAGATAATACAGCTATTCACCCTGAAGATTATGATTTAGTAAAAAGATTAGAGAAAACTTGTGATATAAAAACTGTAGAAAAAAATCAATACCAATCATTAGCCACTAATCTAAACACTTCACTAATTAAAATAGAAGATATAATAAATGAGCTTCAAAAACCAGGCTTTGATATAAGAGAAAACTTCAATCAAGTAAAATTTGCAAGTGATATAACTAAAATAGAGGATTTAAAAGAAGGCTTTACCCTTTCAGGAATAGTTAGAAACATAACAGATTTTGGAGCCTTTGTAGATATAGGACTTAAAAACGATGCCCTACTTCACATCTCACAAATAAGCCATAAAAGAATCTCACACCCAAGTGAAGTTTTAAGTATAAATCAAAACCTTGAGAATATAAAAGTTGTTAGTGTTGATTTGGAAAAGCAAAGGGTAGGATTGAGTTTGAAATAACTCAAACTTACTCTTTTTAATCTATATTATACTTTGATTCAATAACCATTTTTTAAAAATATCCTACTATCTAAAGATAGACTTTTTTTCTCACAAAAATCATCAAAAAAGTTTAAGGCTTTTTCTACACTATTATTTAAACAATATTAAACTGATTAAAATGATTTTAAAGAGGTTATTTTAGACTAAAATCAAACAATAGGCAACTCAATAGTAAATCTTGCTCCTAAATTAGTATTTTGAACAGATAATTTACCTTTGAGTTTGTTTACTATCACATCATAAGCAGAATACAAACCTATCCCTGTACCCTTGTATTGATGTTTTGTCGTGAAATATGGATTAAATATTTTATCAATAATTGACTCAGGAATCCCGCCTCCATTGTCTTCAACAATTATAATTATAAATTCATCTTTTCTGAAAACCTCATATTTTAGCCACCTACTTTCTATCTCATTTATAATAAAAGCATCTTTTGAATTATTGAACATAGAAATTAAAACTCTTAATAAATCACCTATAACTAATTTGAGTTTTATAGCATCTTTTTCAACTCTACCTTTTATAATTTTTATGTTTTCAATACTAAACGAGGATTCTATTAAATTTAAAGCTAATTCTATTCTATCTTGTAAAATAACTTCTTTTTGTTTTTGCCCATCTTTTATATAATCACTAAATTCATCTAAAGTATTTGAAAGATATTTTGAATTATCTAAAATTGATTTTATATATTTTATAAACTCATCATCAGGTAAAAGTTCTAATTCTTTTTTTATTTTCATTCCACTTGCTGCTGTTGTAATTACACTTAAAGGTTGTCTCCATTGATGAGCTATGTTACTTATTAATTCAGCCATTTGTAACATTTTAGATTGTTCAAAAATCTGTTTCTCTTTTTGTATATTTATTTTTATAGCAGCATCTATCTCATCTTTTAAGTAATCTGCCAAGTTTTCAAGCTGTAGTTTTTGCTCTACTAATATTTCATTAGTTTCTTTTAATTGCTGCATATTTAAACATGAATTGATACTTATATTTAATTTATTTTTAAACCCTTCAAAAATCTTTTTTATCAAAGAGATATCCACATCTAAACTATATATAAATACCATATAACCATTTTGTACTTTAAAAATTAAAACTTTAAATTCTGAATTATAATTATCTTCTATTATATCTTTTGAACAATCAATCAATAAATCAGATAATACAAGACAAAGATTATTACCCAAAGTTAAAAACTGCTCATATATATCATTTATTTTAATATAATATGAACCATGAACAGCATCTGTTTCTGTAACAAAAGTTTTTAGAAATTCATTTGTCATTTTTCTTAAATCCAAAGAATTACCTATAGAATCAAGGCATTTGTATGAGATTGCCAATTTATTTAATGCCATATTTGACTCATTACACTTGTTTTATTTAGAATATTGATATATCTATCACCATTGTTTCCAATTTCTCCTACACTAAAAATACCATATATATTTTCTATATTTGTATGTTTTAAAATCTCTTCAATCTCTATTTCAAAACTATCAGCTAAAAACTGTAATCTAGTAATACATTCAAATAAAAATACCTCACTACAATCAATTGAAGCTTCTTTTGCTGCTTGTGTAGCAGCACTAATTAACTCTTGTTTATCCCCTTTTAATATATTGAAAATAGTATTTGTTTTGATATCTCCCGCTAATTTCATATTTCCATATTTATCTATTTCGATAGGGTCTCTTATCAAAGACTCTCCATTGAATTTAATAATCCCAAGAGGATAACACATTGAAAGCTCTAAAAAATTATCTTTTGTTATGTTTTTTTTAGAATCCTGTTCAACTACTTTTTTATATACATCAAATGCATTTTCATAATCTATCTCATTTATAATATTATCATTTGTTTTAGTAGCTATAAAAGGACCTTCTAAATATTTCCAGCCATGTCCAATGCCTAAATCCATCTTTTTCTCAAACAATATTACAAAAGCACTATCCAAAAATATTCCATCATTTGAAAATATATTTTTTTCTCTTGGCTTACTTAAAAGTCCTGCACCACCACCTACTATATTAGTGTGAAGTTTTATATTTTCAAATAGTTCCTCAACAAACTTTGAGGAAAAAGTAGAAAAGCCATCAAATATACTTATAATTGATTTTGTAAATTCAAATTGATTATCATCAAAAGTTATTTTATTTATGTTTTCGAAAAATAAAACTGGAGTATTAACTCTCAATTCTATTACTAAAAAACCATCATTATAATAATTATTTTTATAAATAATTTTTGGAAATATTGCTCCATAAAATTTTATGTTTAGAGATAAAAAAAGTTCATGATTAAAGTCAAATTTTTCTGTTGCAAAAATAATATAATTTGATTTTTTATTAAGTTTTTCATTTTTTAAGGAATTAAAATTATTATAATATCTTATACTTTTGTACATAATTCAACCTTTAAAAATAATCAAAAACTATACCATTTTTCTTGTCTTATTGCACTTTTATAATAAATTGTAACCATTATTAAATAATAAACTTTAAATTAAGCATAAAAAAAGTAATTAACTTTTTGACGAATTTATTATTTACAATATTACAAATGCTTCTTTTTTGCAACTTTCTAAATATATAATTTAGATGTTTTATACCAAGGAGATTTTGATGGAAAAATTTTTATATATTACTGATCAAGATGAATATACTGATCATAGTTTTATAGGTCCTTTGTTTGAAAAATATCTAAAAGAATATTTTGATATTGATATAGTTTATTTTAGTGAATTTAAAACTGGTTTTGAAAAAAGAAAAGAACATGAGTTTATATTACCAAAAAATGAAAGAGCAAAAACATTAAATATTATGGAAAGTGCTGGAATTGATATCTCCTCTTATTCTTTTATAGTGGTAAGAAATAGTAGTGATGTGTTAAAACATGTTTTATCCAATAGCAAAACCTATGATTATAAAGTAGGATATAGGTTATCTTTTCCAAAAAGACGGGCTCAAATGCAAGTTGATAAAGCAAATAATAAAAGCAGCTTCTTAAAATATCTAAACAATACACTTACAACTTTTTCTGAAACTAAATTAATAAATCAATGTGACATCTTCCTTCCAACTTCAACACAAATGAAAGAAGAGTTTTTTGAAGGGGTTACAATCAGAACTATGATTTGTCCACCTGCAATTGATCCAGAAATTTTACATAAAAATATTCAACATGAAGGTAGTGAAAAAAGATTTTTTTATGCTGGGACTTTAGACAAGTTAAGAGAATTTGAAACAGTTTTAGAAGCATTTAGTGAAATAGAAGGGGATAATTGGAAACTAACAATCTCCACAAAAGACCCAGAATATGCCCAAGAGGTTGTAAACTCTATAGGAAATCTTAATAACAATGTAATAATTCACAATGCTAAAAATAAAGACCAACTTCTAGATTTAATAGCAGCTTGTGATATTGGAGTTTCGATACTTCCAGATATTCCACTATTTAATACTTCAACTCCTGTGAAAATCTTAGATTATTATTCATCTACTGTTCCTTGTATTATGACAAACAATGCAAATAACAATACACTTTTTACAGATGATTATGATGCTTGGTTTTGTAAATTTGATAAAGAATCAATCAAAACAAAAATAGAGTATATTTTAAGTCTTTCAAAAGAGGATATCGCAAAAGTTGGGCAAAGAGGTCAAGAAAGACTTCTTGAAATTAGAAACTATAAAAGAATAGCAGCAGACTTAGCTCACCAACTAAATATATTATAGGAAGTTTTCTTCTTATAATATATTATTTTTATCCCAAGAGATTAAAGCCCAATAATTATATTTATCTCCTAAATCTTCTTTGTTTTCTAAAGTATCATAATAGTTTGCTAGTTTTTCTTTTTCAATATCTGTTAACTTATCCAAACTCCACTCTACACTTTTTATGAAACCTTCTTTACTATCGTATTGTTCACGTCTTCCTTCACTTCTTAAAAAATCAACTTTTGCATTTATCCCCATGCTATACAAAATATTTAAAACAATAATATAATCAGGTTTATCAAAAACCTCTTTACCTATAGCTTTTAAAACTTTTTTATCAACAAAACTTCCACCAACTTTATATGAGATATATACTTTTTTATTGGCTTTTTCATTTAGTTTTTCTAAAGAGGTTTTCATATCTTTTACCTCCATAGACCTTGAAGCTAAAACAATATCAGCATTTGGAACTTCATCCCACGGCTCTTCTATAGACTTTTTAATAGTTTGTATATTTTCAACACCTGCTTTTTTTATATTTTCACTTAAATGTTCTAACATAGTATCTGAATAATCCAAAGCATAAACAGTTTGCAATTTTGAAGCTAATTTTACAGTGATACTTCCAACTCCACATCCAACATCCAATAAAGAGTTGCAATCATTTAAATCAAGTTTTGAGATAAGTTCATCATTATAGATACTTTTTTGTACCTTTTTATTCATAGATGGTGCTTTTTTATTCCACTCTTTTTCATCTTTTATTTTAAAAGAACTAGCATCTTTTTGTTTCATATATAGTTCATTGAAATCTATATCTTTATAGTTCATCTTCTATCCTTTTTAAATATTCATATAAATACAAATGTTGTCTTAATTGTTTTAAATCATCAAGCTTTAGCCCTTGTTCTATCCAAGATTCTATCTCTTTTGGTATTTTTATTGGATCTAAAAGTTGTAGTTTTTTCTCTTTGGAAATCTTACCATGTTGTTCTAAAATAATTATATGGGACAAAACAGAAGTAAGGTTCAAGTCCCTAATTTGTGAAATCTCTTCTAAGCTTTTCTCCTCTTGAATTAATTCAAATGTTTCCAAATAGGTTTTAGTAAGTTTTTTTAATACAGGTCTATTTTCTAACTCCTTGCTAAACTCCTCTTTTAATTCTGATGCAAGTTGTAAAAAAGGCTCTCCATATTTCTCAAACTTTACTTCCCCTACTCCATTTATCTCCATCATCTGCTCTTTTGTTATAGGAAGTTTTTTAGTAAATTCTTTTAAAGTTTTATCCCCAAAAATTACATAAGCTGGAACCTCATGATTTAAAGCTAACTCTTTTCGTAAGCTTCTAAATCTTTCATAAAGCTGCTCATCAAAACTCAAATCCTCTTTAGTTTCTTCAAATTTTTGAATCACTCCTAATTTATCACTATCTATATATACTTTTTGTTGATTTTTTAGAATCAGTAAACCTAAGTTTGTAAGTTTTAAAGCCCTAAACTCTCCCAAACTCAAAGCTTGAATATCTATAAGTTTATCAACTATTGCTATCCATTCATTTTTACTTTTATCCTGTCCTATATTATAAACACTAAGTTTTTCATGCCCAAACTCTAAAAGTTTTTGGTTTTTTGAACCTCTTAAAATATCTATTATATGATTTTGTCCAAATCTTTGTTCTGTTCTATAAACTGCACTTAAAAACTTTTGTGCTTCTATTGTGATATCTACTTGTTCAACTTCCCCTTTAGTACAATTATCACATAAGGTTTGACACTCATTTATCTCATCTTCAAAATATGAAGCTATAAGTTTATGTCTGCAGTTATTAGAAACACAATACCTATACATCTGCTCTAATTTTTCAAGACCTGTTTGTTTATATGAATTATCTATTGCCTCTTCAATTTGTAGTTTTCTTTTTACCTCATCACCTTTTGAATACAATAAATATACATAAGATTTATCTCCATCTCTTCCTGCACGACCAATTTCTTGATAATAGTTTTCTAAAGTTTTTGGTAAAGAAGTGTGTATTACAAACCGTATATTTGATTTATCAATTCCCATCCCAAAAGCGATAGTTGCAACAACTATATCTATTTTTTCATATACAAAATCCTCATACACTTTGTTTTTAACATCACTACTAAGTCCTGCATGATAAGCTTTTGCACTATAGTTATTTTCACTTAAAAACTCTGCAGTACTTTCAGCTTCTTTTCTAGTAAATGTATAAATAATTCCACATAAACCTTTGTGTGTTTTTAAAAAATTCAATATCTGTTTTTTTCCATTTGAGATACGTGGTTCAACTTGTATAAATAGATTATCTCTAATTGTTTTTGCTCTAAAATGTTTTGGTGTTAGTAGATTTAAACTCTGAGCAATATCATCTTCAACTTTTTTTGTTGCTGTTGCAGTAAATGCTGCAATAGGAGTATTTGGAAAAAATCTTTTTAACCTATCAAGATTTCTATACTCAGCTCTAAATTCATGACCCCAAGCACTTACACAGTGTGCTTCATCAATTACAAAATAATTTATCTCTATTCTTTGTAAAACGCCTACAAATTCATTTGAGCTAAACCTTTCAGGTGCCATATAAATAAATTTATATTCATAATTTAAAAGTTTTTGCATTGTTTGTCTATTTTCAATATCACTTGAAAGAGAACTTATCATTGAAGAGTTCAAACCTAAATCATTTAAAGCTTTTATTTGGTCTTGCATAAGTGCAATAAGTGGAGAAATTACAACGGTAGTTCCACTCATAAGTAAAGTTGGAAGCTGATAACAAAGAGATTTTCCACCACCTGTTGGAAGAATAGTTAAAACATCTTTTTTTGCTAAAATTGTATCGACAACCTCTTCTTGAAAACTTCTAAAACTATCATGCCCAAAAACATCTTTTAGTATTTTATATTTATTATTCATAGTGTGATGTTATCACAGTTTATGTTAATCTCTAATTTTAAATTCACTATAAATAATCTAAATAATTATCAATTTGTTATGTTTAAAATTTATTTATTAATATTGATAACAATTATCCTTTTCAGTAATGATTAATCAATTATTTATTATTATTTCAAAATTAAAAAAGGAATAACAATGAAAAACAAAATAAATCTAATGTTATTATTAGTAATTCTAATATTTGCAGGTTGTAATAAAAACTCTGATACAACTTCAATTTTATTAGAAACTAATCTAGATAACAATACAAATATAACTACTCACTCATCAAAATTTGTGATTAGTGGTAAAGTGACTAATAATAGTCAATTAAAAGAGATTTTACTAGAAGAAAATAGTGAAATAAAAACCATTACAACTGATCAAAGTGGAAGCTTTTCAATAACTATGAATTTAAAGGCTGGTCCAAATAATTATAAAATATCTGCTATAGATACAAATAACAATACAAGTCAATTATCTGGTAATATATATTTGGGGAATACAACAGCCGCAGGAAACTCACATTCAGCAGCCATATACAATGGTAATCTTTATACTTGGGGACGAAACAATTATGGTCAAACAGGATTAGGATATATTTCATCTTTAAGTGACAATACTCAAGGTGAACACCCAATAAATCCTACAAAAATATTTTTACCTACTACTAATAAAATAGTTGCTTTATCTTTTAACCAAAATTTTTCTATAGCACTTGATGAATATGGAAATCTATGGAGTTGGGGATACAATGCAAATGGTGAACTAGGAAGAGGCCCTAGTACAGATATTTGTAACTCTTCATCTGATATAAATGATTGTATATTAAATATAGGACAAATAGAAGGTTTATCTAATATAGTAAACATATCAGCAGGTTATAGTCATTCATTAGCCTTAAAAAATGATGGAACTGTTTATGCTTTTGGTAGTAATTCTAACGGAGAATTAGGTAATGGAACAACAGATATTACAACAAATATTTCACAAGTAATTTTTGAAGAAGATACAGATATTATTCAAGTAAGTGCTGGTTCAGATTTTTCTTGTGCACTTGATAGTAATGGTAAAGTATGGGCTTGGGGGAAAAATAATAATGGTCAATTAGGACAAGGATTATCTAGTAAAGATAATCAGTTGTTACCTACAAAAATTGCTTTTCCTAACGGAGTTAAAATTATATCAATAGCTACAGGAAAAGCACATGCTCTAGCCTTAGATGAAAATGGGACAGTATATGGATGGGGACTAAATGCTTCTAGTCAAGTTGGATACAATGGTTATCAATATGAAGATACAGAACAAGCTTGGGAAAACTATGTATTATCCCCTAAAGTGATAATTGAAACTAGTGAAGATAATAAGGTTCAAAATATATATGCAAATGGAAATTCAAGTTATATATTAAAAGCTGATAAAAAAATATATCCTTGGGGACAATATGGAGAGACAAATGAAGAGGGAAAAACAATTTATGCAAATTTAGATTTTCCAGAAGACAAACTTTCAGCTATAAGCTCAATAAAAGAGCTATCTGCAGGAGCATTACATCTAGTTGCAGTAAAAGATGATGGAACAATTTTTACGTGGAGATGGAGTTTTGAAGGTTCTCTTGGAGGTGGTGACTCTACAGTAAATGCTTGGATGTACAACTACCCAATTATTCCAGAGTTTTCAGAGTAAATATGAAAAATAATATCAAAAATAGTTTAGTAGTAATACTTTGTATTACTACTTTTATTGGCTGTGGTGGAGAAAGTACTAGTAATATAAATGAAGAGAATATTATCTGGAGTCCAACAGGTGGTAATGCAACCGTAAAATATGATGAAATAGAACCTTTTATGAAGATATCAACAACTATTAATGAAAGTGAAATTGCAAGTGTTTCACAAGGTAGAGAACTATTTATAGCTCAATGGCAAGTTGCTCCTGGAACAAGACCTGTTTTAGATGGATTAGGTCCATTATTCAATGCAAATGCCTGCACAGCCTGCCACGTTTCTGATGGTCGTATTGCTCCATACAATGATGATGGTACAGTAGATAGTTCATTTTTATTTCGTATAAGTGATAAAAATGGTAATCCACATCCAATATTTGGTACTCAAATTCAAACTCAATCAACTGATCAAATACCAGAGGCTAGTATTACTTGGGTTCAAAATGGTTCAACTAAAAAAATTGACTTTATAAGTTCTGTTGATATTAGTTCTGATGGTTATAATATTAGTGGAAGGATTGCACCTCACCTTTTAGGAATGGGGCTTTTAGATCTTGTTTCTGATGAAACTATCTTAGAATATGAAGACCCTGACGATTTAAATAATGATGGGATTTCAGGTCGTGCTCATTGGGTAAATGAAGAGGGTGAAACAAGATTAGGTAAATTTGGTTGGAAAGCAATTAATTCAACTCTTAGAACACAAAATGCAGGAGCATTAGTTCAAGATATGGGACTTACTTCATCTGTTAATATGGATGAAAATTGTACAGATGAACAAACTATTTGTTCTACACAAGAGAATGGTGGAACACCAGAAGTATCAGAAAGTTCACTTCAAGCTATAGTTAACTTTATGATGGCACTTGGAGTACCTCAAAGAAGAATTGAAAATCAAGAAATTTTTGATGAGGGTGCAAAAATATTTGAATCAATAAATTGTGCATCTTGCCATAGACCAACTATGACTACAGGAAAAAGTGAAAAATTTCAAAGTTTGAATAATCAAAAAATCTATGCATATACAGATCTACTTCTGCATGATATGGGAGAAGGTTTAAGTAATGGTGTAAGAGAAAAGAATGCCCAAGCAAAAGAATGGCGTACTCCTCCACTATGGGGAATAGGAATTGTTGAGAAAAAAAAGGGTGCAAGATTTTTACATGATGGAAGAGCTTCTAGTATTCAAGAAGCTATAGAGTATCATGGAGGGGAAGCACAAAATGCAAAAGATAAATTTATGCAACTTGATAATATACAAAAAGAGAAATTGCTAACTTTTTTACGAGGAATCTAAACTTAATCAACTATATACTGCATCTTAATTAAGGTGCAGTAAAATATTACTTGTTATACTTCCTTGACCAAAATCCAGCTATAATTGAACCAGAGATATTATGCCAAATACTAAATATAGCTCCCGGTAAAGCACTTAATGGTGTAAAATATTTCATTGCCAATACTACTGCTAATCCTGAATTTTGCATCCCTACTTCTATAGCTACAGTTTTGCATTCCTTTTCATCAAAGCCAAAAAGCTTTGTAAGATAAAATCCACCTAACATACCAAAAAGATTATGAAAAACAATTGCCAACATTAGAGATATTACTATTGTTGAGATTTTACTCTCATTTAAACCTATAATTATCCCTATAATAAAAACAATAGCTAAAACTGAAAATAAAGCAAAAATATCTTCTCTTTTTTCAATAAATTTATGGAAAAAATGGTTTAAAACCAATCCTGCTATCACAGGGATAAATACTATTTTTAAGATACTCAATAACATATCAAAAGCAGGTACAGGTATAGTTTGTCCCACATAAAATAGTGTCAAATATGGAGTAATTATGATAGATAATAAAGTAGATACAACCGTCATAGTAATAGAAAGTGCCACATCAGCTTTTGCCAAATATGCTATCACGTTTGATGCAGTTCCACCAGAAACAGCCCCAACTAAAACCATACCTACCAAAAGGTCATCAGACAAATCAAAAATTTTTGAGATAATAAAAGCAGCTAAGGGCATAAGTGAAAATTGTAAAATAACAGCTAAAGCTATAACTTTAGGCCTTTTTAAAACTCTTCTAAAATCTGCAACTTTAAGTGTAATCCCCATACAAAACATAATTATGATTAATAAAGGGATAATCCAAGATTTAAATCCAACTACTAAGCTGGGCTGAAAATACGAAATTGTAGAAAATAAAATAGCCCATATAGGAAATAGTGATGTGATTTTTTTTAACATAAATACCCTAATGATTGGATTAATTTGTTTAATTTAGATTTTATAATTGTATCATATTAGATATGAAGCCGTAGCTTCATATCTATTGGTTCATACCTTTTTGGAAACCTTTATTTCCTTTATTGGCTTTTTTATTCATCATCTGAGCATTTTGCCCTTTTAAAAGCTCAATTTCAGATAATTTTCCATCGCCATTTGTATCAAAATCGGTAAATGCTGGAGCATTTCCAGCATTTCTCATAGGCATTCCTTGTGCTGCTTTTTGTTCCATTCGTTTTGCTCTTGCATTATAAAACTCCTCTTCAGTAACAAAATTATCATTGTTGGTATCATATACTGAAAATGGGATTGGACCTCTTTGAGGTAACTCTTGAGCATTTAAACCAAATGAAAATAAAACTGCTAATCCAAAAAATATAGTGCCTTTTTTTAACATATTTTTCATAACGTCCTCCTTCTTTTAAATTATCTAATTATACTCTTTTTATACATAATTTATTAAATTATCAAAGTATTTGTTTTTTTAACATCAGCAAATAAGTAATTCAAACCTGCCATAAAAGAGTTATGTACATCTTGTGCCTTTACTGTCTCACCATTTATACTTAAATCTTTTGTTGTACAAGCATCATATATTACTTCACACTTGTATCCTTTATCAAATGCAGCACGCGCTGTTGAATCAACACACATATGAGTCATCATTCCACATATAACTAACTCTTTTATACTTAAACTATCCAAAATCTCTTCAAGATTTGTTTCTAAAAAACTATTTGGATAGTTTTTTTCTACTATTACCTCATCATTTATCGGTTTTACATTTTCATGTATTTGTACACCAAAGCTATTTGGTACAAAAAAAGTTGCACCTTCTCTTACACTAAAATGTTGAATATGTATAACAGGAAGACCTTTTTGTCTAAATTGCACTAAAAGTTTTTTTATATTTAAACTTGTTTGTATTGGATTAACTAATTGGCAAGCTCCCCCTTCAAAATAATCATTTTGTACATCAATTATTATTAATGCTTTCATCTTTTTCCTTTGTTTATTAAAATTTTTTACTATATCTACTCTCTTGAGTTATTCCATCATAACCCATGAATCACCATTTATCTCATCAATCAAGATATAACTTGCAAAATTGATATTTGGTTCAATTGTTTTCAAACCATTATAAACAGTTTTTATAAACTCTGCCTTTTCCTCTTTTGTATTTGAATCTTTAGTGATTTTTATTTCTAAAAAAAATGTAGCAGAGTTTATACTATTTATATGCCAACTCTTAAAAGGCAATTTTTCAATTAGTATAGAAGTTACCTTCTCATCTTTTCTCAAAATATCTCTTGTAGCTAAAACAACTAATTCTAATATCTTATTCTTTTTTTCTTCGAAATTTTTAAGATTTGTTTTTAGATTTATATACGGCATAACTTCCCCCTTTTAATTAGTTGACTAATTAGTCAAGAGAAAGTATAACAAAATCTTGACTACTTAGTCAAGTATTTCTAAAAATTTATAATTTTTTTCTTACTTTTGTATAAAGATACAAATTAATCAATCCCATAAATAAGCTCATTTACATTATAACTCCTATTTGAATCCCTGTTGGTAATAAATAAACATCATCTTTCATTTTTATTCCTTAGGTATGATAATGAGTAAATTGTTCATCTTTTTCTTTAAGTTTATATTTTTTTTCAAGTGAGGTTAAAAATGCTTTTCCTAAATCTTCACAATTTAAAGCTTCCAATGTTAAGTTTTCATCTGATATTGGATCTATTATCAATTGATTTAATTTTTCGATTGTTAAGTTTGGGTTTTTTCTTGTTTGTAAAATCACTTCATCACTTTTACAAATAAAGCCCTCCTTTAAAACTTTTGCATACCAGCCAGTAAAACCACTATCAAAAATAAACTTTGTCATATTTTTTTTATTTGTATTTACACTCAATTTCCAACAAGGTTGTCTTGGTTGCGTTATCTGAACTAAACTCTCTCCAATTTGTAAGATATCTCCAATACAAATATCTTTTTCACAAATATCAGATAAAATAAGATTTTCACCAAAATAAGCCATATGGGTCATATCAAAACTATCACTAAAAAAAGAGTTTATTTTTTTATATGTAAATTCTGAAAATAAAAACAGTGCTTTATTTTCTCCACCATGATGAAGCAAATCAGCTTGAAAATCATCTTTAAAGCCTGTCTTTGTGAGATATGATTTTTCTATGGGATATTTTTTTATACCTGAAACTAACTCTTTTCGTTTACTATTTTTAAGTTTTGTAGTAGTTACCGTTCCAACTTTTACATACAAAACATCTGCTATTTTTTTATTCATAAAAAGGCTCCATTTTTTTAACAATTGTAACAGTTAAAAAAAAGCCAAAGTGTGACTTTTATCACACTTTTTTATTTTTAAAATTAATAAGAAGATAAGTTTAAACAATTGATAATGAGTGTGTAGTCTATAAATAATTTAAATTACAATTAGTTTTTTCAAATAAAACTTGTATCATTTTCTTGAATTCCTACAAATGTCTCTAAAAACTCTTCATTTATAATCTTTATTTCATTTTTATTTTTTATAATAGCTTTTTGCTCAACAAAAAAACTAATAGCTCTTGAAGCTGATTCTCGTGACGTATTTAAGACACTTGCCATCTCTTTTATTGAAATATATTGCAAATAATTTTTATGTTCCAATAAAAATATTGCACATTTCACTTTTGTGTTTATAGAAGTAATAGTACTAATGCTTCTTTGTAAAAATCTTACTTTACTTATCATTGCTCTTTGAAAAATACTATTTAATTCATCTTTTGAAAAAATTGAATTATTCAAGGAAGTTCTACTTATAACTACTGCTTTTCCACTTGTTACAAACTTTGCACTCAATGCATAATTTTTTTCTTCTAAAAAAGAGATCTCCCCAATAAACATTTTAGGGAAAAAATAGTGAAATATTTTCTCTTTTTTATTTTCAAATATTCCACCTTTTACAAGCCCTGAAAGAATAATATAAAAGTTATTTGCTTTTTCATTTTCATAAAAAAGTATTCCATCCATATCGTAACTTTTTATTTGTCCTATCTTTTTAAAAGATTCTATTTCCCCATTAGTTAATTCAAATGTTTTCATACTATTTTTTTAATGAGTTTAAAAATAGTTCCAATTGAGATATACAGTCATAAAATAATTGACCATCTTGAGATTTTTTTGCAGTACCTAAACACCCTTCCATTGAAGCAACTATATATATTGAAAGTGCTCTTGTATCATCATGTTTTATCTCACCTAGATTTACTGCTTTATCTAGTGCTTGTTGAATTAAACCTTCAAAATGTAAATATACTTCTTCCAAAGCATTTTTGAAATCTTTATCTTTGGGAGAAATTTCTTGAACTAAATTGTTCATTTTACATCCTAAGTTAAAATCAAAACAATCTCTGTTCTTAATTATTTTTATTATCTCATCTATAATATTTTTATCATATTTTAGCAATACAACATATTTATCGTGAATATAGTTTTTGATTCTCTCTTTTATAACTGCTAGACCTAACTCTTTTTTTGATTTAAAAAAGTGGTACATACTACCTTTATTCATATTTGCTTTTTTTAAAATCTTATCAACTGAGGTTGCATGATATCCATTGTGGTATATCTCCTCATATGCAACATCAAGTAGTTTTTCTCTAGAACTGTTCATTTGTTAATCTTTTTTTATCCAAACTTTAAATTTCCAAGCTGGAGATATTTGCTTTCCATTTTCATCATTGATATGATGATACTCTTTTTGTTCTACCATCTCCCAAGATGAAAAATCAATTGGTTCCAAAAAAGCATCAGCCTCACCTTCAAAATCTACTTCACTTAGATACATCTTATCAACGTAAGGAAATAGTGATTTGTAGATATTTGCTCCACCAATTATAAAAAGCTCCTCTTCACCAGATGACCTTGCAAAATTAAATGCCTCTTGAACATCACTGAAAGTATGAACACCTTCGTGTTCAAAGCCTGAGTTTGATAAAACTAAAGATGTTCTATTTGGAAGTGGTTTTCCAATAGATTCAAAAGTTTTTCTTCCCATTAAAATATGATGCCCTGAAGTTATTGTTTTGAAGTTTTTAAAATCTTCAGAGATGTGCCATAACATTTGGTTATTTAAACCTATCTCCCAATTTTTTCCATATGCAACTATCATTGAAATTTTCATATTTATACCGCCATTTCTGCTTTTATTGGTTCATCGCACTCATAATTTAAAAGTTCAAAATCTTCCATTTTAAATCCATTTATATCTTTTATCTCAGGATTTATTTTCATTGTTGGTTTTTTATATGGTGTTCTTGTAAGTTGTAATTTTACTTGTTCCATATGATTTGAATAAATATGTACATCTCCAAAAGTATGTACAAAATCTCCCAACTGTAAATCACAAACTTGAGCTATCATCATAGTTAAAAGTGCATATGAAGCTATATTAAAAGGAACTCCTAAAAATACATCTGCACTTCTTTGGTATAACTGACAAGATAGTTTCCCCTCAGCCACATAAAACTGAAAAAAAGTATGACATGGTGGCAATGCCATATTTTCAATCTCAGCTGCATTCCAAGCATTTAGTATAAGTCTTCTACTATCTGGATTGGTTTTTATTTGTTCAATAAGCTCAGCTAACTGGTCAACTTTTTTGCCGTTTGAACCTTCCCAACTTCTCCATTGTACACCATATACAGGACCTAACTCTTTTATTGTATCTGTATTTGTATATCCTAAGTTTTTCCCTTGATAATCAGCATTTGCTGTC
Source organism: Halarcobacter sp. (assembly GCA_050296315.1). Classification (GTDB taxonomy): domain Bacteria; phylum Campylobacterota; class Campylobacteria; order Campylobacterales; family Arcobacteraceae; genus Halarcobacter. Next base: position 58,054 of record JBNKRE010000001.1, read on the forward strand.
CATACAGTTTTTTTACCTATTATATTATCTCTACTATCACCATAATGAATTTCAGCTAGTCTTCTTTCATCACTACTTCCTTCAATAAACCATAAAAGCTCACTAATAATAGCTTTTAAATGGGTTTTTTTAGTAGTAACCAAAGGAAAACCTTCACTTAAATCAAATCTCATTTGATATCCAAAAGTAGAAATAGTACCTGTACCTGTTCTATCCTCTTTTTTAACACCATTGTCTAAAATATGCTGTAATAAATCTAAATACTGTCTCAATGATATTCCTTATTTTTTTAAGTTTTGTATTTTAACATTATAGTTCTTTAATCTATTGCTATTTTAACTCCAAGTATTATCAAAATAACTGCCATAGTTCTATCAAAATATTTTCCAAAAGAATTAAAAAACTTCTTAACTTTATTTGCAGAAAAAAAACAAGAAAATAATGAAAATATCAAAAAAGTTCCAACTGTAAAAAACAAGCAATATGCTAATTGTACATTAAAAGGTGTATCAGGAGTTACAACCACTGTAAACAAAGCTAAAAAATAAAGTGTAACTTTAGGATTAAGAAGATTTGTAAATAAACCTATTCTATAAGCTTTAAAATCACTCATTTTTTCTTTTTCATTCTTATCATCCAACTTATACGTACTTGATTTTAATATTTTTATTCCTAAATATATTAAATAAATAGCTGCAAGATATTTTAGTATTGTATAAACAACTATAGATTTTGATACAATCAAACCAAAACCTAATAGTATATATGTCAAGTGTACTGATATACCACTACTTATACCCAATGCAGTTAAAATAGCTTTTCTTCTTCCTTGAGTTATACTTTGCCTTAAAATTATAGCAATATCTGGACCTGGAGATAACATGGCAAAAACATGCGCAACTGCAATTATCAAAAATTGATTTAAATAATCCATTAGTTTCTCTTTTGTCCAACTTTTGGTTTACTAACCTCTTTTTGTAAATCTACACTTAGATTATTGTAAAACAATTCACCATAATCTGTTGTTCTATTGATTGTCTCATATGCTTGAGTTATACTATTGTTATATCTTACTGCTTCTTCTAATATTTTTAAAATTTTCACTGATTCTAAAAAGTTAACATGGGATGGAGCTTCAATAGGTGAAGAATAATATTTATGCATCCTTTCAACAAGGTTTTTATTTCTAATCTCGATAAACACTGATTCAATAGGTGATTTAAAAAATAGTATTTTTTGTTTTACATTTATTGAGATATATGTTGTTTCTGTTCCATAAATCTTTCTAGAAAAAGAATCAAATAAAAATAGCTTTTTATTGTAGTTGTTATTAAACAATTCATACATCAATTCTAATATTCTTAATTTTTCCTCTTTTGTATAAAAGTTACCAATCGAAGCAAAACAGAAACTTAAAACAGATTTTATAGAATACCACTCAGTTGTATCATAATCATATTTCAACATCTGATCAATTCTTTTTTGTTTTAACTCTTCTATTTCTGTACTTGTTTTTGTTCTATAAACTTTTTTTACAGCACTGTCTCTATACATAGGTCCAGGAAATTGTGCTTGTATTACAAACCTTCTATTTTTTTCCAAATCAATAATATATTTTAATCTACCTGTATAATCTTCATCAATTATTCTTACCTCTTTTTGTGGTATTTGTGTAATTGATTTGATAAACTCTTCTCCACTACATCCATCTTCCCAAATAAAATCTGGATATCTAAAGATATTGCAAATTTTATGTTTTACATCTTCATTTGGTTCAATATCAGAAATATTATCAATCCATGAAGTTACTGTTCTTCTATCTTTATTAATTAAAGATGCAAATTTTGATATACTTAAATTTGAACGTTTAAAAATCTCAATAAATTTTTCTATTCCATTTTTGTACGTCATTTTCTTACCTTAAACTTTATTTATAAGTTTATTGTACCACTTTAATACATAAGAACAAATATTGTACAAAATAATTGATTAGTTGAAAAAGTTGTAATTTATGAAACAAAAATTATACACTCAATCAATCTTTAACTCATGTATAATTTTAATCACACTAAAAATAAGGATGTATTATGACAAGTGCAGGTAAAAAATTTAGAGAAGCTTTAAAAGAAGAAACTCCTTTACAAATTGTAGGAACAATCAATGCTTACCAAGCATTACAAGCTACAAAAGTAGGACACAAAGCAATCTACCTATCAGGTGGAGGTATTGCAAATGCTTCTTACGGTTTACCAGATTTAGGTATGACTATGATAGAAGATGTATGTATTGATATTAGAAGAATCACTTCTATTTGTGATACTCCATTAATCGTTGATGCTGATACTGGTTGGGGACATGCATTTAACGTAGCAAGAACTGTAAAAGAATTTATCAGATCTGGTGCTGCTGGATTACATATTGAAGATCAAGTTGCTGCAAAAAGATGTGGTCACAGACCAAATAAAGAATTAGTTTCAACAGAAGAGATGTGTGATAGAATCAGAGCTGCTGTAGATGCAAAAATGCAATTAGACCCAGATTTTTATATTATTGCTAGAACTGATGCTCACGCAAGTGAAGGTCAAGAAGCTGCGATTGAAAGAGCTTTAGCTTATGTTGAAGCAGGAGCAGATGCAATTTTTGCCGAAGCTATTCATACTTTAAAAGAATACAAAGAGTTTACTGACAAAATGTCAGTTCCTGTATTAGCAAATATCACTGAGTTTGGTGCAACTCCAATGTTCACAACTGAAGAATTAGCAAGTGTTGGTATTGATATGGTACTTTACCCATTATCAGCATTTAGAGCAATGAACAAAGCTGCATTAAATGTATACCAAGAATTAAAAGATAAAGGAACTCAAGAGGGTGTTCTTGATACTATGCAAACAAGAATGGAACTTTACGATATGTTAAATTACCATGATTATGAGCAAAAAATGGATGAGCTATTCTCTAAGGGAAAAGCAAAATAATTTAATCAAAAAAATTATAAAATAAAATCTAATTTAATCAAGGGAAAAGGAGATAAAATGAGTGGATTAGCAGGTGTTATAGCTGGGGAATCAGCAATCTGTACTTGTGGTTTAGGGAATGGTCTTAACTATAGAGGTTATGATATTGCAGATTTAGCATTAAAATGTGATTTTGAAGAGGTTGCATACCTATTATTAAAAGGTGAACTACCAACTCAAGCTCAAAAAGAAGAGATTACTGCACAAATTCAAGCAGGTAGAGAGTTACCACAAGGTGTAAAAGATGTATTAAAAGCAATTCCAGCTTCATCGCACCCAATGGATGTTATGAGAACTGCAACTTCAGCTTTAGGTTGTATAGAACCAGAAGCAGAAGATTTTTCTGATCAGTATGAAAAAATTATTAGATTACTTGGGGCATTCCCATCATTCTTAGTTTATTGGCATCACTGGCACGTAAACGGTAAAGAGATTGAATTAAAATCTGACGAGCCAACAATTGCTGGATATATTGTAGAAAGATTAAAAGAGAAAAAACCATATGATGTAGAAGTAAAAGCTATGAACGCTATGTTAACATTATATGCTGAGCATGAATTCAATGCATCAACATTTGCAAATAGAATTACAGCTTCAACTTTATCAGATGTATACTCTTGTATGACTACTGGTATTGGTACATTAAAAGGTCACTTACATGGTGGAGCAAATGAAGTTGCAATTAAATTCGTACTTGGATTTGACGATGTAGACCACGCATTAAGTGAAGTTGATGCAATTTTCGCTAGAAAAGAAAAAATTATGGGATTTGGACATAGAGTTTATAGAAACTTAGACCCAAGATCACCAATTGGTTTTGAATTAGCAAAAGAGTTAAAAGAGTTACCAACTTCAGATCCAAAACTATTTGATATTGCTACTGCAATTAGAGATAAAGTAAAAGCTGATAAAGGTTTACCAGACAATATCGATTTCTTCGGTGGATTAATCTACCACTATATGCAAATCGAAAGATTATATTATACTCCATTATTCATTATGTCAAGAGCTGCTGGATGGGCTGCTCATGCATTTGAACAAAGAGCAAATAACAGAATTATCAGACCAGGTTCTACTTATACAGGTCCTGAGCCAAGAGATTTCGTAGAGATTCAAGACAGATAAGAATTCTTATCTGCCTCTTGGGCTACTTCCATTAAAACAAGGTTTTAAGTTGCTTTTATTTTAGGCACCTTAAAAGTATGTTTGTGCTACAAAACATAGCTTACAAAAAATATATAATACGGGATATAAAAAATGACAAACGAAAAATATCTTAAAAACCTTGATGGTATAGATGGTGTTAAGTATTATGATGTTAAATCAGCGGTAGAAGATATTACTCCTGGTTCATTCGAAAAACTAAACTATACTTCAAGAGTTTTAGCAGAAAATTTAATTAGAAAATGTTCAAGTGAAGACTTAAAAGATTCACTTATTCAACTTATAGAAAAAAGAACAGATAAAGATTTCCCTTGGTATCCAAGTAGAGTTATCTGTCATGATATCTTAGGATTAACAGCATTTGTTGATTTAGCAGGACTTAGAGAAGCAGTTGCTTCTAAAGGTGGAAACCCAGATAAAGTTAATCCTGTTGTTCCAACGCAACTTATCGTTGATCACTCATTAGCAGTTGAATGTGGTGGATTTGATCCAGATGCATTCCAAAAAAATAGAGATATTGAAGATAGAAGAAATGCAGATAGATTCCACTTTATTAACTGGACTAAAGAAGCATTTAACAATGTAGATGTTATCCCTCCAGGTAATGGTATTATGCACCAAATTAACCTTGAAAAAATGTCTCCAGTTGTACATTTAAATGATGGTGTTGCAAGTCCAGATACATTAGTTGGTACTGACTCACACACTCCACACGTAGATGCACTTGGTGTTATTGCTGTTGGTGTTGGTGGATTAGAAGCTGAAAACGTAATGCTTGGAAACCCTTCTATGATGAGAGTACCTGAAATTATTGGTGTTGAAATAGTTGGTGATAGAGCACCTGGTATTACTGCAACTGATATTGCACTTTCAATCACTTCATTTTTAAGAGAAAACAATGTTATTTCTGCTTACTTAGAGTTCTTTGGTTCAGGTATCAAATACCTTAACTTAGGTGATAGAGCTACTATTGCTAATATGACTCCTGAATATGGTGCAAGTGCTGGTATGTTTGCAATTGATGAACAAACTATTGATTATTTAAAAGTAACGGGTAGAGAGCAAAAACAAGTTGAATTAGTAGAAGCTTATGCTAAAGCAAATGGTTTATGGGCTGATCAATTTGCAAATGCTACATATGCTAGAACTTTAACTTTTGATTTAACAACTGTAACAAGAAGTTTAGCAGGTCCTTCTAAACCACATAAATTAGTTCCAACTTCAACTTTAAAAGCAGAAGGTATTGTAAAAGAGTGGACTCAAGAGGGTGATTTAATTCCAGATGGTGGTATCTTAATTGCTGCAATTACTTCTTGTACAAATACTTCAAACCCTAGAAACGTTGTTGCTGCTGGTTTATTAGCTAAAAAAGCTAATGAGCTTGGACTTTCTAGAAAACCATGGGTTAAGTCTTCTTTAGCACCAGGTTCAAAAGTAATTGAAGCATATTTAAAAGAATCAGGTCTTTTACCAGAGATGGAAAAACTTGGATTTGGTGTAGTTGGTTTTGCTTGTACTACATGTAACGGTATGTCTGGAGCATTAGATCCAAAAATCCAACAAGAAGTTGTTGATAGAGATATTTATACAACTGCTGTATTATCTGGAAACAGAAACTTTGATGGAAGAATCCACCCATATGTAAAAGAGGCATTCTTAGCATCTCCTGCACTTGTAATTGCATATGCCTTAGCTGGTACTATTAGATTTGATATTGAAAATGATTCTTTAGGAACAGACAAAGATGGTAACCCTATTACTTTAAAAGATTTATGGCCATCTGATGCAGAGATTGATGCTGTTATAGCTGAATCAATCAAACCAGAAATGTATAATGCAATCTATGACCCAATGTTCGCAAGAGATGGATTAAAAGCTGTTAAAGCTGAACCATTTTATAAATGGAATCCAAACTCAACTTATATTCAAAAACCACCTTATTGGGAAGATGAATATATGCAAATGCCAGCATTAAAAGGTATGAGACCATTAGGTGTGTTCCCTGATAATATCACAACAGACCACTTATCTCCATCAAATGCAATTTTACCAACAAGTGCATCTGGTGAATATTGTTTAAAAATGGGATTACCAGTAGAAGATTTAAACTCTTATGCAACACATAGAGGGGATCACAATACTGCTTCTAGAGCAACTTTAGCAAATCCAAAACTATTTAACGAAATGGTTAAAGATGAAAATGGAAATGTTAAACAAGGTTCTTTAACAAAAATTATGCCAGAAGGTACTGAGTCAAGAATGTGGGAAGCTATTGAAACATATACTTCAAGAAAACAACCACTTATTATCATTGCTGGTACAAACTATGGTCAAGGAAGTTCTAGAGACTGGGCAGCAAAAGGTGTAAGACTTGCTGGTGTTGAAGTTTTAATTGCTGAATCAATTGAAAGAATCCACAGAACTAACTTAGTTGGTATGGGTGTATTACCATTACAATTTAAAGATGGTGAAACAAGACACACTTATTCAATAGATGGTTCTGAAACATTTGATATCGTTGGAGATATTACTCCAAGATGTGACTTAACTGTTGTTATGACAAGAGCAAATGGTGAAAAAGTAGAATTTACTGTTTTATGTAGACTTGATACTTCTGCTGAAGTTGAAGTTTATAAAAATGGTGGTATTTTACAAAAATTCGCTAAAGATGTTATTGCAGAAAAATAACAACAAAATTTTAGGGCTATGCCCTAAAATTGTTTATTAAAGTATTTAAAAAATATTTTTATAAATAATTTAACATAATTTTCAAGGGGTAAAGCATGGCTTACAAACCACAGTTTAAAGTAAAAGCAACATATATGAGAGGTGGCACTTCAAAGGGTACATTTTTTAATATTGCTGATTTACCAAAAGAGTGTCAAGAAGATCAAAACAAAAAAAACAAACTACTTCAAAGAATTGTTGGAAGTCCTGATGCATATGGAAAACAAATTGATGGTATGGGTGGAGCAACATCGAGTACTTCAAAAACTGTTTTAATAGAGAAAAGTTCTGTTCCTGGTCATGATGTAGATTATTACTTCGGGCAAGTTGCTATCGATAAAGATTTTATGGATTGGTCTGGAAATTGTGGAAATTTATCAAGTGCAGTTGGTCCTTTTGCAATTAAAGAGGGATTAGTAGACAACGTTCCTGAAAATGGAGTTTGTTGTGTAAAAATCTGGCAAGCAAATATCAAAAAAACTATTCTATGTTATGTAACTATGGAAAATGGAATGGTTAAAGAGATGGGTGATTATGAGATTGATGGTGTTGCATTTCCAGCCCAAGAGATAAAATTAGAGTTCGTTGCGCCAGTTGACCCATCAGAAGAGTTATTTCCAACAGGTAATTTAGTAGATGACTTAGAGGTTCCAGGTGTTGGTACATTTAAAGCTACAATGATTACAGCAGGTATCCCTACAATCTTCTTAAATGCAGAAGAGATTGGATATAAAGGAACTGAGCTTCAAGGTGATATCAACTCTGATAAAGAAGCATTAGCAAGATTTGAGACAATTAGAATTGCAGGTGCTATGAAAATGGGACTAATGAAAGATCCTAAAGATGCGGAGACTCAACAACACGTTCCAAAAGTTGCTTTTGTTTCTCCTGCACAAGATTTTACAACATCAAGTGGAAAAGCTGTAAAAGCAGATGAGATGGATTTACACGTAAGAGCACTTTCTATGCAACAGCTTCACCATGCAATGATGGGTACAGCTTCTGTTGCTATTGGTGTTGCTGCTTGTGTTCCTGGAACACTTGTAAACCTTGCTTCTGGTGGCGGAGAGAAAGACTCAGTAACTTTTGGTCATCCATCAGGGGCAATTAAAGTTGGTGCAACTTTATCTAAAAACGGTGATAAATACACCGTTGAAAAAGCTAGTATGAGTAGAAGTGCAAGAATAATTATGGAAGGTAATGTTTTTGTACCTGCTGATACTTACTAATTTTTTCCCAAACAATTAGTCAGTTAAGGTAAGAAGAAGAGAGAACTCTTCTTCTTACTTACTTTTTAGAGGAATTGTTATAATAAACTCCTCACCAATATAAGTCTCTTTCTTATACTTATATTCCACAGTATGATTTTCTAAAGAACCATTAAAATGTTTTTTTATAATTTCACTCGACATATATAAACCTAGACCTGTACCTTGAGATTTATGTTTTGTAGTAAAATAAGGTTCATATATTTTATCTTTTATACTATACTTTACACCTCTTGCATTATCTTTAACACAAATTTTCAGATAGTTATCTTTTATATCACTTATTATAAATATTATTCTTTTTTCATTGTTTTTGATATTTGATAATATAGCATCTTTAGCATTATTTACCAGATTTAAAATAACTTGCACTAACTCAAATTTAAAACCATTTAATTTTATATGTTCAACTTTATTAATAAACTCAATATTATATGTTTTGTAACTAATACTTAATATATCAAAGTTTTCACTTACAGCCTCATCTAAATAAAACTCTTCTTGCTCTTTTGAGGGATTATAAAAGTTTCTAAAGTTTTCAATAATATCTGATAAATATCTTACGGTATCAATAATTTTTCTAAAACCTTTTTTAATATCTTGTTTATTTGAAATATCTAAATCAATCTCTAATATTTGTGTTGAAGATACAGTACTAATTACATTTAAAGGTTGTCTCCATTGATGTGCAATATTTCCTATCATCTCCCCCATTGAAGCTAGTTTTGCTTGTTGATATAACATCTGTTCTTTTTTTATATTTTCATTTTGAAGTTTTACAAACTCATCAATATCTGTGTGAAACCCTGTCATTCTAATTGGAGTATGGTATTCATCATAAAATACTTTTCCCCTAATTTTTATCCATTTATAAGAACCATCAGCACATTTGAATCTATAATCATCTTCATACATACTTGATTTACCTTTTAGATGCAGACTTAGCTTTTTTAATGTTCTTCTATAATCATCTTTATGAACACTATTTTTCCAAAAATCTAATTCATATCTATTAGTATTTATCTCATAACCTAACATATGCAAATATCTATTTGAACAATATATGGTATTAGTAACTAAATTTATATCCCATAGTCCATCTTGAACCCCTTCAATAGCTCTGGAATATTGCTCTTTTACATCCCTTAGTTCATCTATTATTGATTTTAGATCTCTTGCAAAATTATTAAACTCTAATACTTTACTATCTAAATAAGTTACATTTTTATTGTTTTTAGCCTTTTTTGCAAATTCCAAAAGATTTGAAAAAGGTTTGATAATAAACCTATTTGAGATTAAATAAAAAATAACAAAAGCTAATATAACAAATATAATTAATATATAACCAATATTTTTAAACTCATTTTCTAAGAAATTAAAAGTATTGTTTTTAATTGAAACTACAATTTCTATTTTTTCATTATTAAATATTGGCAATTCACTTTTTGAAAAAATAAAATCATCATTTTCATAAATAGATTTGGTATTAAAAACTTTTAAATCCATAATAAACTTATTTGAACTAGTAACAATTAGAGTTCCATCATAAAAGATATCAACATTTTCTAAAGAGGCACTATTTTTTATACTATTTATAAATGAAAAATTATCATTTAACACTTTTCCAACATATAAAGTTCCATCAACTCGCCCTGTATTAAAATCTATAATCTTCTTCTTACTTAACAATAAAAGATAACGTTCATTATCAATATTGATACCTACAACAATATTGTCTAAAGTACTTTTAATATTTAAAATTTTTTTAATGATTTCTTGAGTATCAAACAAAGTATTACTTAAATCTTTTATTCCTGTGTTGTCCACAAAAAACAATAAATCTATTTGTTCAGTAGAGGTAATAGTTGAGATTTCATTTTCAAATTTATCTATTTCTTTTATATCTTTTATAACATTACTTATTTCAAAAGCAATATCGCTTAATTTATTTTTTTCACTACTTAATATAATTTTAGTGATATTATTGGTTTGTTTGAAATATTCATTTATATTGTAGTTTACTATCTTTTGTGTACTTACATATATCCAAATTATTATTGCAATTGATATAAAAAAAACTACTCCTAATAAAGAAAAAGTGCTTAAAAAAGATAGTGAAAATATTTTTCTATTCATCCAGAGTATACCTAAAAGCTCTATTTTTTAATAATTGTAATTTTTCTTTTTCTATCCCTTTTTCTACAACTTTAAACTCCCCAGAATATATAGTAGGTACCTTTTGTCCCAATAGATCCATTTTAATAGCTTCTGCCATTGCTACACCATTATCATCATTCATCCTCATAACAGTTATGTCTAACATACCCTTTTCAATTGCATAAAGTTCACTAGCTCCTCCGCCCCAACCGTTGATTTTTATTTTCCCTAATAAATTTCTTTCTTTTAACGCTTCAACAACACCTAAAGCTATATCTGTAGAACAAGCATATATAAACTCAATATCACTGTCTATATCTAATAAATTTAAAGTGGCATTTTTAGCTTTTTGCTTATCATAATCAGTAAAATATTCATGAACCAATTTTAAGTTTGAATTTTTTGATACATATTCAATAAATTTTGTACCTCTCATAAAACTTACATAACCTTTAGTTCCATAAAGTACAGCATATTTTCCTTTGTACTTACTATTTTTTATATAATAATCTGCCAAATATTTGCTCCCTGTAAAATGGTCAAATCCAACATATAAAAAAGGTTGTCTACCTTTCCAATTTTTTAAAGGTGTAGTGATATTTTGCAATATAATTTTACTTTTTTCACGACTTACTATTCGTTCTATAAATTTTGCATGTTTATTTACATCCAAAGTAAAGATTAGATAATCTGGATTTAGTTTCATTGCATTTAAAAGATGTTTTGATTGTTCTTTTATTTCAATTCCTGGTTTTGTGAAAAAATCATACAATTGGTATTTTATACCTAGTTCTTTTAATCTTTTTTCAAAAGAAATTTTACTTTTTCTCCAATAATCTGAGATTTGATTTCCAGGATAAATCATAACAATTTTAATCTCTTTTATATCTTTTTTTATTTTAACTGCATCATTTTGTACAATTTTATTAAACTCATTACTAAGTTCTTTTTGTCCTGTAAGATTTATATATTCATCAATTTGATAATATTCATATGGATTTGCAAAAACTGCTAAAGTACTAAAATATAATATCATTATCATACAAACTAATTTTTTCATTTTAAACCTTTACTTATATTTTACTTGATTCTTTCCATTATTTTTTGCTTCATAAAGTAAACAATCAGCCCTTTTATATATAGTCTCAACACTGTCATTTTCATCTATTTGAGTTAGTCCAATACTAATAGTTACAGTTATATTTTCCATAATATTTACAGCTACTAAATCTTTTATTTTATTTGAGACTTCTAAACTTTCATCTAAACTTGTATCTGAAAATAGTATAACGAACTCTTCCCCTCCAATCCTAAAAAAATAATCGTTTATTCTAATATGATTTAAAACAATTTTTGAAAGTTGTTTTAAAACTTCATCCCCAATATCATGTCCATATCTATCATTTATTTTTTTAAAATCATCAATATCAAAAATCATATATGAGAAAGGTTGTTTATATCGTTTATATAAAGATATTAATTCATCAATTTTTTCATTATAGAATTTTCTATTATAAATTTTTGTAAGAGGGTCAACATTACTTTGCTCTTTTAGTTTTTGATGCAATTTTTTTAATCTTTTATTTTGTATTTGTAAAATATGGGTTCTTTTATTTACCTCTTCTATAAGCATATTTTTAGTTATGAGCCACTTTTTTTTACTTAAAAAATAAAACATAATTATAAAAGAGGTAAAAGTAATACCAAAAAAACTTATCACTAAAAATACCATTTCACTTTTTGTCAAACTAATATAGCTTTCATGTCTAAACCACTTATTATATATCTTTTGTAATTCTCCATTCAATTTTAATTCAGTAATACTATCATTTATATAAGGGAGTAAATTAAATTCATGCTTTGCTAAGCCAAAGCCTCTTTTTATCTCTTTTAATGCTTTTTCTAAAGGGATAATATCTCTATTATCTATTTTTTTATCAATAAGTGATTCTGGATAACAAAAAGCATCTATTTTTTCATCTTTTAAAGCAGAGATTAAATCTTCATAATTATTAAAAAAAATTTTTTGAATTAAAAATTTTTTATCAATTAGATTAGAACAAATATTTTTTTCAATTAATCCTATCTTTTTGTTAGTCAAATCATCAAGTTGTATGATATTAGTTTCATCTTTTCTTTTATAAACTTTTACAAAAAAAGAATCTGTTGCTTGTGTAAACAAAAAGATATTTTCTCTTTTTTGAGTTATACCAATATTTGGTATAATATCAACCTCTTTATCCTCAAAAAGTTTTAATATTTTTTCAAAATCATCTACAACTACATATTGATATTTTAGATTTAAATTTTTTGCAACTGCCTCAAATAATTCTACCCCATATCCATCTGGTTTTCCATTTTCATCTAAAAAATAATAGGGTTCCCATTTTTGAGGGATTGCAACTTTATATATTTTTTTTTCAATTGAAAATAAGAAAAGAGGAAAAAATAAAAGAATTGTCAAGGATACTAGTTTTTTCATATGTAATTATACTACATTTAGATTAAGTTGGACAAAAAATAATTTATTTAAATAACTAGCAAAATAGAAAATCTATTTTACTAGTTTTGAAATCTCTTTGAATACTGGATTTTTAGCATTTACAGTCAATTCAAAAAGAAGTGATTCATAAGTTGTAGGAATAACACCTGCTTGAATAAGTCTTTGAATTGCCATATCTTTATCTTTTTGTTTTCTAGAGTTTACGCAATCTGTTACAAGAACAGGTTGTAATCCCTCTTCAAGTAAATCTAAAGCTGTTTGTAAAACACAAACATGAGTTTCAATTCCTGCTAAAATAACAGTCTTTTTACCTGTAGCTTTAATAGCAGCTAGACCATCTTCATTTCCACAACAAGAAAAAGTTGTTTTTTCAAAATGGGGATAATCATCAGTCAGTTCTCTTAAACTAGCAATCGTTTCACCAATACCCTTTTTATATTGCTCATTTACAATAATAGGTATCTCATGCAATTTTAAACCCTGTATCAAGATAATTAAATTTTTTTCTAACTCTTCGTTATTATCAATATGTGGGAAAAGTCTTTCTTGAATATCTACTTGAACAAATACACAATCTTCAGCTTTGATTCTCATTTTTACTCCTTATAATAAAGCTTATATATTACATTAAATTCGTAACAAAAGTCTAGCATTTTAATAAAAATAAAAAAGATTATAAAAAATTGTATAAATAGATTTAAAAAAAGAATCAAGACTAGAATATTTCTAGCCTCAATTTAAGAAAATATTATTTGAAAGCTACACTTTCAGCACGTGCTAATAACTCTTTTGCACCTTGGTCTATAAATATTTGAGCTAGTGTTTTTCCTATAGTCTTATACTCTTCTATATCAGCTATTAAATCCTCTTGAATATACTCACTTCCATCTGGCATACCAACTATAGCTCTAACATCAACTGAATTTTCATCTAATATTGTAGCTTTAACTCCAATAGGAACTTGGCAACCACCCTCTAGTGTTCTTACAAAATCTCTTTCGATTGTTGCTTCAATCTCTGCATTTTTATCATGTAACACAGATACAATATTTACAATCTCCTCATTGTCTAAAGTCTCTATTCCTAAAGTTGCTTGTCCCATTGATGGAATCATATCATCTATAGATATTGGAGAAAAATATTTAACCTCATCTTCAATTTGAAGTTTTTGAACTCCTGTTGCTGCTAAAATAATAGCATCATATTCACCAGCTTTTAGCTTTGCAATTCTTGTATTTATATTTCCCCTTAAATCTTTTAGTTCAATATCTGGTCTAAGAAGTTTTAACTCCATTCTTCTTCTTAAACTTGTAGTACCTATAATCGCTCCTTGTGGGAGTTCTTGAATTGATGAATATTTTTCACTAAGAAGCGCATCTCTTGGATCGAACCTTTTTGAAAGTGCTGATAAAACAAATCCCTCTTCAAACTCAACTGGAACATCTTTTAAAGAGTGTACAGCAATATGAGCTTCTTTGTTTGCTAAAGCTATTTCTAACTCTTTTGTAAAAAGCCCTTTACCTCCAATTTTAGCTAAAGGTACATCTAAAATTTTGTCTGCTTTTGTTGAAAAAGTTTTTAACTCAATTTGCATATTTGGATAATGTTTTAAAAGCTCTGCTTTGATATATTCACTTTGCCAAAGGGCTAATTGACTTTTTCTTGTAGCTATAATCAGTTTTTCCATTTTTTATTTTCCTAGTTTCTCATATTTTAATTTTGTTTTATCTTGTTCACCATTGACAAAAATAGTAGGTGTACCATCTACCATAACCTCTTCCCCCATATTAATATCATAAACAAGCTCTTTTTCAATCTTCTCATTTTCTAAGTCTTTTTTTGAAAAAGAGGTTTTAAACTCTTTATTAAAAGCATCTAAAACTTTTTTTATATCTGTTTCTTTTGATGTAAAGTATTTATCCCAATCTATTGTATAAACTTTTTGTTCTATATTTTTTATCCCTTTATCTTTGGCTAAAATCATAAGTTTTGATAAAGGAACTGACGCGGGATGGATTCTTGCCAGAGGGAAATGATAATAATACAAAGCTAAATTTTTTTTATGTTTTTGAACATAATTAATCACATCAGGTACAAAATCCATGCAAAAAGGGCATAAAGGGTCTGAAAAAATAACTAGTTTATCCTCTGCATCTATATTTCCAGCTATAAATTTAGCTTTATCATAATAGTTTGTCGAAAGTGTTGGAGTCATTAACTCTTTATAAGATTTTCCTGTTTCTAAATCAAAAAGTTCTGAAGATATAAGCTCACCATCACTAAAAACTATATCTTTTGCTTTTACAACTCTATTTGCCATCAAAGCTTTAATATCTACAATATATCCTGACCATGATTTTATTGGCAAATCTTTTTTTGTATTTATACTAACTTCTTGTATCTCTATTCTTTTATTTTTAGAGAATCTGTTTTTTTCAAATTCTATTATTTTTGTATCAAGTAAATTTGCACTTAATGACAATGAAAAAACGGTAACTACTAAAGTGGTTTTTAAAAAATTAATCATATTAATCCTTATTAAAATAGGTGATATTATATAAAATGAAAATTAACATACTATTAAGTCTTTGGTCTTACAGTAATCTTTTTCACATCAAAAAGCTCTTTTGCTTTGTTTAACATCGGTGAATCCAAAATATCTTGTATCTGTAACTCTTTTTGAGATGGTGTTGGATTAGATGTTTTTTGCATATCTGCCACACATCCAGAACCAACCTCAATATCTTCTAACATAGAACCAACGTCTAACTGCTCATCAAATTGCTTGGTTTCTTCTTTCCCACTTATATTTGTCTCATCAAACTCTTCTTGTGGAGGAATCTTCCTTTATGAAATCTATCTCAATGTCACTTCCAAATACATCGTAAATAAAAGTTTTAATTACCCCAAAATACTTAAATAAAAACTTTCTTTCATCCCCTTGAGCATAAGATATAATTTGAAGCTTATTCTCTTCAAAACTTTTATATACAAAATTCTTTTCAAAAAGGATTCCCAGTTCATCATCTCTTTCAAAAACTCTTTCTGTTAGCTCTTC
The DNA here is from genome assembly GCA_050296315.1 of Halarcobacter sp. Taxonomy (GTDB): domain Bacteria; phylum Campylobacterota; class Campylobacteria; order Campylobacterales; family Arcobacteraceae; genus Halarcobacter. Next base: position 73,945 of record JBNKRE010000001.1, read on the forward strand.
ATATAATTGTTTATATTTATCCATTGGTACATCTTCTAGTTCTGGTTCAGTTATTGGTTCATATACAATATCATCTCCATACTCCAAAGATACACTTTTTTCTTCTTCATCTTGTGGTGGTATCTCTTGTAAAACTTCTTCTTCTTTTTTCATAGGTTCATCAAAAGGAGTTTCAAATGGTGTTAACATATCTTTTTCATCAAATGTCTCTTCTTGTAGATTTGTTTCTTGGTAGTGCAATGTATCTTCAGCTTTTACATCTATATTTTGAAGCTCTTCAATCTGTGTTTCATTTATATTTTTTTTATTTTCATGATATTTTTCATCAAGTTTTACTATCTCATCATCATAAGCATGGTTCAAATCATTGTTTGCATGCTCTACAACTTTTTGGGTTGCTATTACCTCTTTTATTACAGGTTTTACTTCTACTTGTTCTACTTGATTTATAATCTCTTCTATTGTTTTTAGATTTGTAGCTTCAATCATTTTTGATAATGTTAAAATCAAAACAAAACCACTATCTGAATTTAAAGATAAAAGATGTTTAGCATCCCCTAATATTCTAAAAAATCTATCAAAAAGTAGTAAATCATATCTTGCATCTTTATCTAACATCTTTTGTTTTAGGTAAATACTCATTTCATCTAATACTTGTGATACCTCATAATTTTCTAACTGTTTTACTAGATTTGTAATATCATCTTTTTTAAGTACTACTTCAAAAAGTTTATCCATAAGTTCAGGTTCAATCAAACCTAACATATCTACAACTGCTGGGACAGTTACTTTACCTTTTGAAAAAATTATTGCTTGGTCGAGCAAAGTTAAAGTATCTCTTAAACTTCCTTGGCCACTTCTTGTAAGTATCTGCAAGGCTTCTGTTTCAAATTCAATACTCTCTTCATTTAAAATATGAGAAAGATGATGTAAAACATCAGCTGGTGCAATTTTGTTGAACCTAAAATGTTGAGTTCTACTTAAAATTGTTGCTGGAAGTTTTAGTGGGTCTGTTGTTGCAAGTATGAACTTTACAAATCCTGGAGGCTCTTCTAAAGTTTTAAGTAAGGCATTAAACGCTTGAGTTGTAAGCATATGAACCTCATCGATGATAAATACTTTAAATCTTGCACTACTTGGTTTATATTTTGTATGTTCAATTAAATCTTTAATATCATCAATACCTCTATTACTTGCAGCATCCATCTCTATAATATCTAAGTGTCTATTTGTATTTGCACTTACACAGTTTTCGCAAATTTCACAAGGTTTTGATGTAGGACCATTACTACATAATAAAGCTTTTGCCATGATTCTAGCAGTACTTGTTTTTCCACTTCCTCTAAGACCACTAAACAAATAAGCATGAGATAGTCTATTGGAATCTAAAGCAAGACTTAGTGTTTGAGAAATAGTACTTTGACCAACTAAATCTTCAAATCTTTTTGGTCTATATTTTAAAGCCAAAACTTTTTTTTGGGCATTTTGATTATCACTCATTTATATTCCTTACTTTTATTTTTCCACCATTTTTCCAAGTGCCTAAAATCTTATCTATCATACTTATATTTATATCTGCTGTAAAAAAAACTGTCACAGATAACTCTCCATCATTTTTATGTCCAAACTCTTTACTTAAGAAAAAAAGTCTATTAGCTATGGCATATCCTGTTTCTATTAGATTTATCTTATCTCCCATAATTTTTTTTATACATGTAGCAACTAAAGGATAATGTGTACACCCTAATACTATAGTATCAACTCCATTATTTTTCATAGGAAGTAACCAATTGTTTAACATATTAAAAGTAGTTTCATCTTCTATTTTTCCCATCTCTATTTGATCTACCAAACCAGCACACGCTTGTTCGTATAATTTAATATGAGAACTTGACGAAGAAAGCTTATCCACTAGAAGTTGATATTTCTCCCCTTTTAAAGTTGCAGGTGTAGCTAATACACCTATTTGACCAGTTTTACTTATATTAATTGCAGGCTTAATACCTGGTTCTGTACCTATGACTATTAGATTTGGATAATGTTCTCTTAACTCTTTTATTGCAGCTGATGTTGCTGTATTGCAAGCAACAACCAAAGCATCGATTTGATGATTTGTTATCAAATAGTTTGCAATATCAAAACTATGATTTAAAATCTGTTCTTTACTCTTTTCTCCATAAGGTGCAAACTGAGTATCAGCTATATAAAAAATTTGGGCACCTTTGAAGATGTCAGTTATAGCTTTTACTACTGTTAAACCACCTAATCCAGAATCAAAAACACCAACTCTCAACGACACCCTTTTTTTGAATTATGTGATTATAACAAAAAAGTTATAACTACTATGTTAAAATTTGATTACAATAAAATAAAGGTAATAATTGTTTTTGCACTTTCATCCATACGAACCATTTTTAAATCAAAATACGAAAAAAATCATAGTGGGAACTCTACCTCCACCAAGATTTTGTACAAAACAATTTAAAGAAAAAGATGTGAACTTTTGTTATGGTTCACAAGACAATCTACTTTGGCAAATCTTAGATAAAATCTATAATCTAAACCTTCCTTTTGACAATAGTGAACTTGCAGTAAGTTTAAGAAAAGAGTTTTTAATCAAACATCAAATAGGTATCTGTGATATAGTTGAATCTTGTATAAGAGTAAAAGTAGATGCTAGCGATATTGGAATGAGCGAAGTAAAGTTAAGAGATATGCTTGGATTTTTAAAACAATATAAAAATATAGATACCCTGATTTTTACTGGTGGTTTATGTAAAAACTCCCCTGAGTATTTTTTTAGACAAATTTTAAAAAAACAGAAAATAAAATTTGAAAATATCTCAAATCAGATTCCTAAAATACATAAGTTTAAATTTGACAATAGATATTTCAAAACTATCAGTTTAACCTCTCCTTCAAATGCAGCTAATAGGAGTATTGGTGCAAATATAGATTATAAAAATAGTAAATTAAAAAACCCAGATTATTCAACCTTTGACTTTAGATTTGAACAATATAAAAAGATTTTCTAAATTTTTAAGAAGTTTATAAAAGAAACTTTCCTAAAATTTAAAAACTGAATGAGTATTCATTTATAAATATACAAGGAATTTAATCATGTTCATTACACAAATTTTAATCTTTATAGTCTTTGGACTAATCTTATTTACTATAGCATCAGGTGTAGTAAATCTATTTGTTAGAAAAGACTAATTTATTATAAGATTGTTAATCAGTTCTAAAAGTTTTTCCTCATCAAGTGGTTTTTCCAAACTCGCATTTGCCCCTAACATCTCAGCAGTTGTTAGAAATGTTTTGTCAACATATCTACTTCCTCCAGAGATAGCTATTATAGGAAGTTGTTTATTTATATTTCTAATTTTTGTGATAACTTCCATCCCCTCTACATCTGGCATAATAATATCTGTAATAACTATATTAGGATTAGTTTTTTCAATCTTCTCAAGAACATCTTTTCCACTATTTAACCCAATAACATGAAACTCATTTTTTTCTAAAAATCTTTTTAGAGCATAGATTACTAACTCATCATCATCAATCAATAAAACCTTTTTCATCTAAACCTCTTTTTTAATTGGTAGTTTAATTGTAAACTTAGTAAATTCATCCTCTTTTGAGTCTACATGGATTTCACCATTTATATTATTTATTATACCATAAGTTTCAGAAAGACCAAGGCCTGTTCCTTTTCCTTGGGACTTAGTAGTAAAAAATGGGTCAAATACTTTTCTTATTTCTTTTTGATTCATCCCTTTTCCATTGTCTTGTATTTCTAAAACTACGTTCTGTTCTATCTCATCCATTCTAAGTCTTACAGTTATTTTAGCTTCTTTTTTATTCTCTAAGGCATCAATTGAATTAGTAATTAGATTAAACACAATTATTTCAAGATTGACCCTAGAAATTGATACAATTTGATTTATATTTGAGATATCTCTTTCTAAATATATATTGCTTGGGATTGAAGCTTGTATCAAATTTAAAGCTTTATTTAAAGTCTCATCAATAATACAACTTTCTAATAACTCAGTGTTATCCTCTCTCGCAAAAGTCAAAACCTGTTTTAATATAGCATCAGTACCCTGTGCGGCTTGTAATACTTTTGAAATATCTTCATAAATTATAGAGTTTTTATCAGTTTCCTCTTTTATTATTTTACTTATAGTGATTATAGGTAATAAATGATTATTTAAAGAGTGAGCTAAACCACCAAGCAAAGTCCCCATAGCTTGGAGTTTTTGATTCTGATGCAGTTTTTTTTCATAAGCAATCTCATCTCTGGTCATTTGTATTATTTTTCTTACAAGAAATATACTCATTATAAACAAGGAAACAGACAAAGATATAAAAAAACTAATAAATATCAAAATCCATTCATCCAACTCCCAATCTTCATGAGTTCTTGAAAATCCATAAACACTTTCAAAAGCATCTAAATCTATAAGTAAAAAACAAAACAACAAAAAAGTAAAACCAAATATGGCTACAAATCTATAAAACTGAACTGTTTTAAAAATATCTTTAAATGATTTAATATGATTTTCATTCATAACAATTACCTCGTTTGGATATGAATAATCTTACTATAAATAAGTTGAAATGAAGAATGAGAATTTAAACTATATTACTTTTGATTTAAAAGAGGAAAAATATGAAAAGATTTTTTTAAATAGAAAAGTAAAAAGGCTTGAGTTATTAAATAAAAACTTTAAAGAGGTTTAGAAAATAGACTATTTTGTCAAAATTCAAGGCAGTGGAGTGATTTTATGAGGAGCATACCTGTAGTATGTGACGAGTAAAATCTCTACGCTAACGCAGAAATTTTACAAAAGAGGCTGTTTTATAAACCTCTTTTATTCGTTCATTGAGGCAAAAAACTCTTCATTATTACTCGTCTTTTGCATCTTAGAATATAAGAATTTAAGTGCTTCTACTTCATCCATTTGTGAAATAGCATTTCTTAATATCCATGTTTTTTGTAAGATATCTGGTGTAAGAAGTAATTCTTCTTTTCTTGTTCCTGATTTGATAATGTCTAGTGCTGGATATACTCTTCTATTTGCTGCATTTCTACTTAATACAACCTCTGAGTTTCCTGTTCCTTTGAACTCTTCAAAGATAACTTCATCCATTTTTGAACCAGTTTCTATAAGTGCAGTTGAGATGATAGTTAAACTTCCACCCTCTTCTATATTTCTAGCGGCTCCAAAAAATCTTTTTGGTTTGTGTAATGCATTTGCATCAACCCCACCTGAAAGTACTTTTCCTGAACTTGGTGTTACTGTATTGTATGCTCTTGCTAGCCTTGTGATTGAGTCAAGTAAGATTACTACATCTTTTTTCATCTCTACAAGTCTTTTTGCTTTTTCGATTACTATTTCTGCAACCCTTACGTGATTATGTGCTGGAAGGTCAAAAGTTGAACTATAAACTTCACCTTTAACACTTCTTTGCATATCTGTTACCTCTTCTGGTCTTTCATCTATTAGTAAAACCATTAGGTGTGTATCAGGATGGTTTCTTGTAATACCATGAGCTAACTCTTTTAATAACTCTGTTTTACCAGTTTTTGGAGGTGCAACGATAAGTCCTCTTTGACCTTTACCCATAGGTGCAAAAAGATCTAACATTCTACCTGTCATTCTTGTTTGTTCATATTCAAACTTAAATCTCTCAGTTGAGTAAAGTGGAGTTAAGTTATCAAAAAGTGGTCTGTTTTTTGATTCATTTATTGGTAGGTAATTTATAGCTTCGATTTTAAGTAAAGCGTTGTATTTTTCACTCTCTTTATTTGGAGGCCTAACTTGTCCTGTTACAATATCTCCAGTTCTTAACGCAAATTTTCTTATTTGTGTAGCTGATACATATGAATCATTTGAAGTATCTGAAAAGTTTCCATCAATAGCTCTTAAGAATCCAAATCCACCATCTTTAATCTCTAAAATCCCTGTAAAAAGAATAAATCCACCTTGGTCAATTTGAGATTTCAAGATGTTAAACATCAAATCTTGTCTTTTTAACTCTTGAGGGTTTTCAACATCTAAATCTTTTGCTATTTTTAAAAGCTCTTCTAAAGGAAGTTCCCTTAGTTGTTCAATTTTGTATCCTTCAACTGGTACATGAGTTCTTGTTTTTTTGGCTTGATTTGAAGCCCTTTTTGTTTTTGGTTGCGAAGTTGTAGACTCTTCCATAAGTATGTTTTGCCTTTATAGATTTACATATTAAGTTATGTAGTTTTTTTGTAGTTTATTTTAGTTTTAATTTTTAAGATTGCGTATTGTAGTCTTTATTTTCAAATTTGTCAAGAAAACAGTATTTTTTTAAATGAAATAAGAAAAGAGAGGGGTTCCTCTCTTAATCTTTATATATTATAAGTCACCTTCGTGTTTACCTAAATACTCAGCAACACCTTCTGTAGAAGGTTTCATACCTTCATCACCTTTAGTCCATCCAGCAGGACAAACTTCACCGTGCTCATTTGTAAATAACATAGTATCAACCATTCTAATCATCTCATCAATATTTCTTCCAAGTGGTAAGTCATTTATAACTGCATGTCTTACTGTTCCATCAGCATCAATAAGGAAAGATCCTCTAAGAGCTACAGCTTCACCGAATAATACATCAAAATCTTTTGAAATTTGTTTACTTAAGTCTGCAACTAATGGATATTTGATTCTTCCAATACCACCATTTTCTACTGCTGTTTCTCTCCAAGCAAAGTGTGAGAATTGAGAGTCAACTGATACACCAATTACATTGATTCCTCTTGAAGTGAATTCATCAATTCTTTTTGAGAATGCAATAATCTCTGATGGACAAACAAATGTAAAATCTAATGGGTAGAAAAATAATACCGCACCTTTTTCACCAATATTTTCGTATAAGTTAAAGTTATCAACAATTTGACCATCAGCAAGTACTGCTGTAGCTGTAAAATCTGGAGCTTTTTTTGTAACTAACATGTAATTTCCTTTGTTTAAATAAATTTTGTTGTGAAATTATAATATAATATTTTTAAAAAAAATACAACCTTCAAGACCAGTTTTTAAAATTAAGATAACTTTTATTTTAGGATAATTTTTTTCTTTTAATCTATTACTATTTTGCTTATTCAACTTAATAAACTTATCTTTTATTAATATTTTAAAGATATATTTATTTTATGTGTGATAAAGTTTTCTAACATATAATTAAGGAGAAAAGATGGCAGTAAAAATTACTGATATATGTATTAACTGTGACGCATGTTTGGATGAGTGTCCAACAGAATCTATTGTTGATAATGACGAAAATCCAACTGGTGAAGATATTTATTATGTAAATCCTGAAACATGTACTGAGTGTATTGGTGATCATGATGAGCCAGCATGTGCTGAAGCTTGTCCTACTGAGGGATGTATCCAATGGGATGTTAGAGATGGCGATAACATCAGAGAAGGGAAAACTGCTGATACACCAGTAGTAGAAGATTAATATATAATCAATTAACTAATTTTATTAAAAAAGGTAAGTAGTTTTTTACTACTTGCCTTTTTTTTATTTTTTAGGTATAATCCGCGACTTAAAAAATTTTATGAGGAAAATACTAGATGGAACAAACGTTATCAATCATTAAACCTGACGCAGTTGCTAAAAATGTAGTTGGTAAAATCTTAGACAGATTTGAATCAGCTGGATTAAGAATAGCAGCTACTAAAAAAGTACAATTAAGCAAAGCGGATGCAGAAGCTTTTTATGCAGTTCATGCAGAAAGACCATTTTTTGGTGAATTAGTAGAATTCATGATTTCTGGACCTGTTGTTGTTTCTGTTTTAGAAGGTGAAGACGCAATGGCTAAAAACAGAGAATTAATGGGTGCAACTAACCCTAAAGAAGCAGCAGCTGGAACAATCAGAGCTGATTTTGCTGATTCTATTGATGCAAATGCAGTACATGGATCTGATTCATTAGAAAATGCAGCAATTGAGATTAAATTCTTCTTTGCAGATAGAGAAATTTGCTAAGAATTTAGAAAATAATCAATGAAAATAGAATTTAGAAAAGTACCTCAAAGCCCAAAAAGCTTTAGTAATGAATATCATTCAGTTAAAATTGAAGGTACTTTTTGTAAAATGTCGTCAACTTTGGTCAGAATTGACTCAACACTAACAGGAAATATGAATGTTACTTGTTGTAGATGTGGCGATGAAGAATCTATCACTTTAGATGAAGAACTAAACTTCTTAGTAAGTGATGGTATATACAAATCTGAATCAGATGATTTAGTAATAGAAATTTATGATGGTATTATTGACTTTGATGAAATAATTGAAAGTGAAATATCATCAGAAATTAGTGATTATCATATTTGCCAAAAATGTGCAAATACTGATTTAATAGAAAAAGAATTTTAATAAGGAGAAAAAAATGGCAGTACCTAAGAGAAGAGTATCACATGCAAGAGCAGCAAAAAGAAGAACTCACTACAAGATTACTTTAAAAAAACCAGTAAAAGATAGTGATGGAACTTGGAAAATGCCTCATACGGTAAATCCAAATACTGGTGAATATAAAAGCTAATGCTAAAAATAGCAATTGACGCAATGGGTGGGGACTTTGGTCCCGAACCTATAATGAGTGGACTTGTATCTGCTCTTAGAAACAATAATACATTTACTGCAATAGCAGTTGGTGATCAAAGCCAATTAGAAAAACTTATACCTACACAATTAAAAAACAGAGTTGAAATTATTCATACTGAAGATGTAATCAAGATGAGTGACTCTGCTACAGATGCCCTAAAAAGAAAAGAATCTACAATTTATAAAGCTATAGACTTAGTAAAAGAAGGAAATGCTGATGCAATAGTATCTGCTGGACACTCTGGTGCTTCAATGTCTCTAGCAACACTTAGAATTGGAAGAATCAAAGGTGTTAGTAGACCTGCAATTGCTACACTTATGCCAACAAGTGAAAATCAAAATACACTTGTATTAGATGTTGGTGCAAATGTAGACTGTGATGCAAAAAACCTTTTTGAATTTGCAGTAATGGGTCAAGTTTATGCACAAGATGTATTAAAAATTGATGAACCATTAATTGGTTTATTAAGTAATGGTGAAGAGGAAAGCAAAGGTAATGAAGTTACTAAAGAAGCTTTTGAGATGATTTCAAAAGTTCCAAACTTTGCTGGAAATGTTGAGGGTAGTGATATCTTCAAAGGAACAGTTGATGTTGTTGTTTGTGATGGATTTATTGGAAATATATTACTAAAAACAGCAGAAGGTGTTGCTGATACAATTGGAAAAATAATCAAAAAAAACTTAAAAAGATCACTTATCTCAATTGCAGGTGCAGTTCTAATGAGAAAAGTTTTTAAAAACTTAAAAGTTAGAGTTGACTATGCAGAGTATGGTGGTGCACCACTTTTAGGAGTAAAAGCTCCTGTTATCATTGCTCATGGAAAATCAAACCCAAAAGCGATACAAAATGCAATATATCAAGCAATCATTGCAGCTAGTTCTAATTTAGACACTGATATAGAAGAAAAATTAAAACGATATACAACTAAACCTGAATAATAGTATATCTTTTTGTTTAAGGAAATTTAATGACATATGCAGCATTTAGATCTATAGGAGCTTATATTCCTCCTAAGATAATGACAAATTTTGATTTTGAAAAAATCATTGATACTACTGATGAATGGATTACAAAAAGAACCGGTATTAAAGAAAGAAGAATTTCAGAAGAAAATGAAGCTTCATCAGATCTAGGTGCAAGAGCTGCACAACAAGCGATTGAAAGATCAGGAATAGCAAAAGAGGATATTGATTTATTAATCTGTGCTACTGTTACACCTGATTACTTATGTATGCCATCAACAGCATGCTTAATAGCTTCAAAACTTGATTTACCTCAAGTTCAAGCTTTTGATATAAGTGCAGCTTGTACTGGATTTGTTTATGCTTTATCAATTGCAAAAGCATTTATTGAATCTGGTATGAAAAAAAATGTATTAATTATAGGTACAGAAAAATATACATCTATTTTAGATTATACTGATAGAGGTACTTGTTTTATCTTTGGAGATGGTGCAGGAGCTGCTATTATCTCAGCAACAGATAAAAAAGAAGAAGCAATAGTGGATATTAACTGTTCAAGTGATGGAAACTATGATGACTTGATCAAAACACCTGGTGGAGGAAGTAAACACCCTTGTTCACAAGAAGTATTAGATCAAAAAATGGCTTGTATTAGAATGAAAGGAAATGAAACTTTCAAACTTGCAGTTAAAACACTAACAGCCGATGTAAAAGTTATGCTTGAAAAAAATAATCTTTCAAATGAAGATATTAACCATTTTATTCCTCATCAAGCTAATTATAGAATCATCAAAGCTGTTGGTGATGCACTTGGATTAAACGAAGACCAAACAGTTATAACAGTAGATAAGTATGGAAATACTTCTGCAGCTTCTATTCCTATGGCAATGAATTATGCATACGAGTCAGGGAAAATAAAAGCTGGTGATACAATACTTTTTGATGCTTTTGGAGCTGGACTTACTTGGGGAAGCGCATTATTCCCATTTTCACCACTTAAATAACAATTAAAAGGATTATTCCTTTTAATTACTTTTGTTTAAAAATCACACTAAAATTACATTTTTATATATATTAATCACACTTTAAAAAAGTTTTAAAATAAAAAATTATATTATATTATTTACTAAAATAAAAATTAATGAAGGAAAGTAAATGTTTAACTTAAAAAAGATTACATTAAATGTATCTGCTGCCATCTTACTAGTTGGTGCATTTAGTGGATGTACATCTGGTATGACAAATATGGGATCAAGTGATGCAAAAACTAGTGCAACAGGAAGTGCTGGTGGTGCTAACTCACAAAATGCAAATCAAGCTTTAGAAAAATGTACTACCCCACTTGGTACAGTTTCATTCCATGAAGATAGAGATGATACTTGGTACCAAATATTAACAAGGGATTTAAGATTACCATCAACTATCCCAGTTCTTAGACTTATGACACAACAATCAAACTGTTTTGTTATTGTTGAAAGAGGGAAAGGGATGAATGACCTAATGATGGAAAGACAACTTATGAATAGTGGAGAATTAAGAGGTAATTCAAAATTCAATAAAGGGCAAATGGTAGCAGCAGATTATACAATTATTCCTTCAATTACATTTAGTGAAAAAGGAACAGGTGGTATTGGAGCAATTGCGGGTGCATTATTTGGTAGTGTTGTAGGTGCAGTTGCAGGTGGAATAAAAACATCTGATGCTAGTACAATGTTAACACTTATTGATAACAGATCATCAGTTCAATTAGCAGCTGCAGAAGGTAGCGCAAGAACAACTGACTGGGGATTTGGTATTGGTGCATTTGGTAGTGCAGCAGGTGGTTTAGGTGCATATTCTAAAACACCAGAAGGTAAAACATTGGTATCTGCATTTATGGATAGTATGAATAACTTAATTAGAGCACTAAAAGTTTATAAAGGTCAAGAAGTTTCAGGTGGTTTAGGTGCTGGTGGACAGCTTGGTGTTCAAGGTGGGAACAACTCTTATGGAATTGAGGGTGTTATGACACAAAGAGTTTACAATTCTAAATCAAAACTTTATGAATATGAGATTATAAACAAAGAAAGAACTCAAAAATGGCATTTTACTTCTGCTAAAAAAATACCTTACAAAGATGATTTAATTAGATTTAATTTAGTAAATAATACACCAGATGTTAAATCATTTATCAAACTAGAAACTAGATATTTACAAAAACATTGGAAATAATAAAAAAGAGGAAAAGAATTCCTCTTTTTTATAAAATTTTCAAAGTCTTATCATCTATTACTTCATATTTTATATTATACAAACTCAAATCATTTAGTAGTTCAAGATACTGTTTTAAAACTATTGAGCCACTATCCCTTGCATATATTTTCCATTCTGTTTTATCAAATTTAAAGTATTGATATTTATAAAGTAATTGTTTTAAAATAACTTCAAAATCATTGAATTTATTTTTGTATTCACATTTCATATTGTCAAAATTTATAATAGTTTTATATAAATCAATTATATTTATTGGTTTAACCAATCTTCTTCTTAAATAGTTAGCTTCACAATAATCACAACCAAGTTTTTCACTATTTGTTAATTCAAAACCAATAGTTATCACTTTTTGTTTACTATTATTTTTTACAACATATTCTAAAAAATATGCCCCCTCTTTTGTTGTAAAGTCAATAATAATAATCTCAAAATATGAACTTTCATATAATATCTTTGCATCAGCAACATCTGTAGTTAAAGAAATCCTAAAATCTTTTAAACTTTGATTTAACAATGATATAGAATCATTATCACGACTATTATTCTCTTTATCAAAAATTAATAGTTTCATTTATTTTATTAGATTTTTATTATTTGGATTTTTTTTAAATGCATTAAAAGATTTTTGTTTTAAATTTTTAGTAAATTTATCTACTGTAGCTACAGAATTTACAAATAAAATTGACTCTTGCACCACAATTTGAAAAATTGCATAAAAAGGTATTTTTACAGTTGAACCAAAATTTTCACTTCCAAATCCTGCTTCAAAATATATATAAGTATCATCTAGTCTAATTGTTGTGTATGTATAATTTGATAACACAAACAATGAAAATTTTGATAATTGTTCAAAAGTAGTTTGAGGTAATTGAGGATTAAATGTAATTGCATCTATATTTGCAGTTATTGCAAATTCTTCATTTTGTTCTATTAAAAATTCTATTGTTTGTTTTACTTGTGCACTTACTAAATCTTTATATTCAACATTTTCTATTATGTCATTAATCATTCTTAATCCTAAATTTTATATTAATTATATTATAACTTATAATACAACTATTTTTACTTATCTATATTTTAGATTATTTATCTAAATATATTTTTTAAAATTTATTCTATAAATTATATTCTGACATAAAATAATTAATTTTTTTTATTTGAAAAATAAAAAAGTACCCCAACAAAACTAATATCCATTAAAAATTTTATTATCACTATAGATATATATGATAGTCCCATGATATCCCCCTTAGTAATTTTCATACTTTAACTTTAGCTAAAGATAGTATTAAAAAAGTATTAATCTTAGAAAATATTAAAAATATTGAATTAATATCATATAAGAAACTGTTCCTAAGAAAATAGAGATTAAATAATTTTTGAGACTAAGGTGTAAAATAACTGTAATTATGATAGATAAAAGCTCTTTTATCCCATGAGGATAAACTAAAAAATCTATATCTTTTATAGAATAAAAAATCAAAATCATCATAATTGTAGCAGGAAAAAACTTTTCAATAAATCCTAAAAATGGTGGCAACTCATTATTTTTAAAAAATAAAAAAGGTGTAACTCTTGTAAAATAATTTACTATAGACATTATAGCAATAGCAAAAAAAATCTCAGTATTATTCATTTGATTCAATCTTATTTCTAAAAATAAATAAAAGAATCAAAGAGGATAAAATTGCAGTAACTAACATCTTATCAGAAGGTACAAAAAAGATAGCTAACACAGAGCTAAAGGCACCTATTAAAAATGGAATTTTATTTTTTAAGTTTTTATATTGTTCTATACAAAGTACCACAAAAAGTGCAGTCAAGGAAAACTCTAAGCCTGAGGTATCAAACTCAATACTAGAACCTAAAATTGCTCCAAATGTGGAACCAATAAACCAATAACTTTGATTAAACATGCATAAAAAAAAGTAGTACCATTTTTTCTTTAATTGTTCATCATCTTTTATTGTGGTAAGTAGTGCATAGGTTTCATCAGTTAATCCAAAAATCAAATAAGGTTTTAATTTACCAGTTTTTTTAAATCTTTTTAATAAAGACAAACCATAAAAAGATTGTCTTAGATTTAAAAACCAAGAAGCAAGAGCTATATCAATATAGCCAGCTTTTAAGTTAAAAAAATTTATTGCCACAAATTGTAAAGCACCTGCATATATAAACAATGACATAATAGAAGCAAAATACCAAGGATAATTAAAAGATACTAAAAGTAGTCCAAAAGCAAAACCTAATACACTATATCCCATCATTACAGGAATTGAGATTTTAAAAGCTGCTTTAAATTCTTTTTTATATTTCAATATCATACTCGTTTAAAACATCAAAATCAATCATTGCATTCATCAAGGCTATCTTTCTTGCATCTTTTAGCATCTTTACTGTTATATCTTTTTCGATTAAAAGTTTCTCTTCTAATAATCTACTTTTTGTAGTCCCTTCTAATAAACAATTTTTAGGTGTTAGCCAAGCAATCCCATCAAAAATTGCAATATTAGAAATAGTAGTATCAGTTACTAAACCATTTTTTACAATAATAATCTCATCGGCATTTTTTCTTTTTTCAAAAAGTTTTTCTAAGTTTTCTCTATTTAAATACTTTTTAGAATACTCTATTGTCTCATCAGAAATTAATTTGAAGCTTTTAATATCTCGTTTTGTATACTCAAAATATTGTACATCTAAAACTTCATATTCATTATAAATTAGTTTACATCTATATAACTTACTTGAAGGGGGATAAATATACTCTTGCAAGTTTAAGTTAAGCCCTATTGTATTTGATACTCTTTTATTATGATACTCTAAATTAAAAACTTCATTATCAAAGCATTTGATTGTCTCAAAATATTCCATGTTACCACACTGTTTTTTGTTTTTGTTATAATATCTAATAACATATAAAAATATATTATTAGGAAATCTTGTGGATATAGAAAAAATATTAGAAAAATATGATAATTTTAAAGATACATACAAATATGCTTATATAGGATTGCCCAAAGGATTTAATGGTTTATCAAAACCCTATTTTGGTACATTAAACAATTTTTTAAAAGAACATCAAAATTTTAAAATAAAAGAAAAACTACCTACACTATTTTATATGCATGGTTCAGCTGGGTTTTCAAAGGGGGAAACCTATAGAAAATGGATTGTAAATGATGCAAATTTTATTTTTTTTGCACCAAACTCTTTTAAAATAAAAAATAGACCAACCTATAAAACACCAACAAGTATAAAAAAATATGAAAAGGTACATAGATTAAGACAAGTAGAGATTATTTACAATCTAAGAAGATTAAAAGAGTTAGAGTTTATAGATTTTGGAAATCTTTTTTTGATGGGGAATTCAGAGGGTGGTTTAGCAGCTGCATTTTATAAAGGCAAAGAGTTTAAAGCTAGAATAGTCACAGCTTATTCTTGTGAAAATGGATACTACTCAAAAGATTTTGAAGTGGGAGCTAAAAAGTATAATCCTTTTTTAAATATCATTGGAACCCATGATGAGTATTTTAGTAATGACTCAAAACCAAATAAAAATTATGAAGTACAAGGGCATTGTACACAAGCGCTAAAAAAGTTTCCAAATGCAAAAGTTGTAATACTTCCACAAACGAAACATGATATTACAAATAACATCTATGTAAAAAGTGAGATAACAAACTTTTTAAACCTTTGGAGAAAAAAGAGCTAAGTATTTATTTAGTAAATACTTTAGCTACCTCTTTTGCATATTGTAATTCTGTAGTTATACCTACACAAGAACAATTTATTTCAGAAAGTATATACTTATCACTTCCATCTTCGTTATAATCCATAATATAATCCATTGTCCAAAGAAGTGGATAGTTTTGGCCATTTAAAAATGGTTTTAAATCTTTTAAACCTTTCATAGTGAGTTTTACTACATCTTTCCATTTTGAATCATCGGGAGATTCATATTTATATTTTGCCCCACTGAACAAAGTAGCTGAGAACTCACCATCTTGTGGTTTTTTATGTACTATAGATATGGCCTTGTCATTCACTAATAATACTCTTATTTCCCCTTCACTTATTCTTTCTAAATATCTACATCCAACAAAACCAGTTTTACCTTTAAAATAGGCAGCATTTTCAGATTCATCCTCAAATTTTATTTCAAATTTTTGTAAAAATTCATCAATATTCTCATAATAGTATTTTTCATTATTTACAGCTTCAACGGAAAAAATAGAACCATCATCTTTTTTTGAAACTAAATATACACCTTCTCCTGTTGAACCATAATTTGTTTTTAAAACTCTGATTCCATGTTTTTTTAAGTCTTTAGGGAATTTTCTTGCAAAATCTGTAAAGGTATGATAAAAATATGTTTCATCATCACCAAGTCTAGTTCCTTTTAATTTTGCTAATATATCTTTAAAATCTAGATTTATCATAACATCTGGGTGAGTATGTATCTCAACTCCACTATTACCTAAAGCTTTTAAAAATTGGAAATATTCATCAACCTCTTTTAGGTTTCCTGGATTTATTCGAGATATTACTGCTTTTGCATTTTGTTTAAGATACTCAAGTAAGTCGTATTTTCTATTTGGTTTATAAAATACAATTTCTGTTTTATAATTTGTTGACTCTTCAATAGCATTTAATATTGGTTTACTATCTGGTCTAAAACCATCAAAACCTTTATCACTGCCCTTTTGATACTCAATTATAAAAATTCTTTTTTTCATATATACTACCCTTCAATAAATTTGAAGGATTTTAATATAATGAAAAATACTATTTGGTTACAATAAAATCATTGTAATAATCTTGTAACTATTGATGACAATTTTCACAATCTAAGACAAGTTCATCAACTTCACAAGTTATACATTTATGGTTTAAGAACTCTATTGGGAACTCTCTTTTTTTTGTACAATTACTATTTTTTGATACTCTATAAGATACATTAATACTTGGATCAAACAACAACTTATCTGCAATTGAAGAGTTCAAATAAGGATTTTTTGCCAAAGCTCTTCTTACATTAATATTATAAGAATCAGATAACTCCTTTTGAGTTGACAAGTCTCTGCAATCTTTAGCTTTTTTTATCTCATCTGTTATACTTTTTTTTGTTATGAAAATCATATTTTTACCTTTTGCAAAATATTTTATAAATAAATAATTTTTAAAATGCCTATTTTAAAGTATATATACAATAACATAATTTTTATATTGTATATAACTTTTATTATTTATTTCTAAAGGGCAAGATTCTAATATTTAATATCTGAAATAAATATTTACTATATAAACTAGTTTTCATAGTTAAGAATATATATGTAAAAATTATTTTACTTTAAAATTAAATTTGTTATAAGGTTATTTATAATTAAAAGGGTAAATATATTTTATCAAGTAACTCTTCATATTCCAATTTAGCATCAGAATCACAAGTAATTCCACCGCCACTTTTATAAATAAGAGCCTCTTTTTGATTTTCTATAAATCTAATCATTACTGAACTATCAAGATTTTTTCCATCAAATACACCAAAAACACCACAATAAAAATCTCTTTCATAGTTTTCTATACTTTCTAAAATCTCTATAGTTTTCTTTTTAGGTGTACCTGTAATAGAACCAGCAGGTAAAATTGAGATTAAGATATCTCCTATATTTTTATTCCAATTTTGTTTTAATTCTCCTGTAATTTTAGAACTTACTTGTAGAAGTTTTTTATCCCCAGCATTTATTTTATCAATATATCTAAACTTTTCTACTCTGATTTTATTTGCCACAATTCCCAAATCATTTCTAAGTAAATCTACTACCATTGTATGTTCTGCCATCTCTTTTTGATTTGCCAAAATTTTATCTTGTGCATTTTCCAAACTAGCATCAATAGTACCTTTCATAGGGAAAGTATAGATTTTATTATCTATAATCTGAATAAACCTCTCAGGAGAAAAACAAACAAATTTATCAAAAAATTTTAATTTAAATTTTGCTTTTGATTTCTCATAAATTTCATCTAAAGTAAAATCAGTTTCAATTTTTGTTGCACAAGTTAAATTCAATAAGTAGCTATTTCCAGCTTTAATGTGTTCTTGAATGAAATCAAACTTTTTTTTATACTCTTTAAAAGATATTGGATATTTTTTGATTTGAATTTTTTTTGTATCATTTGAAAAAGAACTATTATTTAATTCATATTTAACATCATCAGGCAATTGACTCAAAGGTTTAATATAAGCTTTTGATAAATCATAAGAGATTATAAAAAGAAATGGCTCTTTTAAAGAGCCATATTTATTTAAAAGGTTAATTATGTTTTGATTCAAACTACTTACTATTTTGTAAAATAAGTTTTTTTAGAACTGCCATTCTTACAGCAACTCCATTTGTAACTTGTTCTAATATTTTATTTCTTGGGTCTAATAGCATCTCATCTGAAATATCAACATTTCTATTTACTGGACCTGGATGTAAAAGTAAAATATCTCTATCTCCAAAAGTTTCATTTGTGATACAATAATCTTTTGCATAATCATTTAATGATTGAAAATATATTTCATTGTGTCTTTCAAGTTGTGTTCTTAAACTCATAACAACATCAATATCATCAATAATATCAGAGATATATGTATATTGTTTAAATTCATTATTCTCATCTTTAAAACAATCAGGAGCTACAAAACAAACATCCATACCAAATCTTGGAAGTAATCTTTTGTTTGAACCTGCAACTCTTGAAGTTCTAACATCTCCAACAATTGCAACTTTTTTGCCCTGTGTATCTCCATCAAAATGTTTAATAATAGTAAAAAGATCTAATAAAGCTTGAGTAGGATGTGCACTTTTTCCTGCTCCTGCATTGATAATAGGACAATCTACATAATCAATTAAAGTACTATGGATATTACAATCTGAGTGTCTTATAACAATTGCATCTGGCTTCATTGCGTTTATATTTGTAACTGTATCAAATATAGTTTCACCTTTTTTTGTTGAACTTGTACCAACATCTAGCGAAATAACTTGTGCTCCTAACCTTTTTGCAGCCATCTCAAAAGCACTTCTTGTTCTTGTAGAGTTTTCAAAAAACAAATTTACTATAATTTTACCTTTTAAAACTTCACTACTTTCCATATCTAAAAACATTTTAGCATCATCAAAAACTTCAAGAATTTCTTCTTTAGTAAAATCAGCTGTAGTAATTAAATGCTGCATTTTTTTCCTTTAAATTTTAGTTTTGATTTTATCTAAAAGCAGTTTAATAGTTAATATTTTTTTACAAATCTAATAGAAGTTTTTTAATTGTTATTCAATAATAATTTATTAATATACTGTTTAAAAAAATTAGATATAATTTTATCACTTAAATTTAGGAAAAATAGATGTTAGAACAATTAGACAAACAGTATGTTTTACATACTTATGCTAGAAACTATGTTAACTTCAAAAAAGGTATCAATGCAACTTTATTTGATGAAAACGATAAAGATTACATTGACTTTACCTCTGGTATTGGTGTAGTTTCAGTAGGTCATGGAAACCAAGAGGTTGCTCAAGCTATTTGTAATCAAGTAAGCAACATAACACACATATCAAATCTATATGCTATTGAACCACAAGCAAAATTAGCTGAAAAGATAGCAAAATATTCACAAATGGATGTAAGAACTTTTTTTGCAAACAGTGGTGCAGAAGCAAACGAAGGAGCTATAAAAATAGCTAGAAAATATGGAAAAACTAAATATGATGGAAAAAGATATAAAGTTATCACACTAGAACATTCTTTTCATGGAAGAACAATTACAACTGTAAAAGCTACAGGTCAAAGCTCTTTTCATAGTCCAAATTTTGCTCCATATCCAGATGGGTTTTCATTTAACAGTGCAATTGATGATATTTACAATGCAATTGATGATGAAACAGTTGCAATTATGATTGAATTAGTTCAAGGGGAAGGTGGAGTTCAACCTTTTGAAAAAGAAGCCGTACAAGAATTAGCAAAGTTTTTAAAACAAAGAGATATTCTTTTAATAATTGATGAAGTTCAAACAGGCGTTTATAGAACAGGAGAGTTCCTTGCAAGTAATCTTTATGAGATTCAACCAGATATTGTAACGCTAGCTAAAGGTTTAGGTGGTGGTGTGCCAATTGGAGCAGTTGTGACTACCCATAAAGATATTTTTGAAGCAGGAGATCATGGTTCTACTTTTGGTGGGAACTACTTATGTACTGCTGCTGCAAATAAAGTTTTAGATATTTTAGAAGAGTATAAAGATTCTGGTGCTTTAGATGAAGCTATTATTTATTTTGATACAAAATTAAATGAAATCTTTGAAAAATATAGTAATCTGTTTCTTCAAAAAGTTGGAATTGGTTTGATTAAAGGTTTAAGAGTAAAAGATTCTGATACTTTAGCGCTAATTATAAAAAAAGCTTTTGCAGAGGGTGTATTAGTGCTTAAAGCAGGAAGAAATACTTTAAGATTATTACCGCCACTTACTATTTCAAAAGATGAAATTAATGAAGGGTTCAAAAGGCTTGATGATGCACTTTCAAAAATTGACTAAATTTTGTTTACCCATATTTATCACTTTACCTGTATTTTTAAATGCTACAGGTGAAGAGATACTTTCTAAACAAAGATTAGATTTATTTAAATATAGTCAAGAACAAAATGAAGAAAATAGTGCAAAACTAAAAAAAGATTGGATAAATCAAGTTATATTTTCATATTCAAAATCATATGGGGAACATTATGATACAACTAAAAGTATGGTATCTATAAATCAACCTATATTTAAAAGTGGAGGTATTTATAAAGCTATCAAATATGCAAATGCCTCATATGATTATACTGATATAGATATTGAGATTCAAAAAAAAGAGCTAATAAAAAATGCAGTAACAATGCTGTTTAATCTTCATATTTTGGATTTAAATATAAAAAAAGCCCAACTACAACTTGACAATGCTCAAATTGATATTATAAGAAAAAAAGAGCAAGTTTTAAATGGATTTTTGGATACTTCATATTTAGACAATGCCATACTTGAAGCAAATAAAGTAAAAAATAGTTTAGTAGATTTAAAATATCAAAAGAAAGAATTAAACTACAACTTTTCATCAATAGCTAGTGGAGATTATCTAAGTTTTGAATTACCAAGACTTAACTTAACAGATGAAAAAAATTATATCAACAATAGTTTAGAACTAAAAAAAGCTACAAAAGATATGAAACAAAAAGATTATTTTAGTGACATGACAGTAGCTAAATATTTACCAACTGTAAGTGCTACATTAGACTATACAAAATATCATGAAACTAACAATCCAACAATCACTGATGATACTTCAAAAACTTATGGTATATCTGTTTCAATGCCTTTTGATGTTAGAACCTTTAATGATATTCAAACACAAAAATTAGAATATCTAAAATCAAAACTCACTTTGCAAAACACTATTTTAGAAGAAGAAAATTATTATAAATCAAAATTAGCAAAAATTGAGATGTTAAACCAGAAAAAAAAGGTTGCACAAGATGATTATCAACTTTATGAATCTTTATTAAAAATCATCATTGAAGAAAAAAATGCAGAAGTTAAAACCCAAAGTGATGTGGATACACTTTCAAACTCTCAAAAGATAAAATCTATTGAAGTTGAAATATATAAATTGCAAGAACAAATAGAATTATTTGATATATATTCAAAAATGAGTTAATTTAAGTAAATAATAAATTTTTTATTTTTAAAAATCTCAATTATACGGGTATTATAACTAAAAATTTTAATACCTGTAAAAAAGAATAATTATATATTTACTTTAATTTAATTAAAATATGTCATAATATATTCTAAAATGAAATTAGGGATTCATTATGGATAATAACTTTTCTTCTTTACTTGATAGATTCAAAGAGGGTGCAAAATCTATGGACGAGGTGTATAAGGAGCTTGCTCACTTAACCGCGAACTATGATGAAGAACTAAAATCTCTTCAAAAAAAAATTACAGAGTTAGAATTACGTCTTCAAAATGAAGAAGAAAAAAAACATGAAGTTATGAATAATCTTGCAGATTTAAGAAAACTTCAACAAATAAACTTTTCTACAATTGTTGATGATTTGATAAAAAAACCTAGAGAGAAAATGGAAGAAGAGCTTGTTAGGTCTGCAAAGAAACACACATCTTCTACTATTATTGCAACCATATTTTCAATCATAATTATTACTGCCTTGGTTGCTTTTTTTATCTATTATGATAAAAGTTTTAATAAAACTAATATTACTTCAACTTCAACAGCTGAGTATCAAAAACTACAAAATACTATTAAAGATTTAGAAAAGAAAAATTTACAATATCAAAACGAACTAAAAACTCTAAAAAATAAAAAGAAAGAAGAAAAGCCCAAAGTAGAAGAAAAAATAACACCAAAACAAGAAGATGAAAAAATTAAAGATATTAAAACTGAAGTAACTCCACAAGAAACCGGATCACCACTAGAAGAAAAAGAAAAAATCTTAGAGAAAGTAGCTTCACATATTAAAAACTTTAATTCAATTTATAAACTTGATAATAAAAATGCCTCTAGACTTGTTTATAAAATGGATCTTTTAGATTTTGCTCCAATAAAATATGAAGATATTATCCAAGAATTGGAACTATTTGCAAAAAAAGGGACATATATCCCTAGTAAAGAAGAGTTAAAAATTTGGGACAAACAGATGTTAATTATCTACAAAAAAATGTTAAAAAAAGTAGAAAATGTCTCTACTGAAAAGATTACTGATCAAATGATGATGTTTGAAAAATATAAAGTCAATGATGCAACAAAATATGGGAATTGGCAATATACAGGACAAAAAGATATCTCTTTAGTTGATTCTATCAAAAAAGAGATTTCTAGAATTGAAAATCAAATAAATTTTAATTCAAACTAAAGAAGAATTACTTCTTCTTAGTTGAAAAATTAAGATAAAACTCAATCTCTGATTCAGTTAAAATCTTAATCGTATTTGTACTTCCAGGAACTCCCACAGGATAACCAATAGTACAAATATAAGGACCTTTTTTATCTAATAAATCTTTAGAATCCAACTCTTTTAACATTTTTTGTATCATTTTAGATGCTTGTGCTTCTTTGATAACAGAAACTGGATATACTCCCCAAATACCACAAAGAGTATTTACAACTTTTCTTTTATGAGAAAATGCATAGATTTTTGTTCTTGGTCTAAATCTTGAGATTTTAATAGGTGAAGTACCTGAACTTGTTAATACTAAAATCCCTTTTGCTTTTAAATCATCTGCTAGTTTTGTAACAGTTGCATATATTACATCAAATTGATCTTTATATTTTAAATCATTGTATTTATCAAATTTATAAATCTCTTCTGTTTTAATAATAATATTACTCATAGTTTCAACTACATTGATTGGATCAACTCCAACAGCACTCTCTTCACTTAGCATAACCACATCTGTCCCATCTAAAACTGCATTTGCAACATCTGAGATTTCTGCTCTTGTTGCTCTTTCATTTTCAGTCATAGATAAAAGCATTTGAGTTGCAGTGATAACAGGAATACTAGCAGCATTTGCTTTTTTAATAAGTCTTTTTTGAATAGTTGGAACCTCATAATAAGGAACTTCAATCCCTAAGTCTCCTCTAGCTACCATAAGTCCATCACTAGCTTCAACTATCTCATCTATATTTGCAACAGCATCAAATTTTTCAATTTTTGCTATTAACTTTCCTTTATAATCTCCAAGAAGTTCTCTAGCGTGTTCCATATCTCTTTTATTTTGTACAAAAGATATCGCAAAATAGTCTACTTTGTTTTCAATACCCCAAGCTATATCTTTTTTATCTTTTTTTGTAATAACATCAATATCAATAACTGTATTTGGAAAATTTACACCTTTTTTAGAACTTAATTTTCCATGATTTTCAATTTGAGCTTTTATTTCATCGCCAGTTTCGATAACCTTTGCTCTAATTGTTCCATCATATAAATATATATATTCACCCTCTTTTACTTTATCAAGTAATTCTGGGTAATTGATAGATACAACATATTTATCATCTTTTTCTTGATAACCAATAATGTCATGTTTTAAAAAGGTAATTACATCACCTTTTTTTAATTCAAAAGGTTCTTTTAAATCCCCAATTCTAACTTTTGGTCCAGAAATATCTTGTAAAACTGCAACTGTAACACCAGTATTTTCCATGGCAGTTCTAATGTTTTTTAACGTATTTGCATGGTATTCATGACTTCCATGAGAAAAATTTAATCTAAATAGATTTGCCCCAGCATTTATTAAACCTTCTATAATCTCTACACTATCACTTGCTGGCCCTAAAGTTGCTAAAATTTTTGTTCTTTTTTCCATGGGCTTCTCCTTAATTAATAAATAAATGTAATTATACCTTAATTCGTTTACAATGAAGTAACAAATTTTTTACCATTTGAATAGTTTCTTTAACTAATTGTGTTTATATATATATTAAAAAAACTTTGCTAAACTTCATTTATGAATAAAAAAACAAAATTTAGCGACTACTTTAATTCTTGGCTTTACGAAAATGATGGTTATTATAGTAAATATAAACAAATAGGCAAAAAAGGAGATTTTTATACAGCTGTATCAACTTCATCTTTTTTTGGCGGGACTATAGGAAAAAGAATAGTTGATACCATACAAAATAATGAATTACCCCAAGACTGTACTATCCTTGAAGTTGGTGCCCATCATGGATATTTATTGGCAGATATTATTCAGTTTATTTATACTTTAAATCCTGAACTTATCCAAACACTTAATTTTGCTATAGTTGAAAAATACCCTCACTTACAAAAACATCAAAAAGAGTATTTTAAAGATTCATTTGACAATGCTATTGATTTATTACACTACAATGATATAAATGAGGTTGAGATTGAAAACTGTTTTGTGATAGCAAATGAGATTTTTGATGCTTTTTCTTGTGAATTAGTTTTTACAAAAGATAATATCTTGCAACAAGGTTTTGTAAAAAACCATAATATAGTATTTGAAAATTGTGAAGATGAAAACCTAATAAACCATTGTAAAAAATATAAAATTACAAAAGGTGAAGTTGCTATTGGGTATGAAAAATTTATAAATACCCTTTGTAAAAATATAAAAAATTTTGAGTTTATCACTTTTGATTATGGAGATAATTATCCTAGAAATGATTTTTCTACTAGAATTTACTCTAAGCATGAGGTGTTTGCATTATTTGAAGAAAATCTGAATTTAGAAAAATACTATAAAACTTCAGATATTACATATGATGTATTTTTTAATCATTTAATAGATTGTTTTAAAAAAAATAAGGTTGAAGATATTGTTTATTCTACTCAAATGCAAGCTCTAATTGATTTTGGAATTATAGATTTACTTGAAATTTTAAAACAACATGTAGATGAAAACACTTATTTAAGAGAGGTTCAAAAGGTAAAAACTTTATTAGAACCTACAGGCATGGGAGATAGATTTAAAATGCTACAAATAAAAAAGTAGCATTTTAAATTTGTACTAAAAATTAAATCTCTTCCCTAGACTTTAATTCGTTATATTCCTCATCCGTAAATATTCTAGATTTAGTGATAAATTGGTATCCATGATCTATTTCAATAGAAAATGAATTTCCAAAAGCACTTTTTTCCTCTTTGACATCAATAGTTATCTGAGAATGTCTAAAATATTCAAACTGATCTTTATCCATGAAAAATTCGCAACCACAGATTTCACCTAATTTTACATTTCTACTTGGTACATAGAAATCGCCCTTTTCATAACACATTGGAGCAGTACCATCACAACACCCGCCACTTTGGTTAAAGACTAATTCTCCATGCTCTTTTTTAAGCATCTCAATTACTTCGCGCGCTCCATCAGTGACTTTTAATCTTACTATATCCATCTACAAGCTCCATTTCTTTTATAGGGGAATTCTCCCCTATAAAAAATATCTATTAAAAGAATCCTAACGCATTTTTGCTGTAAGAAGTTAAAATATTTTTTGTATGTCTATAAGAGTTTAACATCATCATATGAGTTTCTCTACCAATACCAGATTTTTTGTATCCACCAAATGATGCATGAGATGGATATAAGTGGTAGCAGTTAACCCATACTCTACCTGCTTCAATCGCTCTTGATACTTTATGTAATTGGTGTGCATCTCTTGACCAAACACCAGATCCTAATCCATATACAGTATCATTTGCAATCTCAATTGCTTCCTCTTCATCTTTAAAAGTAGTTACAGCAAGAACTGGTCCAAAAATCTCTTCTTGGAAGATTCTCATTTTATTGTGACCTTTAAAGATTGTTGGTTTAATATAGAAACCATTTGGATGTTTTTCAGATTCTAATGCTTCACCACCGATTAGACACTCAGCACCCTCTTCTTTACCAATTTTGATATACTCTAAAATTTTCTCTTTTTGGTTAATAGAACATTGAGCACCCATCATGTTATCTGTATCTAAAGGATCACCTAATTTAATTGCAGCAACTCTTTCTAATACTCTTTTCATAAATGGCTCATAAATTGACTCTTGGATTAATGCTCTTGATGGACAAGTACAAACTTCACCAGAGTTAAATGCAAATAATACTAAACCTTCGATAGCTTTATCAAAGAACTCATCATCAGCATCCATAATAGATTCAAAGAAAACGTTTGGAGATTTACCACCAAGTTCTAATGTAGAAGGGATAATGTTTTCTGTAGCATATTGCATAATTAATTGACCAGTTGTAGTCTCACCTGTAAATCCAACTTTTTTGATATCTGGGTGAGTTGAAAGGTATTTACCAATTTTTCCACCTGAACCATTGATAATATTTACAGTTCCTTTTGGAAGTACATCTTGAATTGTTTCCATTAATAATAAAATTGATTTTGGAGTAGCAGATGCAGGTTTCATAACAATTGTATTACCAGCAGCTAATGCAGGAGCTAATTTCCAAGCAGCCATTAATAATGGGAAATTCCAAGGAATAATTTGAGCTACAACACCATATGGCTCATAAATCTCTTGAGAAATTGTATTTTCATCTAAATCTGAAACCGTACCAGATTCTGCTCTAATAACAGATGCAAAATATCTAAAATGATCAACAACTAAAGGAACGTCTGCATTTAAAGTTTCTCTAATAGTTTTACCATTATCTAAAGTCTCAGCAATAGCAAGAGCTTCTAAGTTTGCTTCAATTGCATCAGCAACTTTATTTAACATAGTACTTCTTTCGATTACAGAAGTATGTTTATATGATTCAAATGCAGTTTTTGCAGCTTGAACTGCTAACTCAACATCTTCTTCATTTGATCTTGGTATTCTTGTTAATACATCACCATCAACAGGTGAAATATTATCAAAATACTCTCCACTTTTTGGAGCAACCCATTCTCCACCAATAAAGTTCTCATACTGAGGTTTAAATGTTGGTTTATTGTAAATCATTTTTTTTCCTTTTTTTGTATTTTTATTTTATAACATGAAAAATTTTGTCTGCCAATCTTTTTCTGTACTGAAAGTTTACTCTAAAATTATAGCCTCAATATAGCCAAATTATAGCTTGAATATAGCGAAGCAATTCATTCAACAAAAGCTCGATTTTATGGTAATAGTAGCAATAACGTAGCATTGCAAATTTCTTCTTTTTTTTAGATTTTTTCTTTTTGTTTTATGCTACAATTACATCATGAAAACATACAATTATATTTACCAAAATAATCATTTTATTGATGAAATAAATTATTCTTTATACGAAAATGAAAAGAGTGTTCTTATCCAAATATTTTGTGGACAAAATGTAAGTACCCTCCAATATATTCTTAATATTCTAAAAGAGCATCTTCCAAATGCTATTTATATAGGTGCCACAACAGATGGTGAGATTATGGATAATGAAGTCTCAACCTTAAGAACTTTAGTTTCAATTACTGTATTTGAAAAAACTACTCTTAAAATATCATTAAAAAATGGTAACAACTCTTTTAATAACGGTTTCGAAATAGCTAAAGATATAGTAACACCCAATACTAAACTTATCATTACTTTTACAGATAGCACTTTAACAAATGGAGAAGAATATCTAAATGGAATTAGTTCTTTTGATAACTCTATTATGGTTTGTGGTGGTATGGCAGGAGATAATGGAAAGTTTCAAAAAACTTATGTGAGTGCAGGAGATACTATAATTGACAATGGTGTTGTTGCAGTATCATTAAACTCTGATGTTTTGCAAGTTGCGAATGATATAAAACATGGATGGATTCCTATTGGTATTGAACATACGATAGATAAAATTGAAGGTAATAGAATTTATGAAATTTCTGGAATGAAGGCTATAGAATTCTATGAAAAATATTTAGGGGATAGACATGTTCATACCTTTGCTGAATTTCCATTGATGATTATAAAAGATGGTATATCTATAGCAAGAGCTGCTGTTACGATGTATCCAGATGGAAGTTTAGGGTGTGGTGGAGGTTTGCACCAAGGTGACAAAGTACGTTTAGGTATAGCAGATGCAGAGCGTATAATAAATACTCCATTTAAATATCTTGAAAATATCCAAAATCAACCTGCTGAAACATTTTTTATATATTCATGTATGGCAAGACGTAGATATATGCAAAACTTGACAAAACTAGAGATAGAACCATTTGCATCCATGGCTACTACTTCTGGATTCTTTACATATGCAGAGTTTTTCCATCAAAATAATAAAAATGAACTAATGAATGAAACAATAACTCTAGTTGGTTTATCAGAAAATCCACACTTAGACATGAAATTAGCACCATCAAATAAAATGGTAAGTTCACAAGATATCTCTTATGCAAAAACTATTCAATCCTTGACAAGCCTAATTCAACAAAGTGCAAGAGACCAAAATGAACAAGCAAAAGCTTTAGAGAGACAAATAGCATATTCAGAGCAACTTTTGAAAAATCAAAAACTATTCTTAAAACACTCTGTGCATGAAACAAATACTCCCTTATCTGTAATAGTAAGTAATATTGACTTACATGAAATGGAGTTTGGGAAAAGTATCTATTTAGAAAATATTGAAGTTGCAGTGAAGAATATTTTCTCAATTTATGACGATTTGAGTTATTTGGTAAAGAAAGATCAAGTTGAATACAAGGTTTACACTATAGATTTAATAGATTTTGTTAGAAATAGGGTAGAATTCTTTAGAAATGTTGCAACAAATATGACAAATTCTAAATTTTTATTTAGAACCAATTCAATAAAAGTTTTAATAGAGTTTAGCGAAACAAAACTACAAAGAATTATTGATAATACATTAACCAATGCTATTAAATACACTTTTGAAGGTAAACCAATAAAAGTTGATGTAATAAAAAATGGTAATTGTATTAAATTTTGTGTAACAAGCAATTCAAAGCGAATACAAAACCCTGAAAAAATTTTTGATGAATACTACAGGGAAGAACACTCAAAAGATGGCTTTGGATTAGGATTAAATTTAGTAAAGAGAATTTGTGATGAAGATGGAGTTCTAATAAAAGTAGAATCAAATGAAGAACAAACAAGTTTTACTTATTCGTTTAAAGGATGTCAATGAAAATATTATTGCTAGAAGATGATGTTATGTTAAATAAAGCAATTACTCAATACCTTGAATCAACAGGGCATAAAGTTATTTCTGTAACAGATGGAAACTCTTGTATAAATACTTTGGAAGAAGAGAAATTTGACCTTTTAGTTTTTGATATTAATGTTCCAGACAAAGATGGTATATCTATATTAGAGGAATTACACAATCAAAAAAGAATGGTTCCAACTATTTTTATATCTGCCCTTATTGATATTGAAGATATTACTAGAGCTTTTGATATAGGGTGTCATGATTATTTGAAAAAACCTTTTCATTTAAAAGAGTTAACCCTTAGAATAAATAAAATTCTAAAAACAAATATTGTTCCCCAAGAGCACAAAAGATTATCAAAATCATATAGCTATGATTCAAAAAATATGATTTTATATTTTAACAATGAACCACATATTTTACCTAAAAGACAAATCCAGATTATAGATTTACTTGCAGCAAATAGAAGTTTAGTTTGTAACTACGATATGTTTAGAGATTTTGTATGGAATGATGATTATATCGACAATGCTACAATTAGAGCGGAAGTAAACAGAGTAAAAAAAGTATTAAAAGAGGATTTTATTATAAATATTAGAGGTATAGGTTATATGGTTGAAAGACCACACTAACCTATATATTTCATAGAGTTTAATTTATTTCTATAAATAGGAGTTTCACTGCTATTTAAAGCCTCTTCAACTTTATTGGTTACAACTTTATGAAAAGATGATTTATCGCAAACTGGATCTGCTTCATGTAAATCCTTGGTCAATGCAAAAGCTTGACATCTACACCCACCAAAATCAACCTCCTTTTCAGGACATGTTCTACAAGGTTCTTTCATCCATTTATCACCTCTAAAATAATTAAAGGCTTCTGAATCATTCCAAATTTGAGATACACTAAACTCTTTTACATTTGGAAACTTTAAAGGTAAAGTATTGGCAGTGTTACATGGAAGTGCTAAACCATCTGGATTTATAGTTAAAAAAGTACTTCCCCAGCCATTCATACAGGCTTTTGGTCTAGTTGCAAAATAATCAGGAACTACAAAAAACACTTTCATATCTTTTCTTTGTTCTCTATAATAATCCACAACTTCTTTTGCTTTTGTAAGTTGTTCTTGTGTTGGTAAAAGGGCATTTATATTTTTTAATGCCCAACCATAATATTGAATATTTGCAACCTCTAAATAGTTTGCACCTATTGAATCTGCAAATTCAATAATCTCACCTACTTCTTCTATATTTTGTCTAGTGATACAACTATTTACTATAAGTTGTAAACCTTGTTCTTTACACTCTTTGGCAAAAGCAATTTTATCTTTTAATGCTGTTTTGTTATTTGTAATCAGTGTTGAAGTTTTTTCATTGGGTGATTGAATTCCCAGCTGAACTGTTTTAAGTCCAGCCTCTCTTAGTTTTTTTACTATACTTAAATCAGCCCCTACACCAGACGTGATTAAGTTTGTATAAAATTTTAATTCACTAGCTTTTTTGACAATCTCTAATAAGTCTTTATTTAATAAAGGCTCACCACCACTAATTCCAAGCTGCACAGCACCCATAGCTCTAGCCTCTTCTAAAACTTTAAACCAATCCTCTTTACTCATACTATCTTTTGTATTCGCAAAATCTAATTGATTATAACAATAAGTGCACTCTAAAGGGCACTTATGTGTTAACTCTAAAAGTAGCCATAGTGGCGGTTTGATTGTAGTTTCACTAGTTTGCATAAACAACCCACTTTCTTTCAATCGCTTCACTTAAAAATGCTTCAACATCTTTTTGTAAATCTTTCATCTCAAACTTCTCTTCTAATATCTTTGCGATATCCAAACTATTGTTTTTCCCATCACATAGATTCATTATCTCTCCAGCGCTTTGGTTTAATTGTACCATCCCTTCTGGGTATAAAAGTACAAAACAACCTTGTGCTTCTTCAAATTGCAGTTGAAAATGGTTATTCACCGCAAGTGATTTTTCTTTGTGCATTACAATTCTCTATATTAAAATATGGCGGTTTTTTTAATTCATATGCTAAATAAATCGCATCCGCTATTGTCCATAGTATATCAAGTTTAAACTGTAATATTTCACAAGCTTTTTCTTGAAGTTCTACAGTATTAAATTTTTCTAAAGTTAAAGCTAAACCATGTTGAACATCTCGTCTTGCTTCTGTTAATCTTTTTTGAAAATATCTTAAACCATTTTGTTCAATCCAAGGATAATTTGTTGGCCAAGTATCAAGTCTTTGTTGATGAATTTGTGGTGCAAACATCTCTGTAAGTGAAGACATAGCTGCTTCTTGCCAAGGTGCTTGCTTAGCAAAATTTACATATGCATCAACTGCAAATTTAACTGATGGTAAAAGATATTTTTGATCTATTAAATCTTGTTTACTTAAACCAACAGCCTCTCCAAGTTCTAACCAAGCTTCAATTCCACCACCAACACTATCATGGTCAATGATTCTATCAATCCATTTTCTTCTATCTTCAAGTGGTGGATTATTTGACATAATTGCAGCATCTTTTATTGGAATCATCACTTGATAATAAAATCTATTTGCTACCCACCCTTGAATCTCCTCTTTGCTACAATCTCCATTATACATTCTTACATGAAATGGATGATGAATATGATACATTCTACCCATATCCCTTAACTTTAATTCAAACTCATCTTTACTCAATAACTTACTCATTACTTCTTCTCCTTTTGTAAATTAGTCTTTTTTTCTAAATCTCTATACTCATACCATCATAGGATATCTCTATCCCATGTGATATAAGTTCGGCATATTCTTTACTTGTCTCATCCAAAATTGGATTTGTATTATTTATATGAATCAGAATTTTTCTTGGTTTACTCATCCCATCAAGTATTTTAATAAGACCATCATCTCCGCTTAATGGAATATGTCCCATATCAGTACCAAGTTTTTTAGAGAACCCATTTTTAATCATCTCATCATTTGTCCATAATGTCCCATCTACAAGTAAAACATCTGCTTCACTCATCTCTTCAATTATTCTAGGTTCCGCAACCCCAAGTCCAGGAAGATAAAAAAGTTTTTTTCCTGTAGTTTTATTTTTAACTACAACTCCAATATTGTCCCCTACTCTTGGTTTATCTCTATATTTTGAATATGGTGGTGCATTTGAGATTAATGGCATTGCATAAAACTCATAGTTTGGCATAACTGGTATCTCAAATGGTTGTTTGTTAAATGAAATCTCATTATATTTAACTCCTCCACCATCCCAGTGAGTAAGCATCTTAAATAAAGGAAATGAAGTATTTAGTTCCTCATGAACCTCTTTTGTACAATAAACTTCATGGGGGCAACCTTCCCTTAACATTAAAAGCCCTGTTGTATGGTCAATCTGTGCATCTATAAAAACTATAGCTTTTATTTTAGTTTCACGTCTTGCATCTTTTGGTTGTAAAAACGGTGAGTTATGAATTTGTTCTAAAATATCTGGGGAAGTATTAAATAAAACCCAATTTTCTCCATCTTCACTTATAGTGATTGAACTTTGAGTTCTTTTTTTAATACTTGGTTTTCCTTCTCTGTAACCTTTGCAATTATCACAATTACAGTTAAACTGAGGAAGTCCTCCTCCAGCACTAGAACCTAATACTTGTATTCTCATCTTTTACTCCATCTGCTTT
Organism: Halarcobacter sp.; assembly: GCA_050296315.1. Taxonomy (GTDB): domain Bacteria; phylum Campylobacterota; class Campylobacteria; order Campylobacterales; family Arcobacteraceae; genus Halarcobacter. The sequence continues at coordinate 107,163 of JBNKRE010000001.1, forward strand.
TTATAAAAAGTTCCCTTTAAACTTTTTATAAAAAGCAAGCCAGAAATATCTGGCTCGCTTCAAATCTAAATTAGGGATTTAGGTTTAAATTAAAACTATTAACAGAAGTTACATTTTACACGTGGCAAATATACATTGTAACTTCAAAACCAAATCTGTTGTCTACGAATGCAGGTGTTTCCCATTTCATTTTGGCTACCTCCTTTTTAAGATTTATTTGCCAAATGAAGTTTAAAAAACCCCATTCGGCACACTAACTACTTGTGTAGTTTAAATACGTGTACAGTTCCACCTTGGTTGATGTTTTTAATAAGTTTTGCAACTTCACCACCCCATAAAGGAACAGCTCCACCCCAACCAGATACGATTGCGATATATTGCTCACCATTTTGTTCCCAAGTAATTGGAGAAGAAACGATTCCTGAACCAGCATTAAATTTATAAAGGATTTTTCCTGTTTCATCATCAAATGCTAAGAATTTACCTTCAGGAGTTCCTGTAAATACAAGTCCACCAGCAGTAGTTAATACCCCTGCCCATAATGGAGCTGGGTTTTTATATTCCCATTTAATCTTACCTGTTAATGGTTCAATCGCTTTAAGTGAACCAATATGATCTTCGAAAATTGGTTTAATTGTAAATCCAGCACCTAAATATGCAGCACCTTTTTTATAGTGAATTGGTTGATTCCAAATATCCATTCCCCACTCATTTGAAGGAACATAGAACATCTGTGTCTTTTTAGAGTATGAAATTGGCATCCAGTTTTTACCACCTAAGAATGAAGGAACAGCAAATACTGATTTACCTTTTGAAGCACCATCTGGATTTCCTGGTCTATTTGCATCATTATAGATTGGTCTACCGTTTTCATCGATACCTTTTGCCCAAGTAATATTTGAAACAAATGGATTAGCAGTGATAAATTTACCATTTTCTCTATTTAATACATAGAAGAAACCATTTCTATCAGCAGTACCTGCTAATTTTTTACCATCTTTGTTAAATGAAACTAACTCATTTACACCATCAAAATCCCAACCATCGTGTGGAGTTGTTTGGAAATGCCAAACAATTTTACCAGTATTTGGATTGATTGCAATTCTAGAAGAAGAGTATAAGTTATCACCTGGTCTTGTATGTGAATTCCATGGTGCTGGGTTTCCTGCTCCATAGAAAATCAAATCAGTTTCAGGATCATATGTTCCACCAAGCCATGTTGCAGCTCCACCATTTTTCCACATATCTCCTGGCCATGTTTTACCAGCTTGTTCACCTGTAATACCATTTGGTTTACCATTTAAGTATCCCATATGTCCTTCAACTGTTGGTCTAGTCCAAACAACTTCACCAGTTTTTGCATCTCTTGCTTCAACTTTTCCAACAATACCAAACTCACCACCAGCAACACCAGTTACAACCATATCTTTTACGATTAATGGTGCGTTTGTAATTGAATATCCCTCTTTATAGTCAGCTACTTTCTTTTTCCAAACAACTTTTCCAGTTTTTCTGTCAAGTGCTACTAACTTAGCATCTAGTGTTCCAAAAATCACTAGATTATCATAAAGTGCAGCACCTCTGTTGATTACATCACAACAAGGTAAGATTCCAGCTGGAAGTCTTGAATCATATTGCCAAAGCTCTTCACCAGTTGCAATATCAATTGCAAAAATTCTTGAATAAGAAGCAGTTACATACATAACTCCATCTTTTACAAGAGGTTGAGACTCTTGACCTCTTTGTTTTTCACCACCGAAAGAGAAATTCCATACAGGAACTAAATCTTTTACTGTCTCTTTATTAATTTGAGTAAGTGGTGAGAACCTTTGTCCTTTCTGACCATGTCCATATGTAAGAACATCTTCAGTAGTTTTCTCATCGTTTAAGATTTCATCATATGTAACTGGTGCATATGATGGCTTTGTAACCTCACTTATGTTACTATTCATTGTGCTGTTCGTAGAAACACACCCGCTAATTAGTGCAGATAGTGTAACGGCAACTGCGCTAGTTAGTAGTTTTTTACTTAGCATTCTCTCTCCTTAATTAATTTCATAACAAACTAAAAATTTGTCTTAGCGAAAGTATACATGAGGATTATAGCCTCAGTTTAGCTATTATTCACTTTTTTTGATTTAAACCCTAAAAATGCCATAAATAGGCTAATTATCAGCGATACAGCAAGGATTAAAAAACTTGTTTCATCGAATTTTAGATATAAACTAAATCTAATTGACTCCACTATATAAGTAAATGGATTGTATGAAGAGATATTAAATAGCAATATTGATGAATCTTTTATCTTCCATAGCGGGTATAAAGCAGAACTTAGAAAAAACATAGGAAAAATCACAAAGTTCATAACTGTTGCAAAATTCTCCAATTGTTTTATAACAGAAGATATAAAAAGAGCAAAGGCATTTAATATAATAGATGACACCATAATAACAGGTATAGTAACTAAAATACCAAGATTAGATATCTCTACTCCATAAAGTTTTGCAATTATCAAAAATGTGATTGCTTGTATTGTAGATACAATTGATGTAGCAAACATTTTACAAAAAAGAAGATAATTCCTATTTATATATGAAGCTAAAAGTATTTTCATACTTCCCATCTCTCTATCAAATATCATAGTTAAACTACTTTGCATACCATTAAAAAGCAAAACCATCCCAACAAGACCTGGAACTATATAAGTTTCATAAGTTATATAAGTTTCGTATGGAGGTGTTATTGCAAGCCCCAAAGCTGTTCTAAATCCCACTGAAAAAATAAACAACCAAAGTAAAGGTCTTACAAGTGCTGAAAAAAACCTGCTTTTTTGTTTTAAAAATCTTACAAGCTCTTTGTAAACAATCCCTTTTAAGCAATTAAAATATATATTCATAGGTTTACCTTGTTAGATAATTAAATGTATCAACTAAACTGTTTTGATTATGTTTAGCAAGAAGATTTTTAACTGTAGTTTGCTCTATAATTTGCCCTTTTTTTATCAATGCAACAAAATCATCTTCATCAACCTCATCAAAAAGGTGTGTTATCCAAAGTACTGAGATATTTTGAGTTTTTACCAAATCTTTAACATATTTTAAAATATCAAATCGACTTTTCAAATCCAAACCAACAGTTGGCTCATCAAGTAATAAAAGTTTTGGTTTATTTATCAAAGCTCTTAGTATTTCAACTCTTCTTCTATGTCCACCATTTAATCTTCTTGCTGGTATATCCAAATGTTCTTGAAGTTCAAGCTTTTCAATCTCTTCTTTTACAGATTCAATAGTTTGTTTAAAATTAAGTCCTTTTAAAGCTCCATAATAATACAAGTTTTGTTTAACAGTTAAATCCAAATCCAAAGTTGGCTCTTGAAAAACTATACCAATATCTTTCAAAGCATTTCCATAATCTTTTATATCAAATCCATTTATATTAATAGCACCATTTTCAAGTTTTAAAAGTCTGGTAATAAGTGAAAAAATAGTAGATTTACCAGCTCCATTTAGTCCAAGCAAGACAAAAAAACTGCCCTGCTTTATACTAAATGAAACATCATTTAATACCTCTTTTTTACCATATGAAAAATTTACATTTTTAAACTCTAAAATATTTTTATCCATATTATTTACTAGGTATTACAGCTAGTCCCCAAGGGTATCTTCCAACTTTTACACTTTTTTCAACTTTTAATGAAGGCACATCTATAATAGAAACATCCCCACTAACTCCATTTGTTGTGTAAAGTTTATCTTCCCCATTTACAAAAGCCAATTGCCAAACTCTATTTCCTACAAGTAAATATTTAATTACTTTATATGTTTTTGCATCAACTACTGCGACATGGTTAGCAGGTCCAAGTGCTATAAAAGCATATTTTCCATCACTTGTTAGTTTTATACCAACTGGCTGAATCAAATCTTTAAAAATTCCAGGAATTTTAAAACCTATCTTTGCAACACTTTTTTTAGTTTTTGCATCTACAACCATAACTGTACCACCAATCTCACTTGATGCCCAAACCATATCTCCATTTTTGGAAAACTCAATATGTCTTGGTCTTTGATCAACCAAAGTATTGTGTGTGATTTTTTTTGTTTTTGTATCTATCCAGTGTAAAAAGTTTGAAGTTTCAGTTGTATTTATTGCAACACTACCATCTGGACTTACTGCCATCCCTTCTGGTTCAACACCCACATCAATTTGAGCTAAAACAGTTTTCTTTGCAGTATCAACAACTGTTACAATTGCATCATCCTCATTTGAGATATAAAGCTCTTTATTATCTGGTGTTAATGCAAATTGTTCTGGATCTTCCCCTGATGGTAGATTATATAAAATTTTATTTGTTTTTGTATCCATAACTTGAACAGTGTCATCATCACTTGCACAAATATAAAGTTTTGAATAATCATTTGATAATAATATACCCCTTGGTCTTTGACCAACCTCTATAGTATTTATAACATTATTTGTTTTAGAGTCAATTACACTTACTGTATTATCCTTTTCATTTGATACATAAATAGTATCTGCTAATAAGTAGCTTGTTAATAAGCTAGCTAATAAAATTGATCTTTTCATACATACTCCTAAAATTTTTTTTTATTTTATATGATGTTTATAGCCTCAGTTTAGCAATATATGCTTTGCTAAATTCAAGCTATAAATTTTGTATATACTTATTAAAATCAACTAAAGGATTATTATGAAAATTTTTATTTATCTTACACTTTTCACAGCTTTTTTAAATGCACAAATTTTAGATGTAAATATTTTATACCTAGAACAAAAAATTAAAAAACCACCCGTACTCTCAAATGTAATTGAAGAGCCAAAAGATTTAGGGATTCAAGGTGCAAGACTTGCAGTAAAAGATAGTAATAAAAGTGCAAAATTCTTAAATCAACATTTTAATCTAATCGAAAAAATATCTTATGATGAAAATGAACTTATTGAAGCTTTTAATAAATTTATAAATGAAGGAAACTCATATATTATTTTAAATGTAGAAGATACTCTACTAAAAAAACTAATCGATTCCAAACTTTCTTCAAAAGCCTTACTTATAAATGCAAGTAGTCTTGATACAAATCTTAGAAAAAACTATTGTAAACAAAACTTTATACATACAATTCCTAGTAATAGTATGCTTTATGATGGACTAATTCAGTTTTTAGTAAAACGAAACTTTAAAAAGATTTTTTTGATTAGTGGAACAAATCCAAAAGATATTGAGATAAAAAATGATATGAAAAAGGCAATCAAAAAATTTGGTGCAACTATAGTCAAAGAAAAAGTTTGGGAAAACAATAGTGATATTAGAAGAAAAGCAACAGCAGAGTTTCCAGTATTTACACAAGCTAGTGATTATGATGTTATTTTAGTAGCTGATTATTATGGAGATTTTGGTGAGTTTTTATCTTTTAATACCTGGCTTCCTAGACCAATAGCTGGAACTCAAGGACTTAAACCTTTACAATGGCATAAAGTAATAGAAGCCTGGGGAGCTGCACAAATGCAAAGCAGGTTTGAAAAATTTGCAAAAAGATGGATGGAACAAAAAGATTTTTCAAACTGGGTAGCTATTAGAACAATTATTAGTTCAATTGCAAAAACCCAAACAGCTTCATTGGAAAAAAATATAAAGTTTATACGCTCAAAAGAGTTTGAAATTGGTGCTTATATGGGTCGAAAACTCTCTTTTAGAGACTTTAATGGTCAACTTAGAACTCCAATCTCATTGATTCAACCAAGAGCACTAATATCAACTTCCCCACAAGTTGGATTTTTACATCCCCTAACAGATTTAGATACCTTAGGTGTTGCAAAGTTTGAGATGAGATGTGAACAATGATAAAATATCTTATACTTATAATTTTACTTTTTTCTACGCTGTTTGCTAAAATTGAAGTTGATGAGACTGAGTATTTTGTAAAATATAAACTAAGCCAAGAGAGTATTCAAACTACATACTTACTTTTAAAAAATGAACTACTTGCAAATGGATATAAAATAGTCTATGAAGGTGATTTTGCAAAACTTACTAAAAATATTGGAAAACTTATAGATAAAAAATCTAACTTAGAATTTAGTAAAAAACTTGCCTTTTGCAAAAGTTCTGTTACCTTTAGACTTTTAGCTGAAAATCCAGATAATATTCTTTTTTGTCCTTTTTCACTAGCAGTTTATAAAACAAAAAATGAAAACTTCTTTTACATTTCATATATGAAATTTAAACCTTTGAAAAAAGATGAAAAAATGGCAATTGAAATAAATGAAAATATAAAAAAGATTATTGAAGAGGTGATTTTTTAATAAAAAGGTTCAAAAGAACCTTTTTATCTTAAAAGCTAATTTCAATAGCACCTACTATTACAGTAAGATCTTCTAAATTACTCTCATCAAAATTACCCTGTGCATATCTAAAAGACACATCTGTATTTTTTGTAAGTGAGTATTTTAATCCTAAGTCATACTCTGCAATCTTTATATCATTATTGATACCATTTAATGTAGCATTATCTATATTATGGTGTGCAAAGTTTGCTTCTAAAGTTAAATCAGAAGTTGCAGCATAAGAAAAGTTTGCAGCAAATAAAGTTGTATCTCCATAAGCACCAACTCTACCAAGTGCAGCCATTCCTAAATCATCATTTGTTAAATATGACACAGGTAATTCAGACCCTGATACATATCCATCTTGAGTTTTAAGTGCAGCTAATCCAACTTTAAATCCACCAAAATCTTTAGCTACATTTAAATATGCACCAAACATCTTTTCATCAACTATTCCACCAGAGTATTTATCTCCAGTTCTTTTTTCTACTTGTGCTTGGATATCAAATCCTGCATATTTTCCAAGAGCAAAAGCATTAAACATATGACTATCTGCATCTGCATATGCGCCATTACCTATTGCAGTGTTATCCTGTAAAAACACATATCTACCACCAACTACTAATTCATCAATTGTGATTTGTCCTCCAACTGAATATGCATCAAAGTCTCCATCACCTGTACTACTTAATCCTAGGCTTGAACCTTGATCTACAACTGAACCTTCAACTGCTTTAAAGTCAAATGCATATAAAAGAATATCTGGTGTTGGGTTATAACCAACCAATGCTAAATCAATTGGGTCTCCATTACTACCATAGAATTTTGTACCATAGCTATCTTCAATTCTACCTGCTAACAAAAATTTATCTTTGTTAAAAGGTACTACAACATAAGCTTCATCCCATGTAAACTCATCATTGTTATTGTTACCCCAAGCATTATTATCAGCAACTATTCTTGTATGAATACTTACACTATCATCAACTTTAAAGTCAAGGTTCAATCTCACTCTTGATTCAAACTCTTGCTTATCCATTCTTGATGCTGCTGTATCTCCATCTACTGATACTCCTCTTACTCTTGCGTCTCCACTGATTTTTAAATCAGAGATAAGATCCAATTCTCCTGCTTGAATTGAAGTAACTGCAATTGATGCAATTAAACTAATTAACCCTAGTCTCTTTTTCATTTCGTTTTCCCTTATGTATTTTTAAAGCTTCCAAGACAAATATATTAGAAACCTTAATTAAAATTATAACTTTTTGATATAGCTAGATTATAGCGATTGTAGAAAAATTAAAAAATTTAATAACTTATTTTTGATATAAAAGGTTATTAAAATAACAAGAGTATATATTTAAGTATCAATAGATAAAATCTATTAATACTTTCCAAATTCTTTATAACTTTTATCTTTAAAAAGTATAAATACAGTTTTTATCTCCTTTTCATTTTGCCAAGCTGGTAAGCTAAGCCCTAATGCCCCTTTTGGTGGGCTTTTTAGAAAATCTTTTATTGCTTTTTTAGGAACATTTCCCTCAAAAACAAAATCACCCATCAAAGAGGTATTACATGAACGTAAATCATATGGAATACCTACTTCATGTTTTAATCTTTTTACATCTTTTAGGTTTACAATTTCAACTTCATTTGTAACCTCTTTCATCTGGTCTAACCAATCTTGTGGACAGCTACTAGAAATTGGTTTAAAAATCTGTATTTTTTCACCATACATCGACGAACAAATCAATAATATCGCTATATAAATGCTTTTTTTCCTTAATCTCATTAAATCACTCCTTCTAAAATTTTTGGATACTTTGTTAAGATTTTATTTTTTATCTCATCATTTTTCATTTGATCAAAAACCTGATAATTTAAGTTTTCAAAATCTAATAAAACTTTTGCTGGATTTTTACTAAAAAATAAAACTCTATTTGACAATAATATTGCTTCACCTAAATCATGAGTTACTAATATAATTGTGGGGTTAAATTTATTATAAAATGTTAATAACTCTTTTTTCAAACTCATTGAAGTGGGATAATCTAGTGAAATAAAAGGTTCATCCAAAACTATCAGTTTTGGTTTATTTATAAATGATCTAACTAAAGCAACTCGTCTTGCCATTCCACCTGATAGATTTTTTGGATATTCATCTAAAATATGAACTAAATTTATCGTTTCTAATAAATCAATAATCTCTTTTTCATCTTTTGTCTTTGAAACTAATAAAAGGTTCTCTTTTACAGTTAACCAAGGAAGTAATCTATGATCTTGAAACATAAATGATAACTTTGAAAAATCACCTTTTAAATGACCTTTATAGTCATTGTCTAAAGATGAAATTATATTAAGTAAAGTGGATTTACCACATCCAGAAGGTCCAATAATAGAGATAAATTCCCCCTCTTTTAAACTAATATCAATATTTTTCAAAATAGTAGTTTCATTAAAATTTTTTTCATCAACTCTTATATATAACATCTATTTCCACCTTTTACTTTTAGCTTCTAAAGGTTTTAATATATAACTTTCAATCAATAATACTACTGTTACAAAGGCTATTGTATAAGATAAAATTGATGTTATATCAAAAAACTGGAAATATTGAGCAATTTGAAATCCTACTCCATCACTTCTTCCTAATAACTCAACCACTAATACAATTTTCCAAATCAAAGATAAAGACAATCTAATAGTTGCCATTAGATAAGGAAAAAGTTGAGGCAAATATATATTTTTATAAATCTCTTTTTTTGATAATTTATACACTTTTGCAAAATCACTATATTTTTTATCCATATCTTTAGTACCTTGTCTTATATTTATTATAATAACTGGCACTTTGTTTATAACTACAGCTAAAATTGCAGCAAAATCTGTTAAACCAAACCAAATATAGCAAACAATAATTGTAACAAGTGCAGGGATGTTTAAACCAAGTAACAAAATAAAATCTAACATCTCATTTAAATCTTCATAAAATCCCATCAATAAACCAAAAAATATCCCTATAGCCATAGTAATAAAAAAAGCTAAAAATACTCTATATAAAGTTATAAAAAGATGATGTAACATATCATTTTCAAAAAGATGAAAATAAAAATTTTTTATTATATCAACTACACTTGGAAATAGCTCCGAATTTGCCATAATAGACAAAGCCTGCCAAGTAATTATGAAAAAAAATAAAGCAAAAATTTTTGATTGATTTTTCATTTATTATCTTTTACTTTTTCCAAAAAATATCTTCATTTAAAGTAATGTTTTTATCTATATATTTAAATTCGCTTTGTTTCGCAAGAAGTTTATATACCTTTTTTATATCTTCAATATTTTTTTCTGAAAAATCTTTAATAACACCTTTTTTATACCCCTCTTTTAGACTTTCAAAAACTTCATCATTTTTTACATTCATTAAAGGTTTTACTCTGTTCCACTCCTCATTGCTACTTAATAAAATCTCTTTTGCTTCCAAAGAAGCATTTATAAATGAGTTTATAAGATTAGAATTTTTTTGAGCGAACTGTTTAGAAAAAGTCCATCCAATAAAAGGGATTTGTTCTTTTACTCCTAAATAATTAAATACCTCTTCAATGCTAATTAGTGGTTTTACCCCTTTTGATTCAAGTTTTGAATTAAAATGCCAAAAATTAATTGTAGCATCTAAAGAGTTATCTAACATTTTTAGATATAAAATTGATGGTGAAGCATATACAGCCACTACATCATCTTGAAAATTTCTATTATATTTTTTTTCATAATATGCTTTAAACAAAAGCCATGTTTTAGAAAACTTACCACCTGCTATGCCTAACTGCTTACCTTTTAAATCTGATAATTTTTTTATGTTGCTATTTTTATTTACAACTAAAGTACCCGTTGCTTTTGAATATGGATAAAACATAAAACTTTTATTTTTATTACTTTGAAGATTTACCCAGACCCAATCATGAACTATCATATCAACATCACCAGATAGTAAAGCAACTGATTGAGCATTTTTTGAAGCAACATTAACAAGTTCTAAATCAAAACCGTATTTTTTATCTAGTTTATGATGTTTTAAAACATCTAATTCCCAGTTTACAGTTCCATAAGATAAAACTGCAATTTTCAATTTATCCTGTGCATAAATTGTACTAAGTAAACATATAGTAAGTAGAGATAATATTTTTCTCATATTTAATCCTTAAAATAACTTTGCCATTGTATAAAAGATTTATAGCCTGAATTTAGCGTTTTTTTAAACTTTTTCATCGCTATAATCAGGCTATAAAAAGCATATATAATTCCACTACTCAAAAAAAAACTATAAAGGTAGAGTATGAATAAAATTCAAAAATTAGGTTTTGCAACTTTATTTGCAGCAGTGTTTGCTTTTGGACATGGAAGTGTAACACCTCAAAAAGTTGACACAACAGGATTAGAACAATTTGGAGATCAATGGTTTGATGAAAATCCATATAAACAAGAAAATGCTAGAGCACAAGAAGTAGGTAAAATAGGTTACAGTGAAAACTGTGCAAGATGTCATGGTCTAGATGTTATTTCAGGTGGTATTGCTCCTGATTTAAGAGAATTGCCAACTGATGAAGATGCTTATTTTATTAGTAAAGTTCTAAGTGGTGTAACTAGAAATGGTAATGTTTATATGCCATCATTTGCAGAAGTATTAAGTCAAGAAGCAATTTGGGCTATCAGAACATATATAGTATCACAAAGAATTAAAGCTGGATTAGAATAAGATGAAACTTCTTAAATTATCTACAATATTTATTCTTTTAGTAGTCTTTGCAAATGCACGAAGTATTGAGGAGATTAAAAGCAGTGGTTATATTATGATTGCTGTATATAAAGATTTTCCACCCTATTCGTATGAAGAAAAAGGAAAATTAAAAGGGATAGATGTTGATCTTGGTAAAATTATTGCTAAATCGCTTGGAGTAGAAGCAAAGTGGTATTTAACAGGATCAGATGAATCATTGTCTGATGATTTAAGAAATGTTATTTGGAGAGGTAATTTAGTTCATAAAAATAAAGCTGACATGATGTTTAGAATCCCATATGATTATGATTATATGAGACTTACAGATAAGCAAACAGGTGAACTTGAAACAGAAATGGTCTCTATAAAGGGACCATACCATAGTGAAAAATGGGTAATTGCTACTCATAAAAAGATTATCCCTAAAATCACTACACTAGGAATATTTGCATATCAAACAGTTGGTGTAGAACTTGACACTCTTCCAGATGCACACTTATCAGCCTTTGCTAGAGGACTTATCAATAAAAATGTTAAACATTATTTCCATTTTGAAGATGCTATAAAAGATTTTAAAAATGGGAAATTAGATGCAGTTGCAGGGTTAAAATCTCAGTTAGAATTTTATCTAGATTATCAACACAACAAAGACAATATCTACATAAGTGATTCAATACCTCAAGTATCAAGAAATCACTGGGATATAGCAACAGTTACTGAAATTAGTTATAAACCACTTAGCTATCATATTGATGGTGTTATTTCAAAAGAATTTGAAAAAGGTACTATCAAAAAAATATTTGAAAAATATGGAGTAAGTTATTTAGCACCAATTTCAAGAACACAATAATATAGGAATTATCATGAAACATATACTCTTTTTACTAATATCTATCTTTTTGTCGCATACATTATATGCCAAAAATCCGATTATATCTCCAACATTTAAGGATGTTCTTAAAGATATTATTGGTGAACAAGAGTATATCTTTGATGATAAAAATATTATTGTAAAGGTTCCAAACTTTGCAGATAACCCAGTACAAGTACCTATTTTTGTAAATGCAAAAAAAATAAAAAATGCAAAAAGGATGATTCTTTTTGCTGATTTAAATCCAATTCCTAGAATCATAGATATGGATTTAGAAAATCTATTACCAATAATCTCTTTAAATATCAGAGTTGCACAAGAGACTCCTCTACGTGCTTTAGTTTTAGATGAAAAAAATATTTGGCATATAGGAAGTAACAATATCAAAAGTTTTGGGGGAGGATGTGCAGTTGCAAGTGTAGCTTCTAGTAATACGGACTTTGATAAGCTTTTAGGAAAAGGTAAAATCTCATATTATAAAAATGATGATACCTATAGAATAAAAAGTTCCATTTTTCATCCTATGGAAACAGGTTTAGTTTTTGGGAATAGTGCCTTTTATATAAATAAGATTGTACTAAAAGCAAAAGATAAAACACTTGCTATAATTAAAACTTATTCGCCAATTAGTGAAAACCCTAGATTTATTTTTGAAACCAAAGAGGCTTCAAAAGAGTATGAACTAGAGTTTTATGATATAGATGCAAATCAATTTTTATTAGATACAAAATGAAAAAGCTATTTTATCTTTTAGCTCTTGTAAGCTTTTGTTTTAGTGCAGATTTTGATTATAAATTAAAACCTATAAAACTAGCAGAAAATAGCTACTATTTTTATGGGAAAGAGGAGTATTTTTCTAATAAAAATGGAGGAAATATAGCAAATAGTGCTTTTATAATCACTCCTAAAAGTGTAGTTGTGATAGATACAGGAAGTTCTTATCTTTATGGAAAACAAGTGATAGAACAAATTAAAAAAATCACAAATAAACCAATCAAATATGTGATAAATACTCACCATCATCCTGACCATTTTTTAGGAAACAATGCCTTTAAAGATGCAACAATTTTATCAACAGAATTTACAGCAGAAGAGATTAAAACAAATGGGGATTTGTATATTCAAAATCTAGTAAACATTATTAGAGAACCAATGGATAATACAAAAGTTAAAAATGTAGATAAATTTTTAACAAAAAAAATCCTCTCTTTTGATGGATATAAACTTCATTTTTATTATCTAAATGGTCATACCCAAGATGATGTGGTAATTTTTGATGAAAATACAAAAATTTTGTATATCTCTGATTTGATTTTCAACCATAGAGCACTTGCCACACCTCATGCAGATATAAATACGTGGATAGAAACTTTAAAAAAAGCACAAAATATCGACTATAAAATTTGTGTCCCTGGTCATGGAGTTGCTTTTAAAGATAAAAAACCATTTATTGAAAATATTAAATATCTACAATTTTTAAATGATAGATTAGAGTATGGAATAAAAAATGGTTTAGATATTTATGAAATTTTAGAGATGAAAGTGCCAGATGATATAAAAAATTTCTCTATGTTTGATGAGGAGTTTGAAAGAAGTATAATAAATCTTTACAATAAAAGAGAAAGTACAGCAAATAAAAAACTATACTAAAGGGAAAAATAGCTATATCTGCTATTTTCCCTTTTGTAAAAATTCTAAAATAAGTCTAACTGCTGCTCCTGTTGCTCCATAAGGATTATATCCCCAAGATTTTTCTCTATATGAAGGTCCAGCTATATCAAAATGTAACCATTTCTTTTTGTTTTCTTTTTTTATAAAATTATCTAAAAACAGTGCTGCTGTAATAGTTGAACCAGCTTTTGAAGCAGTTGAATTTACAATATCTGCTACTTCACTTTTTATCATATTTGGTAAATATCTATTAAAAGGTAAAAAACCTACCAATTCTCCTGATTTTTTAGAAGCTTTAAAAATTTGTTTTTTTAGTTTTTCATTATGCCCTAATACTGCACTTGTATATTCACCCAAACCTATAATACAAGCTCCTGTTAATGTCGCAAAATCAAAAATATAATCAATATCTTTAATCTCATCTTGGGCATAACATAAACAATCAGATAATACTAATCTTCCCTCGGCATCAGTGTTTCTAACCTCTATTGTTGTTCCATTTTTTGCTTTTAATACATCATCTGGTTTATAGGCATTTCCACCTATCATATTTTCTACTGCTCCTAGTATAGCATGAACTTCGTATTCACATCTTATATCTTTTAAACTGTTCATTATCCCTAAAAGTGCACTCGCTCCACTTTTATCACACTTCATAGAGACCATACCCTCACCAGATTTTAAACTCAATCCTCCACAATCATAAGTTAAGCCCTTTCCTACAAGTACAACTTTCCCTTTTGAAACTATTGGTTTATAAGTTAGATGTATCAATTGACTTTCATGTCTTGAAGCTTGTCCAACTGCATACATAGCATTCATACCATTTTGTTTTAAATACTCTTCCCCAAATACTTTACACTCTAAGCCATTTTCTTTTGCAATTTCTTCTGCTTTTGTAGCCATTGTTTTAGGATAAAAATCTTCAGGTGGAGTATTTACAATATCTCTAACCATATTTACACTAGAACAAATATTTAAACTTTTTTCTAACTCATCTTGTAATTGTTCAGCTGATTTTGAACTATTTGTTATATCTATTAATATCTTTTTTTCACTCTTATTTTTTTCTTCTTCTTTATACTTTTTAAACCTATATGAACCAAGAACTAAACCTTGAACAATATGCTCTATCTCAAATTCATTTTTACCACTTGCAATATCTACTTTGATTTTTTCAAATTTACTTTTCTCTAAAAAATTTATAGCATTGCAAAAAGCTATTTTGACATCTTCGCTCTCAAAACTATTTATACCCACAAAAAGTTTGTTTTTTATAAGTTGTATTTGTGACTCTTTTGCTTCAAAATTACTATTTTTTAAAATCTTTTTTTCAGCTTTATCACATCTTTTTAAACTTTTTAAAATGATGATTTCTATATCGTATTTTTCATCTTTTACTAATTTAATATCCATACTCTTCCTTTTGAGTTATTTTATCAAAGATATTCAAAGCTAAACTTAATTTGACTCTTTGATTTTTTATAAAGATATTTTTGATAAAATCTGAATCAAAATAAACATAAGAGGATAAAAATGACTCTAATTATCAATGGTGAAACTAAAAACTTTGAAGAGGGAATTACACTTCAAGAGATAATCACTTCACTTAAAATTGAAGATAAAGTAATGGCAGCAGCTGTTAATATGGATATTGTTAAAAAAGAAAACTGGAAAGAATATAGACCAGTAAATGATGATAAATTAGAACTTTTACAATTTGTTGGTGGTGGTTGATTATGCATGCTTCTGATATAAACTCAGTTTGTACTTATTGTGGTGTAGGATGTGATATAACGGCACAAGTAGAAGACAATAAAATCGTTAAAATTTATGCTCAAAATGATGGATATGTTTCTCAAGGAAAACTTTGTATCAAAGGTGCTCAAGGGTATGATTTTGTCCATTCAAATGATAGAATTAGAAATGCCAGAGTAAAAAAAAGCTTTATTGAAGAAAATCTTGAAAATTTACCAAGAGAGTTAAAAGCAAGAGCAAAAACTTTAAAAGAGTTTGATGAAGAGTACTTTGAAACCCCATATGAGTTTACAACCTCACTTGCAGCTTGGAAACTTATGCAAATCAAAGAAAAATATGGAAGACACTCATTTTGTGGAATGGGAGGAGCTAGAACCTCATGTGAAAGCTCATATATGTTCCAAAAATTTGTAAGAACTGCTATGGATTCTCCACATGTTGATAACTGTGCTAGAGTTTGTCACTCTCCCTCATTAAAAGGTATGAGAACAACTATAGGTGAAGGTGCAGCAACAAACCCATATGATGATATTTATAAAACAGAAAACATCATAGTAATGGGTTCAAATACAACAGAAGCTCATCCAATTGTAGCAAATAGAATAATCAAGGCAGCACGTGCCAAAACAGCAAGTTTAACAGTAATAGATGTAAGAAAAATACAACTTTCAAAATTTGGAGAGCAACTAATTATCCCTTATGAAGCAAATCTATTAGTTCTTAATATGATGGCTTATGTTATCTTAAATGAAAAACTATACAACAATCAGTTTATAGATACAAGATGTGTTGGATTTGAAGAGTATAAAGACTCAATTTTAAACGACCCATATGCAAACCCTGAGTTTATGAAAAAGATAAAAGGGTATGAAGATTTAGCTGAACAAATTCCAGAAGTTGCAAGACTTTATGCTACAAAAAAATCTATGTTTTTCTGGGGGCTTGGTATAACGGAACACCTTGATGGAAGTTATGCTGTAATGGCTATAACACATCTAGCTATGCTTACTGGAAATATTGGTAAAGTTGGAGCTGGACTTATGCCTTTAAGAGGTCAGAACAATGTACAAGGAGCCTGTGATACTGGTTGTTTACCATATTATGATCCAGACTATAAAGAACCTAAAGAGATAGGACTTATGACTCCTCAATTAGTAGATGAGATGATTAACGGAAAAATCAAAGCCTTATATGTTATGGGGGAAGATATAGCACATATTCATCCAAACCAAAATAAAATACATAAAGCTTTAGCAAACCTTGAAGTGATTATCTCAAATGAACTTTTTATGAATGAAGTTACAAAGAAAGCTGATATTGTTTTTGGAGTAAAATCAGCATATGAGAAAACTGGTGTATATGTAAATGCCATGAGAAGACTCCACCTATCTCAACCCTTAGTTGAAACAGATTTACCTGATGATTGGGAAGTTTTAAGAGATATTGAAAATAAAATCAATGGAGAGTTTGTATATGAAGATAGTGAAGCTGTATGGAATGAAGCAAAAGAAGCAGTAGGTACAAGATTTTCTGGTGCAACATATCACAAACTATCAAAAAATAGAAATAGAGGTATGCAGTGGCCTATAAAAAAAGATGATACGCCAATCCTACATACAGAAGAGTTTAGAACAGAAGATGGAAAAGGTAAATTCGCTTATCAACAATATAAAATAAGAGAACAAGTAAAAAAACTAGTAAACAATGAAGAGTTTGCTAAAAATGAATTTTATCTAACTACAGGAAGAACAATCGTACATTATAACAATGCTGCACAAACAATCCAAAGTGATGCTTTAAATTCAAGATATGATGGAGATGTAGTTTTAGCTTCTATTGAGGATAAAAATAGAATTGGAAGCGAACATATCATCATGAGAACCCAATATGGTGAAACAGCGATCATGCCTGTAAAATATGTAAAAACAATAAAAACGGGAACACTTTTTACAACCTTCCACCATGCTAGTTCAAAAGTAAACTTCATCTTTGGAGATGAAGCCGATGAACTTATCATGACAGCAAGATTTAAATCTATCAGAGTAGAAGTTGAGCCGGTCTAAAGGTGACTTAGCCGAAAAAAAAGCATGTGAGTTTTTAAACTCACAAGGCTTTAAAATATATGAGCAAAACTTTTATGCAAAAAAACTTGGAGAGATTGATATAATCTGTACTAAAAATGATATTTACCACTTTGTAGAAGTAAAATCAGCTGAGGATTATGAAACAGCAGTAAACAATGTAACCCCAACTAAACTTTCAAAACTAAAACGTAGTGTTGATTACTATTTACAAACGAAGAAACTTAATGTTGGATTTTGTATCGATGTCGTTATTGTTGTGAATGAGGAGATTGAGTTTTTAGAGAATGTGACTTTTTAGAGGTTTTCTTTTTTTATAAAACTATTAATTTTTTATTTTCAAATAGTTATGAATAGTATTAATTATAAGCAGCCTCTTGTAGAGCAAAGCTCTCCGCTTTCTCACTTTTTTGCCTGCAAGCAGGATTAACATCAGAAAATTATTTAAAAACTTCCGGCTTCAACAAAGTCTGGACAAATACTCTAGCCATCAATTTTCTCTAACTATTTGAGTATCACACCAATTAAAACAAAATGGTACTGGAAAATACAAAGGTCATTATCCCACCTTCCCACATTTGAGAAACCGAGTGTTTATTTATCTCTTTTGAAAATAAGTGACCAACCTGTTTAAAGCGAAAAGAAAGTTGATAAAAATTAATGATACTACAATTAAAAGTCAAAATAAATTTAAGAATAATTTATATAAAATTTATTTTATTAAGCATATCATAAAAAATTAAGGAAATATTTTGCATTTAATAAGTTCAATAATAAATTGTATTAAAAAAAATAAAAAAATTAATTTCGAATCATGGCAAAGTTATGGAAGATTTAAAGATAATGTAAAAAACAAATCAAGATTTATACTAGATGAAGAATCAAAAAAATTTTTAAAAGCAATTGAATCTACGTGTATAAATAGAATTAAGACTATTCCTAAGTCAGCATCACTCTGGAGAGCCCAAATTGGTTCTAATAATATGCCATTTTATCAGGGAAGTATTCTTGTTGATGAATTACCAGTTCCTTTTGATAATGAAAGAATGATACCTTTAATCAATAGTGCATCTGAAGGAAGAGTAAATTCTAAAGGTATACCTTGTTTATATGTTGCATCAGATAAAGAAACTGCAATGTCAGAAGTTCGTCCCAACTTAGATAGTATCCTTTCTGTTGGAGAATTTAATCCAACAAGAGAGTTAAAGGTAATTGACTTTACAAAACACCAAGGCAAAATGAGCCTTTTTCTTAAAGAACCAAATGAAAAACAAAAAACAGAAGCTGTTTGGACTGACATTGATAATGCGTTTTCAACTCCAATTACTAATACAGATTTTAATTCTGATTACGTACCAACTCAAATCATCTCTGAATTCATAAAAACACTTGGATATGATGGTATAGTATATAAAAGTTCATTCAGAAAAGAAGGTTATAATATTGCACTCTTTGACTTAAATATTGCAACAATATCAAAGTGTAATATTTTTAAAGTTACAGATATAAATTTTAGTTTTAAAAGTATTGAAAATCAGTTTAATCAATATTGACAAAACTTCAAACTAAATTTAACAACAATTTAATACTAAATTAAATCTAAATTTAGTACAATTATCTATATAACCTTATTTAAAGGATAATAAAATGCACTTAAGTGAAGATATAAAACCCATTAGTTATCTAAAATCAAAAACAGCTGATGTAATAAACAATGTAAATGAAAATAAAAGATCAATTATCATCACACAAAATGGAGAAGCAAAGGCAGTTATCCAAGATATTAAAAGTTATGAAAACTTGCAAAACTCAATAAATTTACTAAAACTGATAGTTCAAAGCGAAAATGATATTGAAAATAACAATACAATTTCTCAAGATAGTATGTTTGATAACTTAGAGAAAAAACTCTTTGGATAACTATATTGGAAAAATTTGAAGTTATTTGGTCACAAAGTGCAAAGTTTGATTTAGAATCTATTATTGAATATATTAAAACAGATAGTATTAATATTGCAAAAAAAATATTTTTTGATATCAAAAAAGAGTGTGAAAATTTAAACTATTTCCCAAAACGAAATAGAATAGTACCAGAACTTCAACAAATTGGAATTTTAAAATACAGAGAACTTATCTACAAAAGATGGCGTATAATTTATAAGATTGAGTATACAAAAGTTTATGTTTTATTAGTTGTAGATTCAAGTAGAAATTTGGAAGATATATTATTTCAAAGATTAATAAAAAACAACATTAGATAATCAAATATTAAATACTAATTCTCAACTCAAAACTTCTTTTCCTCAAAATTCAATAAACAAAAAAATTAATTCTCAAATTTAAGCAAATTAGGATAATTTTACTCCACTTTAACCTTTCAATTTTGTAGTATAAAATTGATACTCTTTAAAAGGTGGCTAAATATCGATTTTTTTATTGTTTATCGCTATCACATTTTAGTATATATGCACTATACAAATATTAAGTTAGAATAATTGACATTATAACAACTAAGTGATATAGTTAACTTATAAAAGGAGAAAATATGTTAAGTGATAGACAAATAGCTAAACGTCTTAGAATAAGTTATGATACTTTTTTAAGATGGAGAAAAGATAAACCACTTTTATACACTCATATCAAAGAGGGTTTTGAGTTAAAAGAGTTACTTATAAATATGGATGAAAATCTAAAAGCTATTTTAAATCAAACACAACATATTAAACTGAAAGATTCACTTTTTAATGATAGTGATGACAATCTTTATGAGGTTATTTCATTTAAAGTAAATCAAACCGATTCGTTTTTGGCAAACAAACCATATATTTGGCTAAAAACAAAAGATAAAAAAGTGTTAAATGTTCTAACATATAAAGATGAATTAATCACTAGTGAGATTTCGGATTCAGAAGCTTTGATAGATATGAATAACTATCAAGTTTATGACAATGCAGATAAAACTCATTGGATAGTCTCAAGCAATATGAAAATCGAGCATATTGATGAGTTTTTTACTTGGTACAATATAAACAATTAAGGGGTTTATTATGAAATCTAAATTTTCAGAACTAAGAGAAGTTTCTTTTATGAATTTTAGTAAAGATGAAAAAGAGATAATGGATGGATTAGATGTAATTTGGGTTCAAACAATGGATTTAAAACATGACAATATGTTAGTTTATGCCATAGATATTATGGTTGAAAATGTATATGAAGCGTGTCCTAGAAAATTTGTAAACAAAAAAGATTTTTTTGAATATGAAGCAGAAAATGGCTCACACTGGCTAATCTCTACTTCTATAAGTATTGAAGATATGGATCTATTTTTTAGAAACTATCTTCATCTAAATGATGAAGGTATAATAGCTGCTTAAAAAAGCTATTTATCTTCTAAATATTGAGCTAAAGTCTTATACTCATTAATAGGCTTTGGCTCTATTTTTAAAATCTCTGGCAACGATTTTACTCCCATTGATAAAAGATATTGCAAATTACTATCAAAAGTTGCTTCTTCTATAACCCAAATTTTATCTTTGTGTGTTTCAAACATATATCCACCATTTGGGATAGGTGTCATAGATAAAGTGACAGTATAATGATCTTTTATTACTGATTCTTTTGTTGAGTACATCAATCCCACATTGTACTCTTTTTTGCTAAATCCATGAATTAATACAACCAATACCTTTTTTTCACCAGATTTTGAAGTATTAAAAATATTTATCAACTCTTTTATTGTTCCATAACCTGGTATTTTAGAGTAAAGTTTTTGTATCAGATTTCCAAAACTTGATTCAACAAATACTCCAATAACATAAGCAATAAATCCCAATAAACCAACACCAATAATTGTCCATAAAAATGGGAAATTTTGAGGTGCTATACTTAAAAGAGAAAAAAGATACCCAGTTACAAGATTTATTTTTTCATAAAGCCATAATATTATTATAGTTATAGCCACAATTGGAGCTAACCAAAATAAGCCTTTTATAATAACAGTTATTATATGGTCTTTACCTAAAGCAAAAAACTCTTTTATTTTATCGAACATCTATTTTCCTTTATATTTTCAACATTATAACCAATAAAATCTACGATTAAATTATAATGATAGATGAAATATATACAAGATTTAGATTTTAAACTTTTTAAAACTGAATATTAACTATACATATAGTAGAATTTCACAAATATTAAATTAGATAAAATACAAAAATGGAAACAACATTAATAATACTATTCAGTTCATTAGCATTAGCAACCATTTTGAACATCATATTTAAACAATTTGCAATATCCCATATCATAGGTTATATTTTAACTGGAACAATAATAACTTCTATTTTTAATCTAAGTGTACATGATGATTTACACACTTTAGAACTAATAGCTGAGTTTGGGATAGTTTTTTTGATGTTTACTATTGGTTTAGAAATGCCTGTTGATAAACTAAAAAAAATGAAAGAGATACTTTTTGTAAATGGATTTTTTCAAGTAGCTATTAGTTCACTTATCATTTTTAGTGTTTCAAAATTTATTTTTAGTATTGATACAACCTCATCACTAATCATATCTTTGGCATTTTCATTATCATCAACAGCTATTGTTCTTACATATTTAAAACAATCAAAAGATATATACACTCCATATGGTGAAAAAGCTACTGCTATTTTAGTTTTTCAAGATTTAGCTGTAATTCCAATACTTTTACTTATTACATTTTTATCTGATAATAGTTCTCCTATTGAAGTTATTCTATACAAAACTCTTATCTCTGCTGTTGTAATTATAGTTTTTATGTTTACCATTGGAAAAAAACTTTTAAATTGGTTTTTACTTTTTGCAACAAAATCGAAACTTGAAGAGCTATTTTTAGGTTCTATTCTTTCAATTGTAATAGGAACTTCACTTTTAGCTCACTGGTTAGGGTTTACTTATTCACTTGGAGCATTTATTGCTGGTATGATTATTGCTGAGACTAGATACCATATAAAAGTTGAATCAGATATTGCATCTTTTAAAGATTTACTTCTTGGTACTTTTTTCTTTTCAGTGGGAACCAAAATAGATGTGATGTTTTTAGTTTCAAAAATCCATTTAGTAATTTTAGTTTTTGTTTTAGTTATGCTAATAAAAGCAATAGTTGTCTATGTGTTGATAATTAGAAAATCAAACAAAAGTGATGCTATAAAAGCTGCTTTGGCATTATGTCAAATAGGAGAGTTTTCTTTTGCCGTTTTTGCACTGGCATCTGCTGATAATATTATAAACGAGGATTTATCTAAGTTTTTGATTCTAGTTACTGTTTTATCTATGATTATAACACCATTTATAGTAAATAAGATATATAAAATAGCTTCATACTTTGTAGTTGAGTTTTACGAATCAGATAAAATCACACCAATTGATAAAAAAGACCACGTTGTAATCTGTGGTTACTCAATCTTAGGAAGAATCGTTGCTCATCAACTAAAAAAAGAAGGAGTACCTTTCGTAATTATCTCTGATAATCTAAAACATGTTTTGCTTGCAAGAAAAAATGGGTTTATGGGTTACTTTGGTCACTTAGAAAAACTTCCTGTTTTAGAATCACTAAAAGTTGATGAAGCCTCAAGTGTAATTTTAACACTAAGTGACCTAACCCAAAAGATGTTGATTTGTGAAGCTATCAAGCAGTTTAATGACAAAGTTAAAATTGTTGTAAAAGTTGATTCTTTAGAAGAGAAAAAAGCAATGAAAGATTTAAATGTAGATTCTTTTGTACACGCCCATCAAGAAATTGCAACATTATTGGTTGAAAATAGCTTAGTAAAATAAGCAAAAAAAAAGAGCAAATAATTTGCTCTTTTTTCTACTATGAAGGACGTTTAATTAGTAGGTGAAGAAATTATAACAACCTATAGTAGCAAAACCATAGCAATAGAAAAAATTTTGAAAAAATTTTGAAATTTCTTTTAAAGTCCCTAAAAAAGGCATTTTTAAATCTATATTTTTCCTCATAACTAAAATTTAATTCAATTTCTAATACAATACGCAAATTATTAGGAGCAACTATTGTATTCTAAAGAATTAAATACCATAAAAAAATCAAATAGATACAGAACTAGAAAAATTTTTGATAAAGAGTTAATTGATCTTGCTTCAAACGACTACTTAGGTTTGGCCTCAAACAAACAACTATTTGAAAATGCATACAAAAGAGTATACCAAGAAAAATTTACAGGTCCAAAAGCATCTATGCTAGTAAATGGTTATAGTCAAATCCATAAAGATTTTGAAGATGATTTAACAAAAGCTAATAACTTTGAAGCAGGAGTTGTAGTAGGAAGTGGTTTTTTAGCAAATCTTTCTATGATAGAAGCCTTAGTTAGAAAAGGTGATACTTTATATATAGATGAAGAGTATCATGCAAGTGGAATGTTAGCAACCAAACTTTTAAATAAAAATCAAGTAATACTTTTCAAACACAATGATGTACAAGATTTAAAAGATAAAATTGTAGCAAATGATAAAAAAGGACGAAAAATTATTGCTATTGAAGGGGTATACTCAATGGAAGGGGATGTGGCACCTAAAGAGATTTTTGATATAGCTGATAAATATGAAGCTTTACTTATAGTTGATGAAGCCCACTCTTCTGGAGTTTTAGGAGAAAATCTTTTAGGTATATTTAGTTTTTACAATATCAAACCTAAACCAAATCACATAAAAATGGGAACATTAGGAAAATCATATGGAAGTTATGGGGCATATATCTTAGCAAGTTCACATATTGTAGATTTTTTACTAAATCGGGCAAAAGCAATTATTTATACTACTGCACCCTCACTTTTTGATATGGCATTAGGGCATGAAGCTTTAAAATATATTTTATCAAATACAGAAGATATAAAGTCAAAAATCAAAAACAATTTACAAATAATAAATGAAAATTTAGGTATAACTTCAAATAGTTTAATTATTCCAATAGATATTGCTGATAATAAAAAAGTACTAGATATTCAATCTATTTTAAAAGAAAAAGGGTATTTAGTTGGTGCTATTAGACAACCTACAGTTAAAAGTGCAATTATTAGACTAATAGCAAAAACTGATGTTAAAAATGAGGATTTAACTACTGTATGTACACTAATTAAGGATCTAAAATGAAACTAATATTAACACTTTTATTTTTTATGCTTTTTAGTTTTGCAAATGATAAATTTATAAATATGAAAAATTGTGAAACTTTTAAACTTTCAAAGTTTAACACCCTATTATCTTGTCATAGTATCGATTATCTAATTGAGTATAGACAAGTGGATGATGAAGAGAAAGATGTTGTAAAAAAGATTACTGCAATTACGGTAAATGACCAAAGAGTAATAAAAGAATTAGGTAAGAAATAATGATTTTAAAAGAGCTTATAAAAGGTAATGAAAGGTTTAGAAATACAGATTTTAAATATCTAGAACCAGAGATAAAAGATTTAGTAAAAAATGGTCAAAGACCTGAGGTATTATTTATAGGATGTTCTGATAGTAGAGTTACACCTGATTTGATGTTAAATACTAGACCAGGTGATATGTTTATTATGAGAAATGTTGGTAACTTTGTGCCACCATATAAACACGATGAAGATTTTCATGGTACTGCAGCTGCAATAGAATATGCAATCTCAGTTTTAAAAGTGAAACACATCATAGTTTGTGGGCATTCACACTGTGGAGCATGTAAAAGCTTATATGAAGAAATTCCTGATGATAAAACACTTGTGCATGTTAAAATTTGGCTACAATTGGGTCAACAAGCAAAAGAAATAACACTAAAAAACAATAAGTTCACAACAAAAGAAGAGATGTATAGAGCAACGGAGAGAAACTCTATAAGGCATCAATTAGACAATCTTCTCACTTATCCAGAGGTTTTAAGACTATTAAAAGAAGAAAAACTAAAAGTTCATGGTTGGTATTATGATATTGAGAGTGGAAGAATTGATTATTATGATAAAGATGAAGACAAATTTAAAATATTGGAAGTAAGTACCTATGAGTAAAGAAAATATTGAAGTAAGAAAACTACCTAAAAAAACTATAATTATAATTGTAATCATGACTATCTTAACCCTAATAGGTTTTGGTTTTGTAGTTATGACAAAAAATATGAAAATGACAGAAGTTCTTGCAACATTAGGACATAAAAATATAAGTAATATAAAAGTTGTAAATAGAATGAATATGGAAGATAAAGAAACAAAAGTACCAGCAACTGCTTACAAGGTTGATTTTATAGACAACGACCTAAATAAAGAGTGTAGTGGTTTTATTATTAGAAGTAATGATGGAAAATATAGTAAAGATTTGGACTGTAAATAGGATATAAAATGAGTATATTAGAAAAACTAAAAATAAAAGAAAGACTAACTTATGAAGATGCAATAAAACTATATGATTTAGAGCTTTTTGAATTAGCGGCACTAGCAAATAAAATTAGAGAAGAGAAACATGGTAAAAAAACCTACTTTAATATAAATAGACATATAAATCCAACTAATATCTGTAAAGATGTTTGCCAATTTTGTGCTTATAGTGCAAGTAGAAAAAATCCTAATCAATATACAATGAGCCATGAAGAGATTTTAAATGCAGTGGAAAACTCTGTAAAAAATGATATCAAAGAGGTTCATATTGTATCTGCTCACAATCCAAGTACAGGATTAGAATGGTATTTAGATATATTTAAAAAGATAAAAGAAAAATATCCTCAAATTCATGTAAAAGCTTTAACAGCAGCAGAAGTTCACTTTTTATCAGAAGAGTACAATCTAACATATGAACAAATCATAGAAAAGATGATTGAAAGTGGAGTTGACTCAATGCCAGGTGGTGGAGCAGAAATTTTCGATGAGAAAGTTAGAAAAAGAATCTGTGGAGGTAAAGTTAGTTCTGAACAGTGGCTAGAGATTCATAAACTTTGGCATAAATCTGGTCATCAAAGTAATGCTACAATGCTTTTTGGTCATGTAGAAAGTAGAGAAAATAGAATAGACCATATGCTAAGACTAAGAGATTTACAAGATGAAACTGGAGGATTTAATGCTTTTATCCCTTTAGTTTATCAAAAAGAGAACAACTATTTAAAAGTAAAAGATTTTTTAACAGGTCAAGAGATACTAAAAACTATGGCAATAGCTAGAATTTTATTAGATAATATCCCAAATATAAAAGCTTATTGGGTAACTTCAACTACGAAATTAGCTCTATTAGCACAAGAGTTTGGTGCAAACGATTTAGATGGAACTATTGAAAAAGAATCGATCCAAAGTGCAGCTGGAGCAGCAAGTGCAAATGGTATAGCACTTCAGAATTTTGTTGATTTGATTAAAAACTCAGGATTTATTCCTGTAGAAAGAGATTCTGTTTATAATGAGATAAAGGTTTGGTAAAGCCTTTATCTCATCTTCTTTTTAATTATAACTAAACATTCTATTTACAAATACTTTATATAATCATAAGCTATAATTTCTATCAAAGGATAAAAAATGAGAAATTTTTTTCTTATATTAATCGTTGTAGTTTTAAGTAGTCTTACTCTTCATGCAGAAGTTTTAAGAATTGAAATAGATGATTTATCAAAAAATATGTCAAGCTATAAAATTATTGATGTAAGAGAAGCAAGTGAATATAAAAAGAATCATCTAAAAGGTGCTATAAATTTTCCAATAGATTTAACTTTTGAAAATAAAAATATTGATGGAAAAATTTCTAAACCTAATACAATTCAAGAACTTTTCAGAAATTTAGGGCTAAATTCTGATGATAAGATTGTAATTTATGACGAAGGCAATTTCTTTGATGCAGCAAGAGTTTTCTGGAGTTTTGAGGTTTATGGTTTTAAACACGTAAAACTTTTAAATGGTGGTTATAATGAATGGAAAGAAAAAAATCTTCCTATTTCAAATGATATTCCAGTAGTTAAAAAAAGTGATTATATAGCTTCAATAAACAATAAAAGATTATCTACAAAATTTACAACTCAAATTGCAACTAAAAATCCTAATCAAGTCATAATAGATGCTAGAAGTTATGATGCCTATATAGGTAAAACCTCAGTAGCACAAAGATTTGGTCATATTCCAAAAGCTCTACATATTCCAGCAGTTCACAACTTGAACAAAGAAGAAAGAATAACAAAACTTAAAAATACTGATTTATTAAAAGATTTATATAAAAATATAAATAAAGATAAAAAAATAGTAATCTATTGTGCCATAGGTAAAGTTGCTGCTACAAACTATTTTGCTCTTAGAGAATTAGGTTATAATGTATCAAACTATGATGCCTCATGGAAAGAGTGGGGAAATGACTTTAATCTTCCAATTGAGAAAAAATCAGAATAGATGTGGAAAAAATTTAATATAAAAACCCAGCTTATTATCTTTATGATATTAATTGTTGTTGCTGTAGAAGCAACAACACTATTTTTTATTTTAAAAATACAAAAAAAAGAGAATATGCAAAATGCTGTGATAGAGACTACGGCTATCACACAATCGTTAAATAATGATTTATTAAAATATATATTAAATCCAAATGCAGATATTTTATCTGATATTACTTTTAGACTTTCAGCTTTTAAAAAAATAAAAGGTGTAATTTTATTTGATAATGATAGAAACCCCATCTTTAAATATGGTGATATAAAAAGACTATCAATAGAAAAAACAAATATATTTAAAAATAACACCATTTTTACAGAAGATGAACTCTTTATTAAAAATAGTATCAATGCAGAGGGTTATAACTTTGGATATGGACTTATGGATGTAGACCTATCTTCATATAAACAAAAACAACAAAGTATTACTTTTACTATTCTGGCAATTTTTCCTTTTGCACTTTTATTTGGTTTTATAATGAGTTTATTTTTAAGTAAAAACTATACAAGTCCATTTATAAAACTTTTAAAAGCTATGAAAGAAAGTGACCCAACAAACAACAAAATTATTAAAGTTAAAACTGATACAAACAATGAGATTAAAGAACTATTTGATGGATTTAATAATCAAATGGACGAGATATATGCATCAACTTTACAATTACAATATCAAGCAAATCATGACCAATTAACAAATATTTATAATAGATTTTTTATAGAACAAGAGTTAGTAATAGCTTTAAAAGAAAAATCAACAAAAGGATACAATCTTCTTTATATAGATTTAGACCAATTCAAACTTATAAATGATTCAGCAGGATATCAAGCAGGTGATGAATTACTTAAAATGATTACAAACAATTACCAAGAATTCTTGCCCAAAGACTCCATATTTGCAAGAGTTGATGGTGATGGGTTTATGGTTTTATATAAAAACTCTTTAAAAGATGAAGGATTAAAACTTTTAAAAAATAGTTTGGAAAAACTTAGAGACTTTAGATTTACATGGGCAAATGAGACATATTCAGTTAGTGCATCAATTGCCTTAGTACACTTCAATGCTTTTGAATATACTTTAAAAGAGCTGTTAAAAGCTGTAAATACTGCACTTTATACTGCAAAATCAATGGGCAGAAATAAATCTTATGTATATGACCCAAGTGACAATTTAACAAAAAGATTCAATACAGAACTTGAAACAGCAACACTTATAAAAGAAGCATTAAACAATGGTCCAACTAAATTTGAATTATTTGCGCAAGATATTATTCCTTTACAAAAACAAACAAATCAAATAAGTTATGAAATATTAATTAGAATGTGGGATAAAGATAACAATTTCATCTCTCCAGCTGATTTCTTGCCAGCAGCAGAAAGATATCAACTAATGGCAGAGATTGATATATGGGTACTATGGACATATCTAAAAACTGTTACAAAAAATAAAAAACATATTGAAAAACTTCATTCTGTACATATTAATTTAGCAGGTTCAACACTAAATAATCCAGACTTTCAAGCAAAAATAAAAGAGGCTGTTGAGTATTTTGATTTTCCTTGGGAAAAACTTGAATTAGAAATAACAGAAAGTTCAGCCATAGGAAACTTCAATATGGCAAACCAATTTATAAGTTGGCTAAAAGAGCAAAATATTGGTTTAGCTTTAGATGATTTTGGTACAGGTATGGCATCATTTGAGTATCTAAAAAGCTTACCCTTTGATGTTGTTAAAATTGATGGAAGCTTTGTTAAAGATATGCACAAAGATCCAACTGATAAAGCAGTGATAAAGTATATTCAAGAGATAGCCCAACTAAAAGGACAAGAAACAGTTGCAGAGTATGTGGAAACTAAAGAGGATGTAGAAGAGCTAAAAGCTATAGGTATCACTTATGGTCAAGGTTATTATCTAGGAAAACCAAGAGCACTTAGCTCATGGCTTGATTAGTTTTATTTAGGTTGATGGAATTGTAAGATAAACTCAACTTCAATTCCAGCTTCTGTTTTTACAAAACTAATTGGGTACGTTATATTTATAGAGTATAACTCATTACTTAAATTTTCAACCATCTCAAAAAATTTCATTGGTGATTGAACAACTACATTAACCAAATAATTAAATGTCACAACCTCTGATTTAAAGTTTGATTTAAATGATACTATTGCATTTTCAGGAAAAAGCATTTTTAATTGTTCTGTTACAGTAATAATTGGCATAAATTCATTTGCCATATATACATCATAATAGTTTTTAAAAGTTGTAACTTTTTTCTCTTTTAAACCTTCTGCTTCAATAACTGCCTCAGTTATTGCTTTTTTCTTATCTTCCTCTTTAATTTGTATACTTGCAAGATTATAATCTTTTAAAAGTTGTGGTTCAATCACTTTTATAAAGGTATCTTTGTTTAACATATCTACATTCATTTTTATTGAATTAGATTCAATATAAAGCTCTTTTAAGACTACATCATAAGGGATTAATTCCAAAGATTTTAAAATTTGACTCTCAATAAACTCATTTTTTTCTACGTGATTTGGTAAAGATACAGCTCTTTTTACAGGCTCTTGTTGAACTTTATTTTGTTTATTAAAAAGCTCATCAAAAGGGATAAACATATACCCAATAGCAACAATAGCTATCATTACAAGTAATGGAGCAAGCCATCTAAAAATACTTGGTTTTGGCTTAACTCTAGGCTTTATAAAACTTTTTTTTGTATGAGTATCTTTTGATAATTCAAACAACTCTTCATCAACAGATATAGGATGATAAGTTACTTCCATCATAAACTCATCGCTCATCATTTGAATCTGTTCATCTGTGATTTGTTTTAGGTTATATAAAAGTGAAATTTTTTCTATAAATACATCTTTTGAAACGGTATAAAACTCTTCAATTGTATTTTTTACAGTTTCATAAACCTCTAAAGAGTAAACCTCATCATAAAGTTTTTGTCCTAATACTTCATTTTCATAAAACTTACTATCTTTTATATCCTCAAAAGGTGTTAGCTCAACCCTTTTATTAAATACAATACTTCCTTTACTATCAACAACCATGCAAAAAGCTTGGTTGTTAAATAGAAGTATTACTAAAGAGTTATTACAAGGTTTTTGTTCTATATGTAGATTTAATATATGAAAAGCTGAAAATATATAATCAACTCCACACTTCTCAAAATAGTTTTTTGTTTCAAATAATAAACTTTTTGAGATTGAGATATTATAATCACTATTTAAAGAGGTTAAAGTATTCTCTTTAGTATCAATTTTTTCATCTTTTCTTAAAATTTTTGTATCATCTTGAATAAGTAAAGTAGAGATATAAGTGTTATTTATCTCTTCACTGTGAGCAAGTAATTTAGAAGCTACATCTTTTGCTAGAATATCATCTTTGGCTATAAAAACAGAGTTATTAGCCTCTATAATATCTTCATTATTTAATTTTTTATAACTAATTTTTAACTGTGCTTTGTATTTTATAGCATTGATATATAAACACTCTTTTGCAAACATCTAAAACCTTAATTCATGGCATTAACTAACATCTTTTCTTTTATAAGCTCTTTTGCTTCTTCCATTTCTAAGTTTTCAATACTTAGAGGCTCTTGAATAAAAAACTCTAATGTTCCGAAAGGTTTTGGCACTATAAACTTATCCCAAGAATTAAATTGCCAATAACTTTTTGGTTTACAATTAAATATCAAAATTTTAGCATTTGTCTTCTTTGATATTGCTACAATACCATCAGCAACTGAATGCCTAGGTCCTCTTGGTCCATCTGGCGTGATAGCTATATCATCTCCACCTTTGATCTCTTTTATTGCAGCAATTAAAGCTTTTGCTCCACCTTTACTACTTGAACCTCGAATAGAGTGTATTCCCAAATACTCTACAGTTTTTGTAATAGCTTCTCCATCTTTGTGTTCACTTATCATAGCACTAACTTTGCCCTTTGGCTTTAGTTTTTGGTAATTAAAAGGTTGCATTAGCAACTCCCCATGCCAAAAAGCTACAATATAAGATTCATTTTCATCAATTTTTGGATGATGAAAATTTTTTTTACTTGTAAGGTATATAAATCTTACGAAAAGTTGTAAAAAGAAAGGCAAAACTTTTGTAATAAAAAAAAGCTTCATCTATTTTACCACTTCACCTTTTAATGCTGTTCTTGTTGCACTTGTAACCTTAACATCAACAAACTGTCCAAGAAGTTCATCACTCCCTTTTACAAAAACTTGACAAAAATTATCTGTATAACCTGATACTTCACCATTTGGTCTTAAGTTATCAAATAACACACTAACTGTATTGCCAATATATGACTCCATAAGTTCTGTTTGATGTACTTTGTGCAGTTCAATTACTTCTGTTAATCTTGCACTTCCAATTTCATCAGCTATCTCTAAATCTT
Organism: Halarcobacter sp.; assembly: GCA_050296315.1. Taxonomy (GTDB): domain Bacteria; phylum Campylobacterota; class Campylobacteria; order Campylobacterales; family Arcobacteraceae; genus Halarcobacter. Next base: position 139,487 of record JBNKRE010000001.1, read on the forward strand.
TTAATTCCAAGGCAGCTGTATTTGGTCTTGGAGAGTATTTGAAGTTAAAAATTTGGTCAAACTTAACTTGTTTGATTACATCAATTGTATCCTCAAAGTCCTCTTGTGTCTCACCAGGAAATGCCACAATAATATCAGTAGTGATTCTTACATCAGGAACTAAACTTCTTATTTTTTTAGCTCTATTTAAAAACCACTCTTTGGTATAACCTCTTTTCATAGCTTTTAAAATCTGTGTAGAACCACTTTGTAAAGGCATATGGATACATTTTGAGATTTTTGGATTTTTTGCGAATTCTTCAATAAAATCATCATCCATATGCAAAGGATGAGGAGAGGTAAACCTGATTCTCTCTAATCCATCAATCTTTGAAACCTCTTGTAGAAGTTTTGTAAAAGTAGTTTTTTCTCTTTTATCACTAAATCTTCTACCATAAGAGTTAACATTTTGACCTAATAAAGTTACCTCTTTAGCTCCCCTTGCCACATCTTTTTTTATTTGTTCTACAATCATCTCAGGTGGAATTGAAATCTCATCACCTCTAGTAGCTGGAACTATACAATAAGTACACTCTTTATCACACCCAACAGAGATATTTACAGAAGTTTTATACAAAGATGTTGAAGTTGAGGCAAATTGATACGTTGAATCATCATAATCTATATCAATTTCAACGGCACCTTTTGTATCTATTACATCTTTTATTTTAGAAATATTTCTAGCCCCAAGTACAAAATCTACATATGGAGCTCTTTTCATAATATCTTTTCCTAAATGGCTTGCGGTACAACCACATACACCAATTTTAGCACCATCCTTTTTCTTAACATTGAATTGACCAATCTCAGAAAAAAGTTTTGAAACAGGCTTTTCTCTTACTGAACAGGTGTTAATAATAATTAAGTCTGCATCTTCAATATTATCTGTTGTAGAATAATTTTTATGCTCTTTTAGTTCAGCTATTATATGTTGACTATCTGTATCATTCATCTGACAGCCAAGTGTTTGTATAAATAGTTTTTTTTCTATTTTTTCATCCATTAATTTATTCACTTTACCTCTTATAATGCATGAACCTCATACATATACTCATCATCTGCAAGTCCATATTTTACTTCTCTAAAGTAAACATTAAATCCTTCATCTTCTAGCGTATCGACTAAAGCCATCATATCTTTGTGCGAATTATCTCTATCAAAATAGAAGATTTTTTCACCATCTTTTTTTAAATCCTCTTTTATTTTATCAAGTTGAACTTTTTTTGGTTTTTCAGTTAGTTCATTTCTCGCAAATAATAATTCCATATAACAAACCTTTTTGTATTTTAATTAGTTAGATAGTCTATCTTAAAGTTGCTTTAATTTGTATAAAAGTTGTTTATGGTATAATATCTGCCTACTCTACATTGAAAATCAAAACAATTACATTTCAATGTCAATACAAAAGGTTATTAATGGATAAAATTATAGATATTTTAGATTCTATTGCCTATGAAAAGGGCTTAAAGATAGATGATGTTGAAAATGCATTAAAAGAGGCATTAATCAAAACTGCAGAAAAAATGGTTGATCCTACACTAAAATTTGATGCAGAAATTGATAGGCAAAATAAAAAGTTAGAACTGTTTCAAAAAATTGAAGTTGTTGAGAATAATGATGATAGATTATATGAGGATTTAGTAGATGAATACGGAAATCCAATAAATAAAGACAACTATATCCCAATAGAAGAAGCAATTGAAATTGATCCAGATGTAGAAATTGGAGACTTTGTAAATTATGACTTAGAATTTGAAAATATGGGAAGAAATGCTGCAACTATTTTACACCATAATTTTGAATATAGAGTACAAAGATTTTTAGAAGAATCATTACTTAATAAATATAAAAATAAAATTGGAAAAACTATTAGTGGAAGCGTAACAAGAGTAGATAGACAAGAAAACACTTTTGTAGAGATTGGGGAAGTAAAAGGTATGCTTCCAAGAAAAAGTAGAATAAAAGGTGAAAGTTTTAAACTGGGTGATACTTTAAAAGCTGTTGTAAAAGGTGTAAATATTGATAAAACAAATGGTTTACTAATAGAGTTATCAAGAACAAGCCCTAAATTTTTAGAATCACTTTTAAGACTTGAAGTACCTGAATTAAAAGATGAAATTGTAGCAATTGAAGCTAGTGCAAGAATCCCAGGAAGTAGAGCAAAAATCGCCCTTACTACAACTGATCCACAAGTTGATCCTATTGGTTCAATTGTTGGTGTAAAAGGGGTTAGAATTTCAGCTGTTTCAAGACAGTTAAATGGAGAAAACATAGACTGTGTTGAATACTCTACAATTCCAGAAATGTTTATAGCACGTGCTCTCTCTCCTGCTATTATAACAAGTGTAAAAATAGAAACGCCAGCAGAAGGTAACAATAAAGGTAAAGCAATTGTTACAATTCCAAGTGATCAAAAATCAAAAGCTATTGGAAAAGCTGGTTTAAATATCAGACTTGCATCAATGCTTACAAAATATGAAATTGAACTAGTAGAGGTTGGAACAGATGTAATCAATTCTGCGACAAACTCATCAGAAAATCCAGAAGCTGATAAAACAACAGATACAGCAACTTTAGAGGCACTATTTAAATAATGAGTAAGCTATTTATATACGATTCAGTAAAAAAACAAAAAGTTGAATTTGAACCAATCAAAAACAATGATGTAAAAGTGTATGTTTGTGGTCCAACTGTTTATGATGATTCACATTTAGGTCATGCAAGAAGTGCAATCGCTTTTGATTTGTTACATAGAGTTTTAAAAACAAACAATTATAATGTAACCATGACAAAAAATTTTACAGATATTGATGATAAAATCATCAAAAAGATGTATGAAACAAACAGAACTTTAGAAGATATTACGACTGAATATATAAATGCTTATAAAAATGATATGGAAACTTTAAATATACTTCCAAATTCATTAGAACCAAAAGCTACTCAAAATCTTCAAGTCATGATAGAGATGATTGAAGATTTGATGAGTAAAGATATAGCTTATAAAATAGATGATGGAGTATATTTTGATGTATCAAAAGATTCATCATATGGCTCAGTTTCACACAGAGCTAGTGATGAAAATTCACAAGCAAGAGTTGAAGTAAATACTCAAAAAAGAAACTCTAGTGATTTTGCCTTATGGAAATTTGAAAAACAAAATGATGTGGCATATGAAGCACCTTTTGGAAATGGACGTCCAGGATGGCATATAGAGTGTAGTGCTATGATAAATAAACACTTGGCATACCAAGATGAAGCTTATCAAATAGATATTCATGGAGGAGGAGCTGATTTACTTTTTCCACACCATGAAAATGAAGCTGCACAAACAAGATGTTCTACAAAAAAAGAGCTTGCAAAATATTGGATGCACAACGGTTTTGTAACAATAGATGGAGAAAAGATGAGTAAATCTTTAGGAAACTCTTTTTTCCTAAAAGATATACTAAAATCATACTCTGGAGAGGTTATAAGATTTTATCTTCTAACAGCACAATATAGAGCAAACTTCAATTTCAACGAAGAGGATTTAATCTCTTCTAAAAAAAGATTAGATAAATTTTATAGAGTTAAAAAAAGAGTTTATGGCTTAGGTTCAAGTAATGTAAACAAAGATTTAAAAGAACAGTTACTAAACTCTTTAAATGATGATTTAAATACCCCTAAAGCTATCTCAGTAGTTGATGAATATATAAATCTAGCAAATGAAACTTTAGACAAAGATCCAAAAAATAAAAACTTCAAAAAAGAGCTTGTATCAACTTTAGATTTTATAGGAGAGATTCTTGGAATTGGTCAAGAGGATGCTTATAAATATTTCCAATTTGGAATAGATGAGCAAACTATTTTAAAAATTGAAGAGTTGATTGAGCAAAGAACACAAGCTAAAAAAGACAAAGATTTTGAAAGTGCTGATAAGATTAGAGATGAATTAACAGCAATGGATATTTCTGTTATGGATACACCTAATGGTGTGGTTTGGGAGAAGTTATAAAACTTCTTTATGAAAAGTGAATAATTTCACTTTTCTAAACTATCAAGTACTAAGATTATATATAAATAATCTATAAGTTTACTTTATTTAGTGTATAAAACTATCGTTATGTAATTAGATTTTAAATGAATTTTTATTGTACGTCTAAACTTTTATCGACTTTTTTTTGTGAAAAAAAAAGTAGCAAAAAAATCACCCACAGGGTTTCGAAGCCGAAGGTTCCCTCGCTTATTATTTTACTTTTCTGTTTTTCAAAACTCACATAAAAATATGCTCCCAGCATATTTGTTATGTTCAAACAGTTGAAAAACTTTTTCGAAAAGTAAAATAAACACTCGGCTTCTCAAATGCGGGAAGGTGGGATATTGACCTTTTCATTTTTTGATACCATTTTATTTGGATTGGTGTAATACTCAATTTACATTAGAAAGTTTGTGGCTAGGGTATTTTAATCCAGACTTTGTTGAAGCCGGAAGTTTTCTAATTATTTTCGGAAGAGCCTGAGAATGTTTGAGGAGAGAAAAGTGACTAGATGTCACTTTTTCGACGAGTTTCGCAAGGCAGAAAATAATTAGAAAGCTGGAGGGAACTTTAGCTTCAACAACGCGTCTGGTTGCTTTTTGTCTTACTTTTTACAACTAAAAAGTAAGAAAGCGGAGAGCTTCGCTCTACAAGATAGTGCATACAATTAAAACTATTAAAAAATATTTGAGATTAATCAATTTATAAAAAAACAATCTAAAAAATAACCCCTTTTTAAATAAAAAAATCCCAATTTTTTTGTATAATCCCAAAAAAACTTTTAGGAAGTAAAAATGCCAAATATAAAATCTTTAGTTGAATCAAAAAACTTTCAAAACTTTATCATCTCACTTATTATACTAAACGGTATAACTATGGGTTTAGAAACTTCAAAAACTATAGCTGATTCTTATTCAGGTTTTTTAAATGTTTTTGATAAATTTGTTATCACTATTTTTACTATAGAAATAGTTCTTAGAATATATACATATAGATTCTCTTTTTTTAAAGATCCTTGGTCTTTATTTGATTTTTTTATAGTTGCTATATCTTTAGTACCTTCAAGTGCTGGATTTGCAATCTTAAGAATACTTAGAGTTTTAAGACTTTTTAGACTTATAACAGTTGTTCCTCAAATGAGAAAGATAGTAGCAGCTCTAATTAGTGTGATACCTGGTATGTTATCAATTGTAGGGCTTATGACTCTTATTTTTTATATCTTTGCAATTATGGCTACAAATCTTTACTCAAATAATTTTCCTCAATGGTTTGGAACACTTGGTGAGTCATTTTATACTCTATTTCAAGTTATGACTTTAGAATCATGGTCTATGGGGATTGTAAGACCTATTATGGAGGTTCATCCATTTGCTTGGGTATTTTTTATCCCTTTTATTTTTATTGCTACCTTTGTTATGATAAACCTTGTAGTAGCTATCATTGTTGATGCGATGGCTATTTTAAAAGAAGAAGAAAAAACTATGATTCAAGAGGTACAAAATAGTGAAAATGATTTAAAAGTTGAGATAAAATCTTTGCAAAATGAAATAAGAGAGCTAAAAGAGATAGTTTTAAAAAGTAGTAAAGGTCAATAAAACTCTTCCAACTATATGAACACTTTCTTTAGCATAAACTAGATGGGAAAACTCTTTATTTATTGAGATAAAAACCTCTTTTTTCCCATCATATTTTTTTATCCACATCTTATTTTCATAATACAATAAATAAATTGCTTCATCTACTAAGATTTTATTTGATATGTCAGTTACAACCACAGCTTTGTGATTTATAACTGGTTGCATAGATTTTCCATCTACTTGATTTGCAAAAAGTGACTTTTCATTGAAAGCCTCTTTTATTAGGTGTTTTGAGAAACTCAATGTTTTTGTTTTATTTTCATCAAAAACATCAACATACTCTAAAGTTATAGTTTCCATTTAGATAAACTCTTTTACTATTTTTATATTGTTTTTATCTATATCTAAATAACAATTAGTTTCATCTTCAAGGCAATCCAAGCAAGATGTTTTTACTAATAACTCTTTATTATCATAATCATCTAAACTAACTTGCAACTCATAATAATCTCCACAAAAAGAGATATCTAAAATAGTTGCTTTTATTTTTTCTTTTTCATTAGTAACTTTTATCTTATCAATAGAGATAATACCCACATATTTATCTTCTACTTTTATATCTAAATCTTCTAAAAGTTTTTTGGGTAAATGATTTATTCTATTTAAAAAATTTGCTACATAAAGTGATTTTGGAGTATCAAATAACTCCTTTGCTGTCCCAAATTGTTCTATTCTTTTATTGTTTATAATAGCAATCTTATCAGACATACTCAAAGCTTCTTTTTGGTCGTGGGTTACAAGTATAGCACTTAACCCCAAATCTTTTATAATCTTTTTTAACCAAACTTTTGTTTTATTTCTAAGTAAAGTATCAAGGTTTGCAAAAGGTTCATCAAGTAATAAAACCTTTGGCTCATAAGCTAAAACTCTAGCTATTGAAACCCTTTGTTGTTGTCCACCACTTAACTCATGTATTTGTTTATGTCTATGTTCAGTTAAATCAAACTGTTTTAACAACTTATCAACTCTTTTTTGTCTTTCTAATTTGTTTAATTTATATAAGGCAAATTCAATATTCTCTTTTACATTTAGATGGGGGAAAAGTGCATAATCTTGGAAAATATATCCAATATCTTTATTGCATTCTCCTGCATTGTTTACCAAACACTGTTCATTTAGAAAAATCTCACCCTCATAATGCTCTTGCAAAGAAGCAATACTTCTTAAAATCGTACTCTTACCACATCCACTTGGACCTAGTATTGTCACAATCTCCCCTGCTTCAACCTCAAATGAAATATCTTCTAAAATCTGAGTATCTCCAAAAGCTATGGAAAAATTTTTTACATTAATTCCAACCATCTTAATCCTTCACCATCTTTCTTGCTAAAATTAATACAGACACTATACCAAAGAACACTATAAACATAGCAGGAACTGCTGATTCTATAATCTGCGCTTGCCCTACTAACTCATGTGATAAAACAGGTAAAGTATCAAAATTAAATGGTCTTAATATCATTGTTAGAGGTAATTCTTTCATTGTTTCTATAAAAACTACAATAAAACTTACCATCATAGAACCTTTTATTAAAGGAAATATAACCTTATAAAATGTATAAAAAGAATCTATTTGCATGGTTTTACAAGCATCATCATAAGAGGATGGGATTTTACTAAATCCCGATTCATAGTTGTTTATAGATATAGCTATAAACCTAACAACATAACCAAAAATAATACCAATAATTGTACCACTAATTAAAATATCCAAACTTTTATCTATAATAGAAAAGAAACTTAATATCCCAACCGCAACAACTGCACCAGGAATCGAATAACCTAACTTTGAGATTTGTACAAGATTATCAGCAATTTTATTTTTATGTATTCTTACATTATAAACTATCACAAAAGCTAAAATAGTTATCAAGATTGAACTAAATACACCTAAACCTACTGTTTGATACAAAATAGTTAAAAAATCTTCATCTATAATCTCTTCATATGAGAGATAAAACCAATATGACATTTGAGAAAAGGGCAATAAAAACCCAAAGAAAAAAGGTACAAAACAGGCAAAAAAAGCCAATAAATTTTTTATACCGCTAAGTTTTTGTTTTGTGATTGGTTTAAAATCTTTTCCACTACTTTTATATCTTTTATTTCTTCTTTGAAACCTTTCAAGAAAAATCAATACAAAAATAAACAGCATCAACATTGAAGCTAATTTAGAAGCATCTTCAACACTTCCCATTCCAAGCCATGTTCTAAAAATTCCTGTTACAAAAGTTGATACTCCATAATAATCCATCACACCAAAATCAGCCACAGCTTCCATCACAGCCAAAATTACACCTGCAACAATAGCTGGTCTTGATATAGGAATAATTATTTTATAAAAAATTTGAAAATTTGAAAATCCCATAGTTTTTGCTGCATCAATAACAGAAGATGATTCAGCTTTTAAATAAGTTTTTGAGATTAGATAAACATATGGATACAATACCAAAGACATTACAATAATAGCACCATCTATTGACATAATATCAAAAAAATATACCTCATTTAGTGTTTTTCCCATCAAGTTTAAAATAAAAGTAGTAACACTACCTGTAATATCAAACATCCCACCATAAATATAAGACATAATATAAGTTGGAATTGCAAAAGGCAAAATCAAACCATAATGGAAAAATCTAGAACCAAAAAATTTAAAAAAAGTAGTTATATAAGCAGTTGTAAACCCTAAAAGTGAAGTTAATAAAGCAACACCAAACATAATATACAAAGAGTTATAAATATAATCAAATAATACTGTATCTACAAGATGAGTCCAGTTCTTACTAGGACTAAATATATTTGAGATTAGAATTAATGCAGGAATTGAAATAAGTAGTGTTATTAAAACACTACTTATAGTTAACTTATTAAATATCTTCAACTTATATCTTACTTCCAACCAGCTAAATCAAAAATTTTAACTGCTTTTGCATTATATTCACCTAATGTATTTATTGAGATTGTATCATCTTTAAATCTACCCCAAGCTGAAACTACACTATTGCTTTTTACACCCTTTGTAACTGGATACTCAAAATTTTCATTAGCAAAAAGTTCTTGTGCTTGGGGACTTGCTAAAAACTCTATAAATTTAATAGCATTTTGTTTGTGGGGTGCATATTTAGCAACACCGGCACCACTTACATTTATATGAGTTCCTCCATTTTCAAAAACAGGGAAAATAATCTTAACTTTTTTTACAGCTTCTGCTTCTGAAAAGTCTTTATTTCCTATCATTTTACCAACATAATAAGTATTTGCAATTGCAATTTTCCCAATACCATTTGCAACTGCTTTTACTTGATATCTATCATTACCTTTTGGTCTTCTAGCCATGTTTTCTACAACACCTTTTGCCCATTTTAAAGCATACTCTTCCCCATGATGAGCAATAACAGCTGCAAGCATAGATTGATTATAGATATGGTTTGAAGATCTAACCATAATCATATCTTTAAATTCTGGTTTGATTAAATCCTCATAAGTTTTAATTTTATCTTCCAAACCACTATCTTTTGGAATAATAAAAGCTCTAACTCTTTTTGTAAGTGCAAACCATTCATTATCTTTATCTCTTAATAATGGTGGAATATTTTCTGTAAGATATTCTGAATCAATTGACTGTAATAAACCCTTTTCTTTGGCTTGATAAAGTCTTCCTGCATCTACTGTAATTAATACATCAGCAGGTGAATTTTTCCCCTCACTTGATAATCTTTTAATTAAAGCATTTGCATCTGCTTTTACTACATTTACTTTTATACCTGTTTTCTCTTCAAACATTTTAAATAGCTTTTTATCGGTATCATAATGTCTATGAGAATATACATTTATTTCACTTGCTGCAAATATTGAAGTCGTTAATAATACAACACCTAATAAAATTCTCTTTAGCATTCGTATCCTTTTTAATAATAATTATTGAAATTGTAATTAAATCTTACTTAATTGCCTCTTATATTAAGAACGATTATCATAATAATTAATAAGCAAAAAAAAGGAATAGCAAATACTATTCCCTTTAAACCTTCTATTTAAATATACTTATAAATAAAAATTTCTATTTCCATCCAGCTAAATCAAAAATTTTTACTGCTTGTGCATTATTTTTACCTAAAGTATTAATAGATATTTTATCCTCTTCAAAACTTCCCCAAGAAGATACTAAATCAGAAGTTTTAACACCTTTTAACACTGGATATTCAAAATTTCCTTGTGCAAATAATTCTTGAGCTTCAGCTGATGCCATATATTCTAAAAATTTTATTGCATTTTCTTTATTTGGTGCAGTTTTAATAATACCTCCACCAGAGATATTTATATGTGTTCCACCATTTTCAAATTTAGGGAAAAATATCTTAACTTTTTTTACAGCTTCAGCTTGTGATTTATCTTTGTTATCAACCATTTTACCTATATAATAAGTGTTTGCAATAGCAATCTTTCCTATTCCATTAGCTACTGATTTAACTTGATATCTATCGTTTCCTTTTGGTTGCATTGCCATATTTGCAACAATACCTTTTGCCCATTTTAAAGCATACTCTTCTCCATGATGAGCAATGATTGCTGCTAATAATGATTGATTATATTCATTATTTGAAGACCTAACCATAATTGTACCTTTAAATTTTGGATTAGCTAAATCTTCATATGTAGATAGCTCTTTTTCCATACCTGAACCAATTTTATATACTGCAACTCTTGATCTTTTTGTTAATCCAAACCATTGATTATCCTCATCTCTTAATTCAGCAGGAATATTTTTAATTAAAATATCAGATTTAATTGATTGAAAAAGACCTTCACTTTTTGCTTTATATAATCTTGCTGCATCAGCTGTAATTAAAATATCAGCAGGAGATTTTTTACCTTCATTTTGTATTCTATTAATTAAAGCTGAAGCTTTTGCCTTAACAACATTTACTTTTATTCCCGTTTTTTCTTCAAACATTTTGAATAACTTTTTATCGGTATCATAATGTCTGGTAGAATAAACATTTACCTCACTTACTGCATACATTGAACATGCAAGTGCCAATGTACCCAAAATTAATCTCTTTAGCATATCTATCCCTTTCTTGATAATAGTTATTGAAATTATAATTATAATTTACTTAATCAATCCTTATATTAAGAACCATTATCATAATTATTTTCAGAGATAAAAAAAGGGAATGCTACAAACATTCCCTTTTTTAAATAGATTTTATAATCTAATAAAATTATTTTGCGTATGCTGCGTCAGTTACATCTTGTGTATTAACAATATATGGAACTAATGCCATGTGTCTTGCTCTTTTGATAGCTTTTTCTACCATTTCTTGAGCATTTTTAGAGTTACCAGTAAGTCTTCTAGGCATAATCTTACCTCTTTCACTCATAGAGATTTTTAATAGATCAGTATTTTTATAATCTATATAATCAACTTTCATTTCTGTATATTTACAAAATTTTTTTCCGTATTTTCTTTTTTCTGCCATTTTTTATCCTTATATTCTAAAAAGGTATTTCATCATCAATATCGATTTCAGGTATTCTTTGTTCTGCTGGTGCAGGTTTCATACCACCATAATTATTTGGTTGACTTTGTTGAGGAGCATATTGATTGTTTTGTTGTGGTTGATTATATCCCATCTGATTGTTATTTTCCATTGGAATATTTTGTGCTTCACTTTTTGTATCAAGCATTTTCATAGTATCAACTCTTAGAGCATGTTTACTTCTACTTGATCCATCTTGAGCAGTCCATTGTTCAAAAACTAATCTTCCCTCTAATAAAACTTTTGAACCTTTTCTTAAGTATTGATTAGCAACTTCAGCACTTCTTCCAAAAATATTAAAATCTAAAAAACAAACCTCTTCTTTTTGTTCTCCAGTTTGTGATTTATATCTATGACTAGTTGCAATTGCACTTTTTGCTAGTGCTGCACCATTTGGCATATATCTAAGTTCAATATCTCTTGTTAAGTTCCCTACCATTACTACTTTATTATACATAAGATGTTCCTATAGTTCTTTTTATTAGTTTGCTTTTTTAGCAGCCTCATCACTCATTTTTGTCCAAGCAGCAACTTCTTTTTTGCTCTCGTATTTAATGAAAATAAATCTCATGATATTTTCGTTAATTCTATATTGTCTTTCAATTTCTAAGATACCATTTGGTTCACCTTTGAAATAAATTACAAAATAGTAACCTCTTTTGTTTTTTTGGATTTCATATGCAAGTTGTCTTGAACCCATATCTTCAAAAGATACGATTTCTCCACCATTTTTCTCAATGTTTGATTTTACTAAATCAATTTGAGCTTTAGTCTCCTCTTCAGTTAGAGTAGGCTTTAAAATAAACATTGTTTCGTAATGTTTTAATTTTGACATCTAATTTCTCCTTATAGTTTGTGCCGGTATCTTTACAATAATATATCAGCAAGGATTTTGTAAAGTCTGTGATTTTATCTAATTAAAACTGATATTTTTCTGAGACAAGCTTGTAAATATAAATTTGAGTCATCAATTTTTGAAGATTTTAAATCAAGTTCGACAGCTAAAAGGTAATCTAGGATTTGTAAAAATAGTTCTGGTTTGATATTTATAGCAAGTCTGCTTTTCTTTTCCCATACAGGTTTTGGAGGGATAAATCCTAAAATCTCTTTAGCATTTGCATTACCATAAACTCTTACATAAGAACTTATCATAAAAAGTTGTTGAACAAAAGAGGTAACTTGATTTAGAAGGTAAACTTCATTCATCCCCTCTTCTAAAAGTAGCTCCAAATCTGCACTAATATCTTGAGCACTCATTAGATTATGTAAAAAGTCCTCAAAGTTTACAGCACCAATCCCAAAACAGTGTTTATCAACTGCATCTACACCGATTTTTTCATTTAAGATTGAAAGCTTTTTTAAATCATTCATACACAAAGATAAATCTTGTCTATGCATAAAATATAAATGGTTTAGTGCAGATATATCAAAGATAATTCCTAATCTTTTTGCTTCTGTTTCAAGAAGTTTAACTGCTTCATTTGGATATGGTGGGAACATACGTACACTAACTGAATTTAATTTTTGAGTAAAATATCCACCCATAGTTTTAAAATCAGTATCTCCCATGCATGCAAAGATTACTTTTGAATCAGGGTTAGTATTACAAGCTTGGATTAAAGCTGTTGTTTCATCTTTATTTAATTTCTTATCTAATTTTATTAGAAGTATGTTGTTTGAAGCAAAAAGTGAAGACTGCAATAGTTTATCTTTTGCATATTTAAAATCATAATCATCAAAATAAAGTTTTTCTATCTCATCAGGAGCACCTAACATATTTGCTATTTTATTAGCATAGAACTCTATTAAGAAGTTTGATTGCCCATAAAACATATAGGCATTGAAAATTTTATTGGAAGCTATTGCATTATCAAATTCGTTTTTATACATAAGTGAAATAGTAGCCTAAATTTACTTTTTTTGTACTTTCTTTATTTGATTTAAAAATATTTTTCCAAACGATTAAATAAACCATTCCAAGTTTTATCTTCTAGATTTTTTAATACCTTATCTATATTGTAAACTTTATCATTTATAATCTCACTACTTACCTCATCTATTTTTTGGCTAAGTTGTTTTTCAAACTCTGGTATATCCTCTTCATATGGAGTATCAACATTTTTTAATCTTGGCATTTTTATATATCTTATTGCATCTAGTTGTTTTAACTCTTCCCCTAAAAAATCATCAAGCCCTGGTAAATCGGTACAAATCACTTTTGTACCTGAAGCTAAAGCTTCAATAACTACTAAAGGTAAGCCTTCAAAAAATGAAGGCAAGATGAAAATATCACAAGTTCTTAAAAACTTTGCCAGTTCATCTTGAGGTATTGCCCCTAGATAGTTTACTTCTGTTTTTCTATTTTCACAACTTTTTATAATATCTTGACTCTCTTCAACATTTCCATGTCCTATCAAGTTTAATTCTAGTTTTTTATAGTTTTGTGTATTATCAATAGCATTTAGAAGATTTGGGACACCTTTGTAGTTGCAAATTTTCCCTACATAAGCTATTTTTACTTTTTTGTTTTTTTCTCTTTTTATTGGGAAAAACATATCTGGGTTATATCCACTTCCACTTGTAATAACCCTATTTTTAGGTATATCATAAAGTTCACATATCTCATCATTTTGAGCAGAGTTTAAAGCAAATAGATACTCACATCTAGGAACCTTTTCTTTTACAATAGGAACTAACATCTTGGCTCTTTCAAGCTGTCTTAAATCTGTTCCATGACAAAGAACTAAAACTTTTAAGTCTGGATATAAATCTTTTATAAAAGTACATAAAAGCCAGATATGATTACATATAACCACATCTGGTTTAAACTCTTCTACTGCTTTTGTGATAACTTTTTTAAACTCACGTTCATAAGCTTTATACATTTTTTCATCTAAATCACTATATTTAGTACTATCATAAGGCATTACATCACTCATACCAACAACAGGAAAATCTAACTGTTCTGTTTCAAATAAAACTGGGTAAAAGTCTTTTAAATCTAGATTATCTATATCTGGGTTTTGATCATTTAAAGGAGCTGCTGCTAAAACAGCTTGCACACACCCTTTTTCAAATCCTGTTTTAAATAGTTGTTGTAAAAAAACTCCACTTCCTGTACGTCCAGGTCGTTGAGCTAAAGCGTGTAAAATTCTCATTTCAAACCTTATAATATATGATTTTATTTGAAATGTTAGCGAACTAATGCTTTTCTTATCTAACTGTTTTTGTTACAATATCAAAAATTAAAAAGGTTTTAAATGGAGATTGAGATTTCAACCCCAGCATTATTATTCCCAGCTGTATCACTACTACTTTTGGCGTATACAAATAGATTTCTAACCACTGGTCAACTCATCCGTGCTTTAAGTTCTCAAGCACGAAAAGGTGAAATAGGAGAATACAAAGGTCAAATTGCAAACCTAAAAAAAAGACTTGAACTAACAAAATGGATGCAGTTCTTTGGAGTTTTATCACTTCTTATGTGTACTATCTCTATGTTTTGTTTATTTTTAGGTTTTTATATTTTTGGTAAACAAATATTTGGATTAAGTTTAATTGCTATGTGTACTTCATTGGCGATTTCAATTTGGGAGGTTTATATCTCATCAAATGCACTAAATCTTGAATTAAAAGATTTGATGGAAAAGTGTAATTAAAAAAATTTATTAAGCCCAAAGTTATCATAGATATAATTTTTTAAACTTAAAAAAGGATTTACTATATGCAAAAAGAAGCAAAAATTTTATGGACTACAGACAATAAAGAAACAGCAGAACATATGGTACTTTTATATGCACACAATGCAAAACTAAAAGGTTGGATGGAAGAGGTTACTGTTTTAGTTTGGGGTGCTAGTCAAAGACTTATAAATGAAGACAAAGATATCCAAGAAAAAATTAAGGCTATGATAAAAGATGGTGTTAAAGTTGTGGCTTGTTTAAAGTGCGCTGATAATATGGATATCAAAAATGGGTTAACAGCTTGTAATATTGATGTATTTTATACAGGTGAATTTTTAAGTGAGTGGATTAAATCAGGTGATACTATTATTAGTGTCTAGTCTAGACACTAATATTTAATATTTCCAGAAATCAGTTTAGAAATAAGATCACTAGATTTTATAATAACTCTTACTTTAGAATATAAAACCTGTCCTTTATAATTTTCAAGTCTTATTTTAACCCCTGCAATTTGTCCATAAGTTAAAGCCATCCCCCTTTCACTATCAACAATTTTTGCTTTTACTTCTAAACCTATATTATCATTTGCCCATCTTGCATATTTTCTATCTTCATAGTCCCATACAAGTTGGTCTACTTTTCTTTCTTGATTTGAGATATGTTCACAAATCTCATCAATATTTTTAGGTGTTTGTTTCGTTTTCAACATTCGGTGTAAAACTAAATCAGAATACCTTCTTATAGGACTTGTAAAATGTGAGTATGAGCTAAATCCCAAACCAAAGTGACCTAAGTTTTTTGAAGAGTATTTAGCTTGTGTTTGAGCATGTATTATAAGTTCATCTACCTCTTCACTAATAGTGCTATATTTAGCTTTTTGTTGAATATGTGTTATTGTAGTATGTACATCACTTTGAAGTTTTGCTTGAATACCCAAGGCATTTACATCATCAACCAATTTTGAGATAGCTTTAAATGGTGGTTCTTCATGAATTCTAAAAATTCCAACTTGATTTACTTTTTTACTTGCTTCAATATTTGCTAGAAGCATACACTCTTCTATTAGTTGATGTGAAGCTGTAGAGGTTTCAATCTCAATATTTTGAATTTTTCCATTTTTATCAAGTTTTATACTATATTCACTACTTCTAAAATCATACCCTTTTTCTAATCTTTTTTTTCTAAAAGATTTTGTCACTTCATAAAGTGGTAAAATATAATCAAAAATCTCTTTTTCAGTTTGGGTGTATGTATCTAATTTGCCATCTAAAACTCTATCTATTCTTCCATAAGAAAATTTTTTATGAGAATTAATAACTGCCTCAAAAAGTTCACTTTTTTTAACACCCATTTTTTCAACATCTAAATAGATTTTAAATACATAAGAGTATCTATCAACTTCTTCTTTTAAAGAACACATCTCTTCACTAAGTTCGTTTGGAAGCATTGGTAAAACTTTTCCAGGCAAATATATAGAAGTAGATTTTAAATATGCTTGTTCATCTAAAGCTGTTCCCTCTTTTACAAAATATGATACATCAGCAATTGCAACATACAAAATCCCCTCTTGCCAATCAAAATAGATAGCATCATCATGATCTTTTGCACTATTTGGATCAATTGTACAAAAGGGAAGATCTCTTAAATCAACTCTTGGGTTAGGATCATCCATTTTTGCATCTACTTCTATTTTATTGTTCAATCTATAATCTTCGCCATAAAGTATCAAAGAGATTTTTTCATCAACTTTTGCATCTTGAATATTTCCCAAATTTTCTATCACATCAAAGGTTTTATTATCTATTAATAAAATATCACCATCTTCTGCTTCAATTTTTGTTTTATTGTGAAGAAGAATTGATTCTTTGACTGTAAAATATTGTTTATCTTTCACATAAACTAAAATATTTTTCATATGAGAATTAAACACTGATACAACTTTTGCTTTGATTTTACTTCTTGGATTAAAAACCCTTTTTGCAAGAATCAAATCCCCATCATATGCCCCATTTAGATATTCAAAATCTAGCTTTATATCTTTATGTTCATTTAATAAATCACATAACACTGCACTATTTCTATCAATTCTTATAATTCCAACTTTATATTTAGAGTTTAGCTCATAATTTCCATTATCAAAAAATACAAATCCATCTTTTATAAACTCTTCTAATTTCTCTATTTCTTGCTGATTAAACTGTTTTTCATGGTGTTGTAATTTAGTAAAAAGCTCTTTTAACACTAATAATCCTTCATATTTTAAGATTTATATCTTATCTAAAAATTAGTTTACTTTAGATATAATCGCTCAAAATTTACTAGAGGAACAATAGAATGGCATTAAATGTTTACTATGACAAAGATTGTAATATCGAATTAATCAAATCAAAAAAAGTTGCTATGATCGGTTTTGGATCACAAGGTCACGCTCACGCTGAAAACTTAAGAGATTCTGGAGTTGAAGTAATTGTTGGATTAAGACAAGGTGGTTCATCTTGGAAAAAAGCTGAAGCTAAAGGATTCGTTGTAAAAACTGTTGCAGATGCTACTAAAGATGCAGATGTAGTTGTAATTTTATTACCAGATGAAAACCAAGCAGATATCTATGAAACTGAAATCAAAGATAACTTAAAAGATGGTGCTTATGTATCATTTGGACATGGTTTCAACATCCATTATGGAAGAATTGCACCTGCTTCTAATATCAATGTAATGATGGTTGCTCCAAAAGCTCCAGGTCACACTGTAAGAAATGAATTCACTAAAGGTGGAGGAATTCCTGACTTAATCGCAATTCACCAAGACCCATCAGGAGATACTAAAGATGTTGCTTTAGCTTACGCTTCTGCAATTGGTGGTGGTAGAACTGGTATTATTGAAACAACTTTCAAAGATGAAACAGAAACTGACCTTTTTGGTGAGCAAGCTGTATTATGTGGTGGAGCTACTGCTTTAGTTGAAGCTGGTTTCGAAACATTAGTTGATGCTGGATATGCTCCAGAAATGGCATACTTTGAGTGTTTACATGAATTAAAATTAATCGTTGATTTAATGTATGAAGGTGGTATTGCAGATATGAGATATTCTATTTCAAATACTGCTGAATATGGAGATTATGTATCTGGTCCTAGAGTTATCAATGATGAGTCTAAAGCGGCTATGAAACAAATCTTAAAAGAGATTCAAAATGGTGTATTTGCTAAAGACTTCATCTTAGAAGGTCAATCTGGATACCCAAGAATGAACGCTGAAAGAAAAAATTCAAGAGCTTCAAGAATTGAGCAAACCGGTGCTAAACTAAGAGCTATGATGCCTTGGATTGCTTCAAATAAAATCGTTGATCAAGACAAAAACTAATTTTATAAAGTAAGGATTTGTTCCTTACTTTATCCTAGCTTTATATGACAAAAAGAAAACCTAGAAAAAAACCTACAAAAAGAAAATCAACTAAGCCAAAATCATCGTATAATTTTAAGCTTATAAACCTATTGCTTATTATTATCTTGCTGCTATTGGCAATAATATTATTGTTGCTATTCATTTTTGATAATAAAAGTTTAAAAGAATCAAAAAACAAAACAAATATAGAAAATAAAATAACACAAATCAATCAAAATACAAAAAAATATATAAAAGATATTGAGATAAAAAAAGATAAATTTGAAGAATATACAAAAGATTTTTATGAAGAATATTTAGAAAAAAGTGTTAAAACAAACAAAGAAGAACCTAAAAAAACTATTGAAGAAAAAAAAGAAAAAAAGAAAGAAGAACCTAAAAAATCTATAGATAACAATAAACCAAAACTTGCAATTATTATTGATGATGTTACAACTAAATACCAAGTTAAGCAGATTCAGTCTATAGGTTATACAACAACTATGTCTTTTATGCCTCCAACACCAAGACATGAAAACTCAGCGAAAATAGCACAAAATGTGCCATTTTATATGATACATTTTCCACTTGAAGCAAAATATTTTAAAAGTGAAGAGAAAGATACTTTACATACAACAGATTCTTATGAAAGGATTGAAAGAAGAGTTGCACAAATTAGAAAATGGTATCCAAATGCAAAATATACAAATAACCATACAGGAAGCGAATTTACAGGAAATAAAGAAGCTATGGATAAACTTTTCAAAGCTTTAAAAAAATATAACTTTGTTTTCGTAGATAGTAGAACAACAAGCAAAAGTGTAGGTAAACAAATGGCACAAAAATATGAGATGCCATATATTGCTAGAAATGTATTTTTAGATAATGAACAAAATATTGAATATATTCAAAATCAATTGAAAAAAGCAGTAAATATTGCAAAGAAAAATGGATTTGCAATAGCTATTTGCCACCCACATCCAGCAACAATAAAAGCACTAAAACAATCAAAACCTTTACTTGAAGGTTTAGAGCTTGTATATTTAAATCAATTACCTTTTTTATAAGTTCTTTTAAAATATAATTTTAATAATTATATAAAAGGATTTATATGTCATTTACTATTAATTATAAAGTACCTGAACTACACTCTATGAAGAACTACCCAAAAAATCTTTATTATAAAGGAAATCTTGATTTACTTAAAAAACCTAAAATATCTATAGTAGGATCCAGACATCCCAATAATTATTGTAAAAAGTTTACCTTTAAAATTGCTCAGGAGTTAGCAAAAAGAGATATTGTAGTAGTAAGTGGTGCTGCAATTGGTGTTGATGCAATAGCTCATCAAGGTGCAAAAGCAAATAATACTATTGCAGTAGTTGCAAATGGACTTGATATAAGATATCCAGCTATAAACTCTAAACTTATCAAATCAATTGAAAATGAAGGTTTAGTATTAAGTAGTTATGAAAATGGTGAAAGAGCAAGAAACTATACCTTTGTACAACGAAATGAAATAGTTGTAAGTTTAGGTGATGTTTTAGTAGTAACACAAGCTGATGAAAAAAGTGGAACACTAACATCAATAGACTATGCTTTAAAAATGGGTAAAAAAATATATACAATCCCTCATCATTTAGGTGAGAGTTTAGGTACACAAAAACTTTTAAGTAAAAATTTAATTGAACCAATTTATGACATAGATTCTTTTCTAAATCAGTTTGGGAATCAAGAAAAAATGGATAATGAGCTATTTAACTATTTACAAACAAATCCTTTATATGAAGATGCTTTAAAAAAACTTGGCACACAACTTTATGACTTAGAGTTAGATGGAGTATTTATTGTTGAAAATGGATATGTAAAAACTATTAACTAAACTCCACAATATCTTTTTGATTTTGCAAATTTAAGTATAAAATATCCTATTATACCTGATAAAAATGAACCTAATAATATAGCTAATTTATCAGTATAATAAAATGTATTAGAATCATTATAAGCTAAAGAATCTATAAACAAACTCATTGTAAATCCAATACCAGTTAAAACTGCTACTCCATACATCTGTGTCCATGTAGCACATTTTGGAAGTGTTGCTACATTATATTTTATTGCCAGATAAGAAAATAAAAAAACACCTAATTGCTTTCCTATAAATAAACCTAAGATAATCCCCATAGATACATCATCTGTAATTCTACTGATTGATAAGTTTGATAAATCAACTCCTGCGTTTACAAAAGCAAATAGAGGTAAAATATAAAAAGCAACCCAATAGTGGATATGATGTTGTAAAGATTTAGCAGGAGAAACTAATTTTCTTTTTTCATTTATAGCATGTAAGGGTATTGAAAAAGCGACAATTATTCCTGCTAATGTTGCATGTACTCCAGATTTTAATAAAAATACCCAAAGTAAAAAGCCTATTATCCAATAAAAGCCTATTCTTGTTACTTTAAATCTATTCATCAAAACAAGAGCTAAGATACAAATAACAGCAAATAAAATTGAATGAAAAGACAATTCAGAAGTATAGAAAAATGCAATAATCAATATTGCACCTAAATCATCAAAAATAGCCAATGCCATCAAAAATATTTTTAATGAAACAGGAATTTTTCTACCTAACAAAGATAATATTCCAAGTGCAAAAGCAATATCTGTTGCCGTTGGAATTGCCCAACCTCTAAGAGCAAAATCATCTCCATAATTAAACAATAAAAAAATTATTGCGGGAACAATCATCCCCCCAAGTGCAGCTATTATAGGAAGTGCAATCTTTCTTGCACTAGAAAGATGCCCTGCTAAAAGTTCTCTTTTTATCTCTAATCCTATAAGAAGAAAAAACATAACCATCAAACCATCATTTATCCATAAAATCAAAGGTTTACTAATATCTAATAAAGAACCTATTTTTAAAACAATGGGTGTATGCAAAAAAGAAGTATAAAATTCTGAAAATATTGAGTTTCTTAATATCAATGCAATTATAGTTGCAAATATTAGGATAATTCCTGATGTAGATTCTTTTTTTATATATTTTCTAACTAATATTTTCATAGATAAATCCTAAATGGAAAATATAATATATTTTAATATAATCAACTTTATTTCATATTAAATGAAAAATATATACCTACGGTTAAAAAAAGAGTAGTTATTGAGTGAGAAAGTTATTAAAAACTTTCCCACTCATCTTCATTATGATTTTGTGCAGTTATTACTTTTGAAGATTCTTTTTTTGCAGTTGAGCTAGAAGACTCTTTTTTTGCTTTTGAAACCTCATTTGCTTTATTTTCTGTTTTTGTATCTGAAGTTTTATTATCAGAGATATGATGAGAAGTATTATCTCTAGCTTTTGCATCATTTTTCCCTAAGAACTCTTTTGATCTTGCATCAGATACTATCTCTTTAGCAATAGCATCTGTTTCAATAGCTATATCATGAGTTTGAGATGCAATCAATGCATTTTGTTGAGTTTGTTGATCTAGTTGAGTTACTGCATCATTGATTTGAGTAATACCTTGCTCTTGCTCTTTACTTGCACTTGCAATTTCTGAAATTTTTTCAGTTGATTTAGTGATGTTTTCTAATAATTCTTCATAACCTTTAATCATCTGAGCACTAATCTCTTTACCATGTGTTGCTTTTGATGTAGCATTTTCAACTAACTCTTTAATCTCTTTTGCTGCTTCTGCACTTCTTGATGCTAAATTTCTAACCTCTTGCGCAACTACAGCAAACCCTTTACCTGCTTCACCAGCTGTTGCTGCTTCTACTGCTGCATTTAGTGATAAAATATTTGTTTGGAATGCTATTTGATCAATTACAGTAATAGCTTCACTAATAGAGTTTACTTGTTCTGTAATATCTTCCATTGCACTTGATGTATTTTGTGCTTGTTGTTGTCCAGTTTTTGCAGACTGGCTTAATTTATTTGCATAATCACTCATTGATTGTACATTTTCAGCATTATTAACAATTGTACTTGTAATCTCTTCTAAAGCAGCTGCTGTTTCTTCCAATGAAGCAGCTGCTTCAGTTGAACTTGTATTTAAAGTGTCAACATTTACAATAAGTTGATCAGATGATTCATCTAGTGTCAATCCAATAACAAAAGAGTTTTTCAATAAAGCAGAAATCTCATCAGTAATAAAATTTACACTCTTAATAAGTGATGCGATATCACCTTCAATTCCATTTTCAGATAATTTACTTGTAAAATTATAATTACTATATTCTTTTAATACTACATTTACTGAGTCAATATTTACTTTGATACCTTTTAACATATTATTTAAAGCTGATGATAATTGTACAAGTTGAGGATTATTTGGCATGCTTTTAACTTCTAAATCTAAATAACCTTGATTTGCTCTCTCAACTATTGATAATACTTCTTTTACAGTTTCATTATCTTTGATAAGTCCATTTTTTGTTTTATTTATACTATCATTTACCTCTTTTGCCATTTGTGCAAACTCATCATTACCTTCAATATCCAACAAAGAACTATCATCTGTTTCTCTATTAACAAATGCAAAAAATTCTGATAATCCTTTTTTAAATTTGTTTAATGTATTTATTATAATATTTGATAATGTCACAGAAAAAATTATAAATAATATATTAGAAACAACAGCAATTGCTATTAATATCATTCGTAAAGTAGCTTGTGCTTCATCTTTTAATTCTAAGGCTCTTTGACTAATCTTACTTAAACTCTTTTCAAGAGAAATACCACTCTCAACCATTTTAGATAATATAGGTTTTAAATCATTTGATTCTTTTTCTATACCATTTTTAAACTCTTCTATTCTTTTTACAGAAAATTGATCAAAATATTTAATATAATTTTGAGATTCTTCCAAAATTGCATCCGCAATTTCTATACTCTCTTTTTCAGTTAAATTTTTTTTCGCATCTAATACTTCTTTATTTAGTGTGGCAAAACTATCTACAACTTTTTGAGCATTTTCTTCATTTGGAGACCTTAAAAATTGGTATACTGCAATCCTTCCTTTTAGAACTTGCTGAATAAAACTATCAGTTTGAGCTGTTTGACTAACTCTGAAATTCACTTGATTATCATAATATGTATACATAATTGCAGAAACTAATACAATTATAAAATATACAACTGGCATCGACATAAGTTTAGCTTTTGTACTAAAACTTTTTAACATATTTACTCCTTCTATCTAAACGCAGCATAAAAATAGCATTTATTATATCATTAAAATTATTAAATTGAAATTCTAGAAACTATATATTTACGACTTTTAGGTATATTCAGAGTTCTTTTCAGATTTTTAAGAGAAGAAGTAAAAATTATTTTACTTCTTTTTAAATTTAATTACAAGTTCTAAGTTGATAAGTTATATCTCCTGCACCAACTCCAATAATTAATCCATCATTATAAGTTTTTATTATCTTACCATCTTTTATTAGCTCAATCCTATTTTCGCAACTATTTATTCTATCTGCAAAAATTGGAGAATACATAAAAAACTCTTTTTCAAAATCTATATCAATCTTTTGTTCACCAGGAATTGTCCAGATTGGAAGAATTATAAGTTCATCACATCTTCTAAAACACTTTTTAAATCCTTCTAAATTATCCTTTGTACGTGAATATTTATGAGGTTGCCAGATAACTACTCTTTTTTGAATATTTGTAAGATTATCGTAAAGTTCAATAGAACGCATAGTTGCTTCTATCTCTGTTGGATGATGTGCATAATCATCTATTACTACCATGCTATCATTTTTTTGAACTATATCAAACCTTTTTTTAATCCCTTTGTAGTTTTTAAGATTTTCTCTAATGGTTTCAATATCAAGTTCATTTAAAGCTGCTAAAATAGCTAAAGAGGTATCAATAGCAATATGAAATCCAAATCCCCATACTTCAAAATACCCTAAATCTTTTAACTCAAATCTCGTACATGGTTCACCATCTCTTAGCATAAATGAAAGATTTTTAATATCATCACTTGGGTAAAGATATGTAGCATTTGAAATATTTAATTTTTTTATATACTCATCTTCTGCATTTAATACTCTTTTTTCTCCTAATTCTATAAATCTCTCATATGATTCAAAAAACTTATCATAATCATAATGATAATATTCCATATGTTCTGGTTCTGCATTTGTAACAATTGAACAGTAAGGATTTGAAAGTAAAAAAGAAGCATCCGATTCATCTGCTTCAAAAGCAACTAAATCGTTTACATATCTAAAATTTGAACCAAAATCTTTTGAAATAGCCCCAATAAGAGCAGAAGAGTTTAAAATAGAAGCTAAAATTGCAGTTGTAGTTGATTTACCATGTGCACCTGCTACACAATAATTCTTTTTATCCCCTAGAATAATAGGCAAAGCCTCTTTTCTTGAAAGAGTTCTAATCTGTCTAAGTCTTGCTTCTATCAACTCTGGATTTTCATCTGTAACTGCGGCTGAATAAATTACTATATCAAAATCTTCATTTATATTATCTGCACTTTGAGGGCAACTTACTTTTATCCCCTCTTTTATCAACTCTTGTGTAATAGGAGAACTTTTTATATCAGATCCACTGACCTCATGCCCATCATAATTCAAAAATCTTGCTAAGGCAGAAAGACCTATCCCACCAATCCCTATAAAATGTACTTTCATTAAGCTTCCAATAAATATTTTAAATTTTCACACTCTAAGTCAAAAATCTGTTGATTTTTCTTAATAAAATCTTTTTTATCATAATTAAAATTAGTAATAAAATATCCATATTTTTCATCAACATTTTCAAAATCTAAATTAACTTCATTTTCATAAAAATCATCAAGGGAGATTTTTTTTGATAAAGCTATTAAATGTACCTTGAAAGAATCGTTTAAAACTTCATCTTCAATAATTTTTGATAAAACAAAGATCAACTCTTTTGCACCTTTAAAATCGTTATAACTCCACTTTTCAACAGCATATTCATAAAAAGCTCTTACATAAAAAAGATTTTCATTTTCTAAATCTAATCGTCTATTTTCATTTATTATTTTTTCTACATTTTCAAATGTAATTTTTAATATATTTTCATAAACAGAATTTATCTTTTCCTCTTCTAGGTCCAAAACCAATAAAGAATCTAAAACCTCATACAATGCAGCAATATCTTTTGTATTTATTGCATCTGTTCTAGTTTTTTCTAAATATTTTAAAAAATCAGGATTTGTTCTTGCCTCATGTAAATCAGTTTTGTTCATCAATAAACTCCTTAAGCCTTGTTAAAACCTCTTTTGTTTTTATTGGGTTTTCTACAAGAGCAATTCTAACATACCCTTTTCCAATCCCATTTCTCCCTAAAAAACTTCCTGGTAATACTTTTATATTTTTCTGTTTAAAAAGTTTTTTAGTAAACTCTAATTCATCTTTTACTTCAAGCCAAATATAAAAAGTAGCTTTTGGAGATTGAATTCCTAAAATCTCTTGAGCTAATTCAAAATTTTCCTTATAGATTTTTCTAAAACCTTTTACATGTTCTTCATCATTCCAAGCCTCTGTTGCTGCAACTTGTAATGGAACAGGAGATGCACATCCAACATAAGTTCTATATTGCATATATCCATTTAAAATTTTTGCATCACCTGCTACAAATCCACATCTAAGACCTGGAGCAGAACTTCTTTTTGAAATAGAATTCATAACAATTATATTTTTAAATTCACTATTTCCAGCTTCAATACTTGCTTCTAAAAGTGAACAAGGTTTATCCTCTTCATTAAAAAATATTTCTGAATAACACTCATCATTTACTAAAACAAAATCAAACTCTAAAGCTTTTTTAACCCAAACAACCATCTCCTCTTTTGTCATCTCTGCTGATGTTGGGTTATTTGGATAATTTAAAATTACTAAATCACATTTTTCTAACTCTTCATCACTAAGTTGTGCTTTAAAATCATTTTCTTTTGTTAAATCTATATGAATTATTTCTGCTCTACTTGCTATTGCAGCACCTTCGTAGATTTGATAAAAAGGGTTTGTAAAAGCAATAGTTGGTTCTTTTTTATCAAATAAAACATATTGTGGAAAATTAAAAAGTGCTTCCCTTGTCCCAAAAGTAGGAATTATTTCATCCATTTGTAAAGTTACATTAAATCTTTTTTGTACAAAATTAATCATAGATTGTTTAAGCTCAGGCATACCTGCACTTGCAGGATATTTTTGTAAAAGATTTGTAGAATTTTTTAAACTATCTTGTATAAATTGTGGTGTTTCAAATTTTGGCTCACCTATTGTTAAAGCCGAAAGTTCATATTTGTCATTAGGTTCAATTCCATCTAATAATTCATTTAATTTTTCAAATGGATATTTTTCAAAATTCATATTTTTTATTCCTCAATAATTGGTATTAATAATTGACTATATTTATTTATGTCAAATGAGATTAAATCTGGGTTTGTATATAAAAATTTCCAAGCAAATCTAGATTTTAACATTTGCTCTTTCAAAGGTAAAATTTGAAGTGTATTATCTAACTTTTTTAATTCTCTGATTGGATTTTTTTCATCTGAAATAATCTCAACTTTTTCATTAAAAATCTTAGCAAGATTTTCAAAATGATCTAAAAGACTTGTTTTATTATCATCTTCACCCATTGGTTCAAGATTAAATATTTTTGTTTTTGTTTTTAATTGCCCTGCTACATCAAAAATAACAGGTGAAATTTGTTCATAAGAGTTGATATCATTGATTACTACAACTGTTCTTTTAATAGAACCTATTAGCTCATCTCCTAATTTGAAAATAGGAACTCTGATATCTGATAAACCTTTTTTATCTTTTCTATTTTTAAACATCTCATTTGTTAATATAACCATTCCAATATCAAAAGCTTTTATATCTGCTTTTAAAAGTCTTATCATCCCTAAATTATGATAATCCATTTTTATCTCAATAGTATCATCATTTTTAAAACTATCTCTTATCAAATCAATTATATCAACTGTTGTTGGTCTTGTAATTCTTATAAAAAGTTTCCTATTTTTAAACCTTTTACTTAGATATTTAACTTCTTGGATTACTTCAACAACTCTTTGTTTTGTTTGTAAAAACAAGTCAAGAAATAGATAATTGTTATGACCAAATGGCATAGGAAATTGCCCCTGTGATTTTCCAATTGCATTGTAAACTTGCATAAGAACTGTTGGCTTTCCAATTACCAATATTATATCATTTGGTTTTAAAATCAATGAGGGTTTAATATCTATTAATTGTTCACCTCTATATAAACCAAAAATTCGCCATTCATTTTGTTCAATTGAGCCCACATATCTGTAGGCATAAGAACTTCCAAAAGGGATTTTTATTTCCATAATTTCCCCTTGTTTTAGTCCAATATTTTGAGCCATAACCGGCACATTTGGTAATCTTTCAACCATACCATTAGCTAAAACTTCAATACCTTTATAAATATCTACATATGGATCATCTAGTTCTATTCCCCAATAATCCAATATAGACATATGGAGATTCTTTTTTCTTTGTTTTATATTTTTTATAACATTAAGCATTTCATCTTTTGAATTCAACGCAATTAAAGCTTGTGAATGTACATCTTTATCTAAAACCATAGCCAGTTTAGATTCAGAAGTTGGGTCAAATTTATAATAGGTGAAATTTGATGCTTTTTGTTTTGGAAGAACTGCATCATTCATATAAACAACATCATAGTAGTTCTCTCTCGTGTTAGATTGAACTATCCTTTGCATAAGTTTTTTTGCAACAATTCCATCAAGTATTACTAATATTTTTTTCATGCGATATTATATCTAAATCTACTAAGAATTATCTTGACAAGAGTTTTCATATAAATAGCTTTAAAATGATTCTTTGATATAATCACATTTTAAAATAAAGGAATGATTTTTTATGGAATTTAAAATTGATGCAACCTCTCATCATAAAACAAGAGCATGTACAATAAAAACAGCTCACAGTACAATTGAAACACCTGTTTTTATGCCAGTTGGAACACAAGCAACTGTAAAAGCACTTGATGCAAATGATATGCTTGAGCTTGGAGCTAAAATTATTTTGGGGAACACTTATCATCTTTATCTAAGACCTGGTAGCAAACTAATTAAAAAATTTGGTGGACTGCATGGTTTTTCTAAGTTTCCAAACTCATTTTTAACAGACTCTGGTGGATTTCAAGCCTTTTCTTTAAGTGACAATAGTAAGCCAGATGAAAATGGGATTACTTTTAAATCTCATATTGATGGAAGTAAACACTACTTTACACCCCAAAGTGTTCTTGATACCCAATACGATTTAAACAGTGATATTATGATGATTTTAGATGATTTAGTAGCTCTGCCAAATACTAAAGAAAGAATCAAAAAATCTATTGAAAGAACTACTAAATGGGCTCAAGAAGCTATTACTTATCACAAAGAGCAACAAAAAAAAGGGATTGGATTAGATCAAAATATTTTCGCAATCATTCAAGGTGGAACAGATAAAGAGTTTAGAAAGATGAGTGCAGAACAACTTTGTTCTTTAACTGATTATGATGGTTTTGCAATTGGTGGATTAAGTGTTGGAGAACCAAACCAAGATATGTATGATACAGTTGAATGGACCACTGAATTTATGCCAAAAGATAAACCAAGATATCTTATGGGAGTTGGAACACCGGAAGATTTAATCGAAAACATTGAACGTGGTGTTGATATGTTTGATTGTGTAATGCCAACAAGAAATGCAAGAAATGGAACACTATTCACAAGTTTTGGAAGAGTAAATATTAAAAAAGCAACTTTCAAAGAAGATATTAAGCCAATAGATGAAGAGTGTGAATGTTATACTTGTAAAAACTTTACAAGAGCTTATTTAAATCATCTTTTTAAAGCTGGTGAGATTACATATTTTAGACTAGCTTCAATACATAATATACACTACTATTTAAATCTTATGAAACAAGCTAGAGCTGCAATATTAGCAGATAACTGGATTGAGTTTAAAAAAGAGTTTTATCAAAAAAGAGAAGTTAAAATCTAACTTCTCTTAGATTTCTGCATAAATCAAATCTGTACCACACTTTAACTCACGTAAATAAGTCAAAGCATTTTCAACATTTTTTCCATCTATGATAGAACCATGTTGTGGCAATATTGCATTTATCTTCAAATCTTTGATTTTTTCAACAAAACCTCTTGTTGCAATATTTGAAGCCATATAGTTTAGATGGAAAAGATTCATATTGTTTATATGCATATCAAAATCATCAACTACTAATTTCCAATCAATATCTAGTGCTGCCCAAATATCCCCTGAAAAAAGAAATTTAGAACTCATATCATATGTTACAAAAGCACCAGGAAAATGTAAAAAAGGAGCCTCAATAAATTTTATCTCTCTTCCACTTTCAAACATAAAAAAATCAGAACTATTTACACTATAAAAATCGTAATTATCCCTACCATAATGTGGCAATAATACATTTGTTCTATCTGTAGAAAAAATAGTTAAGTCATCTTTTATATTTAACCAATCTACCATTGAAGCAGCTACATCAGGGTCTTGATGACATAAAACTAAACCTTTTATCTCTTCTAAACTTGCTACTTGTAAAGCTCTTGTTTTAACCTCTTCAAAAAATTCTCTACTTCCTGGATCTATGATTAATGCCTCTTTCCCACTTTTTATCATATAAACATTACATCTAAAAGCAGTTACATTATCAATTCCCAACCAATATATCTGAAGCCCACCATCATCAAACAAACAAGTCACTTTATCTAAGTCTATTTGTTTTCCCACATAGTTATTAATTTGACTAAACATTTGAACTCCTACTTAATATATTTAAATTTTATCATAAATTACATTAACCACAATACAATCTTTTTTAGATATAATATCCTTAAAATAATGTATTTTGAAGGAAAATTATGACAGTTGATGATAAACTGATTGAAAAATTAGCAAAACTATCAAGTCTAGAAATCGAAGATTCTAAAAAAGAAAACTTAAAATCTGAACTAGCAGATATTATAAACTTTGTTGAAAATTTAAATGAAATAGATGTTTCAAGTATTGAAGCTACATTTAACACAGTTGAAGGTGGAACAGCTCTTAGAGAAGATATTTCAAAACAAGATTTAGAACTATCTAGTCATATTTTAAAACATGCACCAAAAGCAGAAGATGGCTACTTTATAGTACCAAAAATCATAGAATAGAGAAATCTCATGTCAGTAAAAGTTTATGGAATAAAAACTTGTAATTCTGTAAGAAGTGCACTAAAGTTTTTTAAAGATAACAATATAGAGGTTGATTTTTGTGATTTAAGAAAAGATCCTCCACCTAGTGTTGATGTAAAGTTTTGGGTTCAAAAAGCAGGAATTGATATTGTTTTTAATAATAAAGGTACTAAATATAGAGATTTAAAACTAAAAGAATTAAATCTAGATGAAAATGGTAAACTTGAATGGTTATGTAAAGAACCAATGCTAGTAAAAAGACCTGTTGTGGTACATGATGAAAATGTAACAGTAGGATTTAAAGAGGATATTTATAAAGAGACTTTTTTATAAGCCTCTTTATTTTTTAAGCTCTAGCTTCTTTTAATGTTTCAGCTATCATAAATGCCAATTCTAAAGCTTGGTCAGCATTTAATCTTGGATCACATTGAGTATGATATCTACTAGATAATCCTTCTGCTGTAATAGCAGAACTTGTACTTCCCGTACATTCCGTAACATTTTGTCCAGTCATCTCTAAATGAATCCCACCAGCAACACTTCCTTGTGCTTTATGGATTTGGAAAAACTGTTTAACTTCACTTAAAATATTAGCAAAGTCTCTTGTTTTATATCCATTTGGTGTTTTTTCAACATTTCCATGCATTGGGTCACAAGACCAAACTACTTTTTTCCCTTCACTTTCAACTTTCTTTAAAAGGTTTGGAAAAATATCAGCAACTTTTTCATGTCCCATTCTAACTATTAAATTAAGTCTTCCAGCTTCATTTTCAGGATTTAATGTATCAATTAGTTTAATTAACTCATCCTCTTTCATAGATGGACCTACTTTACACCCTATTGGGTTTTTAATCCCTCTAAAATATTCTATATGAGCATCATCTAAACCTCTTGTTCTATCACCAATCCACAACATATGAGCAGAACAATCATACCAATCACCTGTCAAAGAATCTTTTCTTGTAAGTGCTTCTTCATAATTTAATAAAAGTGCCTCATGAGAAGTATATAAAACTGTTTCTCTTAGTTGTGCAGTATTTTCAGTTGTAATTCCACATGATTCCATAAACTTAAGCGTTTCAGATATTTTATCTGCTAAAATCTCATATTTTTCACCTAGTGCATTATTTTTTACAAAATCAAGATTCCAAGAGTGAACTTGATGTAAATCAGCCATACCACCTCTTGCAAAAGCTCTTAAAAGATTAAGAGTTGCCGCACTTTGATTATATGCTTTTAGAAGTTTTTTAGGTTTTGGTGCTCTATCTTTTTCATTAAATCCAATATTATTTACAATATCACCTCTATATGAAGGTAAAGAGATTCCATCTATCTCTTCAAAGTCTGCACTTCTTGGTTTTGCAAATTGTCCTGCAATTCTTCCAACTTTTACAACTGGTTTTCCACCAGAAAATGTAAGTACAACAGCCATTTGCATCATAACTTTAAATAAATCTTTTATATTATTTGCATTAAAAGCCGTGAATGATTCTGCGCAATCTCCACCTTGTAATAAAAAGGCTTCACCACATGAAACTTTTGCTAATTGAGATTTTAGATTTCTAGCTTCTCCTGCAAAAATCAGTGGGGGATATGTTGCTAATTCAGACTCAACTTTTTTTAATTTTTCTAAATCTGTATATGTTGGTTGTTGTTTTATTGGAAAATCTCTCCAACTTTTTGGATTCCAATTAGTCATAATAATCCCTTTATTTTAAATAGTTCGAGATTTTATCCAATTTTGACTTAAGCAACTTATAGTAACCACATAGGTTACTTTTAAGTTACATTAATCTCTTTGTAGTTTTTGAAGTAAGTCTTTAAAAGATTCTTTGAAAGCTTCTAAACCTTCTGTTAATAAAGCGTTATAAATATTCTTCATATCAATATCTTTTTTAGATACTAATTCAAAATATTTATTACACTCATTTTCACTTATCATTTTGCTAGGTTCTTTTTTCCCATTTTCAAGCCAATCTTCAATCGTTGCTAAAGGAGCTGTATTTACAGTATTTGGGTAGATTAAATTATCCACATAGTAACTTTGTGGTAAATCATTACCTTTTACCCCAGTGCTAGCAAATAAAGTTCTAATATTTTTATTTTCAAATTTTTCAACTTCATGGTAACACTTAGTAGCATTCATGATACCCAGTTTTGAAGCTTCTAAACCATTTTGTACAAACTGAGTATCACATTTTCTATCAAATCTTGAAACAAATACAGAAATAACTGCTTTAGTATCTTTGTTTGATTGTTTAATTCCTTCATCTAGTGCTTTTGCACACTCTATAGCTTGCTGTGGAGAAAAAATCAAAGTTGCATTTACATTAATTCCTTGTGATGTTAACTCTTTCATAGCTTCATATCCAGCAGGTGTTGCAGGAACTTTTATCATCACATTATCTGCTCCAATTTGAGCATTTAATCTCATCCCCTCTTCTATAGTTTCTGCTGCATCATCACAAAGTGATGGATCCACTTCTATTGAGATAAATCCATCATCAATATCTTCTCTATATAAATCATCCAAAAGTTCTGCTGCTCTTTTAATATCAGTAATTGCAAGCTCTTCATAAATTGTTTTTGGTTCATTTGCTTGTAGCATTTCAAGTTGTTGTCCATATGCTACAGAGTTTGAAATTGAAGATTCAAAAATAGCTGGATTTGATGTAGCTCCATGGATAATCTCTTTTTTAATTAAATCTTTAAATTTATGTTCTAAAAAGTCTCTTTCTATAAAATCACACCAAAGTGTAAATCCAATATCTTCTTTTAAACTCATATTAATATCCTTATATGTGGTCTAATATTTTTGTTAAATCTTTTATATCAACAATAATATTAGCTTCTTTTTTTAATATATCTTTTGCACAAAATGCCACTTTTTTCGCTGCATAGGGGAACATACTAACATCATTTGCTCCATCACCTGCTACTAAAGTATCTTCTACTGAAACTCCTAGCATTGATTGAACTCTTTGAATCATATCACCTTTGCTAAACCCGAACATCATATCTCCACCAACAAGACCAGTTAAAATCCCATCTTTTTCATGTAAGATATTTGAAAAGTCTGCATCAAGTCCCAACTTCTCTTTTGCAGGAGTAGTTCCTATTCTAAATCCACCTGAGAAACATATTACTTTATATCCTTGTTTCTTTAACTCAGCAACAGTTTCATATGCTCCTGGCATAAGAGGTAAATCTTTACATATTTGCACAGCTTTTGAGTATTCTAAACCTTTTAATAAAGATACTCTTTCAACCAAAGATTCAAAAAAATCAAGTTCTCCTGCCATAGCTTTTTCAGTAATAGAAGCAACTTTTTCTTCTAAACCTAAAGGCTTTGCTAGAAAATCGATTGTTTCACCATCCATTAGTGTTGAATCAAAATCAAATACTGCTAATTTCATCCATATTCCCAATTTTATTTTTTTAAGGATATAATATTAGCGAAAAAAAGACTAAAGGAAACTGATTGAGATTTGCATGCATAGATATAGGACTTAAAAGAATTGGCGTTGCAGTTTGTATGCATAAAGATATAATCACCCCACAACCAGCTATATTAAGGAAAAATAGAAACCAAGCTTCAAATGATGTAAATGCTTTTTTAAAAGAGTGGGAGATTGAAAAACTAATAGTTGGATATCCAAGTGCCAGTGAAGATATGCAAAAAAGAGTTAAACATTTTGTTAATTTACTCAAACTTGAAATCCCTTATGAGTTTCAAGAGGAAAATATGAGTTCAATTGAAGCAGAAGAATTAATCAAAGGTGAAATAAAATATAAAAGAGATGGTAGAGTCGACTCTATTGCTGCTAAAATTATTCTAGAAAGATTTTTAGCTAAATAACTCTATTTTCTTATATTATGTACAACTGCTACAGCTACACCTTGGTCATGAGTTATAGATAAATATGACTTTTTGATTTTAAATTTTTTTCTAATCTCTTTTTTATATTTTAATTTAGGAGCTCCTAATTTATTTTTTTTTATTTTTATATCATGAAAAGAACACTCTTTTCCAATACCTGTACCAATCGCTTTACTAGCTGCTTCTTTTGCCGCCCAAAACCCTGCTGCTGTTTCTGGTTTTTTAATAAGTTCAATCTCTTCCTCATCTAAAAAGCGCTCATAAGCTTTTCTTCCAAATTTTTCATACATATTTTTTATTCTATCAATTGAAGTTATATCAATACCTATCATTTTAAGCCAACTTTTTAATCTTTGAATTTGTATAATACGCTCATGAAACTATTTATGAACAAATTATTATATCTTATTATCATGCTTTTTATAATAAGCTTAATATCTTTTTTAGCTATACATATGGCTCCAAACTCTTTTTTTGCAAGTGGAGAGTTAAACCCCAATATTACAGAAGAGTCAATAGAGCAATTAAAAGCTATTTATGGATTAGATAAACCTTTGTACATCCAATTTTTTTCTTGGATTTTTGCAATTACACAATTAGATTTTGGTATCTCTTTTGCAAGTGGCCAGATGGTTAAAACTGAGGTTTTAGATAGACTTCCAATCACTTTAACTATAAATATTATTTCAATGTTTTTAATATTTGTTATATCACTATATTTTGGGATAAAATCAGCTCTAAGAAAAAATAGTTTTTTTGATAAATTTACAGGGCAATTATCACTTCTGAGTTTTTCAATGCCTTCATTTTATCTTGCACTTTTATGTGTACTTATATTTGCTATGTATTTTCAAATTTTACCAATTGCTGGACTTCATTCAGTACCAGATGATGGAAGTATAAATTACTATTTAGATTATGCATGGCACTTAGTTTTACCAATTTCTATAATAACTTTTGGCGGAATTGGGAGTTTAATTTTGTATATTAGAAGTTTAACAATTGAAATACTTAAATCTGATTATATATTTTTTGCACGCTCACGTGGATTAGATAATAAAAAAATACTAAGATATTATATTTTACCAAACCTATATCCTCCAGTAATAACTCTTTTGGGATTGTCTTTACCAGGAATTATAGGTGGAAGTGTTATTTTAGAATCAATTTTTTCTATTGATGGGATGGGATTACTTTTTTACCAAAGTGCATTAAGCCATGATTATCCTGTGATAATGGGAATACTAATCATCGGTGCTTTTTTAACTTTGATAGGTAATATCTTGGCAGATTTAGTTTTACTAAAACTAAACCCTAATTTTGATAGTAAATAAAATATCAAAGAGTAACTTGTTATTTCTTTTTAGAGTTTAAATTTATTTTTATGAAATAAGTCATAAAATTTCAGCTCCCATAAAAATGGGAACTATTTTTAAGGAAAATTATTGGAAATTATAAAAACAATTGAACAATTACAAGAGATAAGAAAAACTATCTCTTCTAGTGTTGGTTTTGTACCTACAATGGGAGCTTTACACAATGGTCATATTTCACTTATAAAAAAAGCTAGAGAAGAAAATGAAATAGTAATTGTATCAATTTTTGTAAACCCTACACAGTTTCTTCCAGGGGAAGATTTAGATGCATATCCAAGACGTGATGAAGCAGATAAAAAAATCTGTCAAATGTGCAAAGTAGATTATCTTTTTATGCCAGAAATTAGTACTATGTATACAAAAGAAGAGATACTAATAAAAGCACCAAATAAAAGCTATATTTTAGAAGGTAAAGCAAGACCTGGTCATTTTGATGGAGTATTGCAAGTTGTACTTAAACTTTTTAATTTAACACAACCAACAAATGCCTACTTTGGGAAAAAAGATGCTCAACAACTTTCACTAATACAACAAATGGTAAAAAATCTATTTTTACCAATAAACATAGTACCATGTGATATAGTAAGAGAATCAGATGGATTGGCACTTAGCTCTAGAAATGTATATCTAAGTGAAACTCAAAGGAAAGATGCCCTACTTATTTCTAAATCTTTATACCTAGCAACTTCACTAATAGCTAAAAAAGAGTATAGTGTTGAAGCTGTCAAAAAGAGAATTTTAGATGCAATGAGCAATTTAGATGTAGAATATGTAGCTATAGTAGATAGAGAATTTAATGAACTTGAAATTGTAGAACCTAAAAATACAATTATTTTAGTTGTAGTTAGATTTGGAAATACACGACTTTTAGATAATATTTGGATTTAAAGACTTGGAGATAAAATCCAAGTCTTTTATTTTTTAATTTGTTGTAAAACCTATTATAATATCATTGTTTCCACCATCATTTATCAAACTATTTTTCCCATAGTCTTCAAGTGTTGATTTTATTGTCAAAGTATATGTATTTGAAGATTCTAAATGTGTTAAAGGTTTAACTGTTATTTTATCAAAATCATATGTAATAGAAAAATCTATATTATTTGATGAGCTATCTTGAAGAATTAAGTTAGTTTTATTTACTAAACTTTTTCTCACATCGTCATTGAAATTTAATACAATATTAGTATCAATAGGTACATTAATATCACCATTTTTTACAGAACTACTTAATAGTTGTAAACTCTGTTTATCTTCAATTATTTCATAATATTTAAGTGTATTATGTAAATGCTTATTAACATCCATATTAGCTTTTGGACTAAACCCTTTTTCTAAAAGAAGTTCGTTAACTTCAATATTATTTATATCCTCTTGGGGCATTAAATAAAATTTGTTAAAATCTTTTCTTAAAATCTTAATTTTATCAGTTGTATCATCTGAGTCAAGAGATTGAAGAAGTGTTGCTATTTTTAGTACCTTTTCATCTGATATATTAGTTCTATCCACACCAACCAAATCTTGAATAAATACTTTTCCATCACTAGGTAGATGGTCTAACTCTCCAATTTTTATATTACCTAGATAAAACTCTACTTTTCCTCCTACATATGAAAATTCACCTTTATCATTTGTATAACTTTCATCTACACCATTTATATATCTTATGCCATCAACAATATCATCTACAAATATTCCCTTATTATCAGATGAACATCCAGTTATAAAAATAATTGCCATAAAATTTATAATAAATATACTTAATCCACTTAGTTTCATAGTAGGTCCTTTTTGATTTTAAATAGTATATTAGAAAACAATTAAATAATATTTAAAATAATGATTTAATGAATATTATTCTAAGAATAAAAAATTTTACAAAAATGTCATATTATGCTAAAATTCGCCAAAAATTATATGGATGAAATTAATATATGAAATTTAGTGAAATAAAACCTACAAAAAGTTTACATCTAGTAAGTCTTGGTTGTACAAAAAACCTTGTTGACTCTGAGATTATGTTAGGAAAATTAAAAGATTATGAGATTACTGATGACGCCAACAATGCTGATGTAATTATTGTAAACACCTGTGGATTTATTGATAGTGCAAAAGAGGAAAGTATCAACACTATTTTAAACCTACATGATGAAAGAAAAGAGGAATCAGTTCTTGTTATGGCTGGTTGTCTTAGTGAAAGATATAAAGAGGAACTTCAAAAAGAGTTACCTGAGATTGATATTTTTACAGGAGTTGGAGATTACGACAAAATTGACACTTTGGTAAATGAAAAAAGAAGTGCTTTTACAAATGAAGTATTTTTACTAAATGAAAATAATGATAGGGTAATTACTGGTTCATCTTACCATGCCTATGTAAAACTTAGTGAAGGTTGCAACCAAACCTGTTCATTTTGTGCAATTCCTAGTTTTAAAGGTAAACTTCACTCTAGAACTTTAGAATCACTTGTTAAAGAGGTAAAAAACCTTGTTAAAAATGGTTATAAAGATTTTTCATTTGTTTCTCAAGATTCATCATCATATTTAAGAGATTTAAATATAAACAATGGTCTTGAACTTCTAATCCAAGAAGTTGAAAAGATTGAAGGGATTGAAACTGCTAGAATTCTTTACCTTTATCCATCAACTACAACATTGGAACTAATAGAAAAAATCAAAAATTCAAAAGTTTTTGAAAACTATTTTGATATGCCTTTACAACATATTACACCTCATATGTTAAAAACTATGAAAAGAGGAAAAGGCGTAGAGAAATTAAAAGAACTAATGGATGCTATGAGAAATACACCAAACTCTTTTGTTAGAACTACATTTATAGTGGGACACCCTGGTGAATCTCAAGAGGATTTTGAAGAGCTTTGCACTTATATAAAAGAGTATAAATTTGATAGAGCAAATGTATTTTCATATTCTGATGAAGAGGGAACAGCAGCCTTTGATAGAGTTGATAAAATCCCTCAAGAATTGATTGATGAAAGAGCAGAAATATTAGGAGAGATAATAGAACAAACAACTCAAGACTCTTTAGAAAATGAAGTTGGAAAAGTTTTTGAAGTATATATTGATGGAGAAAGTGATGAACACGAATATCTACTAAGTGCTAGAAAAACTACTTGGGCTCCTGAAATCGATGGTGAAATCTATATAAATGACAATGAACTTTTTGATGAAAATGATGAACCAACTCAATTAAAATTTGGTTCTAAGTATAAAGTAAAAATTACAGAACTAGTAGGAGATAAGCTTTTAGCTACCGTAATTGAATAATGAGCATTCAAATATCAAATCTTAACACCACAAAAAATCTTTTAGCTTTTTCTAGTGGTGTTGACTCAACCGCACTATTTTTTATCCTTTTAGAAAATAATATCCCTTTTGACATTGTAATAGTAAATTATAATCTAAGGGAACAATCAAAAGAAGAGATTAAATATGCAAAAGAGTTAGCAAAGAAGTATAACAAAAAGATTTATATCAAGGATGTAAAGTTAAACACCACTTCAAATTTTGAAAAAAATGCAAGAGATATTAGATACAATTTTTTTGAAGAGATTATTACGCAAGAGCACTATGAAACACTAATCACAGCTCATCAACTAAATGATAAACTTGAATGGTTTTTAATGCAACTTTCGCAAGGTGCTGGTTTAGTTGAACTAATTGGACTAGAAGAGTATACTTACAAAGAAACTTATCAAATCTTTAGACCACTGTTACAATACACTAAAAAAGAGTTAGAAACCTTTTTAGATAAAAAAGATATTAAATATTTTATTGATGAATCAAATTTTGATGAAAAATATACAAGAAACTATTTTAGAAAAAACTTTTCAAATGAATTACTTAACAATTTTAAAAATGGGATACAACAAAGTTTTAAATATCTTGCAAATGATTTAAACTCTTTAAATATTGACTATACACCTATCTATAAAGAAAAAGAACTTGAAATATTTAAACGCTCAAATGATTATAATAAAAATATTAGAGTTATTGATACCAGTTTAAAAAAAAGAGGTATATTATTAAGTAAAAAACAAAGAGATGAAATACTAAAACAAAAAGAATTAGTTATCTCTCATAAAATTGCAATCAGTATTATCAACGAATATATATTTATATCTCCTTATGAAAATGTTTCAATGGATAAAAAATTTAAAGAGTTGTGCAGAATAAATAAAATCCCTAAAAATATTAGAGCTTATTTGTATAAAGATAAAATAGAAGAGATTTTTAATTTTTTAAAAATCTAACCATTTTTCTATTTGTAACCATATCTTCTTTTGTTTGTTTTACATGTTCTTTTAAAAAGTTGATATTTTTATAAAAAAGTTCTAGCAGTGCTTGAAAATCTTTCATCTCCAAATCAAAATCTGTTACTTTCATATCATTAAGATATTTACTATACCATTTTACTAAAGCATCTGCTCTTTCGTAAGACTCTAGAGAATCAATATATACTAATTCCTCTAAAGCTTTTAAAGACCTGTTTCGTCTTTCCATGCGTCAATTAAACCTTGAACAACTTTCATTACTTGGTTAATTGAATTAATATTATCATCAACCCCTGCAGTAAATAGAGTTTCTATTTGATATAGATATAAACCATCTAAATAATATGCAACATCTCCACCGTCAAAATCCAATACATTTCTTAATTCATCAAAAATAGCTACACATTTATTTATATATGTAAATTTTTCTTCAACATTCCCATTTTCCATAGCATATTTAACAAACGATAGATACTTTAGTATACCTTCATATAATTTAAGTACTAATACGTATGGATCATTAGATATTGCATTTTGTTGCTGGTAAGCTTCTATTCCCATAATACTCTCCGGTTAGATTATGGGGATAGTATAATATATATTTCTTAAAAAAGTACTAAAATTCAATTTTACGAAGCTGTTGATTGATCAATCATCATTTTTAATCCAGAGAATTGAGCTTCAAACTGTGTTATTATAGCACCATATGCAGCAAATTGTTGAGACATCATTGAATATTTACTATCTAAATCCTCTACAGCTTTCTCTTTTTCTTCCTCTAATGATGTTTTTCTAGTGTTCATATTATCTTCATATTTTGTTAATAAACCTTCAAAAGAATCCAAATCATCTATATATGTTTTTAACTTAGTACCTAAACCTTCTGCCTCTGCTACCCCTAAAAATAAGTTTTTCATGCCAGCAAAATCTTCTTCAATAGCATCTGTAAAATCTTTTGTATTTAAAGACATAAAACCATTTTTATCCACT
This sequence comes from Halarcobacter sp., assembly GCA_050296315.1. Taxonomy (GTDB): domain Bacteria; phylum Campylobacterota; class Campylobacteria; order Campylobacterales; family Arcobacteraceae; genus Halarcobacter. The sequence goes on from JBNKRE010000001.1 coordinate 180,582, forward strand.
TCAAATCCAAAATTAAAAATATTTAAATCTTCATTTGTACCATAAGAACCAAAGATAAAATCTTTAACTTCATCCATCATTGTTCGAAGTGTTGATTTATCAGCTATGTTACTTTCGGTTGAATATAACTCACCATCTACCATCGTAACTAATTCATTATATTTATTAATAAAATTTTCCATAAATGTTTGAATTGCTGTTGTATCTTTTTCAATAGAGATTGTTGAAGTACCTTCATCAACTGCTGTTATTTTCAATCCATTATCTACTGTAATAACATTTGAAGATAAATCATAAGATATACCATTTACCAAAGCAGTTAAATTTTGTGCTTTTTGTACATTTGCTCCTGAAGCTTCTGTTGTACCATCAATTGTATAACCTAAAGCTTGGCTTGCTGTACCTGTAATTTTTAATTCATTTTCAAGTCCAGAATCAGTACTTTTAACAACAAGTCTATAAGAATCATCCCCAACTTGCTCTATTGATGCACTTAAAGAAGAAATATAATTAATTGATTGAGCAATCTCTTCATATGTTTTTCCTGTAGTATCAATTGTATGTGTCGTAGTATATAATCCATCAGCTCCTGCTAAAGAAATAACTAAATCTCCACTATCTACATCTGCTTCTAAAGCAGTGGAATCAACTGCATCAGATTGAAATACATCTCTTTTTGCCAATGTATTAATAGTAACTGATGTTGTACCAGTATTCAATGCAGACTCATCAGCAGCATCAAAAATAACTGAATCACCAGTTGCATTAGCTGTTTTTTGATCAAATGCAGTAACTCCACCAGATACATATAAATCAAAGGGTTTAGTTACATCAAGTAGCTCTAAAACTTTAGCTTTTATCTCACCAAATTTTTCTTGTTCTAAATCCCAACTTTCTAAATCATCTTCAATAGGTTGTACTGAAGCAGTTCTATCTGCTTCTTTTAACTTATCTATTAAGTCCTGGTTTAATGTAGCAGCTTGTCCACTACCTAATCCTAATATTCCATCAGCCATAATAGCCTCCTATTTCTTCAATCCAAGCAATGTTTGAAGCATCTCATCAACTACTGTAATAATCTTCGCATTAGCTGTGTATGCTGCTTGAAATTTGATTAAGTTTATCATCTCTTCATCACCATCAACTTTTGTATATTGATCATAATCAAACTGCAATGCCTCTTTTACACTCTCTTGAGATTCTAATAAAAAGTCATTATTCTCTTTTGTAGTAGATATATGTATTTTTAATTCTTGATAATATTCAGAAAGTGAACTAGCTTCAATATTTGAACCATCTTGTGCAAATCCATCAAAACCAATATCTTTTTTCCATTGAAGTTGAGCTAAATAATCTAAATCTTCTTGGTCTAATTCATTAACCATCTCTTCATTAAATTTAAGTGATTTAACATTCCCACCACTAAATAAATTTAAATCTCTAATATCCTCTATGCCATTGTATTCATCGGTTGCTACATGTCCATAGATATATTGATCAGATCCCGTTTTTACATATTTATCAGTAACATCACTTAATGCTCTAGCAAAGGCATCTAATTTATCTTTAAAAACTGTAAATTTATTATATCCTGAATCAGTAGTTAGATTTTCTAATTGAGCTTTTAAACTACCTGATTTAAAAGAAACTTCACTACCATATACAGATAGATAAACTTTATTTAAAGGTTCTTGACTTTGAGAATCATCTTTAAAAATATTACTTCTTGTATAATCTGCATCAGTTGATGTAGTTGAGGAAGTAAATGTTAAATTACCATTTATCTCTGTACCAGAAACATTTTCAGTAATTTGTAAAAAACCATCCGTATCTACATCAGCAGTTAAAGTCCCACTTAAAGCACTATTATTTATAGCTCCTGATAAAGCTGTTGTATAATTTGTTTCATCTATTACATATGCAGCTACAACACTACCATCAGCAGCATATGTAGAAGTATCTCCAATTTTAACAGAAACAGAAGTACCCTCTGCTTCATAAGTAAATGTATCTCCTGAATCTACTTTGGGTTCAGTTAAAGAGATTCTTCCTTCAAATTTACCTGCTTCACCCGCCACATCTGATTCAACAACTAAAAACTTATCTTTATAATCATTTGTTAGTTTATTTCCATCCTCATCAACAGTATAATTTCCATTATAAGCTGTAACTAATCCTGCTGTATCAGTATTTGAATTTATTTTGTGAACTAATGCTCTAATATAATTTGAATCATCAATTGTAACATTTTCAGTTGTTCCATCACCATCTAAATCAAAATTTATTGTTTCACCAATAGTAACAGAAACTTCATGTTCATTATTTAATTTATAAGTAAGTTTATCTCCTACATCAAAATCTCTAACGGTAGTTGCATCTATATATTTTATTCCATCAACAGTATTTCTATTTGCATCTGTTGTAACAAATTTATCCGCTTGTGCAGTTGGTTCATCAACCACACTTATTTGTCTAACATTTGTATTAAACCTAATTGCAACTGTTCCACCAATACTTAACTGATACTGATTATCCGTTCTGTCTACTGTCACATCAATATATTTTGATAATTCAGATTCTAATTGGTCTCTTTTATCCAACAAGTCATTTGTTGCCCCATTAAAATCTTCAATTTTTACATTAATATCACCAATCTCTTTTAAGATATTATTAATTTTATCAACACTTTCATCTATTTCCTGTCTTACCAGTGTTTCCTCTTTTTCAATATCTGCATAAAGATTTTGCAAAGAATCAACAACAATATTACCTTGTGTTTTTAATGTAGTTTTATGTATTTCTGAAGTTGGATTTGCTCTTAAATTCTCCATTGCTTGAAAATATCTATCTAAATCAAAAGAGAATCCAGCAGTATCTGTTTCTCTAAACATAGTTTCAACATTTCCAACCATTTGAGAAACTTTATCATAATAACTAAACTTACTAGTTTCCTCCATCAAGGTATCATACATATATTGAGAAGTAACTCTATAAGCTTCATTTGCAGTAACTCCACGACCGGTAAATCGTGAATCAATAATATCTAGTTCACTAATTTGAACTACTCTTTTTTTATACCCAGGAGTATTTTCATTAGCTATATTATTAGAAACATTTTCAACTGCTGTTTTTGCGGCACTTAAGCCGGTTTGTGCTACATGTAAAGAATTTAGCATAATGACTCCTTTGGTATATTTTAACTAATTATTACATTACAATTCTTAAAGTTAGTTTAAAAAGGCCAGAACATTTGTATAATTCTTAACCCCCATGGGACATGAAGAACATCCTGTTCTTCTCCGTTTTTTTCATATAAAATTTGCAAATTTGCAATTTGTGATGATGGAACTGCATTATCAGAAGTTATATCATAAGGTCTAATTACTCCTGTAAGTGTCAATGCTTGCTTTTGTCCATCTATCATTATCTCTTTAGTTCCTTTTATAAAATAGTTACCATTTTGATAAATCTCTTCTATTATTGCAGAAACATTAGTTGAGAAAGATTCACTAAGTCTTGTTTTTGCTTCGCCGTTATTTGCTGTTGTAGTTGTAGTACCAAAATCTACACCTAATAATGGATTTACATTTTTAGCTACATCAGCCGTTACACCACCTAAAGTATTTCCAGCTTTTGCACTAAGTAATCCCCCACCTAAACTATTTGTCCTATCACTTGAAACTTCTCTTTTATTGTTTGTATTAGATGATAATGATTCATCAATTTGTACTTGTATTATATCACCAATTTGCAAATCTTTTTTGTCTGCAAATAAAGAAGGACCTTTTACAGAGTATAAAGAGCCTTTATTTCTCTTTACAACGGGGGCTGGTTTTGGAACTTGAAGTTGTGGCTTTTTAAATTCAAGTTTTTCATTATCTTTTGCACATGCTGTAAAAATAAGAGGTATCAAGATAACAAGATATTTACTATTCATTTAACTTACTCTCAATAACTTTTTGCAAATCAATTGCAATTTTAGTATCTTTTATATCTTTTTTTATTAACGCCATTGTTCCATACCTCACTTTTAAAGCATCCAAGTTTGTATCTAGATCTGCTATTATTAAAACTTTGTTTGAAACTAATTTAATTTTTTGCACATTTCTTTGACCAATTAGATCAACAGCTGTTTCAATCTCTCTATATACTAATCTTTCTAATTTACTTTTTTTCTCTTGTTCTTCTACTTTTACAGCTTCAACACTAGTATCAGAATTTTTTTCGTTAAATTCATTACTCATATAATTATAGTAAATAACAAACATTCCAATAACTATCAATATTGATAATACTTTAATAAAAATTCTCTTTTTATTATTGTTTTTAACTGCAACTATCATTTTATTTTATTCTATTTTATTACAAATGTTGTAAATAGAATTTGCTTTATATTATTTTGTTTAATATCTGAATTTGTAGATGTAACTTCATTTATAATATTATTTATATCCTGAAGCAACTCCTCTTTTAATAAAGCTTTTCCACCAACAGTTAATAACTCTTCTGAACTTCTTGAACTAATTTGAGCAATAACAACATCTACAATCTCTGGTTTATACTCTTCTACAATTGCCTCAATAGTTGGTTCAGTACTTTTCAATGAAAAAGAGAGTTTCATTAATTTTTCTCTTCCTTTTGCATTTGTAATATTTAGTACTAGATCATTTACTGCTGCTTTGTAAAACTCACTTCCCTCTTTTGCATCTTCATTTTTTGTTTGTTCTTGTGAAGCTTTAGGATCAACATTTAATACTTTGTCATATACAATATAACCTAAAAATCCCAAACCTGCTAATAATATTACAATAAGTACAATCAGGACTATCATTAGCCCCTTTCCACTTTTACCAGATTGTTTTACTTCTTCATTTCCATCTTCTGCCATAATCACCCTTTATTTAGTTTTTCCACATTGTAATTTTGTAACATATTGGTTAAAGCCGCTGCATTTTTTGGACTTAAAAATTTCATCAATGAGGTAACATTACTCTCTTTTAATCTAACGATTATATCAAAAACATCTTCAATTTTACCATCATTAATCATAGCATTAAATATAGATGCAGCAATTTTAGGTTTCATTTTATTGTATATTTTTGAAGTTTTACTTTCAACTTCCCCTTTAATATCACTTAAAATTTCTTTGTTTCTGTTGTGTAAATCTTCTATAGCTTTTTTCTCTTTTTCAATCTTTGTAAGAATTGATTCAAGCTCTTTTTTTCTAGTTTGATACTCTTTTTCTTTTCTATTATAAAAATCATTTAACTCTTTTTTTAACTCTTTAATCTCAATTTTTTGTTTTATTAAAGCTGCACTACTTTGTCCCTCTTGTGCATAAGAAAATCCACAAAATAAAATTACAGTTATAAATATTTTATACAAAAAATCCCCTTTCATCTATTAATATATTTACTTTGAATATACTCATCTGAAGCCTCTTGATCAATTAAAAGCTTCCTTTGCATCTCTTCTTGTTTTTGTTCTTCTAAGATATATTTATATTGTTCACTCTCTTTTTGCAATTCAATAATCTCTTTTATAATCGTGTCAAGCTTCTTAACATAAGTATTTTTTTGCAAATTCAATTTTTTTATATGCATTCTCATTGTATTTTTGTGTATTGCTAAAATTGAAAAATCTGAAATAGCCCCATGCTTTTCTACTGAAGTTGTATTGATTTTTTGTTGAGTAAACATAATTTCATTATCAATTTGATTTATTGATGTTGTTATTTGAGCTTTTTCCATCAATTTTTGATCAGTTTGTAATTTTTTCAGTTGGTAAAGTTTTTCTATCATATTACTTCCCAAAAACTAGTATCAAATCCCACAAATCTTTGGTGTAGGCTTCTATATGGTCCCCTATCCAAGGTAAAGATATCAAAACGAAAATTGATACAAAAATAACTTTTGGAACAAAAGACAACGACGCATCACTTACTTGAGTTACAGCTTGGAAAACTGATATTAACAAACCAATTACCATACTTACTAATAAAGAAGGTAAGCCTAATATCAAAATAATTTTTACTGTATTCTCAGCAATACCTATTAAGTCCATCTTAATCTTTTACTTTTATTGTTATTTCCAATGTTTTATTGTTTAATAATTTAGATATTAAATTTGCTATTTCATTAATATTTGCATTATTTACTTCCAGATTTTCATTAGGAGCTTTTATTTCATCTTGCATATTCATTTTTGGTACTTCAAAGTTACTCTCTATTTTATTTGTATCCAATCCATCAAGAGCTTCAAGAATATCATTTTCACTTAAAGTATCAAACTCTGCAAATTCATCATCAGCCATATTTTCTCCTTGAATATTTCCTTCTATTTCTTTTTCATCATTTATATTATCTATATTATCAAAATCTTCATCAAAATCCAAATCTTTTAATTCAGATAAAGAGATATTATCAACTGAATCTTCAACTTCCTCTTTTTTATTTATTATTGAATCCAATCTAACTTCATCATTCTCTTTATGAATATCTTTATTATCTAAATTTTCAATCTCTTCTAGATTATTATCTACTTCACTTTTCTCTATTTCATGAAGTTCATCAGGTTCTTGAGGTTCTTGAATCTCCTCGTGACTTAATAAAGCACTCAACTCATCATCTAACTGATAACTGTTTTCACTCTCTTCGTTACTGTAAGCATCCTCAACTATTTCGACTATTGAATCTTGAATATCTGAAACCTCTTTTTCACTCATCGAACTTTCAATTTTTCTTATTAGATGTTTTGTAAGTTCTTCAATAGAATCTACAGATATATCTCCAATACCATGATCAAGTAAATACTCTTGTTCGATTCCATCTTTTGGTTTTAAAAATTTGATTTTTTTATTTAAAGAGTTCTTTTTTATAATTTTTGTATCATCAATTAAATATATATTGTTTGGATTGTCTTCTATAGCATCTTTAAGTTCTTCTAAAGTATTTAAATCGATTATTTCACTATCGTCATCTAATCTTAGCCTTATATTAGAATGTACCAATAAGTCATTAATCTCTTTTTTAAAACTCTCGCTTCCATAAATATATATAATCAAAGATTGGCCCTAAAATTATTTTTTTTTGATTATACCTTTATTTTATATAATTTTTGATAAAATATATTCATTTTAGCGTAAGGTGTAAGATTGAGATTTTTATTCATACTTTTTGTAATATTCCATTCTATGTATGCCGTAACAATAAAAGATATCTCTAACATAGTCGGTATTAGAGAGAATCAACTTATAGGTTATGGTTTAGTTGTAGGATTGGCAGGAACCGGAGACAAATCACAATTTACTATGCAAAGTTTGCAAAACCTATTACGAAATTCATATATAAAAATCCCTGCATCATCTATAAAATCGAAAAATATAGCTGCCGTTATGGTAACAGCAGAACTACCACCTTTTGCTAGACAAGGTGATAAAATAAAAGTAAAAATCTCTGCTATTGGTGATGCAAAATCGATAGACCATGGAGAACTATTATTAACACAATTAAAAGCTGTAGATGGTCAAGTTTATGCACTTGCTCAAGGAACTATTGTTGCTGATACAAAAAACACAACTACTGGCTTTATATATGATGGTGCAACTATTGAAAACGAAGTTGACTACTCACTAAAAAATGAGGATTCAATTAGACTTAGTTTAATTAAGAATGATGCAAAACAAGCCTATCAAGTAGAAAAAAAGATTAATCAATTTTTTGGAAAACCTTTAGCTATGGCTACAGATACAAGAACGGTAGAAGTAAAAAAGCCAGCAAATGTTTCAATTGTAAAATTTATCTCTGATGTACAATCTATTCAATTAAACTCAGAATTTAAAAGAAAAATTATTATCGATATAAATAGAGAAAGTATAATTGCAGGAGAAGATATACCAATAGGTCCGGTTACAATTGCAAGAGATACATTTACTATAAAGATTAGAAAACCAGATTTAGAATTTGATAGTTTAGAGGGTGCAAAAGATTTAGGTGATGGTGTAAAATTAAAAAATCCACCTATTGCTGTAAATATTGATAATACACTTATGAGTACATCAAAACAACCAACTGTTTCAGATTTAGTAAGAGCAATGAGAGTTATGAAACTACCAATGAGAGAGATTATAGATACACTTAAAATGATAAAAGAATTAGGTGCTATAGATGTTGAATTGGAATTAAGAGGATAAAATGGCTGAATTTTTAAGTCAAGATGAAATTGATGCTCTACTAGATATAGCCGAAGCTGGTGAAGAGATAGATGTTAGTGCTGAAGAGCAAGTAATATCAAAAGAAAAAAACTATTCAATATATGATTTCAAAAAACCCAATAGAATCTCTAATGAACAGTTTAAGGCATTTTCAACACTTCATGATAAAATGTTAAGAGATTTGATTACTGACCTTTCAGCAATGCTTAGAAAAATAGTTGATATAAAACTATATTCAATTGAACAAATGACATATGGAGAATTTATTTTATCTATTCCACAATTAACTTCCCTAAATACTTTGTCAATTAAACCTTTGGATGGAAGAATTGTTATCGAATGTAACCCTGGAATTTCACATAAGATTATTGCTGAACTTCTTGGTTCTGGAGCGGTTGCTGCAAGTGATAATTTAGATAGAGAATTAACAGAAATTGAGGTTAATATTTTTGAACATTTCTATAAGATGTTTATAAAACACCTTTATAGAGCTTGGGATGAAGTTACAACCTTAAACTTTAAAATTGAGTCAAGAGATACAAATGCAAATGCAATTCAAATTATCTCTGACCACGAGATTGTTTTACTAGTTGTACTTGAAATCACTATTGATGAAGAATCTGGATTTTTATCTATTTGTTATCCTATTGCTTATATTGAACAACTTTTAAATAAAATTGTTGAAAAGATTTTTAGTGAAGGTAAAAATAAAAAAGCTAGTAGAAAAAAAGATATTACAACTCTAATTTCTGGTGCAAAGATGCAAATAGAAGCAATCATGGCAGAAACTGAACTAACTGTTTCAGATTTACTAGAATTAAAAGATAATGACATAATTGTATTTAATAAAAATGCCACATCTTCCTCATCAAAAATCTATATAAATAATACAGAAAAGTTTCTGACAGTGTCTGGTATTTCAAACAATAGAAAAGCAATACAAATCAAGTCTAATATAGACCATGAAAAACAAGAAACATTAGAAGCATTAAGACAAATGAGAGAAGAAAGAATTATAAAAGCAAAAGAGTCTAATGAAAATATCAAAAGACTTCTTGCTGAAAGAAGAAAATAGAACTAAACTACTCTTCTATACTCCATGGCAAAGTTTCCCCTGCATACATAGGTACAACTTGTTCATTTTTATATTCATATAATAAAGGTACTATAAAATCTTTTTTTATAAGTTTTATATCTTTTTTTGGTGGATTAATCCCATAAATTTTTTGAGCATTTAAACTAACAAATTTATTTAGATTTTCTAAACAATTATTATCATTAAATAATTGCGTTAAGACTTGTAAAGCTATTGGTGCAGTAAATACCCCAGCAGCACAACCACAACACTCTTTTTTATGTTTTGGATGGGGAGCTGAGTCACTTCCAAACATAAGTTTAGGATGAGCTTTTAATGCAGCATTTAACAAAGCACTTCTATCTTCTGGTCTTTTTGCAATAGGTTTACAAAATAGATGTGGTTGTAACATCCCACCTGCTACATCATCTAAAGTTATAAGCAGATGATGTAAAGTTACTGTTGCATAAAGATTATCATATTTATCTAGTAATTCAATTGCATCTTTTGTTGTAATATGTTCCATAATAATTTTTAAGTCAGGAAATGCAGATGCAATAGATTCATAAATAGGCATAAACTCTTTTTCTCTATCCATTACAAATCCATTTGTTTCACCATGAATAGATAAAGGAATTCCCAGTTTACTCATAGATTCCAAAGTAGGTCTTAAAACTTCTACATCCATAGATGCAACTCCAGTTTCAGAGTTTGTAGTAATTCCTGCTGGATAAAGTTTTATAGCAATGATTTTATCTTTTATATCTTCTAAAAACTCATAAGAATAATTATTTTGAAAAAATAGTGTTACATATGGTTCAAAATCATCATCTTTACAAGCATCTTTTATTCTTTGTTTATAAGATAATAAAGCATCTTTTGTCGTAATAGGTGGTACTAAGTTTGGCATAACTAAAGCACCTGAAAAAGTTTTTGAAGTTAATGGTCCAACAAGATTTAACATATCTTCATCACGAAGATGAAGATGCATATCTAAAGCTTGAGATATTGTAAAAAAAGACATACTAAATTGCGTCCTCGTCTTCTTCTCCAGTTCTAATTCTTACAGTTTTTTCAATAGATGAAACAAAAATTTTACCATCTCCAATTTTCCCTGTTTTTGCAGCATTTGAAATAATCTCAATTGTTGAATCAACATCTTCATCAGCAACTACTAATTCAACTTTTATTTTTGGTAAAAAATCCACAACATACTCTGCACCTCTATATAATTCAGAATGCCCTTGTTGTCTACCATAACCTTTTACATCTGAAACTGTCATACCAGTTACACCTGCACTTGTTAATGCATCTTTTACATCTTCTAATTTAAATGGTTTAATCACTGCTTCAATTTTTTTCATTAATAATCCTTTTTTTAATTCTTATATTTTAACCAAAAATTTTTAAAATAACTCTTTTTTACTAAACTACTAAAATAGTTTAAAAAGCTCGCTTAAATTCTGGGTATGCTTCAAGACCACACTCTTCAACATCAAGTCCTTGTAACTCTTCATCTCTTTGTGCTCTTAAAGGAACAATTTTATTTATAATAAATAATACTACAAAAGAAACCAAAAATACAAAAACGCCAACTACAACTATACCTTTTAACTGTCCTAATAGTGTAATATTTACGCCATTACTTGCAAAAATACCAACAGCTAATGTTCCCCAAATTCCATTTAATAGGTGTACTGATAAAGCACCAACTGGATCATCAAGTCTTAATTTATCAAAAAAACTAACTCCAAATACAACTAAAACACCACCAATAGCACCAATTAGAATAGGAGTATAAATATCATAAAGATTAGGTCCAGCGGTAATTGCTACAAGTCCACCTAATGCGCCATTTAAAATCATTGTAATATCAAGTTTTTTATACATAAAGTACATAAACATACCAACAACAATTGCTCCTGCTAATCCTGCTGTATTAGTATTTAAAATTGTTAGTGCCACTGCATCTGCACTCTCTTTTGAAGATATTGAACCAACTGAACCACCATTAAATCCAAACCAACCAATCCATAAAAGAAAAGCACCAAGAGTAACTAGAGGTACATTTGATGCTGGAATTACTTTAACACCACCCTCTTTTGTATATCTTCCAGATCTTGCTCCAATTACTAAAATTGCTGCAAGAAGTGCCCAACCACCTGTACTGTGAATTACTGTTGAACCTGCTAAATCATACATATTTAAATCAAAAAATGTACCATCTAACATATCCGACCCCCAAGACCAGTTTACTATGATTGGATAGATTATACCACCCATTATTATAGTAAAAAGTGCCAAAGGAAGTACCTTTGCTCTTTCACTCACACCACCAGACATAATATTAATTACTTTCCCAACAAATGCCATTTGAAAAAGAAAAGCTGCCCATTTTGACATAGTATCACTTCCAAAATCACCAAATGCAATTGAGTAACCTACAAGTAAAAATGCTAAAGATGCCACTGCATAAATCATTGTATTTACCATAAGAACTGCTGTAACATTTTTTGTTCTTACAAGTCCTGCTTCAAGCATTGCAAAGCCTGGTACCATGAAAATAATTAACGTCATTGCAAAAATTGCAAAAAACGTATCTAGTACGTAGTTGATTGAATTTAAATCAGTCATATTTTGTCCTCACCTTTTGAAATGAGGTCAATTATATATTTTTTTAAAAGTTTTAGATAGTAGTCAATTGTATATTAAATATACATTGTATAGTTTCTATATACTAAAGGAGAAAATGTCCTTTAGTATAAAATTGTTATTAAACAGCTTCAGAACCTCTTTGTTCAGTTCTAATTCTAACAACTTCTTCAACTGGAGTAACGAAAATTTTACCATCTCCAATTTTTCCAGTTTTTGCAGCTTCAACAATCACACCGATTGTTGAATCTACATCTTCATCATTTACGATAACCTCAACTTTAATTTTTGCAAGAAAATCTACAACATACTCAGCACCTCTGTATAACTCAGAGTGACCTTGTTGTCTACCATATCCTTTTACATCAGATACAGTCATACCTGCTATTCCATTCTCTACTAAAGCCTCTTTTACATCTTCAAGTTTAAAAGGCTTGATAATTGCTTCTATTTTTTTCATAATCAAAATCCTATTCTATATATTAAGCTTTTTTGAACTCTGGATAACACTCTAGTCCTGTCTCATGAATGTCAAGACCAGTAATCTCAGTCTCTTCATCAACTCTTATTCCCATAACAAGGTCTAAAATTTTCCATACAATAAAAGAACTTATGAAAACAAATGCCCCAATTACAACAATACCTTTTAATTGTGCCAAGATTGTAACATCTGGGTTAAAGATACCTACAGCTAAAGTTCCCCAGATACCTGCAACTAAGTGAACAGATAAAGCACCAACAGGATCATCAATTCTTAACTTATCAAAGAAAGGAACAGCGAATACAACTAATGCACCACCAACAATACCTTCAATAAATGCAACCATCATTCCTAAATCTGGACCAGCAGTACAAGATACAAGCCCTGCTAAAGCACCATTTAAAACCATAGTTAAATCAACTTTTTTGTATAGAAGTTGAGTTAAAATCGCAGCCATAATAGCACCTGCACAAGCAGCCATATTTGTATCAGCAACAACTAATGCAACACCATCAATATCAGCTTTTGAACCTAATGCCAATTGAGAACCACCATTAAATCCGAACCATCCCATCCATAAAATGAATGTACCAAGAGTTGCCAATGTTAAGTTTGAACCAGGGATTGGCTTAACTTTACCATCTTTTGTATATTTACCTTTTCTAGCTCCAAGGATAAGTACACCAGCTAATGCTGCCCATCCACCAACAGAGTGAACAATAGTTGAACCAGCAAAGTCAGAGAAACCAGCGATAACTCCACCTAACTCAGATCCACCCCATGTCCAGTGACCTTGAATTGGATAAATAATACCACTTAATACTACAACGAAGATTAAGAATGGCCATAATTTCATTCTTTCTGCAATTGAACCAGAGATTACAGATGCAGCAGTTGCAACGAATACAACTTGGAAGAAGAAATCAGCTGCAGCTGGATAAGAAGCATCAGCAGCAGTTTCCATACTAATAGTTGAGAAACTTCCAATAAATGAAGACCCCTCACCATACATTACATTGTACCCTATAAAGTAGTACATCATACAAGAGATTGCAAATAAAGCAATGTTTTTTGTTAAAACCGTAGCATTATTTTTTGATCTCGTAAGACCAGACTCAAGCATTGCAAAACCTGCAGCCATCCACATAACTAGAACACCCATTATTACAAATAGGAATCCATCCAGAACATATTTTACATCAGCAAAATTTTCCATATTTTTCCTTTACTAAAATGTTATGTTGGAATTTTATCAGATTTAAAAAGTAAATATTCACACATGTTGTATATTTATTATACACATATTTAAATAATTTAAATGCAATATGATTAATATTCGCCACTATATCGGCATTTTATCTATTATTATAGAATCTCGGATTTTATCTATATTTTATCATTAAATGAACATATTTTTATTTTTTAAATAATTGTATAATATCTATACACAAATTTTAAACAACTGTATGATATAATAATCATAATTAGGAGAATAATATGAAAGAATATTTAGAAGCTTATTTTCAAAATCAAGATAAAATAGAAGATTTTGTTCAAGAAAGCTTATTAAATTTAGGAGAGATAAAAAAACTAAGAGAAAATCATTTTAAAGATGTTTTTGATATATTTCCATCTTTAGAATTAGTATATATTATAAACAAAGACACAAAGCTTCAGATTTCTCCAAATTTTTATAGAAATAATGTAGATGCAAGTGCACAAAATAAAACAAGAGAATATTTAATCTCTAAACTACATTTCAAAGAGAATTCTAAAGCTGCATTTAGTTCACCTTATATAAGTAATGCAACTAGAAACAACTGTATTACTGTATCAATAAAAGAAGGTAACTATATAATATTTTTTGATTTTAAAATTGAAACCCTTTTAGAAAGATTACATTTAATTGAGTTAAATAAACCATTTCATACACTAACAAAAGCATTTTACACTATAGCAGGATATTCTATGTTTTTGTTATCAGTATTTATTGTTTTTTATTCAATATACGATTTTACCCACTCATTTGTAATAAAAGGGATATTCGACTTAGACACAATATTTAAACCTATTATTGCACTGACTTTAGGTGTTGCAATATTTGACTTGGCAAAAACAATTTTAGAACAAGAAGTTTATTTTAAAAGTTATTCTAAAACATCAAAAGTTGAAACAAAAATGGTGACAAAGTTTCTAATCTCAATCATCATAGCCCTTTCTATTGAGGGATTAATGGTTGTATTTAAAATAGCGATTCATGATTATGATAAAATGATAAATGCTTTATACTTAATTACGGGTATATCATTGATTCTTATAGCATTATCAATTTTTATCTATCTAACCAAAAAAGAAAAATAAATATAGTATAATAAAGAAGGTATCAAATGGAAGAATATATAGCAATTTCAAAAAATTCAAAAGAGATATTAAATTCGGCTCACTTACTTCAAAGTGTACAAGTCAATGCACTGATTTCAGGAGAACCTGGAGTTGGTAAAAAATCTTTGGCTCAATATATCGTACCTAAAGCTCCTGTTTTTAAAGCAAAAAACTTACAACAAGATATAAGTGATGGAATAATAAATCTTCAAAACTGTTCTATTATTATCGATAAAATAGAAAATATCACAAATGTAGATTTATTAACTACATGGATAAATGAAAACAATATTAGAGTAATTGCTACAACTTTAAAAGAGGATTTAAATGTTAAATTAGCAGAGATATTCTCTATTACTATTGAACTTCCACCTTTAAGAGATAGGGATGAAGATGTAAAAGCATTAACTGATAAATTTTCTAAAGAAGCAAGTGATACACTTGACTTAGATAGAATAGTTCCAGCAAAACTAATGATAAATATCTCAAATAATGCACATAGCTTAAGAAAATCTATATATTTTTCATACCTTTTTGAAACAATTGGTGAAGATGAAATTTTAATGTTTATGGAAAACTATATGTTTGCAAATATGCAAGGGGAAAATTCATATAAAGATTTTTTATACCTTCTTGAAGTTCCTTTGTTAAAAGCTGCGACAAAAAAATATAAATCGCAAGTTCAAATGGCAAAACATTTAGGATTAAACAGAATCACTCTTCGAAAAAAATTAGATATTCATAAGGATTTATTGAATGAGTGAAATAAATATCCTCATTGAGGATTTGATTTCAAATAATGCAAAAGATTTTGAAATTTCAAAAGTTTTTAAAAAATATTTTAAAGACTATCTAGCTTCGATTGACACTACAGTAGAAACAACTGGTGGGAAAGATTTTTTTGTAAAACATACAAAAGAGACTGATAAATTTATTGTATTCCTTTATAAATATATGTTAAGAAAGCATTTTGGGGATTACCAACCAATGAGCACTTCTGTACCAATAACTTTAATAGCACTTGGAAGTTATGGTAGAGAACAACTTTGTATCTATTCAGATGTGGACTTGATGATACTTTATGAAGATACTAGAGGTTATAACCTAAAAGAGATAATGGAAGAATTAATAACTCTTGCTTGGGATTGTGGTCTAAAACTTGGTTCTAGAGTACATGAATTAAAAGAGGTTGAAAAAGCTGTAAAAGAAGATATAACTATCAAAAGTTCTATTTTAGAATCACGTATGATTTATGGTTCAAAACACCTTTGGTATGGATATCAAAATGTTTTAAGAAGAATAAGAAAAACAAACCAAAAAGAGTTTGTCTTAGAAAAACTTGAAGAGCACAAACAAAGACTTTTAAAATATCCACTTAAAATGGAACCAAATATCAAAGATGGTTATGGTGGTATGAGAGAAGCTAATATGATATTTTGGATGGCTACTGTTATATATGGAGTATCAGATATCAAACAACTTTCTGAAAAAGAGTTTAGTGAAGAGGAATACAAAAAATATAGAACTGCTTTAGAATATATTTTTCAAGTAAGAAGTGCCTTACACAATATAGCTAAAAAGAAACTCGATATAGTAAATTTTGATGTATTGCCAGAGCTTAGTTCAAAACTTGGTTTTGAGCATAAACCAAGGATGACTAAAGAGCGACAATGTATGGCAAAGATTTTAGAATCTTTACACAGGGTGCATTTTTTTTCAACTATTATGGTAAAAAAATTCACGAGACAAGTTATCACAAATAAAGAACATCCCTTAGAAATAAAAAAATATCGATATAAAAAAAATCTATACATTATTGAGGATAAACTTTTTAGTTCATTTCATAATAAACCTAAAAAACTTATAGGGTTACTTGAAGAATTAATTGAGTTACCAAATGAAGTACAACATTTTGATAGATCATATATAAATTATGCAAGTCAATCAATTCTTCCTAGTAAACTAACAAAAGATATAAAAAAAGTAATAAAAACACTTTATTATAAAGAGAATCTATACCCAATAATAAAACTTATTTATAATGCAAGATTATTTCAATCAGTTATTCCTATTGCGAAAAAGATTGTAAATCAACCTCAATTTGATGGATATCATCAACATCCTGTTGATGTACACTCAATTAAAACACTAAAAAAACTCCAAGAGATACATGACCCATATGTAAAAGAGATTTATGATGGATTAGAAGAGAAACAAAGAGCTTTAGTAAGACTTGTTTGTCTTTTCCATGATGTTGGTAAAGGTAGAGTAAATGATCATCATCTGTCAGGGGAAAAGCTTTTTAAAAACCTTACTATATCTTTAGATTTTGAGCACAATGATATTCATCTTGGAGCTTTACTTGTTAGATATCACAATATGATGAGTAAAGTTGCCTCAAATGAAGATATCTACTCAGAAAAAATAATTTTAAGTTTTACTGCTTTATTAAAATCAGAACTTGCTTTAAAAATGTTATATGTAGTAACATATGCAGATATCTCAGCAGTAGGTGATACTGTTTATAAAAGCTCTACAGCATCACTTTTAAGACAACTTTATCTACAAGCCCTTCCTGCCTTTGAAAATAAAAACTTATTAAATGAAAACTCTCGAAGAATTGCTAAAATGGATACAATTAAAAAAAGCAAACAATATAAAGAGTTATCAAATATTATGAAGAAAAAAATTCAATACATCTCTTCAAATCAAATCTTTCTACAAAAAAAAGCAAAAGATATATTGGATATTGCAATAAGAGCAAATGAGATTTCAACTTATGATTATGAAATAAAAAATGAACCAACATTGATTATCAGGATTATTAGAAAACAACCTTTAAACTTAGGTTTTCTTTTAGGTAAATTGGAGTTTCTAAATATCTCAACAATGAATATTTTTAAACTTTATGATGAAAAAAAATTCTTTGAAATAAAATTTTCAGAAGCTGTGGATGATGAAGATTTATTATTTATATCACAAATTATTGAAAATTCATTTGATATGGATAAAAAAATCAATCTAAAAAAACCTATTATTTTAAAAGAAAATGTGGGAATTGATTGTAATCACACCACATATTTAGCTGCGATGCAAGTTACAGCTAAAGATCAAAAAGGACTTTTTGCATATATTGCAAAAGTTTTTGATGATTTTAGTATTGAAATAGAAAGTGCCAAAGTTGGTTCTATAAAAGGGATGGCAAAAGATTTATTCTTGATTGAAAAAAATGGAAGATTTTGTAGTAAACAAGATGAAGTTTTAAACTCTCTTTGTACAGATGAGTAAAACTCATCTGTTAACTTGAAGCTAGTATTTTTGCCTTTGCAAAATCCTTTTTCCCACTTCCAAGTTTTGGTATCTCATCTACTATTTTATAAACACTTGGAACCATAAGATTAGTATCAAAATTCTCTTTTATTTTTATTTTTAATTCTTCAAGCTCATCAAAACTAATGTGTGAGATTAGTAAAACAATCTTTTCTCCCTTTTTATCATCAGATGTTGAAGTAGCTAAAAATTCAATTTCATCATTTGATACTAACTTTTCAATCTTCTGCTCAATTGCCCCAAGACTTATCATCTCCCCACCAAGTTTTGCAAATCTTGAGAACCTATCTACAATTGTTAAAAAACCATCTTCATCAACTCGTCCCTTATCTCCAGTTATATAATAGGTTTCTCCATCTAAATCTATTAAAACCTCTTTTGTTTTAACCTCATCTTTTAAATAACCTTTCATAACTTGTACACCACAAACTAATATCATTCCTTCTTCATTAGTTGGAAGCTCTTTAAAAGTCTCAGGGTCTACAATCTTAAATTTTGTTCCAGGTATTGGCATACCAACTGTTCCAACTTTTCCACCTATTTGTACTGCTCCATCAGGAGCTTTAACTGTAGGAAGATTACAAGAAGCTACAGGAGTTGTTTCTGTAACTCCATAACCTTCTAAAATCTCTTTCTCAAATTTATCTTTAAAATCATCTCTAACTTTTGCAGATAATTTTTCAGCTCCTGCAACAACCAATCTTAAAGACTCAAACATCTCTTTTTTTACTTTTGCATTTTTGGTATAAAATCTAAAAAATGTCGAAGTACCCAACATAATAGTTGCTTTATATTTTTCAACCAACTTTCCAACTGCATATCCATCAGTAGGATCTGGATGAGAAACACACCTAATTCCTTCAATTAAAGGTAAAAACAGAGTTACAACTGTACCAAAAGCATGAAAAAATGGTAATGAACCAACAAATATATCTTCATCATTTACATTTATTATCGCTGCTATTTGCTGACAATTCCCAATAATGTTCTTATGCGTTAATTCAATACCTTTTGGTACCCCTTCACTTCCACTACTAAACATAATAACTGCTGTTGAGTTTTTATCTTGTTTATTTATATGGATTTTTTTTAGAATAAAACTTGGCAAGGCTATCACACTTAAAAGTGTTACTAAACCTTTTGGCTTGCTAACTTCTTGTTTTAAATCCTCCACATATAATACTTCACATAAAGATAAAACTCCATCTATATCTATACCTTTTTCTTTTAACTTATCAATAAATTTTTTTGAAGCAATTATTGTTTTTATCTCTGCTTTTTGTACACTTCCCTTAAGTGATTCAATTGAAGCTGTAAAGTTTAGATTTACAACAGTTTTACCTAACATTAAGACAGAAGTATTAAAAAATGCCCCACCTGCACTAGAAGGGAATAAAAGACCAATATTTTGACCTTTTAATTTTGATTTTAGTATATCTTTAAAAAGTATTGATGCAGTTAAAAACTTATATCCAGATAACTCTACACCTGTAGTATCTGCAAATATCAAACTACTTTTTATCTGTTTTAATCTATCAAAGATAAGTTCAGGAATAGTTGCAAGATTTTCAGTATGAGTTCTCCATGAAACAGTTGACAAAGTCTTAACAACTTTTTTTATTGTTACTGCTGTTGCGTCTTCTTTTTTTATAGGTTTTGAAAAAGATACAGTTACACAATTAGTTCTTCTACCCCTTTTATATCTTTTATTTGCTCTACTAAACATAGACTCCCATAAACCTCTAATATAAAAAGCAATCACGGGCACATCTGTTTTTGTCTGTTGTAAAATCAACTCAAAACCTCTTTTAAATTCACCTAAATGACCATTTCTTGTGATACTCCCTTCTGGAAAAAGTACGACAACATTACCTTCATCCAACTCCTTCGCTATAGTTTTTATAGTTTGTTTGCTAGAAGCATTTGATATAGGAATAGCTTTAAAAAGCTTTAAAATCCAGTTTAAATACCATTTTTCATATATAGGTTTATGCATAACAAACTTAATTTGTCTTGGACTACTCATCAATACAACAGCCCAATCTATCCACGATACATGATTTCCAAGAAGTAATGCCCCACCACTTGATGGAATATTTTTTATCCCTTCAACTTCTAAATCATATTTTAATCCCACAACACACTTCATAAAAAGTAAAATCAAAGATTGTGGTAATTTATAGATTGTATATACCATCCCAATAATAGTTATAAAGAGGATTAAATAGATTGTATTTAAAGGATCAAGGTTATTTAAAGATACAAATGTAGTAATACTAAGCATTAAAAACATAGCAAGTGAATGAAACCAATTGTTCCCAGCTAAAACAGTTCCCAGTGTCTTTTTCTTTGCATTAAATTGAATTAAAGAGTTTAAAGGAACCACAAAAAGTCCACCAAAAATACCAAAAACTAAAAAAGTAAGTCCTAAAAATAAAGCACTTGTCATTTGTGTTGAAAAATATATCATAACTGCCATACCAATTGCAGCAAAAGGGATAGTTCCAACTTCAATATAGTGTTTTGATAGTTTTGAATAAATTATTGAACCAATTGCTATACCAATACCAGAAGCTGCAATTACACCATTTATCACAAATACATCAGTGATATTTAAATATTGTTTTGCAAAAGATGGAAATACAGCCATCAAACCTTGTGATACACCCCAAAATACAGATAAACCAATCACTGATAAAAAGATAATATTATTTGCATAAATAGTTTGAATATTTTTCTTTAATAACTTTCCTTTTAATAACTCTTTTTTATCAAGCTCTAAACTATCATTTCTTTTATATGTAGTTTTTAGTTTTTTTAGTATAAATAAAGATACAACCATCTCTAAAAAAGCAACTGGCACTATATAAAAAGTTAAAGGTAAAATTGCATCTAGTAGTTGTTCTTTGGTGTTTAATAATTCTAAGTTATTTGTATTGTAAAAAGATTCAAATACAAAAGAACCACTAGCAATTGAAAATAAAATAGCTATAATTGATATTGATTGTAAACTAGAGTTTCCTTTAGCTAGATTGTTTTTGCCCCAAATATCCATAATAATTCCAAACTTAGCTGGTGAGTATATGGCACTTTGAACAGCAAGAAGTACAAGGTTAGCCATAGCCAAATAAAAATTACCGCTAAGATATGAAAATACCATCAACACAGACAAAGTAAAAGATGAAATTGCACCGTAGATTAAAATATCTTTTTTGTTATACTTGTCAGAAAGGTATCCACTAAAAGTAAATAGTAGTAAAAAAGGGATTAATATCAAAGCATTTATTATAGATATCCAAACCACTTGTTCACTTCCATCAAATACCTTAAAAGCTATATTTTGTAAAAGTACTTTGTGAGCAACATCAACTATAACATTACAAAATACAACAAATAAAAATGAAATCTTTATAATCACTATATTCTCTTTTAGATTATTCATGCTATATCCTTTATAAGCTTTTGCCAGTTTGTATAGATACAAGAGTTCTCATCAAAATAGTGATTAAAAAACTCTATATTTCGATCAAGTGGATTTTTTATTTTTTCTAACTCTCTTCTTTTTTTCAAACCTAAAGAGTGATGGGAGAAAAGTATAGAAAAAGGAACAGGAAAATCTGTACCAAACAACAATTTATCGTGAATTTGAGATTGATTCTTTGCTAAATCCTCAATCACTTTTGCCCTTATATTTATAATCATTGCAGATAAATCTGCATATATATTTTCATGATTTTGCAAATACTCTATGGTTTTGAAATAATCCTCTCCAAATCTCGAAGTTTCAAAAGAAAAGTTGTTTAGAAGTTTATTTGGTCGTTTTTCCATGATAGAGTTAACTCCAAAATGTGCTAATACTACTTTACAACCAACTTCTATGGCACTATTTGCAACTTCAATTTTTTCATACATACTGTTTGATTCAACAGCATGTTCACTTCCTGTATGGATAATTATAGGTAAATCATAAGATTTAATCTTTTCAAAATATGGAATATATCTATCTTCATTTATATCTATATCCCAATAATTTTGTAAAAACTTTGCCCCTTTAAAACCTTTTTGTACATACTCATCAATTAAATCTAAAGCATCAACTCTGTTTGGATTTATTGAAAAAAATGGGATTATTTCATTTGGATATCTTTCATACTCTTTGAGTATATCTTCATTTGAAGAACAAACTGTTTTATCCCTAGAAAGCTCTTTTCCATTTTTATCTACTTTTGCATCTACTGGTAAGATTACAGATTTTTTTACATATTTAGAAGTTTTTATATTATTTATAAAAGCATCAACAAAAGCCTCATATTTTCTATCTAATATATCTTTTTTATCAACTCCAAGTTTTTTTGCAAAAAGTGATATTGCAACTTTGTCATAAACTCTTGTAAACTCAACATCCGGATTTAGTAAATGTGTGTGAAAATCTACAGTTTCCATTATCAATCCTTTTTAAACTCAATAATTGTGTGTCTATTAAAGATATATGGTTTAAAAGAGTTTAAAATATCTAAAACCAAAACCTCTGGTAAATACCCAGTATCTTCTAAAACTTTAGTACTTAGCTCTCTTTCTAAAAGTGCAAGTTTTTTACTTGTAGTTACATATTCATTTATAAGTTTTGTAGAGATATCATATTTTCTAAGTTCCTCATAGGTTCTTAAAACCTCAATCTCTGTTTTAAAATATATCTCTTTATCATCTAAAAGATCTAATCCAATTGCTTCTTTTAAAAGTTCTTGGTTTAAATCTTTTTTTGAAATTGGATTTTTTATTTCACTTGAAAGCATCATAATAGATTGTAAAATCAGTTCAGCTCTATCATTAAAATCGATTCTATAATAATCAAATAACTCTTTTATATAATCAATTGAAAAATTTAGATTATCTTTGAAATATATAATTAGATTTAAAACAGTAATTGTAATCTCTGGATAATACTTCATATTTTTTGAAGTATTTACAGTATTTGGAAGTAAGCCTTTTTTATGATAAAAGGCAATTGTATGATTGCTAAGGTCAACTTGTTCTACAAGTTCACTCATTTTGTAATAGTTTTTTCCATCTATAATTTTCATAATTCACTCCTAAAAGTAAAGAGTCAAACTCTTTACTTTTGGAATTATAGATTATTTTTGAAGAAAAGTCAAGAGTTAAACTCTTTACTTTTTATTTTGTAACTATTTAGTAATATTTTTATTTAAATTTACTTTTCTATTTTATCAAACCAGTAAGGTGTAGCTTTAGCCCAAGGACTACTCCCGTAATGCTCATGCAATAATTTAAATGCTTTTTGTGAATAAACACCATGGGAACCATTTCTCTTACATCCATATCTAGTAGTCCTCACTGCTCTATGAAGATTTGCAGCATTAGTATTTTTTTCTTCAGATGAATCAAAAAATCTTAACCAAGACTTCTCATTTTTTATAATTGCTTCACTAAGATATTTTGGGGCTGAAGGTATATTTTTTAACTTATTTATCTCTTTTTCATCTACTAACTTAATATAAGGATGAGATAAAAGCAATTTCTTCTGATTATTCAAATAAGATTCTAAATCTTTTCGATATGATTGATTTATTTTATATGTATATTTCTCATAATAAGAAAAAATCTCATTATCTCTAGGAATAATTTTCATCTTATCAAAAATACGTTCATTTAGCATTTTATCATCAAATCTACACCACCAGTTATTATCATTATGATTATAAACATCAATTGAATTTAATAATAAGTTATTATTTGATGTATATTCTAAAAAAACTGTAGGTCTAAAACGTGGCATTTTTAAAAGAAATTCAATATACTTATTTTTATCATGATTTGCTGTACTTTTAAGTATTAATTCTCTAATACTAGGATTAAGTTTTGCAACTAAAGCAGCATATTTATCAATCATATCATTTTCATAATCAAGCAATACTACTCTTGTAAAAATTGTTCTAGCTATAAAAGCTCTATATTCCAAATTGATATTTTCATTTATAGCTAAAGTATATAATACTTTTATTGGTAATAAATTTAACATCTCTGCCCACAAATTATTACTAGAATAATCTCTAAATGAATAACTAAGATCTTTCATATAGCCAATTTTTGTTGCTTCATCAAAGTTTGTTGCTAACAAACTTTTCCACTCAAAGAAATCATCTTTTATCTTATCTTTCATAATCTCTAATAAATTTCTAGCTTCTTTAATTCTATTTGTATATACAAGCCATCTTAAAGTTTCATTTAAAACAGATTTAAACATTCTACTATTCTGAATATAATTGGCAGACTCTAAAGAATAGAGTAAACCGTCACCACTAGAATAATTATCCCAATATTTAGATATTATTAACTCAACTTTTTTTATATCACCTTTCCCCAAATTAATACGAATTATATTTTTCCAAATATTAAAAAGCCATGTTCTATATTCTAGCGTTTCATTCTTCCATTGAGTATCAAGATATGGTTCTGCCTCTTCTAAAATATTATTTGATAATTCATCTTGAGGATGTACCCTTTGAATAGCAATTTGTAACCATACCCCATTATGTGTATTTTCCCATCTTTGAAAAACATGATTAACAATATTCTTATTTTGTTTCCAATATATTTTGTCTTTTTCATGTAAAGCCCAAAGCCAATCGTAATCAAATACATTATAAGCCCATTTTGCCTGCATCCAATCTATAAAAGGATTATTAGGAGCTAAAGCTTGTACTGCTTGCATTTTTGTTCCACCTAAATTTTTATCACTAATCCACCAATCTACTTGATTATTTCCATCATAAAAAAGTGGAAAATAATAGTTTAATTGTTTAAAAGCATTTTCTTGAATAGAAAATGAAATATCTAGATTTTGAATATCTTCTGGTTTTAATTGTACAACTTCTTGAAGCCAAAGAAGATGTTTCTCAGAAAGTTTTTTAGTAAGATATAAATCATAAGAACGTGAATTACTCATAATTACAAAACGATAATCTTTAGATATATCATGTACATCTTTTAATGTAGAATCTTCCAAAATCATACCAATTTTAGAGTATGATTCTTCTGCTTTATCAAGATATGCTAAAGTCCTTGCAACCATATATGAGGCAAGAGGTCTTTGAGGTGAATCTAGTATATTTTCAACTTTTTTATAATTTTCAAGAGCTAAGCCATATTCTTTTTTATAAAAATGCCAACTTCCAAGTTGATAAAGATAATCCCCTAATAAACGATTATTACTTATGTCTTCTTTTGGTTTAATCAACAAATTTGATGACTCACCTTCACATGATAAAAGCACACGATTTTGGTTTTCTGCCCAAAACTTTAGATAATTTGAATCTTTTCCAAATTCAGATTGAATCTTATTTAAAGTTAACAAAGCATTTTTATAATTACAGTTTCTCCAATTATATGAGCTTATATATGGTTTAAAATTTGGTATTTTAAGCTCTAGAAGCCTTTTTCCCCAAAGTAAAGAATATCTTGGTTCTCTAGTATAATTTGTGTATGAAAAAAGTTTTTCTGAGATTAAATTAGGTCGGTCAATATTATTAGCAAAAATATAAAGTGGATTTAAAATAACCCAAATACAAAGTTGCGTGAGAATTTTTATTTTCATTTGAATTCCAAATTATAATTTATAAATTTATAAATTATAATAAAGAATCACTTTATCTAAATTAAATCTGATTTTATTTAATTCTTATTCAACTAAAAAAGTTCTTGAATCTCTTGGGCTGTTAAAACTTTTCCTGTTGATTTTACTATTCCATTTATAACCAATCCTGGCGTACTCATAACACCATATTCCATGATTTTAATTGGATCATCCACCTTTTCAACCTGTGCAAAAACTTTTGCATTTGATATTGCTGTTTTTACATTGTTTGTTAATGTTTCACATTTTGAACACCCTGTTCCTAAAATCTCAATTTTCATTTATTTTCTCCTTATTTATATTTATTCCCATTCAAGTTGATTGTAATATGTAGAGATATTTGCATTGTTTAACTGCTCAAAATGGTTTAGATAATCAAATTTTTGAGTCTTTACATATTTTTTTACCTCATAAATATCAATCTCTTCATCATAAGCTTTTTTTACATCATCTCTTAATATTTTTAGATATTCCAAAGTTGGTTGATATGAGTTTTTATCAAACTGTTTTCCATGTCCACCTAATAAATATTTTGCATCTATTTTTGCCAAGTTTTCAATAGCTTCAATCCAACCATCTATATTTGAGGTTTTTTTGTAGCTTAGAAGTCTTCCATTAAATACAATATTTCCTACAAATAAAAAACTATCATCTTTTGAGTAAATTGCAATATCACTTTTCTCTTCACTTATTTTACTTGGTTTTATAATCTCAAGTGTTTTAGTTGAGCCTTTTATTTTATATCCACCTTCTATTAAACTATCAGCATAAATCACTTTTGTTTTCTCATAAACCTCTTTTGATAAAATTTGTTTCATCCTTTCAAATTTACTTGGATTCTCTTTTATATCATCATTTATAGTTTTATGACCCACAATCTTTGCTCCCATTTCTTTAAAAAAAGATGCACCTTGAATTCTATCATCATGGTAATTAGATAAAATCACATGGGAAACTTCAAGTTTCGGATACTCTTTTTTCATCAAAGCATAAAACTCTTTTGCAAAATTATAAGTTGGTCCAGCATCTAAAACAACTAAACTATCTGTCATATTTATATAACACATATTTGAAACAAAACCATTGTTACTTTTCATTGGTGGATGAAAATCACCAATAACACAACTAATATCTTTTGTAATCTTTATAGGTTTCAAATCATAAAAATCTGCAAAAATAGAACTACTTAACAATCCTAGCAATAAAACAACTTTTTTGAACATAAATCCCCTTTTATAAAATAGCATTAAAGATATATCCTATAAGAATAATACCACTTCCAACTATCATAAAAAATATAGCAATAAGTTTAGTATGTAACAATCTTTTTAAAATCATTGCTTCTGGTAATGATAAAGCCGTTACAGCCATCATAAAAGATAAAGCACTTCCAAGTAACATCCCTTTTGAAGTTAATACTTCAACAAGTGGCATAACTCCTGCTGCACTTGAATACATAGGAATCCCTAAAACAACTGCAAGAGGAACTGTGTACCAAGCATCTCCACCTGTATAACGAGCAATAAAATCTGTTGGAATATACCCATGGATAAAAGCACCAACTCCAACCCCTAATATCACATAAATATAGATTTTTTTAAAGATATCAAAAGTATAATCCCAAGCCTCTTTAACTCTTTGTTTATTTTCAAGTTCGATTTTTGGATTTGCACAACAACCATCCATTGGTTTTATATCTAATAATATATATTTTTCCATATTTAATCTACCAATAATAAAACCACCAATTATTGCTACTAAAAGACCAAAGCCTATATAAATAGCTGTAATTTTCCATCCAAAAAGTCCAAATAACATAGCTATTGCTATTTCGTTGTTAAGTGGAGCTGAAATTAAAAATGAAAAAGTAACTCCAATAGGAATCCTTGCTTGCAAAAATCCTAAAAAAAGTGGAATCGCACTACAAGTACAAAAAGGGGTTATAATACCAAATATTGAAGCCAGAATATTTCCTGTAAATTCCGATTTACCTTGTAGATATGCTCTTACTTTTTCCACATTAAACCAAGTTCTTAAATATGAAACTGCAAAAATAATTGTAAGAAGAAGAATAAATATTTTTACAGTGTCAAAAAGAAAAAAATGCAAAGATTGTGTCAAATGGGATGTTTTATCCATCCCAAATAAAGTATAGATTAAAAAATCTACAAGTTTTTCCCAAGGTGTAAACATCTTATACTCCTAACTCTTCCTTAACTTTTGGAAGTAAAATTGTTTCTATGGCTTCATATGTTTTTACAAAAGCACTTAAATCTTTTCCATCTGGATCTTCAAAACCTACATGGATAACTTTTACAGCTTTTGGAAACATTGGACATGTTTCATTTGCATGGTCACAAACAGTTACAACTAAATCATATTCATTATTTATTACTGTATCTATAGTTTTACTATGATATTCTTCTTTCCAAATCCCTTTTTCTTCAAGAAGCTTTTTTGCATTTGGGTTTACTCTTCCACTAGCTCTTACACCAGAACTATCCGCACTTATTCCATCAAGTTTTGCATTTATAAGTGCTTCTGCTATTATACTTCTACAAGAATTTCCTGTACATAAAATCAATACTTTTTTTGCCATTTATTATTCCTTTAAATTAATGTTAATAAAACTATAAATAACACTGGTGGTGTTACTATAAGTCCAAATTTACTATATTGCCAAAATCCTATTTTTACACCTTTTTGTGATAAAACATGAAGCCAAAGCAAAGTTGCTAAACTACCAAAAGGAGTCATTTTAGGACCTAAGTTACACCCAATGATATTTGCATATGCAAGAGCTTGATTTGGTATATCTTGTAGTGCTATATCCATCACCATAACAGTTGGCATATTATTCATAACTGCACTTAAAATTGCAGATATAAATCCAGTTCCTATAATAGCTACTGCATCACCTCTTTGTACTAAATCATTTAAAATAACAGTTAAATAATCTGTAAGGCCTGCATTTTTTAATCCATATACAACTATATAAAGTCCAATACTAAACCAAACAACCTGCCAAGGTGCAGTTTTTATTGTAAGCCAAGCCCTTGCTGCTTTATAATAACTTGCTATACTTAAGAAAATAAGTCCACCACCAAGAGCAAATAGAGATACAGGTAAATCAAATGAATCCCCAATAAAATAAGCCACTAAAAGTAAAGCAAGGAAAAACCAAGAAAATTTAAATAACGTTTTGTTTTTTAAAACATCATCTGGATTTTTAAGAAGTGTAATATCAACCTCTTTTGGAATATCTTTTCTTAAAATTATCCACAATACAAAAATAGAAACAATTGTACTTACCACATAAGGGATAAACATATTTGATAAATATTCTAAAAACCCTATATTAAAATAGTTTGCTGTTACGATATTTGTAAGGTTTGAAAAAACAAAAGGTAAAGAGGCACTATCACTTATAAATCCACCGGCAAGTAAAAAAGCTAAAATAGTTTTTGCATTTAGTTTCAATATTCTCATTTTTGCCAATAATATTGGTGTTAAAATAAGTGCTGCACCATCATTTGCAAATAGTGCTGATACGAATGAGCCTAAAATCAGAGCATATACAAACATCAAATGTCCATTACCCTTTGATAATTTTGCCATTTTTATAGCACACCATTCAAAAAATCCAATCTCATCTAAAACCATAGAAAGTATAATAATACCAATAAAAGCCAATGTTGCATCCCAAACAATATTTGATACAACCAACACATCATCAAAACTTACAACTCCTAAAGCCAAAGCAACTATTGCCCCAATAACTGCTGTAGTACCTATTTGTAAGTTTTTTGGTTGCCAAATTACAAAAATGAGTGTAATCAAAAATATACTACTTGCTAAAAACATCTAAAATTAATCCTTTACATTTTAATAAATCAAGATATATTGATATATTTTATAAAAAAAAGAGTAACTTTTTAGTTACTCCTCCATCTCCTCAACTTCTGGTTTCAAAGTATATATAAAAGTCTCAACATCCAACTCATCATACCTTTCGACTGTCACAGGAGTTCTTACAAACTCTTGCCCCTCAAACTCATCTAAAAAATCCCAATGATTTATAAGATTTGAAGAGTAAAACAAATACCCATGAACTGTGTCCGCATTTTCATCCAGTTTTATACCAGGATATCCCATACTTGCACTCCATCCAGCATCTATAAGTCTTCCTTTTACAGTTGCTGGAACAAATTTACCTACAATATTTTCCAAAACATGCCCATTTGGGCAATTTGGCATCAATGTTCCATATACAAACAATGTTTCTGTCATTTAGTTTCACAAACCTTTATTAGTTTTGGTAAATCAATTTCCAAAGTCATTATCTCTTTAATACAAGCTAGTCTAAACTCATCAAGAGGTGTTCTAATAGAATAATAAGCCCAACGACCTACTCTATCAACTCTTAAAAATCCAGCCTCTTTTAAAATCTTCAAATGTCTTGAAAGTCTTGATTGAATCATATCAAAAGAGTTTTCCAAGTCACATACGCAACATTTACCATGAATATTTATAAACTTCAATATCTTTACTCTAGTCTCATCATTTAAAGCAGATGCAGATTTTAAAAAAATATCCATGAAACTCCTTTTGACTTTATTTCGGAAGTATATCATAAAAGTTTTAATATATCAATATATCTTGATATATTAAACTTAAAAGTTATATTTAAAACAACTCTTTATGCATTTTTTGATAATTATTTATAAAATATTTAGTTGTTATAAAAAGTTCACTCTCTTCATATTTAACTTTTTCTATCTTTCCATCTCTAAGTTCATAGATTAAGGCATTAGGATAAGAAAGAAGAATTGGGGAATGTGTTGCAATTATAAATTGACAGTTTTGTTTGATTAATTGATCTATTCTTGCTAACATTGCCATTTGTCTATTTGGAGATAAAGCTGCTTCTGGTTCATCTAGTATATATAAACCATTTTCTCCAAATCTATTTAAGAATAAAGAAAAAAAAGATTCACCATGAGATTGTTCGTGTAAAGATTTTCCTCCATATGAATTTATTATAGGTGGTACATAAAACTCATATACTTCTTTATCTTCTATTTCAATTTTAGTTGCTACATTAAAATAACTCTCTGCTCTTAAAAAAAAGTGATTTTCAGGAGGAATATGATGTTTATGTATTCTTAGATATTTAAATAATTCAGAATGAGATTCCCTTGTTGAAAAATTAAAATTCTTTGTTCCACCTTCAGGATTAAAGCCCATTTTTATAGCTAATGCTTCTAAAAGTGTAGATTTTCCTGAGCCATTTTCTCCTATTATAAAAGTCACATTTTCATGAAACTCTAACTTTTTTAAAGCTTTTATAATGGGGATATTAAAAGGATATTCATTTTGTCTTTCTATATCTTTTTCATAGGTTGCAGAATATATAAATGGTGTTTTATTTTTCATTCTTTTCTTTTGAACATTTTTCATCCATCATATCTTCAAATTCTTTTTTAAGATCAGGGTATTCTTTATATATTTCTAAACTAATTTTTTCATTAATAACATGAAATGAAGTAAAAACACTGTCAACTTTCAAAGTTAATTGTATTTTATCTAAGTTGATTGTACAAATTAGTAAAAAAAAATTAAATTTTATAAAAGTTTGTTTTGACTTTAGTGGCATTATACTTATTATCATTTTATTCAATTTAGTTCTAATTCAAAAATAATTTATTTGAAGTGGTTTTTTATAAATTATAAACTTGGGCATTCTAAAGATTCTTTAATATACTTGTTAATTATCTTATCTTTTGTTTTCATTATCTTTGATTCCAGTCATCTTTTTTTCTTTTCTTATCATTAAATTTCTGATTTTTCCTTTTTTGACCTTTCTCATGTTTACTTTTTGTATTATTTCTTTTATTTTTTGAATGCTCAGCACGGTAAATTTTAGAATTTTAGGGGTCAAGTGATAACGATAACCCTATACACTATTTCTTTTTATAATCTTATTTGTTAAATGAATAATCGAATTAGTCACTCAATTCTATGAAAATACAATTTCTAAGGCTATTTAGAAATTTAAACTGATTAAAATAGGACTTCGTTTAACACCTATTTCTTTTCAGTAGATATGTTTTTTCAATTGATCTATACTTGGAAGAATTTTATTTTTTCTTTCCATTGGTGTTAACATTGTTTTAATATTATACCAAACCTCATTATCTTCCACCTCGTTACCTAAATGGCAAACGTCAAGAATTCCTATAAATTCATAAAAGACTTTATTACCATCATCATTTATAAAATCAAACTCTTGTTCTTTTGCTTTTTGATTTGATACAAGAATAATATCTTCATCCTCTTTAATCAAAAAAATTAATATTTTCTCTTCACAAATTCTCATTTTCTCATTTAAGTTTGATT
The DNA here is from genome assembly GCA_050296315.1 of Halarcobacter sp. Taxonomy (GTDB): domain Bacteria; phylum Campylobacterota; class Campylobacteria; order Campylobacterales; family Arcobacteraceae; genus Halarcobacter. Next base: position 212,764 of record JBNKRE010000001.1, read on the forward strand.
CTATACGATATTGAAATAAAAGCTTTACTGAATATTTTTTCATTGTGATATCCTATTTCCCCTAAATTATAATTCACACCCATTAACTTCACAAAACATAAACTCATCAGTAGGAATTATCAGAGGTAACCCCATAGTACCACCTCTTTTTATAACTTTTAATAAAGTTCTAAGGGCTTTTATTCTTTTTGTTTGACCTTTTTTTATTGCATCATCTAATGCATTTTTCACATCATTAGGATCAGACTGTTTAGTAAAACCTTCAGTATTTAAACTTTTTTTACCTTTACATAAACCATTACTTTTAGCTAGTCCCTCAGAATCCACAAAATTAACAGGATCATTCAACACATACCCATAAAGATTAGTATCACCACCAGAAAAATCTATAGGATCTTTTGCTGTCCATTTACCTGTATAGCTATCATAATCACGATACCCAAATCTAGTTAATCCAGTATCCCTATCTAATAATCCACCAGTAAATCCAAATGGCACACTAAAACTTGGATTTGTATCTTCTAGTATATTACCAAAGCTATCATAAATTATCTCTTTGATTATATTTTATTTAAAAAGTGGAGATTCAACTGAAGTGTTACTTCAAAAGTAACTCTTAATTAAATTTTTTATGAAAATTTTTCATTAATTTTAAGTCACAATCTAAAAGATAGTTATAAAACTCATTAAATAATTTATTTGTCTCTATTTCACTTCCTATAACATCCATACCTCTTTCATCATATGGATAACATAATATTTCTTTTTCTAAATTAAATAATATACGTCCGAATATGATATAGGTCTTATTATATCAGTTTTATTTATTGCAAACCATAGTAATGTTATAAGGTGTTTAATATCAGTTTGAAAATAAATATAATTACTATATATAAGTTCATTATCAATAGTATCGATATCTGAATTAATAGAAAATTCATAATTTTTTTTGTAATTAAACTAAATTCTTTTGCAAGTTTTAAAATATATTTACTATCTATTGCTTTTCCATTTTGAATAATGTCTAATACAAATAGTAATTTTTTCTTCGTTTTTAAATATTTCTTTTACAATTTCTTCAGCAATTTTCAAAGATTTAAAAAAATATGAACAATACTCATCATCTTTAATTGCATATTTTTCCAATTCAAATCTAAGGGCACCATTATTTGCATAGTGATAAAAGGGTGCATTCTTAAAAAAATCATCTCCAAATTTCTTTTCTATTTCAGTTTTTAAACTCATTTTATAATCCAATTAAATCTTTCTACTTTTATTTTATATTGTTTATGATGTGATTTTATATATCCTATTTCATCTACTGTCCATCATATTTTAATAAAACAAAAATATTTTAATTTAGCTATTTTTATTTAAGAGGAAAACTATTTCTAGAATTTTCAAAATTTCTAATATTTTTAATAATTTTATTAAATAGCTCTTAATTTATATAATCTTTTTATATTTATAATTTATTATATTATTTTATATTATCATAAAAATTCTTATCTTTTCAAAATTTCCTATTTTTTCTTTTCTTTTATCAATTAGATATATCTAACTAATAAAGTTAAATTCTCAACTAGAAAGTTTAGATTAAACTAATTTATTGGTATATAAATTTCTTTAATCAAATCCTTATCATCAATATTTGGTGACCAATTTAAATATTTTTCAAAAGGTACTACATCTTTACATAAAGATGATAACTCATTTTCTACTATCCAAGAGAATAGATCCATCCAGGTTTTATTTACATTGTCTTCTCCTATATAAGTTGTAGTAGCAAATCTTCCTCCCTCTAAAACTCTAACTGCAAATCCATTTTTTTCAAACTCTTGGGCACTTTTTTTATCACAACTAATGGCAGCATCATATCTAATTTGCTCTGGTGGTGTTATCTCTGGGTCATTATGACAGATTCCAAATAACTCATTGTTTGTTAAGATATTGATTCTTTTATCTGAGTCTAGTTTCCAAATCAACTCTTCCCAAGCTTGAGGAGCACTTGATTCATAAGCTCCATATTTTGTATTGTAGACTATGTATGTATTTTCTCTTTGTACTATTTTTGGTGTTTTCACTCTATTCTCCTTATAATAAAAAAGCAATTCAAGATGCTTTTTTCTATATTCGGTTGGAGTCATATTAAATATCTTTTTAAAAGCTTTATTAAACCCATTTGGGGTTTCAAAACCAACATCAAGAGCAATTGCTATAATAGATTTTTCACTATTAATAATATCAGCAGAAGCTTTTTTAATCCTAAGTCTAGAACTATAAGACATCACAGACTCACCTACACTTATTTTAAAAATCCTACAAAAATAAAAAGGGGAATACCCTGCAATTTTTGATAAAGTCTCAATATCAAAATCTTCATCTATATGTGTTTCGATAAAATGAAGTACTTTTAATATCTGATTATTCATATTTACCTTTCTTATTTTTGATGTGTTAGTTTAAACTAATCTATGAAATTTGTCTTGTCCTATATTGCTTTATTTACAAATATATAAAACAATATAAGATAAAATGCCAATTTTATAATCGTCAAAGAATAACAATGGGATAAATATATTTCCCATCTAAAAAATACAACTACAGTTAGACAAGTTTTAATATTATCATTAAAAATGTAAATAATTCTTGTGGAATAAAAATACTCTTTATGAGTTTATTGAACAAAAAGATAATTTAAGTGTGTTGTTTAAAAGAAGAGAACATAGTTTATATGAAAAGATAAAGGCAAATAAGTTTTGATAGAAAACCAACAAAACTATTTGAAGAGTAAAGTTAGAGTTTTAAACTCTAACTTTTACATATCGTTTTTAATTCTCTCAACTAAAGATTCTACAGTAAATCCAAACTCTTTAAATAATTCATCAGCTGGACCACTTGCACCAAATGTATCCATACCATAAACTACATCTGCAAATTTATAGTACTCCATACCTCTAGCTGCTTCAATTGCAAATACTTTTGTGTTTGAATCAATAATAGTATTTATATACTCTTTATCTTGTTCAACTAATAAATCAAAACAAGGTACTGAAACAATATTTGCATTTATCCCATCTTTTGCTAATTCACAAGCTGTTTGTAGAGCTAACATAACTTCACTTCCTGAAGCCATTAGAGTTACAGTAGCATTATCTCTTTTTTTAAGAAGATATCCACCGTTTGCAACTGTACCAAATGCTCTTTCATCTTTTAATACTTCTAAACCTTGTCTAGAACATACAAATGCAGTTGGAGCACTCATTTTAAGTGCAACTTTCCAAGACTCAATATTCTCACTTGCATCAGCTGGTCTAAATGTATAGAAATTTGGTAAAGCTCTAAATTGAGATAAATGCTCAATTGGTTGATGTGTTGGTCCATCTTCACCTACACCAATAGAATCATGAGTCCATACAAAGTGTTGAGAGATACCTGCAAGTGCTGCAATTCTTGCACTTGGTTTTAAATAATCAGAAAATACAAAAAATGTTGCAGAGAATACTTTAAATAATCCATAAAGATTCATAGCATTTGTCATTGCTGCCATTGCATGTTCTTTAATACCAAAGTGGATATTTCTTCCATTTGGAAAATCACCCATACCTTTTAATTCAGTTTTATTTGAAGGAGCAAGGTCAGCAGATCCACCTAAGAATCCAGGAATAGCCTCTGCAATTGCATTTAAGATTTTGTGATTTGAATCTCTTGTCGCAACTTTAGTTCCAACTTCAAATTCAGGATAAATAATAGAATCAAAATCTGGGTTTTGTAGTTGCTCAATTTTTGTTTTTGTTTCATCACTTAATGAAGATAACCATGCATTTTCAGCTTCAACACCTTTGATAAGTTTATCAAAAGCACCTTTGATATCATATGGTACTACAAAAGTTTCTTCTGGATCAAAACCAGCTTTTTGTTTTGAAGCTTTAATCTCATCATCACCTAAAGGAGCACCATGTGTATGGTGACTTCCTTCTAAAGTTGCTGCACCTTTTCCTATAGAAGTTGTTGCAATAATTAATACTGGTTTATCACTTTTCTTTGCTGCAACAATTGCTTTATCTATTTGATCAAAATTGTGTCCATCTACTTCTAATACTTCGAAATTAATAGCTTGGAATCTTTTTTTAACATTCTCACTCCATGCAATAGATATATCACCTTCAATTGTAATAGAGTTTGAATCATAAATAACAATTAAGTTATCTAAACCTAAATGTCCTGCTGTTGCACATGCCTCATAAGATATACCCTCTTGTAAATCTCCATCTCCACATAAACAAAAAACATTGTGTGTGATAACATCTTTACCTAAAATATTTTGTGCATATTTTCCTGACATAGCAAAACCAACTGCATTTGCAATACCTTGTCCTAATGGTCCTGTAGTAATCTCTACACCATGAGTATGTCCATATTCTGGATGCCCTGGAGTTTTTGAGTTTAATTGTCTAAAGTTTTTCATATCACTTAAACTTACATCAAATCCCCATAAGTGTAAAAGTGAATATACTAAACCTGTAGCATGACCACCAGAGAAAACTAATCTATCTCTGTTTAGCCATTTATCATTTGCTGGGTTTAAGTTTAAATGAGCACTTAACACAGTAGCAATATCTGCCATCCCCATAGGTGCACCTGGGTGTCCTGAGTTTGCTTTTTGTACCATATCAGCTGCTAAGAATCTAATCGTATCTGCTTGTTTTTGAAGTAGTTGTTTTGACATAATTATCCTAATTTCAAGAAGTTTTTATATTAATTTTGAGCGATTATATCTAAAAGATATTAAAAAAAAAATGAAGAGATTTTTATAACAGAAACTTATAATTGTTTCTGTTATATTTATTTATTAAAAATTGTCTGCTTTTTCAAAAGCTTTTCTAGTTATTTCTTTACCATCAAGATTTAAAAAAGTCCATAATTTTCCCTTTTCAACTCTTGCAATTCCTTTAGAATAATCATCTGCAAAAGTGTATTTTGGTTCTACGATTACATTGCATTTAGTATCCATAAATCCCCATTTATCATCTTTTACAATTCTCATTCTTCCTTCATTAGATAAATAAATCATATCATAATCTAAAGATGCAACAAGCTCATTATCTAAATTTAAACAACCATATTTTGTTTTTTTGTTTTTATCATAATTTCTTACAATAACGCTACCATCTAATACATCTCTTAATTCATCATAGATTGGTTTAACTACAACTTCAAATTTTTCATTGATTAAACCAAATTTTTTATCTATTTCTACTTTTGCATAACCATTGAAGAATTCCCCTATTGAATCGAAAATTACTTTTAATTTTAATTTTCCATCTCTACCTATGATTCCATATTTATCATCCACATTCTTAACTACTGCAAACTCTTCATCACCCATATGAAGCCAATGAAGATTGATATAGTGAGGATGTACATAAGTATTTGAATCCATATCTTTTAGATAACTCATATCTTTATATATAGGTTTTACTTCTATTTCACCATCCCTATTTATGAGCCCCTCTTTTTTTGCAACTGTTACAGTTGTAGCATCATCTTTATAAGTACATCCCGTATATAGCAATACTATTGCCATAAATATTAGTAAGTTTTTCATAACACACCTCATTAGTCTACTATTTTATTTATTCTAAACTCAACTCTTCTTGATAATGCTTCATCTTCTACTCCATTTGCATCATAAATCAAATTGTCATAAGCTAATCCTTGATAACTAAAATGATCTTTTATCCAAGCTTGGTTTTCTGTGATCATAGGATCTTTTTGTGCAAGGGTATAATTATAAACATGTTTTGCTCTTTTTTCAGAAAGTATTTTGTTTTTTGTATATCTTTCTATATCATTTTTAGCACTTGCATAAACTGATGAAGTATGACCTTCTACAACAACATTTTTGATTTGATCTTTATATTTATTAATAACCTTCATGTATCTTGGGAAAAAGTTATCAAGAATCTTTTTAAATCCTTTTCTTAAATCTGAACTACCATGAGTAAATAAAACTTCTGGTTTTTTAAATCTAAATACCAATCCATCTTTATCTAATTCTGCATTCCAAGGACCAAAATCTGGACCAAATTCAGTCATTAAATCTTCATATAATCCTGCGATATATGGAGTTTTTTCAACTATAGGTTCCTCTTTTTTGATTAAATCATTTAGATTTGCAATTTCTACATCTTTATCTATTGTATTAGTTCCAACAGCTGTAACAACATATGATTTAGATAAATCTGGTTTTTTATCCAAAGTTGCACAATATTTCTCTGGGCTTATATCAGCTTTATATTTACCAAAAGGTTTTAAAGAATCACTTGATTCATCAGCAATTGTTAAATCAACTTCTGTAGCATAACCTTTTACAATTTGTCCACAAATTTGATTTGAATCTTTAATATATTCATCTAAAGTGATATCTAATTTTTCACACATTTTAGTTCTATCTTTTGTTTGTATCATTTCAACAATAAATAAATCATTATTTTTTGAAGCATTATGAATTGGTTTCATTTCATGTTTATCAAACACCTCTGTAAAAGCTCCATTACATAACAGTAATCTTGACATTGCATTTGTACTATTTCTAGTTGAATCTAACAATGGAGTATCTTTGAAAATGTCAACGTTATTAACATTTGCACCTTTTTGAATTAAAAGCTCTGCTATATCATATTGATTTAATCTAGCTGCTAAATGTAAAGGTGTATACCCATACTTATCTTTAGCATCAATTTTGCTACCATTATCAATTAACTCTTTAACGATATTAAAATCTTTTGCTCTTACTGCATCATGCAATGCTAACTCGTAGATGAAATCATCATCTGAAACGGCTTTAACTTTTTCTTCAACTACTTTTTCGTTTCCAACTACTTGTTCTTTTTGAGAACAACCAGTTAATAACAACAAAATAGCGAATGTAATGTAAATTAAATTTTTCATATTTCTTCCTTTATTTTTCATGTAATGAATTTTGTTTTATTTTTAAAATTGGTTTTAGGATGTAATCCATAATAGTTTTTTTACCAGTAATTACATCAACACTTGCAATCATTCCAGGAATAATTGGCAACTTATTTCCATTTTTTTCTAAATAATTTTTATTTGTCTGAACAATAATTTTATAATAACTTTTTCCATCCTTACTATCTTTATCTATGATACTATCTGCTGAAATTTCTACAATTTTTCCTTCTAATCCTCCATAAATAGAAAAATCATAAGCAGTAATTTTCACTATTGCTTTTTGAGAAGGACTAATAAATGCAATATCTTTAGGATCAATTTTTGCTTCAACTAATAAATTATCACTATTAGGGATAATATCCATTAGGCTAGCACCAGCTTGAACGACTCCACCTATTGTGTTCATATATATCTCTTTTACTATACCATCCACACTTGATTTTATAACTGTTTTATCTATTTTATCAGTATCAGATACCATTCTAGCCTCTGCTTTTTTTATCTCTACAGAGATTCTTTGTAACTCTTTTGAGGCTTCAGCTTTAAACTGTGTAATTTTTTCTATTCTTCTATTTCTTATCTCATTTATTGCATATTTAGACCTAGGAATTGAAAGTTCAGCAGATTTTAGATCTCCAACAATTTGTTGGTATTCTTTTTCTATAGCAATTAATTCAACCTTAGATTTTACACCTGTTTTTACTAAATCTTTTATAGTTTTTCTTTCTATTTTTACTAGTTTTAATCTAGTATTATACTTTTCTATTTCTTGTTCAATCTCTTTTAGCTCTTGAAGTTTTTGATTCAACTGAGAATCTAAAACATTTACTGAACTTTTTAATTCACTCACTCTATTTATGAAAAGAAAAGTTTCTGACTTAATATAATCTTTTGAAATTTTCTTAATCTCATCAGGAAAAACTAAAGCAGGAATTTTTTTATCAATATTAATTTGAGATTCAACCTCAAGTCTTACTTTCATTGCTAACCATTGATTATAGCTTTCTTGGTTCTCTTCTAATGAGGCTAAAAATCTTGTTGTATCTATTTTCATAAGAGGTTGACCTTTTTTTACTTGATCACCAGATTTGATTAATATCTCTTCAACAAGACCTCCATCCAAAGATTGTATTGTTTGTATCTTTGAAGAAGGTATAACTTTTCCTTCACCTTTAGTTAATTCATCAATTTGAGCTATACTTGCCCATATAATTACTGCTGCTGCAAATGTCAAAATAAATATGAATAAAAAATCAATTCTAAATGCTGATTCTTCATTTGCTTGACCATAAAGATTATGGACAAAATTTACATCATTATCTTTTTTCATCTTCACTCTTTTTTGAATTTGCAAATACTTTTTCTTTTGGTCCATCTGCAATAATTTTCCCATTGTCTAATACAATTACTCTATCTACTAATGAAAGTAAAGATAATTTATGGGTAACAATTATAACTGTTTGGTCCGTTAATATCTCTCTTAATTTACTAATAAATTCTTTTTCAGTTTGCTTATCCATTGAGTTTGTAGGTTCATCAAAAATCAAGAAAGATGGATTACCTACTAATGCTCTAGCTAAAGTGATTGATTGCCTTTCTCCGCCACTTAAACCTTCTCCTCTCTCTCCAACAATAAAATCATATCCAGCTTCGTGTTTTCCTAAGAATTCATGTACTCCTGCAATTTTAGATGCAACTAAAATCTCTTCATCTGTAGCAAAAGGATCTCCAATTGTAATATTATCTTTAACACTTCCCATAAAAAGGAAAGATTCTTGGGGAACAACACCAATAGCTTTTCTTAAATCCACTGGATCTATTTGCCTTACGTCAGTGCTATCAATAAGAACGGAACCTTTTGTAGGCACATAAAGATTTTGTATCATTTTAATCAAAGTTGATTTACCTGAGCCAATTTTTCCCAATATTGCTACTTTCTCACCCTCATTAATTTTCAAATTTACATTTTTTAAAACTTCATAATTTTGATTTTTATAAGAAAAAGAAACATCTTCAAACTCAATATTCCCAGTTAAATGTGGTCTACTTAAATAAACTTTATGATCTTTTTCAACTTCTAGATTCATAATATCATCTATATTTTTAAGTGCAATCACTGTTTTATCATATTTAATTACCATATCAACTATCTTTGAAGCAGGAGCGACAGCTCTTCTATTTAACATCATAGAAGCTACAATTCCCCCCATAGTCATATCTCCATTTACAGCTAAAAATACCCCTAAAACTACAACAACAATATTTGATGATTTTATTATAAGTTCAGTGAAGTTACTTGCCGCTTGTGATAAAAGTTGTGATTTTTCTCCAAAATAAGCAGTTTGACCTAAAGATTTATCCCAGTGTGTTTTCATTCTATTTTGACCACGAACACTTTTAATAATCTCCAAACCAGCAACTGTTTCATTCAGTGTTGTTTGTTTTAATTGATCCTCTTTTACAGCTTTTAATACACTTTTTTTAATAACTCTTTGTATAAAAAAAGAGAAACCAATAGTTAGTATAATTGTTATTACAGGAATCCAACCTAATGCTCCCCCTATATAAAACATTATAGCTACAAAAATAAATAAAAATGGTATATCAACCAAAGTTGTAATTGTTGCAGTTGTAAAAAACTCTTTTATCGCTTCAAATGATTGTAGTCTATTTACAAACATTCCAGTTGAAGCAGGTTTTGAATTTACTCTAAGATTTAACAAGTGATCAAAAATCTTATTAGACATTATTATATCTGCTCTTTTTGAGGCTTTACCAATATAATACGATCTAATTGTTTTAAGTACAAAATCAAAAATAAATACAATAATTACACCAATAGTCAATGCCCATAAAGATTCTATTGCATTATTTGGTAAAACCCTATCATAAACATTCATAATAAATAAAGGTAAAGCCAATACAAAAATATTTATAAATATTGATGCTACAACAATTCTTACATAAAACTCTCTATTTTTTTTCATTGTACCCCAGAACCATTTTTTTGGTTCTGTTATAGATACCTCTTTAGCTACTCTATTTTCAAAATTGTATGCAGGTTTGATTATTATAACTTTTCCAGTGTATAACTCATTTAATTCATCTAAGGGGATTGTTGTCTCACCCAAATTTAATTCAGGAATTATTACACTTGCAACATTTTCTTCTATATTATAATCTAAAAGAATCATTGATTCATATTCTTTTGTCAAGATTACAGCAGGTAGGGTATAAACTGAAATACTTTCAATTTTTTCTCTTGGAACTAATTTTGAAATCAAATCAACTTTTTTTGATGCAATTACAAAATTTTTTATATCCATCACTTCACCAAATATTGATAAACCATTGATTAGTGACTCTTTTGAGGTTGCACGTTGATAATAATTTGATATGAAAAATAGAGACTCTAAAAGAGTATCTACTTTTCTACTTACTGTTTCTTCAAGTTGATTCATGTGTTACCAATATTAGTTGTTTGTTTTATATTTTTGAAAAAGTTTTCTATGTTTTTCTAATAAATCAATATATGTATCACCACTAATTAATCTTTTATCCATATTTTTAAATAATTCTTTTGCATCAGCTAATTTATCAAAACTTCCATATAATACATTGATATTGTTATTTGTATTATATGTATAAAGATCATCTTTATTTAAATTTGTTTTATTCAAATAAGAATTTACATCAAAGTTTTGGTCAAAACTAGCAATTTTAATAGTATATTTTCCATCTGGTAAACTCTTTACTTTATTAGGTTTATCAATACCATCTGCCGCTGGTTCACTTTGAGTAGTACCATTTATTAAGTTATTAATCTCTGAATCAATGTTTTTATTATTTACATTTTGTTCAGCTTTATTAACTTTTGTTTGTCCTAACTCTTTTAATAAATCTAAATCATTAAGTTCATCATTATTACTTTTCACTTTTTCTTTAAATTTACTTTTATATTCTGAAGCGATAAATGGTTTACAAGTTTGATTTTCTGACATAAGAATACTTGTACTTAAAAATCCACTATGTGTCAAAATATCATAATAATAACTATATAATTGATACTCAAAATCTAATAAATCTAAAGATGATCTATAATATTCAGATTCTGCATCTAGAATATCTATAAAAGTTCTAGTTCCATCTGTTAGTTGTTTAAAATAAACTTCTTTTATATTATAGTTATCTCTAACATATTTTTTATAGTTTTCAATTTTTTCTTTATACGCAAAATAATTATTATAACTAGTTTTAACTTCTTTAATAACTTCAGCTACAACTGTATCAAGAATTTTTTGTTTTTCTTGTAAAAATAAAATTTCTCTTTCTTTTGCTATTTTATTTTTTCCACCTTCAAAAAGATTCCAATTCATTATAATTCTAAATCTTGATATATCTTGTCTTCCATTTTCTGGATATGCTAGGTCATCATCAAGAGTACCTTGCCATTGAAATCTAAGAGTTGGTAAAAACGTTGCATTTGCTTGAACAATATTTTCTCTTTGTGTTTTTATATCTTCTATTGCTCTAAGAATTTTAGGACTTTTTCTTAATGCTTGTTCAATTGCTTCTTCTAATGTATCTGGGATAAAAGCTTCATTTATCTTAGGTTTACACACATTACCCATATTTTCAATACCAGATTTCTCTTCAAATATATTTTTAGCATTATTAGCATTTATTTTTTGCTCTAAATATCTATCAATCACATAATGTTTCTTCGAATTTACTTGAAAACTTTCTAAAATTTCTCCACTAATTTCTTCTTTTTGCTGAGCAATTACCAGATAGTCCTCATGAACTTGTAAATTTAATTGAGATAAATCAATCAACTCTTGAGACTTTACAGCATCTAAATAACTATCAATAGTTTCTCGTACTATTTCATCAACTCTAATCAAACTTCTAAATTTGTTTGATAAATATAAATGTCTATATTCCTCAACCTCACTTGGAGTTTGACCTCCATCATAGATTATTTGTTCAAATTGCAAATATGCATTCCAACCATCTTTTCCTACTGTTACAGGATCAGTTGCAACATTATCCCTATTACTTCTAGTTTCTGAATCTTCAACAAATGCTTGAAGATCTAAAGTAGGATAGTAATCACCACGCTCTTGATCAACATACTTTTGATAAGCATCTCTATTTAGCTTTTCAGATAAGATATCAGGATTTTTACCCATAGTACTTACCACTGCATCTTTCAATGAAGTTGAATTAGCAAAGGTTGCGAGAAGGCTTAACATGACTGCTTTTTTAATTAGTGTTTTCATAGCTTTTTCCATTAATTTTAGTCTATTTTTATTTATCATACATCAACAATGTTTACAAATTACTTAAAAAATTATTTTAAGGAGACTTTTTAGAGACATTTCTTAATTTTTATATAAATATATGTAAAAATAAGTTACAATTTTATATGCAAAAGATGAACCATTTAGAAAAATTAAATATATTATATTTAGAAGATGAAGATATTATTAGAAATAACATCACTACAATGCTACAATATCTTTTTAATGAAGTTTATGCAACAGCTTCAGTAAAAGAAGCATTATTATGTTTTGAAACAAAAAAAGTACATATAATTTTAAGTGATATAAGTATGCCTGGCAAAAATGGCTTAGATTTTATAGAACAATTACGATTAAAAAAAGTTAATATACCAGTAATTTTATTAACTGCACATACTGATACCGAATTTTTATTAAAAGCAACTAGATTAAAACTTGTTGATTATTTAACAAAGCCTGTTAATTTTGTAGATTTAAAAAATGCCTTATTAAAAGCTGGTGAAGAATATTTTGAAAATAATTCTCTTATAATAAATTTTTCAAATAATATAAATTATGATTTCAATAAGAAATTACTTTATGAGAATAATAAAACAAAAGATATAACAGCAAAAGAATTACAACTATTAGAGTTTTTATACGAAAATAAAAACAGAGTAGTATCAAAAGAAGAGATTCAAAATACAATATGGGAAGACTCATTTTTTGCTACAGAATCAGCTTTTAAATCTTTGTTAAACAAACTTAGAAATAAAATAGGAAAACAATCTATAAAAAATATCTCTGGAGTAGGATACCAACTAATAATTAATGAACAAGAGGAACGGTTATTATAAATCTAGCACCTTTTTCTGTATTCTCCACAAATAATCTTCCATCCATATTATTTTCTATAATTAATTTAGACATAAAAAGTCCTATTCCTGTGCCATTTTTTTTATCTACTGTAAAAAATGGTTCAAATATCTTTTCTACAGGGTTAACCCTAACGCCACCAGCATTGTCTTCTATAATTAAAATAGAGTTCTCTTCTCTTTTATCAATAATTATTTTAATTTTAGGATTCTGTATTTTTCTATCAATTAATGCATCTTTTGAATTGTTTAATAAGTTAATAAGTACTTGAGAATATTCATTTTTAAAACCATATATTTTAGGATTTTTTTTGATAATTATTTCAACTTTTATATCGTGCTGTTTTAAACACATATTAACCATACTAATAGCTAAACTAACTTGATTAGAGATTCTATAATCGGCTTTTTCCTTTTCTTTTGCAAAAAAATCTCTAAAGTCATCAATAGTCTGAGACATATACTGAGTAATTGATTCTGATTTTTTTAAAAAATTTAAAAGTTCATATTCTTCAATTTTCCCTTCAAATTCAATTTTTGATTGAATTAACATAAATATTGAAGATAATTCCATAAGTGGTTGTCTCCATTGGTGAGCAATATTTCCAATCATCTCACCCATAGAGGCCATTTTACTTTGTTGAAACAGTACTTTATCATTAATTCTGCTTCTCTCAACCTCTTCTGATATTTTATTTTTGAGTAATTTTATCTCTTCTTTTAATTGATAGTTTTCTTTTTTTAACTCTTCTTCTATGGTCAAAGTTATCCTATTGTAGTAGATATTATATAAGATAGCAAAATGCTATCTTATATAGTTATTAGATGTCATCATCTACGTCTATATCAGTATCAATATATACTGTTACATTTGAGTTATTAGTATTTGTGTACTCATCAAACTCACCATCTTCACCTTCTACAGAAGTTCCTTCTTGACCTTTTGTCCATCCTGGACCTTCATTTAGATTATCATCATCTGTAAACTCAACAGTATCACCATCATCACCTATGATAACTATATCATTTTCATCATCCGTAGAATCAATAATAGAGTCTAAGTCTATATCTAATTTATCTTGTTCTCCATTTTCCATATCAGCAACATTATTAGATACTATAGAAGATAAATCAATTGATTCTTCTTCATCTAATTCTTCTACACTTTCTTGTGATTGTTTTTCTTCCTCTTCAGGTTCATTTTGTTGTAAATCTTTTTCTTCTGAATCTTCATCTAATTTTAACTCTTCATTATTTAGTATTTTAGTTTCAGGTTCACTTTGTTGTAAATCTTTTTCTTCTGAATCTTCATCTGATTCTAACTCTTCATTATTTAGCATTTTAGTTTCAGGTTCACTTTCATGTTCAACTTGATCAGAATCAGTTGCTTCAATATAATTATTACTATCACTGTTGTCAACTCCAGTTGCAGTAATTTTTATTTCAAAACCATCTGAACCTGATGGCACAGTCATCATAATATCATCAACAACAGATGCATCTCCAGCTGGTATTTCAACGCTCCATGTACCATCATTATTATTTAGTAAATTATAAGTATCACTACTCAATGAAGCACCTTCAGGAACTCCACTTATTAATACTGAAAGAGTTTTACTATCATCAGCATCAGTTAATACGCTACTTATACTTACTTTATATTCATATGTAGTTGAACTATTAACTTCACAATTTATTCCTGAACCATTACCAAATGCAATACCTTCTATATTATTGAAAGTTAATGTTTGAGAAGTTTCTTTATCAACAACATGTCCATCTAAATTATCATGGAAATGTATATCCTCAAAGTAGTAGTTCGATGAATCTTTACTTAAGTATAATATATCTATTCCAGCATTACCATCTATAGCAGGTTCATTTTCACCAATATCACCTATTACCGCTATTAGGTCATTACCTTCTCCAGCATTAATATTAGAACCACCTTGTATCTCACCTTTTACAATAATAACGTCATTCCCTGATGTACCAATTACGTTACCATTTTGTATAATATCTCCTTCAAATATTACATCATTTGAAGTCATATTATATGTATTGTTAATTGTATCAGTAACAACTTCAGCATTTGAAGGATCGTATGGTTTTTCATCACTTAAATCAATATCATTAATATCTCTTGTTGAGTTTTGGTTAGACTCATTGTCATAAAGTGCTAAATCTCCATCCCCAAATGTATCTAATTCTAAATCATATTGATCTTGAGCCGGATTACCATTTTGATCTTTTGCTAGTTCAACAACCTCATTTGCCTCTACATTATTTTGATTATCTAAGAAACTAGATAAATTACCTAAATCTTGTGAAGTTGAACAAACTTCATTTACTACAATTGTTTTACTAAAATCAACATCAATATCTGCAGTGATTTTATCAGTATCTGAGTCTGAATCTGAATCCGAATCACTGTCAGAATCCGAATCGCTGTCTGAATCACTGTCCGAATCGCTGTCGCTATCACTGTCAGAGTCTGAATCCGAATCACTGTCTGAATCCGAATCACTGTCGCTGTCGCTGTCTGAGTCACTGTCCGAATCGCTATCACTATCAGAGTCTGAATCGCTGTCGCTATCACTGTCAGAGTCTGAGTCTGAATCTGAATCACTGTCTGAATCACTGTCGCTATCGCTATCTGAGTCTGAATCGCTGTCTGAATCCGAATCACTGTCGCTATCGCTGTCTGAATCCGAATCACTGTCGCTATCGCTATCTGAGTCTGAATCACTGTCGCTATCTGAATCGCTATCACTATCAGAGTCTGAATCGCTGTCTGAATCACTGTCCGAATCGCTATCACTGTCAGAGTCTGAATCCGAATCACTGTCTGAATCGCTGTCGCTATCACTGTCAGAGTCTGAATCGCTGTCAGAATCCGAATCACTGTCACTATCG
Source organism: Halarcobacter sp. (assembly GCA_050296315.1). Lineage (GTDB taxonomy): Bacteria > Campylobacterota > Campylobacteria > Campylobacterales > Arcobacteraceae > Halarcobacter. The sequence continues at coordinate 228,815 of JBNKRE010000001.1, forward strand.
CTATCTGAGTCTGAATCACTGTCGCTATCTGAATCGCTATCACTGTCAGAGTCTGAATCGCTGTCAGAATCCGAATCACTGTCTGAATCACTGTCCGAATCGCTATCACTGTCAGAGTCTGAATCCGAATCACTGTCTGAATCGCTGTCGCTATCACTGTCAGAGTCTGAATCCGAATCACTGTCGCTGTCGCTGTCTGAGTCACTGTCCGAATCGCTATCACTATCAGAGTCTGAATCTGAATCACTGTCTGAATCACTGTCCGAATCGCTATCACTGTCAGAGTCTGAATCTGAATCACTGTCTGAGTCTGAATCTGAGTCGCTATCGCTATCTGAGTCACTGTCGCTGTCTGAATCACTGTCAGAGTCTGAATCTGAATCACTGTCTGAATCACTGTCCGAGTCGCTATCGCTATCTGAGTCACTGTCGCTGTCTGAATCGCTGTCAGAATCCGAATCACTGTCGCTATCGCTGTCTGAGTCACTGTCCGAATCGCTATCACTATCAGAGTCTGAATCTGAATCACTGTCTGAATCACTGTCTGAATCTGAATCACTGTCTGAGTCTGAATCTGAGTCGCTGTCTGAGTCTGAATCTGAGTCGCTATCGCTATCTGAGTCACTGTCGCTGTCTGAATCACTGTCAGAGTCTGAATCTGAATCACTGTCTGAATCACTGTCCGAGTCGCTATCGCTATCTGAGTCACTGTCGCTGTCTGAATCGCTGTCAGAATCCGAATCACTGTCGCTATCGCTGTCTGAATCTGAATCACTGTCAGAATCACTGTCAGAATCTGAATCTGAATCTGAATCCGAATCACTGTCGCTATCGCTGTCAGAATCTGAGTCTGAGTCTGAGTCACTGTCCGTATCTGTATCCGTATCTGTATCAGTATCTGTGTCAGTGTCAGTGTCTGTATCTGTATCTGTGTCTGTATCCGTGTCTGTGTCTGTATCCGTGTCTGTATCAGTATCCGTGTCTGTGTCTGTATCCGTGTCTGTATCAGTATCAGTATCCGTGTCAGTGTCTGTATCTGTGTCTGTATCAGTATCTGTGTCTGTGTCTGTATCCGTGTCTGTATCAGTATCCGTGTCTGTGTCTGTATCAGTATCTGTATCTGTGTCCGTATCCGTGTCTGTATCAGTATCTGTGTCTGTATCAGTATCTGTGTCAGTATCAGTATCCGTGTCAGTGTCTGTATCTGTGTCTGTATCAGTATCTGTGTCAGTATCAGTATCCGTGTCAGTATCAGTATCCGTGTCAGTGTCTGTATCTGTGTCTGTATCAGTATCTGTGTCAGTGTCCGTATCCGTGTCTGTATCAGTATCTGTGTCAGTATCCGTATCCGTATCCGTGTCTGTGTCAGTATCTGTATCCGTGTCTGTATCAGTATCTGTGTCAGTATCCGTATCCGTATCCGTGTCTGTGTCAGTATCTGTATCCGTGTCTGTATCTGTGTCCGTATCAGTATCCGTGTCTGTATCTGTGTCCGTATCAGTATCTGTATCTGTATCTGTATCCGTGTCCGTGTCCGTGTCCGTATCTGTATCTGTGTCAGTATCAGCTTCTAGTCTAGCACCTCTTTCTGTTGGAACTATTGGACTTACTTCTTGACCTCTTGTTTCATCTATAAATAAAGTTGCATCACTAGCTGTTTCACCTGCTGCTGTTGCATCTAATGCTTCTGCTAAAGCTCCAAAGTTATCAATAATAGCACCATCATTTTCTGCCATAGTACTAGTAGAGAAATCTTCTTTTAAAATATCAATAATTTCAGAAGAATCAAAATTTGGATTTGTAATTGTTTTAGCTATTTCTGCTTCACCTTCCGCTGTAGTAGATACACCTAAAGCCGTAGTTAAGGCAAAAGCATCAGAAGGATTATTATTTTTAATCATATCTGCCATATTTTCCAAATTAACTTGGATTTTCTGACCTTCATCAGTTAAGAATAAATTTATCGATGATTCATTTCCCGATAAAGTAAAAGTATACCCATCTGCTCCGACGAAATAGAATTGTTCCCCATCTAGAGGTTGAAATTTCATTCCATTTTCAACTACTCTTTCTTCTATTTCTGCATTTGTGTGTCTAATTATTAATTTAATCATTTTGTCAACCTTATTATAGACTTCTATATTTCTAAGTATAAATAAAAAAAGTTGCTAGGAGGTCGCTTGAAAACTTTTTTACTTATTTTTTACGAAACTTTTAATTCTCTCATAATCTTCTATATAATCTACTTCGGCCCAAAAAACACCTGCAACGTCGTTTACATAGACATTTTTGCCATCTTCTACTGTCCTATAAATTATATCTTCCCACCAACAATTATAATCTTCATTTGCAACTGCATCTATTACATTTTGTCTAAAAAGTTGCATATAGTTTCTATCAAGCCTTCCTATTCCAACATATTCACCTGTGGTTTGTTCATTTGTAAGTTGCTTACCATATTTTTTTAGAAGTTCACCTTCCCAGTTAAATCTATAATCTGCATCTTCTATTCTTGTACTATCACTTAACATTAGTGGTGATCTTTTCTCTTCTAGAATAATATCTAAGATTTTTTCTTCCATAAATACATCGCCATTCATAATCATAATATCATCATCTGGTGTTAAAAAATCTCTAGCAAACCATACAGAAGATATCGAATTTGCAACTCTAAAAAATGGATTATAATATCTTACATAAGAAAAACCTTCTAAAGCTTGATGAATATATCTTTCTTGATATCCAGTTACTATAGCTATATCTTTAATACCTTTTTTATTTAGTAACTCAAAAGTGTATTTTATAAGTGGTTTACCCTCAATATCAACACAACATTTTGGTTGTCCTTGAAGATGTCTACTAATCCTACTTCCAACTCCTGCTGCCATAATCAATACTTTCATACTTGCCCCCTTTTTAATTTATAATAATCATATAAAGCATCAATGAGTTTATCAATATACTCTTTTGACATATCTCCCATATGAGATACTCTAAAGATTTTATCTTTTAGATTTCCTCCATTTGGTGCTACTATACAATCATATTTTTCATCTAATACTTGTACAATCTCATATGCACTTTTATCATCTATTGGAGTTAATGTTGTCATTGCATTTGGCATAAAACTAGAAAACTCTTTTAAAGGTAAAGATTTTACCTCATCTCTAAAATATTTTGCTATCTCTTTTGCTTTGTTTTTATGAAACTCAATTCCATCTTCTACTATTTGGTTCAATCTTTGTTGCAATTGAAATATAATAGTTACAGCAGGAGTAAAAGGAGTTTGTCCCCTTTGTCCATCTTTTAAGTAAGCATTAAAATCAAAGTATAATTGATGTTTAGGATTAACCTTTTCAATCGCCTTTGGAGATAATATCACCATACTAAGTCCAGGTGGTAGTGCTAAACCTTTGTGGGAACTTATAATCAAAGCATCAATATTTTGATTTATCATATCTATATCATCTGTAACAAACATACTAATTGCATCTACTATGTTTAACATATTGTTCTTTTTTACAAACTTGCTGATACTATCTAAGTTATATAATGTTCCAATAGAAGTTTCATGAGCATTTATCAATAATATATTTGAATCCTTATATTTATTCAATATTGAACAATCTTCTAAATTATCTTCAACTTTACAATTTATAGCATTTAGATTATGGATATCACATATCTCCACAAATCTTTCACCAAAACCTCCACCATTTATAGCCAAAACTTTATCATCTTTATTTATCAAGTTTTGTACAGCTGCTTCCATTCCCGCTGTTCCAGAAGCTGTTAAAAAGACAACTCTACTTCCTTTGGGAGCATTTGCAATTTTAAGTAGATTTTCTTCACACTCTAAAACAACCTTTGAAAACTCTTCATTTCTAAAATATGGAGTTTGTATAGAACCCAATTTTAATGTTTCTTCATACATTTTTACAGGACCTGGCGTAAAAATATATTTTTGGTATAAGTTACTCATTTTCTAAGCCTTTGCAACTATTAACTAAACTATTTATAATAGTGTTTTTAAATTTTATTGTTTTAAATTGATGATTTAATGATAAATCAATAAATTCCCCTAAATCAACTGAACACCAAAAACTACCCCATTTCCTAAAAGTTAGCTCTTGTATATTCAATTTTGATTTTAAGTATTCAAAATCTTTTTCATCCATCTTAACTATCTTGAAATCTTTATCTCTTTTTTTATACTTTACAAAACCAAAATGTAAATTTTTTGTTCCTGCTTGAATACTTAATAGATATCTACTATTTTTTATAAAAACAAAAGTACCAAAAATTTGAGGTTTATTTTTATCTTTACTAAACCATTTCTCACATTTTTCTAAATCAAAGTTCATCAAAGAGGAAACTGGTTCACAATCTAAATCACTCATTTTCTTATTAAATGTATTAAAAAAATCATATAATAACTTACCTTGAAATTTTTCAAAACTTTTATATTTTTCAAAATAATTATAAAAATTTTCTATTTTTACTTGATTTGTTTGCAAAGAATACTCTAAAGGTAAACTATTTTCTAAATCCTTAAATGCCAACAATATCTTATCTTCATCAAATGATAAAAAGTTGTTTCTAAGAATTTTATACAAATCTCCTTTTTGTCTCATCATCTGAACTAATTGGTGTCCACCTTGTGTATAGGGAATAAGTTTGATGTTTTTAATATCTTTTAGATGTAAAACATGCATCACATCAATTCTTTCATCAAGGGCAAAATAGATTTCGATTTTGCATTTTTCTCTTAATTTGTTTTTTTCAAAAAAGATTTTTAAATCTAATAACTCTTCTTTTATATCTTTTGGAAAAGCCTTGATTTGCTTTTTCCATCTATTATCTTTATATTTTTCCCTTAACTTAGTATTTAAAAAAGTTTGTGGCGAAAAAGCTAATATCATATCAGCTTCTATCAATGTTCCTATAACCATAGCAGCATATCCACCCATAGAGTTACCTAAACAAATCACTTTTTTATATTTTTCTTGTATTATTTGCTCTTTTAGAAAAACAGCTATTTGCTCCAAAGAGTCAGCTTTACCTTTTAATCCTTTGTGATACCAACTTTGTTCTAAATCTCTTATAAAGATTTTATCTATTTCAAAACCATTTGTTATTTTAAAAAACTCAAAAGGGTATAACCCCACTGCCCCACTTACTCCAGCAAAGGTAATTAACAAAGTATCTGAGTCATTTGACAAATCCATAGTATATGGTAACTCTAAATTTTTTAAATCTTTTTTAAAATCTTCCATTTATCAATCTTCCTTTATAAGTAGAGTTTCGTTGTTATAAAACTTGTATTTTCCCTCTTCTATCATCATCCCAGATAAATCATATTTGGTATCAAATTGAAATAATAGTTTTTCAATATCTAAGTTTTTATTGAGTAAAAATAGTTTTATTTTTTTATATTCTTTTGTTTTATCCTCTAGCATAACAATTACTTCATCCTCAAAGATTGATATATCCAAAGGTTTGTAGTTGTCATTAAAAACTATCTCTTTTGCTTTTAGTCTGTTTTCAATAATAGTGCCATAATATATACCAAAAGGTTCAACTTCATTTTTTAGTTTATAACCAGCTAAATAAATAAAACCATCTTTATATTTTACACTTCTAAAAATCACCTTCTTTTTATTGTGATAAATAGATTTTGAAGGGAAAATCTCATATTGTTTTATAGTTTTATCTTTAAGCAGATTATTTAAATACTCTATTTTATAATTATCTTTTTCAAACTCTTTTTTTGTATTACTTAAAACTTTTATATATTTTGTATAATCATTTTTACTATTTTCTAATTCTAACATTGATATATATTTATCAACTAAACTATTAAAACTGTTTATCTCTTCAATTTTTGAATATTTTGTTAAAACCTGTTTTATAGCTAAAAGAATAAATCTATTGTTATTAAAAGATTTTTGTTGTTTTTCTGTCCAAGTATAAGGTTTGTAAAAATAATACTCACTTGCTTTTTTTGAGTATATTTTATATTGTTCTAAAATCTCTTTTATTAAAAAGGCTGCATATATATTCTTAGTTTTATCAGGCTCAACTAAATATGCCAATCTATTCCAAAAATATTTTGCCTCATATATGCTATTTAACAATATATTTAATTCATCTAAATTTTTAGGTAATTTTTTACTAAAATCTCCCACCCCCTCTTTTAGTAAAAACTCAAACCATCTAGCTTGTCCCTCCATACTCCATCTGTTGTTAAACATTGAATATCCATATTGAACTAGATGAAAAAACTCATGCAAAGGGGTCAAAGTATTAGGGATAAGATTTATTGAAAGTTTTATAACCAAAGCTTTTTGTTTTTTATATACAACATCACCTGCCGCACCATTTACTTTTAGATTTATTAGATGTATATCTATATATTTTGCACCTTTAAATCTTTCTTGTTTTAAAGGATGGATAAAACCATATTTATCAACTAAAAGCTTAGATACTTTTGATAATTGATTTGTTATATTTTCTACATAATCTGGGATTTGATTATTGTTTTTATCTACTTGATTATTTTTAGGTAAAGCATTTTTTCCATTTAAGGTATAAAATACTCTAAACTCATCTTTTATATAAATCTTGTCTAAACTATCTATATAACTAAATGAATAAAGATAAAAAGGAAAGAGTAAAAATAAAAACTTTTTCATCTACATACTCGCAAAATATCCCCTGATGAGGGTGAAAGTTCATCTACACTCCATTTTATAGGATTATTAATCTCGCTTCCTATACCAAAATAAAAACAGTTTTTATACTCCTCAAAACTTCTTGCAAAAGAGTTATACTCAAAATTGATGAGTTTTTCTAAACTATTGTTTTCATATTGTAGTACTATATTTTCAAATTTATCATCTATTTTTTTTGTAACTAAAATATAAACCTTTTCATCTCTTATAAGTATATCTCTTGGGATATAATCTTTTTGTAAAGCTATTTTTTCTACTTTTAACATATCTTTGTCAAAATAGGCTTTATATAAACCAAAAGGTTTGTTTTGATGATCATTATATTTATATGCCCCTATATAAAAAGATTCCTCATCATTTTTTATAGCTTTTATTATCTTTATAAAGTTGTTATTAACCTCTGTATTGGGAAACATTTTTTTTATATCTAAGTCAAATCTTGCAGTAAAATCATCCAAATCTTTTGATAACTTGGCTATACTTATTCTATCTGGCTGTTTTTTTCTAAATGTTTTAGTAGCAAATAATTGATTTGAGACTTCTAAAAGAGTATAAACCCTACCTTTTCCTATAGTGATTTGTTTCCATTTTTGAGCATCTAAATCACTCACAAAAACAGCTGCCCCACCATATAAACCAATTGCTGTAAAGATTTTTTTATCTTTTATTACTAAATCATATACATGCAAGGCTTTTGGTAAAGTTCTATTTTTTTCCCATATTTGATTTTTTTTTGTATAGATATTTCCATAATCCCAACTTTGCGTTGCATCATGTCCTGCAATATACAAAGTATCATCATAAACTTTCATAACATCTATTTGTTCATCATCTATCTTATACTCATCTTTAAAACTATTTGTTTTAGTATCAAGTGAGATAACATAAAGTGGTCCTGCATTTTGAGCAGGGCCATAGTTACTACTGTTTCCTGCTCCTATATAGATTTTATCTTGAAAAAGTTGCAGATCCCAAATATTTCTTGCATATATAAATTCACCACTTTTATAATACTTTTTATATGGATTTCCTAAAAATATTGGCTTATCATATGCATAGGTTTGAGAAGTTAAAAATAATCCTAAAAAAAGGATTAGATTTAGTTTTATATTCAAGCTAGATTTCCAACTCATCTAAATAGATATCAATCATCTCTTTAAATTTATCACAAAATCCAGCTAAGGTATAGCCTATTCTTGGGTTTATTTCAAAGATTTTTGGAATACCATCTTGAATTTTAAAATTTATACTACATTGACAATATTTATCATCAACAAATTTTTGCAAAATTTCTTCAAAAAGTTCTAAAAATGGTGTTTCACAATACTTAGTTTCAATAGAGTTCTTACTTTCATGTTGAAGCACATACAACTCTTTTATAGCAGTTTTACAGAAGGTAATATCTTTTAAAATCTTCCCATCTTTCATAAAAATACTTGTTGCGTACTCTTTATTGCTAGATAAATACTCTGATACAATCTCATTTTTTTCTAAATCTTTTAAATCATCTTTATTATATGCTAAAAAAATACCTCTTCCAGCTCCACCCGATTTTGTTTTTACAATACAGGGGAAAACTACCTCTTCAATATTTTCATAATACTTTGGAACATAATCTTCATAAGCATTATCTTTCATAATCTCATAAAAAAGTTGTTTATCCACAAAACGTTTTAAAACTTTTTGACTATTTACTATATATTTAAAACCAGATTTATCTAAAAGTTCTTGATTTTTTACAATAGCCATTTGAGTTTTATAGTTGTTGGCAAATAGTGTTTTGATGCCATTTTTATTTCCATACTCTATAACATTGTTTATATCTTTGAAACTTAAATGATGAGCATCCAAAAAACTACATCTTGAGGTTGCTTTATTCCAGTTGTCACCAAAAATTATTTGATAATTTAACTTTTTACTATCTTTGCTAATTTGCAAATTATTTAAAACAATATCTTCTAGTAAACCTTTTTTGTGTAAATAAACTGCTAAATAATGGTCACTATCATCATGGGCTATAACTTTGATATTTTTATTATCTAAATGTTTCACATGTAATTCATCAAGTTTTTCATTTATCGAGTAGTGTATCTCTATGTTTATACCACCTTTAAAGTTCTCATATAAAGGTTTTAAATCAAGATATTTTTCATCAGCTTTATTTAACAAAGATATAGGTTCTTTCCACCGTTTGTCACCATACTTTTTTCTATTTGCATCATCTAAAAAAGTTTGAGGAGAAAAGGCTATTACATTTGTAGCTTTAATAGCTTGAGCTATAACTAAAGAGATGTATCCTCCCATAGAAGAACCAAAACAAACTATCTTTTTATAATTGCCATTTGATATAAGCTGTTTTAAAAAATCAATTGTTTCGTCAATATTTGAAGTGATATTTTTTATCCCTTTGTGGTACCAAGAGTTATACTCATCCAAAATAAAGATTTTATTTGTTTTTAATTCATTGGTCAAAAAAGGATACCTTGAATTAAATATTCCTCCTAAATGCCCATGATATCCAGAAAAAGATATTACTAATATTTCACTTTCTAACTCAAAATCTAATAGATATTTTAATCTTTCATTATGTGTTGCTTTTCCAAACTCACGATAATCATGTTTTTCTTTTTTTACAAACCAATAGGTTGGAATAAATTTTTTATTTTCTGTATCATATAACTCTAATATATTTTGATGAAAAACTGAATCGCTATTTGGTTTTGTCTCATATTGTTTATAATCATCCATAAAAGCTATTAGATATTTTTCTTGTGTTGTAATATTTTTTAAAGCTGAAATATCTTTTAAATTTTTATTTCCATGTATTACAATTGTTCTATTTTGACCATTCCAAGCTATAGTTTTTAAAGAGCTAAGATTTTCTAAACCTTCTAAAGTTTCTAATTTATTAAATGCAAGACCTAACATTCCTGAAACTTTTTTTAGATTACTTAAAGGTCTTAAATTCTCTATTTCATTTGAGGATAAAGAAAAACTTGCATAAACTTTCTCTAGATTTTCTAAGCCTTCTAAAGTTTTTAATTTATTGTGATGTAAATAAAAAGAAGAATTAACTGTTTTTAAACCTTTTAAAAACTTAACCTCTTCTAGATTTTTATTATCTATAACTTTAATATATCCTTGAACCTCATTATTAAATTTAAATAGATTATTAAAACCATTTATAGAAGTTAGTTTGTCATTGTATGAAATCTCTAAACTTTCTATTTGATTTAAACCATTAAAACCATTTATAGCTTGAAGATTAGCCATATTTTGTATAGTTAGTTTTTCTACACTTTGCAAATAGTTAAAGGCATTTATAAACTCAATATTTTCTATACTTATAAACAATTCCCCCTCAATACTTACCAGTTGGTTTAAAATATCAAGTTCATATTCACTTAAGTTTACACAATTTAATTTTTCTAATTTTAGTTTTCTATTTCTTAAATCAAAATATTCACTATATAAGTAGTTTTCCTCTTTTTTAACAAGACTTGAATCACACTTTTTTAATACTTTAAAAAAACTTTGCAAAGCAGGGTTATTAAATTTTTTATTCCCATAAGAGATATATTCACAAACCGTTTCAATAAAACTATCCAACTCTTTATTTGGATTTCTTGGGATTAAATTTATAGTATCAATTAAAACTTTTAAGATATAAGGATTGTTTTTATCTAACCTTTTTTCCTCTTTTGTCCAATTGTTTTTTTTATAATTAAACTGATTTTCTAATTTTTCAGATTCTTTTGATAAATTTTCTAAAAACTGTTTTATAAAGGGTTTATTTATTGTCAATAAAGATATCAATCTTCTCCAAAAATATTCACAATCATGAGCTCTTTTTAATAAATTTTTTAATTCATCTAAGTTTTGTGGCAAGATTTCATCTTGCATTTTTCTTTTTTGTATTAAGTTTTGACTCCATCTTGCCAAACCTTCCATAAACCACATATTGTTAAAATTGCAATAATTGTATTGGAAAACATGAAATAGTTCATGTATGGGCGTAGCTGTATTTTTTACTAAATCATTATGTAATAAAATCCTAATAGATTTACCTTTTAAAGCATCATCATCTTTAAAATATTTACTATTATTTATCAAACTTGCGGCTACTAAACCTCTTTGTACGGGTATATCAGAGATTAAAACATCTATAAAACTTGCACCTTTTTCAAAATATATCCCCTCTTTTAAAGGATTTTTAAATCTACACACTTTTATAAAAATATCGAAAGCTTTATAAAAAGATTTGAATATCTCTACAATATAATCTGGTATCTTCTCATGTTGAGTATATTTTAATATTTTGGGAGTTTTTCCATCGTTGTTTATATTATAAAATATCCTAAAAGGATAACTATAAACACAATATTGATATTCAAATGTATTATCAAACTCTTTATATGTTAACTCTAATTTCAATCTTTTCTCCAGTTTTTATTTCCACTTATAAACTAAAATATCCCCTGTCTCTTTTTTCAAATCTGACATTTTCCAATTGTTACCTTCATCCACATCACTTCCTAAACCAAAATAGAATTTCCCATCAAAAAGTTCAAAAGATCTGGCAAAAGTATTATTAATAAAAGAAAATAGCTCTTTTGGTTTAAAATTATCAACACCCATAACAAATACTGCATTTTTAGTATTTAAAAAACTTTTTTTAGAGGCTAAAATATATATTTTATCACCTCTTTTTATCATGTCATTTGGGATAAAACCATCTAAATCTATCTTTTTCGCTTTTAGATTATTTTCAACTAATTGCGTAGAGTATAATCCAAAAGGTTTAGTTTGATGGCTATTATATTTATATGCACCTACATATACTGCTTTATTCCCAAGAGAGATTACTCTTGTAGCTCTAGAATATTTTATTTTAAATTTTGTATCTGGGAACATATCATAAATACTAATATCATATCTTGGAACAAACTTTCCTTTTATATATTGAGCCACACTAAAATATGGCTTTGGTGTTCTTTTAAATTTTTTTAATGCAAATAGTTCATTTCCTATATGTAAAAAACTATAAACTCTACTTCTTCCAAGTTTTTGAATATCCCAGGTTTTACCAAGGTTTTTTGTGATTCCAACAGCTGCACCTTCATATAAACCTATACCTGCAAATAGTTTTTTATCAGCATAAAAAAGATCATACACATGAAGTGCATTAGGGATATTTCTATATTTTTCCCATTTTGTACCTACATTTCTTAAATAAAAATTTCCCCATGACCAACTCTCTTTCGCATCATGTCCAGGTATAACCAAAGTATCATCTAAAATTTTGAAAATATCCACTTGGTCTTCATCAATTCTTCCCTCTACCACAAACTTATTTTCTTTTGGGATATAGGCTATTAGATTAACTGGTCCAGAGTTTTGAGAAGGACCTTCATTTGCACTGTTTCCTGCACCTATAAAAATCCTGTTATCATAAACTTGCATATCCCAAACATTTCTTGAATATATATCTTCTCCACTTTTAAACTGAGCTTTATAAGGAGTCCCTATATACTTTAATTGGTTTGTTATATCGGCAGATATTAGTAACTGAGCAATAAAAAATAAACTAAAGAAAACTCTTACAAACATTTTTTATCCTTTTAAACTATATTGAAATACTGTAAAAGTTATTATATTTAATTGGATTAAACTTTTTCTTAGAAAAATAAAGCGCTTTACTATTTTCAGCTCCACCATCATTTGAATAAAGATATTTATCACTAAGTTCAAGCATTTTGTACTTTATAAACATCTGTATCCCTTTATAGTTATAATCACTTTTTGCTATAAATAATAAAGAGTTTTCATCAGTTATCTCACCAAAAAAGCCAAAAGATATAACCTCTTGCTTATCTAATAAAATTATCCCATCTAAATCTTTTTTATCAAATATATCAAAATTCAATAGAGTTTGTTTCATATATTTTTCATCTTCTATTCTATCATATTTGCCAGCTCTAGTATCAACCCATTTTGTATAAAGTTCTAAACATTTTTCATAATATTTGGTTTCATAAGGGATTATTTCTATCCCTTCATATTTAGAAAACCAAGTTAATTGTTGTCTAAGAGTTCTAAATTTCCCCCCTGTTGGATTTTTGTATCGTTTTGTTTCATAGATAAACTCTTTTGTCTTTAACTTAAATTTTAATCTTTTATCCAAAGATTTTAGTTTTGCCACATCAGATTGTTCTATCCAAGTTATATCTATCTTTTTATTTCCATTGTATAAATACAATTTTTCAAAACCAGTTAACTGCTCTTCTTTTATAAAAGGTAAAACTGGTAAAAAAAGTTTAAACCTTGGAAAACTGCTTCTTTGAAATCTATTTAAAAGATATAAAGTAAGACAGTCATCTTTTTTATCTATTAAAAGCTCTCTACTGCTTGATTGGGACCAAAAATATATAAATGGAAAATAATAAAAAGCACCTAATTTTTTCTCATTTTTTACATAAGTTTTAAACTGTTCAAAATCTGTCAAATCTAATGTTCTAAGAGTTTTAAAAACACTATTTTTTGATAATATTTTTAAAATACTTGATTGAGATATATTTTCTTTATCCAAGTTTGAAAAGATATCTGCTACTGTATGTATATTTATATCTAAATGATAAAAAAGTAAAAGTAAACATAAAGAGTCCTCAACACTAAAACTTGAATTTCCAAGAATATAAACAACAATTTTGTTTTCTATTTTTGCCATTATTTCATGATATTTTTCTTTTGGATTTAGAAATTGTAAATAGGCATTATTATTACTACTATCTCCATATTTTTTAACATTTATATTTTTATATTTTCTTAAAATTCTTCTAATCTTATCGTAGTTTTTATCATCTTTATAAATAAAAACTAAAGCATCTTTTTCCACTAAATATTTATCTAATAAAACTTCTAAGTTTTCTACTTTTTTGATATTATCTTCCAAATTTGGCAACAATACTAAAACATCTAAACTATTTTTCTCTAAAAAGTTTATATCTAAACTCATATCCAAAAAATCAAAATCTATTTTCAAATCATTTACATCTAATTTTCCAAAAATATCTTTAAAACTTTTTTCACTGTTTTTTATTTGTTTGTCTCCACAAAAGAGCACTTTTTTTATATCATTTTTCATATTTTTCTACTATCAATTTGGGCTTTATATAATTTGTGTTTTCCAATAGGATTAAAAGTTTTTTTTGAATGGTCTAAGCCTTTACTAATACCTGGCCCATCATTGGCAAATGGGAAACTTTTATTTTTCATAAATAGTGTATATTTCATATATGATTGTATCCCATTTAAAGAATAATCACTTTTCCCTACAAAAAAGTTTACTAAAGATGGAGTCATTTCACCATAAAAACCAAAAGAGACCACTTTTTGATCTTGTAAAATCACAAAACCATTCAAATCTTTTTTATCAAACAATTCATTATACATAATACAATATCTTGTGTATTTTTCATCACTTACTGAATTGTATTTATTTGCTTGTGTATCCATCCATCTATTTAAAATATCTAAGCAACCATTTTTATATTTTTTTTCATAATCAACAACCATTATGCCTTCATTTCTTGACATACGGTTTAACTCTTTTCGCAAGCTTTTAAATCTTCCACCACTTAAATCATCATATATTTTTACGTCATATAGATAATCAAAAGTTTTATATGAAAATTTTATCTTTTTTATTTGTTCTTTTAATCTACTTACATCGTGTTCATCTACCCAAATAATTGTGGCTCTATCATAACCTTTATATTTAAATATCCTATTTATAGCATCCTCTTGTGGTTTTTCTTTTAAAGGTAAAGTTGGAAGATACAAAGATATTTTTGGAGCTTCACTTCTATGAAATCTATTTAGCAAAAATAGATTCATATAACCTTTTTTATCCTCTATTAAAACCTCTCTACTACTTGAAAGTGACCAAAAAAAGATAAATGGAAAATAATATATCCAACCTTTTTTATTCTCACTAGATGCATATTCTTTAAACTTTTTTATATCAGAAGGTTTGATTGTTCTTAAACCTTTAAAGGTTTCATTTCTTCTTTTCATTCTATGTGATACAGGTAATCTTTCTACTGTTATACCCTCTAAAGATTTTATATATTCTATAAATCTTGGTAGATTACTTTCAAATATCCCTTTTACACAAACTATATCATTTTCTTCTATACTTTGAATTATCTCATCTTTAATATCATTGAAATCAGTACTATGTTTTTTCCAAATTAAAGTATCTTTTAAAACCTCTTTATGTTTATCAAATTTTTCTACCGTATATAAAACATCAAAATTTGCTTTTTCTATAAGATTTTGAAAATATTTAGTATCAATTAACTCCATCTCTCCATCTTTATAATCAACAAACTCAGAAGTTACTAAAATCTTTTTACCGCCATTTTTAGGTTTTATATAACTTTGTGTTTTAAAAAAACCTTCGTACCCTTCTATTCCACCTCTGTTACTTTGATCATAAAGATAAAAATTTTTGTTTTTAAAATTTACTTTATAAAACAATCCACTACTTTTGAAGTTTTTAACTTCACAATACTCATTTGCTGCTTCATGTAAATCCACACCTAAATGGTACGCACAAAGTAAAACTCCCAATGAATTACTAATTGTATGCTCTTCAAAAAATGGAACCCTATAAGAGACTATTTCATCTTCAATTTTTGATATCAAATCCCAACCAAAATCTCTAAATCTCTTAAATAAGATAAATGCATTGTTTGAACTACTTTGTCCATATGTTCTTATATCCATATATGGATATTTTTTTAGTTCTTGTTTTACAAGTTCAAAATATTTAGTGTCTTTATTAATTAAAAGTTTAGAACCTTTTTTCATATGAGTTACTAATGATAATTTATTTTCTATAATGTTTTCAATAGATTTAAATCTTTCTATATGTTCATGTCCTATTGATGTTAATACAGCTATATTAGGAGAGATAAACTTACCTCTTCTTTGTATTTTTTCTTTTTTTGCAACAGGTATTTCACTTATAAATAGTTCATTATCACTTTTTATAGAAGCCATTGCACAATAATTATTTGCTGTATAGTTTGCACTATTAAATCTTGTATAACTATTTATTTGTTTTTGAATGATTTGATGAAGATGTAATTTAAAAGCAGTTTTACCATAACTTCCTGTGATTAAAACTTTTTTAGCTAATGTTTTTTCTAAAGCATATCTTGCTAATTTTTTTAGCGCAAAATAGGTATTTTCTACTCTTAGGATAGGGATATTGGTATCTATAGGTATATCTTCTTTTACCATAATAGCTGATATATTTTTATCTATAGCTGCGTTTATATATTTTTCACTATTTTTATAAGCATTCCTATTTACCCAATCATCAGATTTTACTACAAAGACATCATTGGGTTTTAGATAATGAAGAGTGATATGAAACTCATTTATTTTTATATCTTCTTTAAAGTTTTCCCATCTTCCATCTGTTGCCTCAGTAATTTCATCGAGCGTAAGTAATAAATTATCCAAAACAACCCCCTTATCCATTAAACTATTTTTTTAACTATTGAAGCTAAAACATCTTTGAAGAAAATTGATTTTTCTAAATTATTCATTTTGATAAAATTTTCAGCAACTGCTAAATCAATACTTTTACCACAATCAACAGTACACCATCTTAATCCCCATTTTCTAACTTCAAAATCTAAATTTGTATTCAAGGTTTTTATAAAATCAAAAACATCATTTTTTGTTTTATCATCCTCTATTCTTCTAGCACTATACACACCACCAACTTTTTTATACTTTACAAAACCAACATGAAGATTTATTGTCGCAACCTCTACATGCAATAGATATTTTTTGTGTCCAAAGTCATAAAATGAACCAAATAGTTGTTTTTTTGGTAAATCAACTTTTTTATCTAAATTGTTAAACCATTTTATACAAAACTCTTTATTATAAATAAAAGCTTTAAAACTATCATCTAAATTATCATTTACAACTTTTAAACCCTCATTTTGCATAAAAGTATCTATTGATTTAAAAAAATTCATTAAGATTTCTGCTCTAAAGTTTGTAAAATTACTATATTTTTCAAGAAACTTTTTATACTCTTTTGTTGCCAAGTTATTATTAAATAAAGCAATATTTGACCTAACCGAATTTTCAACCTCATCCATAACAACTAAAGCTTTATAGGTGTTTATATCCTCAGTTGACAAATCATAGTTTTCTATATTTATATCATATTTACTTTTATCTTTTTTCTTTAAAATTCTATCAGATACTCTTCCTAAATAAAGATAAGCACTTCCAATAATAAATAATAAATCGCCACCTTTTATATCATTGTAAAGTATTGTTGCAAGAGTATCTATATCATCTTCATGTTTTATAAGTATTTCTGGATTCTTTAAATCTTCATGTACATAGTCCATAAAGTTTCCAGTTGTATAAAGCCTGTCAATAGAACTTTCATTTATAAGTTTTGCTAACTCTTTGTGTGATTCTTTTGTCCATTGGCTATCTTTTTTAATAGAGATACCACCAACTAAGGCTATTACTCTACCTTTTACTTTTATATTTTTTAAATCATCAAAAGCAGAGGTCATCCCACCTATTCCACCACGCCTACTTTGATCATAAAACAATACAATTCCTGACTTTTTCCTAATTTTCAGCACTCTTCCCATAGTCTCAAAAGGCTCTAATGTTTCAAAATCTCTAGCTGCTTGTTCTACACTATATCCCATAAAACTTACAACTAAAAGTATCCCTACACTAGCTAAGGCACTATGTTTTTGAAGCATTGGAACGAAATAATCTATTTCACGTCCAGAAATATTTGCTTTTACATCCCAACCTATTTTTTCATTATTAAAAGTTTGATCAATCAAATATGCTTCATTGTTGGTTGATGTACCATATTTGATAATTTTTGTATTTGGTTTTCTTTTAAGTATTTGTTCTATTAAACCTTCACAATACTCATTTGCATCATTTACTATACAAACTCCATCATCCTTTAAACCCTCTACAACAGATGATTTTGCTATTAAGATATTTTCCATAGTTTTATGCATATCCATATGATTAGGAGCGATATTTGTAAAAAAACATAGATTTGGATTTACCATCATTGTTCTTTCAACTCTATAAGCCTCATCACTACCTACAGATACTTCATTTATCTCAATATTATCATCTGGTTCTAAGTTTATTAAAGACCTTAATACAGGAACTTCTGTATTTGCACTGTTTAAAACCCCGTGAGCTTTATTTTGTTTATTTAATAAATGATGAAGTTGAACTTTTGCTCCTGTCTTTCCCTCTGTTCCAGTTATCAAAACAGTATAAGGGTTTGCATCTTGTCTTACTTCAATAGAACATTTTTTGAAAGCTTCAAAACAATCATCCACTAATAAAACTGGTAAATGTTCCACATATTTTAAATATGAAATATCATCTATAACCACAGCTTTAATCTCTTTAGTTAAAACTTTTTCTAACTCTTTTATTGGATTTTTTTCCTCTTTTATCCAATCTTTAATAGCCATAGTAAAATAGATATTTCCTTTATAATATGTTCCATAAGTTCCTACACCAGTAAACCTCATATTGTAGTTTATATCTGTAATCCAAGTACCTTTTGTATACTCTTCAAGTTTTTTTGGTGTTAGAAATATCTCTTTATGATTATCTAATATCTCTTGAATTGGTTTTGCCATTTGTACAAATTTTTCTCTATTTTCATCTTCCATATCCAAAATAGAATAACTAAATAAAGAAAGTTCTGGATTTTGTATCAAATCCAATGTTCTTTGCATCCCAACTTTAACCTCTTCTATCCATTGTGAAAATGAAACTTCATTATCCAAATTTGGATTTTCCAATAAAGCTGGAGGAAAACCATTGTACATTAAAAGATGTGTTAAAGTAACACAACTAAATGTTCTACAATTTCCATCAGGGAAAGGGTGAAGCAACTCCATCTCTCTTGAAACCAAACAAATCACTTCTAATTTTTCATCTTGGGTTTTTGCTTTTTTTATATTTGTATTGTATCTTTGTACAATCTCTTCCATTTTTGAAACCATCATCATCTGTACAGCATGTTTAGCTTCATAAAACTCATGCAAAGTAAGTTTTCCCTCAATAGCATCTTGTTGTTTTTTATCTAGATTTGGATACCAATTTCTATAATTGATTTTTCCATCTTTTTTCATCACTTGATAGATCTCATTAACATCCAATTCATCAGCAGTTTTTCCCCATTTTTCAGAATTGAAAATAGCTGTTCCATCACCACGTCTTAAATCAAACACTTCAACTAGATGTTCATAAGTTGTAGTTTTTGAAAAAAATGGCATACCTGAATTTAAGTATCTAATATCTCCTGGACTAGATTTTAGATTTGTTGTTTCCACACTCAACATGCAAATTTTATGAAGTTGTCTTAGATATGTGGCTTTTAAACCATTTGATATATCAAAATTATCCAACATAAAAGCAAATCCATTTATCAATGCAGGAACGCTTCCCCTTTCTCCACCTTCATAGCCAACCCAACCGTTGTATTTCTTTTGAAATCTTCCATCTACAAAAAATCTCCAAAACTGAGATATATCAAATTTTTTTAAATATTTTATTCCTGACTGGCTACTATTTTGTAAGCTTTTTATATCTATATTCATCTGCTTTTTCCCTATTGGTACATTTGTATTATTCTCTTTGAAACTCTCATCAAACACTGGTAAAAGTCTTGCAAAAAAACATGCAGCATGTTGCACTGAATCTACTCTAACCCATTGACGTGTAAGTTTAAATCTAAAACTATGAAGAGCTTTTTTAGGATTGATATGACAATAGTTTGATTTCTCATCATGGAAGGTTTTCATCAAACCTTTTGCACTAAGCATCATATTTTTCATAATCCATGAAACCTTTTGTTCATCTTTTAAATATTTTGCAAGATAATATGCACTTACAACACCTTCACATCTTGAAGCATCATGATACACATGCTCCCCATACTCATAATAAAATCCACCTATATAATCTTTATTTGTCTCATAAGTATTATCATCACGGTACATATGTTCAAACATCTGTTTTGTATCATTGAAAACAAAGTCTATATAACTTTGTTTTTTTAAACCATCCACTTTTACCCATTCTTCGATTGCTTGCATAAGCCAAGCATCAGCTGGTAAAGCATCAAACATATAACCATATTTAATAGGTCTAATATCTACTAAAAAATCTAAAGCTTGTTCACTTTTTTCTTTAATATCTACCTTTAAATCCTCATCAATATTTTCAATATGCAAATAATATAAAGCAAGCCCAAGTAAAGCCTCTCCTGGATAATAAAAAGAAAATAACTCTTTTTTTATCTTATCACTTGGATTGATTAATGGTTTCCCATCATTAAATTTAGGATGGATATAATAACCTATTAATTCTCCAGTATCATCTACTCTACTTAAAATATGTCTTACTAATCCATCTAAATATTTTCTATAATTTTCATTTTTAGTATGGATATAATAATGCATCATAGCTACTAAACCAATCCCTGCACCACCAAGTTTTGATTTTTTGTTAAAAAATGGATAACAAGCATATTTATCTTTATAAGTATGTTCTTGAAAAGTTGAAATAAAAAAATCAATAGAATCTTTTGCTTTTTGTAAATATAGTTCATTGCCACTTAATTCATAACCACGCATTAAAGAGACTGTTCCACCACTATGTCTTAAGATATTGTTGTATAAAGGATTTGTCATAGTTGGATGCATATCATCAACAACTGTATTATTATAGGGATCATAAAAATATAAAAAGCTTCCATCTTTATTCATATTTTTCACTAACCAATCAACACTTTTCATCGTTTTGTCATATACAATATCTTTATTAAACTCAATTGGCAGAGGGTATCCTCTTTCAAGTTTCAATACCTCATCGTTATAAGTAATATAGGCAATTGATTCTATAAAGGTGTACTCAATAGGTTCTCTTCTCATAAGATGTACACGTTCACTTATCTTATTTGTTCTTTTTGCAACCCCACATTGTTTAGACAAATAGTTTAAAAGCTGATTAACACTCATAATTGATTTTGTATAACCATCTGTTGGCATAAAATATCTAGTTATATCGTTGTATTTATATTTTAAACCATTTATACCTGATTCAAATCTATTTGGTGAAGTCATTTTCATAGTTGTAAGATTTCTAATATTACATGGATACTCTTTTGTAACCATTTCAAATAAAATTCTACACTTGGATTTATCAGCAACTAAAAAGTTATAAAAAGATGGATTTGTTTTTAATTTGAAAATTATTCTTTGAATACTTTCTTCTAAGGTTTGTTTTCTTGAACCCCACCTAACTGGATGTTGTCCCTCTTGAAACAAAGTTATATAAACTTGCGATATATTTGGGTTATAGTCTAAAGTTTGTTCAGCAGATAATTCAAAAGTTGTATTATAGGATAGAGATTCTCTGATTTTAAAAACTATATTTTTTATATCCTCAATCTGCTTTCCCATAATTCCTACTTATTTTAAATTTATTTTAAACTCAACTCTTCTTGAAGCTTTTATATTTTCTGTTCCATCTTGATTATATATCAACTCAGAAGATGCTTTTCCTTCAGAGATAAAAAAATCATTTATCAAATCTTTATTTTCATAAACTGTAATATTTTCTATCCCTTTTAAATAAGCCAATACAGTATCAGCTCTTTTCTGAGACAATATTCTATTTTTTTCAAATTTTTCTTCTTTGGTTTTAGCTGTTCTATATCTAGATGAAGTATGACCCTGAATTGAAACAGTATTTATTTTGTCAATATTTTTACTTATTATTGCTAAATATCTTGGGAAAAACTGATTAAATATCTTTTTATAGTTGTCACTAATCTCATTTTTACCCCTTAAAAACATTGATGAGTCTTTAAATCTTATAGTATAACTATCTTCTAATAGTTCTAAATTCCATTTTTCAAACTCTTTTTCAAACTCTTTTTTCAAAGAAGTAATAATTATATCATCAAAAACTATCTCAAATTTATCTTCAACTCTCGTCATCTTATTTAATTTATTCATAGAGATAACAGAAGCTTTATATTCTCCTGCTTTTTGATGATTTGATACTTTCGCACACCATCTTTTGTTTTTCATATCTAAATTTGCATCATAAACACTTTTGCCCCCATCTAAAGATACTTGAACCTGTAAAACTGATGGATCTAAAATATCTCCACAAATAATTGGCATAGCTTCTTTTATAACTTTATTATCATCAACAGTTATAGAAGGTCCTTTAAACTCATTATTCGAAGAATTTAAATTTTTTTCCTCTTTTTTACCACAAAAACTACTTAAATCTTCCATCTTTAATATTTTTGTCAATCTAATATCATTTGCACTCAATGCATATTTATATGGAGTCAACTTATATTTGTCCGCAATGGTTCTATCTGCTCCACTACAAATCAATAATTCTGACATCTTAGAATAGCCATTTCTTGTGGAATCTAATAATGGTGAATCTAAATATTTATCTTGTGTATTTACATTAGCTTGGTTATCAATTAAAAATTGGGCTATTTTAAGGTGATTAAATCTTGCAGCAAGGTGAAGAGGTGTATATCCAAACTTATCTTTACTATTTATATCAATACCATTCTCTACAAAATATTTAACCAATTCAAGATCGTTTATTCTAACTGCATCATGTATTGTTGAACTATTTATAAGATTTTCTTTTTTTAATGGTTTGATTTCTGTAATTGCATTATCTTTTTGTGCACAACCTATAGAAAAAGCCAAAATAATTGACATAAAAATAATATGTACTCTTTTCATAATCTTCTCTCTTAAGTGTTTAAATAAGTAATTATTTTATTATATAATTTATGACAAGTAGATTAAAATGGCGTTTTTTATTTTATTTATTTAAAATATTTATTCAATAAAAAATTATTATTGTCTAATTTATTTAAAATAATTTAAAAAATATATAGCTATATATAATTTTTAAGATATATTAGTAAAAGTTATACTTAAGTATAAAAGAAAAAGGGCTGCCCAAGAAGGACAACCCTTTTAAACTATAGATATGCATGAAATTAATCAAAGTAATTATACGACCAATTAGTTAAAACTAACCTTAATTTTATATAAGATTTACTTATATAAATAAGTTTTTTAAATATTTGAAATTTTTATTCCTAAATTGCTAAATTTTTATATAAAGATTAGAAACATATGTTTTTAATTTATCATTAGAAGTTCTTAAAAGAAGTAAATTTAGAAAACTTAAGCCATTAAATCTCCTAAATGGAGTGAATATAATTATTAAAATCAATAAATGTAGTTAAATTAATTTTCCATTTTTGTTTTAACATTATCTTAGAAGTAATCAACTTTAATAGTTTATTTAAAATTGTAAATAATAAAACCTACTAATGTGACAACAAAGACTAAACCAATAAATCCAAATAATATAATATCAATTATTGCCACTTAAATATCCTTTTGAAAAAACAAAAACTCTAAGTGCAAAACTTGCGAATTTAGTTTTAGCCATATTTTGCTATTTTGCACTTAGTGTCACTTTATTAAGAATATAAATTATAGTCATTTTATGTCAATTATATAAGGTAAATTTCCTTTACTAATTCTTGACATAATTAAAAGTAATTCTAAAAATAAGGGTTACATAAATCTAAGTAAAAATTGCATTCTTTTAAAATTAGACTGGGTTTTAAAGTATTTTTGGATTTTTATAAATTGATTTAGATTAATAAGTGGAGGAGGTAACCGGACTCGAACCGATGAATATCTGATTTGCAATCAGGTGCATTACCAACTTTGCTATACCTCCATCGCAAATCATTTTAACAGCGATAAGATAAAATGATTATAAAATGGCAGAGAGCAAGGGATTCGAACCCTCGGAGGCGTGAACCTCGCCGGTTTTCAAAACCGGTGCTTTCGACCAACTCAGCCAACTCTCTACGCAAAAAAAATGATGCTTCCGCACCATATAATAAGTGGTGCGAATGGTGAGAATCGAACTCACACTCCGAAACCGGAATGGGATTTTAAGTCCCACGCGTCTACCTATTCCGCCACACTCGCACTTTCAACAGTAGTTTTAAGAAACGTTTTTCTTAAATTGGAGTGGAATTATATTCTAAAATTTTTTATTTGTCAAGGGTTTTTGAAAAAATTTTGTAAATTTTTTTATTTAAAGAAAAATCAACGGCAAAAAATGTATAATGCACACCATAAAAAATGCCGTTCTAAGGCTTTATTCGTAAAGCCTTTTAGGATTTTGATTCTTTTAAGTAGAATTTATTTCCACTATTAAAAAGAAGTTATTGAAAAAAAGGATAAACATTGAGAAGTGATGAAGTTAAAAAAGGTTTTGACCGAACACCCCATAGATCGTTATTAAGAGCAACAGGATTACAGGATGAAGATTTTGATAAACCATTTATTGGAGTTGCAAACTCTTTTATAGAATTAATCCCTGGACACTTTTTCTTAGATAAAGTATCAGATATTATAAAAGAAGAGATTAGAGCAAATGGATGTGTTCCATTTGAGTTTAATACAATTGGTGTAGATGATGGTATTGCAATGGGTCATGATGGTATGTTATTTTCATTACCAAGTAGAGAGATTATTGCGAACTCTATAGAAACAGTAATGAACGCACATAAACTTGATGCAATGATTGCTATCCCAAACTGTGATAAAATTGTTCCAGGTATGATTATGGGTGCATTAAGAGTAAATGTTCCTACAGTATTTGTAAGTGGTGGTCCAATGCAAAAAGGTCATACTAAAGATGGTACACCAATAGATTTAGCTACAGCATTTGAAGCAGTGGGTAAACATGAAGCTGGTGAGATGAGTGATGAAGAGTTAAAAGATATAGAGTGTAACGCATGTCCAAGTGGTGGTTCATGTTCTGGTATGTTTACTGCAAACTCTATGAATACACTTATGGAAGCTATGGGGATTGCATTGCCAGGAAATGGTACAATCTTAGCTTTAACTCCTGAGAGAGAAGAGTTATATAGAAAAGCCGCTAGAAGAATTTGTGAGATTGCAAAAGATGCAGCATCAAGAGAAAAATATAAATTAAAAAATATTTTAAATGAAAATGCAGTAAGAAATGCCTTTGCTGTTGATATGGCTATGGGTGGAAGTTCAAACACCGTATTACATATGTTAGCTATTGCAAAAGAAGCAGATGTTAACTTTAATTTAGAGGATATTAACTCTATTTCTAAAAAAGTTTCACATATTGCTAAAATCTCTCCATCATTATCAACTGTACATATGGAAGATATTAATAAAGCTGGTGGTGTAAATGCAGTTATGAAAGAGATGACAAAAAGAGGTGATGATATCTTAATAGATAATCTTACTATCTCTGGAGAAACTCTTTTAGAAAAAATTGCAGATGCAGTAATTACTGATACTAATATCATCCATACTATTGATAATCCATATTCACAAGTTGGTGGTTTAGCTATTTTATATGGTAACTTGGCAGAACAAGGTGCTGTTATCAAAACTGCTGGTATTACAGGAGATAGAGTATTTACAGGAAAAGCTGTTTGTTTTGATGGTCAACCAGAAGCTATTGCAGGAATCATTGGTGGAAAAGTAAAAGCTGGTGATGTTGTAGTTATTAGATACGAAGGACCTAGAGGTGGACCAGGGATGCAAGAGATGTTAGCACCAACTTCACTTATCATGGGTATGGGTCTTGGTGATAAATGTGCACTTATTACTGATGGAAGATTTAGTGGTGCTACAAGAGGAGCTTCTATTGGTCACGTAAGTCCAGAGGCAGCTGAGGGTGGAATGATTGGTTTACTAAAAGATGGTGATGAAATTCATATCGATGTTGACCAATATATTTTATCTGTAAACCTTACTGATGAAGAGATAGCTAAAAGAAAAGCTGAATTCACTCCACTGAAAAAACCATTAAAATCAAAATGGCTAGGACAATATAGAGCACTTGTTACAAATGCAAGTTCTGGTGCTGTACTTAAAACTGATTTATAAAAAAGAGTGTAGTTTTTCAAACTACACCCTTTAAACTCCACAATTTCTACACTTTGGGTTAATTTTTTATTTACACTTTATTCAATAATAGTTTACATTTAGCTATTATAATTCTTTTATAAGTTTTATAATTTCAAAAAGAAGGATTAAAAAATGATGAAAAAAAGTTTTTTACTTGCCGCTTTAATCGCTACAAATATTTTTGCAGCTAATATTGACTTTGAAATGGCACAAAAAGACCCCAAAAGAGTCACACCAAATACAATGCAAGAGATTTTATCTTTTAATGATACGGTCAAAGACGCTATGAAATCAGTAGTAAATATTGCCGCAAAAAGAAGAGTTATTTCAAATGCAGCAAATATTCCATTTCAAATGTTTAATGACCCATTTTTAAGAAGGTTTTTTGGAGATCAGTTCAATGAACAATTTAACCAAAATAGAATCCAAAGATCATTAGGTTCTGGTGTAATTATTTCTAAAGATGGATATATAGTTACAAATAATCATGTTGTTGAAAATGCAGATGAGATTTCAGTTACAATTGGTGATAATCCAAAAGAGTATAACGCAAGAGTTATTGGAAAAGATTCTGACAGTGATTTAGCTGTTATAAAAATAGAAGGTGATAATTTCAAGGCTATTAAATTTGGAGATTCAACAGATTTAGAAGTTGGTGATTTGATTTTTGCTATTGGTAACCCTTTTGGTATTGGTACAACCGTAACACAAGGTATTATCTCTGCACTAAATAAAGATCATGTTGGTATCAATAGATATGAAAACTTTATCCAAACAGATGCTTCAATCAACCCTGGAAACTCTGGTGGAGCTCTTGTAGATAGTAGAGGTGCTTTAATTGGTATCAATTCTGCAATTATCTCTAAATCTGGTGGAAACAATGGTATTGGGTTTGCAATTCCTGTATCTATGGTAAAAGATGTTGTTAAAAAACTCATAGCTGATGGAAAAGTTACAAGGGGTTACTTAGGTGTTGTTATAGATGATTTAAAACCAAATATTTCAAAACTTTATACACATAAACAAGGTGCTTTAATCTTAGATGTTGCACAAGATACACCTGCTCAAAAAGCTGGATTAAAAAGAGGAGATTTAGTATATTCAATAAATAATATCCAAATTAAAGATAGAAAAGATTTACAAAATGTAATCGCTTCATTTAAACCAAATCAAACAATTGCTGTAAAACTTGAAAGAGATAAAAAAGATGTTTTACTAAAAATCACTTTAGGTAATAGAGCTGGATTAGTAACATCAGAAGCGAACAATGGTAATTTCTTAGGTGGTTTATTATTATCAGAGATTGATGCAAAAATGATTCAAAGATTTAGATTGAATTCAAATGTTTCAGGAGTACTTATCACAGGAGTTGAACCAAATTCTGAAGCTGAAAAAGTTGGTTTTCAAGCTGGGGATGTTATTATACAAATTGAAGATATAGAGATAAAAAGTTTTGCAGATATGCAACAAGCAATAAGAAAATATAACAACAAAAATAAAAGAGTTTATGTTAATAGATATGGGCAGACTATACTATTAGCTATAAAATAAAGGATTTGCTATAGTACAGGTACTTATGATAGAAGATGATTTAGAGTTAGCTCAAATCATCACTGATTATTTAGCTTCATATGATATAGAAGTTACAAATACAGATAGTCCATACAATGGACTATCTATGTTGAATCTAAAAGATTACAAACTAATCATTTTGGATTTGACTTTACCAGAGATAGATGGGCTTGAACTAATACCAAAAATTAGAGAAAAATCAGATATACCTATCATAATTTCCAGTGCTAGAGATGATATTTTGGATAAAGTTATGGGTCTTGAAAGAGGAGCTGATGATTATCTTCCAAAACCTTATAATCCAAGAGAACTACAAGCAAGAATTAAAGCAATTCTAAAAAGAATTACTCCTGTTCAAACAAAACCAGAAAATGAAAAAAAATCAAATTTTATTTTAAAAGAGGATGACTTACAAATATACTTTAAAGAGGAGTTACTAACTCTAACTTTAGCAGAATTTGATATATTAAAACTTTTAATTCAAAGAAATGGAGCTGTTATAGCAAGAGAAGATTTCATCTATGCTAGTGATCATATTGAAGATGATAGTAGCTTAAAAAATATTGATGTAATGGTTTCAAGAATTCGTTCAAAACTATCAAAAGTAGATGATAGTAAAACCTATATAAAATCTGTACGTGGGATAGGTTATCAACTTATATGATAAGAAATATCTCTATCTCTGCATTTATCAATACTATTTTTATATTAGCATTAATAGCTATTAGTATTACATTTACAGTATTTATTAAACTTGATAAACAAAGATATATCATAACAACTCAAAAAAAACATGAACTAGTTGCTGAAAGTATTTTAAAAACTCTTGATACAAAACCCACTATAAGTGGATTAAAAATGTTTATAGATCAATTTAAAATAAATCTTGTTGAAGATGATCAAGAGAAACTAAAAATTATAAATAGTGGCCGACAATTGATACTAAGAGAAACTAATAATGGTATGTATAGAATATATAATTTTGACGATATTTTATATATTTATACACAAAAAGATGGTTATAACATTATGTTTAAAGATGAGCAAGGCTATAAATATAATCTTATAATAATCTCAATAGCCATGGCTGTTTCATATGGTATTTTATTTGCTTTATATTATATATTAAAAAGAAAACTAAAACCACTTAGAAATCTAAATAAAGAGATTAAAAAGTTTTCAAATGGTGATTTAAATGTAAAAATTACATCTATAAGCAGAGATGAGATTGGAACAATTGCAAAAACTTTTGATGAAGCAATCACACATATTAATAATCAAACAAAATCAAAAGAGCTTTTTATGCGTAATATGATGCATGAACTTAAAACTCCCATTACAAAAGCAATGTTTATTGCTGAAACATTAGATGATAATAAAAAGAAAGAAACATTACAAAAAGCTTTTCAAAGAATGGATGATATCATCAAAGAGTTGGCTATGGTTGAAAAACTTACATCAAACAATACTTTTGTATATAAAGAACTTACATCATTTTTCAAAATCTATACAAAAACTATTGAGATATCAATGGTAAATGCAAATAAACTAAGCTCTAAAATTAATGATTTTAAAATAAATGCAGATATATCAATGTTTTCTGTTGCTTTAAAAAACCTAATCGATAATGCCATAAAGTTTTCTCCAGACAATCATGCAACAATAAAAGCAAATAAAAATAGAATAGATATAATCTCTAAAGGTGAGCCTTTAAAAAACGATTTAGAATATTACACCGAACCTTTTTCCCAAGAGGAAAAAAGAAGTGATGGTTTTGGATTAGGGCTTTATATAGTAAAAACAATAGCAAATATCCATGGATATAAACTAATATATGCCCACCATAAAGGGGAAAATATCTTTTCTATTGTTTTAGACTAACCTCTTTCATAATCTCAAACCAATCTCTTTTAAAATGTTTTTTTATATACTTTTCTTTATGGGGAACTAAACACCCAGAACAGTTTTGATGGATATAATCTTCACCAATATATTGACTACCATCTTTTGAATCAATACTACAAAAAGAAAAAACTGTTTTATCTTCCTCTTTTCTTACTCCATCATCATCAAACCTAAAATTAGGACAGGCACACAAATAACAATTTAACTCTTCATAATCATGGCATTTTTTATTGTCTTTATACAAAGGACAAAACTCAGGCTCTTCTTTTACCATATTATCAAATCTAAAATATTCTATAACCTCATCATCACTTTTATCTTTTAGTTTCTCCATAATTTTTGCATGTTTCTTTCCATGTGCTTCAAACCATTCTATATATTTCATATATTTCTCCAACATTTATTTATATGCTAAATTTTCTATTACCAACTTCTTATTTTTAAAAGGATCAATTATCGCTTTTATCTCACTAAATTTATATTTTAGAGGAAAACCTATAGTACTATTTTTTGCTGTGCTTTCCAATTTATAATATCTTTTACCATTTATATAAAGTGCTTTTTTATTTATCTTTTTGTCTAAGTGTACTACTACAAATATATGTTTTGGAACCACTACAAAATATGCCTCATAACCTTTTGAGTGTAGTAAAGAGATAAGTAAATTACTCTTATCATCACAATCTCCAAAATTTTGTTCTATTACATTTTTTCCACTTCTAGCTACTGAGTTATTAACCTTATAGGGGATACTTGTGACAAAGTCTAACATACTTTGTACCTCACAAACTTGTGTTTTGCATCCTTTTGTTAATCTATCTGCCAAAGCTTTTGTATATTCATCAGTTTTAACTTGATTTACATAAGTTAATCCACCTATATCGATAAACTGATTTTTAACTATAAAAAATGATTTATAAATAATCCATATAAAAAAGAGGATAGATAAAACCGATAATACAATTGAGATTATATATACCAATCTATTTTTAAAAAGCATCCAAA
The DNA here is from genome assembly GCA_050296315.1 of Halarcobacter sp. GTDB lineage: Bacteria > Campylobacterota > Campylobacteria > Campylobacterales > Arcobacteraceae > Halarcobacter. Next base: position 259,167 of record JBNKRE010000001.1, read on the forward strand.
ACCTTTTTTAGTTCTTGGATATCATCTTTTGATTTTATATAGATATTTAAATATTTCTCATCTAAAAAGTCATATATCTCACAACTTTCAACTTTGATATTATTTTTTAAAAAGTTCTCTTTTAATCTGTTTATATCAATATCATCTTTTAGTTTTATTAAAAGTGAATTTGTATTACTTTGATAGATTATATCTACTATACCTGTTGCAAAAAAACTGTTTTCTAACTCTATTCTATTTTTTATATTTATACTATTTGATATATTTTTAAATTTTTCATCTTTTAAAGACTCTTCTAAATATTTTACATTATAGATTGATATTTTGTTGCTTGGTTCAAATCTTCTGATTTGATTTATATTCTCTTCGTTTGAAAAAATTGAAGCAATATCTAATAACTCATTTGAAAAATATTTACTAAAATCTTTGATTATATATAGCTTTTTATACTCATCAATACTGCTTATCGCTGATTTTAAATGACAATAATCAAAATATGTTTCATCTATAAGTATCACAGTACCTTTTGATATCCAATATTCAAAAAGTTTTTCCAACTCATAATATGTGCCATCTAAAAAAGATGGATTCATAAATATCACCACACTATTTTCTTTTATTGGGTAATAGATGTTTTCAAACCTATTAATCAACTTCACTTCATAATCCAAATTTAAAGCAGCTTTTCTATACTCATGTTCACTGGGTGAATATATAAAACAATGTTTTAGATTGATATATTTTAAAAAAGAATATATAGCTGAACTATAACCATTATAAAGTTCAATTTTTGATTTTGAAAGATTATATCTTTTGGCAATCAGTGATAAAAGTTTTTTATAACAATTCTCTTTAAGTGTATTAACTTCATTGTAATCAATCGAAATATTAGGTTTTATAAAATTTGAACAACAACTAAAATCTATCATTTACTAATCTCTTAAAGCCAATTTATATCCCATACCACCTTGGGATAATATTGTATTTTGAGGAAGTTTTTTTCTAACTCTTTTTACTAAAGCTCTTATATTTTCATTTGTTGTCAGATCTCCTTCCCACACATATTGTTCAATATGTTCAAAGGTAACTATTTTTTCAAGATTTCTATAAAAAAGATTCATCAGAAGTATCTCTTTTTTTGATAATTTAATCTCTTCATCCCCTTTAAACAACTTTTCTTTTTCTATATCATAAGAGTATCCCTCTTTTAATAAAATCTCATTTTTTTCATTTTTACAAAGTTTTTCAAGCTTCAATTCCAACTCATAAATATAAAAAGGCTTTTTAATATATTCATTGCAACCTTTTCCATATGCATCTTTTATAGTATCTAATTCTACATTTGCACTGATTATGATACAAGGTACATCTTTATTCATACTTTTTATCTCATTTAGTATGGTAAGTCCATCAATTCCTGGTACATTTATGTCCAAAATAAAACAATCATACCCATCATAAATCTTTTTTATAGCTTCTTTCCCATCCGAAAAAGAATCCACTTTATAATTTTTCTCTACTAACGACTCTTCTATAAGTTTTAAAAGTCTAATATTATCTTCAAGAACTAATATTTTCATCTACACAACTTTTATTTTCAAATTTTATTAAAATATGAGCACCTAACTCACACTCTAAAGCTTCTATTTTTCCACTCATTTTATCTTCTATAATTAATTTAGTCATATATAAACCAAATCCATCACCTAAAGGTTTTGTTGTAAAAAAAGGTTGGAATACTTTTTTTAAATTCTCTTTTTTAATACCTATACCATTGTCTCTTATACTAATAAATATATTTTCATCCTCTTTATAAACACTAATATCAATCTTCCCATCTATTTGCTTTTTTGTTTTTAATTTTTTTATTCCATCAATACTATTGTTTATAATACTTATAATACATTGCTTAAACTCATTTTCATAAGCACATACACTTAAGTTTTCACCTTGATATTTTACACTTAAATCAATATAATTATATTTTATACTATGTTCCATAACCTCTAAAAGTGAATCAAAAGATTTTTTTAAACAAAAATTGCTTTTTTTCAAAGAGGGTTTTATAAAACTTCTAAAGTTATCAATTGTTTTAGTCATATATTGCACTTGAGTCATCACATCATCAACATATTCTTTAGTTTCATTTATACTTACATCTTTTTTCATTCTTTTATAAAGTAGTTCTTGAACTATTGTAGATATCTCTATAAGTGGTTTTTTCCATTGATGTGCTATTGAAGTTATCATCTCCCCTATTTCTGCTGTTTTTGCTCTTTGAATAACAAATTTCTCATCATTTTGTCTTTGTATTTCAAGCTGTTTTATATTTGTATGATCACTTATAACTGTAACAACTCCTGCTTTTTTCTCATTTTTATCAAAATATTGTTTTCTTCTTACAAACAAATATGTTTTATTTTTCTCACCATCTTTAATAATAACCTCTTTTTCTTCAAAGATTTCATTTAAGATATTTAATCTTCGTATACCCTCAGGTATAATTCTAAAAATATTTTTTCCGATAATTTGTTCTTTTTTTAAGTTTAAAAATCTACAAAATGCCCCATTGCATCCTAAAACTTTTCCTTCTTTACTCTCCCAGACTATTGCATTTTCTATGTTATTTAGAAGAACATTATCTAATTTATTTTGTTCAAAAAGTTTTATCTCTGCTTTTGTATTTTTAATTATTGCAACAATTAATGCTATCAATAATATCAACAATACAGGTACTGATATAAATACATTATTTACAAAATCTCTATTTTTTTCAAAAAAATCTTTTGGTCTATTTATTATTGTGGATAAAGTTGGAATATCACTATCTAATAAATCAAATCTTTTCAAAATATTATAATCAAAATAATACTTCCCAGAAGGTATTTCTATTTTTATATCTTTTATCTCATTTTTTTCATAAAGAATTTGCATTGTTTTTTTAGCTGCCAAGATACCTTGAATTACAGGGTCAATCATAACACCACCAATTGAACCCTCACCTAAGTGTATTGTATTTAATGAAAAAACTGGATATTTTGACTCTTTAAATAACTCTCTAATCTCATTATATGGAATGTATTGTTTATTTTTATCAATATATAAACTTGTAAATAATACTGCACTATTCTTTGGAAGATTATTGATTTTCATTTGTATTTTATCAAGTACTATTTGATTGTCATATAGTATTTTAAATTTAGCATCAAAATCTTTTATTGTTTTAAAGATTTGCGATTTTATCTCATTTGAAGATAATGTATCATCACTAATAATATATAAGGTATCTAAATCTTTTATAACTTTGTTTATTAACTCTAAATTTTTTCTAATATCTTTGTACTCTACTACTCCAGTTATTTTATCTTTTAACTTTTTGGGGATTAAATTAAAATCAAAATTTTCTATACCACAGAAAATAATAGGAATATTCTTAAAAAATTTATCATGATATTTTAAAACAAACATATATGCATAATTATCAGCTACAATAATCGCTTTGTATTTTCTTTTTGAAAATTTCATTTCATAAAGTTTTAATAAAGTATCAAAATATACTTTGGTATCAATTTTTTTACTATCCATGTATTCTGTTGTCAATTCATATTCAGGATAGTTTTTTAAAACTTTTTCAATCCCAGCTGAGATTCCATCACTCCATTTTAATCCCTTATTATAAGAATGAAGAAGCAGGATTTGATTCTTTTCAAATGCAAACAATGATAAAGTAAAAACTAATAATAATATATAAACTCTCATAAAAAATCTTATTTTTTTCATATATTATCAAAAAAGTCCTATTTTTATCCCCTTACTAATCTTATAATTTCATTATAAATAAAAACTAATAGGAGTTTATTATGAAAAACATATCTTTCAAAGCAATCTTACCAGTTGCTGTAATTGTTATATTTTGGTTTCTTCCAGCTCCTCAAGGTCTTAGTATGGAAGCTTGGCACTTCTTAGCTATATTCTTTGGGGTTGTAGTTGGATTGATTGTTGAACCTGTACCAGCTGCATTAGTTGGGTTTTCAGGTATCTCTTTAGTTGCAGTGTTTGGACTTATAGGAAACGCAAAAGCAAGTATCTCTTGGGCTCTTTCAGGGTTCTCAAACACAGTTATTTGGTTGATTTTTGCAGCATTTATGTTTGCACTTGGATACAAAAAAACAGGACTTGGTAGAAGGATATCTCTCATAATGATTAAATATATGGGTAAAAGTTCATTAGGACTTGGATATGCAGTTGCTTTTTCAGATTTGGTATTGGCTCCTTTTATGCCATCTAATACTGCAAGAAGTGCAGGTACAATCTATCCAGTAGCTAGTAATATACCATTGATTTTTGATTCAACACCTGAACATGAACCAAGAAAATTAGGTTCATATATCTCTTGGGTTGCAATTGCTACAACTTGTGTGACAAGTTCTATGTTCTTAACTGCACTTGCACCAAATTTACTTGCAGTTGATTTAATTGCACAAGGAACAGGAAATACAATCTCATGGTCAGCATGGGCAACTATTATGTTACCATTGATGATTCCACTATTTTTACTAACTCCTTGGTTAGTATATATAGTTTATCCACCAACACAAAAAACTTCACCTGAAGCTCCAGCATGGGCAGCAGCTGAGTTAGAAAAATTAGGAAAAATAACTCCTAAAGAGTTATTGATGGCAGGACTTGCAATTGTGGCTTTACTTTTATGGATTTTTGGTAAAAACTTTGGAATCCACTCTACAACTGCAGCAATCTCAGTTGTATCAGTAATGGTACTTGCAAATGTAATTACATGGGATGATGTTATCTCAAATAAAGCAGCATTCAATGTTCTTATCTGGTTCGCATCTTTAGTTGCGATGGCAGCAGGATTGAAAAAAGTTGGTGTTTTAGCTTGGATTGGTTCTAGTGCAGAGGTTTATCTATCTGGAATGTCTCCAACTATGTTGATACTTTCAATGTTATTGTTCTTCTTTGTACTTCACTATTTCTTTGCAAGTACAACAGCACATACAACAGCATTGATGCCAATCTTTATAGCAATAGCTATAAAACTGATGACACCAGAACAAATTGTTCCATTCTCTATTCTTTTAGCAGGTAGTTTAGGGGTAATGGGTATCATAACTCCATATGCAACTGGACCTTCTCCAATCTGGTATGGTGCAGGATATATCTCACAAGCTAGATGGTGGGCACTTGGTGCAATCTTCGGAGCGTTATATTTAGCAGCAATCTTAGTTGGTGCTTTCATATTTATCTAAAAAGAAGCGAAAGCTTCTTTTTAGCTCTTATAAATTTCTATTTTCATCTATCAATTATTTTTTTAAATTTTCCTACAATCTAAAACTTCATAGATATAAACTATTTCTGAGCTTATTTTGTAATAAATTGTAAAAGTAAACTTTTGGAAAGTTAGATTTTCAAACTAAAAAACAAATTTATTTGTTCCACAACCCTTTAATGTTTATGGAATTTTTCAGTTTTTACCTTTTGAACACTTTGTGAAACACGGAAAACTCATTTTAGTATTTTGTGCTTCAAATATTAGAGGTTTAGGCAAAGATTATTCAGAATTTTGTGTCCTAGTTAGTGTACCCAGATCATTATTGGACTTTCAAAAACAATCTTCAAGATTTCCATAACGCACTTGTTAATTTGGATATTAAATATTTCTATAAATTAAGAAATAGAGATTTATTTAATGCAATAGAAATAGACTTTATAAGAGATTCTAGGATTAATAGGGCTCATATTGCAGAAGCTTATAATGATTTATTTGGAGAAAAGCTATCTCCAGATGCAATTATGAAACAATTACGTGCTATGTCAACTGAAGATATTTTTGAAGTTGAAAATATCAAACATAGTGGAAGTAACTGGTATATCCTAGAAGAAAAGATGGATGATATGTTTGATAAAAAATACGAACAGGCAGTCCTTAATGGTTATTGCCTGTAAGCCCTAGATTTGTTTTTTGGCTACACACTAAGCATAGGTGTAGAGTTATTGGAATACTACTTCGCCGACTGATAAAACTAACTGTGTCAACTACTCGTATCACTAGGGATGACACCAAATTAACCCCGATTCAATAGCCCAGGACTACTAATAAAATCAGTCTAACACCTTATTGGGGAATATCTCTTCGTTAATGGGTCAATTCAAAACACCATATACAAGTATGCTGGCAATATATTCTGCCATAACTGCCTCCTTGTATTGGATTTGACTTTTATTTTAACATGATTATAATTACAATATCTCTACTATGTAAGTAAAGTCCTTATTTGAAGTTATTGACATATGTTCTAACCCACTACTTAGTAATATTTTTAGTTTGTCTGTCTCAATATATCTGTCATGACAATTATTAGGAATTGATGAAACCTGTACGTTCCAATTATTAGATGAGACTTGTTCTAATTCAGTTTTTTGAGCTGTACTTATTGTACTATTACCATTATTTCTATCTCCACCTATAATTTTTACATTCATTTGCCTAATTGGAATAATACTTGATAAAGTTGCTTTGTTATTACTCCATTGTCGAGAAGTTGAAATGTATCCATCAGTAACTATTACCCAACCTGCATCTAACAATAAATATTTAATATGTTCTATTGCTTTACTTTTATCTAATGAACTAGTATATGTGGCTCCATATTTTGGTTTTAATTTTTCAAAATTATCATTAATATTTAAAATTTTATATGGTAATGATAAAGTAGTTGTTTCTGTTAACATAAACTTTAAAAGAGTATTTTGAACTAAAGATTGATCACTACATGAAGCAATAGTTTCAATCATAGGATCATTTTCTAACTGTGGTGCAAAAGAAGGATCTTCCATCCAACAGTTATCATCTCTTATACTAAAAGGCTGAATATATTTAAAAAGTTTTCTTATCGTATTTTGATTATAACTACTTTGAAACTTATAATTTAAATATTCATCAATTAAAGAATCACATAAAGCTAAATCTGCCAAAATATCAACCTTTATTTATTTCAAATATTTCTTGTAGAGTAGCATCATAAAATCCACTTGGAAAACTATTTTCATTATTCTTATTAGAAAATTTACCATTTTTATTTATTTTTATTTGTTCAAAAGGATTAATGTCTTCTTTATAATGAATAATTATATCCTCAGATTTTATATTACCTTTATATACTTCATATCTAAATCTATTGATAATATGATCATTATGAGTTTCTATTATAATCTGAATTCCCTTTGAAGCCACAAATGCCAAAAATTCTCCTAGTTTAGACTGTGCTTTTGGATGAACATGTATTTCAGGATTTTCAATAATAACAATTTGCCCTTGTATTGCAGATAAGCATACTATTAAAATTGAAGTAACATAACTAATTCCCGATCCAATATTTTTTGGACGAACAAAAGATGTACCGTTTTTATAACTTGCTTTTACTTGATTTGTTGCTTTTATTTCTTCAGTTTCTATCTCAGTATTTAATATGTGTTTAAGCCAATAATTAACTTGACTATCTAGAAATTCTCTAGGTTCTTCTTCTTTTATTAATTCAGGAATAACTTTATATTTATTTTTTCTAGCATTTTCCAAAAAACTGATGGTATATTCACCATAAATACCAAATCTATCTAATGGATTAATATTTTTAGCATAAGTATCCTGAGGGCCAATTCTATCAGCTGATAAGAATACTAAATTACCTTCAGAGTATGAAATACATTTTGGGTCAATTGTAAAATTTGCTTCAATGCGTTCTCTTTTTGCATTCATTTTTAAAATACCATCAAAAGCATCAATTGAAATCTTGTATTCTTCTGCATCCATATTAAAATTAATAGTTTCATCAAAATCTGTAACAAAATCTAAATATTTTAAAAGAGGAGATGAAAAATCCCCATTAGAATGTAATGATAGTTGTAATAAAGCTTGAATAATAGAAGACTTTCCACTTCCATTAGTTCCAGTTAATACTGTTAGATTTTTTAAATCAAGTGCTTCTTCATGAAAACATTTAAATGCTTCTATTTCTAACTTATTTATCATTCTTCAATTCCTTAATTAAAACATCTATTTTTTCAAACCTTTTTTGTACACTTGTTGTATTATCAATTCTTATTGTTAAAGCAGTAATAAAATCTTTATCTTTTAGTAGGGCATTTATTTTTGGTAAATAATTTTTAATATTTATATCTTTTCTTATCTTGCTAAATAAATAACCTAAACTTTCCATCAAAGCCATGTTTATTGGTCTTTTTCTTTCTGTGCTAGGTATTCTAAATGCATCATTTTTTCTTAATTCAAATGCTAAGTTCATAGTTTCACCAAACATCATAGATAAATTTTTAATAAATGAATCATCTTGCTTATTTAAAAAATACATAGTTTTACCAAGAAATTCATCAATATTACTAGCATACTCCACAATATTACCTTGTTTGTCTTTTAATAATTTTTCTTTCCACAAATAAAAAGACAAGAATCTTAAAATCATATATTTATCTTTCATTCTTGTTGGACTAACACCATTATCTGTAGCCTTTAAGAAAGAATCATATGTAGACAAGTTATTTAATAAATCTGTTGACTTTCCTTGATATAATGCATTTCTCATTTCTTGATTATTTAAAATTGAACCTTTTCTATTAACCCTTTCAAAAATATCAAATTTTATTCTATCTGGAGTGGGAGGAATTATTGTGTGAGTAATAAACTGGTGTCTTGCAATCTTTGTCCGTTCAGAAGCTGAAAGCTCACTATATCTTTTCCCCCTTAAACGAGACATTATAGATAATGATTGAGATAAAGGAAACTCGTCATCCATAAATTGAAATAGAGAAGTTAATCTCTGTTTCCCATCTACAACTTGTTGAACGCCATCTTCATTTTCAAAGAAATAAATCATAGGTAAAGGAATACCCATTAAAATTGATTCTATTAACTCAGACTTTTCTTTTAATTTCCATACAAATTCTCTTTGAAAATCTGGAGCTAAGACTAATATCCCATCTTCATAATCTGTTTTTAGTTCTCTCACAGAAAAAGTATCTTTTTGGATTTTTACTTCAGCAGGATATAATGGACTTTCTCCATCTTCAGCATTAGGCTCAATACTTTCATCTCCTTCAACTTTATCATATTCGTTATCGAAAGAAACTTTTAAAAATGATATTACATTATCATATTTATCTTTATCTATTTTTTTAGAGTACATTGAAGAATAATCTGCACCTAATAATCTTTCAGATGTTTCATCATCTATAATAGATTTTTCTTGGAATAAATTTTTATCTATACTAACAGAAATATTATGGCAACAATCATTATCATTGAAATACAACTCTTTACTTATTCTCCCTATTGCATAAATTCCTGATTCTAAAATATCAACTACATTTCCATTAGTAGAAGTTCTTCTTTTCATTGAACGATAATCTTTACCAATTTTAATAATACATTTATCACCTATTTTTGCATCTGAAAAATATCTTTTATCGACTCGCCACTCTTGATTAGTAAAAGTTAATAAAATTTCATTGACTTTATAGTTTGAGTCTTCTTTTTCTCCAAACCATTTATCTGGTGCAGCTAAAAGTATCCAATAATTCATTATTTTACCTTATTCTATAATAGACTTATTTTATCATAATCTTTTCTAACAAATATTAATTTTCTTTAATCATAGATAATAAATCATCTAATGTTTTCACAAACGTCCAACATTCTTTTAATAATAGTATATTCTATAAAAATATTAGAAATAATACAATTAAATATTTAATAAAGAGTATGTGAATATAATAAGTTTTACTATATTTGTGATCTGTCAACATAAAATAGGTCACAAAATTCGAGTTATAAAAGTAAATTCAACAACCTGTACTTTTTGAACATGTTCCAAATTTCAAGTCTTTCTAGAAAAAGATTTTTGTTGCAAAAACTGCTCCAAATATAAGAAATTTAATGACAATAACTACCATTATTGTGTATTAAAAAAATTATAAGTACCCTAGCTATTAAACTAATATTACTTATGTATCAAAACTTATTAGAAAAATACTCATCAAATTGCTTTTTAAGTTCTTCAAAATTACTTTTATCGTTAGGAATATCCACAATTGTTCCAGCTCTACCATATGCTGGAATTTTTAATCTGTTAAAAAATAAGCTATCATATTTGATTGCTGTCGTTCTGAAAAAGTTATATTCTTTTTTACTATTATTTTTAGCCGATAGTAAAACACCCGTCATAACAGCTTCTTTAAATGTTTCTCCTAATTTTCCAATTCCTTGTTCAACACATTTTTTACAGTATTCTAATGCTACTTTTGGCTGATTATCAAAAATAAAATAACGAGTTTTTAAAAAACATATATATTGATTTATATCATCCTCTTTAAATTCACTTTCTAACTTCTTGAAAATCTCATGGCATTCTGTTTTGTCATCCAGAGTTTTCTCTTTTTTTATATCTAAATGTTCAAAGAACAGCTTAGTCATTAATTTACTACTATCTGATTGTGTAGGTTGTTCAATATTGTCTTTTTGTGAATTCATTTCATTACATAAGTCAACATATTCATTTTGAAGTTTAGTTCTATTAAAATATACTACAGGAAGATTTATTTCAATATATTTCATGCAATCTGTTTCAGACAAATTGTAAAATAAACTATTTCTCTCAAGTACTTTTTTTATCAATTTATAGGGAGTAATATAATCTCTTTTTACAACTTTTTGAAGCCATACAAAATAATCATCAAAATAATGATTACGATTTATTATATTAGGATTAATATGATTTAAAAGCTCAGTATAAATTCTATATTCAGTTTCTTGAATATCAAATGATGTCGATGAAACTGAATAAAACTCTAATAAGCAGAAATAGTGTTCTACAAGAAGTTCTATTTCCTTGTAATTAAAAGTATTTTCAAGTTCTTTATGAACAGATTGAAAAAGCTTTGAAAAAAGTGCTAAGTTATGTAGATTTAGGTGGGGTGCTTTGTTACAATCTTTTAAATATTGAACTAGTTTTTGAAAGTGTTCTTTTTTTGGAAGGGATTGTGTATCATTATTAATCCAGTTATATATATTTCTTCCTATAGAACTAAGATCAATACCCTTTGCAATACATTCATCAACAAGTTCTTTTTCATACTTATCTTTTAAAAATTTTCTTATATCTTGTTGACAAATGTTTCTTCCTGCCCAATCCAAAAATTTTTGAAAAGACTTTTTTGATTCATCAGGTTTTATTTGTCTTAATATAATTAAATGCTTGTCAAACACATATGAGCTGAATAGAGCAAGAAATGGAATAACAATGTCTTTTGCTAATAAAAAGTCTAATTGTTTTTGTGTGGTATGGTACGATTCAACATATTGAGTAAAACATTTATAAACTTCTATAAAGTTTTCTAGCAAGTATTTAAAATGTTCTTTAGAATTATCTTGGAACTCTATTGATTCTAGAATATTATTTATTAAATTATCGAAAACATAAGTATTCTTTTCTACTTTTTGAAATTCATTTTTTATATATCTTTCTATAGGTTTTCTATTTAGTTTTATATCTATTGCTTTTAAATACCAATCAAAAATCTCTTCAATACTTCTAATTTTACCATACATAAAAAGTTGTCCAGCCTAATTCCTATCTTAATTTAACATATTGTGACACAATTTCAATTAAATTTTTAAGGAGAAAGATATGGCAAACAATAACCATAAAGGAAATCAAGGAAATTCAAATAAAGGTACTAAAGGTACAAATAAAACTTATTCTAAAAAGCAAGGTAACAGAGGGAAACAATTAAATCCAAATAATAAAGGAGAAAAATAATGTTACAAAAAGAATTATCAGACTTAGATGATTACTTTAAAGATATTGAACATAAATCATTAACAGTACTAGAAGTTCCTAAAGATAAATATTTATGTATTAGAATAGATGGATTTAAAGCTACTAAAAATTTTTTAAAAGATGTTCTTGTGAATGAAGAATTTAATAACTGTCTAAATGATTCATATAAAAAGTTTTTTCAATCTTTTAAAAAATATTTTGGAAGAAATAAACATTCATCAATCATTTGTTGCTTTATTGTAAATGATGAAATTTCCATAATATTAAATAAGAACCTTGAAAATAATGGAAATAGAATTATGAAAACATCAACTTTACTATCTAGTTTTTTTGGAAGTTATATGACAAAAAGGCATAATCACAAAAATATTTTCTTTGATGCACGACCACTTATTCTTGAAGAAGGTGAAATATCAAAATATATAAGATATAGATTTCTAATTTCTAAAAGATATGCTTATTGGAAAGTTCTGCGTTTAAATAAGTATCCTAATGTATATGAAGATAAAATTAAAAAAAATTTACATGCTTCTATTCTAGCCGTTAAAGAAATCAATAAAATTAATGAAGCTGAAAAAATTATTGATACTTTTAAATTTTTAGTTACAAATGTAAAAGAAAATATTTCATTTAATAGGATACTAATGAATAACAAAGATTTTTTATTGAGTGAGATTAATACAATTATAATGAATTATTTAGATTATTCTAGTAAATATACAACTGATGAATTACGCTAAATTATTTGTTTTATAATTTATAGAGTATGATGTGTCAACACTTTATAAGACATAAAAAATGAGTTCCAGAATCTGTAATATTTGGAGCAGTAGAAAAATCTCATGGTGGTATAACTAGAACTATTTTCTACTAATATAAAATTCTAAATAGTCCCCTTTTTTACTAAATGTCTATAAAAACCCATTTATTTAATTTTTTTGTACAGATATAGTATAAATTAAAAGTGGGTTTTATAGTCAATATTTGATGTGTAAAAACGTTCGTTTAACAACAACTTTGACTTTTGTATTTAGTCAAAGTTATTGTTTACTATCTCTAAAAAATCCTTAGGATTTTTATACCCTACAATCTTAGCTGCTTTTATCTCTTTATTATTTTCATCCCAAAAAATCATCCCTGGAGGTCCAAAGATATTGAACTTTTTCATCAACTCTTTGTCATCTTGTGTATTTTTTGTAACATCTGCTTTTAGTAAAGTAAATTTAGAAAGTGTGTTTATAACCTCTTCATCTTGAAATGTTATCTCATCAAACTCTTTACAAGATACACACCATTCAGCCCAAAAGTCTAGCATCACTGGTTTAGTTGAGGCTTTTATGGCTTCCTCTAACTCTTTTATATTTTTTACTTTTTGAAATTGTAGTTTTGAGTTTTGTACAACCATACCTTTTGAAGAAGTAAAACTCTCAAGAGGTTTTAAAATATTTGTTGCACCACTTACAGCTCCAACGAAAGCTAAAACTCCATAAATAAATATAACTGTTGTTAAAAGTCTTGCTAAAATATGTTCGTAAATTTTTAAATATAAAGCCGCACCTAAAAGTAATAATGCCCACATATACATAATAATAGTTGGGTCTAAAACTCTATCTAACATCCAAACTGCAATTGCAAGCATTATGATTCCAAATACTTTTGTAACAGAATCCATCCAACCACCTGGTTTTGGCATATATTTCCCAGCACCAAGACCAATAAGTAATAAAGGAACTCCCATACCCAAGCTCATAACAAATAGTGCTAATCCACCTAAAACTGCATCACCTGTTTGTCCGATATAAACTAAAGCACCAGCTAGTGGCGGAGCAACACAAGGTCCAACTATAAGTGCTGATAAAAATCCCATGATTGCAATTCCCACAACACCTTGTTTCTCTTTTCCATCTGTTGTTTTATTGATTTTATTTTGTAAACTTTGAGGAAGTTCTAGTTTAAAATATCCAAACATAGAAAATGCCAATGCAATAAAAATCAATGAAAAAGCAACTAATACATATGGATTTTGTAAACTAGCTTGTAGATTTGCTCCAAATACTCCTGCTAAAATTCCAGCAATAGTATAAGCTAAACTCATAGAAATTACATATACCAATGATAAAAAGAAACCTTTTTTAGCATTTAGTTCCCCTTCATTTCCAGCTTTTACAATAATTGAAGATAAAATAGGAATCATAGGAAATACACATGGAGTTAAAGATAGTAAAAGTCCAAAACCAAAAAAAGTAGCTAATACTAAAACAATATTTCCATCTTTTAAAGTAGAAGCAATTGAATCTGTTTCATTTACTGTTTGTTCTACAGCAGTTGATTCAACAACTTTTTCTTCTGTTTTTATATCACTTTTTCCACCAAGATCTAAGCTAATAGATTTATCCATTGGAGCATAACAAAGTCCAGCTTTTGAGCAACCTTGAAACTCAACCATTAAATCTACAGTTGAATTATTTACTTTTGATTTGATTAACGAGTATGGAATATCTACGTTTAAATCACTTAAATGAACTTCCCATATCTCATATTTTATTGCTTTTGGAACATTGAGCTCACTTTTTATATCTATTTTTTCTGGTTTAGTTATAAAAAATTTTAACTTATCATCATACAAATAGATATCTTTCCCAAGTTTTAGTTGAAAAACAACTTTGTCATCTTTCTTTTCAAAAGATGTCTTAAAAGCTTCATCCGGTTCTAAAAAATCTTGCTCAACTGCAAAAGCAAAAATCGAAAAAAGTAATACTAGTAAGATTTTTTTCATATAGTTTCCTTATTTTAAATATGTATTTGTATCTTCTTGAAGTTGTTTAGTAGTTCTAATACCAACTTTTGTAGTGATAAGTTTACCCTCTTTAAAATATGCTAAAGTTGGAAGAGACTGAACTCCATAATCCAAAGCAATATCTCTATTTTCATCAATATCAACTTTATAGATATATACATCATCTGGTTTAATTTTGCCATAATTTTCTAAATTTTTTGATAGAATTTGACAAGGTGGACACCATGAAGCATAAAAATCTACAATAACCCTTTTTCCATTAAGTTTTTCTTTTATATTTTCTGGAGTAATATGCTCAAAAGCAAAAAGAGAAATATAACTTAACAGAAAAATACTTAAAACTTTTTTTAACATCAATATACCTTTTTTATCGTATTATATACAAAAATTGTAAAGAGTTTGTTAATCGATTTAATTAAATTTAATATTTATAACTATAATAAAAAATTATACCTTGACTTAATCTTTTTTGATATTATTATCTAAAAAATTAAAAAGGTACACTTATGGATGAACTTACAGATTTACCACCAAAAAGTGTTGAATACATGATAAAAGACAATATTGTTATGATAGATATCAGAAGAAAAGATGAGTGGGAATATACAGGAGTTATTAAAAACGCTTACAAATTGACTTTTTTTGATGAATATGGAAATCACGACATACCAACATGGTTAAGAGAGTTTCAAAAACTTGTAACTTCAAAAGAACAACCTTTTGTACTAATTTGCGCACATGCAAATAGAACAAGAGTTGTAGGAAACTATTTAATTGAACAACACGGATATAAAAATTGTTCTCACCTAATGGGTGGAATGGCTTTATGGTTAGAAGAAGATAGAGAAGTAGTATTTGACTAAAAGACTCTATTCAGAGTCTTTTTTAGCCTCACTTGCTTTTTGTAAAATTGCTATTACGTCATCTAAATTTTCATAAGGAATATGTGACTTCCATTCAATATCTTTCCCATTTAATGATATTCCAATGCTAACAATATCAGCAGTTCCTTGCCCATATGGTTCACTTACATTTGAAATTGAGATAACCCCTTTTTTTGTTCCATGAAGAGGAAGAACCCCTAATTCTGTAGTTGCCATTTTAAATCCTTTTGTAAAATTTTAATCTAATCTATTTTTGCAAAAACAAACTTTTATTATCTTAAAACTTCTTTATTATTTACTATTTTTAATTGTTAGTTTTTTTTGCAATAACTTGACCAAATTTAACATTTTGTTCCAACAAGTTTTCAAGTTTTACAAAATCTTTTTCCCAAACCATTACAATAGTTGAACCCATTTTAAAATATCCTAAACATTCACCTTTTTTAATGTTTAGATTCTCATATTCATATACTTTTGTCTCATTTGTATCATTATTTGTTTCAACTTCTTTTTCAAAGTTAAAAACCATTTGTCCTACATTTAAAGCCCCTACAAAAACCATATAAAATAGTTTCTCTTCATAATTACACTCTAAAATAACTCTTTCATTTTCAACAAATAAATCTATTTGTTTATTTAAATATTTTAGATTTACAGGATAAAGTTTTCCTGGAACATGGATAAGTTTTGTAACTTTAAAGTCACAAGGGGCATGATATCTATGATAATCTCTTGGCGACAAATAAAAATTCATATAAGAACCATTTGATACTTTTTCATAATTTTCAGCACTATAATATGTCAATAATTCTTCAACACTATACTCCATACCCTTTATTTGTAAAAGTAAATCATTTTTTAACATACCACATTGAGTTACAAAACTATCAGAAGGTGAGATAAAACTATCAACATCTTTGTTAATCTCTCTTGGAATTGCTAATTCTCTTGTAAATAAATCATTTAATGATTTATAATATTTTGCATTTCTGAACTCACTCATATCAAGCTTTAAAAACTTTACATATGAACTATTTATCACCTTTTGTATAATAGCTGGAAACTCCATTTTTGCAAAAATACCAAAATATTGAGAAATCAAATTTGTAATATGCATTAAAACCCTTGTTTTTATTTTTTTGTATTTTATCCAATACCAAATTAAAATAGAAAAAATACTATTTTTTAAAATTGTTATTTAACCTTAATTTATAAGAATTTTTTGATGTAAATTTGTTAATCTTCGATTTACAAATACAAATTATTATAAAAGGATTTATTTATGTTTACAGTTAAAGTAGAAAAAGAGTGTGGATGTTTTAAAAGAAGTGATTTACTCAACAATTTACAAATCGAATCAAAAGATGATGCACTAAGCAAAGCAATTGAAATGAAAAACCAAATGAACGAAGAGTTCTGTGGTAAACATGACTTCGATTTAGTAGAATTCAATGACAACTTTGTAATCACATTTGCACAAGACAAACCATCTGGTTGCTGTGGTGGTGGACACTGTAGCTAAGATATAGACTCTAAAGAGTCTATATCTTAATTGTTTGGAACTAAAATAGTTAAAGTTCCTTTTTCATGCATCCCACCAGCAAAAATCTCTGCATCTTTCCCAAAACCATAAAAAAAATCGGCTCTTATTTGTCCTTTTATTGCACCACCTACATCTGCCGCAACTGTTAGATTTGCAATAGGTTCATTTGTAACTGAATTTTTTGTATTTATAAATACTGGCATCCCAAGAGGAATATATCTTCTATCAACTGCAAGATTTCTATATCCTGTAAGAGGTGTTCCCAAAGCTCCTGAAGCTCCAACTTTTCTTTCTGAAAAGAAAATATAGCTTTTATTTTTGTTTAAAATCTCATCCATTCTTTCTGGATTATCTTTTAAGTATGCTTTAATCCCTTGCATCGATGCGCCATAACCTTCTAAAACATCCTCTTTTAGTAATATTTTACCAATTCCTGTAAATTTATGCCCATTTTGATTTGCATAACCAATATTTATCAAATCACCATTTTCAAGTCTTACTTTACCAGAACCTTGAATTTGAAGAAAAAATAGATCCAATCTATCATCCACATAACAAATAGCTTCTATATCATCTCTTCCATTTATTTTTTTTCTATCATCATAGGGGATAAGTTTATTACCTTTTACTCTTCCCCTTAATCTATATTTTTTTAATTCTGGATATATATCAGTTAAATCAACAATTATCATATCATCAGGGGTTTTATATATAGGATATTTATATTTTTCACTTTTTTGTAAACTACCATTTAATAAAGGTTCAAAATATCCCGTAATAGTTCCTAAGTTTGAACCATCCTTATTTACTAATTCATATGGGGTAAAATTTGTCGTAAAAAATTCAGAAGGATTTGTATACTCTTTTGCTTTTTCACATACATTTTTAAATAAATCAAATTTATAAGAACGTTTACAATCCTTTTTAAATACCTCAAAAGCCAATTCTAAATCATCTTCATAAAAACCTGGTATATCATTAAAAGTTACTTTTTTTAGTTTTGCTTTTGCAGAAACATCTTCAATAACCTCATATTTAGGAGTACATCCTGTAAAAATCAAAATAGAAATAAAAATTGTAAAAAGAATAGATTTCATATATAACCTCATAATTGTTAGTTTTAATTATGAAATCTTAACATCTAAAAGTTAATCAAAGCTAAACTTGAGAATATACTTCTTTTAATCCACAAAATTTACAGGTATACTCAATATCTTTTACACCTGAACAGTCTTTTCCTTTAAGTAATTTTGTAGTAATAACTTCTGATTTAAATGTTGTTTTTGTATTTTCATCATAAAAAACTCTAGTTTTTTGACCACAAGCTGGGCACTCTCCAGAGTTTAATTTTTCAACTCTTGAATGTTTATTTTTATAATATAAAAGTATAGAAAATACGGAGATTAGAAATAGTATAAGTAAGAAAATAATAGTTTGCATGAAGCAGAGTGATTACTCTACTTCAGCATCGATAACATCATCGTCATCTTTTTTTGCTTTAGCATTTGGTTGACCTTGTGCTCCTGCTTGTCCACCTGCTTGTTGCTCTTTTGCATACATAGCTTCTGCTAATTTATGAGATTTTTCAGTTAATGCTTTAACTTTTTCTTCAATTTGCTCTTTAGTAGCATTTTCATCTTTTAGAAGTGTTTCTAAATCAGCTGCTGCATCAATGATTGCTTGTTTCTCTTCTTCAGAAACTGCACTTTCATTCTCTTCTAATGTTTTTCTAGTAGAGTGAAGTAATGCATCAGCTTGGTTTCTAACTTCAATTACTTCTTTTCTTTTTGCATCAGCTTCTTTATTTGCTTCTGCTTCGTTTACCATTTTTTCAATCTCTTCATCACTTAATCCAGATGAACCAGAGATAGTAATTTTATTTTCTTTTCCAGTACCTTTATCTTTTGCAGATACATTTAAAACACCATTTGCATCAATATCAAATGTTACTTCAATTTGAGGAACACCTCTTGGAGCTGCAGGGATATCTGAAAGTTCAAACATACCTAAAGATTTATTATCTTTTGCAAACTCTCTTTCACCTTGTACTACATGAATTGATACAGCTGGTTGATTATCTTCTGCTGTTGAGAATACTTGTGATTTTTTAACAGGAATAGTTGTACCTTTTTCAATAAGTTTAGTAGCAACTCCACCTAAAGTTTCAATTCCAAGTGATAAAGGAGTAACATCTAATAATAATACATCTTTAACATCTCCTCTTAAAACACCAGCTTGAACAGCAGCACCAGCAGCAACAACTTCATCTGGGTTTACACCTTTATTTAAATCTTTTCCAAAGAACTCTTTTACAACTTTATTTGCTTTTGGTAATCTTGTTGAACCACCAACCATGATTACTTCTTGAATCTCACCTTTATCTAAACCTGCATCTTTAAGGGCAGTTTTAATATGTTGTAATGTTTCAGAGATTAAATGTTCAGTCATAGACTCAAATTTTGCTCTAGTTAAAGATTTAACTAAGTGAACAGGTCCTGCACTTCCCATAGAGATAAATGGTAAGTTAATCTCTGTTGATTCAGCAGAAGATAACTCTTTTTTAGCATTTTCAGCTGCATCTTTTAATCTTTGAAGAGCCATTTTGTCGTTTTTAATATCAAAACCATTCTCATCTTTGAACTCTTTTGCTAACCAATCAATAATTGCATTATCGAAGTCATCTCCACCTAAGAAGGCATTACCATCAGTTGAAAGTACTTCAAATGTTCCATCACCAATTTCAAGAACAGTAACGTCAAATGTACCACCACCTAAATCGTATACTAAAACTTTCTCTTCACCTTTTTTATCTAAACCATATGCAAGTGATGCTGCTGTTGGCTCATTGATGATTCTTAATACATTTAAACCAGCAATAGTACCAGCTTCTTGAGTTGCTTTTCTTTGTGCATCGTTGAAGTATGCTGGAACTGTAATAACTGCATCAGTAACAGGAGCACCTAAATACTCCTCTGCATCTGCTTTTAATTTTCCTAAAATTTTTGCAGAAATCTCTTGTGGAGTATATACTTTATCTCCAATCTCAACTGCTGCTGCACCGTTTCTATTAACGATTTTGTATCCTACTTTAGATTGTGCTTCTTTAGCATTCTCTTCATCCATCATAAGACCCATAATTCTTTTTACAGAATAGATAGTTTTTTCTGGGTTTGTAATAGCTTGTCTTTTTGCTGGGTCACCAACAAGTACTTCACCTTTATCTGTAAAAGCAACAATTGATGGAGTAGTGTTTTTCCCCTCTTTATTAGGAATAACTTTTGCTTCACCACCTTCATAAACTGCCATACAAGAGTTTGTTGTACCTAAATCTATACCAATAACTTTACTCATTTTATATCCTTATCATATTTTTATTATCAAATTTTAATTTTTATATTAATAGTTTTATGACTTTGCGGTCATTGAAGCGTAGCTTCAAATTTATAAAAAGTTTTACTTTTTACAAATACTAACCATCGCTGGTCGTAATAATCTATCTTTAAACTTATAACCTTTTTGAAGTCTTTGAACTATTTGTCCATCTTCATGCTCCGTGCTATCAACTTGCATAACAGCGTCATGGAAGTTTGGATCAAACTCACCATCTGTATCTACAATCGAGATATCATGTTTTTCAAAAGCTGTATAGAAGTTTTTGATTGTCAACTCTACACCCTCTTTCAATTTTGCCAAAAGTTCTTCTGCTGGCAACTCTTTTGACGCTTCTTCAGCAGCCAATGCCATCTCTAAAGTATCAATTGGTGCTAATAAATCTTTTGCAAATTTTTCACTTGCATAATCTATAGCTTGATATTTCTCTTTTTCTAATCTTTTTTTAATATTTTCAAAATCAGCATGAACTCTTAAATATTTATCTTCACTCTCTTTTAATTGTGCTTCTAATTGAGCGATTTTATCTTCTGCTGTTAACTCTTTTGTTTCAGAAGACTCCTCTTGTGTATTTTCTACAGTTTCATCCTGAGACACTTCTTCATTTAGTTCTTCTTGCGTATTTTCAGTTTTTTCACTCAAAACTAATCTCCTATATCATACTTATTTTATTATAGAAATATTCGTAATCTTTTGACAGTTCCCCAACTACTAACATTTTTGTATCCATATTCTGTATTTTACAGTTATGACAAATTGCTATATAACCTTCTGGAACAATCCTATCAAAATATAAACCTTCTTCAATCGAGTCTAAAATTCTACCTTTAAGAAACGAATTTATACTTCGTTCATCAAAGTTGTATTTAAGTGCTAATGAAAAAAACTCTTTAGTGTTATAGATATGAAAATTTTTATTTTGTAAATATAAACTAACTTTTTCATAGATTTCCATTGCTCCAACTTGTTTAGAGATATTAACAATATGTGAAAGTTCTAAACCAATCATATCATTTAAAAATCTATATAAAGGATCAGTAAACTTCACTGTAATTGAAAAAGTAGAAAACTCCAAAATCATATATTTATTTTCTACATTTAAAATATCTTTTAATAAATCAGACTTTTGTTCTTGTAAAAAAACACTTAATCCAATATCATGAGAAAGATATTCAACAGCTTTTTCATTTACAAAGTCAAGTTTAAAATCTAATTTTTGTCCCCAATAAAGCTTTAATGCTTCAGTAGTTGGAGTTCTTCCACTACTTACATGTTCTTGAGCAAGAAACCCCTCATCTCCTAACTTCTTAAAGTATCCTCTAATAGTAGCAGGTGAGTATGTAATATCATACATAGATTTTAATTGGGAAGACCCAATTGGTTCTAAATGCTCTATATACGCTTTTATAATTGAGTGTAATAAAAATTCTTTTTTATCCATTTTCATATTCACTTTTTCGTTTTTAGCACTTTAAATCTTAAACTGCTAAAATGATTATACTATATGAGTGACTAAATGTCAAGTCTTTTTTTTAAAAAATTTTCTAATATAAATTTTATGTATATAAATTTTCTATACAGAAATTTTTATACAACTTTTATATAACTATGTTATACTTTTCACAGTTATTGTGAAATTTCACAATTTCATTTATCATTATTATCTAAAAGGAGAAAAGATGAAGAGAATTGCAACAGCTGTACTAGCAACAGCATTAACTATCCCTGCATTTGCAGCAGAGTTTATCACAATTGGTACAGGAAGTGTAACTGGAACTTACTACCCAACAGGTGGGGCAGTATGTAGATTAGTTAACAAATATAAAAAAGAGACTAAAATTAGATGTTCTGTTGAATCAACTGGTGGTTCAGTATACAATATTAATACAATAAAAAATGGTGAACTTGACTTTGGTATTGCTCAATCAGATGTTGTTTACCAAGCAGCAAATGGGCAAAAAAAGTTTGAGGGTGAACCTGTTAAAAAATTAAGATCAGTTATGGCAATTTATCCAGAACTATTCACTTTAGTTACAAGAAAAGAAGCTGGAATTAAAAGTATCATGGATGTAAAAGGTAAAAGAATTAATCTTGGAAATCCTGGTTCAGGAAATGAAGCTACTGCATTAGCACTATTTAAAGCTCTTGGTATGAGTAAAGATGATTTAGCTTTTGCTGGTGTATTAAAAGCTGGTGAAGCACCTGATGCATTAAGAGATAACAAAATTGATGGTTACTTCTATATGGTTGGACACCCAACTGCAAATATCAAAGATGCATCAAACTCTGTAGATGTTGCAATTACGCCAATTAATGGTCCAAAAGTTGACGCATTTGTTAAAGCAAACCCATATTTTGCACAAGCTGATGTTCCTGCTGGTATTTATAAAGGTGTTGACACTCCTGTTCCTACATTTGGGGTAAAAGCTGTTCTAGTATCTAGTACAGATGTAAGTGATAAAGCAGTATATACTTTAGTAAAAGCTATTTTAGAAAACTTTGATGATTTCAAAAAATTACACCCTGCTTATGCAAATATCACAAAAGAATCATTACTTGATGGTTTAAGTGCTCCTTTACATGAAGGTGCTAAAAAATATTTTAAAGAAGCTGGATTATTATAGTCTAGTCAATTCAAAGGCTTATGCCTTTGAATTATTATTTTATTATGTATGATTTATCTTTCTAAATTACATATAATAAAATTCATAAGGAACTACCATGAAAATTTATGAAGAAAAACCACACACACTAGAAGAACTTGAAGAGGAACAGGCAGAAGAGTCAAGAAAGGTACTCAATGAATTAGAGGGACAAAGAGTTTTTGGGAAAGAACATTATGAGTTTTGGATAATCTCAACAATTGCTCTACTTTGGTCTTTATTTCAATTATATATTGTTATTGAGCCTACAAACTCAACTATATCTAGATCTATACACTTATCTTTTGGTTTATTATTGGCATTTTTAATCTATCCAATGATGAAAAAAGAATATTTTTTATCAAAAATAAGATGGTTTGGATATACACTTGCTTTGATAGGAACATGTAGTGCTGGATATATTGCCTTTTTCTTTGAAGACTTAGCTCAAAGACCAGGTGATTATACAAGTATAGATATTATTGTTGCCCTAATTGGTATCGTAATCTTACTTGAAGCTGGAAGAAGAGTATTAGGTATTGCTTTATCTATAATTGCAATAATTTTTATCGCTTATGATATATTAGGACCATATATGCCGGAACTTATTATTCATAAGGGAGCTAGTTTAAATAAACTTGCAGGACATATGTTTTTAACTACTGAAGGGATATTTGGGGTTCCATTAGGTGTATCTACTGGTTTTGTATTTTTATTTGTACTTTTTGGTTCACTTTTAGATAAAGCAGGAGCAGGAGAGTATTTTATAAATCTTGCTTTTGCACTACTTGGGAAATTTAGAGGGGGACCTGCAAAAGCTTCTGTTGTAGCTTCTGGATTTACAGGAATTATGAGTGGTTCATCTATTGCAAATACTGTTACAACAGGAACCTTTACAATTCCTCTTATGAAACGTACTGGATTTAGACCAGAACAAGCAGGTGCAGTAGAAGTTGCAGCTTCTACCAATGGTCAACTTATGCCACCTGTTATGGGTGCTGCTGCATTTATTATTGCAGAGTTTTTAGGTCTTGCTTATACAGATGTAATCTTTGCAGCATTTATTCCTGCTTTTGTTTCATACTTTGCACTATTTTATATAGTACATTTAGAGGCTTTAAAGCTTGGTTTAAAAGGGATGAATGATGAGGATATACCTCCAAAGTTTCAAACCTTTATAAAAGGTATACACTATTTAGTCCCTATTTTCTTTTTATTATATACCTTAATGGTATTAAGAGAGAGTGCTGCAAGTGCTGCATTTAATGCAATCATGTTATTAATGCTTCTTATGGTAGTACAACATCCATTTAGAGCATTTTTAGCAAAAGAGAAAATCACGAAAGATATTTTATTATCAGGATTTGTTGATATATTAGCAGGTATGATTAGTGGTGCTAAAAATATGATTCCAATTGCCATTGCTACAGCACTTGCTGGTATTGTAGTTGGATCAATTACTTTAACTGGACTTGGTCAAGTTTTACTAGATGTAATTGAAACATTATCAGATGGTAATATTTTTATTATTCTTATACTAGCTGCTGTTATTTCATTAATTTTAGGTATGGGTCTGCCAACAACTGCTAACTATATTGTTATGGCATCTTTAACTGCACCAGTTATTTTAATATTAGCTCAAGATAATGGGTTTATAATACCTGCAATTGCAGCTCACTTATTTGTGTTTTATTTTGGTATTTTAGCTGATGATACCCCTCCCGTTGGGCTTGCAGCATATGCTGCAGCTGGTATTGCAAAGGCAGATCCTATTAAAACTGGTATACAAGGATTTAAATATGATATTAGAACAGCGATACTTCCTTTTATGTTCTTCTTCAACCCAGAACTTTTACTTATTTCAGAAGTAAGCCCTTTAAATCCAGCAGATCCTAAAGGTTGGGTATGGATTACAAATCCACTTGAAATAGCTGTAATTTTTGTAACTGCATTTATTGGAATGATGGCATTCTCTTGTTTTACACAAGGTTATTTTGTAGAAAAAGCTAATGTTATAGAAAGATTTATATTCTTAATTATTGTTCCATTTATGTTCTTGCCAAAAGTTATGGAAACCCATTTAGGAATACCAAACCATTATGTTTCTTATTTGATTGGGATTGCAATATTTGTAGGAATGTATTTTCTTCAAAAATCCAAAAGAAAATTAGTAGAAACAGTATAAAAAAGCGTTAAAACGCTTTTTTATATTTTAGATATCTAATCTTTTTTCTATTATATACCCAAACCCTTTATGGGAAATAATAAAATCATCCTCTTTTATTTTATCTTTTAATCTTTTCATCACAGTTCTAAAAGCTGAATCGTTTGTATTTATATCGTTCCAAACTATCTCTTTGAATTTTTCCACAGGAACAACTTCACCTAAGTTATCCATCAACACTATTAAAATATCTAACTCTTTTTTTGATAACTTAACAATATTTTGTTCACAATATAGTTTATTGTTTATTCTATCATATGTATATTTACTATTTAAAGTTACTAAATTTTCTTCTTTTTGTGTAGCATGATTATCTTCTAATACTTCATCTTTTGCCTTTTTTAACATCTCCATCATATTATCAATATTTAAAGGTTTTACAAAGTATCCAAGAACTCTTAAATTAATCAATTTCAACAAATCATCTTCATTTTTATGAGCACTAACGATTATAAATCTTTGATTAGGAACTAACTCTCTAATCTCATCAATCATAGTAATCCCATCTTTGTTTGGCATTTTTAAATCAGTTAAAACCAAATCAAAGCTTTTATTTTCATCAAAATTTTTTTTATAAATCATACTTGCTTCATTTCCATCACAAGCAGTTACTACTTCATCAAAAATAGTATTTAGATAAAAAGAGAGTGTTTTTCTTGCAACATCTTCATCTTCTACAAGTAAAACTCTAGTAATATATTTCTTCATGCCACTTTCCCATATAATTTAGTTTAAGATTATAACAAAAAAGTTTTTTTAAAGTGGTAAATTAATGGTAAAGATTACTCCATCTCCATAATTTTGTACATCTATGCTACCATTCATATTCTTTTCAATAATTGTTTTTGCCATATATAAACC
The DNA here is from genome assembly GCA_050296315.1 of Halarcobacter sp. Classification (GTDB taxonomy): domain Bacteria; phylum Campylobacterota; class Campylobacteria; order Campylobacterales; family Arcobacteraceae; genus Halarcobacter. The sequence continues at coordinate 285,375 of JBNKRE010000001.1, forward strand.
TATTCCTGTACCCTGATTTTCAAACTTTGTAGTAAAATATGGTTCAAACATTCTTTCTAATACTTCAAGAGATGCTTTTCCACAATTGTTCATAAGAGTTATTATTATCTTATCCTCTTTTTTAATTCTAACTTCAATCAAAGGTTTAAAATCTTCTTTACTTTTTTTCAAAATTGCTGCATCAATTGCATTGTTAAATATATTTAAAATTACTTGTTGAAACTCATTTTTAAAACTAATTATTTCAACATCATCCCCTTGTATATCTAAGATAATATCATTTTTTTCAAATTGTGTACTTGCAATTATTGCACTAGATTGAAAAGCCTCTTTTATATCAAATTTTACTTTATCTTTATCTGGTTGATAAAAATTTCTAAAATCATCAATTGTTTGAGACATATAATTAATTTGTCTTGTAATATCAGAAGTAGTTGATTTAATATCCTCTTTTGAAAACTTATCAAAATTATCTCTAATTAAATATGTTAAAAGATTTATATTATTTAAAGGTTGTCTCCATTGATGAGCAATACTTCCTAACATCTCACCCATAGCTGCTAGTTTACTTTGATGTATTATCAACCTATCTTTTTGAACATTTTTTGATACTTCTTGTTCTATCTTATCTTTTAGTTCTTGTTCATTAATTTTCATTTGTGTAATATCATTTATATAGCCATAAAGATGTGTGATATTTCCAAAATCATCTTTTAAAAGTATTGTTCTATTAAATACCCATCTTAACGAATTGTTTTTATCTTTTACTCTATATATATGAGTAAATGACTTTTCTTTATTTTTTATAGCTATTTTAATTTGATTCAAAAGTTCAGGTATATCATCTTTGTAAACAAAATCAAAATATTTTATTTTTTTAGTTTCAAACTCTTCTACACTATATCCATATGAACTTATACTTTTTGAAATATATTCTAAAGTTAAATTTTCATCATTTTTCCATTTGAAAATCACTATTCTTCCATACTCTACTAACAAGTCTACATATTGTAATTCTTTTACTAATCTTTTTCTTTCTTGAATATCCATAGACATCATCAACATTCTTCTAGATAAGTTTTCATCTTCAAAAACTTTTCCTCTAACTAAAATCCATTTATATTGATTTTTTTTATCTTTTATTCTATATTCACAAATAAAATGGGAACTATCACCTTTAAAATGTTCTTGTAATTTTTCTTCAACCAAATTTTTATCTTCGGGATGAATTAAATCAAGCCAACCATTTAAATTTCTTATTTCTGTTCTTTCATACCCAAACATATTTAACCATTGTTTTGAAAAATATATCTCATTTGTTTGTAAATCAATATCCCATAAACCATCATTTGAAGCAATAATTGCTAACTCGTATCTATCTTTCCATTTTTTATACATCTTATTTTTTGTTTCAAGTCTTTTGTTATATCTATAAAAAATTGTATTAATAAATTTTGAAAATATACTTGAAGCAATAATCAAAAGCATAGATATTAACATCACAATTGAAACTGCAATATTAAAATCTTTTGTATATTTACTATCTAATTTCTCAACCTCTTTTTCTACATCATAACTTTTTATAGCAACTAAAAAATTGTATTTATTAAAATCATAAACATCATCAAGTTTTTTCTCATTGTTTATATAATTTACCAAAATTTTATTTGCATAAGGAGTATTATCCTTTGCTAAAATATCTTTTACAGTTAAATTTTGTGCTTTATTGAAATAGTTATAAACAGTTTTAGAGCCATAATCATAAAACCAAAAATGACTATTTTCATAATATTTACCTTTTTGCTCTATTGAATTTAAAATAGAATCTTTTGTTAAAAGTTTCATATCATCTATTCTTGAAAAAGCTCCAATAAACCATCTATTTATTTTGATATTTTTAAAATAACTTAACCTAATTTTTCTTTTTTGATTATCTATCCAGTATATTAAATCATCATCACTAACATAAGCAATACTTTTTAACATATGGTGTTTAAATTTTTTTGATTCTATTCTAGAATCAGTCATGATTTGCAAATAATCAATACTCTTTTGACCATATAAAACTTTATAATCAATCTTATCAAATATTACAAAATCTAAATTGTTTTTATTTTCTAACTCTTTTATTTTTTCAATTACATACTCTAAACTCAATTGTGAAGGAGAGTTTTCTATCAATCCAACAATTGAGATTACTGAATTGTTTAATACTTTTTCATTTTTGTCAAAAGAACCACTTGCATTGAATTTAACATCAAGAATATATTTATCTAGAATATCTTTTTTTATAAACTCATTTTTTTGCTTATAAAGTTTTATTTCATTGTTTTTTTGGAAGTTTTGAATAAAACCAATTACAAAAATAGAGATTATTGCAATAAAAAAAATAAATATTAAAGGAGTATATACAATATGTTTTTTTATATCCTGTAAAGTATAAAATCTTCTTTTTTTTAACATCAGTAAAACACCTTTGCTAAATACAATCCATAAGCACTTGCAGGAGTTTTAACAAATCTTTTCTTTTTATCAATTTGTAATTTCAAATCTTCTACATTCAACTTATTATCACTTACAGCCAATAAAGCACCAACCATCAGTCTGATTTGTGAACGAAGATATGAATTTGCTGTAAATTTAAATACATAAATATCTTTATATTTATAAAATTTTGTATCAAAAACTTCTCTTACTGTATTTTCTTTATCACTTCCTGTTTTATGAAAATATTCAAAGTCATGTTTTCCTATAAATAGTTTTATTGCTTCATTGATTTTTTCTTCATTTATGTTTTTTAAATATGAGAGATAATTACAATTAAAAGCACTCAACTTTTTATTTGTAATTAGATATCTATAAACTCTTTTTTTAGCAGAAAATCTTGCATGAAAAGTATTATCTACTATTTGTATATTTTTAATTCTTATTTGCAAAGGAAGATGTTTATTTAAAATCTTTTTTAATTTTTTAAAATCACTCCAAAATAATGGCAAGATACAATTAAAAACTTGACCCGTTGCATGAACATCCCTATCTGTTCTACCACTTAATATTATTTTTGTTTCAATATTTAAAGCTTTAAAAGCTTTTTGAATACTATCTTCAACTGCTAAACCATTTGGCTGAGTCTGACTACCTTGAAATTTGGTTCCATCATAAGCAATTGTAAATTTTGCATTCATTTTAATATTGAGGTTTTACTCTTTTTTTATACAACATATATGTTGTAATAATCCATAATATAGGAACAATATATAAAGAGTGTAGAAATAGATTTTCTGTAAATATTTTCATAATAACATAATAAGAAACAACAGAAACTAAACAAAAACTAACAGCGCTATTTTTTTCATATCTTGGATTAAAATACCCAAAAGTAACAACCAAAAATAATGAAATCAACGGAAAAATCGAAGTTAAAATATAAAATGTAAACTTATCTAAATCTTTCCCTTGAGAAAGTAAATCTTTCCAATAAATAAAAGAGGTTTCAAAAAATCTATCAGAACTATTTGCGATATTGTCATTTATTTGCATAGATGTATATTCGATTTGATTTAATTCATTTTCCGTAATATTAAAACTTTTACCCTCAAATAACTTAAAACTAAGTTCTCCCTTATCATTCTCCAAAGAGGCTTTTTTTGACATAATAAATTCATCTTGTTTACCATCTGTTTTAAAAAGCTTTATATCACTATAAACTTTATCCTCTCTATTACTTATATAAATCAACCAATCCCCAAATTTTTGTCCAAATTCTGAGGCTTTTATATTAAAGTTTGCTTCTACCTTTTTCTTATCTAAAAACTGCTCATTCAAAAATTTTGCTTTTGGAATCAAACCAATTGAGATTACAAGTAAAGCAACTGTCAAATATAGTGTTATAGGAAAAAACATTTTCATAATGTTAATTGGGTTTAAGCCAAAAGAGGTCAATACTATAAGCTCATATTCATTTGATAATTTTGCCAAAGTTATAACAAGCGAGATAAAAAAAGATATTGGTGCCGTATAAAATATTATTGTAGGTACTATATAAATATATAATTGAAATAATTCAAATATATCAATAGTAATAATAGATGTTAAAGCTGCTATTTTTACTAAAAAAATTATCGACGTAATAAAATATAAAGCTAAAAAAATAGGAAAAAATGTATATGATAATTGACTTAATAAATAACCTTTAACTTTCAATAAAAAACCTTTGAGATATTAAAAAAATATTCGACTATCAAGCCCAAAGATAGATAGGGTATAAATGGTGTTTGAATATCTTTTTTCATGATACTAAAATAGATTGATGGTATTATAGCAAAAAATGCTGATAAAAATATAGCTACAAGACCACCTTTTATGCCGAGAATTATCGCAATAGCTGCAATAATAGGGATATCTCCCTCACCTAATGCCTCTTGTTCTTTCAAACTATCATCTTTTTTTATTTTTGCTTTAATGTTTTGAATATAAAATGTAAGTAAAAAGTTTAATATAACAAAAGCCCCTGTAAATAAAAATGCATATTTAAACATCTCTATCAAAAGAAAATCTGAAACAAAAAAAGAGATTATAAAAGCTATCAACAAAAGATAGTCAGGCACTGCTTTATATTTGAAATCTATAAAAGACAAAACAATCAAAGTATAAAAAAAGATTGATGAATATACAAACTCCAAAGATAAAGAGTGTTTCATAAATAAAGCCATTGTTACAAAAGCTGTAATTAACTCCACTATTATATATTGTGAAGAGATTTTATCTTTACAATAAGCACATTTTCCTTTTAAAAATATGTATGAAAATATTGGAATATTATGATACCAAGAGATTTGATGATTACATTTTGGGCAATAACTTCTAGGTTTTACACAAGACAAATTTTGGGGCAATCTTATTATTAATACATTTAAAAAAGAACCAAATACAGCTCCCAAAATAAAACTAAATACCTCCAAATCGTCTCTCTCTACTATTAAAATCACTTATTAAATCATCTAAGTGCATTTTTGTAAACTCTGGCCAATATGTATCAATAAAAAACAACTCTGCATAAGCATTTTGCCAAAGAAGATAATTTGACAATCTTAACTCCCCGCTAGTTCTAATCAACATATCAACATCTGAAATTCCAGCTGTATCTAAACAAGATTCAAAATTTTCTTTTGTGACTTCTAACTCTTTTTCATTTAGTTTTTTTATTGCTCTTAATATCTCATCTTGAGAACCATAGTTTAAAGCTAAAATTTGAGTTAAATTTGTTCCATGACTTGTTTTTTCTTCTGTTTGTTTTATTGTATTTTGTAAAGATTTTGAGAATTTACTTATATCACCTATGGCTTTAAATTTAACTTTGTTTTCTAAATATAAAGGTAACTCATTTTTCAAATATCTTTCTAAAAGCTTCATCAAAAATTCAACTTCAAGTTTAGGTCTATTCCAATTTTCTGTAGAAAAAGCGTATAAAGTTAAATATTTAACACCTATTTTAGAACAATGCGTAGTAATCTCTCTTACTACTTTAGCACCCTCTTCATGTCCAGCTGTTCTATTTAATCCTCTTTCTTTAGCCCATCTACCATTTCCATCCATTATTATAGCTATATGGTTTGGTACTAAATTGTTATCTATATTATTAGGCAAACTCTTCCTTTAAAAAACTTATCATATCCATAGATAAAGATAGTTTATCCCCTGAAAAAAGTTTTGATTTATCTTTTAATATTAATTCAATCTTATTATCTTTTGTTCCAAAACTCTCACTAGTTTTTAAAATATTTAAACATACCCCATCAAGATTTTTTTTCTCAAGCATATTTTGTGCATTATCAAAAGCAACAGTCTCATCCATCTCCGCTTTAAAGCCAATAGAAACTATATCTTTTTTATCTAAAGAGGCTAAAATATCCATATTTTGTTTTAGTTTTAAACTCCAAGCATTTCCTAAAATCTCTTTTTTTAATTTTCCATTTGAATTTTGCTCAGGAAGATAATCACTAACAGCAGCAACCATAAATAAAAATGGTTTTTTATCACTTTTTTTTGCAATATTTAGATTATCAACCAAAGATTCATACATCTCATAAGAGCTTTGAACTTTTACCACATGAATCTCTTTTGCTAAATCCTCATAACCTCTTGAAGCTACTAAAGTAACATTTGCACCTTTAAAATACAAAGCTAAAGCCAAGGATGCAGCCATTTTTCCTGAAGAAAAGTTTGAAATATATCTAACATCATCTATTTTTTCTAAAGTTCCACCACCACTTAATATAACTTTTCTATTTATCCAATATTCATCTTTTAATAACCCTTTGCAAGTGGCATAAAAAATTGTTTGTGGTTCAGCCATTGCTCCATCACCTACATCTTTACAAACCAACTCTTTAGTTTGGGTTGAAACAATTTCATAACCATAAGATTGAAGCTTTTTTAAACTCTCTTGTGTTATTGGATTTTTTATCATATTTGTATTTGCAGCAGGAGCTATTAGTTTGTTTTTTGTGTAAGCTAATGCTGTTTGGGTTAGAAGATTATCTGCAATTCCACTTGCAAGTTTATTTATTGTATTTGCACTACACGGGGCAATCACAAAAATATCTGCCCATTTTCCAATATCTATATGATTATATATATCATTTTTATCCCAAGATTCTGTCTCTTCACATAAAACTTTGTTTTGAGAAATTGCTTCAAAACTTAGAGCAGTCACAAATTTTGTAGCAGCACTAGTCATTATAACTTTTACGTTTGCACCCGCTTTTATATATAATCTAATAAGTTCTAAAGCTTTATAAACTGCAATTGACCCAGTAACTGCAACTAATATATTTTTGTTTTTTAACATATTTTTCTACTTTTTATTATCAAAATGTTTATAAAAATATCCCTCAACAACTCTTTTTTTAGCTCTTGTAGTAAAAAGTTGACCTTTTTTTAAATCACTGGTTACAGTACTTCCTGCCCCAATTAAAACATCATCTTCTACTACTATAGGGGCTACAAATTGAGTATCTGAACCTACAAATACATTTTTACCTATGATTGTTTTATATTTATTTACACCATCATAATTACAAGTTATTGTACCACAACCTATATTTGTGCCCTCATCAATTTCACAATCACCAAGATATGATAGATGTCCAGCTTTTATTTTATTTAATTTTGCTTTTTTTGTTTCAACAAAATTTCCAATATGTGAATCTACAATATATGAACCTGGTCTAATTCTAGCCATTGGTCCTGCATCACTATTTTCTAAAATAGCATCCTCAACTACAGTATTTGTTTTTATGTGTGAATCTATAATTTTTGTTTGACCTAATAAGCTAACTCCATTTTCAATAATAGATTCGCCTTCTATTTCGACACCCTCTTCTATATAAATAGTATCTGGTAATCTCATGATTACCCCATTTTTCATGAACTCTTTTTTTATTCTATTTTGATGGATAACCTCTGCTTGAGATAATTCATATTTTGAGTTAACACCTTTAAAGTTTTCCTCTTCAACTACTATTGGTTTTAAAACTTTTCCTTCATTTATAGCAAGTTCTATTAAATCAGTTATGTAATACTCTTTTTGGGCATTATTGTTTGAAAGTTTTGGCAAGTTTTCTAATAAAAATTTTGTTTCAAATTGATAAACTCCTGCATTTGCAGTTGTTATCTTCAATTCTTCTTCTGTAGCATCTTTTTGTTCTACTATTCTTTTCACATTGCCATTTTGAATTACAACTCTACCATATCCATCAGCACTATTTAATTGTAAAACTGACATCACAATAGTTGCTTCTAAATCAAACTTTTCTAATTCACTAGCTTGAATCAAAGGCATATCTGCATTTAAAACTAAAGTTTTTTCATATTTTGGAATTATGTTCATAACAGCTCCACCAGTTCCTGGATAATTTTCGTGATCTTGAATAACATAGTTTATATCATTAAAATATTTATTCATCTCCTCTTGAACTTTTGAAACTTGATGATATAAAACCACTGTAATATCATCACTTAATTTTTTTGCCTCTTTGATAGAGTAATATAACATTGGTTTTCCAGAAATTTTATGAAGAACTTTTGCAGTTGTAGACTTCATTCTAGTACCAGCACCTGCTGCTAATATAATAATTGATTTTTTATTCATAACGTCCCTAATCTATTCTAATACTTCATCTATCTCTTTTCTAAGATTTACAGTAACCTCTCTAATAGCACTTCTCATCTTTTCATCAGTAATATTTGCATCCAAAAGGTTATCAAGATTTTTTTCTCTTTCTTTAAAAAATTTTGCCACAGATTTACTTTTTTTATTATGATTATACATCAAAACACCAGATGCAATTAAAACAATTACTAACTTAGTATGTCCTAAAATTGCTGCATAATTTAAAATAGTAAATCCTGCATAATCAGCTGCATTTATATCAGCCCCTGCTGCTATTAGAAGTCTTGCAATTTTATAATTACCTTTCCATTGGGTATGATGAAGGGCTGTTCTACCTTGTTTATCTTTTATATCTAAATTTGTTTTTTTGGTCAACAGTTTTTCTACAACCTCTATATCATTTGCCATAACTGCTTTATGATATATTGTTCTACCATCTTTATCTAAAGTATTAACATCTATTCTAAATTTAAGTAAAAATACTAATCTTTCCAAAAAGGCTTCTTTTTCCCTTTGACTCGAAAGTTTTAAACCCTCATCAATCATATAAGACAAAGGAGTATTACTTTCATTGTCTTGTATATTTATATCAACTCCAGCGTTTATCATTAGTTTCATTAACTCAAGGTTATTTTCAACAACTAAATCAAAGATTACTGTTCTTCCATCTTTTCTTTGAAGATTTATTTTTGGTTTAAAAAGTAACATTTTTTTCAATAAAGCAAAATAGTCTTCATTTTCTCGTAATTCCAAGAAACGTTTTGAAGATGGTTTTTTATTATTTTGAGTGATTAATACAGCTTCAACTAAATCATCAATAATAGTTCTTTCTGTATAATCTTTATGATCAATATCTGCTCCTTTTGAAATCAGGAAATCTATCATTGTAGAGTTTGAAGGACCTTTTAATATGGCATCAAAGAGTACTGTTTTTCCTTCATTGTCTTGAGTATTAATATCAGCACCTGATGAGATTAAAAAAGAGATTGTGTCATAATTTTCTCTCTCAACCTCTTTATAGAGTACTGTTTTTCCTAAAGAATCAACCCTATCTATTGCTAAACCATTATCTATCAAAAACCCAGTCAACTTCAAATAGTTTCTATCTATACTTGCCAATCTATATCTTCCATTTAGTTTCGCATCAGAGTCTTTTATCAATGATAATATCTTTAAAATCTCATCTAAAAGTGTTTTATCTGAATAATCTTTTATATTTAGTTTTGCACCTTTTTTAATAAGTAAATCAATTGATGCTAAGTTATCAGCCCCTAATGTGACAGCACTAAAAAGAGCACTTTGTCTTTTTTTATCTAAAATATTTACATCAATTCCATTTGAAATTAAAAATTTTGTTATAGAATCATCATCTTTCAATACAGAATAAAATAATACACTTCGTCCATCATTATCAACTATATTAATGTCATCGATATTATTTATAACCTCTTTTATAATATCTAAGTTCCCACCCTCAACAGCATCAAACAATACAGTTCTTCCATAATAATCAGTAATTGTTAAATCGGGATTTTGTGCCATTAGGATATTAAAAACTTTATCATTTTCTTCTAAAGCTGCATCTTGAAGTACAGTTCTTCCTGAGGAGTTAACATGATTTACTGAGGCACCATTATTAAGTAAAAACCTAATCATCATACCATCCATTTTATCAACTGCTTCACTTAATACAGTTTTTCCATAATTATCTTCAATATTGATATCAATACCATTTTTAATTAAAATTTTGATGGATTCAATTCTTCTTTTAGCTGACAATTCAAAAAGTAGTGTTCTACCTTTTGCATCTCTTCTATTAATATTTATACCACTATCAATGAGAGACTGTACTTTTTTCTCATCAACATAGTTTTTCATCAATTCTTTATGTAAAGTTTCTACACCATCAGCTTTAAACATACCAAGCATATTAAGTTTCCTCAGATTTAACCTATTTAGCCTGATTATATCAAAATTATTATTAATTAATTATAGCGTCTTCTTCTATAAGGTTTTTGATTTTTTGTAAAGCTAGTATCATCCTCACGTTTCAATGTTCTTTTTAGTGATGTTTCAATAAAGCTATTAAAATTATTTCTTAAAATTATTGCCTTATCATAATCAGGAAAAAGTTCTGGAAACTTGTAAGATAACCAAAGATATAAAGAGATTTTTTTTACTTCATCTTCTACTAAAAGTAAATCTTTTTGGGTTTGAGCTTTTTTAGGAAGAGTAATAGATGGTTTATACCTACAGACTTTATTTTTAATAACTGCAGCTATGTATGCATCATATGCCTGCAAAATTATTTTTGATTTTGTTGTTATAGGAGCTTGAGATAAAAGATATTTATCTTGTAAGCTTAATTTATCTTTACTATCTACTATTTTTGAGGTTTCTATCATAGAAGAGATATTATACGCTACAAAAGGACCATTAAAATACATATTTTCTTTAAAAAACCTCAATATTCTTGTTAATGAATTAGTTTTGATATGACTTGCTAAATCTTCTAACTGTTGTGCATTTATTTTAACTTTAAAAGGTGGTTTTATTGTTCTAATAGGTGCTTCAAACTCTTGGGCTATATGTTTTAATACATCTCTTCTTGTAGCACCAAGAAATCCTGCCTCAAAGTGTCCAAATCTTCCGGCTCTTCCTGCTATTTGTACAATCTCATTTACTATTATTTTTCTTCTACTTACACCATCAAATTTTGTATCAGTTGTAAAAAGAACAGTTTTAATAGGAAGATTTAATCCCATAGATATAGCATCTGTGGCTATTAAAATATCTGTTTTTTTCTCTCTAAATCTTCTTGCTTCATCACGCCTTACTTCAGGAGATAAATTTCCATAAATTACTGAAACCCTATATTTTTTTTGAAGTTTTTGTTTTAGTTTTAAAACATCACTCCTTGAAAAAGCAATTAAAGCAGTGCCAACTTCTAAATTATCCAAAGAAGTATGTTTTGGTAAAACTTTCAGAGGATTTTTTCTTTTAAATTTAATAACCTCTAAATCTTCTTCTAAATATGAAGCTATTTTTTTAACAGCATCTAATGCATTTACAGAACCTGTCATAATAATAGTTTTTGCAGGAGTTCCAATGATAGCATTTACCCAAGCCCAACCTCTGTCATCATCATCTAACATTTGAACTTCATCTATTACGGCAACATCGGTATCCATATCGAAGTCTATCATCTCAATAGTTGAACATACATGAGAAGCATCTTCATTTATTATTTGTTCCTCCCCTGTTATTAAAGAGGTATCAATGTTTGATTCTTTTAAATCTTCAAACCCTTCTAATGCCAAAAGTCTTAATGGAGCTAAATATAATCCACTATTTGCCTCTTTTAGATGAGTCATAGCTTTATATGTTTTACCAGAATTTGTAGGACCTACAAAAAATTTTAATTTTCTATTTAAACTTCTAGCTAATGGGAATAATGATTTTAAATCACAATCTAATAGTGTTTGTAATTGTTGTTGCCAATTTTCTTTCATGGGCGTATTATATACATTTGAATATAATATAAGATTAAATTAAATAATTAAGGTTTTTAATGACTTGCAAGTTTTTTGAAAAATGTGGAAGTTGTACTTTATATGATATGACATATGAACAACAATTAGACTATAAAATTCAAAGAGAAAAAGAAAGATTTTCAGATATTACATCTTTAGATTTTGACATTATAAAAAGTGAATCACAAAATTTTAGATATAGAGCAGAATTTAGAATTTGGAAAAATTTTGATGAAAATAATAATACAACATTATCTTATGCTATGACAGGTTTTGATAAACAAGTAGTTGAGATTGATTCGTGTGAAATAGTTTGTCAAGATATAAAAGACTTAATGCCAAAACTATTGGAAACTCTCCAAGATCACGAAGTATTAAAATTTAAATTATATGCAGTAGAGTTTTTAGCTTCAACTACAAAAGATATGCTTGTAACACTTATATATCATAAAAAACTTGATTCCATTTGGGAACAAAAAGCAAAAGAGATTGAGAATAACTTAGGTATAAGTATAATAGGTAGAAGTAGAAAACAAAAAGTTGTACTCAGTAAAGAGTTTATACAGGATACACTCTGTATAAATGAAAAAGACCTTATATTTAGATACCAAGAAGGTGGTTTTACACAGCCAAATACTAATGTAAATATCAAAATGATAGAATGGGTTTTAGACAACATAAATAATGAAGATAATGATTTATGTGAATTGTATTGTGGTGGTGGAAATTTTACAATTCCTCTTAGTTTTAAATTTAAAAAGGTATTAGCAACTGAGATTTCTAAAACCTCTATAAATTCTGCAAAAACAAATTGTAATTTAAATACAATTGAAAACATAGATTTTATAAGGATGAGTGCTCAAGAGTTTGTAGAAGCACTCGAAGAGAAAAGAAGTTTTAATAGACTAAAAGATATCGATTTAAAAGCATTTAATTTTAGTACAATTTTTATGGATCCACCAAGAGCAGGTTTAGATGATACAACAAGAAGTTTAGCTAAAAATTATGATAAAATAATCTATATATCTTGTAATCCAGAAACTCTCCATAGAGACTTAAAAGAGTTGTGTAAAACTCATGTTATAACAAACTTTGCATTATTTGACCAGTTCGCCTATACAAAACATATTGAAAGCGGCGTTATTTTAAACAAAATTTAAACTTCGCTTAGATATTATAGACACATACAAACTGTAAGGGTTAGAATATGAGAATCAATACGAACATATCATCTTTAACAGCTCAAGAGGCTGCTAAAAATACAAATAATGCTATTAAAAACTCTTTAGAGAAATTAAGTACAGGTTTAAAAATAAACAAAGCATCTGATGATGCTTCTGGTCTAGCAATTGCTGACAAACTTAGAACTCAAGCTACATCACTAAATCAAGGTGTCGCAAATGGTAACTCTGCAGTTAGTCTTTTACAAATTGCTGACAAATCTATGGCTGAGCAATCTAATATCTTAGATATTATCAAAGCTAAATTAATTCAAGCTAACACAGATACTACTTCTGATGATGGTAGAGAATCTATTAGAAAAGATATAAGTAAATTATTAGAGCAATTAGACAATGTTGCTGAACAAACTAACTATAATGGTACTGTGTTACTACAAAATGGAAGTGATAATACAAGATCTGCTGGTTCATTAAGTTTCCAAATTGGTGAATCGGCTAATGATACTATTAGTACTGTTGGTATTAGATCTAACACTGTTGGTTTAGGTGGTGGTGATGCAAAAATTGACCAAACTTCTGGAAGTGCAACAAGAAATAATCAAATCGCTTCTAATGAATCATTGATTTTTTCTACAGCTAGTGCTGATGCTACAATCAATGCGGAAAATGCATCAGGTTCACAAATTAATACAAGTGTTAACTTAAATGGTAATATTGGAACATTAACTTTAAGTAGTGCTTCTGGTACCATATCTAATATTGATGATACAACTACAAAACTTTTAAATGCTTTTGTAGCAGATGTAGATGGTACAGCAGGTAGTGAAACAATTGATGGTGTTACTGTTACAATCACTGGTACTTTAACTTCTACTGGTGGTCAATTCCACTTAAGTGCTGGTGGTTCTATTACATTTGGTTCAAATTACTCAGTTGCATCAATGGATGTGGCTCAAGCATCTGGTGGTTCTATGACTGTAAATAGTGCAAGTAACTTAAATGTAACTAATCTTGGAAGTTCTGGTGTTGTAGAGATTGCTACTGATGCAGCATCTAGTGGTTCTTTAACTGGTGGTCAATCACTAAGCTCTTTAGCTAACTTAGGTTCAGGATCATTAACAAGAGAACAAGCTCAAAGATTCCAAAGTGTTGTTGATGCAGCTATTACTCAACTAAATGGATATAGAGGGGACATTGGTTCTACTCAAAACCAAGTTGAATCCGCTGTTCGTAACTTGATGACTCAGTCTACTAATGTAAAAGCCGCAGAGTCTATTATTAGAGATGTTGATTACGCTGAAGAATCAGCTAATTTCAATAAACAAAATATTATCTCTCAAGCTGGTTCTTATGCAATCGCACAAGCGAATTCAGTTCAACAAAATGTATTAAGATTATTACAATAATAATTCTTAATCATCCCAAAAGTAGTATTCCAAAAGGGATACTACTTTTTTATTTAAAAATAATTTAAAAAATCCTATATTAAAATAGATTTTTTAAACTATTTTACTAAGAAAGATAATGCAGAACTATTTAAAAGATAATCATATATACATAATAGCAGAACTATCTGCTAATCATAACCAAAATTTTCAGATTGCAAAAGATTCTGTATATGCTGCATATGAAGCTGGAGCTGATGCAATAAAACTGCAAACATATACGCCAGATACTATAACTTTAAATGTAAAAAATGAATACTTTAGAGCAAATGGTTTATGGGAAGATAAATATTTATATGATTTATATAAAGAGGCTTTCATGCCATGGGAGTGGCAAAAAGATTTAAAAGAGTATGCCGATTCTCTTGGAATAGACTGTTTCTCTTCACCATTTGATTTTACAGCTGTGGATTTTTTAGAAACTATAGATGTGCCTGCATATAAGATTGCATCTTTTGAGATAAATGATATTGCTCTTATAAAATATACAGCAGCTAAACAAAAACCTATGATTATCTCGACAGGAATTGCACTAGAAGATGATATTCAAGAAGCGATAAACGCTTGTTTGGAAGTTGGAAATCATAATATTAGTTTACTAAAATGTACCTCAGCCTACCCTGCTTCGCTTGAAGAAGCAAATCTAAACTCTATAAAGTTTTTAAAAAAAAGATTCAATTTACCTATTGGATTTTCAGACCATACACTAGGTATAACTGCACCTATTGTAGCAGCATCACTTGGAGCACAAATTATTGAAAAACATTTTATATTGGATAAAAATATTAAAAGCGTTGATTCAGAGTTTTCTTTAGATAAAAAAGAGTTGGCACAAATGGTAAAAGCACTGAGAGAAACAGAAAAACTATTAGGTGAAGAAAAGCTTATCCTAACAGAAAAAGCAAAAGAATCGAAACATTATTCTAGATCACTTTTTATTAGTAAAGATATAAAAAAAGGTGAAATATTCACTTGCGAAAATATTAAATCAGTTAGACCAAATTTAGGTATCTCTACAAAACATTATGATAGTATACTTGGCAAAAAATCAACAACTGATTTAAAATATGGTATACCATTAAAAGAAGAACATATAGAGGATTTCAAAAGGTAAATTAATGACTGAAACTCAAGCTCAAGAATATGCAATCTCGACTTATACGCAAAATATTGAATATTTTAAAAACAACCATAAAGAACTATTCAATAACCTAAGTCTTTTCGATATTGCTATAGAGACAAAACAGATTGAGCCTACATATGATTTGCAGTTTGTAAACAGTAGCTTTGATTTGGTACATATAAAAACAAATCAATTTTATTATAATAAAAATTCAGTTCAAATCACCAATTCTATGGTTGAAGAACAAGCAAACTTCATCCCATATGAGCCTTCATTTAAGGCATTTTATGATCAAAACTTTCCAGATGAAATAGCCAAAAGAACCCTACAGGCACCTATAAATGAGCCAAATGCTGTAGGAAATGCCCCAATTATTAATTATGTAAATAAAAATACACCTCATGATGCTAGATTAAATGAGATCTTCAAATATATGATTTTTGGTGTGGGATTAGGTATGCATATACCATTAATTCATGAAAAAATAAAAGCTAAAATATATTTAATAGTGGAGCCTAGTTTAGAGATTTTTAAATTATCTCTATTTGTAACAAACTATGCATTGCTAGCAAAAGAAGCGAAACTTATGTTTTGTGTTGCAAAAAATGAATTTGACTTTAAAAAAGATTTTGACGTTTTTTATGGAGAATCTTTTATAGATAATCATTTTTTCAAATTTTTTAAGCTGTCAAATAATTGTGATATTTATCTAAGAACTGTTCAAAACTTTTTAGTAGCTCAAGGTCACTATTTATATACATATGATAGAACTTTTTTAAGTATCTTTAGAACAAACAAATATATTACAAACAATTATAAAATTCTTGATATATCAAAGATTCATTCACTAAACTTTTCTAAAAAACCTATACTTTTAGTTGCGGCTGGTCCATCTTTACAAAGAAATATAGAGTTTATAAAAGCGAACAAAGATAGATTTACTATCGTTGCTATTTATGCAACCTTGCCTTTACTTGAAACACACAATATAAAACCAGATTTTATAACTCAATATGATGAACAAAATCATCAAGTAATCAATACCTTAGAGAAAATAAAAGATATAAATTTTTTCAAAGATTCTATTTTACTTATAGCTTCTCACGTAAATGAAAAGCTTACAGAATCTTTTCCAAAAGAAAATGTATATATATTTCAAGCAATGTTTGAACTAAAAAAAGGATTTGGTACATTAACTAGCCCAAGCATTGGAGAGCTAACTTATGCTTTAACTCTTAAACTAGGAGCAAAAGAGATTTATCTTTTAGGGTTAGATTTAGCATTGGACGTAGAAACAAATCAAACACATATTGATGGACATAGTGGAGCTGATGCATTTAAAAGTCTTAAAGATGAAGAGGAATCAACTGATCAAAGCTATTCATATAGAAAAAATACTATTAGTGTAAAAGGAAACTTTCTTGATACAGTAAAAACTATTCCTGTATTTAAAAGTAATATTGACACTTTTAACTATATGACTGTTGAATTTAAATCAAATGATGTAAATGTTTATAACCTATCAAATGGAGCATATTTTAATAATACTATTCCATTAAAAATAGAAAATATAAATCTTGAAACACTTTTAGAGCTAAAAGATTTTAAAACTTCTACTATATATAAACAAGAGTTAGATTTAATAAGTGAAGCATCTTATAATCAAGAAGACTTAGAACTAATAAACTTAAAAATAAGTGCAGCTAAAAAATACAAAAAAATTCTTGAAAGATTTTATAAAATAAAATCTTTTTCATCTTATGATGAGTATAAAACAGTGATTTTTCAAACATTAAATCAACTATTATTTGAATCAACTGTTGCGAAGGATTTACAATCAATTTTAACAAACTATTGCCAACACAATCTACACTATGTTTTTTATCTATTCAATACAAGTGAAGTAAAAAACTATAAAAAACATATCAAAAATATAAATAATCTTTTATATACACAACTAAATAAAATAATAAATACATATGTAGTTTGTATATCATATTCATTAAATGATAATAGTGCAATCATAAAAAAACTAAACAAATACCTAAAAGAGCACTCAATTCAAAATACAATCTATAATGATTTATTTTTTCAAGAGTTAGTAGAGAGCTCAAAAAATATAGAACATCAAACATATAAGAAAAATTGTGTAGGTTTCTTTGCTACAAATGAAAATCTATCAAACAAAAATTTTATTGAATATATCAAAAATCTATATAAAAGATTTCCACATCTAAACTTCAAAATATTTTATTTCTTTGAATTTCAAAAGTTTCAATGTGACTATCAACTAAAAAATGAAAAAGATAGGATAGAACTAATACTACCTAAAAAGATAAACGATATAGTAGAAAATGTAGAACTATGGATAGAAAGCTATAATTTATCTTACAACATAAAAAAAGTAAGCGATATAATCCTAAATAACTATAAAAACATCTATTCAATATTTTTCAAAGATGAACTATATAAGTTAGAACTTGAAAATTTTAAAGAAAAAGAAACAAAGATAGATACAAACCTACAATTAAAAGAACAATTAGCACAAAACTATATTTTACCAAACACACCATACTACAAATTCTGTGACTCTTTAAAACAACAAATAGATGAAGAAAAACTAAATGAAACCTATAAAAAAGAACATATAGGCTTCTTTGCTTTTGAAGAAAATCTAACACAAGAGTTTCTAAAAAATATATATGAAATATACCAAACATTCCCACAACTAAAATTTGTACTTTTTTATTTTGAAGAAGAACAAAAAAATAACTGTGAAAAAGTTTTTGCACAGATATTAGATAGAATTGAGTTTATTGTACCTGAAGATATTTATGATATTGCTTGTAATATTGAAGTTTGGGTTCAAGGTGAAATTAAGAATCAGAGTTATTTGTTTTATAAATTAAACCATCTTTTTAATACTACGACGGCAATATATACAACAATACTAAATAATATTTCTATGAAAAAAGAACAAAATTATATAAACACTTTAATTAATAATATTTCTCTTTTTGAAAAAAGCTTAAATACTCTTCCTTCATTAAATAATAAACCTACAAAAAATGATATTTCTATCATAGCAACAAAAGAAAATTTAAATGATATAGTTTTTATCGAGTATTTACATAAAATGAAACTTTCTTATGCTAATTTTAAATTTAATGTTTTTGTCTATGATGAAAATTTAAATAATTTAATTCTGCAAAAGTTACCTACTTGGAATATTATTGAAATATCAGAAATTTCAACTATTCTAGAATCTACGGAATATTTATTAGTTCATATTAACAATGCATTAGATGCACCAATACGTTACATAATAAAAAACACTAATTATACTATGGTTAAGCTATTTAATTCAGAAATACAAGATAAAATACTAAATGAGTTTAATATTGAAACTAATAGTAAAGCATTGAAATATTTAAATAATATTGGTGTCTCAAATGATATTATTGTTAAATATAATCATTCATTGCCATTATGTACATGGCATAATTTTCTCTCTAAACTTGAAAATGTTTCAATTAATTTGCCACTGCATGATTTTGAAAAGAAAATATTTAATTTATGTATAGAGGAAAAGGAAGCAAAAAACTTTGCAATATATTCAATAAAAGAATTTTATATAGCATATGGATGGATACAATGAAAGTAGTAATTTTAGCGGGAGGACTAGGAACTAGATTAGCAGAAGAAACAGATATAAGACCAAAGCCAATGATTGAAATTGGTGGAAAACCAATTCTATGGCATATTATGAAAACATATTCATACTACGGATTTAATGAATTTATTATATTACTTGGATACAAAGGCTATTATATAAAAGAATATTTTGCAAACTATTATCTTCATCAAAGTGATATAACTTTTGATATGCAAACTGGTCAAATGCAAGTACATAATAACTCTTCGGAGCCTTGGAAAGTAACACTCTTAGATACTGGTATACATAGTATGACTGGGGGAAGAATAAAAAGAGCTCATGAGTTTATTAATAATGAAACCTTTATGTTAACATATGGAGATGGTGTTGCAAATGTAAACATAAAAGAACTTTATGAATTCCATAAAAAAAGTAATACAAAAGCTACTATGACAGCTATTCAACCTGCAGGTAGATTTGGTGCCTTAGATATTAACTCAGATTTGATAAATAAGTTTGTTGAAAAACCTGCAGGCGATGGGAATTGGGTAAATGGTGGATTTATGGTCTGTGAACCAGAAGTTCTAGACCTAATTGAGTCAGATAATACTATTTTTGAACAATATCCATTAAAAGAACTTGCAGAAACTAATCAATTATCTGCTTTTAAACATACAGGTTTCTGGCAATGTATGGATACATTAAGAGATAAAATTTTACTAAATGATCTATGGAATAAAAATAAGGCTCCATGGAAGACTTGGCATAACTAGGTAATTAATGTTTGATAAACTTTTTAATAATATATATAAAGATACAACTGTTTTAGTTACAGGTCATACTGGTTTCAAAGGCTCATGGCTTATTTATTGGTTAGAAAAGATGGATGCCAAAGTGATTGGATATTCATTAAAAATGGATAATCCAAATCACTATTCTTTATTAAATACTAAAATCACTTCTATTATTGCTGATATAAATGATACAAAAAAACTTGATGAAACTTTTTCTACATATAAGCCAGATATCGTTTTTCATTTAGCTGCACAAGCTCTTGTTCGATATTCTTATACTAATCCCATAGAAACATATGAAACAAATGTTATGGGTACATTAAAAGTTTTTGAAGCGTGTAAAAACCATAATGTAAAAGCAATTGTAAATATTACTAGTGATAAAGCATATGAAAACAAAGAAATATCTTATTCTTATAAAGAAGATGACCCCTTTGGTGGATATGATCCTTATAGTTCTTCAAAAGCATGTTCTGAAATATTAACTAACTCTTATAGAAACTCTTATTTTAATCTTAACGAATATAAAATAACACATAGTACCTTATTGGCTAGTTGCAGAGCAGGTAATGTGATTGGTGGTGGAGACTGGGCGCAAGATAGGCTGTTACCTGATATAATTAAAGCTATACAAAATAAAGAGAATATGCAAATAAGAAACCCATTATCTACTAGACCATGGCAACATGTTCTAGAACCTTTAAGTGGATACTTACTTGTAGGACAAAAACTACTTGAAAAAAATCTAAACTTTGCAACAGGATGGAATTTTGGTCCCAAAATAAATGAATCAATTACAGTAAAACAGATTGTAGAAACTTGCAAAAAACATTGGTCGTGTTTAGAATATAATATATACTTAGAGGAACAAAAGCTACATGAAGCAAAACTTTTACAATTGGATTGTACTAAAGCTTATGAAAAATTAAAATGGATTAATATTTGGGATACAGAAGAAACAATAGAAAAAACAATTTTGTGGTACAAAAAACTTTATTTAAATGATAAAGTAAATACATACAATGATTTGCAAGAATATATTAAATCAGCAAAAATCAAAGGTCTCACTTGGACAAAAAACTAGAAATAATAGATACAGATTTTGAAGATTTGAAAGTAATTAAACCAATAGCTTATAAAGATATAAGAGGAGAATTTTCAAGAATATATTGTTCAGATGAATTAACAAAATATTTTTCTACAGATATAAAACAGATTAATCATTCCATGACAAATGAAAAAGGTACAGTAAGAGGTTTTCATTTTCAATATCATCCCAATAATGAAATAAAAATAATAAAATGTATTAAAGGAAAAATTTTAGATGTAGTTATAGATATTCGTGAAAACTCAAAAACTTTTCTTCAAAGTTTTTTAATTGAGTTAAGTCAAGAAAATCAAAAAATGATTTTGATTCCAAATGGTTTTGCCCATGGGTTTCAAACACTAGAAAATAATACTGAACTATTATATCTTCATAGTGAAGTTTATACTCCACATAATGAGGGAGCTTTAAATGTAAATGATCCAAAACTAAAAATATCTTGGCCATTACCAATAATTAACTTATCAAAAAAAGATCAAACCCATCCATATATAAATAAAGACTTCAAAGGTATTAAAATAAATGAATTGTAGATTTTGTAATACTAAATTAAATCATATATTTGTTGATCTAAATAGTGCACCACCTTCAAACTCATATTTAAAAGATATTGAACTTAATTTACCTGAGATTTTTTATCCTTTAAAAGTTTTTGTATGTGAAAAGTGCAAACTTGTTCAAATTGAAGAATTAAAATCTTCACAAGAGATATTTAATAATGAGTATGCTTATTTTAGTTCATTCTCTAAAACCTGGTTAGAACATTCAAAGAATTATGTTGAAACAATTACAAAAAAAATTGAATTAAATTCACATTCATTAGTAACAGAAATTGCTTCAAATGATGGTTATTTACTTCAATATTTTAAAGAAAAGGGTATACCTTGTATAGGTATTGAACCAACAAAAAGTACTGCTAGTGTAGCTAAAGAAAAAGGTATTGATGTAATAGAAGATTTCTTTGGGTTCGAACTATCTAAAACAATCTCAAAGTCAGATTTAATTTTAGGAAATAACGTATTAGCACATGTCCCAGATATAAATGATTTTGTTAAAGGCTTAAAAAATGCATTGAAACCTAATGGTACAATTACAATGGAGTTTCCTCATCTTTTAGAACTTATTGATAAAAAGCAATTTGATACAATTTACCATGAGCACTACTCTTATTTATCATTATTTACTGTTCAAAAAATTTTTAAAACCTATGACTTAAAAATTTATGATGTAGAAAAACTTACAACTCATGGAGGAAGTCTTCGAATTTATGCTACGCATGAAGAAAATAAAGAGATAATTCAACAAAAAAGTATTTCTACTATTTTAGAAGAAGAAAAAGAGTTTGGACTACTTGATTTAGAAATATATAACCATTTTCAAGAAAAAGTAGATACTATAAAATTTAGATTATTAGATTTTCTTCTTTCAATAAAAAAAGAGAATAAAAAGATAATAGCATATGGTGCTGCGGCAAAAGGAAACACCCTTTTAAATTATTCAGGTATAAAATCTGATTTAATTAATTATGTAGTTGATAAATCCCCCCATAAACAAGGAAAATATTTACCAGGTAGTCATATCCCAATAGTAGATGAAAGAATAATAAAAGAAATCAAACCTGAATATATTTTAATTTTACCATGGAACATAAAAGATGAAATCATAAATCAATTATCTTATGCAAAGAATTGGAATGCAAAGTTCATTGTTTTTATACCAACACTAGAAGTATTTTAATGAAAATATTAGTAACGGGTGCCACAGGATTTATAGGTAATTACTTAATAAATGAATTAATAAAAAATAAAGACCTTACTATAATTGCAACTTCAAGAAGTAAAACAAAGGCTAAAAAATATTCTTGGTATTCTAAAGTTACTTATATCGAATATGAAATTATTGAATCTAATACTACGAACTTATTTAAATATTTCATGAAACCAGACTTAGTTATTCACCTAGCATGGGATAACCTATCAAATTATAATGATTTAACACATATAGAGAAAAACTTGTTAAATCATTATAGTTTTTTAAAAAATATTATAGAAAATGGTCTTTTAAATTTAAGTTGTATTGGTACTTGTCTTGAATACGGATTACAAAATGGTGAATTATCAGAAGATTTTGTTACAAACCCTATAACTACTTATGGATTAGCAAAAGACTCTTTAAGAAAGTTTTTACAATCATTACAAAATGAATATACTTTTAATCTAAAATGGATAAGACTCTTTTATATGTATGGTGAAGGGCAAAGTCCAAACTCACTTTATTCACAATTAAACTCTTCTATAATTAATAAAAAAACTTTCAATATGTCAAAAGGTGATCAAGTTAGAGATTATCTAGATATTAATCAAGTTGTAAAAAATATAATACAAATATCTCTACAAAATAAAGTATTAGGTATTATAAATTGTGCTAGTGGTATACCTATTACAATTCTTGATTTCATTAAAAAAATACTTCTAATTAAAAAATCAAATCTAAGTTTAAACATAGGATATTATGATTATCCTAAATATGAACCTTTTTCATTTTGGGCAGATACAAAAAAATTAAATATGATAATAAAGGAAAACATTGAAAGCAGAAATTAAACCAAGAATAGAACTAGAGAATAGAACTAGATTAGAAAATGTAATACCTTTAGCAACACCTTTTGTAATTTTTGTTGACCCAGCTGACTCATGTAACTTTAAATGTAGTTTTTGTCCTACTGGAGATAGAAAACTTATGAAAAATGTTGGAAGACCATTTAAAACAATGGATTTTGAATTATACAAAAAAATTATTAATGATATATCTCAATTTGAAAAGCCTATTAAAGTTCTTAGACTATACAAAGATGGAGAACCACTTTTAAATAAAAAACTCCCAGATATGATTAAATATGCAAAAGATAAAAATTGTGCAGAAAAAATTGACACAACTACGAATGCATCACTACTAACACATGAGTTAAGCCTAAAACTTATTAATGCAGGATTAGACAGAATAAATATTTCAATTGAAGGGGTTAATAAATTACAATATAAGAAATTTTCTAAAGTAGATATTGATTTTGAAAAATTAGTAGAGAATATTAAATTCTTTTATGAAAATAAAAAACAATGTGAAGTATTAGTAAAAATCAATGGTGATACTTTAACTGAAGATGAAAAACAGTTATTCTTAGACACTTTTGGAAATTTTGCTGATAGAATATATATTGAACATATCATGTCTTGTTGGCCTGAGTTTGAACTTAGAGATGATGTAAAAGTTAATAATCAATTTGGAATATATGGTCAAGAAATAAAAGAAGTAATGGTATGCCCTTATCCATTTTACTCATTTTCAATTAACTCTGATGGTACTGCAAGTACATGTTTTTTAGATTGGTCAAGAAAACTTTTAATTGGAGATGTAAAAAAAGAAAGTGTAAAAAATATTTGGCTAGGTGAAAAGATGAAAAATTATCAGATTATGTTCTTAGAAAATAGAAGAAAAGAACATAGTGTTTGTAAAAATTGTGGACAATTAACTCATGGTCTACCTGATAATATAGATTTATATGCTAATGATTTACTAAAGAAGTTATAGAAATGAATACAAATCAACTAATTAATTGTCCAATATGTCAATCAAAAGAAACAACAATTTTATTAAATATGGATTGTGGGAATTTAGATAAATCAGAACTATATAAAAAACTAATTGTTCAATCATGCAATAATTGTGGTCATGTATATAATAAACTTACAAAAGAAAACTATACAGGTCTCATAAAATATTATAATGATGAATATGCACCAATAAATATTGGAGGTTCTGACTTGGGGGGAGATAGACCTGGAAGTCAGAATACATACACAACAAACAGACATCAACAACTATATAATTTATTTAAAGATTATATACATAAGGAAATGAAAATTCTTGATATTGGTTGTGCGATGGGAGGTATGTTATCATATTTAAATAGTAAGAACCTAAATTATTTATATGGCATAGATTTAACACAAAAATATTTAGATATTGCAAAGAAGAATAAAGAGTTTTGTATTAAATTCGGAAGTGCAGAAGATATACCATTTGAAAATACTTTATTTGATTTATTAATTATTGATCAAGTAATGGAACATTTAATTAATCCAAGAAAAGCATTTCAAGAAGCAGGAAGAGTTCTAAAAAGAAATGGTTTATTTTGTATTGGTGTCCCAAATGCTAGTGAATATAGTAATCACTATTTTTTTGATTTTTATTGGTTTTTAATGAGAGAACATATACAACACTTCGATTTAACTCATTTGGAAATGCTTGCAAACTCAGAAGGATTTGAATTATTAAAATATAATTTTACAGAAACTCCTATGATGAGTGAAAAAATGATTTTACCAAATTTAAATGTAATTTTTAAATATACGGGAATTAATAAAAATACTAATTCTGAAACTCAAAAAAGATTATTATCTATTAATATAAAAGATTATATTTCTATTGAACAAAAAAAATTAAATAAAAAGAAAAGAATTTTCAATAAATTATCTAAGCAAAATATTCCTTTATATGTTTGGGGGATAGGAAGAGAATTCTTATATCTATATGATAACACTGATTTAAAAAATTGCAATATAAAAAAACTATTAGATGCAAATAAATATAAACAAAAAAATCATACTATTTCAGGAGTGAAGATTTTTGACCCTTCTGATACAATTCATATTTCAGATAATACTATACTTGTTATTACTGCAATTGCCCATCAAGAATCCATTAAAAAAGATTTACAAACAAAAGGATTTCAAGGAAAGATATTAGATTATTTAGAGGATGGATATAAAAATGATTATTCCTAAACAAATTCAAATAGAAACAGTTGCAGGATTATGTAATGTTAGATGTATTATGTGCCCTGTTGATAAAAGTATAAGAAAAGAAATTATGTCAAATGAAGACTTTTCTATAATTCTGAAAAAATTTTTACCTTATCAAGAATATATTGAAAATGTATCTTTATTAGGATTAGGAGAAACTTTTATAGATAATAATCTCTCAAAAAAAGTTGATATGTGTAAAACCATTGGAAAAGGCTTTAAAGGAGTAGGCGTTTATACTAATGGAATGCTATTAAATAAAAAAGTATCTCAAGAATTATTAGATGTAAACCTTGATAGCTTAATAATAAGTTTGGATGGAATTTCAAAAGAGACAGAAGAAACAATTAGGGTTGGAGCTGATATAAATAAAATTATTACAAATATAGAAGACTTCATTACATTACGTAATATGAATAAAGAATATAAAACAAAAATAATCATTCGTTTTACAGAGCAAGCAATTAATAGATTAGAATGGAATTCTTTTTATAAATTTTGGGAAAATAAGCTTGAATTTAGTAAAGGTGATCTAATACTAAAATATCCTGTACATAATTTTGGAAGCAAAGAAAAACAAATAATCACAGAAACATATAATATTAAAGGTTTAAAATGTAAAGAAGTTTACGATAGAATAATTATATTTTCAAATGGAGAAATAGGACTTTGTTGCGGTGACCAATTTGGGTTTTACAAAAATGAAAATATCTTTGATGATGACCCTATTAAAATATATAATAGAGGTAATTTTAATATCTATAGAGAAAAGATGAACAAAGGTAATATTTTAGATTTAGATTTGTGTAAAAACTGTAGTGTAGCATATTCAATAATTTCAAAGCAAGAATATAAAATGCCAAATTAAAAAATACATTATGGAGATATAGATTAATGAAAAATAAAGAATTTAAACAAGATATAGAAGATAGAATATCTAATTATGAAAAAGATTTAAATTTGAACAAAACTTTTAAAGACACTTTAAATGAAATGAATAGAGTAAAATATGCATACAATTTCTTTTGGTTAGGAAGACCAATAATTCAAATTCCTCAAGACTTACAAGCTTTTCAAGAAATTATTTGGGATATTAAACCTGATTTAATTATAGAAACAGGAATAGCACATGGGGGCTCTTTAATATTTAGTGCATCTATGATAGCACTATTAGAATATTGTAAAATAATTGAACATGGTGATGTACTAGGAATAGATATAGATATCCGAAAACACAATAAAGAAGCTATAGAACAACATCCACTAAACCATAAAATTACTATGATTGAAGGTTCTAGCATAGATTATAAAGTAATTGAAAAAGTAAAAGAATTTGCAAAAAAGAAAAAAAGAATTTTACTTTTCTTGGATAGTAATCACACGCACGACCATGTATTAGAAGAACTTAGAGCTTATGCTCCTCTTGTAACTAAAGGTAGCTATTGTATTGTTGGAGATACAGGAGTAGAAGATATTGAACAAGATTTAATTCAAAATCGTCCATGGGGAAAAGGTAATAGTCCCAAAAGTGCTTTAATTGAGTATTTGAAAGAAGATAGTAGTTTTATAATAGATAAATATTTTGAAACTAAAATCTTAATTACTGGTTCAAAAGATGGCTATTTAAAAAAAATAAAATAAATCTATTATTACTAAATACGATAAACTAAAAAGTAAATTACTATATTAATTACTTAAACACAATTTATATATTATAATGAAAGAAAGAAATGATATCATTTAGTTATAAAATCTTACATCTTACTCCTCATATGGGAGGTGGTGTAGGCTCAGTCTTAACAAATTATTTAATTGAGACAAAAGAAAATCTTGTTTTTAAACATAGTTTATATAGTTTAGAACATATAAATTTACATTCTAAAGAATTATTAATCAATAACAATATAGAATTTAAAGAAAATTTATCATTCAATTATTCATCAATATTAAATAAAATCTCTGATTTTGATATAATTATTATTCACTGGTGGAATCACCCACTATTATATGAATTTTTAACAAAATTTACACTTCCTCTATCAAGAGTAATAATGTGGAGTCATATTTCTGGACTACATTCTCCATCAAACTTTTCAAAACATTTATTTACATACGCTGATAAGTTTGTATTTACAACCCCCATAAGTTATCAATCAGATATTGTAAAAAATTTATCGCAAGAAAATATTAATAAACTTTCAGTAATTTGTTCTTCAACAAATATTGATTATCTAAAAAATATAAAAAAAGAACCCACAAATAACTTTATTATTGGATATTTAGGTACAGTAGACTATTCAAAACTATATAAAAACTTCTTAAAAATGTCAAGTAAGATAAATATTAAAAATAAAAAGTTTATTATTTGTGGAGGAGACAATCAAGAAGCAATCTTAAAAGAAGCAAAAAAACATAAAATCCACTCTAATTTTATTTTTACAGGGAAAATAGCAGATATAAAACCATATTTATCTAAATTTGATGTATTTGGATACCCTTTGTCTCCATATCATTTTGGAACATGCGATCAAGCTTTAAAAGAGGCAATGGCAATGGGAATAGTTCCTGTAGTTTTTAATAATCCAATGGAAGCAACTCTTGTAAGACATCTTGAAAATGGACTAATAGTTGAGAATGAAGAGGAATATATAAAGGCTATTGAATTACTTTATTATAATCCAGAATTAAAAAATCAATTATCTATAAATGCAAAAGAATATGCTTTTAAACACTTTAACTCAGGAAAAATGATTGATGATTGGGAAAAAGTATTTTATGAGATCTTAGATATAAAACCTACAAAAAAGGTTTGGTCTGGAAAGAATTATGGAGAAAACATTACCCCTCTTCAAATATTTCTAGAGTCTACTGGAGAGAACTATAACTATTTTGAGTCATTGTTAAAAAGTCAACCAATAGATCTAAATAAAAATATTACATCAAATTGGTTTTCAGAATCGAAAGGAAGTATTAGTCATTATTATAAATTATTAAAAGACCCCATATTATTAGAGATTGATACTTTATTTAAAACAATCTATAAAAAGGAAATTATATGAAAAGTGAAATTCCATTTTTTAGTATAGTAATACCAACAAGAAATAGATCAGATACATTAAAATATACTATTGAAACGATTTTAAAACAAAACTTTACAAACTTTGAAATAATCATATGTGATAATAATTCTTATGATGACACAAAAAATGTTGCTGAAAACTTTAATGATAAAAGGATTCAATATATTAAATCAGAAAAATCATTATCAATGGTAGATAACTGGGAGCTAGCATTTACTAAAGTTACAGGTACGTATGTAACATATTTAGCTGATAATGACGGCTTAATTAATAATTCTTTATCTTATTTATTCAAGTTACTAAAAACTAACAATTTCCCTGATATCATTAGATGGAACAAAAACTTATACTATTGGCCTTGTTCATATATTAAACCAAATACCCTATTGTTTAAACCTGTAGAAGAGATTAAACTTATTTCATCAGAAGAGATAATAACAAAAATCTTTAATAATGAAACACCATTTCAATCACTACCTATGATTTATAATTCAATAATAAGTACAAAACTTGTCAATGATGTAAAAAAAGAATATTCAAGAGTATTTAAATCAGTTTGTCCAGATGTATATAGTGGATTTATCTTTGCATTGACTACACAATATTACTTAAGTTTAGAGTGTCCCATTTCAATAGGAGGTAATTCTTCAAAAAGTACAGGAACAAGTTATCTAAATAAAAAAAATAATGTTGAAAAAGAATTTTATAACCTTATAGAAGAATCTGAAATAAAATGGAACATTAATGCTCCTAATTTATATAATATATTTTCATCAATATATGAAACTTATCTAAATGTATGTGAAAATTTAAATATAAAATTTTCTATTAATTATAATATACTTGTAGAAAATATTTTTAATACACTATCAATTCATGACCAAGAAACTCTTGATAAGATTATAAAAGAGGTAGAACGCATTAAAGATATAAATTATGAATATTTTCAAGCTATTCAAAATAAAATAAATAAATTTCCATTAGCTGTAACTTCATTTCAATTACCTGATACAAAAAAAGGTTTTTATCCTAACAAAAATAAATATTTAGAATTATTAGGAAAAGATTTTAATCTCAATAATATTTATGATGTTTCTATATTTATGTCAGGATTCTATGATTATTCTAATTTTAAAATTGATTTTCCAAAATTAACAAATACTTTTGAAGAAATAAAAACAAATTCAAAGATTATTATTTGGGGAAATGGAAGCTTATCTAAAAAAACTATTATAAATTTACATAAAACTAGGCCTGACTGTAAAATTGTATCAATTATTGATTCTTTTAATGAAGAAAAAGATTCTTTACCACCTATAAAATTACCAACTAATACTTCTTTTGAAAATATTGACTACCTCATCATTGCTAGTTCATTTTTAAAAGAAATAATAAAAGAGATTGACAGGTTAAACATAAAGAAAGGTATTAAAATTTTAAAAGTTACATAACTTTAGAATTACCAAAACTTTATACAGTTTTTGCTAATATCGCTTAGTAATTTACTTGTTTATTTTATATTAAAGGCAAAATACAATGATTGATTTAATCTCAATGGAAAAAGAAAGTTATAATTTTTCTATACAACTTAATAATCTTTATTCAATTATATATAAAAATCTTGATATTTTAAAAGAAGAAAACCAAAAACTAATATTATATGGAGATGGAAATATAAGTAAAATAGTACAAAACTATATTCCAAATAATATAGTATCAGTAGTTGATATAAATTCAAAAAAAAACCATCCTTCAAATATCATAAAATTAAACTATGATAAAATTATAATAACTGTATTTGGGAGAGAATTAGAAATTTTAGATTACTTGATCAATACCTTAAAAATTAAAGAAGATAAGATTTTTTTATTAAGCCCTTATTTACAAGATATCTACATAAACAATAACAAACCTTTAATCTTAATATATCAGATGGGTAAAGTTGGTTCAAGTAGTATTTATCATTCTTTATTAAATAGTTTTAATAATAGACAGGTATTTCAAATACATTATATATATGATGCTTACCAAAATATGAATAACAATATTAACACTAAAGAACTTACTCACCCTAGATTAAAGCTTAGTAATAAGAACTTAACAGAAAATACGTTAAAAATTTTAAATCATCATTATTACCTTGGTAACAAATTGTTCCACGCAATTAAAAATAATCCACAAAATAACTATAAGATTATTACAGGAATAAGAGAGCCAATAAGCCAATTACTTAGTAATTGTTTTCAAGGTATAAAAGACTTTGACTTTATTGACAAGAAAGGAATTCTAAAAAAACGCAAAATAATTAAAATTCTTTTAGAATCAATTAATGAAAATTATTATAAACAATATTATGACAGAGAACTTAAAACAATATTTGGAATTGATATATTCTCTTATAAGTTTGATACCTCAAAACCATACTTTTATATAAAAGAAAAAAATATTGAAATTATTATCTATAAATTAGAATCTTTAAATAGTTCATATGAACAAATATTTCAACAATTATTTCCTTATGAACATATAAAATTAATAAAAAAGAATGAGGCAAAAAATAAATCTCATTATAAAGAATACAAAGAAATAGAAAAAGAACTTTCTTTCGATGAAGAAGTTTTAAGAAAATTTTATTACCAAAAAGATTTCATACAAAACTTTTATGAAAAAAAAGAAATTGAAAATTTCATCAATAAATGGAAGACATAACTTTAAATTATCTCAATATAAAATCTATAATTTAGAATTTCCTAATATCCATTACTGGTAATTGAAGAACTTATAATACTTATTACTCTTTATTTCAAGAGAAATCATTAGTTTTTCATTATATTTATTCTTCATAGATTGAATATTTTCATAACCAATTTTTTTATCTGAAATATTTACTTTTTCTAAAACAAATTCACTTAAACCCAAAAAATTTTTAATAGTAGCATGTAAATTGTCTAGAGTTTCATATTTTAAGATTAAAATTTCTTTTTCTTTATTCTTTAAAATTAGACTATCGTCTATAAGTTTTTTATCATATAAAGAAATATTATAAAAGTCACTAATTTCTATATCTAACCAATGTAATTGATATATTAGTGATTCAATGAATAGAAATATATGTTTATTTAAAGAGTTCTTTAAAGACATTAGTTTTTCTATATGATCTTTTTCTGTTGATTTTAATTTAATATTAAATTCTTGTATAAATTTTAATACCTCGCTATAATAAAAATCTAGTAATTCTAACTCAGTTTCAAAATAAATATTTTGCTCAATATAATATTCTCTAATAAGATAAATAAAACCTAAATAATCTTGTACAAGACTTGACCAATACCAGTCTTCTGTTTTTCTAGCTAGTGTAATGACTTTTACATTATTTGTAGTCATTACTTTTCTTCTAATATCTAGAAAATCATTGAACATAATTTTTTGATCCATAAAAGTTTTTTCGGATAACTTTACATTCAATAACCGCTTAAGATGTTCATCAAAATTTTTATTTGATAAATAATGGCAATGATACGATTCAAAGCCATAATTTTTCACTGCATTCCAAATTGAAGTAGAAGCAACTTTGCCCATTTGCTGAACTATAACCAAATCTTTTTTTATTTTATGATTATAATTAAATGTGAGTATATTCTTATTTTCTACTTTTAAATCTTTGATTAAAAAATCTAAAATTTCTTTCTCATAACCTAAAGCACAAACTAATATTTTTTCAAAGTCAATTTGTTTTATATCATCAGGAGATACAATATTTAAATCTATTTTAAATTGAGAATAATTTTTATCAACGATACCAACAATATTTTGAGACAATAACAAATGTACATATCTTCCAAAATTACCATAGCCATATATACAAATATTTTTATTTTCTTTTTTAATCTTTAATATTTGATTTGTCAAGTTTGTAAAACAATCATAAGTTGGATTAGCCAAATTTTCTCCCTAATTTATTTTTTCTAAGTCTATAATATTGTCAATAAAGTATCTTTTTCCATATAAAATTGATGTAAAGAATTTACATATCTAAGGGTATAGATACTTTTTGCATATTCTAAAATACTCTGATAATTTTTAAAGTTCTTATTAGAGATTTCCTCTAAATCTTTTTCTGAAAGAATTTGTGTTTGTATTTTACATAAATTTAGCATATATATTTTTTTGTTTAATAATATACTTATATCTTTTTCAAAAAAATCATATAAAGTATAAATATGTGTTACCCCTTTTTCAATTAAAAAAGCTTTGATATCATTTTCATATACTTTACTTGATATTAAAACACAATCTACATCATTTAGCCCCTCACCATTTACAAAAATAGGAATATTATTCTTAAATCTACCTCTTAGATTAATATTTGAATCAAAAAAACACTTAATTCTTAATTTATTTACATCAAATAATTTGATAATTACTTTTTCAAAGTGATCTCCTGATCCGTATACTCCAATTGTCTTATTTTCTAACTTAGAAAAATAATTATCTATTCTTTTTCTTGCATTATCTTCAAATTTTTTATATAAATTAAATAAGATACCATTATTAACAGAATTTATATTTATATAATTATTAAAAAAAGTTTCAGTAACAGATGCAGATTTTCCTAGGTTTAATATAAGTTTAGATCTCAACTTTTTAATTTCTTTTGACTTTTCTTTTACATACGCTTTATCATTTTGGTATTTTTTTATTAATTTACATAATTGTTTTTCGTTTGTTGCAACATCTCCAACAACAGATTGATATTTTACATAATCTAAATTTTTATAGTAATACATATATTCTTTAATTTTAGGAATATAAAAAATTACAGGTTTTAATGTACCAAAAGCATATGTATATGCAGTTCCTGTTAGTGAATCTGTAATAAAAATTTCCCCACTTATAAATGTATCTAAATATGACATTGAACCATCTAATTCAAGATTATCAAATTGTTTATTTTCAGAAAAAATAGAATTAATCTCAGAAGTATTAGCTACTAAAGGATGAGGTCTAAGTATTACCTTTCTATCAGAATTTTCTTTTAAAATAGAATTGATAAAAGATGGATTTATAGTGATAGGTGAAAGTTTTGAAAAAGATTCAATAGTATGAATTGAAGTTACAATTAATATATTATTTGATATACATTTATTTTTTTCATAATAACTAATAAACTTATCTAACTTTAAATATCCAACATATATATTATTGTTTCCTTGCAATAGTGTTGAACTAACTAAAGTTATATCTGGTTTTCTGAAATATTTTTTAGGGAAATAATATTCTTGCCCTTTCTTATTACTTTTCACAACATAAGGGTCATCAATTATTCCATGACTAACTGATATGAAAGTAGAGTTATTAGGTAGAAAAAGAAAACTCTCAGTTGAGACAAATAACTTAATAAATCTAAAATATTTTAAATAATGAAATCCAAAAAATGAATTATCTACATTTGAAAGTTCATCAAAATTATTAAATATAATTGAATTACCTAATTGTTCTGATAATTTACCTAAAGTATCAGGATAATGTTTTGAATATACAAGTGCAATACAATACTCGTTTTTAAAATAATTAGCTTTCTTTAATAAATTTTCAAACAACTCTACATATGAGAAATCAGTTTTTTTTAATATGTTTTTTAATCTTTCTTCAGGTATCTTATTTTCTAGTAACTCAAAATTTTTCCAAAGTTTTTCAAAAATCTCATCATTCAATAAGTCAATTTCTAAGCCTATTTCTTCATAAATATCAATAAAATCTAAATTAATAGATGCTATTGTATTCATTAAACTTACAAATTTTTGTTTACTTCTTATAAACAATATATTCTTTTTAATATTTTGTTCTTCTTCTAGCATATCCTTGTTAATAATTGAAATCTTTTCTTCATCAAAATAAATTAAAAAATCTTTTATATCATTAAAAATTGCTTCTTCAATATATACTTTATAATTGCACTCTAAATTAATATTAGCTAAATATTTAGTTATACAATCATTTGCATTATTTTTTATATTTTTTTTATATTTTTCTAATATCATAAGAATATCTAAACCATATTACTTTTCAAATCATCAATACAATCTATCTCTAACCAGCCACCATGAATATAAATGGGTGATACATCAAATAAATTATCTATAATTAATTGTAAAAAGCTTGTCATATACATATTATTATAATCTTTTGTGTCATAAGAACTTTCTTTATTTAAATTTTCATAATAATTTATAATTGTGGGTATAATATCTTTTGAAATTTTTATTAATCCTATATATTGTCCTTCAATATCTTCATATGAATTAGGTTTTTTACCAATTTCTTTTATATTCCCATCAACAATTTTTAACGTTTCAGCATCATTCAAAGGTTCATCCATTCGCTGTTTCCATAAATCTTTCCATTTTCGATCTATTACAACAGATAATGGAGCATTAGAATTAATCAATTTTTGTAATACATCTTTTTTATAAATAATATCAGAATATGAAATAATAATATCATCATCCATATAATCTTTAGCACAAAATAAAGTAGCAACCATATTTGTACTTTCATAATCTGAATTTGTATAAAAAGTAATATTCTCATTCTTTAAATGATTAATTAAAACTTCTTTTTTATAACCATTAACTATAGATATATCCTCTATAAAACACTCTTTAATAACTTTCAATATACGATCTATTAGTGTTACATTATTATATTCAACCATACACTTAGGTTTATCATTTGTTAAAGGTCTTAACCTTGTACCTTGTCCTGCTGCTAAAATTATAATTTTCATTTAAAAAACTCTTTTATTAAATTTATTTCATCTTCATTGAAAGGTTTATTTCTTTCAGGATGCCACATTTGAGCAAAAATTCTATACCTTTTATGCTCAATTGCTTCTATCTCACCATCATCACTATTTGCAGACACTTTTAAATGTTTAGATAAACTATTTATTGCAAAATTATGATAGGAATTAACTATATTAATTTTTTTTAACTCTTCAATGTATAACGAGTCTTCATTAATTATTAATGAATGATTTCTATTAATGTGACCATTGATTTTTTTAAAATCACACTTAAAGTAATCTGCAATGAGTTGCATTCCTCTACAAATACCAAATACAGGAATATCTTCATCAATACAATATTTTAACAGATTTTTTTCATATAAATCACGTTTAAAAGAAAGTTTATCAGAAGAACATACATACAAGTCATTTCCACCTGTTAAGAATACACCTTTGATATCAAATTCTTTAAAATAATAATTAAAATCAACCTCATAAGGTAATACAATAGGAATAAACCCACAACTAAATAGAAGTTTACAATAATTTATATCCAAGGCTTCTCTTATCTCAAAATAATCATTATGAACAATTAACCTTTGCGTTATGGCAATTTTTTTCATGATATAATCTTAACTTGCTTATTTAAGGCATCAATACTTATAACTTTAGAAGATTTATACCTATTAAACATATTCTCACCACATCCAATTACTGCTGGTATTCCCAATTCTGCACATCTTATTGCCATATGAGAATTTGCTCCCCCATAGCAAGTAATTAATCCTGCGATATTTTTTGAGAATAGATAATCGTACCCAGGATCAGCTGATTTAATACATACAATTTTTTGTTCAACATTATTATCATGAGATTTTTCTAAATCAATAATAGGAGCATTAGTTAAATTCAATGTTATAAAATTTGCTTCTTCTTCCCCCTGTTCATAATAATATATATCATCTGCATCTATAATTAAACTAGGTAATTTAATTGCTTGTGTATATTCGTAATATAACTTATTTTTCTTAATATCTTTTTCTAAAATATCCTTAACATCTCTATGATCCAACGTAGCATATAAATCTTTAATACTTTGAATATCTAAATGTGCTAAATCTTCTTTATTTAAATTAAACTTTTCACCAAACTCTTCAATGTAAGATAAAATCTTACTCAAATGTTTTGTGAAAATTAATTTAGCATATTCTCTACCTTCTATAGACTCCTTTATAAACCTAAAAAGTTCATCTACATTACATTGTAAGCCATGATCGATAATAAGCTTTTCAATTTTTTCTAAATGTTCTTTAGTAAGAATAAATTCATTATATTTAATTTGATGATGTACTTCAGAAAAATATTTACTATATGCTTCATCATATCTTGCAGAACATATATCATATGTTCCTGGTCTTAAATGTCCATATAATCTAAAAAATTCTTCTTGTGAAAGTTCTTGCCTATCTTTAGTTAACTGTTTAGATACAGTATTAATACTATTTAAAAATTGTTCTTTTTCTTTATTTGTAAATACCTTTTCTTCAACTAATGAATTTAAAAACTGTACTGCTATAAAAGCTGCTCTTGCAACTCCTGCAAAAGGAAGTGTTCCATAACGTTTACAATCTTCTATAAGCCAATAAACTTTATCTATAATTGATAAATTAGAGTTTACAATGTCAGTATACTTTTTTGGAAGACATTCTATCTTATATAAATCTTTTTTATAAAGACCATTATCATAGTCTATAATTTTATTCGTTAACTTAAGTAGTTCAAATTCTATTCTTTTTATTTCATTTGTACTAAAATTCTTCTTCTTAAGTATTTCTAACTTTTTGCCAATACCAAAATAATAACAAGAATAAACAATTTCAAATTCAATTTTATCATGATGATTTTTATTTTTA
The DNA here is from genome assembly GCA_050296315.1 of Halarcobacter sp. Lineage (GTDB taxonomy): Bacteria > Campylobacterota > Campylobacteria > Campylobacterales > Arcobacteraceae > Halarcobacter. The sequence goes on from JBNKRE010000001.1 coordinate 323,026, forward strand.
GAAAGCTCACTAAGATAATGTTCTACTAATTTTGAAGCAATATCATCATGTAAATATTTAGGAATAAAGGAATTAAAAGAAACCCTCACATCTATAAAAGGAATACCTAAAAATGAAACTAAAAGAGGAAATGAACGTAAATTTCTATACCCATAATTATCTCGTTGATAAGCCCATATGTCATCAGTAATTATTTCTTTGTATAAAGATAGAGCTAATCTCTTTGGTTTTATGCCAATTATTTCAGCAGGATTCCAATCGGGCATAACTCCAAAAATACTTTGACTCCCTAATAATTTTGGATGAGGAGCATTTAACTTTTGGATTTTTTTATATAATTTTGTTAAGCTATCAGACAAATTAATATCAGATAAATCTAACTTATTTTTTGAAACAATTGCTCTTACTTGAAGAATATAAAGAGTATCTCCAACAAATGCAAATTCTATATCTAATAACTTTTTATTAAAAATCACTTCACACTCTTTACAAGCTTGCAATAAAACTCTCATTTTATTATTTTGAAGAGAAATAAACTCTTTAAATATTACAATTGTTTTTAGATAAGATTGACCTCCAGAAGTTACTGTACTTGTACTCCCACTTTCATCATAGTTTATTATATAATAAGGAGCTAAAGTATCTATATCTGATGTAAAAACAACCCCTGCCATAGTAACCTCATGTAACATTGGCTGAATAAATACTTCATCTTCTACATTTAAACTATATTCATATGACTCTATAACTTTAAGAATAGCTTTATTTATATGATTTTTAGTCAAAGGTACATTTAATACACTCTCAAAACCACCTGCATTAGAACTAGTTTCATTATCTTCATAGGAAGAAGAAGATCTTACAATTACAGCAGTAGAAGAAGAAAACAACGATAAACATTCGTTTAATATTTTATCGATATTAGAAGAATACTCTTTTGCTTTAAATTTAACTTGAGGTAAAATTTTTGCAGACTTTAATATCTTTGCTAAATCTTCCAGTGTTTTTGATTTTGAAGATAACTTCAAATTTATCACTTTTGAACAGTCCAAGCTCTTATTTTGTAAGGTACTTCAATTACTTCATGCTCTTTTATAGAGTTTTCAATCATTGAAATAATCTGTTGCCATCTTTCTTCTCCTGCTTGAGATTGAATATCATTAACAGAATGCCATGCTCCTAGATATCTATCTTTACTCATCATTTCATTATAATCAGTTTCCATGAATAGACAATCTTTAAAATCTCCAGTTGAAGTTAAAATATACTCCCACTGTTTTGTACTTTGACTGCCAGAAGAAACTCTTTTTAATTCAGGAACTATTTGTTTAATATTATTTTCAATATTTTTATGAAAATCTGAAATTTGTATATTTCGAGGATTCCAAATTGCTGTAAAAAAGCCTTTTTCTTTTAATATTCTTGCAAATTCTGGTAATGATTTTTTAGGATCAGTCCAATGAAAAGAAGAAGCCATAATAACCCAATCTCCAATTCCTGATTCAACTCCGGTTTCTTCACCTGTTCCTTTTAACCATTTGATATTATTAAACTTTTTAGTATATTCTATCCCTTCATTTCTCATTGCATCATTTGGCTCTACGGCAATAACACTTAATCCCATTTCTAATAACATTTTTGTTAGTTTTCCTGTTCCTGCACCTACTTCAATTACTTTAAAATCATTTTTTTTATTACTGTAATCCATAGTTTTAAGTAAATTTTCTAATAAAAATTTACTATATGCAGGTCTATTTATATATTGTTTTGCTAGTTTTGTAAAATCACCTTGTTTCAATTATCTTCTCCTATTAAGTTTAATATCTTTTTTACTTTTAACTCTAAATTCTTTGTTTCACTATTATCTATAATTAAATCACATTTTTCAGGTTTATCAAAAGACATATTGATTCCAACTACATCACTCCTAATTCCTTGAAGTGCCTGTGTATATAAATTTTTTTGATCTCGTCTTATCAACTCATTCAAGGAACATTCAATAAAAACCTCATAATAGTTGTCAATATATTTTCTATTCAAACTATGTATTTCATGATATAATGACATTGTTGCACATATCACATTTATTTCCTGAGAAATTAAATATTTGCACATTCTATGAATTCTTCTTGCATTATTCAATCTATCATCTTGTGTATGTGATAAATCATTACCCAAAATCTCTCTAAAATTATCTCCATCTAAAAATACTGTATTATTATGTTTTTTTTTGAGTATCTTGTATACCTCTTTTCCTATAGTACTCTTTCCACTACCACTTAAACCTGTAATCCAAATCAATACTGAGTTCATATATTCTTTCCACTAAAAATCATTTAATTTTAAAATTTATATTATAAAAAAATCCCTTAATATATCTATCTTTTAATAAGCCTTAAGTATTTTTGATATAAAGTATTTTTAAATTTATGGGACTAAAGATGCTTCAAAAATTAAAACAACAAATTTTAGAACATGCACAATTAAATATTAATAATTATTTTAAAAAATTTAAAAATCAAACATATAATATCTATGTTCAAAATCAAGATTATGACTTTTTCAAAGATACAATTAATCAATTAAATTATAAAAATATCATAATTATCAAAAAAGACTTTTCATTTTCACAAGATGAAAAATCAAATGAAATTAATTTAATATTTGTAATAAACTTTTTTTTAATTACTGATTTTTATAAATCAATATCTGAAAACAATCAATGTTTTAATATTTATGAAGATTTAAGATATGAATTTAATATTATTAATAATTCAATATTCGAAAACCTATGGCTAAACATAGATATGCTTGTTAATAATCTAAAAACATCTCAAATTAAGAAAATAGAAAATAAACATTTTATCTCATATATAGACTTATTTAAAGAATTATTACTAGAAACAAAATATATAAAAATAAATAAAAAGAATATTGCAATAATTCATTCTGATAGCTATTATGATACACTTGGTACAATAAATAAAAAGTTGAATAATTGTATAACATTTTCAGATTCTAATACTCATATTAAAAAAAAATATTTTTATGGAACTGAATTTATAAGATTTTATACTTTTTTAGATATTGTTTTTAGTACAAACACTATTAAAGTCTCTCCAAATTCAGTATATATAAATTTACACCATGCATTAATCCCAACATATGCAACAGTAATCAAAGATAAAAAGTCATTCTTTTACTATAATAATAAAGAAAGGTCTCCCGCAAAATTCAATTTAATTAGTTCAAAAATCTTAAAAACTAAAAATTCTATTTATGTAGGATACCCAAAATTAGATACTTTTATTGATTATTATAAAAAGAATAGAAAATATACTGATGATATAATAATTGCAACTTCTATTATTAATTTTGAGTATAAAAAGTATTCTGCAGTTGTTCATGATCCTTCATTTATTACTAATATAGTTACAACATACAATAAAAATAAAGTTTATTTTAGACCACACCCAGGAGTATTTACTCATCCAAAAATTCTTAAAATTGTTAAAGACAATAGTATATATAATAATTTTAAGTTTCATACAAATTCGTCATATATGAAGACTTTTTCAGAAATAAGTATTTATATTTCTGATGGTCTAGGTAGTTCATGTTACACTTATGCTTTCGCTACATTAAAACCTGTTATATTTTATATGCCTAAATATGACATATATTTTAAAAACTACAAAGAATTAGAACACCTTAGATACTTAAACATAATTGGAGATATTACAACTACTCAAGATGAACTACTGGCAATGATTGAAAAATACAAAAATGATTTTGACTATATTCAACAAAAATCTTATTTAATTAAAAAACTAAGAAATGAAAATATTCTAAATATTGGTAATTCATCAAAAGTAATTGTAAAATTCTTAAAAAAATATATTAAATTTGAATCAAATATAAGATTAATTCAACATTATAAAAAACAATTTGAAACATATGAAAAGAATTTAATTAAATCAAAAATTTACGAATTTTTTGAAGATTTAAAGAATAAAAAAATAGCTATTTATGGAGCAGGAGAACACTATACAAAAGTTTTTAAACAAATTTTTAATTTTTCAAAATTAAACATTGTATGTTTTTTTGATTCAAATAAAACACTTTTAGGAAAAAAAATAGATAATATAGAAGTAAAAGATATCAATAAATTTAAAAAATTTGACATTATTTTAATTTCAAGTAAAAAATTTGACCAAGAAATCAAGAATGATTTACAGAAAATATCACTTGATTCAATATCTTTATATGATATTATTGATAAGAGTATTGATATCTTTAACCATAAAATAGATCAAAATAAAATTTTGAATTTACAAAAAATAGAATCTTCATTAAAGAAAAATGAAATTGATATGATTATTAATAAAAACTTTACTAACTATTATGAACTATTATTTTTTGCACAATTTTATAAAAAGAAACTTTTTTCATATACTAAAGACCAAACTGATTTTTATCTAAAAAACAAATTTTTAAATATAGAAAAAACAATTGTTGATACACCTAAAATAAGTGTTATTCTACCTGTTTATAATAAGGCTAATCATCTAATACAGTCTATAGATTCAATTATTCATCAAGATTTAAATGATATTGAAATTATAATTATTGATGATAACAGTACAGACAACTCTCTTTTTATAATAAATCAATATAAAGATTTTGATTCTAGAATAAAAGTAATATTTAATAAAAAAAATTTAGGAGTGGCATCTACAAGAAATATTGCTCTAAAAAAAGCTAGAGGAGAGTATATAGCATTTTTAGATGCTGATGATTTTTTTCCAAGTAATGATGTTTTATCATCACTTTATAAAAATGCCATAACAAATAATGCTGATGCTTGTGGTGGAAACATAGAAGTATTAAATCAATATACTCTTAAAAGTGCCCCTTATCCCCATGTAAACTTTTCAATAAGTGAATCTATCAATTTTGAAGACTACCCTTGTTCAGAAGGCTTTACTCGTTTTATTTATAGAAATTCAATTATTCAAAAATATAATATTTTATTCCCCAACTTTATTTTTAGAGAAGACCCTATTTTTTTTGTTACCTTTATGTTAAAAGCCAAAAAGATTTTTGTGATAAATAAAAATACATATACATATAGGGTTAATCATAAAACAAAAGTGTTTACTGAAAAAAGTATAGAAGATATATTAAGTAGTTATTTAATTAATCTAAAAATGTTTTCTGAGCATATTCTATATAAACATTATGATTTTGAACTTAACCTATTTAATAAAAATAAAGATTTATATTTACAGAGCGAAAATATTGAAAAATTGAATTCTTTCTTAAAGTGTGAATTGGATTTAACATAGTGAAATATACCAAAATTAAAATATCAGTAATTATTCCTGTTTATAATGCACAAAAATATTTAAAAGACTCTCTTAACTCTGTTTTAAAACAAACTTTAAAAGAAATAGAAGTTTTGTGTATTGATGACAATTCTCCTGATAACTCTAAATTTATAATTAAAAAAATGAAAAAACTAGACAAGAGAATTAAATATTATAAACTACAAAAAAATTCTAAAGCAGGTATAGCAAGAAATTATGGTATCAAAAAAGCAAAAGGAGAATTTATTTCATTTTTAGATCCTGATGATTTATTTTCAAATAATAAATCATTGGAAACACTTTATAATAATGCTATAAAATATAATGTAAATGCAGCAGGGGGAAATTTTTTAGCTTTCAATTCTACTAAAACTATCTATGATGACAATATATATCAAAAACTTTTATATTTCAAAACATCAAAAATTTATCATTTAGAAGATTATAAACATTCTTTTTATTTTTGGAGATTTATATATAAAAGAAAAACTATAAAATTTAATAAATTTTTATTTCCATATTATTTTCGAAGACAAGATCCTGTATGGTTTTTAAATACAATGTCAAAAATAAAGAAATTTCATATAACTTCCAAAATAATTTATTCATATAGAATACAATATAAAGTAACAAAACTAAACGAACAAATAATCAAGCATATTCTAGAAAGTTATATTGATACAATAAATATTACAATAAAAAATAACTTATGGACTCATTTTAAAATGGAGTTATACGAATTTGAACAATTTTTTTTAAAACATATTAATGGACCACATAGAAACCTAATATTTAAATATATCAATAAGTTAAGAACTTATACTCATATTAAATTATATGATACTCTTAATTTTTCTGAACTTTTAAAATCTCATGAAAAAAATGCTTATATTCAATTATTAGAAAAAGTGTCAATAAAGAAAACAACTAAACCAATTACTCTATATGGATTTGGTCCATTAGGTTACTCAATTTATAAAAAAATAAAATCATATAGAAATATTAATCAAATAATTGATAATAATTTAATCAACAATTCTCTATCAACTTATATCAGTGAAGAAAATAGTAAAATTATTATTACATCATCAGATAAAATTAATTTAAATAATCTAATTTTAGTTACAGTTTTAAATCTAAAAACTCAAAATAAAATAAAAGAAGATCTACAATCTAAAGGTATTGCATTAAGTGATATCATAATATATAGTGAAGAGAGATAAATATGCAAATATTCGTTGTCAATTTAAAAAAAGATAAAAAAAGGAAGCAATATATTCAAAACATTAGTAAGAAAATTGGTATTAAACCTACTTTTATTGAAGCTATTAATGGAAAAGAATTTCCAAATATCGATAAATATTTATTTCCAGAAAAAACAATTAAAACGATTGGGCGTTTACTAGGTAAATCTGAAATAGGTTGTATTCTTAGCCATCAATCAATTTATAAACAAATACTCTGTAAGAAAATACCTTATGCATTAATCTTAGAAGATGATATTTATATAAATAAACAAATAAAAAAGATCCTTAATTCTCTTGAAAAGAATATTAAGAAAAAAACTTTTGATACTATTTTACTAGGATATCATGGGATTTACTCAAGAACAGACTTAAAATTGAAATCAAAAGTTGAGAAAAATATTTACACGAATTTTAATATTATTAAATTAAAAGAAAAAGCTTATGGAACATATGGATATATTATCAGTTTAAATGGTGCAAAAAAAATTTTACAACAAAGTAGTCAATATCACTCACCAATTGATTGGTCCACTGGAAATTCCATAAGAAATAATGTATACGCTATTTATCCACAACCAATACTGATAAATGAACCATTAAGTGATGACAGTTCTATAATGGAAGAAAGACAATTAATGGCTAAAGAAAGAAAAGAATATTTAAAAAAGAAACATATTCAACAAACAATAAATATATTGTCGATAAAAACTCAACATATTCAATCAAAAAGAATTGTATTATATGGATACAATGATATTGCTGAGAACTTTTATAAAAAGTTTAAAGATAGAGTTATTGATATAATTGATACTTTTAAAGCAGGTACAAAAATTAATAAAAATTTAACAATTAAAAATCTTAATAGTTTTAAATTAGATAATGTTATTTTAGTTATTACTGTTGTAAATAAAGAAAATATTTTTTTAATCCTAGAGAATATAAAAAAAAGTGGTAAAAATTTTGAAGAGATTATATCTCTTATAGATGATTAAATCTATTTGATTTCTGTCCTAGCAAGTGTTGATAGATCAAATTTCAAATAATAACTTGTAAAGGAATATTTTTTTTCACTAGATCTTCAATGATTGATTCTCTCATTACTTTATTATAAACAGTAAGAATAACAAGAGCGTCATTAGAGATATTTGAAATACTATTTACTATTTTAGTTTCATCTAAACTCATCCCTTCTAAACATTTGTCAATTATACTACAAATAACATATTCATCTTTTAACTTTTCATAAATATTAATTCCAATATTCCCAAAACCATAAATAATTATTTCTTTTTCTTTTTTATTTTTCAACTGATTTAAAATATTATTTATGAATTCTTTCTCGTGTTCTAGTAAATTTGTTGAAGCCCTTTCTTTAAAAAATTGATATGAAATTAAGTTTATAACTTTTTTGTAATAATTCATTATGTTTTCATTTTTTTTAAAACTCTCTTCATTTTCTAATACTAAAGACTTAAATTCATTAAACTCCGAAAAAAAGTGTTTTGTTAAACCTTTTGAAATCAGTTTAGAAAAATTATCTATATATGACTTTAGTGCATCAATTACTTTTCTTTCATCCCAACTAATCTTTTTATAAAAAAGTCTATATACATATACATATTCATCTATTCCATAAAACAATTCATTTTCTAACATAACATTTAAGAAAAAAACAGGATCTTGCCGTCTTAAATAATCAGGAAAATATATACTCTTATCAAGTAAAAGACTTCTTTTAAATAAGAAACTTTGATAACCAAAACAAGAGGGGTATTCTTCTTTAAAATTATATAGTTTGGAGCATGAAAAATGTAGTTCTTGTATAAATATTCCTCTTTTTTCTTCAAGAGTATTATAAGCTAACATATTTCCTGCAACAATATTTACATCATTTTCCGTAGCTGCAAAATAAAGTTTTTCCAATACTTTGTCATTATAATAAAAATCATCAGGATCCATAAAGTGTATAAATGTTCCTTTAGCATTTGAAATCCCCATATTTCTAGCTATCCCAGATCCTGAGTTTTTTTCTAATTTTATATATTTAAATCGTGAATCTTTTTTTACAAAAGAGTTTATTATTTCTGAAGATTTGTCAATGGAACAATCATCAATACAAATTATTTCTATATTTTTTAAAGATTGATTTATTATGGAGGTTAAGCATTCTTTAATAAATTTATCCATATTATAAACTGGTATAATTATTGACACTTTGTATTTATTCATAAATTTAAAACTCCATACTTAAATTTGCTTCTATAAGCTACAATAGTATATTTATTATTCAAAAATCATGCTTTAAAATTTTATTTTATGTTTTTACAATAAGTGCACTTGTAATAGCATCAGGTATTGGTATAAAAAAGATATTTTGAGATTCACAAAATTCGTAAACTGCCTGCCTACATCCTTTAAATCCATCTGCCATCAAATCATGAATCATAATATATCCACCAGGTACCATCTTAGGATAAAAAAAGTTTAATCCATCTAATGTTGGTTGATATAAATCAACATCAATAGATACAAAAACAAATTTATCATCAACATCTTGTGCAGAGTTTGGAAAAAAACCTTTCTTCACAACTATTTCAGAATTATGTTTTTTATGTACTATAGATAAAACATGTTCAACTGATGTATTTTTAAAATCATCTCTTCGTGCAGAAAACTTTTCATCATCATGATTAATCTGCTCTTCATCAAAACCATCAAAAGTATCGAATAAGTAATATTTTCTATTGCTAAAAGCATGTGAGATATACTGTGAAAAGCCACCTCTATATACACCTAATTCAGCAATTGCCCCATCTAATTTTCTTCTTTCTATTTCTTGTGCAAGTAGTCCCATTTGCAGATATCTCATATTGTCATCAATTAGATGTAGTTCTAAATCATTTGCAATATTTACAAGATTACCATACATTCTACTAGTCATTATTCCACCTTCATCATGAATAATTTTAGCAGCCATCTTCATTTTATCTGTAATTTTATTTTTGTATGGTGACCACATAATAAACTCCGTAATTTGTAAATAACAATATTCATATATGAATTAGAATAATTAAATCTTTCACTGATTGTATTTAATTAGGAATTAAAATTATATTAAATAAAATTTAGTTGATTTAGTTATCTTAAATACCTAATTATTTATTAATATATTTACTATTATTTTGTATTTTACTAACAAGTAAATAACTTTTATATAGTAATATTAAGTTGCCATCAATTAAGATTAAGAATAAAATACCTAAAGAAATTTTTAAAATTAGAAAGAAACCATATTATGTTAAATACTCCATTAATTTCAATTTTAGTACCAATTTACAATGTAGAAAAATATTTGATTGAATGTTTAGAATCAATAATAAATCAAACTTTAAAAAATATAGAAATAATCTGTATAAATGATGGTTCAACTGATAATTCATTGAATATTATAAAAGAATTTATGAAAATTGATACTCGAATTAAACTAATAGATAAACCAAATAGTGGCTATGGTGACTCTATGAATCAAGGACTTAAATTTGCAAATGGAAAATATATAGGGATAGTTGAATCTGATGATATTGCTCACAAAAAAATGTTTGAAGAGTTATATTCAATGGCTGAAAAAAATTCTCATCCCGATATCATAAAATCAAATTATTTTTTATATTGGTCAAAAGATAAAAAGAGATACTACAAAGAATCAATACCTAGAAAACTTACAAATAAAATATTTAAACCCTTAAATTCTGTTGAAATATTTAAATCATCTCCTAGTATCTGGTCTGCAATATATAAAAATAGCTTTTTAAAAACATATAACATTCAATTTAATCCTACACCAGGTGCATCATTTCAAGATACTTCATTTAATTTTAAAACTCTATTTTATTGTAATACTATGTACTGCACGAGAAAAGCATTTTTAAATTATAGACAAGACAATGAAAGTTCATCTGTTAACAATAAAGAAAAAGTTTTTTGCCTTAATGATGAATATAAAGTAATTAGACAATGTATTAAGTCAAATAACGAAATAAAACCTTTATTTTTATATTTAAAATTCAAATCTTATCTATGGAACTATCATAGACTTGCAGAAAAATTTCAAGATATATTCTTAGATACTTTTATTCAAGAATTTATAAAAGATAAACAATATATTGATTTTGATTTATTTGAAGAAGAGAATAAAACCTTATTATTATCAATTCTTTCATCAAATAAAAAAGCATTTAAAACTGAATTGGAGACAAGAAAAAATGTTCATCTAAATATTTATCGAACTTATTTTATAGAAAAAATAAAAAAAGAAAATTATGATAATCTTATCATTTACGGATTTAATGACATAGCAAAAAATATAATTGATAAATTTCATAATAATGTTGTAATTATAGTTGATATGAAAAATAATCTTAATACATATAAAGATATACCCATAATAAACTTTGATAAGTTGACTACTTATAAAAATGAACTTTTTATAATCACTACAATAAATGAAACATTTAAAAAAGAGATAGAAAAAAATATTTTAAAAAAATTTCCATCTGCAAGAATTATAAAACACTATAAAAACTGACTATATTAGCATTTTTTAAATTATCATAACTTTGAATATTGCAACTTATCTCATAAGCAAATGATTCGCTAGAAATTAAAATATAATCTTTTTTGTCTAGATTCAATTTAGTTGGATTAGATAAAAGGAAACCTTGAAAACTTGAATTACCTTCAGATACATTTGAATCTATTATTCCAAGTACTTCTATGTCAGTTAATTTTAATTCCTCTATAATCTTCTTTGCTAAGTCTCCCGCACCATATAAATAAACTTTTTTAATACCTTTTTCAAGTAAATAATTAATTGATAAGTTTGAAAGCCCTAATGAAAATAAATTAATTTTATCAAACTTTTTTCTCCAGTGTTCGTCGAAAAATTTACTTTTAAATTTATAAATAAAGTTTATACTTTTTTCACAGTTATATATCCAAATAATTAATTTAGAAAAATGTATTTTTTTTATATCATCTACTTCATCCAAGGAAGCCCACATTTTTGTAAATAAAAAATATTTTTCATTTATATCTTCAATATTATTCCCAATTTTATGAATTATATAATCAATTAAAGCCCTAATTTTCATTAAATAATCAAAATAATACTCTTCTAAAATTTTTTCCTCTTCTAAAAACTTTTTTGTTATTTTAATGTTATAAACTATATCTTTGAAATTTTTTTCATCAAATGAAGTACTAATACTTTCCTCATTATCAAAATAATTATATAAACAATCCTCTACTACAGAAACTTTTTTTGCATAATATAATAATTTAAAAATAGTCATTGAGTCTTCATAAATTTTTGATATAGGAAAAAAAACATTATTCTTTAGAAATAGATTTTTATTATATATGCTTATACATGGAGATGTTGACAGATTTCCATTTAGTATGTTTTGGAAAATATATCTTTTTGAAAAATCAGATTTAAATTTTTTATATTTTTTATATAAAACACCACATCTATCAATATAATTAAAATTAGAAATAACTAAATCAGAACTTGTTTCCTCAATTCTATTATAAAGTTTTTCAATCATAGTTAGTTCAATCGTATCATCACTATCAATAAACATTATATATTTACAAGAAGCAAGTTGTATACCTCTATTTCTTGTAAAACTTATCCCATTATTTTGTTGTGAATAAATTTTAATTCTAGAATCTTTAATTGCATATGCATTTAATACTTTTAAACTTTTATCGGTAGAACCATCATCAATACAGATGATTTCTATATTCTCAAATGTTTGATTTACTATTGAGTCAATACACCTTTTTAAATACTTTTCACTGTTGTATATAGGTACAATTAGACTAACCTTATTCAATATTCAAAATCCGATTTATGAGGTAAAATTTTTTGTAGTGATTCAATTATAATATTTTTAGATTTTATAAAATCTTCTTCATTCATATCTTCTTTAGTATATCTTCCCTTTGAAGTAGCGTCATTTAAACAGTACATCTCATAATTATTTGAAATAATTTCTTGTGCAGCATTTTTACAATCTTCTAAAGTTCTTAATTCAATATGTTTTCTTTTTTTTATAAAACTTGATGCTTTTGCTGGATAGAACTTCCCGCTAACCAATTGCCAATATCTAAAAAGGTATTGATTTACATCTTGATTGTCTCTAAATTTTGAAGATGAAATTTTTTCTAAATTTTCTTTTTCTTTAGCCCATACTTCTTTAAATGTTGATTTTAGAAAAGATTGTGGATGATGATAATCTTTAAAACCTGTAAATGTTTTCCAGTACAATAAAAGTAATGTAGGGAAAGAAGAAAAACCATAATTTGGATGAAACCATTTAAAAAAATTCTTTTTTATAATTCCTCTTTTTGTTAATTTGTCTCCAACATGTCTATTAAAATTTTTATTAATTAAATCAATGTCATTCATAACTAAATGTTGAATTAAGCCTTCATGCATGATACTAGATATTGCCATATCTACAGGTAAGTCATTTTTAAAGAAATCTTCTTTTTTCATAGGTTTTAAAATAAAAAAGTCATCATTAAAATAAACAAATTTTTCACTCAAAGCTTCTATTTTATGAATATTTATTTCAATAGGATTCGCACTAAAAATCGGTAAATATTTTTTGTCAATATAATCTTCATGCTTAACTATAACTAATTTAGGATGATTAACATTTAGCCATTTTGGAAGATGCCCCCATGTAATGAAATATATTTTATTTACCCAAGGTGTAAACTTTTCAAAAGCTCTAAATATGTACTGTAAATTATCCCAATCTCTAAATCTATCTTCTGTATTTAAAAGTTTATTTTTAGGTACATATTTATTAAATTCTTCTCGCCATTTTGGGTCATTTCCATCCACCCAAGGTATAACAAAATCTATTTTATCAGTCATATTAATCTAACACTTCTTCTTTAAAAACTTCCAAAGCTCTTTTTACAATATCATCCATATCATAATATTTGTACTCAGCTAATCTTCCTACAAGAACTAAATTTTCAAACTCTTCAGAATATTCTAAATATCTATTATAATTTTGTTGATTTTCATCTGTAAATATGGGATAATAAGGAGTGTTTTCTCCCATTTTATACTCTTGTGGATACTCTTTTAAAATAGTCGTTTTATCACTTTTTGTAGGATGTATATGTTTAAACTCCGTTATTCTTGTAAAATCATAATCATTTGGATAATTTACTGTTGCTTTTTCTTGAAAATACTCTTTATCAACTGTTTCAAACTTCATATCTACACTTCTATATGGAAGGTTTTCAAACTTATAATTAAATACTTCATCTATTTGACCTGTATATATCACTTTGCCTTCAAACTTTTTGTCAAAAAGAAAAAACTCTTTCTCTTTTATAGAACAAACCTCTTTAAAATCTGTGTTTAACATCACTTTTATATTTTTGTGATTTAACATATTTTCAATCATTTTAGTATAACCATTTGATGGAAGCATTTGATATTTGTCATTAAAATATCTATTATCACGTCCTATAAACACTGGTACTCTAGCTGTAACTGCACCATCCATATCTTCTGGTTTCATACCCCATTGTTTTGCTGTATAGTTTACAAAGATTTTTTCATATATATAATCTGCTAAAAAAGCCAAATCCTCATTTGTAGATTTTTTCAGTTCTAAAATAGGGATTTTTGAATTGTATTCATAGTTTTTTAAAAGTTTTTCCTCTAAAACTTTTGCTTTAGACTCTGGAAACACTTCATATAAAGTATTGAAATTAAAAGGGATTGGAACTTTTTTGCCATCTATGTAAGCTAGCACTTCATGATTATATATATCCCAAGTAGTAAACTGGGATAAGTAATCTACTACCTCTTTATCTTCTGTATGAAAAAGGTGTGGCCCATATTTGTGGATTAAGATATTGTTTTCATCTTTAAAATCATAGCAATTTCCACCTATATGGTTTCGTTTTTCAATTATCAAAACTTTTTTATCTAGTTGTGTGGCTATTTGTTGAGCTATAACTACTCCTGCAAGTCCTGCACCAACTACTATAAAATCAACCATTATTTACCTTTTTAAAATCTTACTTGGTTTTTCATTGTCAAAATGTCCTCTAACACCATCAAAAAAAGAATTCGTAGCAAAAATCACTCTTATCCATTTTTTATCATCATAGATTATTATATCTTTAATCAATTCAAAATAAAGTTTTGTAGCCAAAAGATATTTTTTTATCCCTTTTCCATATTTGAAAGCTATAAATACAGAATTTCTTAATCCAAAATATTTTAACCAAAGTTTTTCATATTTTATTCTATTTTTTTTAAACCATAAAAACTTTCGTTCTATTTTCTCTTCTTGACGTTTCTCTTTATGATAGATTTTACTATTGTTTACCATTAAAATCTTTCCTAAAGTCACTAGTCTTAAACTATATTCACTATCATCATGATGAATAAAAAATCTATCTTCAGGAAGTCCTATTTTTTTCACAGATGAAATAGGAATAAATATACCTACAAATGAAGCCATCTCTATTTCACATCTATCTTTTTCATACAAACTCATATCAATTGGTTTTTGAAAAGCAGGCAAACAATTTTTATAATCAAAAACTCCTCTATGTCCATGAGAGGATATGATATTATCCTCTTTAGTACCAATTAAAGTTTTAGGTGCATATGCACTATATTTTTCTTCATCTATACTAGCTATTAATAACTCTAAAGAGTCCAATTCAGGTTCTGCATCATCATCCATAAGCCAAACATAGTCATATCCATTTTCCAATGCATATTTTACACCAAAGTGAAAACCACCTGCTCCACCTAAGTTTTTTTCCATTCGTTTATAGTAAATATTACTATTTTTTAAATATCCATCATCTACAATTTTAACATCTGTTCCATCTGTACAGCTATTATCTACAACTAATATATCAGTAGTATATGTTTGATTTAAGAGTGCATCTAAGCACTCTTTTAACAGTTCATACCGATTAAATGTTACTACTATTGTACAGATTTTCAAAAATTCTTCTTTTCTTAAATTTAGATTATTTTATCTAATCTTTTCTTCTAATTTTTTTAAATCTATCTGAGAAGTTTGTTCTTTCTACTAAATTAACTTTTATTGGTAGTTTAAAACTATCTAATTTATCTTTGCAAAAAGCTCTTATTTGTTTTTTTAACTCTTTTTGTGTTGTTTCATTTTTACAAACTACATCACAAACTACACTTTGTCCTGTGATGGCATTTTTTTCTGCATATACCATGCAATCTTCTATATCATCCATCATTAAAACAACTGACTCAACCTCAGCAGGTAAAACTTTTTGTCCTCCTACGTTTATTACCTCTTTACCTCTGCCAATTATTTTTAAGTATCCATCTTCAATCTCTTCAACCAAATCCCCTGTTTTAAACCAGCCATCTTCTGTAAAAGAATCCATTGAGGCATTTAGGTATCCTAAAACTTGGGTTTTACTTCTAAGCCAGAGTTCATTTTCTACTATTTTATATTCACAGTTTTCATCATCTAATTTCATATATAATGATTCTGAAGATTGTGATGAAGTGGTTGATATCCCAGTTTCACTTGTGCCAAAGGTCTGTAGAAACTTTACTTTGGGAAATGTATCTTTTAACTTTTTAAGTAAAGATTGAGGCATTGCTTCTGTTCCATAGGTAATCATTCTCAAACTTTTTAAATTGTAGTTTAAGTACTCACCTGAGATTAAAATAAGGTTTAAAAATGTAGGGCTTGAAGGTAAAACCATAATTCTATATTTTTCAATCAACTCACATACTGTTTTCGCATCTCTTGTTTTAGGGATAATCAAAGTTGCTCCCATACTTAAAGCTGTAAACATGGTATTTAAACCACCAATATGATCAAACATCAAAAAAACCAACATATTCATCGATTTTTCTCTTTTTTCTTTATAAGAGTTTATAAGATTATCAAGATTATGTATCATAGCTTTTGGTTTACCTGTACTTCCACTTGAAAAAAGTACCAATCCAGAATTATTGTTTTCTTGCAGGTTTTTAATCATATCATGGGAATTATTTTGATTTAGTTTTTCTATTACTAGTCCATCTTCTATTTTGATACTATATTCACAAAAAGATTCTTCTTGATACTCATCTATTACACTTTTTATAGTTGAAGTAATAGGTACTATGATGTTTTTATTGTCATATAAAGCAAAAAATAAACTAATAGATTCAAAAGAGTAATCACTTAAAATAGAGATAACACTATTAGCTGGTATTGTATCTTTTATCTGCAACTTATACTCTTCAATCTTTTTTGATAACACAGAATAAGTATACTCTTTATCATCACAAACCAAAGCTAAGGCATTTTCAAATCTTTGAAATTTTTCTTCCATAAAGTTCATTTTTAATCCTTTAAGAGATTCCACCCAAATATATCACTTGTCCTGTAATAAAATCACTTTTTTCATCGATATAAAAATCAATTACATTTTGAATATCTTGAAACTCTCCAAACCTTTTAATTGCTTGTTTTTCCAATAATTCTTCTATTTTATCTTTTGGCACTGCTTTTATCAAATCTGTTTTTATAGGTGTTGGTCCTATTGCATTTACTGTGATATTAAAAGGTGCCAACTCTTTTGAAATAGTTTGTGTAAAGTTTTCAATAGCTGCTTTACTTGCTGCATATATAGCCTCACCTTCTAGTCTTAGTGCTGCTGCAACTGTAGTATAGTTTACTATTCTTCCAAACTTTTGTTTCATCATAACTTTACTAACTTCTCTACTAAATAGAAAAGTTCCTTCAAAATTTGTAGCAAAAATATTTCTAACTGTTTGTAAAGAGGTTGTTAGAAAATGGTTCATGGAAGCTATACCTGCATTGTTTAAAAGAATATCGATTTTACCAAACTCTTTTTTAGTTTCTCTTACCATTTTCACAACTGCTTTTTCATCATTTATCTCTAAAGTATGATGTCTATAGTTTGTATGAGTGATTGTACTTTCACCTCTACTACACCCTACTACTATTGCATTTCGTTCTAAATAGTACAAAGCAAGTGCTTTACCTATCCCTTTTGAAGAACCAGTTATGATAAAAACTTTTTCCATCACTCTTCCAATAATTTTTCAATATAATCTGAAAGAGATTCAACACTTCTAAAAGGTGAAGTTTTTTGACTCATCGCTTTTTCATCAGCTAAAACTATTTGTTTATCAAACTCTTCATCTATTCTCTCTTCAAGGTCAGCAATAAAAGATACCAAAGCCAAAGAATCCAAACAAGAACTAGAACCATAAAGTCTAGTTTTTAAAGTAGGATTTTCTAACTCTTCTAACTCTAACTCTTCATTTAATTCTACTAAGGTATCTATAATTATCTTTTCTATTTTTTCTTTCATCTTCTCTCCATACAAAACTCATATTTCTCTATTTTTTTTACTACTCTTTTCAAAAATATACTTTTTTTAGCTTCTTCAAATTGTTGTTTATTCATCCTCATTGTAACAATATTTTCTACTTCATTGCAAATACTAAAACCTAGATTTTTATCAAAACTTATGGCATTTTGATTATCTTTTTTAACATCAAGATAGATATATTTAGGGCTAAATTCTTTAAACATATAATCTAAAAAATATAAAGGAACTATTGATTTTATAACTAAACTAGCTGTTTGTTTAAAAAAAACTCCCCATTTTAAATCCTTTTGCAAATCAAAAAGATTTATTGCTCCTATAAGCTCATCGTTAAAATATACTGCATAATACTCTTTTGTCTTATCCTCTTTTAGCTTTTTAAGCCAAGATAGATGCTCATCCAATCCTATAATTTTTTCATCCAAGGATACTTCTCTAACATACTCTTGATTTCTTAAATTTAGAAGCTCTATATTCTCATCTTTTGTCAATTTAGTATAATCTTTTAATAAAATCATCTTATGCTCTTTGTAAAGCTTTTTTTATTAGATAAAAAACTTTGTTTTTATCAAACTTTTCTAAAACCATCTGATTTCTCTTTTTTAAATACTCATACATAAAATCTTGATTTGAAGCAGTTTTTATAGCTATAAATCTTTTTTTCATATACATCACTTCATAAAGAGTTGTACTAGGTGCTACTATTACAAAATCAACTACACTCATAAGTTTAGCCATATAATCACAGTTTACCAAAATATGAAAATTTCTATTTAAAAAAGCCATCTTTTTTAAAGTTTTTATATTTTGATTTGCTTTTGTTGTTACTATAAAAACTTCTATATTTTTTACCCTTTTTAATAGTTCTAAAATCTTAAATGAATAGTTATTATAATCACTTCCACCAAGAGTTACAAGGATTTTTGTTTTTTTAGTTTTACTATAAGATTTTCTTTTTTCTTTTTTAAATTCATCTCTTATTAGAGTATATTTATCTCCACATAAAAGCTTGCAATCCTTTGGTACTAAACTTTCATATTTAGAATCATTTGCATAAGGGTTATGATTTAGTAATTCATCACAAAAATGTTTTTCATAAGTATCATCAAAAACCAAAAGTTCTAAATCCTTATTTTTTGTTTTTATCTCTTTTTCAAAGTTAAAATCAATCTCATAATGGTCAATAATCAAAAACTCAATACCTAATCTTTTTATCAAATTATCAAGTTCATCTACACTATTAGAGTTTAATATTTCTAATTCATATCCATTTTGAGCAATCTTTTCATTTATATTGCCTTTTAGGTTTTGAGAAGCAAAGATTATTTTAGAGTTTTTATATTTTTTTGCTAGAACTAAACATCTCATAATATGTCCAGTACCTATAAAAGAAGAAGAATCAGCTCGTATTAGTATCTTTTTCATAAGATTTTATTTTGTCTTTTTAATACTTCATATAAAACTTCAGCCATTTGCCAATCCTCTAAAGTATCTATATCTTGAACTAAATATCGTGGAAGGATTATTGGTATTGAATCTTTTCCAAAAATTATATCATTAGATGTTTTTTTCAAATCTTTCCAATAAAACTGCCCTGCATCTTGAAAAGCCTCTTCCAAATCTTGACTTCTTTTAGAAAAGTTTTCAGGCCAAAACATTTGGCATCTTTGATTATCTGTTATTTTAAATGTTCTTTGGATAGGAAAAGGCATCGATGTAGCAGAAAAACTATTTACAGCGTCACTATTTTTTAGTTTTTCAAACCCTTCTATTAAAAACTTTTTTTGAAGTAAAGGTGCTGTTGCATAAATAGTACAACAAAAATCATACTCTTCACCTAAAGATTTCATATACTCTAAAGTATGATTAACTACTGCTCCTGTTCCTGTGAAATCATCACTTAACTCACTTGGTCTTAAAAAAGGGGTCTGTGCACCATACTCTTGTGCTATTTTTGCAATCTCTTCATCATCTGTACTTACTATAACTTTTTCAAAAAGTTTACTATCCAAAGCAGTTTGTATAGAGTATGCAATAAGTGGTTTACCATAAAAGTTTTTTATATTTTTTCTAGGTATTCGTTTACTACCACCTCTTGCAGGAATTATTGCAATACACTTCAAATTAGATATCCATATCTTTTGATAGTTTTACCATTTGAAGCATCGTTTCTACTCTATTTTCCCATGTATGATTTTTAACTGCAATCTCATATGCATCACTAGTCATTTGATATAGTTTTTCATCATCTTCTAATACTTGTTTTAGTTTGTCAATTCCTTCATTTAAATCTTTAAAACTATAATACAAGATATTTTCCATATCATTAAACTCTTCATCATAATAAGTACTTTTATCACTAAATACTAAGCTCTGTCTTAACATTCCAGAAAAAACTCTTTCATGGCTACCATTACTTAAAATTGAAGATAGGTTTATTATCACTTTTGATTTTTCTGTAAGTTCTAGTGTTTTCTTTACATCTAAATCATTTCTATAATCTATTTTACTAGCTTTCTCTTTTGGCAAACTTGATATATAGTTTTCCCACCCTTTACCACATAGCACTAGATTTACATCATTTTCAATTAAAGCATTTATTAGAGTTATTCTTTTATATCCTCTAACATACTTCATCATCTCTCTATAAAGTTTTCCTAACTGAACATTACTTATTGAAGAGAATTTAATCATTTTTTTCTCAAATATTTTTTCAAATGCTTCATGTGTACTTATATAATCATCATAAATCAACAGTTCTGCAACCTCATCTAAAATATCTGAAAGATAGTGGTTGTTCTCTTTCCATGATTTATTACCATCTCCTAAAAAACTTGCAGCAAAGAACAAATCTATCTCTTTAGTTTTTTTGAACTCTTCAATATCATTGATTTTTTTATCACTAGTAAATCCACCATGAGGCAAGAAGAAAGAGATTTTATGATTAGAAGGAAGTGTTTTATGTAAATATTCTACATGTTTTTTATCATTGAAACAAGATAAATAGTTTTTTATAGGTTCAACACATCTATTTAATTGATATGCAGGATGGTCTACGTAAACTGCTAAGAAGACTGTATTTACTGCATCATAAATTGATTGGCTGTTGTTGATTTTAACATCTACACCAAATCCATTAAAACCAATAACACACTCAATTAAATGTTTACTAAATATCTCTTGCAGTTCTCTACCTGCATTTTCTTTTAGCAAGTCACACTCTATGACCTCTTCACCTTTTAATTTTAAATACTTTATACACTCATCAATAAATAGATCCACAACTCCATACTGATAATTTCCTTTATATACTAAAATCTTCAATTATCTCTCCTTGCTTAAAATTCTTAATAACGTATCAACTACATATTTTTGTTGCTCATAATTTAACAATGGAAATAGTGGCAATGTAAATGCTTCATTATAATACCTATCCATCATAGGAGTCTTTTCATCTCCATATCCTAATTGTTTATAAAAAGGTTGCTTATTTATGGGGATATAATGAAGTTGTAATAAAATTCCATTTTCCTTCATCTTGATAAAAAGCTCTTCTTTTGAAATAGCCAAAGATTCAAAGTCCACATATACAACATAAATATGGTATGAACTCTGTTTATTGTATCTATACAAAGGTCTTACAATACTACCTTTTAGTAACTCTTCATAATTTTTAGCTAATGCTCTTCTTTTTTCTAAAAACTCATCTAACTTTTTTAACTGAGATATTCCCAAAGCACATTGTAAATCTGTCAATCGATAATTAAATCCTAATTGAGTCATCTCATATTCCCAAGGTTTCATATCTTCTGTTTTAACCATACCATGATTTCTTAGACTTAAAAGTTTTTTGTAAAGCTTTTCATCATTTATTGTAATTGCACCGCCTTCAGCAGTTGTCAAGTTTTTAACTGGATGAAATGAAAAAATAGAGATATCAGAATTTTTGCAACTTCCTGCTTTAATCCCTTCATTTAGTGCTCCAATAGAATGGGCACAATCTTCTAAGATTTTAATATCAAATTTTTCTCTTAAACTTTTTAATTTTTTTTGATTAACAGAATTTCCACTAAAATGCACTACATAAATAGCTTTTATTGAAGAATCTTTCTCTAAAGCCTTTTGACAAGCTTCTAAATCTATATTCCCATCTTCACAAATATCTACAAAAATTGGTTTTGCTTTGACATAAAGTATTGAGTTAGATGTGGCTAAAAAAGAGTTAGGAGTTGTTAAAACCTTGTCTCCCTCTTCTAATAAAACCAACGAAGCCAAATGAAGAGCTGCTGTCCCATTTGATACTGCTACACAATATTTAGCATCTGAATATTTGCAAAGAGCCTCTTCAAACTCTTTTATCTTTGGACCTGTAGTTAAGTAGTCTGATTTTAAAACCTCTACTACACTTTGAATATCCTCATCCAGAATTGTTTGTTTACCATAAGGGATAATATTCATCTCATCACTTTATATATTTTGTTTTTATATATTTTACAATTTTTTCTACAGCCTCATCAATAGATAAAATATCTGTGTCAATAATCAACTCAGCATGTTGAGGCTCTTCATAAACATCACTTATTCCAGTAAAATTTTTATACTCTCCACTTATTGCTTTTTTGTATTTACCTTCTTTATCTCTACTCTTACAAGTTTCTAAATTTGCCTTAACATATACTATAATATTATTTTTTACCATAGTTCTAATTACTTTCCTAGATTCCCTATAAGGAGAGACAAATGAAGCAACTGTAGAAATAGAATTATTTTGTAATGTCTTTATAAGATGTCCAACTCTATACATATGTCTATTTCTTTCTTCTCTACTATAGCCTATGTTTGGAATAATATCTCTTATATCTTTTGAATCAATTCGCTCTAAAGGTATATCTAATTTCTCTAATTTTTTATAAACCTCATCTGCAATAGTTGTTTTCCCAGATAAAGGTATCCCTGTAAACCATAAATTAAAAGGTTCTATTTTTTTTCTACCCCATTTAATTTTAAACCATGCTCTTTCATGTGCCCAATATAGAACTATCTTTGAGACCCATTCTAAAGCCCCTGCAGCTATTGCTAAATCAAGTCTTCCAAAAAAAATATACACAATTATAATTGTAGTCGTTGTAGCTAAAACTCTCCAACTAAACCCTTTTGCTAAAGATCTTGTATTAGTATCTTTATACATTTATTTCACCACAAACCAAGGATTTAATAAATTTTCCTTGTTATATTTAAGACAACTTTTTGAATCATAATGATAAGTCATCTTACCAGCTTCCCTAACTATAGCATCAGCGGCTGCTGTATCCCACTCCATTGTGGGAGCTAATCTTGGATAAATATCAGCTGTACCTTCTGCAACCATACAAAGCTTTAAACTACTCCCTATTGAAATATGTTCAATATTATTTGAATCTAATTGCAATATAAACTCTTGTGTTTCTTTTGATAAATGGGATTTAGATGATACGACTTGAAGTTTTTCTTTTGGGTTTTTATTTATAAAAAAAGGAAGCTTTATGTTATTTTTAAAAGCACCCTCACCTTTCTTTGCATAATATAAAGTTTCTAATGCAGGAGCATATACCACACCTAAAACAGGAGTATTTTTATGTATTAATGCAATATTGACTGTAAATTCATCATTTTTTTTAATAAACTCTTTAGTTCCATCCAAAGGATCAATACAAAAAAAATACTCCCAGTTCTTTCTTTTTGAATAATCAATATATTTATTTTCTTCAGATAATAGAGGAATTTTTTCATGCAACTTCTTTAATTCATTACAAATTATTTGATTGGAAGCCTTATCAGCTTGAGTTAATGGAGAATTATCACTTTTATACTCAATTAAAAAATCTTTTTCATAAATATCCATTATTTTTTTACCTGCTTTAATAGCAATATCTATAATCTCTTCTATTTTAATATTCTCAAATTGAATATTCATTTTCATTACCTTGTATATATCCAAATTTGATTAAATGCTCAATTATTTTACTAATGCATTCTTCAACTGATTTTTTACTCGTCTTAATATGAATTTGTGGATTTTCTGGATTTTCATAAGGCGAATCAATACCTGTAAAATTCTTGATAACTCCTTTTCTAGCTTTTTCATACAAACCTTTTGGATCTCTTTGTTCACAAACATTCAAAGGAGTATCTATAAATACTTCTATAAATTCATCATACTTTACTAGACTTCTTGCAATTTGACGGTCAGATTTAAATGGACTGATAAATGCAGCTAATACAATCAATCCTGCGTCTACAAAAAGTTTAGAAACTTCTCCTATTCTTCGAATATTTTCTACTCTATCTACTTCACTAAAACCTAAATCTTTATTTAGTCCATGCCTTATATTATCCCCATCTAAAAGATAAGTTTTTCTAGCTCTTTTAAAAAGTTCTACCTCAAGTGCATTTGCAATAGTTGATTTACCTGAACCACTAAGACCAGTAAACCATATAACACAAGGTTTTTGATTTAGATGCTCCAACCTTTTTTCTTTTGAGATCTGGTGTTCGTGCCAAACAAGATTATTTTTATTCAACACTTTCCTTTTTATCTTTTATATAGTTTCCTATAGCATCTTTAATATTTTCCAATTTATTTGGATTTCCTTGTAGGTTTTTAAAGTGAGTTGAGATTTCTGTATTTTCTTGTATCCTTAAATCTGCAATTTTGGAGCAAATATCTAAAAAAACTGAATAAGGCACATCATCCCCTCTTCTTAGGAAGTGTATTGCTCTTTGTAAAGATACAAAAGGGTTTAGACTAACCTTTGAAAGGTTATTTACTCTTGTATTTATATAATCTATAAACTCCATTCTCATATCACAAGCAACTATTGTAAAAAGTCTTTTTTTCGTATTATAAATACACTCAAAAGCAATCTTTGTAGAATCAAAATCAAACCCATCTACAAGCTCTTTTAAAGTTGCATTTTTAAATTTTTCTCTAAAAACCAGTTGATATATATCATTTTTATATCTATAAGTATATGAGTTGTTTTCATATTCAAAATAGTCTTTATTTAAATTATCATTTATAAGTTCTCTATCTTCACTAATTGGAAATATCATATCCAAGTCTCTAAAAACATCAGACTTTATACACGAACCTGCAAGATAAAATCTTATCTCTTCTTTGTCAATATGGTGGATAATCAACCTTTGAAAAAACTCATTTAGTTTTATTATTATATTATCTAGTCTATAATCAAAAGCCAAGGCTTGTTCATAAGATAAAAGCTCTTGATAATTTTTCCAAAAATCATAAATCAATGTTTGCCCTTTATATCTCTTTTATAAAATCATTTAATGTTTTTGCATCCATCCACCAATCATTATTTCCAGAGTTGTATTCAAACCCTTGTTTTACAGGTTTTCCTATCTCTTTTAGACCATTTTTTGCATAATTTCTTTTCGAAGTAAAAATTATAGTTGGTGTTATTACATAATGGTCATCAAACTCTATAGTAAGGTGGGAATCATCAGCAGGACACATAATCTCATGCAATTTTTCACCTGGTCTTATCCCTATAATTTCATGAGGAAGCTCTGGAGCTAAAGCTTTTGCTAAATCTGTTATCTTCATAGAAGGGATTTTAGGAACAAATATCTCTCCCCCTTGCATCCTCTCAAAATTTTTAATTACAAACTCAACCCCTTGGTTTAAAGTGATTAAAAATCTTGTCATCTTATCATCAGTAATTGGCAGTTTAGTAGCACCCTCATCAATCAACTTTTTGAAAAAAGGAACAACAGAACCCCTACTTCCTATAACATTTCCATATCGTACTACACTAAATTTAATATCATTCATACCAGTTAAGTTATTTGCGGCAACAAAAAGTTTATCAGAAGCTAATTTTGTAGCACCATAAAGGTTTACAGGATTTGCTGCCTTATCAGTTGAAAGAGCAATCACCTTTTCCACATGGTTTTCTAGTGCTGCATCGATTACATTTTGAGCACCCATAATATTTGTTTTGATACACTCCATAGGATTGTATTCTGCAATTGGTACATGTTTAAGTGCCGCTGCATGAATCACATAATCCACACCATTCATCGCTTTTTTTAATCTTGAAGCATCTCTTACATCCCCTATAAAATATCTCATACCCAAACTTGTAGGATACTCTTGGGACATCTCATACTGTTTTAATTCATCTCTTGAATATATGATGATTTTATTTGGTTTATAATTTTTTAATAATATTTCAGTAAATTTTTTACCAAAACTTCCAGTTCCACCAGTGATTAAAATGTTCTTACCATTAAACATGAGATACCTTATATAGTAATTATATTATGATATAATATCTAATAAATTATTAATTCTCATTTTATTAATAATTTATTAGATATTAATAGATAAAATCAACTCTAATCTACAATTTAGAGGTACACTTAAGAGTTTATATGTAATAATTTATACTCATTTTATATAACAGGTTTTATATGGCAGAGAATACAATTCCAGAAAATATTTTAAAAATACAAAAAAAATTAGCAACTTTTGAAAAAGATTCAAGAAACTATAAAAAGTATACTAAAATATTAGCTAAGCACATAAAAAGATACAATATGCAAAAAAGAGTTAATTCTCATATCAAAACAATTGAAAATATTCAAAAGTTATCAGAAGAAAATAAAAAAAATGAAGAATAGAGAAAATTCTTACTTATATCCATTAGGATTATTTTTTTGCCAAATAAAACTATCTCTACACATATCATAAATATCTTTTTTAGTTTCCCACCCAAGAACATTTTTTGCTAATGTACAATTTGCATAACACTCTGCAATATCACCTTTTCTTCTTTGAGTTATTTTATATGGAATTTTTTTATTAGAAACATCTTCAAATACTTTTACTAATTCTAATACACTATACCCTTTACCCGTTCCTAAGTTAAAAGACTGTGGTTTAAAGTCTTCTTTTAATGAATTAATGTAATCAATTGCTTTTACGTGACCTTGTGCTAAATCAACAACATGTATAAAATCTCTAACTCCTGTTCCATCAAAGGTATTGTAATCAGATCCAAATATATTTAAGTATTCTATCTTTCCTACTGACACTTGTGAAATATATGGCATGATATTGTTTGGTTTTCCTTGAGGGTCTTCTCCTATCAGTCCACTTTCATGAGCACCTACTGGATTAAAATATCTCAATATAACTATTTTAAAAGAATTATCACTTTCAAATAAATCCTTTAAAATCTCTTCAATAAAATATTTTGTTCTACCATAAGGGTTTGTAATCTCTCCAACTGGAAAACTTTCATCTATTGGATTTAAAGAGGGATTGCCATATACTGTAGCAGAAGAACTAAAGACTATTTTTTTACAATTGTTTTCTTTCATAACTTCTAGAAGTATTAATGTACCATTTACATTATTACTATAATATTTTAAAGGATCTTCTACTGATTCTCCAACAGCTTTTAATCCTGCAAAATGGATTACAGAATCAATAAAAAACTTTTTGAATATATCATTTAACTTCTTTTTATCTCTAATATCACCTTCACAAAAATCAATTTTTTTTCTTATGATTTTTTCTACTCTTTTTATACTTTCATCAGTAGAGTTTGATAAATTATCATAAACAACAAAATCATAACCTGCTTTTGACAATTCAACTAAAGTATGTGAACCAATATATCCTGCTCCACCTGTAATCAATATTTTCTTTTTCATGAAGTTTATGTGACCTTTATAAGTTAACTTTGTATTGTATAATAAATATTTTTTTATATGACTAAATTTAGAAGTAAAGTATTTTATTGCATTTTGCAATATATTTATTAGCTTTAAATTATTTCTGCTAAAATTCCAACATAAATTAAAAAAACAACAATCACAGGATAAAAAGATGGATGAAAATCAAAAAAAATCATTAGAACTAGCAATCAAACAAATAGACAAAACATTTGGGAAAGGAACTCTTATTAGACTAGGAGATAAAGAGGTTGTACCAGTTGCATCAATCTCTACAGGGTCACTTGGACTTGATCTTGCTTTAGGTGTAGGTGGTATCCCAAAAGGAAGAGTAGTAGAAATCTATGGACCTGAATCTTCTGGTAAAACTACTCTAACTTTACATGCAATAGCAGAGTGTCAAAAAGCTGGTGGGGTTTGTGCCTTTATTGATGCTGAACATGCACTTGATACTGTTTATGCAAGAAATCTTGGTGTTGATATTGATAACTTACTTGTATCTCAACCAGATTATGGTGAACAAGCTCTAGAGATTTTAGAAACTATTATTAGAAGTGGTGCTGTAGATCTTGTGGTTGTGGATTCAGTTGCTGCTTTAACTCCAAAAGTGGAAATCGATGGAGATATGGATGACCAACAAGTTGGTGTTCAAGCTAGACTTATGAGTAAAGCTTTAAGAAAAGTTACTGGTTTATTAAACAAAATGAATTGTACTGTTATTTTTATCAACCAAATCAGAATGAAAATTGGTATGACAGGATACGGAAGTCCAGAAACAACTACAGGTGGAAATGCACTTAAATTCTACTCATCTATTAGACTTGATATTAGAAGAATTGCAACACTAAAACAAGGTGAAAATTCTATAGGAAATAGAGTGAAAGTAAAAGTTGTAAAAAATAAAGTGGCACCTCCATTTAAACAAGCAGAGTTTGATATTATGTTTGGAGAGGGTATTTCTAAAACAGGAGAACTTGTAGACTATGGTGTTAAACTTGATATTGTAGATAAAGCAGGAGCTTGGTTTAGTTATGGTGACAGTAAAATAGGTCAAGGTAAAGAAAACTCAAAAGTATTCTTAAAAGACAATCCAGAAATAGCAAAAGAGATTGAAGATAAAATCTTACAAGCTATGGGCGTAAACAACGAAGCTTTTGAAGGTGACACTGAATTAGAAGATGAAGAGTAATCAACTCTTTTTCTTCCCCCTTTTACCTCCTATTTATTCCTCTAAATTACAATTTTGTAACAATCATAAAAGCAACAAAAAATAAAAAATTCTGTATAATATAAAAATTTATGATTTATATAGGAGACCACGTGGTATTTATTGATAATATTTATGCAGATGAAGTTTTAGACTCAAGAGGTAATCCAACTGTTAGAGCAACAGTTGTATTAAGTGATGGTACAAAACAAAGTGCAATTGTTCCAAGTGGAGCGAGTACAGGTAAAAGAGAAGCTTTAGAATTAAGAGATGGTGATGATAGATTTTTAGGTAAAGGTGTTTTAAAAGCTGTTCAAAATGTAAATACAGTTATTGCTGATGAACTAATGGGATTAAGCCCATACAACCAAGCAGAGATTGATGCAACTATGAAAGATATTGATGGTACAAGTAACTATTCAAATCTTGGAGCAAATGCAGTGCTAGGTGTATCTATGGCAGTTGCGCGTGCTGCAGCAGCTAGTTTAGATATTCCACTTTACAGATATTTAGGTGGTGCAAATGCTATGACTATGCCAGTACCTATGTGCAACATTATCAATGGTGGAGAGCATGCAAATAATTCTGTTGATTTCCAAGAATATATGGTTATGCCTATTGGTTTTGAAAACTTCAATGAAGGGATTAGAGCTGTTGCAGAGATTTACCAAAATCTTAAAAAAATCATTGATGGTATGGGTGAGCTAACAGCAGTTGGTGATGAGGGTGGATTTGCTCCAAACTTAAAATCAAACGAAGAACCTATAACTGTTATTTTAGAAGCAATAGAAAAAGCTGGTTACAAAGCTGGTGAGCAAATTGCTATCGCACTTGATGTTGCTGCATCTGAGCTAGTAACAGAAGATGGAAAATATGAACTAAAAGGTGAAGGAAGAACTCTTACATCTGAAGAATTAGTAAACTACTATGCTGAACTTTGTGAAAAATATCCAATTGTTTCAATCGAAGATGGATTATCAGAAGATGATTGGGATGGATGGAAAATCCTAACTGAAAAACTTGGTTCAAAAATCCAATTAGTAGGTGATGATTTATTTGTTACAAATGCAAATATCTTAGCAGAAGGTATCCAAAAAAGTATCGCTAACTCAATTTTAATCAAACCAAATCAAATCGGAAGTGTAAGTGAAACTATGCTTACAATCAGACTAGCACAAAGAAACAACTATAATTGTGTAATGTCACACAGATCAGGTGAATCAGAAGATGCATTTATTGCTGATTTTGCAGTTGCTTTAAATTGTGGTCAAATCAAAACGGGTTCAACTGCAAGAAGTGATAGAATCGCTAAATACAATAGACTTTTAGAGATTGGTGCAGAGATTGGTTATGCAGAATATTTAGGAAAACAACCATTTTCTAAATAAAAATGAGAGAAAACTTTCATGAACTAAAGAAATTTTCGTTGATAGCAATAATTTCTCTTGCTATTACGATGTTTCTTGGTTATCATGTTGCTAATATTTTGTTTGGAGACAACTCTTTAGAGGTTTATAACTCTTTGAAAAATAAAAAAGCTTATCTAAAGAGTGAAATAAAAAGATTGCAACAAGAAAATGCTCACTTACAAAAAGAGTATTTTGAATTAAAAAATTTGGAGCCTGAACAATGAAAAAACTATATTTAGTTACCTTAATATTTATTCTTATAACTTCACTACAAGCTAGAGAAAATCCTTTTGAGCCTACTACAAGCTATGAAGAAGAACAAGCTAGACTAATGGAAATGGCAGAAGTTGACCAAGACTATCAAGAAGAGTTTCAAAAAGAGCAACAATATGTTGATGAGACTTACGAAAAGATGCAAAATGTTGGTAATGAAAAAAAGGAAAATAAAGATACTCTAACAGAAGAAAAAATAAAAAAATTGATTCAAGATGCCCAAAAGAAAACAGTTCAAAAAACAAAAGAGATTGTAGAAAAAGCAGTTGAACCTAAAAAAACAGAACAAATAGTTTATGTAAAACCAAGATTAGATGTTATGTATGAAAAAGAGATTTTACCTTTTGTAAAAATCGAATATGACAATGATAAAATCGATATTTTATCAAAATACAAGATCTCTAAAAAAATAACACTACCAGAAAAAAATAAAATTGTACTTGATTTTAATGCAAATGAAAATTTCTATACAAAAAGAGTTGATTTAGAATCAACAAATTTTAAAAGAATTGCTGTAGGTAACCATAAAAAAGAGAACTTTTTTAGAGTAGTTATTGAACTATCTTCTGTCCCAGAAGATTATGAAGTAACTTATGATGATACAAAAGTATCTATAGTAAAACTTTATCAATAACAAAAAAGGTTTAGCAAAACAATTTAGCTAAACCTTCAAAATATACCCCTGCCCTTTTATAGTTTCAATATCTAATTCAGGAACTTTTTTTCTTAGTCTAAAAAGTAATTGCCTTCTATTTTCATCATTTGTAATATTAGTATGCCACAATACTAAATCTACATATTCATTTGTTATTATAGTATTTTTATTTTGTATTAATATGTGTAAAAATTGTTCTTCTTTTTTGGTGAGAATTATTTTTTTATCATTTTTTAATAAGCTTTTATTTTGTATATCATACATATACCCATCATTTAATTCTATTGGTTTAATATTATCATTTAAACCAAAACGAAATGTTGCAAGTTTTACCTCTCTTAACAGGTGACTATCTAAATAGGGTTTTACTATATATCCTGTAAAGTTTACATTAGAAGCCTCTGCTAGTGTTGAATCATCATGGTAAGAAGTTAAAAATATAACAGGAACATTAAAGTTTTTTTGAATCAATTGAGCTGTTTCGATTCCATTTAAATCACCTTTTATATTTATATCTGCAATGATTAAATCTATATCATTTTGAAACATTATATCTATTGCTTGTTCACTTCTACTGGCTATTGACACTACATTATATCCTGCTAATTGCAAGGTTCTTTTCATTTTTTGTGCTGTAAGCATCATATCTTCAATAATTAATATATTAATCTTTTTCATACTTCAATTGTAACACTTCAACGTTATAATCTTCGTTATAAATTAAATATATTATTTTTTTTATGTTAAACTTTCTTAAAAAAGAGTTTTATGCGTTATCTTGTATTGATATTTTTCATTGTATTAAACCTAAATGCTATTGTAGTTTCTTCAAATGATACTCCTATAAATTTACTTAAGTATTCAAAAATTTATCATGATTTAGGAAGTAAAGAAACAATTCAAACTATTATAAAAAAACAAAAAGATTTTACAGTAGCAAAAAAAGATTTTATATATTATTGTAATTTGGTTGATGAAAGTGTATGGATAAAATTTGATTTAGAAAACAACTCAAACTCATCTTTGAATAAAACTTTAGTAATTGATAATATTCTTACAGAAAACATAGAACTTTATAAGTTAAAAGAAGGGAAGCTTCAACTTCTTCAAACAACAGGAATGTTTCATAGAAAAAAGTTTGATGGTACTGTTAACTTCAATTTACCTATATTTTTACAAGCAAAAGAAACTCATAGTTTTTATCTAAAAGTTCAGGATACACAATTATCTTTATGGTTTAAGCCTATTCTTTACAATCAAAATGAATTTTATAAATATGATACAAGCAAACAACTAATCTGGGCTTTGTTTTTTGGAGGAATCCTTTCTTTAATTATTTATAATATATTTTTATTTATTTTTACAAAAGATCTCATTTATTTTTATTATTCCCTCTATTTAGTGGCAACTTTGATGCAAAATGAATTTGCTCTTTATGCAAAGTTTCATATTTTTCCTATGGATAATGCAGAGTTTGTAAAAAAAGATTTTAATTTCTCAATATACTATATAAACTTTCTTGTAACATTTACTATGTCTTTGTTTATAAGAAGTTTTTTACAAACAAAACAGTACCCAAAAATAGACCTCTCTTTGAAAGTATTAATAGCTATTATTCCTATATATTATATACTTCAAGCAATTTATGATATTTTTGCACTAGAAACTGTTGTACTATTTTTATTTTTTATTCCATATTATTTTTTATGGATTGGATTTTATGCTTTACTCAAAAAAAATCCCCAAGCAAAGTTTTTTCTTATAGGTTGGAGTTTTGCTCTATTAGGTTGGTTGAGTTTATTTTTCCAACATATGGGAATCATACCTGTTAGGTATATTTATAGTTACACTTTTGAAACTCTTATAATAACGGAATGTATACTTTTTGCAATCTTCTTAGCCTATAGAATTAGAAATTTAGAAAAAAAGAAAAATGATCTTACAAAAGAACTTTTAGAAAAACAAAAAGATGAATCAAAAAGATTAGAAGAGACTGTTAAACTTAGAACACAAGAACTAAATAAGGAGTTAAAACAAAATGAATTACTTCTAAAAGAGTTACATCATAGAGTAAAAAACAATATGCAGTTTATCACCTCTTTATATGCTTTAAAACTAAATGAAAACGCAGATTTACAAATGGAAGAAAAACTTCAAGATGTAGAACGAAAAATACATGCTATGAGTATTGTTCATCAGATGCTATACAATCAAAAAAATATCGAAAATATAGATGCAAAAATCTACTTTGAAAAAGTGATAGAAAATATAAAAAATAGTTTTGAGATGGATAATATCACTTTCAAATTAGACATCAATGCCTCTTTAGATTTAGAAGAAGCTATATATTGCGGTCTTATAGTAAATGAACTTGTTACAAATGCAATAAAATATGCCTTTGATGGTAAAGAAGGTTGTATTAGTATAAATCTAAATAATCATAAAAATGGTATTTTATTAGAAGTATCTGACAATGGAAAAGGACTAACAAAATCTAACAAAATGACTTTTGGACAAATGATGGTTGAATCCCTTGCAACAGAGCAATTAGAGGGTAAACTTGATATTAAAGTTGACAAAGGAACCCATATCTCTTTATGGTTTAATAATAAAATAAAAAGTAACACAAAAAATAACGATAGCTAAATATAATACTTAAATATAAGAAAAAAAGTTTTTTTCTATGTTTAAGGATATATCATGAAATTAAATCACAACTATTCTTCACGTTTTAGAATACTAAAAGGTGGGAAGATAAGCTTAATAGTATCTGCCCTATTTGGTTCTGCAATTCTTAGTTTTGCAAGCCCTTCAGGGGGAGTTGTAACTTCAGGAAATGCTACTATTTCCCAAGTTGGTAAAACTACTAATATAAACCAATCCTCTCTAAAAGCCTCTATCAATTGGCAAAAGTTTGGTATAAAAGCAGATGAAGTTGTAAACTTCAATCAACCAAATGTAAATAGTATAACTCTCAATAGAGTTATAGGAAATGAAAGAAGTGTTATTGATGGTGCACTTAATGCCAATGGTCAAGTTTGGATACTTAATTCAAATGGAGTTTTATTTGGTAAAAATGCGAGTATAAATACAAGTGGTATTTTAACTACTACCAAAAATCTTTCTGATGAGGATTTTAATAAGGGTAATTACTCTTTTAGTGGAGATTCTACAGAATCTATTATCAACCAAGGTACTATAAAAGTTAAAAATAATGGTTATGTAATCTTTGCTTCTAATGAAGCTAAAAATAGTGGAACTATAGAAGCTATAAAAGGAAGAGTACAACTTACATCAGCAGATGAATATACTATAAATCTAAATGGTAACTCTTTAATAGACTTATCTGTAGATAAAGGAACTTTAGATGCCCTAGTTGAAAACTCTGGAACTATCCTAGCAGATGGAGGAGAAGTATATCTAACTACCCATGCAGTTGATGAACTTTTAAGAGCAGTTGTAAATAATACTGGAATCATTGAAGCCAACTCTTTAGATGGTATAAACGGACATATAGAACTCTTTGCCCATGGGGGAACTGCAAATATAGCTGGAACTATAAAAGCTAAAGGTGGGTTTGTAGAGACTTCAGGAAAAGAACTAAATGTAGCTTCAACAACTTCTATAGAAACTTCAAAATGGCTTTTAG
Source organism: Halarcobacter sp. (assembly GCA_050296315.1). Lineage (GTDB taxonomy): Bacteria > Campylobacterota > Campylobacteria > Campylobacterales > Arcobacteraceae > Halarcobacter. The sequence goes on from JBNKRE010000001.1 coordinate 358,033, forward strand.
ATCCTGTTAATATGACTATAGAATCAACTGGTGGAAGTGATATAACAGGTGCTAGTGTAAGTGCTACTGCTATAAAGTCTAACTTAGCTACAACAGATATAGAACTTCTTGCAGATAATGATATTATTGTAAATGAAGATATCACTTGGGGTGAAGCTACAAAGCTTACATTAAGTGCAGGTAATGAGATATATGTAAATGCTACTATTGAAAATACTAACAACACTTATGGTGGAGTTTACTTTAATGCAGTTAATAGAAATGCAGCAATAAAGTTTGATGTAACTACTGGAAAAGTGATAGTAAATAATATCAATCAACTTCAATGGATAAATCAAGCTTTAAATGGTAATTATGAACTTGGCTCAAATATTGATGCAAGTATTACAAGCACTTGGAATAGTGGAGCTGGATTTCAACAAATAGGAAATAACGCTACGGGTAATATATATACACAATTTACAGGAGTCTTTGATGGTAAAGGTTATATTATAGATGGTTTGTATATCAATAGAGGTGGTGAAGATTCTGTAGGGTTGTTTGGTCATACAGGAGCTTATGGAGCTAATAAAGGAACAATTTTAAATGTAGGACTTATTAATGTGGATATTACAGGAAGGGATGGTGTTGGTGGATTAGTTGGATACAATGATTTTTCTACCATTACAAACTCATATGTTACAGGAAAGGTAAGTGCAGATACTAGAGTAGGAGGATTAGTTGGAGTGAATTATTCTTCAACCATTACAAACTCATATTCTACAGGAAATGTAAGTGGAAATGATTTTGTTGGAGGATTAGTTGGAATAAATTATAATTCAAGCATTACAAACTCATATTCTACAGGAAATGTAAGCGGAAATACTAATGTAGGAGGATTAGTTGGAGGTAAACATATTACAACCATCACAAACTCATACTGGGATATAGACACCACAGGACAAACAAATGGAGTGGGATATGGAGATGCAACAGGAGTTACAGGAGTCTACAGTTCAACCAATACAATCAATGCCTTTGATAAAGATACTTATGCAGGCTTTGACTTTACAAACACTTGGTTTATGATAGAAGGTGAGACAAGACCTTTTTTAAGAAGTGAATACTCTACTACTATCACAAATGACCATCAACTCCAACTTATGGCTATGAACTTAGGTGCTGATTATGTTTTAGCCAATGATATAAAATATACAGGTGATATGTGGAGTTCTAAAGGGTTCGACCCTATTGGAACTAACGCTACTAGATTCACAGGAAGCTTTGATGGTCAAGGATATGTGATAGATGGACTCTATATAAATAAAAATAGCGCGAGTATTATTGGATTATTTGGAATTATAGAAGATGCTAGCATTTCAAATGTAGGACTAACTAATGTCGATATCACAGGAAATGATTATGTAGGAGGACTTGTTGGGCGAAACTATACGTCTATAATTCAAAACTCTTTTACAACGGGAGATGTATCTGGAAATAATCATATTGGTGGATTAGTAGGAAGTAATGATGTCTTTTCTTTAGTTAGAAACACTTATTCTTTTGTTGATGTATCTGGAAATAATTATATTGGTGGATTAATTGGGCATCATTATGACTCTATTGTTGAAAACTCATATGCAATAGGAAATGTATCTGGGAATAGTAATGTTGGTGGATTAATTGGACATTGGTATGATGCTACTGTTAGAAGCACTTATTATGATAGAGATACAACTGGCCTTACAAATGGTATAGGAAATGGAGGAATGGGTGGTGGAATCTATAGCTCAACAAATACTGTAAATGCTTTTAATCAAGCAACCTATATAGGCTTTGATTTTACCAATAATTGGATAATCTATGAAGAGCATACAAGACCTCTTTTAAGAACTTTTATGACAGAACTTACTGTAAAAGCAAATGATGTTACAAGAACTTATGATGGTACAGTATATAATGGAGGAAGCACAGGAGTAACTTACTCAAATCCCTCTTACGATAGCTCTTTAGTACAAGGATCTCTTAACTATACTTCAAGTGGTGATTTAAAAAATGCAGGAACTGCTACAATAAATCTAGATGGGCTGTACTCTTCTCAACAAGGGTATATCATAAACTATGATACAGGAACTTTAACTACAAATAAAAAAGATATCACAGTAACTGCAAATTCTAAAGCTACCACTTATGATGGAACTGTACAAAATACTAGTGGTTTTACTGCAAGTGGTTTAGTAAGTGGAGAAACTGTTGCTGTTCTTGATGGAGTGACAGGAGACAGTGCAAGTGGTAAAAATGCAGGTACATATAATACAAACCTAAGTGGTACAGATGAAAACTACAATTTAACTTTTGTAGATGGAAGTTTAGTTATCTCTAAAAAAGAATTAACAGCAAACTACACAGCAGGAAATAAAGTTTATGATGGAACTACTAATGCAAATGTAAATGGAACTTTAGATGGTGTTATTTCAGGGGATAATATAACACTAGATTCTTTCTTGGCTTCATTTAGTGATAAAAATGTTGGAGATAATAAAGCTATTAGTATTTCAAATATATCTTTAGGTGGTACTAGTAGTTCTAACTATACTATTGCTAGTTCTAGTTCCTCTACTGCTAGTATTACTCCTAAAAATATCTCTGCTACATTTACTGCTGATAATAAAGTTTATGATGGAACTCTTGATGCTACAGCATCTGGTACTTTATCTGGTGTTATTTTAGGAGATGATATTACTATATCTCAAACGGCTTCATTTTCTGATAAAGATGCAGGAGAAAATAAAACTGTTAATATTACTGATATATCTTTAGGTGGAACTGATATAACTAATTACTCTTTTGATAACAGTGATACAACTACCACTGCTTCTATTAATAAAGCTTTAGCAACAGTAACAGTAGATAATAAAGAAGTTATTTATGATGGTAATACTCATACTATAGATAACTATACTGTAACAGGATTAGTGAATAATGAAGATAAATCTGTTTTAGATTCTATTTCTATCTCTGGTTCTGGTCGTAATGCTGGAACTTATACTATCTTGGCTTTAGGGGAAGACGATAACTATAATTTAGAGTTTATTGATGGAAGCTTAACTATCACTCCTAAATCTATCGTTGCTACATTTACTGCAAATGACAAGGAGTATGATGGTTCTACTACTGCTATTGCAAATGGTTCTTTAAGTGGTGTTATTCAAGGTGATGATATAAAAGCTATTTATTCTTCTGCTAACTTTGAAGATGAAAAACCTGCTAACAATAAAAATGTTTATATAGAAGGTATATCTTTAACTGGTACTGATAGTCAAAACTATACTTTACTTGAAGACTCTTTTATTACTACTGCTAATATCAACAACTCTTTAGGTAGTCTTATTGCTAGTATTATAAATGGTTCAAATATTAACTCTATAGAGGATTTTAACAATATAGATTTTAACTCTTTAGATATCAATCCAGAAGAGATAACAAATATCCAAAATATCATTACTGATTTATTACAACAAGGGGAAACATCTTTCCCTATTATAAAGGGAATTGTTCTTAGAATCTTAGATGGTGGTATCAATATGCCTTATGGTACTAAAAGAGAACTTATCTTAGATGAGGATGAGGAAGAGAAAAAGAAAGGAAATAGTATATAATGGAACATAAGAATATAAAAATTACAAGTTTAATCACACTATCTTTATTTGCAACTATCAACTTATATGGTGTAGAGGTTCCAAACATAGGTGATGTATTAAAAGAGGTTAAACCTCCTAAAATTGAAAAAGAGAAAAAACTTTTACCACCTTTACAAAGTGAGGATGAAGAGTACAAAAAAGTTTTTGAAGATGGGAAGAAGGTTTTTATCAAAAAGTTTTTAATCTCAGGGGCAAAGCATATATCAAACAAAGATTTAAAAACTATTGTAAAACCTTTTGAAAATAAAGAGCTAAGTTTTAAAGATATTCAAGATATTACAAACTTGATTACAAAAAAATATAGAGAAAAAGGTTACTTTGTAGCAAGGGCATATATTCCTGTACAAAATTTACAAAAACAAGAAAATATTTTAAAAATCTCTGTAATAGAAGGTAAATATTCTAAGTTTATTTTAGAAAACAACTCTTTAGTAAAAGATTCTATACTTCAAGCTAATTTAGATGATATTAAGAGTACAGAAGAGGGAACAATCTCAACAAAAAGTTTGCAAAGAGCTTTACTGATTATCAATAATACTCCTGGGGTAGCTGTTACTAGTACACAAATAAAACCAGGAAAGGAAGTTGGTACAAGTGATTTTATAGTAGGTACAAGTGCAACTAACAAATATGATGGTTATATAGTTGGGGACAATTATGGTTCTAAATATACAGGTAAACATAGAGTTATGGCAGGAGTTAATATAAACTCCCCTTTTAAAATAGGAGATAAACTCTCACTTACAGCTTTAAGTTCTCAAAATAGTGACCTTTTAAATGGAAGTTTAGCTTATAATTTTCCCCTTTATAAAAATGGTTTAAGAGGTGAAATAAATTTTTCTAAAACTACTTATGAATTAGGAAGTACTTATGAAAATCTTGATGCCCTTGGAGATTCAAATAGTATTATTGCTAAAATCACTTATCCTTTGATAAAAACTAGAAATGAGAGTTTAGACACTTATCTTAAAACCTCTTACAATAAAATGGAAGACAAAATAAACTCTACTTCTACAACTTTAGGTAAATATACCACTGTAGCAGTTGCAGGAGTTGATTATACAAAAGACTCTGATTTTTTTAATAATTATCTTCAATCAAACATCAACTTCTACCTAACTACAGGAAGACTAAACTTTGATAATCAAGAGGATAAACAAAACGATGAAAATGGTGCAAATACAAATGGTAATTTTTCTAAAATAAATCTTGAAGTAAAAGAGAGTTTAACTATAAATAAATATTTTAGCTGGAAGAACTCTTTACAACTTCAATATGCTTTAGATAATAAAAACCTTGATGGAAGTCAGGATTTAAGTATTGGGGGAATAAATGGGGTTAAACTATATCCTCAAGGGGAACAAAGTGCAGAAAATGGATATATTTTTAATACTGAACTTTTTTACAATCTACCAAGTTTCAAAGGTTTAAACTCTAAACTTAGTATTTTTTATGATATTGCAAGAGTTACTATGAGTGAAAAAATCTCAGATGAACCAAATAAAACATATCAAGATATTGGTTTAGGGTATTATGCAACATATAAAGAGTTTTTTATCAATACCCATTTAGCTTATAAAATTGGTAATTCTGAGGTAAAAAGCGAAGAAGATTATGATTCTAAGTTTATGTTTCAAGCGGGTTGGGTGTTTTAAAAATAGTTAAAGCAGAGTCTTCCACTCTACTTTAACAAAAATCTCATTTACTCAAAATATCTTAATCTAGTATACAACGAACTGATACTGCTCTACCAAACTGTAAATCAGAAAACACCCCTGAAGAAGAAACATCTATATATATAGCCCTTGCGCTCCAAGTACCAGGTGTTACTATTGACCAGAGTGCTCCAGACAATCCTGATCTTTCTATTGATCCATAATATTCATTACGAGTTCCTGCAAAAGGGATTTTTAAAAAATTCTTAAAGGCAGTATCTGCATCTTTTATATCTACTGCCCCTGTAACATAATCATCTATTCCATCATATGTAATTGTATCCTCACCTAATTCTGTCTTTGTCGGTACTCTAAAACCTATAGGACAAATTGAAGTACCATCTGTTTTACTCCATTGTTCAGCTCTTGTAGCTCCACCTATATAACCATCTAACCAATCAACATCCATAATAAAATCTGTTCCAGCATTTGTTATACTAGTTGCTTTTGTTGATGTACTTGATGATGTTCTTTTTTCGTGTCCATCTGTTAATCTTCCCCATTGATAAAGACCACCAAAACAACTTTGTTGATCGAGCACATACTCATCTGAATCTACAAAATCTGCCCTTGACTTAGTACACACACTTGTTGCACCTATATTTCTATCTAACCAAACTCTTTTTGTGATAGGGGAAATAACTAAATTGTATGTCAAAGAATTATGAGTAACACTTACAGGAACTACTTTTATATTAATCTTTGCAAAATCTTTTGCTCCTGCATCATCTGTTATTATTAATATAATAGTATGTTCTCCTAAACTAAAATCTGATTTTGAGAAGTTTTGAGATGAAGATAATACAGTACTACCCTCCTTCCATTCATAAAAACTAATCGAACTATCACTATCACTTGAGTTAATTGCATCAAATTCTATATTTGTTCCTAAAAATATAACTTTATCTTCTCCCGCATTTGCAGTTGGATTTAAATTTTCATCTTCAATACAACGAACTGAAAAACCATATGAAGCAAAAGAATTAATATAATTAAAAGAAGAATTTTCCTCAAAATATAACTGAGATATAGGTACAGAATCATTTGAATTAGACCATAAAGAACCTAACTCTCCTTGGTTGCTTACTGTCCCATTGGTATTAATTCTAATTCCTGCAACTGGAAGTTTTAAAAAGTTTTTAAAAGCAGTATCACGATTTACTATTTTTACTGCACCAGTACTTTCATCAGTTGTTCCGTCATAATATATTGTTTCATCAGATAATTCTTGTGAAGTTGGAACTCTAAAACCTATAGGACAAACAGAGCTTCCATCTGTTTTTGCCCATTGTATTTCTCTTAAACTTTTATCTTGATCTGAATCTCTTGCCCAATCATAGCTATAAGAAGAAGATGAACTTATAAAATCAGCTCCTGCATTTTTAATATCTGTAGCCTGAGTGCTACTTACTAGTGAAGTCTCTTTTTCATGTCCATCACTTAATCTTCCCCATTGATAATAATCCCCAAAACAACTTTTTTGATCGGCAATATATTCTGCATCTGAGCTAAATTCTTCCCTTGATTTTGTACAAGCTTGCGTTGCACCAAGATTTCTATCTAACCATATTTTCCCTGTTATTGGTGATTTAACTGTAATATATGATATTGTATTGTGAGTTACAGTAATACCTTCATAGATATCATTTATATTTATAGTAATATTTTGTGTTGAGAAATTTAATAATGTATCTGTTGCTGTTACAGTAATAAGATATTGATTTTTTGTCTCATAATCTGGGGCTATTTTAAAAGTAATCTCTCCTGTAGTTGAATCTATATCAAAATAACTTGCATCTGTCCCTGATATTGAATATGTCACTGTTGAACTATCTGTTGCATTTACAGTTAGTGCTGATGTTTGGTTTTCATCTACACTTACACTATTTAATGTAGTAAATACAGGAGAAATCTCATCTAAATCATTTATATTTATAGTAATATTTTGACTTGAACGATTTTGTGATCTATCTCTTGCAGTAACAGATATAAGATATTGATTTTTTGTCTCATAATCTGGGGCTACTTTAAAAGTAATCTCTCCTGTAGTTGAATCTATATTAAAATAACTTGCATCTACCCCTGATATCTTATATGTTACTATCGAATCATCTATTGCATTTACTATAAAAGATTGCGTCTGATTTTCATCTACACTTACTACATCTGCTGTCGTAAATGTTGGAGCTGTAGTATCAGGTATGGGAGTTACTTCCACAGTTCTTACCTTTGTTGTTATATTTCCAGCACTATCTGATACACTATAAGTTACGAAATATTTTCCAATGGTATTAGTATCAACACTTCCTACAATTTTTATTTCCAAATTTGTATCTATGTTATCTGTTGCAACTGCTCCTACTTCTAAATACTCATCTCCTAAATATATAAATACATTTTCTGAACCATTTAATGTAATTTCTGGAGCTATAGTATCAGGTTCAGTTTCAGTAATGAAAGTGATAATTTTATCTAAGTTATCACCTTCGTTTTCTAAGCTATTTCTACCATAATCTTCTACTACTCTTTTTATAATTATTTTATATTCCATTGAATAGTGTAAGCTATTAATAGGTTTTATTATTACTTTATCAAACTCATGCTTCATCTCATAATCAATAAGAGTATCAGAACTATCTTTTAATAATATATTATTTTTATTTATTAGATTTTTTCTCACATCACTACTAAAAAACAAACTTATTTCTGGATTTAAAGAAACGTCTGTTTCAAGGTTTGTTATTGAACTATCTTTTAATACTAAAACATCTTCACTCTCTATTACTTCATAATACTTTAACATATTGTTCAAATGTCTTTTTGCATCGATTTTACTTATTGGGGTAAAGCCTTGTTGCATTAAAATAGTATCAACATCAATATCTTGGATATCTTTTTTTGTGGCATTAAATTTTTCTAAATCACCTTGAAGAAGCTCTATTTCATCAGTATCTTTATTTGAATCTAAACTTTGTAAAAGCTTCGCTATTTTTAATACTCTTTCATCTTCTATATTTGTTCTATCTACACCTATTATATCTTGAATAAATAGATATCCGTCACTTGGAAGTGAAGTTATCTCTCCTATTTTTATATTACCGATATAAAACTCTACTACTCCACCGTTATAAGGAAACTCGCCTTTTTCATTTGTATATCCACTACTCTGGGCAGTTATATATTTCATCCCAATAACTAAATCATCTACAAAGATTCCTGTTTTTTCTTCAAGGGGTGGCTTTTCTGAAGAGGAAGAAGAACCCCCACCACACCCACTTAACAGTATTACTACTAATACATTAAGTAACAATAATCCTAATTTCATGCTATATCTCTTTTCGTTATTATCAAATAACTTTTTTTATTTCTATTTTATTTAATTATCGTTACTTACTATGTTATTTTTTGAAAGAAATACTTATAAGTTTTTAGAATTCTATTTTATTTAGAGAAAAAAGTAATTTTTACTTTTTTCTTCAATACTGAGATATGTACTATTTTTTTCCAGAAAGATTTGTAAAATGAGATAAAAGTCTTATTGCAATCATCACAATAAGTACTTCTAAAATAGCTGCCAAAATAAAGGCATAATAATAAAACTGTGTAATCGAATGATTATGATATGCCAATGTTGCAACGGCAATCAAAAGTGTAAGTGGCATAGAATGAGACAGTCCAATCATAAAAAATCTATTCCATCCCATATCTTTTATAAATAAAGTTGAAGCAATCAATCTAATAGCAATCATAGCCACCGTTATTAGCGAAGCTTTTATTATTAAACCATCATGAAATAATGAATCTATTTGAAAAGATGAACCAACATAGATAAAGAATATTGGAACCAACCAACCAAAACCAAAATGTTCTAATTTGTGGGGTAATTGTTTATTATGTTCTTCAAAAAAAGTTGTGATAAATGTACCTGCAATAAATGCCCCAAAAGCAACTTCAAGATGTAGATATATCATAACAGTAATCATCAAAAAGAATATAGCCATTGATATTCTTATATCTTGTTCTTGATGATCAACTTCTGGCATAAGATAAGTTTTTATCTCAGGATACCACCAAATAAGATTATGAAATGCTTTATAAACAAACAACATCAATACTAAAAAGGCTGTAAATAAAAACATTGTTTTATAAAACTCAAAATTTATACCAAACTCTAAGGCTGCTGAAACTGTAGTTAAGGCAAAGATTGAAACAATCTCACCAATAAGTCCAACAGTAATAGAAAGTCGTATCCACTCTACATCACCATACTCTTTTTTAAGTGCAGCAAGTAATCCTATTGAAATAAGAGGTAAAATAACTATAAATATCTTTCCAAGATCAAAATATAAACTAATAGCAGTGGAGAAAGAAAATAATATAATATTATAAAAAATTGACTTTTTTAAAAGGTTTGATGAAATATTTATCAACTTCTTTAAGTCCACTTCAAGCCCTGCTAAAAACATCAAATATAAAAATCCTAGTTCAGCAACTAACTCTAAAATAGGATGATCAAAAATAAATAAATAATAAGCAGCAATAGCTCCAAGAACTATCTCAATAGTAATGGTTGGTAATCTTAAAAATCTCGAGATTAAAGGGGAAGTAAATATTATCAACGATATTGATATTATTATAGAAACTTCTTCTTTCATAAAGTAAGCCTACTCTCTTTCTCTTTGTATTTTAAAACCTAATTTCTCAAGCTCTTCCATATCCTCTTTTACTGATTTTCCTGATGTTGTTAGATAATCACCAATTACAAAAGCATTTGCTCCTCTTTCGAAGATTTTATACTGCTCTTCACCAAACATCAACTCTCTACCACCTGCAACCATAATTTTCTTTGCATTTGGTATCATTTTTCTTGCTAATTCAATTAATTCAAAAGCCTCTTCTCTTTTAATCGTACTAGCTTCAATAGGTAAAGCTTCATTTGGAATAAAAAAGTTTAATGGCACATTCATAGGATCTAGTGAAGCTATAGATTCAAGCATAGATACTCTTTGTTCTTGTGTTTCACCCAAACCAAAAATTCCACCGCATACAAGTCTTAGACCAACCTCTTTTACATTTTTACAAGTTTGATATCTCTCTTCCCAAGTATGTGTTGTCACAATCTCTGAATAAAAATCTTGTGCCGTTTCTAGATTATGGTTATAAGCATCAACTCCTGCTTCTTTTAAAGTTTGGAGTTGTTCTACACTTGCAGTTCCATTACAAGCGATTAATATCAAGCCTAAGTTCTCTTTTTTAACTGCCTTTGCTGCTTCACATACAAACTCTAATCTTTTATCTGTAAGCCCTTTTCCAGCAGTTACCAAACAAAATCCATTTGCATTGTTTGCTCTTGCTCTTTTTGCTTCCTCTACAATTTGCTCAATTTCTTTTTGTTTATATCTTTGAATATCTGCTTTATACTTAACACTTTGAGTACAAAACTTACAATCTTCATTACATGTACCACTCTCTATATTACAAATAGCACATAAAAAAATCTCAGTTGTTTGATTGATTTTTGCATTCATATATTATCTCTTTTTTTTCAAATTTATTTTCATTTATATTTTTTGAGTAATAGTTGATTATATACTCATTTTCATTAATTTCTAACATCACACACTCTATAAGTGGTTTCTCTCTTGCACACACTTCCCCAGGATTTAAAAACAAAGTTCCATTTTTATATTCAGTCTCAAATATATGTGTATGACCAAAAATCACCACATCACTATCTCCTATCATATAAAAAGGAAGATGCATTAACTTAAAAGTTGTATCTTTTATCTTAAAAAGATATGGTTCTTGCTTTATATTATAGTTGGATGAGCAAGAGATTAAACCTCTATCATTATTTCCAAATACACTAATATATTTTAATCCTGATTTTTCTAAAACTTGAAGATTCTCTTCAACACATAAATCTCCTGCATGGATAAGGTATTGACTACCTTGTTTTTTTAGATAGTCAACAACTTCTTTTGTATAGTCAACCTTTCGGTGACTATCAGATAATATCCCTATTTTCATCTACTATTTTTTTTCAGTTTTTTTAGTAGTACTTCTCTTTGTTGTGGTTTTTTTAGCTGTTGTTCTTTTTGCTGTAGTTTTTTTAGCTGTTGTTTTTGATTTTGGATCTTTTGCAATTATTTCTAATGTTTGCTCTAGTGTTAAATCCTCAGCTTCCACACCTTTTGGAATTTTATAATTTTTTCTTCCCTGTTTAATATATGGACCATATTGTCCTATTAATACTTGAATTTTTTCTTCGGTAAACTCTTTTATCAAAGCTTTTTCTTTAGCTTCATCAATTTGTTTTATAACCTCTAAAGCTCTTGGTAACTCAATAGTATATGGATCATCCTCTTTTAGTGAATAAAATTTTGTTTTAACTTGTAAATATGGACCAAATCTTCCAATATTTGCTTTAATATCTTCTCCACTTTGAGTTTGTCCTACAACTCTTGGAAGTGTAAATAAAAACATCGCTTCATCTAGTGTAATAGTATCCATATTTAGATGATCAGGGATTGCTACAAATTGTGGTTTCTCTTCATCATCTTTTGTTCCAATTTGAACAAAAGGACCAAATCTTCCAACTCTAGCACTAACTGGTTTTCCAGATTTAGGATCAGTTCCAATCTCTCTTATTTGAAGATAATCCTCTTTATTTACACTCTCTTCTTTCTCATTGATAATTTTTTTGAATCCGCCATAAAATTGTTGCATAACTTGTTGCCAAGCGATTTTACCATCAGCTATTTCATCAAACTCTTCTTCAACTTTTGCTGTAAATCCTAAATCAACAATTTCTGGAAAGTGGTCAACTAAAAAGCTATTTACAATCTCTCCTGTTGGAGTTGGAGCTAGTTTTTTATCTTCTGTTTTTACTACATACTCTCTTTGTTGAATAGTTGAAATTGTTGGAGCATATGTTGATGGCCTTCCAATCCCTTCACTCTCTAATTTTTTAACTAAACTAGCTTCTGTATATCTTGCAGGTGGTTTTGTAAAGTTTTGTTCTAAGTCTAAATGTTCTAAGTCTAAAACTGTACCAACTTTTATTGTAGGAAGTATTTTTTCACTACTATCTAGTGCTGATTCTGGGTTGTCACTTCCCTCTGTATAAGCTTTCATAAACCCTGGGAAAATAATTCTTTGACCCTTTGCTTGAAACTCATACTCTTTGTTTTTTCCAGCTGTAATTTTATATGTTGTATTTGCTATTTTTGCTGTAGCCATTTGAGTTGCCAATGTTCTTTTCCAGATTAAACTATATAATCTATATTGAGCATTTTCAACATATGGTTTAATATCACTAGGTTTAAGTGCCATATTAACAGGTCTGATTGCTTCGTGAGCCTCTTGTGCTCCCTTTGCTTTTGATTTATAAACCCGTGGGCTTTTTAAAGAGTACTCTTTCCCATACTCTTTTTCAATAACCTCTTTAGCTGCACTTGTTGCAACTTTTGAAAGGTTTAATGAATCTGTTCTCATATAAGTGATTAAACCACCTGTATGATTTGGTATATTCCCAACATTTCCTTCATATAGTTGTTGAGCTATAACCATAGTTTGTTTTACAGATAATCCAATCTTTCTACTAGCTTCTTGTTGTAGTGTTGAAGTTGTAAAAGGAGCTGCTGGGTTTCTAGTGCTTTCTTTCTCTTCTATATCTGTTAGTTGAAAATTACCTTGGTTTATTGAAGATTCTATCGCTTTTGCTTGAGTCTCATTTTCTACTTTTTCATTTTTCCCATCTATTTTTGCCAATAGTGCATCAAATGCTGGGTTTATAAACTCAGCTTTTATTCTCCAATACTCTTCTGGAACAAAAGCTCTAATCTCATTTTCCCTATCAACTATGATTCTTACTGCAACAGATTGAACTCTACCTGCACTAAGACCATATCTTACTTTTTTCCAAAGTAATGGAGAAAGTTCATATCCAACTGCTCTATCTAGGATTCTTCTTGCTTGTTGAGCATCAACTAAATGTTGATTCACCTCTCTTGGATTATTTATAGCTTCTAAGATTGCATCTTTTGTAATCTCATGAAAAACAATTCTTTTTAAAGGGTTTTTTTCAATTTTAAGTGCAGGGATTAGGTGCCAAGCAATCGCTTCTCCCTCTCTATCCTCATCGGCCGCTAGGTATATAGTAGTATCACTTGAAATCTCTTTTTTTAAATCGCTTATAACTTTTTTCTTATCTGTTGAGATTAAATATTTTGGCTCAAAATTTTTATCAGGGTCAAAACCCAATTTTGACTTAGGAAGATCTCTTACATGACCCATTGAAGCCATGACTTTATAGTCTTTTCCTAAAAATTTTGATATTGTTTTTGCTTTTGCTGGTGACTCTACTATTACTAAATTTTTCACTTATAATTACCCTATCTTTTTTTTACAATCCGAAATTCTAACATAAAAAAATTAAAAGCACTAATTAAAAGATTTTAATCTCTTCTTGAATTTCAATATTGAATTTTTCCTTTATTTTGCTTTTTGCTTCATTAATCAAAGCTATAGCATCTTCATAATTTCCTTTGCCTAAATTTACTAAAAAATTTGCATGAACCTTACTAAATGCCATATCCCCACGTCTTACACCTTTTAATCCAACCTCTTGTATAAGTCTGCCTGCAAAGTCCCCTTGCGGGTTTTTAAAACAACTTCCAGCGCTTGGTGTTTGTGGTTGATTGTCTCTCATTTTATTAAACTCTTTGAGTTTTTCTTTACTAAATCCGTACTCTATATCAAATACAACCTCATAAACTATTGTATCTAGTTGCGTATTTCTATATGAATAGTTTATATCCTCTTTTTTTATATAGCCATCTTTAGTTTTGATTTTATTTATATAATTAAAGATTTCCCAAGATTTTAATCCTGCATTCATCTTAACTAAACCACCAAGATTCCCTGGTAGTTTTGCAAGAAACTCTAAATTTGCTATATCATTTTTTCTACAATATGTTAAAAGTTTGCCTGATGTTGTAGCACACCCTACATAAAGTTTATTTTCTTCTTGTTTTATATAATCAAACTGCTCACCTAAAATTGCAAATTTAGGAGGAGTATTAGATATCAAAAGATTATTAGCACGACCAATTATTTGATAATCACTATAGTCTCCTATCTCATTTATTATAAGAACATCAGTAACAGGACCTATATGTATTGATGAATATTTTGAAAAATCAATCTTCTTAGTATAATTATTCAATATTCATTATTCCTTATTTATTTAGAACGAAGTTCTACATATTCGCTAGGGATTAAAAAATCTTCTGCTTTTATAAGATTTTCATAAAATCCATGTTTGAATCCTAGCTCAAATAATTTATCCAAAGCTTGATATTGTTTTTCATCCATCATAACAGAAGTATCATTTGCATATAGGTCTAGATATGTATCTAAAGTATTTGCATCTACTCTTATAAGACCTTTTTCAAGTAACATAGGAGCTAACACATTTCTATTTTTGTTTGCTACATCAACCGCTTTGATTAAAGTATTTTCATAATCAATTGCACTATGAATTGGAAGTGAACGTCTAAGGCACATACCACCTAAAGGTAAAGGTAAATCTCCTCCACTAAGCTCAACCCAAATATCCCAAATCTCTTTTTCTACCTCTAACTGCTCATTATAATTTAAAATTGATTCATGGATTAAAACACCAGCATCAACTGTTCCATCTAATACAGCTTTTTCTATATCCAAAAAGTTCATATATGTGATTCTAGCATCTGGATATGCTATTTTAAACAATAAAGCATTTGTAGTAAATTCACCACTTAAAGCTACTTTGAAATTTCTTTTTAAACTTACATCTTTTTTCTTTATAAGTTTAGGGCCATAACCTTGACCAAAAGAAACAGCAGTTTTAAGTAATGCATAATCATCTTTAACAAATGGATACAAAGCAAAAGAGATTGCACAAATATCATACTCACCTTTTAACGTAGCTTGGTTTAAAGTCTCAATATCATCTGCAATATTAGAAAATACAGCATCTTTAGGAGTAACCCAACCAAACTTTATAGCATAATACATAAAAATATCATCAGCATCCGGAGAGTGTGCCACACTAATAATCTTCAAAATTAATCCTTAAAAAATTTTCTAATGGGATTGTAGCAAGATAAGTATTACTTTTAGATTTAACAAAAAAAGTCACAAAAAAGTCACCATGATTTGTTACAATTATTAAATAGAAGGATTTATTATGAAAATTGCTATTGTTGATACTACAGAATATCATCACAATGAAACAAAAAAAATTGTAGATTTTTTTAAAAACTATTATTGTTCATTTGATATAGAAGTTGATTTAATACAATTAAGTAATATAAATTTTGTCCAATGTACAAAATGTAGATGTTGCACTCAGATAAAAGGTTCATGCCCAGTAAAATGTGTCATAAAAGATGAACTAAATGATATCCTAGATAGAGTAGAAAAAGCTGATTCCTATCTAATAATATCAGATAGAAAATATCTTTTTAGTGAAAATAAAATCCTAAATAAATTTTCCAAAAGATTAATAGCCTATTACTATTGGCCTTATGGACAAGTTCAATCCACAATGAGAAAACAAACTTTAGAAAAAAATGCAATATTAATAAACTACAATACAACCAAATATTTTATGAATCATAGCTTTTATACTACAAAAACATATATGGAACATACTGCTTGTTCAATTGGAGCAAAAGTTTTAGACTCTTTTTTTATTACTCCTACAGAAAACCTTATAATAGAAAATATAGAAAGACTAAAATATATGGCAGATAAACTTCTAAAACCTCTTACAAAAAAAGCTTCATAAATCTAATTGTTGTTTTTTAACCAATCTATCAATTTATTTACTCTTTCCAATTGCTTTATTGAATACTCATTTTTAGGATTTATATATAATGACCTTTCAAAAGCCTCTTTTGATTTATAGATTAACTCTTTATCTTTTAAACCATGTCCTATTTGATAATATGCTAAACCTAATCCATAATAGGCATTTGATGAGGGATAATATTTAACTGCTAATAAAAAATACTCTAAAGAGTCTTGATACCATTTTTCATCCCAATACAACTTTGCTGCTTTTTTATAATATGCTTTTCCTAATATCTTCCTTGCCAAAGGAAAATTAGCAATAGATAAAGCCTGTTTTTCATACTCTATTGTTTTATCATAATCTTTTTTATTATAGTAATAAAAAACTGCAAAATTATGAAAATTCCAAGCAGAGGGTTCTAACTCAATTATCTTTTTATAATATTTTTCAGTTTCATCGTATTTGTTAGTATTTTTATATGCATATGCCAACTCATACATAGCACTTAAATTATCACTTTCTGATATATTTTGTTCTAATATCTGTTTACTATACTCAATAAGTAAATCAAATTTTTCTTCTTTTTCTGCTAATACTGATTTAGCATGTAAAACTCTTACTTTATCTTTTTTTGTTTTTGAAAGGGTTTCTAGTTTTTTTATAAATTTTTTTGTTGTGATTAAATCAGAACTATATAAATAAGTATACACACCTACATAATATGTATCAAAAAAATCAGGGTCCACGTCCAAAGCTTTTTCAATAAATATTTTAGATTGAACTAAAGACTCCTCTTTATAGTTTCTTCCACTTAAAAAACCATCAACTCTTAAATATTCAGCATATGATAAAAAATAGTATTTACTTTGTGGATTTAGTCTTTTTAATTGTTCTATTTTATATAAACTTTTATATAGTTTTGCACTATCACCGTTATAATCATCTATTAATTGTATTGCATCTTTATATAATTTTTTTTCTTCTTGCTGTGTAGCAAATGAGTTTTCAAAAAACAAAAACAGGGTAATTACAATAATCAAAAGAGTTTTCATGACTGCATCCTTTAATATAATGTTATATATTATAATAAACTTTTATTCAATTTTGTTACAAAGTGTATAAAAACTCACTTTTTATACACTTTTATTTTATATAATACTTTTCAAGTAAACATAAATAAATTTTCTTCCTTGATTTGTGTTTATATTCCTCCCTAAATAAAGGAAAGAATCTACTCCTTTTCTTTCCTTTTTTAAATATTTATTTCCAAGAAAATTATATATATTAGTCGATTTATAAAATTGGAAGAAGGTTCTAGGAGAAATCCTAGAAACCTGAAATTTGTACGTAGTAAGAGATCACTTCTAAAAGTGGATTTATTATAAAGATTGAAAATATTGTAGCAATGGCACAAACTCCTATCAAACTTTTTACTGTAGTTGTTGCATTTGCCATATATTGAATATTTTGGTTTTCTAATGGTTCTTTTAAGAACATATATACTATTGGTTTTAAATAATAGTAAGCTGCTATAACTGAGTTTAGTGCCATGATTAATGCTAAGATTAAGTATCCTGCATTTACAGCACTACCAATTAGATACATTTTACCCCAAAACAGTGCAAAAGGTGGGATACCTGCTAAACTTAATAAAAATAGTCCCATCATAGTTGCAGTCCAAGGTGATGTTTTAATCAAACCTGAGTATTTTTCTAAATTATGGTCTGTATCAAATGAATCATAATCTTTATTTCTATTCATCCAAATCATTGTAAATCCACCAAGATTAGTGATTAGAAATAGTGCCCAATATAAAAATAAACTACTAGTTGCTTGTGTTGTTCCTATCAAAACAGCTGCCATTGCAAACCCTGCATTTGAGATAGATGAATACGCTAACATTCTTTTTAAATCAGTTTGAAGAAGGGCAATGATATTTGGCACTGTCATAGTTAAAACAACTATCACATAAAGTATAATCTCAACATATAAATCACCACTTGCTAAAAAGATTTCAAAAAATCTAATAGCTACTACAAATCCTGCCATTTTAGGAACTACTGACATAAATCCTGCTAATGAAGCAGTTGAACCTTCGTATACATCAGCAACCCATGTATGAAATGGTACAAGTGAAAGTTTAAATGCTAATGCACCTAAAATAAACACTACCCCAATCAATACTACTGGGTAATTTGCAAAATTGTTTGAAACTAAAGCTTCTGAAATCAATCCTAACTCAACAGTTCCTGTTAGGGCATAAAAAATCATCGAACCAAAAGCAAAAAATCCAGTTGCAACTGCACCCATTGTAAAATATTTTATTGCTGCTTCTAAAGCATTTATTCTATTGTGCATTGCAATCAATGTATATAAAGCCATAGATGCTGTTTCAAGACCTACAAAGATTAAGATAAGGGAATCAGAACTTACCATAAATTGAAATCCTGCTACCATAAACAGATACATAGCAAAATATTCAGGGTATCTATACTCTTGAAATCTTAGTTTACTCATAGCTGTTATTATAAATAGTATTGAACCAATTACAATAATAGCTTGCGAAAGAGTAGAGATACCATCGATTAACATTAAGTCAAAGAACCCTCTTACATTTCCAGAATACCCTATAAGCGTTCCTAAATCAACGATTAAAAATAGTACGGATAGCATGATATACAATGACTTATCAAGGTTTTTATTTACCAAATCAATACATATAATTACCAAAGCTCCAACAATTGCAACAAGCATTGGGATAATTGTAGGAAAATTTAAACTAGCAAAATCGATTACTACTGGTGGTATATTAGTCATTTGACACCTCCCCAATACTGTTATATTTTATAATCTTTTTCTCCATCTCAAAGTTTTTAGCCTCTTTCATTTTAAATTGCATCACATCTACTAATTGAGATACAGATTTATCAACAGGCTCTAAAACTGGTTTTGGATAAACCCCTAAGATAACTACTAAAGCTACAAGAGGAACTAAAGCAGCTATCTCTCGTCCTTTTATATCTTCAAGTTTTTTATTCTCAGGATTTGTAAGTGGTCCAAAAAACGATTTTTTGTACATCACTAGCATATAAACTGCACCTAAAATAATAGTTGCTCCAGCTAACAGTGTTAATACAGGAGAAACTCTAAAGAATCCAAGTAAAGATAAGAACTCCCCTACAAAACCTATTGTTAAAGGAAGTCCAACTGAAGCCATAAGCATAATCCCAAAAATAGTTGCATATTTTGGCATAACAGAGGCTAAGCCTCCAAAATCTTTTATCATCTTTGTATGTCTTCTATCATAAATAACACCAACTAACATAAACAGAGCTCCTGATACAATACCGTGAGAGATCATAAGAAAAATTGCTCCACCAATACCCTCTACATTTAGTGCAAAAGTACCTAAGATAATTACACCCATATGGGATACTGATGAGTAAGCGATTACTTGTTTCATATCCTCTTGGGCATAAGCAACCATAGCTGTATATATGATAGCTATAAGTGCTAAAATCGCCATAGGGATAGCAAAATACATTGATGCTTCAGGAAACAATGGCAATGAAAACCTTACAAAACCATATGTACCCATTTTAAGTAATACAGCAGCAAGAATTACAGAACCTATTGTTGGTGCTTGACCATGGGCATATGGAAGCCATGTATGAAATGGGAACATTGGAACCTTGATAGCAAACCCAGCAAAAAATGCAATAAATAACCAAAACTGCATATCAAAAGGTAAAATCATCATGTTCCAATCTAAGATATTGAAACTCCAATGACCTGTTGTAACATAATATACATATCCAAGATATAACATACCAACAAGCATTACAAGTGAACCTAAGAAAGTATATAAGAAAAATTTGATTGCCGCATATATTCGAAGATTTCCACCCCATGCTCCAATAATATAAAGCATAGGTACAAGTGAAAGCTCCCAAAAAGCATAAAAGATAATTGCATCAAGGACAACAAACACTGCAACCATAGTCATCTCTAAAAATAAAACTGTAATAATTAGATGTTTTAAATTTCTTTTCTCTGTTAAACCAATGATTGAAATCATTGTCATAAAAGTTGTCATAAGAACTAAAAATAAAGAGATACCATCAATACCTACAGTATAATTTATCCCATATGCACTGATTATAGGAATTGTTTGTGAAAACTGCATCCCTGCTTCATTTGTATCAAAGTTTGTCCAAAGAAAAATACTAAGTACAAACTCAATTGCTGTAACTACAATACCGTACATTCTAATAGAATCATTTTTAACTAAAAATCCTATTAGTGCTGCAAATGCAGGAAAAAATATTAAAATTGATAAAATGTGTTCCATTCATTAACCCCTTACTTTGCAATACCAAGTGCTAAAACTAACACTAATAGTACTGTAATACCAACAATCATAAGTCTTAGTGAACTAGATAAGTTACCCGATTGAACAACTCTAGTTTTCTCACCACTTTTGTATACAACTTTTGCAATTGCATCAACAATCGCATCAACAATTTTAAGATCAATACTTTTCCAAGCAAATTTAGAAAGTGCTAAATATGGTTTATTTATCACATTATCTAAAAAATGTGGCATAAAGTATTGATTTGCCAAGATTTTATAACAAGGTCTATCTTTGAATTTTTCACTATAGAAAGTCCCATCTTTTTTGTATTTAAACACTGCAAATAAAATACCACCTAAAGCAATAGCAGTTGTAACTGCAATAAGAGTATAAAGAGTAGCATCACTTGCATGTACTTCAAGCTCTGGCAATAATTTTATAACCATCTCTACAAATGCACCTTTGAACCATCCAGCAATAATTGCTAAAATAGCAAGTGGTGTCATAGCAGCAATTACAAATGGATAAGTTTCATGTGGATGGTAACCAAACTTCTTGAAGTTTTCTTCCCCATGAAATACATACATAATAAGTCTAAATGAATAAAATGCAGTAAGTCCTGCAGTTATCCATAAAATTGCCCATAAAATATATGCGTGACTTCCAAAAGCAACCTCTAAAATTAAATCTTTTGAAAAGAACCCAGATAGTGGGAAGATACCAGCAAGTGCAACTGATGCAATTGTCATGATAATTGAAGTTGCTTTCATATGCTTATGAAGTCCACCCATATTTTTAATATTTATCTCATCATTTGTTGCGTGCATTACATTTCCTGCACCTAAGAACAATACAGATTTAAAAAATGCATGAGTTCCTAAGTGAAATAAAGCAACCCAATAAGCTCCAAGCCCAGCAGCAACAAACATATATCCAAGTTGAGATAGTGTTGAAAATGCAATAATCTTTTTAATATTTGTTGCAACAAGTGCCATTGAAGCAGCTCCAATTGCTACAAATGCTCCTAAACAAGCGATAAAATAACCAACCTCTGGTACTACTGTAAAAATCTCATTTGCACGAATAACTAAATAAACCCCTGCTGTTACCATTGTAGCTGCGTGAATAAGTGCAGATACAGGAGTAGGTCCTTCCATAGCGTTTGCTAACCATTGGTTAAATGGAAATTGTGCTGATTTACCCATAGCGCCAATAAATAAAAATGCTGCAATTGCAACTACTAATACTGAATCTAAAGAACCAATTTTTGCAAAAACTTCATCATATTGTAAACTTCCAAGATTCCAGTAGATTAAAAATAATCCAACTAACATCCCAAGGTCAGCAACCCTGTTTGTGATAAAAGCTTCATTTGCTGCGAAGCTTGGAGAGATTGAAGAAAATGGTGATAGTGTTGAAAATGGAGATTTATAAATATCAGATGTTTTAGCTTGATCCTCTTTATGATACCAAAACCCAATTAATCCCCAAGAGCAAAGACCTACACCTTCCCAACCTATAAATAAACCTGCAAAGTTATCTGACATTACAAGTATCATCATAGAAAAAACGAAAGCTGATAACCAAGCAAAAAATCTATTAAATGATTTATCATGATCCATATATCCAATAGAGTGGATATGTACCATCGTTGATACAATAGTTACTACAACCATCATAGTAACACTTACTTGGTCAACTACAAAACCAAAAGGGATATGAAGATTCCCTAAACTAATCCAATCTAACATTTTTACATGAACTATTGCTTCTGTTGTATAAACATAATGTAATAGATTCAGTGAAGCTATCATAGACACAGCCAATAAAGCAGAAGTTAAAATCCCAGTAAAAAGCATTTTTGGTCTCATTGAGAAACAAGCAGCTATTAAAGAACCTAACAATGGAGCAAATAAAGCTATATATAAATATTTTTCCATCATTACCCCTTCATACTTTGTAAGATATCAAGGTCAATAGATTTTTTCTTTTTATACACCATAATTAAAAGTCCAAGACCAATAGCAACCTCACTTGCTGCAATAGCAATAATAAAAAACGCAAACATTTGACCAGTTAAATCTCCATAAAACTTAGATATTGCTGCAAGTCCAATATTTACTGCATTTAACATAATCTCTGTTGAGAAGAAAAGCATAAGTAAATTCTTTCTTCTAATTACCCCAGTTATACCTATTACAAATAAAACTGATGATAGAATTAAATAAGCATTTAAAGTCATTTTTCATCCTTTGTGCTCAATGATGCTTCAAGCTCATCAATTTGCTCTTCACTTAAGTCAGAGTATGATATATCCATCTTCTTCCCTGCTAAAATAATTCCCCCAATCATAGCTACTAATAACATTACAGCTGCAACTTCAAATGGGATTAAATATTTTGTAAATAATACAATACCTACATCTTGTGAGTTACCCCACTCTGGATGTACAGGAGATTGTATTTGCATATTTCCACCAATAATTGGAGCAATAAATATAATCACTATTATAAGAGCTGAAACTCCTGATAATAAAAATACTAATCTTGGATTTTTTATATTCTCTTTTACAGTTGACAATGAATCAAAGAACATCATACCAAAGGCATAAAGTGCCATAACTGCACCTGTATAAACCACTATTTGAACAGCTCCTAAGAACTCTGCATCCAATAAAAAGAAAAATGCAGAGATAAAAATCATCCCAGCTGCTAGTGCACTTAGTGCATATAGTGAGTTATTTGTAAAAATAGTGATACAAAACATCACTATTGTTAAAAACGAAAATAGATAAAACGCTACTATTTCAAACATCAGTCCCCCTTAGTACGACAATGGAGTTTTCTTGATTTTTTCATCTGCATCAGGAGATACAGCACCAAAACCAGGATACTCTTTTTGCTCTTTTAGTTTATCAAGAGGAGTAAGCAAATCCTCTTTTAAAACATAATGTGCTCTTTGTTCTGAAGCATTTTCATATCTTTGCCCATGTACAATTGCAAGCTCTGGACAAACCTCAGCACAATATCCACAAAAAATACATCTTCCCATATTGATTGTGTACTCTAAAACCTCTTTTCTAGAGTTTTCATCTATTTTTGTATCCATTCTAATACAATCAGCAATACAAATCTTTTCACAAAGTCCACACCCAATGCATCTGTTTTCACCAGATTCCAAAAGTGCTAGTAGTTTATGTACTGCTCTATATCTAGGACCAATAGGCAGTTTTTCTGCTGGATATTGAACAGTATGCATCTCACCTTTGAAAAGTGCTCCTGTCATCATCTTCCAAACTATTTTAAGACCACCAAAAAGTTCAAGTTTTACAGATCTGCTTGCAACTTGTTTGAACTCTTCCCAAGGTGTTTTAGGATAATTATCTTCTAAAATATTTATATAATCCCCAACCGAGATGTTTCTATCTTTTAGTTTATCTAAGCTCATCACTACCTCCTAAAACATCATCACAAAACCAGTGATAAGAATATTTATCACTGACAATGGCATTAAGATTTTCCAACATAACCACATCAATTGGTCAGGTCTAATATGTGGCCAAGATGCTCTTGTCCATAAAAAGAAGAAAATCAAAAACATAACTTTTAATACAATTGCCAATCCACCTGGGATAAACCATAAATCATTAAATCCACCTAAGAAAATAAGTGAGATTAAGAAACAGATTGTAAAAAGGTTTGCATACTCTCCAATAAAAAACATACCCCATCTCATACCAGAATACTCAGTTGCATAACCTGCAACAATCTCAGCTTCATGTTCAAGTAAGTCAAATGGTGTTCTGTTTGTTTCAGCAAACCCAGCAATTACAAATAAAACAAATGCCAAGGGTTGAGTCCATACAATCCAGCTTGATACACCTTCACTTTGATAATTGTTAATATCTATTAAAGATAAAGACCCAACTAACATAAGTGGAGCTAAAAGAGCAAGTCCTGAAACAACTTCATAAGATAGAAGTTGAATAGCAGTTCTAGCACCCCCTAAAAGTGACCATTTATTTGCACTACTCATACCAGCTAATAGTGGTCCATAAAGTCCAACAGAAGCAACACCCATTACAAATAAAACCCCAACATTTACATCTGATATAATTGGTCTTACTGTATAACCAAATAGCTCAAATTCTGGGAAAAATGGAACTGCTGTCATAGCTATAAAAGCAGTAGCTGCTGTAATAATTGGTGCAATCATAAACACAGGTTTTGCTGCATTTTGAGGGATAAAATCCTCTTTTGTAAATAGTTTTATACCATCTGCTGCAAGTTGTAAAACTCCATGAGGACCAACATTCATAGGTCCAAGTCTTCTTTGCATAAAGGCCAAAACTTTTCTTTCTATATATGTTGTAAATCCAGCTAATGCAGAAAATACTGCTAAAACTACTACTGCTTTTACAATTGTTTCAATAATAAATCCTGTCTCCATGATTAAACCTTTTTAATTGTTGCTTTTGAATATCTATATTCACTAAATAAAGATTTTGTATCTAAATCTTTTTGGAATGTTGATACATAAGCTATATTACCAGCAATTTGATTATCTTCAAAAACTTCAAGTTCTAACTCTTTTTTATTAGAAGAAACCACTACCTTATCACCTGTAGTTAATGCATACTTTTCTATCAACTCTTTTGAAGCAAAAAATCCAGATTGTAATTCACTTGCAAACTCATGAGCTATTGCTGTAAATTCGTTAAATTGATTTATTGGATTAGCTCTGTAGATTAAAATCTCATCTTCACTTACAGTTAATGTTTCACTTGGATTATCTATATTTGTTTCAGGTGACTCATTTAATACATTTTCAAGCCCTTTAATTACTACAACATCTTTATAAGCTATATCATAACCTCTATATTCAACCCTATCATTTCCAAAATGGTTTTGTAATCTATCAAACTCTATTGATTGGAAACCTTTTGAAGTTGGTAACTCTTGTGTATACTCAATAGTATATTCAATATCAGTTCCCAAAATCTTATTTGCAATATCATTTAGTACATAACCTTTATAAGGTAAGGCTGCATTAGTTGGTATCACTCTTTTATCAATATTTACAAAAGTTCCCTCTTGTTGGTTAAGTGCTGGCATATCCAAATTGCCATCACCTAAAGCACTGATTTGAAAATCTGCTTTTTCATTGTATCCTACACTAACACCAGCGGCATCATCAATCACATCACAAATTAGGCTAACTCCTAGTGTATTTGTTTGTGTTGGGATAATATTTACTTTAAACTGCGTAAATCTATCTATAAGACCACAAAGTTTTGCTAGGTTTTCACTATTTGGATGTGTAATTAAATCTTCTCCAACTACAAGAGCATAGCTATCTTTTTTAGCTAAAAATGAGTCTATTAAATCTAAGAAACTCTCATCTTTTCCAATCTCATCTAAAAACTTATAATAAGTAAACTCAACCTCTTTATCTACTTTTTTAGATACTACTTTTTTAACCTCTTTTTCTTCACCTGTTTCTTCATCTTTTACAGTTTCTACAACTGTTTCTTTTACCACTTCTGTTACAGTTTTAGTTCTAGTCTCTTTTTGAGAATTTATATAATCTACTATCTCTTGAGGTAAATCTTTTCCAAATAATGCCAAGATTAGATATAAAATAGATTCTTCAGCCATTGGATTATGGTAAACAAATTCTGTTGTTTTACCTTTTTTACCAATCTTTTCAATAATTGGATCTTGCACTGGGTGAAAATAGATAAAAGAACCTTTATTCATAACGACTGAATTATTTACAGCATATCTTGCATGTGGTAGGTCTGATTTTAAAAATGACCCAACACTTATCACAAAATTAGCATCATGAATATCTTTTAGTGTTGCTGAGTATAAAGATTGTCCCGAAGTTGAAGCGTAATTTTCTAAAAACTTTTTAAACAAATAGGCATCTTTATTTACAAGTTTTGCTCCTGTTTTATCAGCTATTTTTTGTAAAATAAAAGCTTCTTCATTTGTGATATATGAGTTAAATCTTATAGCTTTTGCCTCTTTAAAAGCCTCAACAGCTTTTGAAAAGTTTTCTTCATCTTTTCCTGCTACTTTATTTTCAAAGTCATATCCAAATCTTCCTGCACCATTTACTGTTGAATAATGGTGTTCATTTGTAACTCTATAGATTTTTGGATTTGGATTGTCTATAGATTCATGTTTCGTTTCATAATACATAAAAGCACAATCTGATGAGTGAGGGTTTGCTGCTGGGATTCTTGTAAGTTCCCAAGCATTTGATTTGTATTGGAAATCTGCACTAACAAGTGCTCCAACAGGACAAACAGAGATACACTCTCCACAATCTGTACATGAATCAGCATCAAATCCAATAAGTGATTTATTAAGTTTATTCCACATTGCATATGCATCTTTTGGCATACTCTCTTTTAAAGCTTTACTAATATCATCAGAACCACGTTTTACTGTACTTAAAGCATTTGAACCAATCATATCTTTACATACAGTTACACATTTTTCACAAACAATACAAAGACCTGGGTCGTATTTCATAACTCCCCAATTTGTAGCAGGTCTTGCTACATCTTTTATTGTATAACTTTGAGAATCTACTTTCATATATAAAGAATAGTTTTGAAGTTCGCACTCTCCACTTTGGTCACAAACTCCACATTGTAATGGATGGTTTACATCATAAACCTCCATAATAGCTCTTCTTTCTTTATGGATATTCTCAGTATTTGTAATAACCGACATACCATCTTTTACTTTTGCATTACACGAATATACTTGTTTTCCATCTGCTTCTACTAGACATAATCTACATGCCAAAGTAGGAGAACATCTAGTTAAGTAACAAATTGCAGGAATAAATATTTCATTTGCTCTAGCAACATTTAAGATTGTCTCACCCTCTTTTGCTTCTATACTCTTACCGTTTATTGTTAATGTAATTAAATCACTCATTATTCATCAACCTTTTCAATCTTTACTTGCTTAAATCTATAACCTTGAGATAAACTAGTTGAATCTTCACTATCTAGTGCACATAGTGCAACCATCCCATATAAATCTTTATCTATTACGAAATCTTTTTTAATCTTTTCATTATTGAAATTTATAAATACTTTGTCTTTATTAGAAACCTTTGCAACTCTTGCGAAAGATTCACTTCCTATTAATTTACCTTCGTTTTCTTTTTCAAATGTAGTATAAATAACTGTTCCATTATATGAAGCTAATTCTTCAATCTCATCTAACTCTTCAGCACATTTTTGTATTGCACTTTGAACTGTTTCATCAAGTGCTAAAACAGTTAATTTACTATATTTGTTTAAAACAGAAAGCATTTTGATAATATTGTCAACTCTTGGATGATTTACTATATCTCTTCCAACAATTAAAACAGCTTCCTCTTTATCTTCTAGTTTTTCTAAAGCCTCTTCAAACTCTTCTTCACCTGCACTACTTTCAGCTGAAATATATCCAATATCCAAATCCTCAATATAATCTTGTACAGCAGAACTTGTATGTCTTATAAATGTATCTAAAAGTAAAGCTGTAATTCCCTCTTCACTTCCTACTTCATATTTTATAATTTGTGAATAATATACTCTTAAATCAACATTATCCACAGGATGCATATATATAAACTCTGCAGTGTTTTTAGCGATTGCTTGAAGAATTGAATCTTTTATAATTTCATTGTCACTAGCTAAAAAAGAACCAAAGGTGATGATATAGTCACTTTTTGCAATTATCTCTTTCTTTCCCATTATTCGTCATCATCCTCATCATCTTCAACTTTTTTTGTAGTTTCCTCTTCTTGTTCTACAACTTTTGGCTCAGGTTTAACTTTTTTTACAACTATTGTCCAATCTACTTCATTGTATTTAAGTGAATTCATAAGTGTATATCCAGCATCATAAATCACATCTGCACTTTTCTGAATAGGTGAAAAATCTCCAATTTCAAAAAGGAAAATTGCATTTTCACCCTCAGTTATATCTTTATTCATTAACTCTAACATTCTGTCATAGAAGTTATCTTTTAATGGTCTTAAATCATATCTTTTCACAAATAACTCCTATCTATCTATTTCACCAAATACAACATTTAAGTTACCAATAATTGCAACAACATCTGCCAATTGATGTCCAGGTAATAAATCTTCTAAGATACCTGTATGCCAAAAAGATGGTGCTCTTAATTTTAACTTATATGCATAAGGACTTCCATCACTTACTATCATGTACCCTAACTCACCTTTTGGAGATTCTGTTGCAACATATACTTCACCTTTTGGTGGTCTCATCCCTTGTGTTACTAAAACAAAATGTTGCATTAAAGAGTAGTTTTGAGTTAAAATATCCTCTTTTGTAGAAGAGATATATTCTGGAGAGTGTGCCATAAGTTGAGATTCACTGTTTTTATACATTGGTACTAATTGTCTTAAAATCTTAGCCGATTCTCTCATCTCTTGCATATAACATCTATATCTTCCATAACAATCACCAGTACTTGCAATTGGTACATCAAACTCTAATTCTGGATAGAGTCCATAAGGCATCTCACGTCTTAAATCCCATTTAACACCAGCACCTCTTAGAACTATTCCTGAACATCCCCAAGTTTTTGCTAGTTTTTCATCAATTACACCAACATTTTCAAGTCTCATTCTCCAGATTCTATTTTCTGTTAAAAGACCTTCGTATTTTGTAACCTCTTCCTCTAAGATTTTTAAAAATGCTTCTAAGTTTTCACACCAACCTTGTGGTAAATCTAAAGGAACTCCTCCAATTCTAACTGCACTGTGAGTAAGTCTTGCTCCGCAATAATCCTCTATAAGATCCATTGCAAATTCTCTTTCTCTAAAGGCATAAAGGAAAACTGACATTGCTCCAACATCAAGTGCGTGAGTAGCAAGCCAGAAAAGGTGAGAAATAATTCTGTTTAACTCTAAAAGCATTGTTCTTATAATTTCAGCACGTCTTGGAGCTTCAATACCTAAAAGTTTCTCAACAGCCAATGCAAATCCATAGTTGTTTGAAGTTGAAGCGATATAATCCATTCTATCTGTTGTAGGTAAGAACTCATTATAAATCATATTCTCACCCATTTTTTCCATACCTCTATGAAGGTAGCCAACCCCTGGTGATGCTTTTACTATCTCTTCACCTTGAAGTTCTAACATCAGTCTCATTTGTCCATGGGCAGATGGGTGTTGAGGACCGAAGTTAACCATCATTGTGTTATCTTCTCTTTCAAAATGAATATTTTCAAAAAAAGGTTTTAATCTATTTACTGATTGTTGCATCGCTTTACCTTCTCTTCTCTAATGTTATAGATTCTTCTTCTTTTAGCTTTTTGATAATAGGCACTCCACCCTCTTCTTGATATCCAAGAGGTGTATGTTCTGGCTCTTTTCCATCACGAATATCTACGCCATATTCAACCTCATGTCCAAGTCTTGAAAATCTTTTTGTATCGTATCTATCAATCATCGCACTATCTCTGTTTTCAGGGCCGATAATATCTCTTGCTTCTTTTCCAAAGATTTTATCCACTTCATACCATTGTGCTGCCTCATCCCCTTGTAAAGGGTAAGTTTTTCTTAGTGGATGGTCATACCAATCATCTGGCATAATTATTCTTTTCATATTTGGGTGATTTAAGATTTTTACACCGTACATATCGTACATCTCACGTTCACCCCAGTTTGCCATTTTAAATACTGGATATACAGACTCAATAGGTTGTTTTTGTCTAATAAAAGTTTTTACTCTCATTCTTTTTTTCTTTGTTAATGAAAGCATCTCATAAAAAATCTCAAAACCACCTCTTGAAGCTATGTAATCTATTGCAGATAGTTCCATTAACATATCGTACTCCAGCTCATCCCTTAAAAGTGCTAGTACTTTTACATTATCTTCTGGGTTTATAAATATTACCAATTCATCTATTTCAATAAAACTATCTAAAATTATAAAATTGCTTTGTAGAGTTTCCATATCAGCACTATAGATTTCATCACTACTTGGTTCACTTTTAGGTGTTTGTGGTGCTATATAAAACCTATCATTAAAATAAGATTTTTTTTGTACATCATTTTTAGGCGTATATTTTCTCATTACACTAACCTTTTTTTCTTAATAGATCTAAAAATAGATTCTCTTCTAATCTTTTTTTGAAGCATCATTAGTGCATACTGTAAGGTTTCAGGTCTTGGTGCACAACCTGGAAGATAAATATCAACAGGAACAATTCTATCTGCACCTTGAACTGTTGCATAAGTATTAAACATACCACCCGTATTTGCACATGACCCCATAGAAATAACCCACTTAGGATCAGGCATTTGGTCATACAATCTTCTCATAAATTCTGCATGTTTTTTTGTAAGTGTTCCAGCTATCACAATAACATCTGCTTGTCTAGGACTTGCTCTGAAAATAGTTCCAAATCTATCAAAGTCATATCTTGATGCACCTGTTGCCATCATCTCAATAGCACAACATGCTAATCCATAAGTTAAAGGCCATAAAGAGTTTGACCTTCCCCAATTTACAAACTTATCAACAGTTGTAAGAGCTATAGGTGCTCCACCATCTTGTAGATAATTTACTTTATGCTGTGCCATTCAAGAGCTCCTTTTTTCCATGCATAGATAAATCCAATTGTAAGAAGTAAAATAAATAGTACCATTTCAACAAAACCGAACCATCCTAATACTTTAAAATCTATAGCCCACGGAAACATAAATATGATTTCAATATCAAAAAGAATAAATAAAAGTGCCATCAAATAGAATTGTACTGAGATACTACTAGGTTGTTTAGTAACCTCAGGACCGCACTCATAAAGTGAAGTTTTAAGCTTTTCTGTATCTAGTCTAGCTAACTTCCTACTAATCAACCTTGCTAAAAAAACTGTAGCAATAAAGGCACCAAAAGTAACAATAAACATAAAAAATGCACCAAAATACGGATGTGAAAACTCCATATGTGTCATTACTAATCCTTCACTAGAATATTTGTAGATAATAACTAATATCTCATAAAGTTAAACTTATAAAAATTTTAATCATAAGTATTAGTTATAATTTTTCACTCTTCTATTAAAAAAAGCCTACTTTGTTTTCAGAATCAAAGTTACCCTTCAACTCTTTTTGTATCTGTTCTTCAAAATCTGCGATTCTAAATACAGGTTCATCTTGTATAGCCACTTTAAAGGCTGTATTTTTTATAATCATCTCTATTTGACCACCAGTTAATTCATATGAAACTAGTTTAGACAAATCGAATTCTTTACTTAAAGGTAAGTTTTCTGGAAGCAATTTTTCCCATAAAAGTTTTCTCTCAGTTTCATTAGGTTTTTTAAACTCAATTTTATAATTAAATCTTCTAGAGAATGCCTTATCAAGCGATTCTAAAAGGTTCGTCGTTGCAATTAGTATTCCATCAAATCTTTCTATTTGCTCTAAAAAGATATTTTGCATTTGATTATGCATCTTTTCACTTCCACTTACACTAGTAGTTGTTCTCGAACTTAAAAATTGATCTGCTTCATTTAGAAGTAAAATTGGTTCTGTTTTACTTCTATGTCTGATTTCATTGTATTTGTCAAAAATGTTTCTAACATTTTTTTCACTTTCACCCACATACATAGATAAAATTTTTGAGCAATCGAAGCTAAGAATCTGTTTTCTCAGGGACTTTGCAAGGGCTAATGCTGTTAAAGTTTTACCTGTTCCTGCAAAACCATAAAAAATAATCTTTGCTTCAATATTTTTCTTTTTATCTTTAATACCCCATTGCTTCAATCTATTATAAACTTTTTTATCAACTTGTTGTAATAAAGCATCCAAAGTCTCTCTAGTTTTTTCATTTAGTATTACATCATCTAAAGTTTTAGTTGTAGAGATAAGTTCAAAGGTATCTTGCTCCTCAATAAGAGTTTCAAGTTTCACTTTTCGTGTTCTTGTTTTCTTTTTTGTAGGATGTGAGATTTTGTAAAGTATCTCATCAGGGATATAAAAGTTTCTGTTTATTCCCCCAAAAGGTGTTAATACCTCATCATAATCTACTAAACCATTTGATACTAAATTAGAACTCTCTTCTAATAAACTTCTAAATTTAATCTTCTCATAATCATCACTTGAAACAAGATTTATTAAAGAATTCATATCTCTAATAGTTCCATCACCACCTGAATACTCCTCTTTTAAAAGGGCTAAAAACAACATCTGTTCTTGTTCATTTAGGTTATGTGATTTAAAAAAATCTTCTATCATAATCCCCGTATCAGTTTCTAATACCCTATCCCTAATTCTATTTTCAAGTAGTGTTAGTTTTGATTTTAATCTATTTATATTTGGTGAATTTTCATCAAAATTTCTTTTTACTAAATTTAGTTGTTGTGCTAAATCTATTCTAAAAAATTGATCTTGTAAATACTCCAAATGGTCTTCATATTTTTTAATCTCTGGTAAAACAAACTCTAAAGAACCTTTTTCTAAAAGCTTTAAAAATGCAGCGGATAAAGAAACTGCAGAGTTTAGAAGTTCTAGTTTTGACATCTCACTAAGTTTAACATGATCAAAACTACTTTGTATCAACCATCCAAATTCAAGTAATGATTTGATTAAATCAATATGATTTAAGTGTTCATATTTTTTCACATCAAAAAACTCACTTAAGATATCAATTACAACTAAGGTATCTCTACCTTTGATATACTCTTTTGTAATGTATTGCAAAATTTCTGCTTCTTTTTTTGAGCATTTTAGATGGTTAAATAGTACAGATTTTTCAACATCTCCACTTTGTATAAAATCAATTATCTCTTTCATTTGTTTTTCATATCCTCTAAATTTTTATAAAATTTTTCCATATTTTCTTTCTTTTTAAACTCAACTTTATATTCATTATTAATCAAGAGTGTCAAATTTTTTTTATCTATTTTTGCTATCTCGTTAATTTTCATTTCATATTTTTTTTCTAAATCCACACTAAAAGAATTGTCTATTTGAACAATTTTATCTGCACAAATAGCTTTATAAGTACCTTTTGAATAGATTATATCTTGACAATTGTTAGCTTCTAGGTGTAATTTAATTTTTTCTAGATTAGAATTATCATAAATATTTAAAGATATTACAATAGCTGCAATTAAAACAAACAATACTAAAAAAATCATTTATTTGTCCCTCAAATTTTATGGTTAAATTATACCAAAGCTAAACTATGAATTAGGAAGGATAGAAAGAATAACAGTAATTGTTCCCATAGAAACTAACGTTTGCAAGGTTATAATTGCAGACATCAATTTTAAATCTCCTCCTAATTGTCGAGCTAAAATATATGATGAAGATGCAGTAGGCATTGCGCCAAAAAGTATCAATATACCCAAAGCCATACCATTTATATCTAAAGCCATACCTATAAACATAATCAAAAAAGGAAATATTGCCAATTTTACAAATGTTGAAAAAAACAACTCCATTTTTACATCATTTAATTGACTTATACTAAGTCCTACACCAACAGATAAAAGTCCCAAAGGAAGTGCAGCGGAACTTAAAAGTTGTAATGTTTTGTTTAAAGGCAAAAATAAACTAACTCCCAAATAATTTAATCCACCACCAACTATACATGCTACAATCAGTGGATTTTTTGCAAGTGATTTTAAAAACCCTTTTACACTTATTTTATCTGTTGGAGTATAAATAGAAAAAACTCCTACACAAAAAATATTTAATAAAGGGATCATAAAAGTTATCAACAATGCTGTTAAAACAAGCCCTTCATCCCCAAACATAGCATCAATCAAAGCTAAAAGAACGTAAGTGTTAAACCTAACAGAACCTTGATATATAGAAGTAAAAGCTTTTGCTTCGAACTTAAAAACAAATCTATTTATAAATACCAATAAACCTGTTACTACAATAAGTGTAATTACTCCTGATAATACAAAATTAAAACCATCAATTCCTGTAATAGAAGAATTTGTTAACTTATATATAAGCAAAGAGGGAAATAAAATATAATAAGTAAACTTATCGGCATATTGCCAAAAACTTTCGTGAGGGAAAGAAACCTTTTTTAAGAAATATCCCAGAAGTATGATAAAAAATATAGGTAAAAGTGCTGTAAAAATTTGTTCCATAAAATCTTCTTTAAATTAAAATGAAATAATACCATATCAATCTCAAAAAAATGTAAAAGCTCTATATTAACTTAAGCTTATAAAATATTTTTAATCACTATATTAATATATTTTTTATATAATTCTATAATTAAAGGAGTTATAAATGTACAAAAAAATAATAAATATGACTTTTCAATCTGTATTTGAGAACAAAAATACACTCATAAAATCATTACTTTTACCTTTAGCTTTTTTTATAGTCTTAAGAATAGTCACAGAAGAGTTTCAAAATATAAAAGAGTCTTCTCTTATCTTTCCAAATTTGTTAATAAATATCTTAGTTGCTGTTATCACTCATAGAATACTACTTTTAAATGAAAAAAGTGTTGATTTATGGAATATGCCTCAGTTTAATAGATTTTTAAAAAAAACATTACTATTTTTACTTATATGTATACCTTTTGGTTTACTTGCGATAATACCTACAGTTGGTATAATCTTAGCTATCTTATCAATACTATATATAAGTATTAGATTGTCTTTGGTTTTCCCTTCTATATCATTAGATGAAGATATAACTTTTAAGCAATCATGGGAATTTACTAAAAAATATCAATTTTTATTGCTATTTTCTGTTGTTTTATTTCCTATGTTTTTCGCGGTTATAGTTGGATTAGTTTATACTTTAGTGATAGAGTTCTTATCAGGCTTAATCTCTAATAAACTATATGTTTTATACCCTATTTTAGAACTATTTATTATGGTTTTTGTTATTAGTGCTTTATGTGCAACATACAAAATCATAAAAGATGAACACCCAGAATTCTTTAAAAAAGAAAAAAATGAAGATGAAAATAAAATCACTATTATAAACAATGAAGAAAAAAAAACATTTGATAAAAATGAAAAAATGTCAATAGATTTCGAAACTTTAAAACAAGAGTTAAATATCCAATATAATTCTTTAGGTTTTATAGATGTAGTTATAAATAAAGAAAACTCATGGATGTTAAAAAATCCAAAATTACAAAATGCCTATATAATGCTTTCTAAACTTACAGATAATGAATATAAAATAGAAACATACAATACGCAAGAAGCTAGTCTAAGATTTTTAGAAATAAGGTGAGGTTATCACTTTATTTCTATATAAATCTTACTTTACAGTAGCAAGTTTTGAATGCACTGGTATATTTATGGCATTTATACTTGGTTTTTTATTATTATGAAAATCAAACTCTAATTTTACATCTGGTCCAAAAATCAAACAATGAGTAGAACCACCAAAATGAAACATCCCTAACTCATCACCTTTTTTGATTTTTTGCCCTTTTTTAACTGTAATTTCACAAGATGAAACCTCAGCCATACCAATAGCAATAAAACACATCAAACCAATTTTTGGATTATCTGCTTCTATAAATATAACTGCTCTTGTAGCCACTGCACTTAAAAAAGGTTGAGAATCGTTTGGTGCACTAGGATCTGCTCCATCTTTATCCATAAACCCTTGATATTTATTTTCTAAATAATATGTTCCATTTACTACAAATGCTTTTTTAACTTTACCACTAATAGGTGAGTTCCATCTATGATAACTTAAAGCACTCAAAAAAGCTTGATAGACTGTACCCCCTTCAAACTTGCTAGCTAGTGGGTCAAAATTCATCATATTTTCCAAAGAATATGCTTGCCCTTTTAACCAAAACTTTGCGTCTTTTTTTACATCCTTTTTCACTTGTAAAGGAGCAGATTCGCAAGCATTAGCAATAATATCTTCACCTTTTGCTATAGGTCGTACACCTTTTTTAAATTTTCTTGTAAAAAAATCATCCCAAGATTTAAACCCATAATATTTATCTTTTGGATCACATTCAAAGATATCTTCAAAAGTTTGTTTTCTACAATCTTTTTTATCTTCTACAGCTTCACAAGCTACTTTTACCATCTCTTTTTTTGCTTCATCACTTAACCAAGCCAATACTTTAGGGGTTCTTTTTGGAAAACTTTCAACTAATACTTTTCTTGAATCTTTACCCACTAAATATTCACTCCAATAAGCCAATATCTTTTTAAGTTGTTGATTAACCAAGGCATTTGAGAAAAACTCATAACCAAAACTAGTAGCCATAGGCCAATCAAGTAAAGCATTTATAGGAAATCCAATAAGCCCACAAGGCTCTTCATCACCACTTTTATCAGGACATTCTGTAAACTGAGGAGCTTGGGTCATGATACCATTTAAAAGAAATAAAAACTCATCAAAGTTTTTTACCTCAGGAGTTCCTAGTGGAGTTTTTTCTCTCATTATCACAGCTTCTGTAAACATAGAAGTGGCAAGACCATTTAAAACAGCATCACTTTCAACCATCTGTTTAAAATCTTTTATAGGTTTAATTAAAGGGGCATTTTGTTTCTCTATCTCTTTTCTTAAATCCCTAATCCAAGCATCAATCTGCTCAACACTACTAGGAAGCCAACTTCCAGCTCTTGTTTTTTTTAAATGACTCATAACTATTCCTTTAGAAAAATTGTTTAATTACACCTTCTTTTAATAAACAATCTAATTATAAAGTATTTATGTCACAATTAGTGTCACAAGGAAAATTTTTGGATTTTTTTAATGTAAAATTAAAAGTAACTCCTCGGGGTGAGCATTGCAAAGAGGCTTGAGGAGTATTATTACTAAAATTATAATTAAAACATTTTAGAAATTTGCTTTTAACATGTAGGTAACTTGTAAATGAATAATTGATTTTTATCATTCATAATGTTACTATTTTTCTTATTTTATATAAGCTTTAATATTATAATATTTTATTTCTCTACCAACTCATACATAGCCTTAATCTCATCAGGCCAAATAGTTTCATCAATAGTTTCTAAAACAAGAGGAATATCATCCATTCTACTATCATTCATGATAAATTTAAAGGCATCCCAACCAATTTCACCTTCACCTAAACTATGGTGTCTATCTACTCTACTTCCCAAAGGTGGTTTAGAATCATTTATATGCATACCTTTTAAAAACTCTCGTCCAACTATTTTATCAAAGTCAGCCCAAGTTTTATCGTATGCTTCACGTGTTCTAATATCATATCCTGCTGTAAACATATGACAGGTATCTATACATACTCCGACTCTACTTTTATCTTCAACTTTATCTATGATATAAGCTAGATGTTCAAATTTGTATCCAAGGTTACTTCCTTGTCCTGCTGTATTTTCTATAACTGCTGTTACGCCACTTGTTTTATCTAAAGCTATGTTTATTGATTCTGCTATCACTTCAAGGCATTGTAACTCTGCACTTTGAAGTAAATCATCATAATTTTCTTCTCTTTTCCCTATTTTTTGTAGGTGACTTCCTGGATGGAAGTTAAGTCTATCAAGTCCAAGTATTTCACATCTTTGCATCTCATCTATGAAAGCTTCTCTACTTTTGATTAATTTTTCCTCTTCTGGATGTCCTAAGTTTATCAAATAACTATCATGAGGCAAAATATGTTTTGGTTGGATTCCACTTTTTTCTAAGTTTTTAAACCAAAGGTCTAATGTTTTGTTATCAAAGGGTTTAGCATCCCATCTTTTTTGATTTTTTGTAAACAGAGCAAAAGCTTTTGCACCTATCTCCATAGCATTTAATGGGGCGTTAAATACTCCTCCTGTTGCACTTACGTGTGCTCCTACGTATTTCATTATCAATTCCTAAATATTATTTGTTGAAAAAATGATAATACAAAAATAGTTCTTTAAAGCTAATTACTGTAATATTTTAAGCTAAATAGATAAGCTAAAAAAGTATTAATCAATGAATAAAAGAACCACTTACACAAAACTTATATTTAAAATTATTCTTTTTACACTAACAATAAGTTTAATAATTGCTTTTTTATATGCACAATATATGAAACAAAATGCCATAGAAAAACTTACAAAAGTTGATGCTAAAAAAACAACTCAGCTTGTATTTCAATCCCTATATTCAGCTATGGAAAAAGGATGGGATAGAGGTGATATAGACAAGATTATTTATAGACTAAACAATGTAGATGAAAATATGATTGTAAATATCTACAGAGGAGATATTGTAAACAAGCAGTTTGGAAAAATACAAAAAGATTATGAGATTATACAAAATAATAAACTAATTCAAAAAGCCTTTAAGAATACAGAAGTATTAAATATTGTTGATGATACTGCTATTGATTACTATTATCCAGTTACAGCAAAAAATGAATGTTTAAAATGTCATACCCAAGCAAAAACAGGTGACGTTCTAGGGGTTATTAATATCTATTATCCTATTAGAGATTTAAAAGTATCCTTATCTACTATTATCAATTTCTTTCTTATATTTATCATAGTATTTTCTATTGTAATTTTCTTTGCACTATTTACCGAATTTGATAAATATCTTGTAAAACCAATTAAGTCTTTTATAAATAGTATTAATATTATTTCAAATGAAA
The DNA here is from genome assembly GCA_050296315.1 of Halarcobacter sp. GTDB lineage: Bacteria > Campylobacterota > Campylobacteria > Campylobacterales > Arcobacteraceae > Halarcobacter. The sequence goes on from JBNKRE010000001.1 coordinate 397,238, forward strand.
AAGATATAAAAAAAAGAGTAACTTTACAAGACAATAATGTAGAAGAGATAGACTCTATGCAAACGGTGTTTAATAATATGTTAGACTCTATAGAATTTCAGTTTTATTTTGATTCATTAACTTTATTACCAAATAGAAAAAAACTTATAGAGATAATATCTGAACATGAAAATGGTGTTTTAATTATTGTTGATATTGATAAATTTCAAGAGATAAATGATTTATATGGAGATAATGCAGGTGATGAAATCTTAAAAGAAACTGCTCAAATATTAAAAGATACTCTTCCTATAAAAAATGCTCAACTTTATAAACTTCATGCGGATGAATATGCTATATATTGTCCATTTGACCTATCATACAGTGAAATTGAAAAATTATCAACTCACATATCCCAAATTATAGATAATACAACTTTTGAAATAGAAGGTACCCAAATATACACTAGTGTCACAATAGGTGTTGCCTATGGAAATCTTTTCTTACTCAATTATGCAGATATTGCTCTTAAACTTGCTAAAAAAAGAAAAAAAAGATTTTTAATCTATGATTCAAATATGCATATTGAATATGAATATGAACAAAATTTACATTGGACAAAAAAAATCAAAGATGCAATAAACAATAATATGATTGAACCCCTTTACCAACCAATAGTAAATACCCAAACAAAGCAAATCGTTAAGTATGAAGCTTTAATGAGAATGGTTGATAGAAATGGCGAATATATTGCACCTATACATTTTCTAGAACTAGCTAAAAAAAATAAACTTTATCCAGAACTTACAAAGATTATAATTGAAAAAACATTTAAGAAATTTAAAAATTTTAATGCTCAGGTATCTATAAATATCTCTGTGGAAGATATTTTAAATGAACATATACAATCTATGATTTTAGAAAAACTTCATGAATATAAACTAAAAGACAAAATTGTTTTTGAGATATTAGAATCAGAAGGGATAGAAAACTACGAAGAGGTAAAACAGTTTATTAAAGAGGTAAAAAAAACTGGTGCAAAAATCTCAATTGATGATTTTGGAACAGGATATTCAAACTTTGAATATCTAATGAAACTTGATGTTGATTATATCAAAATAGATGCTTCTATGATAAAAAATATTGATAAAAATGAAAACTCTAAAATTGTTACAGAAACCATAATTAACTTTGCCCAAAAGATGAATATAAAAACAATTGCAGAATTTGTACACTCCAATGATGTATATCAAATTGTAAAATCTTTAGGGGTTGATTACTCCCAAGGGTACTATTTTGGAGAACCCAAAAAATTAGATTAAGTATTTAAATTACATACTAAAATCTCTCTTTTTTTAATACTTTTTTTTGTAATATGGCGATACTGGCTATATTTAGGCTATAAATTTTGTGTAGTATTCGATTAATTTTTACCTAAATATGAACAAAATGAAGGACGAGAAATATGGATAAGGTAGTAATCATTGGTGGAGGATACGCAGGTATTTATGCACTAAGAGAACTTGTAAAAAATAAAAATATCAAAATCACTCTAATTGATAAACATACATTTCACAATCTACAACCAGAAGTTTATGATTTAATTGCAAACAAATCAAATATTGCAGATGTTACGATTGATTTAACAACACTTACTAAAGGTTTTAACCACAGTTATTTAGAATATAAAAATCTAAAAGTTAGAAAAATAGACCAAGAAAATAAAAAAATCTTTACAGAAGAGGCAGAGATAGTTGAATATGATTATCTAATCATCGCTACAGGGACAAGAACTTTTTTCCCACCTCAAATTCCAGGACTAAACAATGCCCATGATATAAAAAAGCTTCACTGGGCGATGTATTTTAAACAAAGTTTTGAGAATCAACTATTTAAAAAAATTCAAGATGAAGCAAAAAAATGTGACGATACTCATATTGTAGTTGTAGGTGCTGGTTTATCAGGAGTTGAAATAGCAGCAGAGATGGCATACAATTCAAGAATGTTTTTTAAAAGGGGAAATTTTAGTTGTGACAATCTAAAAATCTCTTTGATTAGTAGTTCAGATACAATTTTACCGGGGCTTCATCCAAAACTAATTGAAATATCTCATAACAGATTAAAAGAGTTAGGAATAAATGTTATAACAAATACAAAACTTCAAAAATGTGAAGATGGATTTGCTTATCTTTCAAATGGTACAAAAATCTATAACTCATTTCTTATCTTTACAGGTGGTATAGAAGCAAATAAAATAACAGAAGAGTTAAATGTAAAACAAAATCCCAAAGGTCAAATTATTGTAAATGAATTTATGCAAAGTGACAAAGATGACCATATCTTTGCTATTGGTGATGCTGCAGAGATTAGAAATCTAAATAGTGAACTTATGCCACCTAATGTAACAATTGCAAGAATCAGTGGAACAAATGCAGGTAAAAATGTTTTAAATATGATAAAAAATAAAAAACTGATACCTTGTAACCCAAAACTGGAAGGTATATTAATAGCTCTTGGTGGTAAATATGCTGCAGGAAGTATTTATGATCTATTCCATGTAAAAGGAAGACTTGCATATGAGATAAAACATTATGTATTTAGCTCATACAGAAAACCTTTATTAAAATTAATCAAAACAGGTTATGCAAAACTAAAAAAAGGTATTTAATCTTTTAGGATTTTTATCAAAATATTATTCTTTTTGTCCCTATGGATAATTTGTTTTTTATTTTGACTAAATAGCTCTTTTAAAAAACTATTTTTGTAACTTTTATCAAGATATTTTTTATTAAAAGAGCTATTTGTTTCACAACTAAAAGTATCTTTGCAAACCCTATCATCAAAAATATCTAAATTTAAAATAGCAGTTCCAGCAGAAAAGATTTGTACATTTATATGATCACTATATTTTGAGATAAAACCTTTATCATAAAACTTCATAGTGGGTGTTTTTATCAAAATTGTTGCACTAGAAACCAATTTTGGTTGTCTATTTGCACAACCATAAAATATAAAGATTGTAATTATAATAGTAAATATAGTTTTTATACCTAATCCTTTGTTATAAAAAATTTCACTATAATACAAAAAAAATCATCAAAGGTAGTTTTTGTTAGTTCATATTTGCTGTGCAGTTGATTCTCATTATTTTTTAGAAAAGCTTAGGGAAGAATTCCCAAATGAAGAGCTTATAGGTTTCTTTTACGATCCAAATATACACCCTTATGAGGAGTATAGATTAAGATATTTAGATGTCGAGTATTCGTGTAAAAAGCTCGGTATCAAGCTACTTGAAGGGCCATACAACCTAGAAGAATGGCTAAAAAAAGTAAAAGGACTAGAAAACGAACCTGAAAAAGGTGATAGATGTACTGTATGTTTTGATGATAGACTTGAAGTTAGCGTAAAAAAAGCTTTAGAATTAGGTCATGATAAATTTACTACTTCACTTTTAATCTCTCCTAAAAAATCACAAGATAAATTAGAGAAGATAGGAAAAGAACTTGAAGAAAAATACAACTGCCAATTTATTTTCAAAGATTATAGAAGTGGAAATGGTACACAAGAACAAGGTGAAGTTGTAAAAGAAAACTCACTATATAGACAAAATTATTGTGGATGTATTTACGCATTAACAGCACAAAGAGAACACCAAGGTAAAATTATGGATGAGATGTTTTCACCAATTTCAAATCAAATTGTTCCAGAATCAATTGAGAGCAGATTAGAATTATATAGAAAAAGAGATGATTTAGAAACAAAAGATATACCATTTAAAATAATTAAACAAAGATTTTTAAACTATAGATTATTGAGTGGTCTTACAAAAATTGATAAAAAAATCATCCCCTCTTATTTTTTATGTTATTCAGTATTGGGCAAAAATAAAACTAATGGAAGAATCATCTATGATAAAGATGAAATCTACTATTTAAATCGAGACGAAGTAAAAATTTTACCTCTAACAAGATTTAATGAGATAGGAAATAGTACTTATAGAAGTGTAAAAGATTTGATGTTTAATCCCCCTACTTTTGAATCAGAACTAAATATTAGAGATAAAATTACAAATAACCCTTATGGTTTATCAACAATTGTAGTTTTAGATGAAGTAATAGATGGTAAATATGAGTTTGAAATAGATTCTATAGTGTATGAAGATGTAAAAGAAGTGATTATATGAAGCTTTTAGTAAGTGCACTTGAAACCTCTTCAAATATCCACTTAAAAGAGCTTGTAAAATATTTAGATAAGGATATCCAACTACAAGGGGTATTTGACAAAGAGTTAGGATCTCCACTTTATGACCTTTCACACCTTGCTATTATGGGATTTGTAGATGCCCTAAAAAAGATAAGATTCTTTTTTAAACTAAGAGATGAGTTAGTAGAACTAGCTCAAGACTGTGATAAAGTTCTACTTATGGATAGCTCAGGATTTAACCTACCTTTAGCAAAAAAACTTCGTCAAACATACCCTAATAAAGAGATTATTTATTATATTTTACCGCAAGCTTGGGCTTGGAAGAAAAAAAGGGTTGAAAAACTCGAAAAATATTGTACTAAACTTTGTTCTATTATCCCTTTTGAAAGTGAAATTTATAATGACAAAAATAAAATCACTTATGTGGGTCATCCTCTTTTAGATGAGATAAAAGATTTCAAACAGGAACTTACAAATAGTGGCAAAATAGTCTATATGCCTGGAAGTAGAAAAACAGAGATTACAAATCTTATGCCAATTTTTAGACAACTAAGTTCTAAAATAAAAGACAAAGAACACATTTTGATTATTCCATCTAAATTCGATAAAGAATATATAAAGAAAACTTATGGAAACTTAGAAAATTTTAAAATTTCAAATGATGCACATAAAGAGATTTATGAGGCTGAGTTTGGATTTATTTGCTCAGGAACTGCAACTTTAGAAACAGCTTTAATCGGTACCCCATTTACCCTTTGTTATATTGCTAAAAAACTCGATTATTTTATAGGTAGAAAGTTTGTAAAACTTCCTTATATAGGTTTATCTAATATATTTTTTGAAAAGATGGGTAAACAAATTATCCATAAAGAATTTTTACAAGAAGATGTAACAGTTGAAAACTTATATAACGAATATATAAACATGGATAGAAAAGAGTTTTCAAAAAAGGTTTCTATACTAAGAGAGTATTTGAAATACGGTAGCTCGCAAAATGTTGCAAAAATAATTCAAAACTAATTTTGTTTTGGATAAAATATATGATTTTTAAAACAGACATAGGAATATAAGAATGTTAGATGTAATGGAAATTCAAGATATTTTACCACATAGATACCCTTTTTTATTAGTCGATAGAATTACTGATATGGAAAAAGGGGAATCAATTACTGGATACAAAAATATCTCAATTAGTGAGCCTGCATTTATGGGACACTTCCCAGGTCATCCAATATATCCAGGGGTATTAATCCTTGAAGGTATGGCACAAGCTGGTGGAGTTTTAGCGTTAAAAAGTAACGACCTATCAAAAGAGGAATTAGCTAAAAAAGTTATATATTTTATGAGTATTGATAAAGCTAAATTTAGAAATCCTGTTAAACCTGGTGACAAATTGGAATACAGAATTGAAATCAAAAAACTAAGAGGAACACTAATCGTTCTTGATGGTAAAGCTTATGTAGATGATGCCTTAGTTGCAGAAGCAGAACTAAAAGCTATGATAGTAGATAAATAAAGTTGAAATCGAATGAATAATATTCACAAAACAGCTATTATTGAAGATGGGGCACAGCTTGGAGATGATATTACAATTGGTGCATATACAGTTATTGGCAAAGATGTAAAGATTGGCAATGGTACTACAATTGCAAGTCACACTCTAATCGAAGGGAAAACAACTATTGGAGAAAATAATCAAATTTTTTCCCATGCAACATTAGGTTCAATTCCACAAGATTTAAAGTTTAGTGGAGAAGATGTAGAACTAATTATTGGAAACAATAACAAAATTAGAGAATATACTTTATTCAACCCAGGAACACAAGGTGGTGGTTCTGTTACTAAAATAGGAGACAATAACCTATTTATGGGATATGCACATGTTGCTCACGATGTAATAGTTGGAAATAATTGTATTTTTGCAAATGTTGCAACACTTGCAGGTCATGTGGAAATTGATGACAATGTAGTAATAGGTGGGTTAACACCCGTTCATCAATTTTGTAAAATCGGTTCAAATGTAATGATTGCTGGGGGTTCAGTAATTACCCAAGATATACCACCTTTTTGTTTAGCAGAAGGAAATCGTGCTGTTTTAAGAGGTCTGAACTTAAATGGTCTAAGAAGAAGACTAGATAATAGAGCAGATATAGATGAGATAAAAAAAGCGTATAAAGCTATTTTTGAATCAGGGAATCCTATTTCAGATGTAGCAAAAGAGCTTATTGAAACAAATGATAATAGATATGTTTTAGAGTTAGCAAATTTTGTGCTAAATACTAAAAGAGGCATACCTTTTAATAGAAAATAGGAGAAAATTTTTATATGAGTAAATTAGAATGTGATTTTTGTGGATCTCCTGACTCTAGTGAGAACCCAATAATTTCAGGAGACAATGCTTGCATCTGTAAAGCTTGCGTAAATGCAGCTTACGAAATTATGACAGGTACAAAATCAGATAATGATGATGAAGAGTATTCTTCTGAAGAAATAACAAAAGAGATAGAGTTAAGAACTCCTGCACAACTAAAAGAGATTTTAGATGATTATGTGGTTGGTCAAAATAGAGCAAAAAAAGTTTTGTCTGTAGCAGTATATAACCACTACAAAAGAATTTTTAGAAAAGATGAACTTGAAGATGATGATACTGAAATCAACAAATCAAATGTTCTTCTAATAGGACCAACAGGTTCTGGTAAAACACTACTAGCTCAAACAATAGCAAAATATCTTGATGTTCCTTTAGCGATTGCTGATGCTACAAGCTTAACAGAAGCTGGATATGTTGGTGATGATGTTGAAAATGTTGTAACAAGACTTTTACAAGCAGCAAACGGTGATGTAAAAAAAGCTGAAACTGGTATTATCTTTATTGATGAAGTTGATAAAGTAGCTAGAATGAGTGAAAACAGATCAATAACAAGAGATGTATCAGGTGAAGGAGTACAGCAAGCACTACTTAAAATAGTAGAGGGTTCTATTGTGAATGTTCCTCCAAAAGGTGGAAGAAAACACCCTGGTCAAGATGCTATTCAAGTTGATACTACCAATATTTTATTTATCTGTGGTGGAGCATTTGATGGTCTTGAAGATATTATCAAAAAGAAAAAAGGTGGAAATGTTTTAGGTTTTAACCAAGAGAAAAAAAGTAAAAGTGATGATACAATAATCTCTGATGTTGAAGCTCATGATTTAGTTAAATATGGATTGATTCCTGAACTTATAGGTAGACTTCATATGATTGCAACTTTAAATGAGATAAGTGAAGATGATATGGTACATATTTTAACTGAACCAAAAAATGCCTTAGTTAAACAATACATCAAACTTTTCAATCTAGATGGTGTAAAATTAGAATTTGAAAAAGATGCACTAAAAGAGGTTGCAAAACTTGCAATTGAAAGAAAAACAGGTGCAAGAGGATTACGATCAATTTTAGAAGATATTATGCTTGATATTATGTATGATCTTCCATCATATAAAGATAAAACTGTAACTATCACTAAAGAGGTTGTTACTTTAAAAAAAGAACCTAAAATAGCTTAAAGAGGATTTGAAATGTTGTTTGATAAATTAATTGGTCTATTTTCTAATGATATGGCAATAGATTTGGGTACTGCAAATACTATTGTGTCAGTAAAAGGAAAAGGTATCATTATAAATGAGCCTTCAGTTGTAGCAGTACAAAGTAATAGATACGGAAAAGATAAAATTTTAGCAGTTGGTCAAGAAGCTAAACAAATGATAGGAAAAACACCACTTAATATTCAAGCGGTACGTCCTATGAAAGATGGTGTTATTGCTGACTTTGAAATGACTGAAATGATGATTAGATATTTTATCGAAAAAGCTCATGCAAGAAAATCGTTTATCAGACCACGAATAATCATTTGTATCCCTTTTGGTATTACACAAGTTGAAAGAAAAGCAGTAAAAGAATCTGCACTAAGTGCAGGGGCTAGAGAAGTATTTCTTGTGGAAGAACCAATGGCAGCAGCAATTGGTGCAGGTATTCCTGTTGCTGACCCATCTGGTTATGTTGTTGTTGATATAGGTGGTGGTACAACTGAGATTGGGGTAACATCTCTTGGAGGACTAGTACTAAGTAAATCTATAAAAGTAGCCGGTGATAAATTTGACAAATCAATTATGGAATATGTAAGACAAAACTATAACTTATATATTGGTGAAAGAACAGCAGAAAATATCAAAATTGAAATAGGTTCAGCAATCAAACAAGACCAAGAATTAAAAATCAAAGTAAAAGGTAGAGATAACTCTGGTTTACTTTCAACTATTGAATTAGGAAGTGAAGGGGTTAGAACAGCTATTAAGGAGCCTCTACGAGAGATTGTTTCAGCAGTAAGATCAGTCTTAGAAGATATGCCACCTGATTTAGCAGGAGATATTGTAGATAATGGTGTTATCCTTACAGGTGGTGGTGCTTTAATTAGAGGTTTAGACAAATATTTATCAGATATTATTAAATTACCTGTGAAAGTTGCCGAAGAGCCATTATTAGCCGTTGCTTATGGTACAAGTAATGTTTTAGATCAGGATGATTTATTAAAATTAATTACAAATGAATAAATTCATTTTTTTTATTCTTTTTGTTGCAATTAGCTTAGCTTATGTTTTTGAACTAGATAAAGTTATTGCAACAAACTTTAATCCATTTACATCGATAAAGAAATTTTATATAGACACTTCAATATCGATTGTAAATACAACTCAAAAATATTTTTATCAAGTAACAACTATTCAAACTTTACAAAAAGAGAATGCAGACTTAAAAACATACAAAATCTTATACCAATCAGCAAATAATAGACTAAATAATATAAAAGAAACACTTGGAACAAAAAAAGAATATGAAGAAAAAGTTACTTTTTCCCATGTACTTTCTTATATCTCTTTTGATGATTTTACCAAAGTATGGTTAGATTACACAATGGAAGATAGTAAAATTTTAGGTCTTATTTCTAAAAACTACGCAGCAGGTATTGTAGTAAATGATAACAACAAAGCAAAAGCTTTGTTAAATGGAAATGAAAAATGTAACTATGCGGTTTTTATAGGAGATAATAAAGCTCCAGGCATTGTACATCCATCAGGGAAACAAGGTCTTTTGAAAATAAAATACATCCCAATAATTTATGAAGTAAACGAAGGAGATGAAGTAATAACCTCTGGCATGGATAATATCTTCTTCGAAGGACTTAAAGTTGGAAAAGTATTATCTATTACAAAGATGCAAGATATGCAAGAAGCCCTAATACAACCCTATGCACATGTATTAAAAGAAGAGAACTTTTTTATCTATAGAAAAAATGATATCAATACGACGCCATAATTGAATCAACTTTATCCCAAGTCAATCCTTCATCTTTGCCTTTAAACATATTATAAATATATCTTGCGAACATATCTGTTTCTAAATTTACTTTGCTTCCTATTTTATAAGTTTTAAAAAGTGTATTATTAATAGTATGTGGAATAATAGTAAGTCTAAAACCATCTTTTAAAACTTCATTTACCGTCAAAGAAACACCGTCGATAGTAACACTTCCTTTAGGAATAATATATTTTAGATATTCATTTGGTAGGGAGATTATAAAATCACTTGAATTTCCATTGTTTTTTATAGACTTTATTGTACCTAAACAATCCACATGACCTTGGACAATATGACCTTCAAATCTGTCACCCATCATCATAGCTGGTTCAATATGAACTTTTCCTCTATAGTTTTCCATAGCAAGAATTTTTTGTGATTCTGGTGAAAGCTCAACAGTAAAAGTATCATTTGTAAATCTTACAACTGTAAGACATGCTCCATTTACAGCAATTGAATCACCTATTTTTGCTTTATATTCTGCTTTTAGTGTTAGAAAATTGTTTTTAAAACTGACTACTTCAGCCATCTCTCTTATTAAACCTGTAAACATCTCTATCCTTTTTAGTGTCAAGATTTTATACAAACAATTATCAAAAACCAATAAAATATACAAATATAAACGAAAAGAGTATAATTACTTAAGGAGTATATGATGCTAAAATATCTATATTTTTTTATTTTAACCAATATATGTCTTTATGCAATAACTTCTGATGAAATTGTAAAAACATTGGAAAATAATATCAATGGTAAAACAGCCCAAATGGATATTACCATGACTGTTGATACTTCCAAAACCACAAGATCTATGAAAATAAGTTCTTTTTCAATAGGAAGTGACAAAAGCTTTATAAAAATTCTTTATCCCAAAAAAGACAAAGGTATTACCTTCTTAAAAATAGACCACAATATGTGGCAATATGTTCCAAAAATAGAACGAATTATAAAAATCCCTTCTTCAATGATGCTTCAAAGCTGGATGGGAAGTGATTTTAGCAATGATGACTTAGTAAAAGAAAGCTCTATTTCAAAAGACTATTATGCAAAACTACTTGAAGAGAATGACACTACATACATATTAGAACTGACTGCAAAAGAGGAGGCTTCTGTTGTATGGGGGAAACTTATTCTAGAGGTTTCAAAAAAATATCTCTTGCCAAAAAGTATAAAATACTATGATGAAGACAATCTATTAATTAGAATTCTAACATACAATAAAATCAAAAAATTTGAAGATAGATATTATCCTACATATTGGGAAATGATTCCCAAAACAGAGGATAAAAAAGGTCATAAAACAACAATGCAAATTGAAAATGCAATTTTTGATAAAAAAATAGATTCTTCATATTTTTCAAAAAATGCACTTAAGAGGTATTCAAACTAATGAAACCTTATTATCTAATTTCATTAAAAAATATATTACGAAATAAAACACGTTCAATAGTAACTATACTTTTAAGTGCTGCTTCAACTGTTATTCTAATCTTTTCAACAGCATTAATGGATGGGGAACATAAAACCATGTTAAAAAATGCAGTTGAACTATACAACAGCTATATACAAATAACAAATAAAAATTTTAGAGATGAGCCAAGTTTTGATAATCTAATAGAAGACTCCAATGCTTTGGTAAAAACTCTTGAACAAAACAAAAATATAAAAGCCCTTTCCCAAAGATTTGAAACCTTTGTTCTTTTAAACTCAGATACAAAATCCCTAGGAGCTATGATTTCAGGTGTAGTTCCAAGTAAAGAAGAGCAAATATCAAAACTAAAAAAGTCACTTTTTAAAGGCTCATTTTTAGAAGACAATGATAAAAATAGTGTTTATATGGGATATGAACTTGCCAAAAATTTAAAAGTAAAAGTTGGAGATAAAATATCTTTTGTGGGAACAGGGGTTGATTACTCTTTTTGTGCAGATAATCTTTTTGTAAAAGGAGTGTTTAAAACAGGTCTTTATGAATTTGATTCAACTGCCACCTTTATAAATAAAAAATATTTTGATGAAGTTTTCATAAGTAAAAACCTCGCAACACATATAGTTATACTTCCAAAAAATATAGAAAAATCACAAGAGTTAAGTAAAGAGATATCAAAAACTTTAGACAAAACCCTAGTCTCTCAAAGTTGGAAAGAGTTTATGCAATCTTTAGTAAAAGCAATGCAGCTTGATTCTGTTTTTGGATATATCACTTTGGCTATTTTTTTTATTGTTATATTTTTTGTAATACTTATTTATACTCTACTTAGCATCTATGCAAGGATAAAAGAGATAGGAGTTTTAAGAGCTATCGGAACAAAACAAAAAGAGATTTTTAAAATGCTTCTTTTTGAAAGTGTTATTTTATCTTTTATAAGTGTTATAATAGGTGGTCTTATTGGAGCCTACTTGGCATACTATTTTAATATAAACCCAATAGATTTTGGAAGTGAATTTGAGGAGCAGTTCAAGCAGTATGGTCTTCAATCAACTGCCCTTCCTACAGATTTTAATCTAATAAATATTTTAAGAGATATGATAATCATATTTTTTCTTTGTATAGTAAGTACATTGTATCCAATATTTAAAATTAACCATTATAAACCAATAGAGGCTATAAACCATGTTTAAACTAATAATAAAATCAGCCTTTGCCTCACTTCTTAGAAGAAAACTACGAACTATTTTAGTAATTTTTATGATTAGTGTCAGTTTATGGGGATTGCTTTTTATGCAAGGTATTTATGATGGGATGATAAACCAGATGATTAACAATGCAATTAGAAGTGACTGTTCAGAGATTTCAATTTTTGCAAAAGATTTTAGACAAAATAAAGATATAAAATACTCAATTACAAACCAAGAAAATATCTATAAAGCCTTAGATAAAAACAGCAATATAAAAAGCTATATCTCAAGGGTTGTAAGTGATGGACTTGTAGCAACAGCAAGATACAGTAAAAACATAGTTATTTATGGAATAGATTTACAAAAAGAGAAAAACCATGCAAAACTTGACCAATATATAAAAGATGGCTCTTTTGAGTTTGGAAATAAAAGCCGTGGTGCAATTATAGGTTTTCAACTTGCAAGAAAACTAAAAGTAACCATAGGTAAAAAAATAATAATATCAGCACAAAACAACAACAACGAAGTTAGCTCAATCAGTCTAAAAGTATCAGGAATAATCAAAACAAACAATATGTATTTTGATGAATCAGCACTATTTATGGATATAAAAAAAGCACAATCTTTTTTAGGTCTAAAGGGTGTTTCTCAAATTTCGATTATGTTAAAAGATTACTCAAAAGAGAAAGCCCTGCAAACTTTTTTGCAACAAAAATTCAAAAATACAGAAGTTTATAATTGGACACAACTTTACCCTGCACTACTTCAAACGCAAGATATGATGGAAACTTTTAATCTTATTAGCTACATTATAGTTTTTTTCACTGCAACTATTGGGATATTTGGTGTTATTCTAGTCTCTGTTTTGGAAAGAATTCGTGAGTTTGGTATCTTAAGAGCTATTGGTACAAAATTTAGAACAATCGCTTTTATGATATTTTTTGAAAGCTCTATTATAGGATTTATAGGATTTTTTATAGGAAGTATTTTAGGGGCTGGAACTTTGTACTATTTTAAAATATATGGTCTTGATTTGAGTGATTTTAGTAATGCTTTAGATGAATTTGGAATGGATGCTATTACCTATGCAGTTTTAAAACTTGAATATTTTACTACAGGATTTATTGCTGTATTTTGTGCAACTTTTTTAAGTATTTTAATTCCATTAAGGGTTCTAAAAAAATCAAAACCAATCGAGGTGATAAATGGCTAGTTTTTTAAAAATTGAAAATATAAGTAAGGTGTTTAATCCAAACTCTTCCCAAGAAGTAGTTGCACTTAAAGATATAAATATAGACTTACAAAAAGGTGAATTTGTAGTTTTATCAGGACCAAGTGGCAGTGGGAAAACTACACTTTTAAATCTGATAGGAGGACTTGACAATAGTTCTAAAGGAGCTATAACCTTAGATGAAGTTCTAATCACAAATCTTGATGAAAATACCCTTTGCGATGAAAGAAGAGATAATATTGGTTTTGTATTTCAAGCGTATAACTTAATTCCTGTATTTAATGCCTATGAAAATATCGAATATATTATGAAACTAAGAGGTTTTTCTCAAGAGCAATGTGATAAAAGAGTAAAAGAGATAGCAAAAAAACTTGATATCGAAAAATATTTATATAAACTTCCCTCAAATTTAAGTGGTGGTCAACAACAGCGTGTTGCAGTTGCTAGGGCAGTTGCTAGTAAACCTAAACTAATTTTAGCAGATGAACCAACAGCAAACTTAGATAGTAAAAGTGCTTCAGGTCTAATGGACATGATGGAAAAACTAAATGAAGATGAAAATATCACTATAATCTTTTCATCCCACGACCCAATGGTTATAAACAAAGCAAAAAGACATATAATATTAAAAGATGGAGAGATAATAAAAAATGAGATGGTTTCTTAAGTGTTTAATCCTTCCAATATTTGCTTTTGGACTTGATTACAACTTTGAAGTTGAAAATACAAATATATTTACCACAAAAGAGGGCTTAAAAAGTAATGATTATAATAGACTAAGATTTTATAATACCCTTGAAAGTAAAGATTATGAAAATTTTTTATTTACACTAATATTTGACAACTACAATAACTTCGATTTTGATTCAAACAACAACTCAAACACAACTAAAATTTATAGAGCCTATCTTAGTTATATGGATGAAAAAAATATTATCACTATTGGAAAACAAAGAATCCCTTTTGGGGTTGGAAGAGTGTGGAATCCAACAGATATATTTAACCCAATAGATGCAACTGCAATAGAAACAGATGAAAGAGAAGGGATAGAATCAATAAGATATGAATACGCTATAAACAATCTTTCAACTACAGATTTAACAATCTCAAAAGATAAATATGCCTTTAGGATAAAAGGCTACTTAGAGTTTGCAGACTTAGCCTTGCTTGCACTAAAAGATACAAAAGAGAACAAAGAGATATTTGGATATGAAGCCCAAGGAGAGTTTTTAGATACGGGAATTGAGTTACGAAGTGAAGGGGCATATTTCAAAAACAAAAACAGTAAAGATTACGAAGAGTTTATCTTTGGAGCAGAATATGGTTTTGAAAACTCTTTTAATATCCTAACAGAATACAAATATAATTCATTAGATAATCAAGATTATCTGGCATTAAATCTTTCATATACAATATCAACTTTATGGAACTGTAACTATTTACTTATCAATAATATTGACGATAAAAGTTCTGTTTCTATTACAAGATTTATTTATAGCCTAAGTGATGACTCAGAACTTGATTTTGGAACATACATTTATACGGGGAATAAAAGTAGCGAATATGGCAGATTTGATGATGCATTATTTGTAAGATATTTTATTCATTTTTGACTTGCAGACTCTAAAATTATTTTGAAAAACCTAAAGTAAAAAATCACATCAGAGTAATTAGTGGTTTTTTTAGATATAATCACGAAAATTAAATAAGATAAAATCTTGAAATCTTTTAGATAAGTGGAAGAAAACATTTATCTAAGAGATTTCCTTCTTACAAAAACAAAAGTCAATCATTCAAATCCTAGACTTAGTTTTATCATAAAAAGTTTTGAATAAATGACTTTTTCAAAGGAAAAATATGGAATATGATGTAATAGTAGTAGGGGGAGGACACGCTGGAATTGAGGCCTCTTTAGCTGCTGCTAGAATGGGTAAAAAAACCCTATTAATTACTATGCTTGTGGAGCAAATAGGAGCTGCTAGTTGCAACCCTGCCATTGGTGGTCTTGCAAAAGGTCACTTAGTTAGAGAACTTGATGCAATTGGTGGAGAGATGGGACTTTGTACTGATAGTGCTGGTATCCAATTTAGAATCCTAAATGCTTCAAAAGGTGCAGCAGTTCAAGGAAGTCGAGCTCAAATAGATATGGACAAATATAGAACTTACATGAGAAAAGTTTGTCACAACACACCAAATCTTGAAGTTTATCAAGATGAAGTAAGTTCACTAATTGTTGAAGATAATACAGTTTATGGTGTTAAAACAAAACTTGGTGAAGAGTTCAAATCAAAAAAAGTAATCCTTACAACAGGTACTTTTATGAGAGGACTTATTCATATTGGTGAAAATAAATATGATGCAGGTAGAGCGTGGGAGTTACCCTCTTCAACACTATCAATACAGTTAAAAGAGTTAGGACTAAATGTTGGAAGACTTAAAACAGGAACACCAGCAAGAATAGATGCAAGTTCTATTAACTTTGATGTTATGGAAGCACATGGTGGAGATGAAAAACCTACACCTTTTTCATTTAGAACAGACAAAAGTAGTTTTAACCCTACGCAACATCCATGTTATATCACATATACTAACCTAAAAACACACGATAAAATCTCAAGCAACTTCCATAGAGCACCTATGTTTACAGGTCAAATAGAAGGTAGAGGTCCTAGATATTGTCCAAGTATAGAGGACAAAATTAATAGATTTAGTGAAAGAGAAAGACACCAGCTGTTTTTAGAGCCACAAACAGCTATGAAAACAGAGTATTATATAAATGGACTTTCAACATCTTTGCCTATTGATGTGCAAAAAGAGATGATTCATTCTATTACTGGACTTGAAAATGCAAAAATCATCAGATATGGTTATGCTATTGAGTATGATTATGTAGATCCAACAGAGTTAAAACATACTCTTGAAACAAAAAAGATAAATAACCTTTACAACGCTGGACAAATAAATGCAACAACAGGCTATGAAGAAGCAGCTTCACAAGGGCTTATGGCAGGGATAAATGCTTGTTTAGCAATAGATGGAAAAGAACCTTTTGTACTTAGACGAGATGAAGCATATATTGGTGTTTTAATTGATGATTTAGTTACAAAAGGTACAAATGAACCATATAGAATGTTTACAAGCCGAGCTGAATACAGACTACTTCTACGAGAAGAAAGTGCTGATATGAGACTTTCACACTATGGACATAAGTTTGGACTAATCTCAAATGAGCAAATGGCAAAAGTAGAACATAAACAACAAACCATCCAAGAAGCAGTTGATTTCATGGCAAATGAATGGTTCACTTCAAAAAAAGAAAACCTAGAACTATTAGAAAATCTAGGTGAAGAACGAATCAAAGATAGAGCACTTCTAATAGATATAGTTGGAAGAAGTTCAGTAGATAAAGAGAAATTTGATAAATTAGTTCCAAGTTTAGCTAATACAGAGGATTATCTAAAAGAGCAAATTATAATAGAAGCAAAATATTATAGATATGTAGCAAAACAACTAAAACAAATAGAAAAAATGAAAAAAATGCTTCAAATGAAAATCCCAGAAAACTTTGACTATAAATCAATCCCAGGATTATCAAACGAAGTAGTAGAAAAACTAGAAAAATTCAGACCACCAACACTATTTAATGCAAGTGAAATATCAGGTGTAACACCAGCATCACTGGATATCTTACATATGTATTTGAATGTAAAATGTAAGATACATTAATTAATGAGAATATACATTAGTTAGTGAGAATTTAAATGCCTACTTCAACTAGAAATTTGACCCTTGATTTTATGCAAACTTCAAAAGGTCAATTTTCTAGTTTTAATTATAGATTAAATATTTTTACCAATAAAATTTTTAGTTAAAGTATTTTCTACGACTACTTTTGCAGTTTTATCTGTTTCATCTGCTATAAGATTTGTTTGACTTGCGATTTGTGCATTTTGGCTAGTATGTCTATCTAATTTACCAATTACATCATTGATAAACTGTATATTCGTTTCTTGTACTTTTGAAGCATTTGATATCTCTTGTATTGTTTGAGTTGTATTGTTTATATTTATTAAAAGATTTTCATATCCATTAATCATATCTAATCCAATGCTTTTACCTTCATTTGCTTTTTCAGTTGCTTGTTCTACTAAAGATTTTATATCTTTTGCAGCTTCTGCACTTCTATTTGCAAGATTTCTTACTTCTTGTGCAACAACTGCAAAACCTTTTCCTGCTTCTCCTGCTGTCGCAGCTTCTACAGCAGCATTAAGAGAAAGAATATTTGTTTGAAAAGCAATTTGATCTATTACTGTTATGGCATCATTTATCTCATTTACTTGAACATTAATATGTTCCATTGCTTGTGATGTGGATTTAGCAAGTTCTTGACCTGTATAGGCAGAATTTGTTAAGCTTTTTGAATACTCAGTGATTCTATTTACATTATCTGAGTTACTCATTACACTAGAAGTAATATCTTCAAGATAAGATGATGTTTCTTTTAAACTAATTGTAGCACTATTTGCACTTTCATTTAAAACTTTTACATTATCAATCAATTGAGTTGAAGATTTTTCAAGAGTTTTCCCTATATTTAACGACTGAACTAATAATTCTGAAATAACCTCGCCTAATTCATTAACAATAATTGTAACTTTTGCATTGGAATTAGGTATTTTTTGAGTAAAATCTTCATTTTTAAAAGATTCAAGTACACGAATTAGTTCATTTAAATCTTTCGCTACTGTAGTTTCTAAATATTTTTGTAAGTTATTAATCAGTCTTTTTAGTTCAATTAAACTTGGAGTATTTGAATTTTTTTCAACCTTAGCAATCATATTACCATTACAAAATTCACTAATAACTTTTGCCACATCATTAACAAATTCTTCATCTTGGATAATATTTTTTTGAGTTGTTTTAATATTTTCATTAATCATAAATGCCATAGAACCAAATTCATCTTTTGTATTAATGTCTATAAGTACAGAACTTTTGCTTTCTTTATTTATAAAAGCAAAAAAGTTTGACAATCCTTTTTGAATCCCTTTTGCAGAGTTAGATAATTGTTTTGAAATCAAAAATGCGATGATGATTCCAATTGCAAGTGATAATAAAAGTATTATTAACATTATAGTAGAGAAACTACTTGCAATTTCTCTAGCTTTTGGTGTTAAGATTTGATTTTTTTCTTCTTCATAATCGATAAACTCATTAATAACCTTTAGCCATATTGTGAAATTTTCTCTAGCCTCAGAGATAAGTAACTCTTTTGCTTCTATATTATTTCCATTTGATTTTAGTTCTATTATTTTATTTACTAAAGGCAAAGTTTTACTTTCAATATCTTTTATACTTTTTAATATGCTTTTTTCTTTCTCATCTACATTTATATTTAAAGAAAAAATTTCATCCATAGGTTTTGCAGATTCTATATAATACTGCTCTAATCTTTTTACATTTTCTAACGATTCTTTAAATAATTTACTCTGTGGATTCGATGAAAGTACAATATCACGTATGGCAATTGCTCTATCATGGACACTACCTCTAAAATTTATTGCATATCTTTGTTTTATTGAATTTACTTCAACTACAGTTTCAAGAGTATTATCAATTTTATTTACTCGATTAATAGCTATAACCGTTACAATAATCATTAAAAAAATCATTAAGCCAAAGCTCAAATATAGCTTCTGAGAAATTTTTAGATTTTTGAACATTTTATTTCCTTTTTGAATATAAAATTTAGAACAAATTTTATTTTTAACAATTCGATTCGATTTTTAATAAAATTATATTGAAATTATTTTAAATTACAATTAATAAATATTATTATATGACAAATATTATTAATAATATCCTACTAATATTAAATGACATATAACTGGCGCTTTTTAAGGCATATAATCCATAATCTAATAAAAAATCAACTATTTTAAAATATAAGTTTTTACTAAAATAGATAAAAATCTATAATTATTTATCTATTATATATATTTTAAAACATCTCTAATCCTTTCTTTAATATTATTGAGTAAAATATAATATTGATATTAATTATAAATTACTTTTTTAAGGAATACAATGACAAATGCAGAGCTTCTAAATTCAACTTTATATTTAATTGTTGTTGCTACCGTTTTAATCACCCTATCGAAATATTTAGGCTTAGGTAGTATTTTGGGATTGTTAGTTGCAGGGGTTATTGTAGGACCTTATTCTCCTGGACCAATACTAACCCAGAAGGTTGAAGCGGTACGACATATCACCGAGTTTGGGGTGGTATTACTACTTTTTGTTATCGGTTTAGAGATGCAACCTAAAAAGCTTTGGAGTATGAGAAAAAAGGTTTTTGGTCTTGGTGGACCAAATTCTGGGGACAGTTTATATAATTAAGAAGAAATTTATATTATATAAAAAATTGCAAAGTGTAATATATTTAAATAAATATAATAAAAAAACATATAATTATCCTTATTAAAATTAAGGATAGGTGATGGCAAAGATTAGAAGAATAGTAATACCCAATACTCCACATCTTGTAACACAACGAGGAGTACGCTCTATGAATATATTTTTTAAAGAAGAAGATTATATTTATTATAAAAAGATGCTTTTAGAACAATGCAAAATACATAGTCTAAAAGTAGTATCCTATTGCTTAATGACAAATCATGTACATTTAATAGTTATACCAAAAAATAAAGAATCACTATCTAAAGCAATAGGTGAAACCCATAGACTCTATACAAGAAAAATAAACTTTGAACAAAAAGTAAAAGGACATCTTTTTCAAGAAAGATTTTACTCTACTCCTTTGGATGAAACACATTTTTTATATGCCCTAAGATATGTAGAACAAAATCCAGTAAAAGCATATATGGTGAAATATCCATGGGAGTATAAGTATTCAAGCGTTAGATATAGATTAAAATTAATTAAAGAAGACTTACTATTGTCAAGTTGTAAAGAGATAGATGGTATAGAAGATTATAAAAAGTTTTTACAAGAAGAAGCTAAAATAAAACTAATAAAAGAAAAGACAAGAACAGGAAAACCTTGTGGAGATAAAGATTTTTATGATAAAATTCAAGAAATAACAGGTTTTGATTATAAAAATAAAAAAACAGGACCAAAGAAAAAAGCTATATAGATAATTATATATCCGCTCCCAGGAATATCGTAAAATTAACTTTCTATGCTATCGTTTACAAGCTATAAACTGTTGACTCGTTTGTTCCTGATTTATAATCTCAGCATGATATACTGTAAATATCTTATACTCAGTTGGATTTTTTATACTATGGACATATCGTGTACAATTACCATTATGACAGATTGTTTTTACGATTTTTGTATTTTGAAGTGATGAACTAAAATAATCTCCAAAAGGGTAAAAACCAAGCTTTTCAATACATGTTTGATAAGACTGATTGTTTGCGTTGACACGTTTGCTTAGTTTCCTTTCGTCATTAGATTCAAACTCATCATCAGTTTGGATCTGTAACGCTCCACACTCACGTGACATTAGAAGATAATCATCAATACTTGGTACTACTGCATTATTAGCATCACATATTAATTTGGCTTCTTCAAGACTACCTTCACATACTTTATACTCTTTTCCATAATAACCACCAAATTTTTCACAACTTTCAGATGTAGGCATAATCCAAACATTTTTTAATTCTAAAAATGTTTCTGGTCTTACATCTATAGGACTACTGCAATTACTTATAAAAACCATGCTCGTAACTATTAAAATCAATCTTACTTTATACATCGCACATGAGCTTTATATGTGTAATAAAGTTTAGCTGAATGAGCAGCAGAGAAATTATGAGAAATAACTTTACGTCTTATTTTTTCCCAATTCCAATCAGGTTCTTTGGTAGCACTAACATACTCAAAAAGACTATCAAATCCTAATTTTTCGACACACTGGGCATATTCTTCATTATCTGAATTTTCTCGACGTAATTCAGTCGCTTGAAGCGGTGTAAAAATATTTGAATATTCATCATAAGGTTTAGCAGTGCAATACTCTGAAGTTATCTTAAAAGCTTCTATTGTAGGTAAAATATATCCATCAGCCTTACAGATTTTTTGTGCATCATAAAAACTCGCATCACAATACCCATCTTTTATAATACCGCCATTAGCCTCACAAGATTCAACTGAAGGATCTACCCATTTTGGAACTTGAATTTCATCAGCATTTAATAATGATATTATTACTACAGTTACCATTTTTTGTAATAGTTTCAAAAAAACTCCTTTATATTTAAACTAAAATACATCTAAAATATAGATTTCAAAGGTATATATAAGCTTTAAAATCATAATATTATACATTATTTTAAATAAAAGGTTTATAAAAAATGAAATATTACTTAAGAGTACTTAGTACAATCACATTTTTTTCTTTTACGTTGTTAAATGCTCAATGTACACAAGAAGAATCGTTTAATATGATGTTAGCACTCCAACCAGTAGGGCAACAATGGTCACAAAAAGTGAGAGCAATGGCTAATGAAGATCCTAAAAGAGTTACACTTCTAACAAAACTCACAAATTTTAATAATGAAATGGCTGAAGTAGGTATTATGGCGAGGGATGGAAAATACACTGAAGCATGTGCAGGATATAAAAATATTGCTTCAAAATATGGACTTAATTTAGAAAAACTAATACAAACAAGTCCTACAATAGCAAGTTTACAACAATCAGGTAATGATCAAAAGTGTTCATTATCAGATGCTTCAATAAAACTTGTAGACCTTATAGCTGCAGCTCCTCTTGAATTGACAAAAAAAGAAGAAAAAATATTTAATAAAATTCAAATCTCTATATCAACCAATCCTGCTGAAGCTTGTAAAGATATGGATAAACTAATTAAAAAATATTCTATACAAATGCAAGAGCCAAACTAAACAACAATATTCTCATGTTAACTCGTTCTTAAGCTCTAGAGATTGTGGAACAAGTTAACAATTATAAAATTCCGGGGACAGTTTATATAATTAAGAAAAAAATTATATTATATAAAAAATTGCAAAGTGTAGAATATTTAAATAAATATAATAAAAAAACATATACTTATCCTTATTAAACCTAATGATAGGGATGGCAAAAATTAGAAGAATAGTAATACCCAATACTCCACATCTTGTAAAATAAAGAGGAGTATGATCTATGAATATATTTTTTAAAGAAGAAGATTACATTTATTATAAAAAGTTTTTACAAGAAGAAAAGACAAGAACAGGAAAACCTTGTGGAGATAAAGAGTTTTATGATAAAATTCAAGAAGTACCAGGTTTTGATTATAAAAATAAAAAAAAGGGTCAAAGAAAAAAGCTATATAGATAATTATATATCCTGCCCTCGGAATATTATAAAAAATCATCTTCTAAAATATCATTTACATAATAATTACAATTGTGATTAGAAAAATATTTATCTGGTTGTTTTTGTAATATTTTTTTCAATAAAAAAGTGTTTTTTAGAGTAGTTATAATTAAATTATATATTTATTTTAGATACTATTATTTGATTTATTGAAAAGACATCATTTTAATGAAAAAAATCATATTTATTTTTATTATAACAATCCTTCTATTTTTTTCTTTCATAGGTTTAATAGACCATTTCTCTCATATTATAATTTATGAAAAAAATATGGATAATTTGTGGCAATATATTTTAATTTTAATATTTTCATTACTTACAGTTTATCCTATGATTAAAGTTAAAAAATCTTTTTATTTAATAATTAGTTCATTTGCTTTTCTTGTCTTTATATTTGCTTTAACATTTAATAGATTAATTATAGTTTTTGCACATTTAATATCTGAGAAGGAATTAGTTAAAATTGAAACTAAAATTGAAGAGGTAATATATGAACATCCATGCAGTGGAAGAGGCTGTAAAGCTTGTTGGAAAATAGTTAGAATACAAAACTTCACAAAGAATTCAAATAATATATGTATTTTTAAAGGAAATAGAAATATATTCCTAAAAAGAGGGAATAATATGGTTTTAGTAGGATTTAAAAGTAAATTTGGAGTAACATATAAAGACTTTCAGTTAAGAAATAATATCCCTAAAAAGATGAATCTCCACTCTTATGATTTAAGATAATATGGTAATAATCAAAGAATAGTAATACAAAAAATCATTTATTTACCCAAAGTTAATTTATCTTTTTGTTTTAGAAAACTATGATAAGAAGCTTTTTAAACCTGTTATATTATCTCCATTAGCAAAAGTTTTTAAATTATCAATTTAACAAATCCCCACTTTTCTGTAAATATAATATTCTCTTCAATTTTATTGAGTAAAATATAATATTGATATTAATTATAAATTACTTTTTTAAGGAATACAATGACAAATGCAGAGCTTCTAAATTCAACTTTATATTTAATTGTTGTTGCTACCGTTTTAATCACCCTATCGAAATATTTAGGCTTAGGTAGTATTTTGGGATTGTTAGTTGCAGGGGTTATTGTAGGACCTTATTCTCCTGGACCAATACTAACCCAGAAGGTTGAAGCGGTACGACATATCACCGAGTTTGGGGTGGTATTACTACTTTTTGTTATCGGTTTAGAGATGCAACCTAAAAAGCTTTGGAGTATGAGAAAAGAGGTTTTTGGTCTTGGTAGTGCACAGATTTTAGTTTCTGGATTTTTTATATTTTTATATTCAATTTTTTATTCTACTTCATGGCAAGTTGCCATATTGGTTGGTTTAACTTTTGCTCTTTCTTCAACTGCATTTGTTATGCAGATTTTACAAGAAAAAGGGGAGCTATATTCCCCTATGGGTAAAAGTAGTTTTTCTATCTTATTGATGCAAGATTTAGCAGTTGTTCCCCTACTAGCGCTTGTTCCTATTTTAGCTGAAAAAGGAAATCTTACAGATGGACACCCACTATGGCAACAAGTCTTAATAGCTGTAGCACTTATTTTACTTTTACTTGTTCTTGGAAAATTTGTGATACCTAAAGTATTGGATTATTTAGCTAGAAACAAAAACAAAGATGCGTTCTTTTTCTCTGTAATCTTATCGGTTGTATTTGCAGCTTGGGCAATGGAACATGCAGGTTTATCTATGGCATTGGGTGCATTTATTATGGGTATGATTTTATCAAGTTCAAGATATCATTATCAAATACAAGCGCATGTAGAGCCATATAAAGGTATCTTGATGACCTTGTTTTTTGTAGCTGTGGGGATGTCGATAGATTTAAAGGCTATGTTAAATGACCCCTTAATTTTAGTCCAACACTTAGTTGTGATTATGGGTATAAAAATTGTAGTTTTATTTTCAATTATGCTTTTTATGGGATATAAACGTTCTACTGCAATCTCAGTTTCTTTTTTATTAGCTCAAAGTGGAGAGTTTGGATTTGTTGTTTTTGGAGCAGCAAAAGCTTTAGGCGTTATCTCAGATGAGATGTTTGTTGCAGCTGTTACAATAATCTCATTTAGTATGCTAATCACTCCTCTTGTTGTAAATATAAGTGAAAAACTATCAATAAAATTTGATACAACTCCTGTTGAGATTAAATCTGCCTATGTTCCAAGTGATGAATGGGAAGGTGTCATAATAGCAGGATATGGAAGAGTTGGACGACTTGTTGCAACTATGCTAAGCCATGCAAATGTACCATTTGTAGCTTTTGATATAGATCCCCAAAGAGTAGAACTTGGTCAAAAAGAGGGAAGAGCAGTTTATTATGGAGAGTTGAGTAATCTTGACTTTTTATCCCAAATAGGTTTGGAAAAAGCTCAGGCTGTTATTGTTACAGTTGATAGTCATTATACTTCTTCAAAAATTGTTTCACATATAAGAAATCAATTTCCTAGTATGAGAATTTTATCAAGAACAAAAAATATGAAAACAAGAGATGCACTCCTAAGTCATGGAGCTTCGTGGGCTATGCCAGAATCATCGGAAGGAAGTTTAAGACTAGGAGCAGAAACTCTTCTAAATCTAGGAAGAACAAGAGAAGAGGTTATAGAGATATTAACCTATTTTAGAAAAGATGATTATGAAACAATAAGAAAACTTCATAATGGTTTAAACAACGAAGATTAATTTTTCTAAAAATTACAAAAAAGAATATTTACTAAAAGAAAAAGCTTTTTTAATTGAGTACGCAAACAATATATATGAAATTGTAGAGTGTAAATTTTATACGTGATTTTATTCCCATTAATTAATGTATCATGAGAGAATCAAAAGAAGATAAAAAAATAAATATTTATTGAAGCAAAAGAACTTTTCTTTACTTCAATAAATCTAAAAGCTAAGATATTTGCTAAACAATCTCTTCACTTAGATAAAAAGTATTTGGATTTGCATCATAGTTTACACTTTTTTTATTTTTATAATTTGCTAAAATCTCTTTAGCTTTTATGTATGAATTAGCATTACCTATAACCTCTTTACTTGCTTCTTTAGCTAAAAAACCTTTGTCATTTGATTTGGCAAATTTTTCTGCTTTTTGAGGGTCTTTGAAAATATATTTTACAATATCAATATCTCTTTTCACATCTATCTTTGCTATTTTATTTTCATCTTCAAATCTTAATATTCTATTTCCATTTGATGATATTTTCATAAATTTAGCACTTTGTATATCTTCACACTCTTCAAGGAGAATATACTCTTTTCCATTGATTAAAATATCATTATCCTCTAAGCTCTTAATCTCTTTTATTGCAACTTTTTTACCCTTTGCCAAATGAATCCTTTATTTTTTTCTTATTTATTGTCATTATATCCAAATAAACTTGGGCTTGTAAGCGATAAAATCTTTATTTCAGATATACTCTTTATTAAAAAAAATAGTTACAGAATCGAGAATACCCTTATGAATTTAGCATCAAAAAATCTTCCATTAGAAGAATCAATAAATAAAATGAAAACTGCCTTAGAAAGTGTTGGCTGTGAAACTACTTTTGCACAAGAGAAACATCCACTTGAAAACTGTTTTTCAGTCAACCTAGCCTCAGTTGAAGCACCCAAACATATCTACTCAAATGGGAAAGGCATCTACTCACAAGCCTCAGTAGCAAGTGCTTATGGAGAATATATTGAAAGATTGCAAACCAATAATTTTTTTATCGACTTTTATCTTCCACAAAGAAAATATTATCCAGATGAAGTAGCCTTTGAGTTTGGTGGAGCATATTTAAACAAAGAATTAAATGCTATTTATAACCCAAATGGGGAATTAATCCTTGAAGATTTGATTGATTATAATAGTGATTATACAGATAAGATTGTAGCTCTACCTTTTATTAAGCAGTCAAATCAAGAAAAGATATATATTCCAATCAATATTTTAAGTAATCTATATGTTAGCAATGGTTTAGCTACAGGAAATACGCCCCATGAAGCCAAAGTTCAAGCACTAAGTGAGATATTTGAACGATATGCAAAGATTCAAATCATCAAAAAAGGTTATGCCCTACCAAAATTTCCACAAGAGATTTTAGAAACATTTCCAAAAGTTTTTGCGGATGTGAAAAAACTAAGAGAGTTAGGTTATATAGTTGAAGTGCTCGATGCTTCACTTAATGGGCAATTTCCAGTAACAGCTATCTCACTTATCAATCCCAAAAACTCAACACTTTTTGTCTCTTTTGGAGCACATCCTATTTTGGAGGTTTCTTTAGAGCGAACTATGACAGAACTTATGCAAGGAAGAGATATAGACAAACTTGATGACTTTGCAGCTCCCACTTTTGATATGAGTATAGTAAGTGATAGTTTCAATATAGAATCACATTTTATTGACTCAACTGGAAAACTAGGCTTTAAGTTTCTAAGTGCAAAAAAAAGTTTTGAATTTGCACCTTGGAAATATAAAGGCAAGGGTAGCGTGCAAGAGTATGATTTTTTATTAGATATTTTAAACAAAATGGATAAAGAGATTTATCTAAGAGAATATAGCTATTTAGGGTTTTACTCTTGCCAAATGATAGTCCCCGAAGTTTCAGAGGTTTATCCTATAGAAGATTTAACCTACAATAATAAAAATAGCGGTAAATGGATTCGTGATATGGTTTTAAATTTTGAAAACTATGACACAAATGATATTTTAGATGCAATAGAAACCCTAGATGATTCTTTAGATATTGAAGCATATATTGGTGTTATTTTTAAAAACAATTTTACTTTGGGTGAGTTTAAAGCGCAACTTTTTTTAAGTTTAGCTTGGATGGAAGAAGCACGGCAACAACTACAGTTTAGCAATAATAAAATAGCTAATATCATATCTGAACTAATAAGAATGCATGAAGCTGAACTAAACTGGGATGATTATGAGACTTCACTTTATGATATCTATGGTAAAGCTCAACTTGATAAGGCTATAGCTATTTTAGAAGGACGAGATCTTTTTATTGATAGAACCCTACATCCGAACTATACCAATATGCTTGATATGTTTGATAGAGTTGAGCTTAAAAAACAATCTTTTTATTCTTTAAAATAATATTAAGAGTGATACAATCAAAATTTAGTGGTCATTTGCCACCTTAAAAACTTTTAAATAAAGGTGGCAACTCTCCTTATCTTCTATCTTAGATTTAGTATAACATTTTTACAAGCTAGTTCTTTTTAACTGTCTTTTATTTTTAGAATCAACTTTTATAGTTTCATAATTTGACCTAACTTCACTAAACTCTTTTAAAAATTTTGGTAGTTTTCTACCACTTACACTGAAGATATCTTTTACTAAAGTTTCACCAACTAGTGTTCTATCTTGTTTTTGAATTTCACACATAAAGTCAAATAAAAAGTTTGCCATCCTATCAAGGGAGATTTTCCAAGTTGAGTAGGTGTTATTGTATAGATATTCTGTAAAATCATAAAAAGTTTTATATATGCTTTTTCCAGTAGTTAAAAGTTTAAATCCATTTATAAAGTTTCCACTATTATAAACTAAATCCCAGTACCTAGCAAACCTTTTCATATGTTGCATGGTGTTAAAATCTATTTGATTATTCATAAGGATATCGTATGGTGGGATATCACTATAAACCATACCAAACTCTTCATCATGTCTATTTAGTGTAGTACCAGATAGTTTTTTAAGAACTCCTAGTTGTATTTCATTATCACTTAAAATACATAGATAATCAAGGTTTTCTCCAAAACTTTCTAAGGTTTCCCCTGGAAGTCCTATTATAAGGTCTAGATGAATATGGGCAGTTGTCTCTTTTTCTAAAAACTCTAGATTTTCTTTTATCTTTGGAATATTTAGGTTTCTTTTTATATTTTTTGCAACATCTTTTTTCAAAGTTTGGATACCAACTTCAAGTTGAAGGGAGTGTTTTGGAAATAGCTTTATTTTTTCTCTTAGTTTTTCAGGGAAGTTATCAGGTATTACTTCAAAGTGTGTTGTAAAAGCCTCATCTTTTTCTAAAAAGAAGTCAAGAAGTTTTGAAGCATTTTTAATATTTAGATTAAAAGTTCTATCGATAAATTTAAAATTTCTTGCTCCTCTTTGCCATAAAGATTCAAATTCATCAAGTAAAATATCCATATCAAAATCCCGTACCTTTTTATCTATTGAAGATAAACAAAATTCGCATGAATATGGACAACCTCTTGAGGCTTCCACATAGATATGTCTATTTTCTATATCATTTTCATCATAATATTTATATGGAAGTTCTATTGAGTTGATATCTACGATAAGGGGAGGAAAGATTCTTTTTTCTATAGTTTTTTTATCTAATAAATCTTTACAAAGTTTATAAAACTGTACCTCGCCCTCTCCTTGGATTATATAATCAGCTTTTTCTAAATCGACTCTAAAAGGAGTATAACTAACTTCAGGACCACCAAGTATTATGATAAGTTCAGGTTTTATCTTTTTTAAATAGTGTATAAGTTTTGAGACATCACTAACATTCCAAATATAAACTCCAATTGCTACAATCTTTGGATTACTTTGTAATAACTTTTGTGCTATATCAGGAATATTTTCATTTATTACATATTCTTGTATAGTTGTTTGTTTTTGAAGTTCATGCATATTTGCATAAAGGTATTTTAGGGCAATTGATGTATGAGAATATCTACCATTAAGGGTTGTTAAAATTATTTGTGTCATGAAATGGTATTATATTATAAACTATCTAAAATATTAAGAAGAAAATTGAATAAAAGAAAAAAGGGGATAATGCCACCTTAAAATCATTTTTTGACATTACTACTAATTAGTAGTATAATCAAAAAAAGGAGTTAATCATGAGTATTTCAAAACAAGATAGAGCTATGGGTGCTATTATGGGAGCATTTATAGGTGATGCACTTGCTCTTGGATGTCATTGGTATTATGATCTTAAACAACAACATAAAGATTATGGAACATGGATAACAGATTATACAAATCCTAAAAAAGGAAGATATCACGAGAATCAAAAAGCTGGTGATTTATCTCAAGCTGGATATATACTTAAACTGATGACTCAATCAATACTTGATAATAACGGTTATAATCAAGAGAGTTTCTGTAAAAAATTGGATGAAGAATTATTCACAAAAATTGATGGAATACCAACAAATGGTATAGGAGGTTATACTTCACAATCCATAAGAGAAGTATATAGACAAAGAATTGAACAAAAACTTCCTTGGGATAAAGTTGGAAGTCGAGCAGATACAACAGAAGCAATTGAGAGAACACTTGCTCTTGCAATTAGGTATGCATATGAACCAAAACAATTAGCAAAATCTATTTCACACAATACTTTTTTAACTCAAATTGATGATATAGTTGGTTCTATGACAGTAGCATACGGAGCTGTTTTAGCTCAACTAATCCAAGGGGAAAAACTAGATAAAAAAATCTCTGCAAAACTAATGAAACTAGTAAAAGATAAAGAGTTACCCTTTCATGCAGTTACCACTGATGGATTAAATCCTCCAAAACCGGGAAGCAAAGATCCTTCAAATATAGGGCTTTTTGCATCTCCTGATGCCCTACTCTCACCCTCTTTTATGGCACAAGCAGCCGAAGATAAAGATATAAAAATAGAACCAGCTTGGAAGGTATCACTTGTATATGGCATGCCATGTGCTATTTACCATATACTCCCTGCTAGTTATTATTTAGCTGCTAGATTTAAAGATGATTTTGAAAGTGGAATTTTACATGCAATAAATGGTGGTGGACAAAATCAAGCAAGAGCTATTTTAACAGGAGCACTGATAGGTGCGCAAGTTGGCTTTGAAAATATCCCACAAAGATTTATTGATGGCTTAAATGAAAAAGAAGAATTGCTAAGTTTATCATCTAAATTATCAACCCTACTATAAAGTATCTAAGTTTTTAGATACTTTTACTTTATATTAAAACTATACAAAGAACTTTTAAATCAATCTCTACTATAGAATGCAAGTTTAGTGACAGACACATTATGTATCATTGCAAAAAAAATTAAAGGACTTAATGTGTACTATAAAACAGCTGATTTATGTGACATGAATCAAAACAAAAAAATTCAAGTATTATCCCCAGATTTTAAATCATATGGTGGAAGAAAAGGTTTTTGGGGACAAATCACTACTATAAAACTAGATAAAAGCAACTGGGATTTAATTGATTTGTTAAAAAATACTTCAGGAAACAATAAAATAGTAGTAGTGGACGTTGAAAAAGCTTATTTCGGAATTGTTGGAGATATATTATCTTCATATGCAGAAAAAAACAACTATCAAGCATTGATTATAAATGGTTATGTTAGAGATATTGCTGAAACAAAAAAAATCAATATAGGATTATATGCAATAGGAACTTGTCCATTAAGAAATTTTGAAAAAACCTCATCACAAAGGGGTATAGAGTTAACTTTTGGTAACGTTTGTTTTAAAGAAGGGGATTTTATATATGCTGATGAAGATGGAGTTATTATATCTTCTGAAAAATTAAATACTCTTAATGTGCCAAAGAGACATTAAAGTCTCTTTGTAAGTTCGCGCTAATTTCGTAAATTTCATTCTTAAAATGAATAAATCAATTTTGTTCTTAATTCGTTTTTATCTTTAGACTCATTTCCCTTACCATAATCATATATTGTATATTCTGCTGATACAGCTAAGTTTTTCAATGAACCTGTGAATTTATACTTTAATCCAAGATATGTTTGCTCTAAATCATTTTTTTCTAATAAAGAGTCACTATTTGTATAAGTTAATTTAGCAGAAAGATTTCCAAACTTTTTCTTAGCTCCTATTTGCCAAGAGTCTGTACCTGCTGTGTAGTTACCTGTAGTAGATGTTGAAGATGTAAATGATGCAGTTGCAGCTTCACCGATACCTCTATTTACATTACCTTTATCATCAGTTGATGTATAAGATGTATGAAAATTGATACCAAAAAGTGTTGCTCCTATTTTATATCCTACCATTGAACTATCTTCAGTAGCTGATGAATCATAATTTGAGTTATAATATTGTGCAGCAATAAATGGTTTATATTCTCCACCAAACTTATATGTTGCATCAATATACAAATCTTTTACCTCATCAATAAAATCAACATAATGAACTTGTATTGGTAAATTTTCTATTGAATTATTTTTTATATATAATGAAACTGCTCCATCTGTTCCAATTTTATTAAATCCACCAACATCTCCTGCATTTACATCTGTATTAGTAAAAGAAGCTGCATTTGTAGTTTTTGTAACACTATCTGTTCTTGTCTGATATTTTGTAACTTTTCCTAAAGATACTAAAGTATCAGGAATATCAGTATTTGTTAAAAAATACCCTTCAAATGACTCTTTAATAAGTCTTGAACCAGAACCTTTAATTAATGGTAAAGATATAAATTGTCTACCACCTTTAAATTTAGTATTGCTAATTTTATACTCTAAATAAGCTTCAGATAAAACAGACCCTGATCCATCCATTGTCTTAGCTTGCTTTTTTGCAGGATCATCAATACTTCCCACATGAGAAGTTTGAAATGTAGTACCTAATTTAAAACCATTAAAACTATCAGTTACATAATTTAACTTAGCACCATTTACCCAAATATTATTATCTGAAGATTTTGCAGAATCATAATCTTCATTAAAATAATATGACTTAACTTCCCCTTTTATTTTACCATTTGTAAAAGCTTCTGCTAAAGAATTAGCTCCAAAAGAATACGTAGAAACCGATGCTAATGCAACTGTTGCAATTAGACTTCTTTTAATTATCTTTGTCATAACTTCACTCTCCTTGTTTTTTGACAAATTCATACTAACATTGGAGTCTGTCACGAAACTTGCAACTTGACAAAAATGTAACACCAATTTTTTTATCTTTTTGCAAGGTTCAAGAAAGATAATAATGCTATTTTTTCTTTAAATAATATAAGGAGAAATATAGATGAAAATAATTGTGAAAAAAATAGATATTGATAAAATCATTTTCTTACAAGAAAAATATAATGATAATATCTCTATAAAGAACAATAAGAAATCAGATTCAATTGAACTGGAGATAAAGAATCTATCAAATGAAGATGATCTAATAAATAATTTAGATATATTCATCTCATTATTAAACAAGAAAAAACTTTTTAAACTCTCAAATGATTTTTACTTTGATGAAAATAACTCAATTATAAAAGGGAAAAACTCTAATTATACATTAACTAATAGAGAAGTACTATTTTTAAAAAACATGCTTACTAAAAAGAATATAATTACATATGATGAGATGTTTGATCTTTTATGGAAAGACTCTGATTCTAAAACAATCAATGCAGTTAGACTATTTATTAAAAATTTGAAGAAAAAAATTCCACAAAATATTTTAACCAATTATCAAGGTATAGGTTATAGAATTAATTTATAGTTTTATGAAAATGCAAGTTTCATGACAGAATTCAATGTTAATCTTCTTTTGAAACTAAATAAGGAGTGAGAAATGAAATTTATTAAATCATTAATAAAATCAGGACTAGCTGTAGCAATGCTACTAAATATAGTTAGTGCAAAAGAGGTTAACTTTGAGGGGAAAACTATTGAATGGATAATGCCATTTAAAGCAGGTGGAGGAACAGATAAATGGGGAAGATTTTATGCTCCTTTATTATCACAAGCTTTGCCAGGTAATCCTGTAGTTGTTATAAAAAATATGCCAGGGGGTGGTTCAACAAAAGGTGCTAACTTTTTTGCACAAAGGGCAACAAAAGATGGTCTAACTATTTTTGCTTCATCTGGTTCTACTCAATTCCCATATTTACTTG
The DNA here is from genome assembly GCA_050296315.1 of Halarcobacter sp. Classification (GTDB taxonomy): domain Bacteria; phylum Campylobacterota; class Campylobacteria; order Campylobacterales; family Arcobacteraceae; genus Halarcobacter. The sequence continues at coordinate 430,943 of JBNKRE010000001.1, forward strand.
ATGATAAAAGAGTAAGATATGATTATAATGATTGGGAAGTAATTTTAGGTTCACCAACAGGAGGAGTAGTTTATATTCCATCAAGCCTTGGAGTAAAAAATATTGAAGATTTAAAGAACTTAAAAACAACATTAAAGTTTGGTTCTCAAGGTGCGACATCTTTGGATTTAATTCCACTTTTAGCTTTTGATATTTTAGGTTTAGACGTGGAACCAATTTTTGGTATGAAAGGTAGAAAATCAGGTAGATTAGCATTTTTAAGAGGAGAAACTACAATAGATTATCAAACAAGTACTTCATATATTAAAAATGTAATACCAACTATAAAAAATGGAAATATTATTCCACTATTTTCTTGGGGAGTTTTAGATGAAAATGGTAACTTACAAAGAGATCCAACTTTCCCTAACTTACCACACTTTGGTGAAGTATATGAAACCTTTTATGGTAAAAAACCTTCAGGAGATATTGCTTTTAGAGCATGGAAAAGTTTTTTTGTAGCTGGTTTTTCTGCTCAAAAAATGATTTTTCTTCCAAAAGGTGTTTCAAAAGATGTATTAGAAACATATCAAAATGCAGTAAAAAAAGTCTTAGCTAATGATAATTTTAGAAGACTAAAAACAAAAAATTTAGGTTTATATGACCAATCAATTGGTGAAAAAGCTAAAAAATTAAAAGATATGGGAACTAATATTCGTAAAGAAGATAAACAATGGGTAAAAGATTGGCTTACAAAAAAATATAATGTAAGATTTTAATAAATATAGGTAAAGTCTATTTTGACTTTACCTTATATTTTATTCTCCTAAAATTCTTATTTTTTCTTTTATTAAATCACAAAAAACTTTACTCGCGGGAGATAAAGAGCGACCTTTATAAGTGATTATTCCAAGCATTCTAGTTACAGTAGGATTATCAATTGGTCGTGTTATGATATCATTTTCAGGTCTTTTAAATTTTGCTAAAGATGGTATTGCAGAAACTCCTAAGTTTTTTTCGACTAGTCCTATTAGAGCACTAAATTGATCAACCTCAATATCACCTTTTAGATAATCAATTTTTTCTACTAATTCACTTTTTAAAATATTCATTGTTCTACTATTTGAACCCAATTTTAAAAAGTTATGAGAATCAAAATCTTTCCAATCTATTTTTTTCTTTTTTGCTAAAGGATGATTTTTGTTACAAATCATTACAAAACCATCATTAATCAAAGGTTCAAATTCTATATTAGGATCATCTTGACTATATTGTGCAATTGCAAATTCACACTCCCGTCTTAAAACTTTTTTAATAGCTTCAGGACTAGAATCTTGACTAATTCTTAAACGAATATTTGGATTTGTATTCTTAAAATCACAAACAATATCTGGTAAGATAGAAGTAGCAACTGACATATTTGTAGTCAATGAAATTGAACCTGTTCTTGTTTTTATCAACTCTTGTACATCATCTATTGATTTATTAAACTCTTCTAGCATTCTTCTAGCTTCTATAATAAACTCTTCTCCAACTATACTAACACTTATTTTTCTTGTTGTTCTATCTAAAAGTTTAGCACCTAAAGTATCTTCAAGTTTTTTTATACGTCTTGATAATGCTGGTTGAGTAATCCCCAACTCATTAGCTGCTAAATTGAAACTCTCAAAATCTGCTATAGTAATAAAAGCCTCTAAGTCATCTATTGTAATCTTCATTTTTCACCCCTCTTTTATTTATGCAAAAAAGTTATCAATTCATAATATATATGAATTTGACTTATATATAGCTTTAAGCTAAAATTCCATTATAAAATATTCAAGGAGATATCTATGAAAAAAGTCATAGTAATTGGTGGTGGTAATGCTGCACTATGCGCAGCAATATCAGCAGCTCAAAATGGAGCAAATGTAACAATGCTTGAATCTTCACCTAAAGCGTGGAGAGGTGGAAATTCTCAACATACAAGAAATATGAGAACTTACCATCCTAAACCAACAAAAACATTAGTTGAAAACTACCCTTTTGAAGAATATTATGAAGATTTACTTAAAGTAACAAAAGGTGAAACCAATGAAGAATTAGCAACTTTGACTATAAAAAGTTCAGTTGATTTATATTATTGGATGGAAAATCTAGGGATTAATTTTCAACCAAGTTTAAAAGGAACACTTAGTTTATCAAGAACAAACGCCTTCTTTTTAGGTGGTGGGAAAACTTTAGTAAATAGAGAATATCAAATTGCAGAAGATTTAGGAGTTGATGTTTTATATGAGCATGAAGTTTTAAATGTAAAACTACTTAATAATGAAGTTGAATTTTTAGAAGTTAAACTACCAAATGGTGAGATAAAAAAATTTAAAGCAGATGCATATATAGCTGCAAGTGGTGGTTTTGAATCAAATAGAGAATGGCTTAGAGAAGCTTGGGGTGAACACTCTAAAAACTTTTTAATTAGAGGAACTAAATTTAATCAAGGAAAAGTTTTAAAATCACTTTTAGAGCAAAGGGTTCAAAAAGTTGGAAAAGAGGAGCAAGGTCATGCTGTTGCAGTTGATGGAAGAGCTCCTTTATATGATGGAGGAATTGTAACAAGACTTGACTGTGTTCCTTTTGGTATTGTTTTAAATGATGAGGGAAAAAGATTTTATGATGAGGGTGAAGATTTCTGGCCTAAAAGATATGCGATTTGGGGAAGATTAGTAGCTTCTCAACCAAATCAAGTAGGACACGTAATCATTGATAGTAAAAGTTTTGATCTATTTATGCCTTCTGTATTTGAGCCAACTAAAGCAGATACTTTAGAAGAGTTAGCCCAAAAACTAAATTTACCAATAGAACAAGTTATTAAAACAATAGATGAATTTAATGGTGCAGTTGTTGATGGAGAGTTTGATTTAACAAAACTAGATGATTGTGTAACTAAAGGATTAGAAGTAAATAAAACACACTGGGCTAGAAGAATTGATACTCCTCCATATTATGGTTATACATTAAGACCTGGTGTTACTTTTACTTATCTTGGTGTAAAAATTGATAAAGATGCAAGAGTGTATATGGAAGATGGAAAACCAATGACAAACTTATTTGCAACAGGAGAAATGGTTGCAGGAAATATTTTAAGCCAAGGATATCTTGCAGGGATAGGTATGACTATTGGCGGAGTTTTTGGAAGAATTGCAGGTAAAGGAGCAGCAAATGTTTAGTAATGAAAATAGTATATTAAGATTAAAAGATGCTAGTAGAGCTATGGAGATATGTAATGCCTGTAGGTATTGTGAAACTTTATGTCCGGTATTTCCTCAAATCACACAGTTTAGAACCTTTGATAAGCCAACATTAAATTATCTATCAAATCTTTGTCATAACTGTAAAGGATGTTACCACGGTTGTCAATATGCACCACCACATGAATTTGATTTAAACATACCAAAAACATTTTCAGAGTTAAGGGTTGATTCATATATTCAATATGCATTTCCTAATATTTTAGGAAAATTATTTGCAAAAAATGGAACAGTTGTAAGTATATTGATTGCAATTTGTATAGGTTTATTGTTTATTGCAGGAGCATACTTTAACAGTGCAGATTCACTTTTTACAGCTTATGATGGGAAGGGATCTTTTTTTAAAGTAATTCCATATGAAATTATGACATTAGTTTCAGGTTTGATTTTCTTTCATGTAATTGTAGCTTTTATTGTTGGGTTTAGAAGATTTTGGACTGAAAATGGGGATAAAATGTCTGAATTAGCTGATTTATCTCTTTGGAAATATGCAATGGGTGCAGCTGCTACATTAAAACACCTTGATGGTGGGGATAATGGTCATGGATGTAATCATATGGATGATAGATTTGGGCACTCAAGAAAATGGTTTCATCATGCAGTTATGTATGGATTTATCTTAACACTAATCTCTACAACACTGGCTGCTATTTATCACCACTTTTTAGGACTTCATGCTCCTTATGATTTTAATTCATTAGTTGTTATAACAGGAACATTAGGTGGTATTTTAATGGTAATAGGATGTATTGGTTTAACATATATTAAAATCAAAGCAGACCCTATTCCAATGTCACAAAAACTTCTTGGAATGGATTATTCATTTATTGCAATGTTAGCCTTAGTTAATATAACAGGTTTATTGCTATTAGTGCTTAGAGATGGGGCATGGATGCCATCTTTATTATGTATTCACTTAGGTTTTGTTTTGGCTTTCTTTTTGATTATGCCATATTGTAAATTTGTACACTTATTATATAGATTAGGTGCCTTACTTAAATATGCAAAATATGTAAGAAATAACTAAAAAAAATCTTTTACTAACTCTTTTAGCCACTATCTTTTTTGATAGTGGCTTTTTTATTTTTTCTGCAAGTTTCACGACAGCCTATGATGTTAATCTTCTTTATAAATTAAATAGTAGTTATTAACTACAGAAAGGATTATCTATGGCATTTGATACCTTGATAAGTGCATTTATGGAATTAATGCAAGTTCAACATATGCTATATCTCTTTGGTGGTGTTATGTTAGGTATTATCGTTGGTATATTACCTGGACTTGGGGGAATCGTAGGATTCTCAATAATGTTACCTTTTCTTTATGGGATGGATACAACATCAGCTTTAGCAATGTTGATTGGAATGGTTGCAGTTGTTCCTACTTCAGATACTTTCACATCAGTACTTATGGGAATACCTGGTTCATCTGCATCACAAGCAACAGTTTTAGATGGATATCCACTATCACAAAAGGGTGAAGCAGCAAGGGCTCTAGGAGCAGCTTTTACAGCATCTTTGATTGGTGGATTATTAGGAGCAATTATCTTATCTGCTTTTATAGTTTTTGCAAGGGAGCTTATTTTAAAGTTAGGATCTGCGGAACTATTTATTCTTGGAATATTTGGACTTAGTATGGTTGGTGTATTAAGTGGTAAATCTTTATATAAAGGTTTTATCGCTGCAGCAATTGGATTACTTTTAGGTTGTATTGGTTCATCTCCTGCAACAGGAGAATTTAGAATGACATTTGGAAGTTTCTACTTATATGATGGAATCAAACTTGTTATTTTAGGTCTTGGAGTTTATGCTGTTCCTGAAATCATCTCTTTATTAATTGAAAATAAAAAAATATCAAAATCTGAAAAATTAAAAGGTAGTTTTGTTCAAGGGATAAAAGATGTATGGGCATATAAATGGATAGTTGCTAGATGTGCCCCTATAGGAGCTATGATTGGAGCAATTCCTGGTTTAGGTGGAAGTGTTGTTGACTGGATTGCTTATGGCCATATTGTTCAAACCTCAAAAGATAAATCTAAATTTGGGAAAGGTGATATTAGGGGTGTTATTGCTCCAGAATCTGCAAATAATGCAAAAGAAGGGGGAGGATTAATCCCAACTTTACTTTTTGGTATTCCAGGAAGTGGTTCAATGGCAGTTTTTTTAGGTGGTTTAGTAATACTTGGAATTGAACCAGGACCTGGTATGGTTAAAGAGAATTTAGAAGTTTCATATATTATTATTTGGTCTCTTGCCCTTGCAAATATCGTAGGTACAGTAACTTGTATGCTATTATCAAACAAAATTTCTAAAATCACAACTATTCCTTATGGATATGTTGCACCTTTTATGTTAATGATTATCTTTTTTGCAGCATTACAAGCAACAAGAAGTTTAGAAGATTTAATCTTACTTATTGCTATTGGTGCATTAGGAACTCTATTTAAGTACTTTGATTGGCCAAGACCTGCACTATTAATCGGTTTTGTTTTGGCAGGAACAATTGAGACATACTACTATCAAGCTGTACAATTTTATTCATGGGAGATGTTAGAAAGACCAGGTGTAATTATCCTAATAGTATTTATGCTTGCATCAATCCTTTTAAGTTTATATTTCAAAAGAAGAGATGACAAAAAGAATAAAGAAAATAATCCTGTAGAAAATCAAGAAAGCAATTTTAAATACACATTCTTTTCTGGAGAATTAATATTTATTTGGGGATTAATGGCATTTGCACTATTTGCTCTAATTGATTCTTTTACTTTAAGATTCTTAGGAGGTATTTTTCCTATAGTTGTGAGCTCTCTACTTTTACTATTTGGGGTAATTTTATCTATACAAATAACTTCTAAAAAAAGACAAAAAGATATCTTATCAGTAGAAATTCTTGAAAATGGACAACTATCATCAGCTTGGACAACTACTTGGATAAACTTCTTAATATTACCAGTTTTCTTATTAGGAACTTGGCTTTTAGGATTTATTCCAGCATTGGCAATTTTATTTATTCTAATTATAAGAATAAAAATGAATAGTTCTTGGTTGAAAATAGCCATTATTACCTCTTGTGCCATAGCTTTCTTATTGTTTGTATCTGATGCGATGACACTACATCTTCCTACGGGACTAATTTATGATATGTATTTAAAAGGAAACTAAAATGAAAAATGATTTAAATAAAATAAATTGTATGATTTATAGATCAGGAACCTCTAAAGGTGTTTATTTTTTAGAAAATGATTTACCAGCAGATACAAAAGAAAGACACGATTTAATACTAAAAATTATGGGTAGTCCAGATATTAGACAAATAGATGGAATTGGAGGAGCGACTACTGTTACAACAAAAGTTGCAATTGTTTCTGTATCTAAAAGAGAAGGGATAGATTTAGATTATAAATTTATGCAACCTAGTTTAAATGAGGCTATTGTTGATGATAAACCAACTTGTGGAAATGTTTTGACAGCAGTGGGTGCTTTTGGTTTAGAAAGAGGTTTGGTAAATATTGAAGATGGAGAAACTATTGTAAATGTATATGATGTTAATACAGGAGCAACTATTGCTCAAACTATTAAAACTCCAAATAGAACTATAAATTATAAAGGAGATTTTTCAATTCCTGGAGTTCCAGGAACTGCAGCTCCTGTAAAAATGTTTTTCAAAAATATTGCTGGAGGTAAAACAGGTTCTTATTTGCCCACAGGTAATGTGATTGATGAATTTGATGGAGTTCAAGCAACTTGTATTGATATCTCAATGCCAGTTGTTTTTGTAAAAGCCCAAGACTTGGGAATTAGTGGTTATGAGACACCTGCCAAACTAGATGAAAAAAGAGAGTTATTTGAAAAATTAGAAAAGATTAGAGATTTAGCCTCTCACGCAATGGGATTAGGTCCATGCAAAGGAAATGTAATACCAAAATTTGCAGTTATTTCAAAAGCACAAGATGAAGCAGATATAAATATAAGATACTTTACTCCCGAAACAGCTCACCCAGCGCTTGCTGTAAGTGCTGGATTTTGTGTAAGTGCAGGATGTTTTATAAAAGGAACTCTATTAAACCAAATAAATAATAAAGAGTTTAAAATTGGCGAACATAATGTAAAAATTGAAACACCCTCTGGAGTAATTGATGTTGGGATTAATTTCCCTAGTGAAGATTTTATGGAAGTTGAAGGGAAAACTACAAGAACAATTAGATTACTTCTTAATGGTGAAGTTTTGGTGTAAAAATGGACTTCTTTACTCTTCCTATAGATACCATAGATCTAATTATTTTATTAATTAGTTGCTTTTTTGGTTCACTTATAACAACTAGTGTAGGTGCAGGGGGAGGGCTTTTTGTAATTGCAGGTATGAGTATGGTTCTACCTGCAACTACCCTTTTATCTGTCCATGCTTTAACCCAAGCTGGTGCGGGATTAGTTCGTTCTTTTATTTTTAGAAAATCTGTAATATTTAAAATCTTTTTCCTTTTTTTACTTGGAACTTTATTGGGCTATTCCCTATCGATACATTTTTTAGTTACTTTACCTGAATATATAATGAAATTCATATTAGGTTTAGGAATTATCACATTAAATTTTTTACCAAAATTTCAAATAAAAAAAGTAAATAACTATATGATAATATTAGTTGGTACAATAACTGGTTTTTTAACCATGTTTATTGGAGCAATGGGTCCAATAGTGATACTTTTTTTCAGTGCCTTTATAAATAATCGACAATTTATAGTTGGTACACTTGCATGGTGTGTCTCTTTTCAAAATTTAGGAAAAGCTATAATATTTGGAAATTTAGGCTTTGACTACTCCTTATGGTTATTTTTAATAGTGCTCTTAATATTAGTTTCATATTTAGGAACTATTATTGGAAAAAAATTACTTGATAAATCTAACGATGTTTTATTTAAAAAGATTTTAAAAATTGTTATACTTATACTTGGTAGTAAATTAATTTTTGATTCAATTAATATATATGTATCTTTATAAGGCATCTAATGAAAATATTATTACTATTAATTTTACTAATTAATATAATTTTAGCAAACAATTACCCAAATAGGACTATAGAGGTAATTGTTGGTCTTGGAGAAGGGGGAAGTGCAGATAGAATGACAAGAATCATGATGCCACTTCTTCAAGAAGAGTTAGGTGTAAAATTAGATGTCAAAAATATAAAAGAAAATGCTTCTTTAGATGCTACAAAATATTTCTTAAGTCAAAAAAATGATGGTTATACACTTTTCTCATCTGCATTCTCACCCTATTTATTAAATGTAATTTTAAGAGATGATACAAATTTTTCATTAGAAGATTTTGAGATAATAAATTTACAATGGTTTGAATTTGACCTTTTTTTGGTTAACAAGGATTCAAAATTTGAATCTTTGTTAGAAATACTAGAATATATAAAAAAATATCCAAAAAAATTAAATGTAGGAGTAATGAATAAATCAAGTAGTCATATCACCTTTAAATTACTTCTTGAAAAATTGAACCTTCCTATTCAAAATGTAAATTTAAAACTTTTTAGTGGAGGTAGAAATGCCAGAAAAGCTTTGATTGACTCTAAAGTAGATCTATTAGTAATTGCAGGACAAGGGAGTGAAAAATATAGAAAAAAAGTAAAACCTTTAGCCATAATTTCTAAAAAAAGATCAAAAAGATGGGATGCACCTACTATAAATGAAGTTCTTGAGGAAATAGGTGTTACGATGCCTATTATCAATGGTTCAATAAGGGGAATGGCCGTTTCAAGAAAATTTAAAGAGTTATACCCACAAAGATATAAATTATTAAAAAATACCATAAAAAAAGTTTTAGCAAAAAGAGAAGTACAAAATATTTTAAAAGAAAACAATATAGGATATTTATGGATAGGTTCTAAAAACTCAAAAAAGGTTTTAGAAGATTTACTTGAAGAATATAAAAAATATAACTATTTGATTAAAGATTAGATTATTTATTTTCACTTTTAAAAATTATTGAGATTTTTAAACCATTTTCATTTATTGCCTGAACTTTTGCTTTGTGTAAAGAAGCAATTTGTTTTACTATACTTAAACCTAGTCCTGTGCCTTGTTTTTCACCATCAACTCTATAATACCTTTTAAAAATACTATCTAAAAACTCTTTTCCTACCCCTCTTCCTTCATCTTTTATACTAAGCCAAATAGTATTATTATGTCTTTTTAAAGATAAGGTGATTGTTCCAATAGGATTACCATTTTCATCAACTGCATAGTGTAAGGCATTATTAATTATATTATCAAGCATACTTTCAATCATTATTGAATCACAATTGATAAAAAACTCCTCCTGCATATCTTCAAAAGCAAACTCAAAGCCCTTTTTATAAATTTTTGGAGCCACTTTAAGACTATAATTTTTACAAATTTTATTAAGACTCTCTTTTTTAAATCGTTTTAGATTTATTGTATTAGGATTTGTTTTAGCATATAACAATAGTTGTTCAGTGATATGTTTCATATTTTTCAAGATAGAATTTAAGGTTATGTAGTTTTTATCTTTTTTATCATATATGGTTTCCAATTGAACTGCCATCTCTGCTAGTGGTGTTCTTAATTGGTGTGAAATATCTGAATTAAACTGTTCTATATACTCTATTGTGTGCCTACTTCTTTCCAATAAAATATTTATACTTTTTACAACATCTTCTATCTCTTTAGGAGCATCAAAAACCAATACTTCTAAATCTTTTTCATCTCTTTTTTTGATAATCTTTTTTAAATCTTTAAGGGGTTTTAATCCTTGGCGCACTGCAAGCAAGGTGATTACTATACTACAAACAACAACTATTCCCATTATAGCTGATAGTAAAATCAATACTTGTTTTATATTTTCATTTCTCTCTTCTGTGGTTTCACCTATAGTTATATAAGCACTGTAAGCTTTGCCTGAACTATAAAGTGTAGTTTTATAAGAGATTGCTCTTAATTTTGCTCCATCATAAGTAGTATAATAAAATTCTGGTACATCTTCATCCATCAATTTTTTATTAAATAATAGATTATAACCTACTAAAAGATTCTTTTTTTCATCAACTACAGAATAATAAATTAAACCCTTATCGTTAGTTGATAATAACTCAATAGAAAAACTTGGGATATCAACAAAAAGTTCACCATCTTCTATACCTAAACTGTGTTCAATACTTTTTGCACTTGCAAGTAATCTGTTATCAAAAAATTTCGTGATTTTTTCAATTGAAAAAATATAAAAATAAACAAATACTATGGTAGTTAAAATTAGTAAAGGAATAGTAAGCCAAGTTATTAGTCTAGAACTAATTGAAGGAATATCAGTATTCATAGTTAACTTAACATATAACCTAAACCTCTTACAGTTTTTAGGTTAATAGAGCTTCCTAGTTTTTTTCTTAATCTTGAGATATATGTTTCAACGGCTGTAGGATTGAACTCATCATCAACTGTTGTGACTTGTTCAACAATATTTTCTTTACTTATAATAGCATTTAGATTTAATAAAAGATATTCAAAAATTCTTAGTTCTCTTTTACTTAATTCTATAATTTCATTCTCTTTTTTTAGTATTAAAGATTGAGTATCAAATATAAGATCATTATATTTGATAATATTACTTACTTGATTATTACTTCTTCTTAATAAGGCATTAACTCTAGCAACAACCTCATCTAATTCAAAGGGTTTACATAAATAATCATCAGCTCCAGTATCTAAACCCAATATTCTTTGGTCTAATCTATCCCTTGCTGATATTACAAGTATTGGAAGATTTTTTTTTGTACCTCTTAACTTTTTTATAATATCTATACCATCAATTCCAGGAAGACCTAAATCTAAAATAAGTAGATCATATTTTACTGTTTCTAATGTATATAAACCATCTTCTCCATTATAAAAAAAATCTACTATATATCCAATCTCTTGGAGTTTTCTATTAATACCATTTGCTAAGGTTTCATTATCTTCTAAAAGTAATATTTTCATAATGGTATTTTAACATAATATTAATGAGACATAAAAACTGGTATTGATGAATGTTCAAGTAAATATCTAGTAGCTCCACCAAACATAAGCTCTTTTAATCCTCTATGTCCGTATGCACCTGCAACTATTAAATTAAAATCTCCATCTAAAGCAGCATTTAATAAAGCTTCACCTGGAATTTTTGTAGTTTTTACTACTTCGTAAGTTGCATTTACTTCATGGATTTTTAGATAATCAATTAATTTTTCAATAGAGTGTTCTTCTTCTAAATACTCCATAGATGATACTATATGTACCTTTTGTGCATTTTTTAATATTTCAATTGATGATGTTACTGCTCTCGAAGATTCTGGTGAATTATTCCAACCAATAATTACTGTGTCCAAACTAAACTGTCTCATGATTCTAGGAATCATCAGAATTGATTTCCCACTTTTAAGTATTGCTGTTTCAAAAGTGGCAGTTGTTATACCTGATGGAGGAGCAGCTACAACAACCAAATCACAATATTTTGACTCATTTTCAACTAAAGTACTTCTAATTCCTTGTTTAATATTTACTGTTATAGAAGCTTCATTATGCAAAGCTTTTTTTACAATCTTAACATCCAAGTCTTTAGAGATTTGTTCAATTATAGATTTAAACTCTGAATTTTCATCTTCATAATTTGAATCAATAACATCATTAATATTATCTAGAACATCTTTTGGTAATGGTAACAATTTATACAGATTTTTATTAGCATTAAAACTACATTTTAATATTTCTAAATTAGTATTAAAGTATTTAGCTACCAAAAAAGCTCCATACAATCTTTCTACTAATTCATCACCCCCACCTATAGGGAAAAACAACTTCTTATAATTCATTTATGATCCTTTATGGAAAGATTTAATGAATTATAAATCTATAGTCTGTCATAAACCTTGCAAAAGAAATAATTTTTTGGATTTGAAAATATTCCGAATAGATTTATAGCTGAACTAATTAAGAGAGAAGAACCACTACATTTATCATCTGAAGTATCAAATTTAATATAGAAAATCTTTAAAAAGAGACTTTATATCTATTCATTTTATAACTTATAATTATTTAAAAAGATTTTTATATATTTCAATTTTATTCTCGATTTCAAATTAAAAAACATTGAAATATAAAGCAATTAAAAAAATTATCATTCAAATTATCATAATTTTAACTTATAATAGCTTATGCTTATTATAAGGTTGATTTATATAAAATTAGAAAAATTAATATAGGACGAGAAAATGGAAGGAACTACTACAGCAGTAAAACAAACTCCTTACAGAATAAAAAGATATTATGCATATGCACTTGCAACTATAATATCTTTGGCATTGCCTTTTATCAGAATCGATGGTAATCATATATTTTTATTATCATTTGATAAAAAGCAACTGCATCTAATGGGAGTAGCATTTGATATGCAAGAATTATATCTAATGCCATTTTTATTAATGCTGCTTTTTTTAGGTATATTTGCGGTTACTGCAATTGGAGGAAGAGCATGGTGTGGATGGGCATGTCCACAAACAATATTTAGGGTAATTTATAGAGATTTTATAGAAAGTAAACTATTAGGTCTTAGAAGAATTAAAAATAAACAAAAAGAACCAGACTGGAAAAAAGCAGAAAATGCATCTAAAAAAGTAGTTGCAATTTTGATTTGGACAGCTTTATCACTTATTGCAGCAGCTGACTTTATGTGGTATTTTGTACCACCTGAAGATTTCTTTGCATATCTTCAAGATCCAGCAGAGCATTGGTTTTTAATTGGTTTTGTTTTAGCAATTGCAGGTTTTCTAGTATATGATGTTGTTTGGATGCAAGAAAACTTTTGCGTTTATGTATGTCCATATTCAAGGGTTCAATCAGTACTATATGATGACAATACATATCAAGCTATTTACTCAACTAAAAGAGGTGGTAATATCTACAATGAAAGTAGAGAAAAAATTATTTTCAAACAAAAAGATTTACCAGATGCAGCAAATGAGTGTACCACTTGTGAAAGTTGTGTAACGGTATGTCCTACACATATTGATATTAGAAAAGGTTTACAACTTGAATGTATCAACTGTTTAGAGTGTGTTGATGCCTGTACACAAGTTATGGGAAAACTAGGGAAAGAATCTCTTGTTCAATGGTCTAGTACAAATAAAATAGAAAAAGATCAACCTACAAAAGTAGTAAGAAAATCTACAATCATGTATAGTGCTGCTTTAGTTTTAATTTTGGCTTTATTATTTGTTATGGGTGGAGAAAAAGAACATATGTTGTTAAATGTAAACAAAACCACTCAATTATATAAAATAAAAGAAGGTAATGTTGTTTCAAATAACTTTTTATTCCTTTTCCAAAATACTGATTCAAAACCACATAAATATAATTTAGAGGTTATAGATCATCCAGATATTAAAATTGAAAGATTTAAACCATTTACTTTAGCGCCAAAAAAACTTTCTAAAAAAGTTGTAATTTTATCAACTGATAAAATCTTAGTAAATGATATAACAAAAGATACACCAATTACAGTTACAATAAGAGCGTATGCAGAAGACGATCCTGAAAAAGTTTCAGTTTTAAGAGAAGCGGTATTTATCTACCCTAGAGCAGATAAATTAAAGAAATAAAATAAAGAAGAGAGTTCTCTTCTTTATTTAACTACATATTAACCATCAATTAGCTATAATCCCCGCATAATTCATATACAATCATAACTATTACATATTACGGAGTTTTTCATAATGACTAAATTTATATTTGTAACAGGTGGAGTTTTAAGTTCACTTGGTAAAGGTATTACCTCAGCTTCTATTGCAACAATATTAAAACAATCAGGGTTTAGAGTATCTATGTTAAAAATAGATCCTTATTTAAATGTTGACCCAGGGACAATGAGTCCACTTGAACATGGAGAGGTTTTTGTAACAGCAGATGGAGCAGAAACAGATTTAGATTTAGGAAACTATGAAAGGTTTATAGACCAAACACTAACAGCGAAAAACTCTTTTACAACAGGTCAAGTTTACCAAAGTGTTATTAAAAGAGAAAGAGAAGGTGGTTACTTAGGTAAAACTATTCAAATTATTCCCCATGTTGTAGATGAGATTAAAAATAGAATCTATGCTGCTGCTGATGATAATGATTTTTTAATCATTGAGCTTGGAGGAACAGTTGGAGATATTGAAGGCTTACCTTTTATGGAAGCAATTAGAGCTATAAGACATGAGCTTCCAAAAACAAACACTATGAATATCCATGTTACTTTAGTTCCATATATTAGAGCGGCAGGTGAATTAAAAACAAAACCAACTCAACACTCAGTTCAAGAGTTAAGAAGAATTGGTATAACTCCTCATATGTTAGTTTGTAGAACAGAAAAGCCTCTTCCAAAAAATCTAAAAGATAAATTAGCTTTATCATGTGATATTGATAAAAATGCAGTTATAGAAGCAGGTGATGCACAATCAATTTACCAAGTTCCTCTACACTTTATCAAAGAGGGAATCTTAAACGCTTTATCAGAACATTTCTATATCAAGATTAAACCAAATATGGAAAAATGGGATACTTTAGTAAAAAATATTTTAGTACCTCAAGATGAAGTAACTATTGCCTTTGTTGGTAAATATTTAGATTTAAAAGAATCTTATAAATCTCTAATCGAAGCCCTTGTTCATGCAGGAGCTCACTTGAATACAAAGGTAAATATCCACTGGTGTGACAGTGAAAGAATTGAAGATGTTGGAGCATATGACATTATTGGAAATTCTGATGGTATTTTAGTAGCAGGTGGTTTTGGACACAGAGGAGTTGATGGAAAACTTCAAGCAATTAAATATGCAAGAGAAAATAATATCCCATATCTTGGTATTTGTTTGGGTATGCAATTAGCTATTGTGGAGTTTGCTAGAAATGTATTGGGTATAGAAAAAGCTAACTCAATCGAGTTTGAAGAAAACTGTGAAGAACCAATTATTTACTTAATTGATGAATTTATAGACCAAAGTGGGAATAAACAATTAAGAACTCATGAATCTCCAATGGGTGGAACAATGAGATTAGGAGAATACCCTTTTGAACCATTAAAAGGTTCAAAACTTCAAAAAGCTTATGGGAAAGAAGAAATATATTATGAAAGACACAGACATAGATATGAAGCTAACCCAGCATATAAAGATAGGTTAGAAGAAGCAGGTATGATAATCTCTGGACAATCAAATGGTCTAATTGAAGCAATTGAACTAAAAGATCATCCTTGGTTTGTTGGTGTACAATTTCACCCTGAGTTTACTTCTCATCTTGAAACACCAAATCCAATTATTTTAGAGTTTGTAAAACAATCTAATAAAAAGTAATTGATGAATAAAATTACAAAAGAAGAGTTATATAAAATACTTTCAAAACGCCACGAGAGCAATAAATACTCTCGATTGGCAAATATTCCTACACCTGATAGTTTTAAAGATATAAAAATTGCTACACAAAGAATTAAAAAAGCTATTTTAGAAAATGAACCTATTACTATTGTTGGAGATTATGATGTTGATGGAGTTGTATCAACAGCAATAATTGTTGACTTTTTTTCAAAAATTGGAAAAAAAGTCAACCATATTATTCCAAATAGATTTGAACATGGTTATGGTTTGTCAGCAAAAATAGTTGATATGATTGATTCAGGACTTGTAATAACAGTTGATAATGGAATTTCAGCAGTGGAAGCTTCTAAAAAACTAAAAGAAAAAAATATTGATTTAATCATAACAGACCATCATACAGTAGGTCTTGAAATACCACAAGCACTAGCTATAATTAATCCAAAACAAAAAGATTGTTCTTTTCCTTTTAAAGATATTTGTGGTGCGCAAGTTGCATGGTACTTATGTGCAGCCATAAAAAAAGAGTTAAACTCTGATATAAACCTTCAAAGTTATTTTGATCTTTTATGTGTGGCAATTATAGCTGATATTATGCCAATGAAAAATCTAAATTATACTATGGTAAAACATGGTCTAAAGATGATTAAAACCTCATCGAGACCGGCATTTAAAAAAATCAACGATATGATGCAAAAAAATATTTTTGTATCAGATGATATTGGGTTTACAATTGCTCCCAAAATAAACAGTGCAGGAAGAATGGACGATGCTTCTATTGCTTTATCATTTTTACTAGCTTCAAATGAATATGAAGCTAATGAAACCCTTCAACTATTAGAAGAGTTAAATTGTTATAGAAAAACATTACAAGAAGATATTTCAAAAAAAGCAAATGAAGCTTCAAATTCTCAAGACAATGCTGTGGTTGTTTGGGGAGAAAATTGGCATGAGGGAGTTATAGGAATTGTTGCATCTAAGCTATCAAATAGCTATAAAAAACCAGCATTTATTTTCTCTATAAATAATGGAATTGCCAAAGGAAGTGCAAGAGCAAATGCAAATATAAATCTTCACTCTATTATTGAAAAAACCTCTGACTTATTAATAGGCTTCGGAGGGCATAAAAATGCAGCAGGATTATCTTTAAAAGCATCAAATCTTGAGGAATTCAAAAAAAGGATTAATCAATTATTAAATATACCTTCAGAAGAACTTCATATTGATTTAAATGTTTTAGGGGAACTAGATATTACTAGTGTTGATATAGAGTTTTTAAATATCATTGAAAAGTTTGAACCTTATGGATTAGAAAACAATCGACCCGTATTTAAAATATCAAATTCAAATATTATCAAAACTCAGTTTTTTGGTAAAGATAAAAACCATTTAAAGCTCGTTCTTAATAATGATGGAGTTGTATTTGAAGCTTTAAAATTTCATGCAGATGAATATATTCAACGAAATACAATTGATTTAATTGTTTCAGTAAATAAAAATGAATTTAGAGGTGAAATAACGCCACAATTTTTAATTCAAGATATTTTATAAAACCATATGTGGAGGTAAGAAAATATCTCTTTGTTTTTTTGGTTTCTCTTCTAAATCTAAAATCTCTTTATCTATGGCCGTTCTATTAGTAGATGAACTCAAAATATTACCATTTCTTAGATCAATCAACTTTATAAATACAATTAAGTTTTCTGTAGTAATACTATATGTCCCAACTACAGCATAGTTTGCAATATCCACATATTTCTTTTGAATCTTATTTCCATCTCTTGTTAGAAGATTAAACCCTCTATCACCTAAATCAAAGTTCTCTTTTAGTTCAACTTGTCTAACTATAATATCTCTATTTGATAGAGCATTTTTTAAATAATCAGATAATAAAAATCCCAATCTCGATCTATTTTTTAATTTATCAAGATTTACAAAATCAGAAACCAAAACAATATCATCTTTATATAATACTTTTTTTAGTTTGTGACTAGATTCATCAACCATATCATCTACAAAGCTTTCAAAGTTATTAGAACCGGAAAAAGTTTTAAAAACAGTGTCAATATTACTGACTTTATTTGAGGAACATGAAGTTAATATAAGTATTAAAAATGATGAAACACCAAGGAGTTTCATCACTTTTAATTTAGTATAGTTCATTTACTATTTTTCTTTAATTATTTTAATTTTTCTAGCTGGTTTACAGTCTTTAAACAATGTACAATCATTTCTCATGCTATGTAAAAAAGTTACTCTAGCAGTTGATATAATTCTTCCCGTAACATTGTCAATAACTCTTGCATTTAAAAATACTTTTCCATATTGTCTTGAATAAGTCCCAACTACTACATATGTATTAGGAATCTCATCTTTAATTTTATAAGGGTCTCTACTAATGAAATATTCACCTCTTTCATTTATTGATACAGCTAATTGTCCTCTATATTCAATAACATTAAATCCTCTATTTGACATCTCATTAATTAAGCTTTCACTTACAATTCTACCAAATTCAGTTGTCTTTTTAAAATTGTCAAGTCTTACAAAAGATGTTATTAACACTGGTTTTCTTGTTACCATTTTGTTATTTCTCATCATTTGAGTAGCCAAAGAGTTAATCGAACCCTCTAAAGTGGCTTGAGTATTAATATTATACTCTTGATCTTTTGCAATTTCCATGTATTCTTTTGTTAGTTGTACCTCTGCATTCTCTTTTTGAATATCTTTATCAGTAGATGTAAAAACTCTTTGACTACAACCACTGAATATAGCAACAACAGAAATAAATAATGAAAATTTAATAATTGACTTTAACATTAGTTCCCCTTTTTATAATTGCTTAAATTTTATTTAAAAACAACTTATAAATTCTTAAAAGCTATATCCAATATCATAAAGAATATGCTAAAATATAACAATTCGAGAAAAAGGGATTACAATGTCTAAAGTATTGATAATTTTATCTACTGGATTTGAAGAAATTGAAGCTATATCTATTATAGATATTTTAAGAAGAGCTGATATAAAAGTTACAATTTCAACAATATCTGAGAAAATAACAAAAGGGGCACATCAAATAGGTATTGATTCTGATATATTCTTAAAAGATGTAAAAATTGAAGATTACGAGATGGTAGTCTTGCCAGGTGGAGCTGAAAATACTTTCAATTTAGCTAAAGATGAATTAACTCAAGAGACTTTAAAAAAGTTTAAACAAACAAATAAATATGTTGCAGCTATATGCGCAGCTCCTTATGCTTTACACTGTGCTGGAGTATTAAATCAAAATTATACTTGTTATCCAAGTTTTGAGCAAAAAATTGATTCAGCAACTTATGAAAAAAATCAAAAGGTTGTAATAGATGGAAAAGTTATCACCTCACAAGGACCAGCAACTGCCATGCAGTTTGCTTTAGAACTTGTCAAACAACTCCAAGGTGAAACAATTTATCAAGAGGTTAAAAACGGTTTACTTGCAAACCTTTAAAACCTGCTCATTTTTAGACCAAAAATCTAAAAAACTATGAGAGATAGACATATCTCTCATAAACTCATAGGCTTTTATTGATTTATTATCATATATCTCTTTATTGTTTTTTAACTCTAAAATTGCCTTTTTTAGCTCATCTTTTTGTTTAAAATCTAAAATATAGCCAAACTCTTGTGAGACAAAAGTTTTTGGTCCACCTTCATTTGTAACTATTACAGGAAGTGCAGATGATAATGCTTCCATTACAACTTGTCCTAAGGTATCAGTAGTAGAAGGGAATATAAAACAATCACTTGAAGCATATAGTTTGGATAAATCATCTTTTTGTTTTCTTCCTACTATTTTTATATTATTTAGCTCTTCTTGATTTAATTCAAATTCCAAATCTCCTACTAAAATAAGTTCACAATCACTTAAATTAAACTCATTCCAATAAGATATTAACGTATCAACACCTTTTTCAACTGATAACCTTCCCACATATAAAACTTTGAACTTATCTTTTTTTACTTGGTAACCATCCCAAATAGTTTCATCTTTAAATGACTTATCAAAACTTTTTATATTTATACCTGCTTTAACCAAATGAAGATTTTCTTTTTTAAAATTTAATTGTTCTTGAACTATTTTTGAGTATTCATCTGATCTTAAGAAAATTGCTTTGTACCCCTTATAAAAAAGCTTTAAAAATAAAACTGTACCATTTTTAACAAATTTACTTTTTGTGTTTTTATATAAATATGAGGGAAAGTCAGTATGATATATTCCTACAACTGGTATTTTTAATATTTTAGCACTAATCAAGGCACAAAGCCCTACTGTGCCTGGAGTTGAAATATGTAATAAAGTAGGATTTATATCTTTTATTTTTTTGTATATTTTAAAAAAATTGGGAATAACCAAATCTAAAGATTTATAAAAAGGCATTTTCATAGTAAAAATAGGTTTAAGATTTAGAACATTTTTAATCTTTTCATAATGCCCTTTTTTTGTTGATGTAATCACAAAAAAAGGTTTTTCAAAAAATATCGCTTCTTTTGCAAAATCTTGAATAAACCTCGAAACTCCATTTACATCATATACAGTATCACTTACCAAACATATTTTTAAATTTTCCATATCTGATTCTATTAAAGAGTGATTACAACTGTATTACATGTTATTAAGTTGTAATCATATTAAAATAAAATCTTTTTCATGAAATACAAAAGCATTTTTATATCAGATGTTCATCTAGGAACAAAGTTTTCGAATACAAAAAAACTTCTTGACTTTTTTAAACATAATGAGAGTGAAAACCTATATTTAGTTGGAGATATAATCGATGGTTGGGCTATCAAAAGAAAACTTATTTGGCCACAATCTCACTCTGATGTTATCCAAAAAATTTTAAAAAAAGCAAGAAAAGGTTGTAGTGTTGTTTTTATAACTGGTAACCATGATGAGTTTTTAAGACCTTTTGTTCCTTTAGTACTTGGTAACTCCTTAGATATTAAAAACGAAATTGAATACACCTCTATATCAGGTAAAAAATATCTTGTTACCCATGGAGATTTTTTTGATTCTATAACAATGACTAAAAAATGGCTTGCTATTTTGGGTGACTATGGATATGATTTGCTTTTAAATATTAATCAATTACTTAACAATATAAGAATTAAATTAGGAATAAAATCAAAGTGGTCACTATCAAAATATGTAAAAGACAATGTAAAATCTTCTGTATCTTTTATCACAGATTTTGAGTCTATTTTATCTAATCATGCAAAACATAAAGGATATGATGGCATAATATGTGGACATATTCACAAAGCAGAGATAAAAGATATAGATTCAATAGAATACTTAAATTGTGGTGATTGGGTAGAATCTTGTACTGCTATAGTTGAAACTTATGATGGAGAATTTAAAATAATTAACTGGTTAGATGAATGAAATTTGCTTTAGTTTTAGGTGGAGGTGCTGCAAGAGGTGCTTTTCACTTGGGAGCCTTACAGTTCTTTGAAGAACAAAATATTAAAATTGATGCTTACTCAGGAAGTTCCATAGGAGCTATTATTGCAACTTCTCATGCAAGTGGAGTAAGTGCGAAAGAACAATTAAAAATTTTCTCTTCTAAAGATTTAAAAAAAACTTTAAAATTTAACTATTTTAAAAATGGTCTTATAAAAATCGATACAAATAATCCTATTCTAAATCAACTTTTACCAATAGAAAAATTAGAAGATATTCCAACAAAAGTTTATGTAAATGCTTATGATTTAAAGAAAAAACAACTGCATTATTTTGATGAAGGTTTAACGCATCAACTTTGTATGGCATCAAGTGCATTAATTCCTATTTTTAAACCTATTTCTTACGAACATATGTATCTAGTTGATGGAGGATTAATTGACAATCTTCCTGTAAAACCTTTTTTAGATGGTAACCATAAAATCTGCACAATTGATCTAATGCCAAGAAAAATAAATCTTATAAAAAGAAGAAATTTTAATCCCATAAAAAGATTAAAAAAGAAGATTTTTTCCCACTGGTTTGACAACGTAAACTATTCTATACAACACTCAAATATATATATAACTCACCAAAATATACTAAATTTTAAAATGTTTACTTTTAAAGAATTAAATGAGTGTTTTAATTTTGGATATAAAGAGGTTCAAAAACATTTTTTAGATATAATCTGACTAAAATCACAATAAAAAAGTTTTAGTCATGTCACAAATACCACAATTTACACATTTACATTTACATACAGAATATTCACTTTTAGATGGTGCAAACAAAATCAAACCCTTAGCTAAAAAAGTTAAAGAGATGGGGATGAAAAGTGTTGCAATGACAGACCATGGAAATATGTTTGGAGCAATAGATTTTTACAATGCCATGAGAAATGAAGGTATCAAACCTATCATTGGAATGGAAGCATATATCCATAACTCAGAAGAGTTAGATGATAAAACTACAAAACAAAGATTTCACTTATGTTTATATGCAAAAAATGAAATAGGATATAAAAATCTTATGTTTTTAAGTTCACAAGCTTATATGCATGGTTTTTATTACTATCCAAGAATAAACAAAAAACTTCTTAGAGAAAATTCAGAAGGCTTAGTTTGTAGTGCAGCTTGTCTACAAGGTGAAATTAACTGGCACCTAAATACAAACAATGAAAGAAACGTAAAGTTTGGAGCAAAAGGTTACGATAGAGCAAAAGAGATAGCTTTAGAATATAAAGAGATATTTGGTGATGATTTTTATTTAGAAATCATGAGACATGGTATAGCAGACCAACTTTTTGTTGATGATATGATTTTAAAAATCTCAAAAGAAACTGGTATAAAAATAGTAGCTACAAACGATACTCACTATTTAAAACAAAAAGATGCCGATGCACATGAAGCATTTATGTGCATTGCAATGAATAAACTTTATGATGATCCAAATAGACTTAGACACTCTGTTCATGAGTTTTATTTAAAAACTCCAGAACAAATTGCAAAACTATATGCTGATATGCCAGAAGCTATTGCAGCAACACAAGAAATAGCTGATAAATGTAATTTAGAGATAAAACTTGGGAACCCAACTCCTCCAAATTTTAAATTTACAAGACAAAAGTTAAAAGAATCAAATCTTGAAATTCCTAAACCAGACGAAGAATACTCTTTAGAAAACGATATCACTCTATTTGAATTTAAGTGTAGAGAAGGTCTTAAAAAAAGACTTGAAATTGTTCCTGAAGAGAAACATGAAGAGTATAAACAAAGACTTGAAACAGAGATAAATATTATCAATAATATGAAATTCCCAGGTTATATGCTAATTGTTTGGGATTTCGTTATTGTTGCAAAACAGATGAAAATTCCAGTTGGTCCTGGAAGGGGTTCAGCAGCTGGAAGTTTAGTTGCTTATTGTTTATTTATTACAGATATTGATCCCATGCCTTATGGATTACTTTTTGAGAGATTCCTAAATCCAGAAAGGGTATCAATGCCCGATATTGATATGGACTTCTGTCAAAGTAGAAGGGGTGAGATTATCGATTATGTTGTTCAACAATATGGTCGTTCAAATGTTGCCCAAATTATCACTTTTGGTAAACTTCTTGCAAAAGGGGTTATTAGAGATGTTGCCAGAGTTTTAGATATGCCTTACTCAAAAGCTGATGCTATGGCAAAACTAATCCCTGATGAGTTAGGTATTAATCTTACAAGTTCATATGAAAAAGAACCAAAGATAAAAGAGCTTTGTGAAAGTGACCCCCAAGCAAAAAGAGTTTGGGAATTTGCCCTTGCACTTGAGGGATTAAATAGAAATGCAGGTACTCACGCCGCAGGAGTTGTTATATCAAATGAACCTTTATGGAAAAAAACTCCACTATTTAAACCAAGTGGATTGGATACACTTGCAACTCAATATAATGGTAAGTATGTTGAAGATGTTGACTTAATTAAATTCGACTTCTTAGGTCTAAAGACCCTAACAGTTATTGAAGAAGCAAATAAACTTGTAGAAAAAAGACATGGAAAAAGAATCAACTTTATCTTAGAAGATGTAAATGACAAAGGGGTTTATGAACTAATTCAATCAGGAAATACTATTGGATTATTCCAGATAGAATCTGCGGGTATGCAAGACTTGGCAAAAAGACTTAAGCCTTCTGGGTTTGAAGATATTATTGCGATGCTAGCGCTTTATAGACCAGGTCCAATGGAATCAGGGATGCTTGATGACTTTATCGATAGAAAACATGGACGTGCTGAAATTTCATACTTCTATGATGAATTTGTAGAACCCTTAAGACCTATACTTGAACCAACATATGGAGTTATTGTTTACCAAGAGCAAGTTATGCAGATAGTACAAACAATTGGTGGTTTTTCACTTGGTGGTGCGGACTTAGTTAGACGGGCTATGGGTAAAAAGATTAAAGAGGAGATGGATAGACTAAAAGGTGAATTTGCCGAAGGTGGAGTAAAAAAAGGCTATGTAAAAGAGCATTGTGAAGAGCTTTTCGACCTGATTGTAAAATTTGCCGGATATGGTTTTAATAAATCCCACTCAGCAGCCTACGGTCTTGTAACATTCTACACAAGTTTTTTGAAAAAATATTACCCTACAGAGTTTATGGCAGCTTTACTTACTCTTGAAAAAGATAATACAGATAAAGTTGTTAAGTATGTTGATGAAGTAAAAAGATTAGGGATAGATCTTTTCCCACCTGATATAAATAAGTCTGACTTAGTTTTCTCTGCAACAAAAATTGATGATAAAGAGGTAGTTATGTTTGGTATGGGTGCCATCAAAGGTGCTGGCGATGTGGCTATTAATTCAATTTTAAATGAGAGAAGAAAAAATGGAGATTTTAAAGATTTAAGTGATTTTATCTCAAGAATTGATGGAAGTAAAGTAAATAAAAGAGTAATAGAATCACTAATAAAAGCTGGTGCTTTAGATTCTTTTGCCTATAGTAGAAAAGCTTTATTGGAACAAATAGAAGCTATAGGTGATTATGTTGGTAAAGCAATGCAACTAAAAAAACAAACTACCTCTTCACTTTTTGGAGAAGATGATGAGATGATGAGAGTTGAGATAGAACTTGAACATCTTGAAGAGTTCCAACCAAAAGAGATATTAGAATTTGAAAAAGCCTCATTGGGATTTTATGTATCTGGTCACCCACTTGATGGATATAGAGAGGAGATTGAAAAAATCAATTGTACATTAAGTTCAGAATTAGATGATATTGCAGATGGTTCACAAGCTTTACTTGTAGGAAAAATTGAAGAGATTACAGAAAAAATCTCTAAAAAAGGTAATAAATTTGGTATTGCAAATATCCTTGACTTACATGGAAATATCGAACTTATGCTTTTTGAAAATAGATTAAAAGAGCTTGAAGATGATTTTGATTTAAATGAGCCATTGGCTTTTAAAGTAAGAGTTACAAAAGATGGAGATTTTACAAGATTAAATCTTTTGAAACTTGAATCTTTAAAAGATGCACAAAAAGATAAAGTAAAAACAAAACACGTAGAAAAACAAGAACCACCAATAACTATAGCATTGCCATTTAATGATAATGATGAATTGATGTACAAACTTTTTGATTTAGTTGCAAACAACCAAGGCAAACGTGAATTAAAAATTTTAGTTAAATCAAAACTTGGAGATATTGAACTTGATACTGGATTTAAAGTATCAAATGTGGTAGAAGAAAGAATTGAACAAATTCAAGGAGCTTATATAGTAGCATGAAACAAATACTTTTAACAAATGATGATGGCTTTGATGCTATTGGTTTAAAAGCTTTAATAGAAGCGTTAAAACCAATTGCAAAAATAATAGTTGTTGCTCCTGCCAAAAATAAATCTGCATGTGGGCATTCTTTGACTCTTGATAGACCTTTAAGACTTGTAAATGTTGATGATGATTATTATAAGATTGATGATGGAACGCCTACAGATTGTGTATTTATCTCATTAAACAATCTATTTAAAGAAGGTTTTAGACCTGATTTAGTTATAAGTGGAATAAATATTGGAGCAAATATGGGTGAAGATATCACTTATAGTGGAACAGCTGCTGCTGCAATGGAAGCTGTACTTCAAGGAGTTCCCTCTATAGCAATCTCACAAGTATGTAAAGATAAATGCCAAGATATAAATAGTAGTTGGGATTTTGCTTTAGCTAAGGAAACAATTACTAAAATTGTATCTTTAATTCTAGAGGATAAATTTCCTTTAGATCAAAGAAGATTTTTAAATATAAATATTCCACCAATAGCTCCAAATGAGTGTAATGGAATAAAAATAACAAAAGCTGGATATAGAGAATATGGAAATGATACCCATAGACATTTTAATCCAAGAGGTGAAGAGTATTATTGGATAGGTCTACATCCATTAATTTGGCAAGAAAGCACAAACAAAGATTGTGATTTTGAAGCAATAAAAGCAAATTATGTTTCAATCACACCTGTAATGCTAGACTTAACAGCATATGATGATATAAAAAAATTAGAAAATTGGATACAAAAATAATATGAACTATACACAATCATTAACAAACCACATTGAAAAACTTGTTGGAACTTTAAAAAGTGAAGAAGAGTTAAAAGAGGTTTTAAAAAGAAAATTTACTAAAAAAGAGTTAAAAGTATTCACAGGTATTGAGTGTGGCGTTGATAAAAAAACAATTGCTACTCATATAAAAACAGATGAACAAAGAGTTGAAGAGCTTTACAATAACTGTTGTAAGAAGTTAAATCAAGAACTATTTAAAAAAGAGCTTGTAGATTAATCTACAAAGATAGCTCTTTTTGAGTTGAGGTAGTTATCATCTTTGATAAGTTTTCATAGTCAAATTTATTATCAAAATTTATTAGAATCATTCCTGTAAATTTATCATTTTTATAAAATTCTATTCTAAAAATATTTCCACTTTTATCAATTGAATATCTTTGTAAAATATCAGATTTTTCTACTTTTATTCCAGCTTCATTTTTTGCACCTTTTTTTACAAAACCTATCACATTTACTCTAATATTTTCCATCGGTGTAACAATAAAACTTTCATTTACATTAACAATAGATCCAAACTGTACTGTTTTATTCTCCCCATCAACTTCTAAATTAATAGAATCCTCTTTTTCTATTATATCCATATAGTCAGGACTTAACCTTGCAATCTCTCTATTCCCATAATGGATTACATAATGTTCTTTTTCTTTTACTACAGTCATTAAAGGATTTGACACATTAAACTGCAAAGTCCCATCCTTCTTAATTGGAAAATAGTTTAATATATTTCTTACTTCACTTAAAGGAAGTTGTATTTTATTATCATAAAAAGATATATAAATATCATTATCTATTACATCTTTTATAGATAATGGTTCTAATTTAAATTTACGTTCATATTTTATACCCATAATTTGCATATATTTTTCTAATGCCAATAAATGATAATAAACTCTTTCATGTAAAGGTAAAGACTTACTTGCTTCATTTGCAAAAGCTGCTTTTCCATTGTTGATTGCAAAATATGTCAGACTCTTTTCCATCTCTTTATCACCAAGTCTAGTTTCTGTGTTTTTTATATTATAGAAATCTTTTTCTCGTATAAGATTACTATTTATGTGTTCACATACTTTTGATGATATCTCTTCTAAATTTCCATACTCTTTTATATTCAAACTTTTTTGATCAATAATTGAACTTTGTCCCCATCTATTTGGAGAATGAAGCCAATCTTGATGCTCTTTTCTATAATAACCACTTCCATCATGTAGATTTAAAATCAACTTTACATTTTCATCAGTAATATAGTTTTTAATTCTTACTACTGATTTATAATCAGGATCATGTGTCTCAATATAGGCAAATTTTCTATTCATATCACCATATGGTCCACGTGATCTTTTTATAATTGAATAAAAGTTTAAATTAGGGACAACCCAGACTGAACCTTTTTTTATCTCATAATGTGTAGCTAACAAAGAAGCTGCCATAAATCCACCAGGTTCATCACCTTGAATTCCACCTATTACAAGAAGTGTATTATCACTTTCAAAACCTTTTTTTATAAAATCAAAATCTTTTAAATGATTATCGCTACTATTTATTTTTTGTGCGTTTAATAAAGTAATAAATAAACTTAAATAAATAAAATTTTTAAATAATCTTAACATGCCAAGGTTCATACCTAACTCCATCTAAATTTTTAACTGTATATCTAATATCAATATAATCTAATTTTTTCATTTGAAAAAACTCTTTTGTAAGGGCAAATTCTGATGTAAAATTTGCATATCCAAACCCTTTTTTACCCACATCAAAATCTGAAATAGTATGATAGGTAAATGCAGGAGGAGCTATGGATTTAGAACATATAGATAGGTTTCCATTTTCTCTTTCTAACTTATCTAAAAATAGTTTTGTTTGTTTCACAATACTTCTAATTCCTGAGGTTAAAACTAAAGAGTCACCAATATCGTCACACATTCTTACATATGTTTGATAGGGACCATCTTTAAATAAATAATGTCCTGTATTAGGTACTTTTACTATTTTTCTTTTATCAATTGTTTCTGTTATATTTTTAGAGATTCTTTCTCCATAAAAACCGTGATATTCAGGATCATAATAAAAAATATATTCCAAAAATTCTAATTCTTCTTTGCTAAAAGGTTTTATAAAAGTATTTTGTCCTGCAAGTGTTAATATCTCATCAAAACCTATTATATTGAAATTCCCATACCCCACATGATTTTGTATTTTATTTAATTTATGCCGAGTAGAAACTAAAAGATTTTCATATTTGGAATCTAAAAAAACCTCTTTACGAGGAGTTTCATATTTTTCTTCATGAACATTATCAACAATCTCTTCAATAAATACATTATTCTCTGAATTTTGTATCTCATCATTTTTTTTGACTATTATTTTTTCTTCTTCTTTATTATTAAATAATTTTTTAAAAAAATCTAAAAAATCGTTCTCTTGTGTTGAAGCATACATCTTTTGAGAAAAAATAATACTGTTAAATATAACTAAATATTTAAAAAACTCTCTTCTTTTCATATATTTTTATAATACCATCTTTATTTCTGAATGTTTACCTAATAAAGAATATAATTCTTTCCTATCATCTTCATTATGAACAATCAATTCTATAGTGTAGCTTTTAAATTTTCCTTTTTTGCTTACTTTTGATTCTTTTACACTATGAGGTCTATCAGAAAAGACTTCTTTTGTAACAGTTTTCACAGAGGTAGTTTCTAATATTACAATTTTGTATTTCCAGTTACATGGATAATCTAGTTGAAGTTTCTCTTTATTTAAATCTATCATATTTTTTTATTTCCTTTTAAAATCTCCACTTTTACCACCACTTTTCTCTTCCAACTGAATTTGTGAAATAACCATTGATTTATCTATAGCTTTTACCATATCATAAATTGTAAGTAAGCCAACAGATACGCCCGTAAGTGCTTCCATTTCAACACCAGTTTGTCCATTAAGTTTAGCTGTAACAATAAGTTTAAATCCTGGTAAGTTTGCTTGCTCTTCAATATCACAATTGATACCTGTCAAAAGAAGAGGATGGCACATAGGAATTAAATCACTAGTTTTTTTTGTGGCCATTATTGCTGCAATAACTGCTGTTTGAAGAACTGGACCTTTTTTTGTATTATTTTCAATAATTGCATCATATGCCTCTTGGGACATTGAAATCAATCCAGAAGCAACAGCAACTCTTTTAGTATCATTTTTATCTGATACATCAACCATTTTTGGTCTATCTTTTTCATCTAAATGAGTTAATTGCACAAATATCCTTTAACATTTTAATAGTGATAATTATACCTTCAATACAGTTAAATTAGGATTAAGCAAACTTTAAATATAATATTGCTCAAATTTTAAAAGAAAGAGGGTGATTTTAGTGCCAGGCATTAAAGTTAAAGATAACGAATCTTTTGACGAAGCATATAGAAGGTTTAAGAAACAATGTGATAGAAATCTTATTGTTACTGAAACTAGAGCTAGAAGATTTTTTGAGCCAATGACTGAAAAAAGAAAGAAGCAAAAAATTAACGCTAGAAAAAAAATGCTTAAAAGATTATACATGCTTAGAAGATACGAATCTAGGCTGTAATAATTCGTTATTTCCATTAAATAGGGGCTTAGGTCCCTGTTTAAGTTTTGTTTTTTGATACCATTTCTACCCTATATCTACCTATAAAGTAAAAATCTACTTACTTTTACAACTACAGCAAAATAAATAAAACCGACCTAATTTAATTAAGATAGAAGTTTTGATAAAATATCTGATTATATTTATATCAAGAAAGTTTTTAATGAGTAAACCTAAACTATCCATAACTGAGCAAGTACAATATTTAAAAGATAAAGGTATTACATTTGCAAAAGTAAATGAAGATTCTGCAATAAATTTTTTAACTTATAATAGTTATTTTTTTAAACTAAAGTCTTATAGCAAGAACTATGAAAAAAAACCTAATGGAGAATATATAAATTTAGATTTTGTTTTTCTACAAGAATTATCTACTTTGGATATGCATTTTAGAAGATTTACTCTAAGACTTACACTTGATTTAGAACACATGCTAAAAACAAAAATATTAAGAGACTTCAATCAAAATGTTAATTGTGATGGGTACAAAATAGTCAATGAATTCTTAGTAGAATATCCTAAATTAAAAGAACATCTTGAATTTTTCAACTCAACTGGATATACAGCTAAAGATAATATTTTAAAAAAATATAATCTAAATCTAGCAATATGGAATTTTATTGAAATTATTGAATTTGGTCATTTTATCAACTTCTGCAAATTCTATTATGATAAATATCCTGATACTACCTATAATGAAATAAAAGGCTTACTTTGGTCTGTGAAATGTTTAAGAAATTCATCAGCTCATAACAATTGTTTACTTCATAAGTTAAGACCCTTAGAACACAATCAGTTTAAAAGAAATATTAAAGTTACTCAATTACTAAAAGACAATATTATTATGTCTCAAAAAGCAATAGAAAAGAAAATGCAAATACCTACAATTCATGACTTCATTGTTTCACTATTAGCTTATAAGAAAATATCAAGTAGTCAGAAAATGGGAAAAGCTTTTAATAAAGATCTTCATAACCTAATCAATGTAAGATTTAGAAGAAATGAAAAATATTTTGAGAAAAACCCATTAATAATCAGTAATTACACTTTTCTAAGGAAAGTAATTATTTTTTTAAAGAAATCTTAATATTTTTATGTTATCATTTTGATTATGAACAAGCAGGGTCTTAAGTAGTTTACTACTTTTGTACCTCTGCGCTTTTTACTTATTACTATCTAGAAAGTCTTTTATATCTTCAGGAACTTCACTAAGTTTATTTTCACTTATATTTTTTCTTACTTTCAATTTTGTTCTTTTAGCAGTAGTTAAAACTTTTTGTAATGTTTCTTTGTCTACTTCTGAAATAGATTTAGTTTTATTCTTATTTTCCATGTAAATATTATACCACTATTAAAGTTCATTCCTAAGCCAAATTAACCGACTGCGTTTATTGGGTTTAGTTTTAAAGCAAATGGTTAGCACAATAGCACTTGTTTAGTTTTACTTAGTTTTTACTTCTATTCTACTTTTAAAAGAGGGGTAAATTTATACACACTTTAAATCTATTTTTAAATAATCGTGTGCCTAAAATAGCCTATTGAGTAGTTAAATTTTTGATAGACCATTTTACACACACTTTGAATTTAGTTATAATTATAAAAAGAGTGGCAGTTTCCCCTTAATTGAGTTTGGATAGAGAGTCACTCTTTTTTAACTTTATACTTAAACCTCTACAATATCACTATCATAAGATTGGCTAACTATGTAATTATTCTCTAAACTATCTTGTTCTTCATTACTTAACATATAGTCTATATGAGAGTCTAATGTATCCGATGTAAAAAAGCTTATTCCAAAGTCTAAAAATTCATCATCAGATATTTTTATCTTTTTCATACCATCTTTATTAGTTACTATCTCCCAACTATCTGGCACCTCAAATGTTTCTTCAATTTTTAGTTTTATTAATTTAGGCATTATAATCTCCTTTCAAATTCAAATGGCTTGACTTAAGCAACAGTTTCTATATCTTTTTTTCTATCAAGAATATTCATTATCAAAGTATATTCTTGTTTTAGTTCAAGATATTTATCTTGTATTTCATCCCTTTCTCTTTTGTATTTTTTAAGTTCTGCATCACAATACTTCTGTAGCTCTGTTCCATCTTTTACAAAAGCTTGGTAACGTTTAATCCAGTAAAATGTACTATTTTGAAAAAACTTTTCTAAACCTCTTTGTTCTGAATCACCAATTAACAAACCAACCAATGTAAACTTAACTTTTTTTAGTAAACTTTTCATAATATACCCTTTCTTAATTATTAACATTTAACTGTACATTTGGACCTAAAACTTTTTCAAGCTCACTTTTTGCTTTATCTATATCACCATTATTAATAAATGCATAAATCAATCTTACTAACCTATTTTTTTCTTCTTGCATTTGCTCTTCAATATCATATAGATTACAAATACTTTTATCTAATTGTTTTACAATTAAATTTGCAACACCTTTTATATCATCATAGTCCATTTCCTCCATTGAGTATTCATTACATAGAACAGACATCTTTAAAGATTTTATAGTACTGCTGCAATCACTTAAATCATATATTACGTCTTTGAAGTTTTTAACCTTTGTAAGTTCTCCAATTAATCTTTGATCTGTTTTCATATTCATAATATATACTCCCATCTATCATATTTATTAGCAATTGTCTTTACATCATCTGTAACCAGTACACTTATAATTCTATACATGCCATTTGTTAAGTATGCTTTTATTTTCATGTTATCTCCTTTATTGATTGAGGTTACACTACCTGGTAGTGAGTACCTCTTATTTTTAAACTTATTAAAGTTTCAAGGTTAATCATTCTATAACCACCATTTAACATATCAAATACAGTTACTAAGCTATTTTTAGAGCTTTGTCCGTTCTTTCCCCCTTTTAAGTTTTTATGCACTCCTAGACGTGCTACCATACCTCTTTTAGTTCCATCCTTTTTAGTAAAAGTACAAGAGAAGATTTTTCCTCCAGTTGCTTGAATAAATTCATTTACTTTAAATCTTGATAGTTGCATTGTTCCTTTCTCCTTAAGCTGTTAATAAATCATCTTTATAACTATCATAAGCATAGTCATAGTCAAACTCTTTTATTGGCTCATAAGTTGCTTCTACATAATCTTGAATAGCTAAGTTAATATCTCCATCATGTAAACTTATTGCACTTTCTACAATCTCAATTAAATCCTCTTTTGAGATTTGCTCTTTTATTTCTTCAAATGTTGGGTAAGTATTTGTGTACATTTTGAATCCTTTTTTATCTCTTATCGAGATACTTGTATTTATTTTTATATCAAAACTATATCATATTGAGATATTAAAGTCAATAGTATTTTATCTCTATTTGCTATTTTTTATTAAATTAGTTATACTTTTTATATTGATATGAGATAAAAAGGTTGAAGTTTGGAATTAGATTTATTTAAAAAATTACTAAAGGATGCAGGTTTAAATAAAAGAACTTTTGCAGAGTTTGTTGATATTCCACATGGTACAGTCAATAACTGGGGTTCAAAAGATAAGCCACCAGTTCCAAACTGGGTAGAGAAGTTTTTAATTATGTATATAGAAAACAAAAAATGTAAAGACCTAAAACAAATGATTAAAGATAGTGGTGTTTGTGAATAGTATAAATAAAGAAGAGTTTTATAATCAAGACCATATAACAATCGAGGATTACAATAAAAATATCTCTGGGTTACTTCCTGATTTAAAAAATATTGCTTTAAAATGTGGAATGGTTAATGGAGTTAGTGATTATTCTTATATTATTGAAAATGAACACACAATATTAATCTATTCAGTCTTTCCTAAAAGAACTTGTACATATGGGGTAGAAGTTATATTTACAGATGATAAGCATAGAAATAAAGGTAGTGCAAAACAACTTCTAAAAAGTCTTGACTTTAAGGCTTCATTATATTTTGATACTTATGAAGATTCTTTAATACATTTAGTAAAAGAACTTGGTGGATTTGAAGAACCTCAATTTGAGAATAAAAAATCTACTGAATTAATTTTAAATATTCCTATTGTAAACTAAATTATTACTCATTCAACCAAGGATTATAATCCACTCTCGATTCTATTGATTGTGCTTTTAATTCACATAGTATAACTCTTATAATTAATTTTTCCCAGTCTTGATAAAGCCTTATGAGGTTTTGATGATTTGGTATATCTCCATGTGCAACTTCATTTCTTATATCAATTAAGTCTTGTATAGGTCTTAAATCATACATTAATATTTTCATTTCTTTTAATAGTGGCTCTTTAAATTTATCTTTTTTCTTATTAAAGTTTTTCTTTAAAACCATTTCTATAAGTGAATTCCATAAAACAATTTTTGCATTCATAGAGTAATTCTTTCCAGATAAAAAGGATCTAATCAATAAGTTAAAATATTTAATATTTTTTAATGTTGATTCTTTTAAGCATAAGGATAGAAACTTATTAAAATTTTGTCTATTAATTATTGGGATAGTTTCTGGATCATCGAAACATTCTGTAAGCGTATTATAATTTGTTACAAATTCTCCATTTATATTTCCCTCAGACCTATGCCATATCAATCTCCTATCTTCTGCAAAAGATGTTAGATTAAGAATAAAGTCTACTATTGGAATTAATCTTTTATAGTAATGTAACATATTATTGATTTTAAAATTAGGATGAACTTCTAAAATATTATCCATATCTTCTGTAAAATATTTGTTTGTTTTTATTGACGTAAAACCTAAATGATTCACTTCTTCATTAAAGATAATCTCTGAGAATACATCTCTTTCTACTTCTCCAGTATTTTTCTTTAATAAATTAATTCTTGAATTAAGTAATTTACTATTAGAGATATAAAATACTTGTTTATTATCTTCTATGTTTATTGTTTTATCAATGGCTAATGCATATTTAAAATAATGAAATTTAAAAAAACTTTCTGTCCAATCTTTTTCAATTAAAGAGATATTCGCCTCGCTAAAAAATGCATTTCTAATGATATATTTTTTATGCTCTTCTCCATTCATCATATTAATATGGATATTTACATTTATCTCATCAATGGGTACTTTTTCAATAAGATTTTGTAAATGGTTAGCCTCTTTATAGCCCTCTAAATATAGGTATAAGTGAGAGGTCCCTTTTCTTTGGTTAGGAAGCCATAAAAAACATTTAAACTTATCTTTTTTTAATAATTTCTTTTTTATATAAACCTCTGCCCAACATCTAATATATTCTTTAAATGGTTTATCTAAATAATCGATAACTTTTACCTTTATAATTTTTATTTATATTATCTTAATAACTATTAACATTATATCAAAAATTGAAAATATAAATTAAGTTACATTTTGACTTTTGTAATATCTTTTGTTATACTTTCATTACCAAGAGTATCTAGCCTTTGATTTGGCTCTTTGACGGACATATCGCTAGATGTATGCGTTCCGTCCTCAATTTTGTTGTTATCCTTAAAACATTTTTTAAAGTTTTCATATATTGATTTTTTCTATTTCTTGTGATATTATTGATTTACATTAAGGTAGAGCTTCATCAGACGCCACCGATTGCGTTGCAACTGGCACCGATGACTATACCTCTTTGTTATAATAGGCTAACAGGTGCAGATGTCGCCGTTTGCATTGCAACCGACCCACTGTTAGCCTCTTTTATTTAATACTTTTACTATTTGAATATTTTTATTTATTGGAAGCATTAAGTATAGTCCCCTTACATGTAAGAGTTATCTTCTATGTTGCTTCCTCTTATTTGCATATCCACTTTTAAATTCTATAAATTTTCTACCATCCATTTTTCAAGAATTATAAAAACTTTTCCCAATATTTTATAAATAAAGATAATAAGTAATATTTTTATATAATTTCTTTATATATTAGTAGGAATTTATATGATAAAAAAAGAAATAGCAGTTATTATCATTTCATGTTTTTCAATTGTTGCTACAGTAGGTGCTACTCTTTATGCAGTAAAATTAACAAATGAATATAATCTTGAAATAAAAAAACAAGAATTTAAAAGAATGCAAATTATAACCAAGATTGAACTATATAAAAAGTTTTATTATAAAGCAAAAAAATTAAATAAAAAATTTTTGGATTTAGCGATAGATATACAAAAAGAAAAAGAAAAGGGACAAATTTCAATTGAAACAAAAAAAAGAATTCAAACTATAAGAACAGTCGATATTCAAGATATTTTTGATGATTTAGTCATTGAATTTGGACAAACTGAAATAACATTATTATTTAGTAACCTTATTACTAATAGATTAACTAATATTCAAAAGATTACAAATACAGATAAAAATAGATTTAAAGATGAATTATCTATTGAAGAGCATATAAATAAGCTATTCCTTCTAAATTTTACTCATGTTAATAAAGACATATCTAGACTTATTGGGTTTATTGTTAAAAAGAAAATAGATTTAGAAAAAACACTTCTTAAGTCTTTTTAAAAGTTTTGACTATCTTAGAATGAAACTTAAAAGTCTTAATTTTAAAGGGGCATTATATTTTGACTTATTGAAGTATCTTTTGTTATACTTTCATTAGATACCGACGGTTGACCTAGTGTAGTCCCGTCGGTTTTTTATTAACGTTTACCCCTTATCCAGTCTTGTATTTGTTCATTCATTGAAAGTTCCATCTTTTCATTCATCATTCCTAAGTGTCTCATATAAAGTTCATTTACTTTTATAAAAGCATTTAAATCTGTTTTATGAAATTCTTTTTCATAGTGTTGTGTTACACCCTCACCTAGTCCTTCTTTTATAATCATTTTATGAGGTTCTTCACCCAACGCTATTGCAATTGCTTTTTTCAAATTTAAAAGTACTTCTTCTGCTGTTATTCCTGCTTTGTCTGCTCTTTCTTTTATTAGCTTTTGGATTTCATTATGTATGTTGGGTTTTGCTAAGTTTTCACAACCAATATCTTTTGCAGTCTTTTTGCTATATCCTGCCTTTATTGCTGCATCTGTTGCATTTAAACTAATAAGGTAATATTTACAAAATAGTTTTTGCTTTTCAGTTAGCTTCATATTTAATCCTATTCTATGAGTTAGGTTTAGTAGTAGATAATTGCATTATCTTCTTATGAATCACATTTTGAAGATGAGGAAGTTTATCTCCAATACAAATTAAAACTGCAATATCATTTGTAGATTTTATAATCTCAATTATGCTTTTAGATTTTCTACTCATAACTTAATCTCCTAGATGTACCTTTCCAGTTTTTTTCTATCTCACTATTTAATACATCTAAACACTCTTTTCTATGTTTACACTTCAATACAAATTCTAATGAACTAACAATACTTTCTAACAACTGCATAGAGGTAACTATTTGATTATCAACATCTATATCTAACTCATTTCTTTTTGAAAATGGCATATGTGTTCTTGCTAACAATGAAGCAATCTTTTTTGTATTTGAGATAGCCTCTCTCTTACTTATGTTAAACTCTACTTTGTTATTTTTAATCAACATTTTCATTGGTACTCTTTTTATTCATATTCTCAATATCAGGATACATGTTTTCTAATATACCTTTTACTCTTTTAACTAATAAATCTTTTGCTTTAGAATCTACTAAATTACTAAAAGTGTTAACTGCATCATCTTCAAGATATTTCTTTGCTCTTGTATCACCTGTTGCAGATAATGCACAAAGAGTTAAATACTCATCAAACTTTCTATTTAACTCCATATATCTTTCAAGAGGGATAACATCCCCTCTTTTTATTAATATTGCTTTGTAATCTTCTAGCTCTAGCCCATCAGCAAGAATTATATTGTTAGTAATAGCCATGTGATAACCTAATGCATTAATAGTTGCATATCACTATCAATCTTTCTAATCAACTCTTTTTCTTGCTCTTTAGTCAATGGAACAGGTCTAATTATATGTTTAGGCTTAGGTTCATATGATATATCTTGTTCATCTTTTCCATATTTTTGATAATTTTGTATGTATTCTTCATTACTTGGAAACCATGAATTAACAAAATATTTGTATCCACCATTTTTAGCCCACTCTTTTGCTTTAACCAATTCTCTTGTATTTCTATCACTATAAGTTTTGTTTTCATATGATGTATCTATATTACCAATTGCATTAATACTTTGATTAAGATCTTGAAGTGATTGCATTGGTTTATTTTGAACTGGTGTTCCATTTAGAACAGCTTGATTACCTGGTTTAACATAATTTACATCATTAACTTTATTTGCAATAGGACCTGCATAATTAACAACAGAATAACTATCACCACCAAACCATCCACCATCATCAAAAGCTACTATTGGTAATTGCCCTGTTCTTGTTAATTGCTCTATTGCTTGTTGCTGTATATTCTCAGGTGCATTTATATAATTTGGACTTTGAGTTAGTATTTTTAATAAATACTCTTTATTTCTATTCTTAATACTATTTGTTCTTTCTTCATAGTAATTTCTCTCTTCTGTACTTAGTTGTTTAGGCTTTTGATATATACCAACACCAGTATTTTTTATATTACCATTACTATCAATTGTGTACATAGTTGGCTTACCATCTGCACTAGTTCCCTTAAATGTTTCATAAGTAACCTTTTGTGGTTTCACTGCATTAATATCAATGTTGCCTGTTACTGCATTCATCTTATTAGCATTTTCAATACTTGGTGTTTGTCCATACTCTTGACCTATGTTTGCATAAATATCTGGTCTTGTAGCTTTTAATACTTGCGTATTAGCAGCTTCTTTATTTTGCTGTTGCATCTTATCAAACTCAAACATTTTCCATGCATTATCTTTTTTAGTATTTAGAAAATTCATATAAGCATCTTTTTGCTTCATTTGGTCATTATGTTGTCTAATAGATTCTTGCCTATTTAGATAGTTGTTATTCTTATCCTGCATATATTGCCCCAACTGAGCAAATGCATTTTG
Organism: Halarcobacter sp.; assembly: GCA_050296315.1. Lineage (GTDB taxonomy): Bacteria > Campylobacterota > Campylobacteria > Campylobacterales > Arcobacteraceae > Halarcobacter. The sequence continues at coordinate 469,759 of JBNKRE010000001.1, forward strand.
TGTGTTAAGCTTTGGTGCTTCTAACTGTTGTAGTTTCATGATGAAATCCTTTTATTTTTATTCTATTTTCGTGTAAAAAAACTATCACTTTTAAATCATCTTCTATCGCCTATGATATAAGGCTTTGGTGGTGATTTGTTGGAAAATTTTAGTAATATGTACTTATAGGGATTAAATAGCAACAATTTTTACATCCAATCCTGCTAATCTCTTGATAGACTTTTCCATCTTTTTATAAGCACTATTTAAATCTTTAATTTGCAATTTATGAAAATACCCACCTTTGAAAACAAACTCTAATCTTTCTATTTGTTGATCTAAATCATCTTTTAAAGATTTACTATATTTTTTAATATCTAGTTTTTGGTTTGTTCTATTTTCCTTATCAGTTTTATAGTAAATTGAATTTTTGTATTGCTTTGGTTGTCTACTCTTACAAAGTTTTTTTATAACCTTATTTGGCACTCTATCTTTAAAATCAATAGCAATATCAATCCTTGTAATAAAACTATCCTCAAATTGATTAAACAACTCACTTAATAGCTCTTTTAACAATTTAGACTTTTCGTTATATCCATTCAATCCAGCAAACTCAATTGTTTGTCTTGTTGGTGTTGTGTTAAACCTTTTTATTGCAAGAGCAAGACCTTTACTTGTATGTAAAATCTTTGCTTCTGTAAATGGAGTTCTCCACTTACCATTAACTTTTTTAGCTAATGGTTTCCCAAATGTTTCACTCCATCTATTAGGGTTAAGTACACCTATACTTTTTACTGGTTCTATGATATAATCTTCACTATCAAAAATTTGTTCTAAATTGGAACTACTAAAATTCATGGAGTCAATTTTCCCGATTGACTTCATTTGAAATTTGCTGCTTACTAGCTAGAAACAGTAAAACTTCTTTTTCTCTATTTGTAAAATTTAATATTGATACTATCATGCTAACTTTTCCTCTATCATTTCTAAAAGAAAAATTGCTTTTGATACATTATTTTCATCTTGTTCTAAAACATATCTTCCATAATGTTTTTTCGTACCTGGTATTTTTACAACTACTGTTTTTATTTCTATTCCACTAGCTCTAAGTCCACTTATCTGATTAGTGATTCTTGTTGTAAGATATTTATATTCACTATCTCTTGAACATATATCAGGCTCATTATTCAAAAGAGCCTTAAGTATTCTTGCAGTAGATTCATAATTAATGATATATTCCAAACTCATCAGATTTGATGTATTATTATTGCTCATTATGCAGTCCTTACATTATCAAAATAATAGTTTGCTATTGAACTGATAGGATACATAATACGCCCATTATTAGACTTACTATTTGTTTCTCTTTTTTTATACTCTGGTCCAACACCATCTTTTCTCATTCTATATAATGTTGAAACAGATACACCAAGTATTTTAGATGAATGATTTTCTGAGTAATGTAATTGTGGCTTTAAATCCAAAGCTTTAATTACAACTGTTAATTCTTCTATTTTTTCTTTTGTAGTCATCATAAACTCCACTTACTTTATTTATATGCGCATATTTGAGTTTATTTTACGGGACTTGAACGATAAAAAAAAGATATTTTTTTATCAATTTCTTTTATTTTTGAGGATTTATTTGAGGATTCTAATTATATATATGCCTTTGCACAGTTTTTTCAGATATTTTGAATTTATTTGCAGTCATAAGTCTTAATTCTTTTTTATTTTTTTTTGGAAAACTATTTTTCAATGACTCATAGTATTTTTTCACTTCATTTCTTTTATTATATTTTCTTTTTTTCTCTTTACTATTTAATATATCTTCAATAAAAACTTTTCCATGAATATTTTGAATCATCTTAATTAAATTTTTTGCAGTATCCTCATTTAATAGCATATTATCTACATCATTGCTCTTTTTTATATTTTCATTTTCAAATTTAAAAATCTCTGACCAATCTTTGTCCAACTATAGTCCTTTATATAGATTTTCAACATTAATCTTACCACTATCAGGGGCTAACTTTGCATATCTTAAAGTCTGCTCTATCTTTGCATGATCCATAAGTTTTTGAATTGTAAATATTGGAGTGCCATTTATTGCTAAATGTGAAGCGAAAGTATGCCTTAGTGTATGTATTACAACTCTATTTTTTCTATCATCTGCTTTTAGTTCTATATTGAACAACTTATCAAGTAAAGGTTTTAATCTCCATTGAATATTTTTAAATGTTGGTTTATTACCATTATCAATACTTACTACATAATCATTTAGTTTAAAGTCTTTAAGATACTCTTTTAAAAATTCAATGAGGTCTTTTTGCAAGAAGCCTGTATAAGTTGAGTTTGTTTTAAAGTTTTTGATAGTAACTGTACCATGAACTAAATCAATATCTTTTTTTTGAACATCAATAACACTCATTATTCTTGCACCAGTAGATAAAGACAATTTAACAACTAACCAAATAGGCTTATTATCTTTTAATTTATCCAATAATATATTTACCTCATTAGTAGTTAAATATCTTTCTCTCTCATTATCTGTTTTAAGCCTTTTAATACCTATACAAGGATTAGTAAGTTTTAATTCATGCTCTTTTATAGAATGATTGAAAGTTGCTGTTAAAAGCTCTCTAACTGCATTTACACTTGCAGGAGCTTGACCACTATCTGTTAAATTATTTAAGAACTTTTGAACATCTACTTTTTTAATTGTAGTAATGTCTTTATTCCCTAGTACTGGTTTAATATGATTGTTATATCTATTCTGTCTATACTTATCTATCTTTTTATCATTGAAGTAAATATCTGCAAGATCATTTAGTTTTGTAATCTCTTTTTTCTTTTTATTAGCTACAACTGTTATATCTTTTCCATGCTTCATTTTACTAAGTTGTTCACTTCTTAGAGTAAAAGCAGTATTCTCTCTCATACCATCAGAATATTTACCAACATTAACCCACTTCTTTTTATTTTCGTACTTATCTAAATAGGTAAAGTAAAATGTTTTATCCCCATTATCAAGTATGTTATAATACACCCCAGTATATTTATTTGATTTAATCATTCAAATACAACCTTATATTTCTACCCTATTTCTACCTATAAAAGTAGAAACATGGTATAATTTGATTTAACTTGAAATATATTATAACTTAATAATAAGCCTTAATCAAGGCAGTTTGAAAGAACATGACTGGACTTTAAGAAATATGATTAAAACATATATCTAGAAGATACGAATCTAGGCTGTAGTAATTCGTTATTTCCAGAAGGTCAGTTTTCGAACTGGCCTTTTTTTATTTCTATTTTTTCAATCTTTAGTAAATTTAAATATAAAATATCCAAATAACATCTCACCTAAACCTACAAGTCCCCACATTGGAGCGTAAACAATACCCCAAACAATTGCAATTGTACCTATTAAAATAAATGCAGTTTTTTTATCTACTATAAACTTTGGTATTAGAAACCCTACAATAAAAAATATAATCACTTGAATTAACATTAAATTAGTCCTTATTAAAAAGTGTATTATACTATAAATTATTCTATTATCAATACTTATAATAATCTTAATTTAATACTCTTTTTCTTTTAAACTATAGCTACCTCTTTGTATATTGATTCTGTATGAATGGTGTACAAGAACTATTTACTTGAAGATATATGCATTTTCGCAAAATCACTAAAAAAGAAATTTATTTTATTTTTTTTTGACTTTTTTATTTTACTATAAACTATTAAATTAATTTACGAGGGGAAAATTATGAAAAAAACTTCTATTGCATTAATGGTTACAGCAGTAATGGGTGTTTCAGTTTTGGCGTCAGAAATAAAAAAACCAGAGTGTATTGCACCAGCAAAACCAGGTGGAGGATTTGACTTAACTTGTAGAGTTGTTCAAACAGGATTAAAAAATCAATTCAATAGGCTAATGAAAGTTACATTTATGCCTGGAGGTATTGGAGCTGTTGCTATTAATCAATTTAATACAACAAGAACAGATGATCCAAATGCAATTGTTGCCTTTTCTTCAGGTTCTTTATTAAATATTGCAACAGGGAAATATGGTAAATGGACTGAAAATGATGTTAGATTTTTAGCAACTGCAGGGGCTGATTTTGGTGCAGTTGTAGTTAAATCAGATAGTAAATACAAAAATTTAGAACAGCTTATGAATGATTTGAAAAAAAATGCAAGTAATATAATTGTTGGAGCAGGAGGATCTGTTGGCTCTCAAGACTGGATGAAAGGTGCTTTATTATTTAAATCTATTAAAAAAGATCCAAGAAAAATGAGATATGTTGCTTATGATGGTGGTGGAGATGCTATTGCAGGATTACTTGGTGGAAGTATTGATGTTTATATGGGAGATGTGGGAGAGATGTCATCTCATCTTGATGCAGGTACTATGAGAATCTTAGCAGTTCTATCAAAAGATAGATTACCTGAGCCTTATTCAAAATATCCTACAGCTATAGAGCAAGGTTATGATACTGAATGGACAATTTTAAGAGGTTATTATATGGGGAAAAATGTTTCTGATGAAGCTTATAATACTTGGGTTCAAGCATTTAAAAATGCATATAAAACTCCTGAATTTAAACAAATCCAAAAGGAAAAAGGTCTTATACCTTTAGATATGGCAGGTGAAGAACTTGATAAATCTGTTAAAGAAAGAATTGTCAAACTAAGAGAGATTGCTAAAGAAGCAGGTCTTATTAAATAATAAAAAGCAGTGGTTTTCATTTAAGCCACTGCTTTATTTTAAGGAGTTCAAATGATTGCTGATAGAATATTTGCAGCTATTTCATTATTATTGATTATTGGATATGGATATATTGCTTTTTATGTAATTAAAGCACCTTTTCAATACGACCCGTTGGGACCAGAAAGTTGGCCTCGAATTTTAGCAGTTGGTTCAGGATTATGTGCTTTATATTTAATTTTAAAACCAGATGATATCTCTTTAGATATATCAAAATCTGTTTTTTTACGTTTAATCACTGTTACTATCTTGTTATTTGGATACTCATTTGCATATGAGCCATTAGGTTTCATAATTGCAACATTTTTGTTTTGTGGATTGTTTGCTCGTTTACTGGGAGCAAATACTTTAAATTCCATATACTTTGGACTTGGTTTGGGGGTTTTAGGTTATGTATTATGTGCCATAATATTAGAATTAAATCTACCTGCTGGTCCACTTGAATTTTTATTAGGATGATATTATGGATCAAGTTTTATTAGGTCTTTCCCATGGTTTTAGTGTTGCATTTATGCCTACAAACCTTATGCTTGTATTATTTGGATGTTTTGCAGGTACATTAATTGGTGCCTTGCCAGGGATTGGACCAATCAATGGTGTCGCTATTTTATTACCAATCGCATATAGTTTTGGATTACCCCCAGAATCTGCATTAATTTTACTTGCTGGTATCTATTATGGTGCGGAATATGGTGGGCGTATATCATCAATTCTTCTTAATGTTCCAGGAGATGCAGGGGCAGTTATGAGTACTTTAGATGGTAATCCAATGGCTAAAAAAGGTGAAGCAGGACGAGCTTTATCTCTCTCTGCTATTGCCTCTTTTATTGGTGGTACACTTGCAGTAGTTTTACTTGCAATGTTTGGTCCAATGTTAGCAAAATTTGCAGTTAAATTTAATCCATCAGATTATGTTGCTTTGATGGTTTTTGCATTTGCAAGTCTATCATCTTTGGTTGGTAAAAATGCAATAAAATCACTTTTTGCTGCAATGATTGGATTGATGCTTGCATCTATTGGTATTGATGCAAATACAGGTATTCCAAGATTTACTTTTGATATTCCCGATATTTTAGCTGGAATTGATTTTTTAGTTGTTGTTATTGGCCTATTTGGTATGGCTGAGTTGTTCCATTTAGTAGAACAACAAATTCGAGGTAATCTAAAACTTCTTCCTATTGGAAAAAGTTTTGTTAGTTTTAAGGATCTTATGTTAGTAAAATGGACTATCCTTAGATCATCATTAATTGGTTTTTTTGTTGGAGTATTACCAGGAACAGGTGCTTCTGTTGCTTCTGCAATTACTTATGGAACAGAAAAAAGATTAGTTGGAGACAAAGGAGATTTTGGAAATGGTGATCCAAGAGGTTTAGCTGCTCCTGAAGCCGCAAATAATGCTTCTGCAGGAGGTGCTATGGTACCTATGTTAACTCTTGGTATTCCAGGTTCAGGAACTACAGCAATTTTATTAGGAGCATTATTACTATTTAATGTTCAACCAGGTCCATTAATGTTTGAACAAAGACCTGAGATTGCATGGGGTTTAATTGCCTCAATGTTTATTGGTAACTTTGCATTATTGTTAATTAACTTACCTTTGGTTGGTATGTTTGCTAAATTATTAACAATACCTCAGCAATATTTAACTCCTATGATTGCAGTATTGGCATTTATTGGTGTTTATTCAGTTGTAGGAAATCCTTTTGATTTATATATGATTATAGTTTTAGGGATTTTAGGATGGGTATTACGTAAATTAGATTTCTCTTTAGCTCCTGTAATACTTGGTTTTGTTTTAGGTCATCTATTTGAAGATAACCTAAGAAGAGCTCTTTCTATATCAGCGGGAGATTGGAATATTTTATACCAATCAACTAATGCTGTTGTATTATATATTATGACTGCATTTATTGTTCTTATACCTATAGGACTAAAACTGTATAGAAAAAAAACTAATACAAATAATTAATTTAAAGTTATAAAGGGGTTATTCATGAGTTATAAAAAGTTTTTTTTCCCAATTGGCGGAGGGGAAGAGTTTAGAGAAAGACTTTATGGTGCAATATTGGTTGCGAAACATTTTAATGTGCACCTTGAAATTCTTCATTGTTTACCAGGGTTAGAAGCTCAAACAAGTTTTGATATTCCTAGTTTTGTACTTGATGAGTTAAAAGGTGCAATAGAAAATCATTATAAGGGAGAAAATAGCGATTTCCAAAAACTGCTAATTGATGTAACAAATGAATTAAATGTACCTATAAGTGATAAAACTATTGATAATCAAACTACAATTTCTGCTAATATTAAACATGGGAATAGAAGTAAAATAGTAGAACAAGAATCCAAATTTTGTGATTTGATAGTTGCTGCAACACCCCCGAAAGCAATGATGACAGCAACATTTGAAGCAAGTGTTCTACAAAGTGGTAAAGCAGTTATTATGATTCCTAGAGTTATGAAAAAATTTGATACCAAATCTATTATTATAGGATGGAACAATTCTCCTGAGGCTTCAAGAGCGATAACCTCATCATTGGAGATTTTAAAACAAGCAAAAAGAGTTCATATTGTTTCATCAAAAGAGTATGCCTCAGATATTTCAGAATTAGAAAAGATACAAAAATATCTATCTTTACATGGAATTGAATCTACTGCAGCTCTTGTAAAAACGATGAAGTATCCAGGAGAGACTATTTATAAAGCTGCAAAAGAAGGTGACTTTGATATGATAGTAGCAGGTGCTTTTAGTCATAAAGGTTTACGTGAAATAATGTTTGGTGCAGCTACCAAATATCTATTTGAACATACTGATATACCTGTATTTATGACACACTAAAACTCAATAATTATTTCAATACAATAATTAAATTATACAGGAGAATACTTTATGCAAAAGATAATGATAACATTTGTAATAGGACTTATTGGAGTACTTATTTTTAAATGGTTATCATTACCTTTGCCTTGGATGATGGGACCAGTTTTAAGTGTCGCAATTGCAAGTAATCTTCCAAATGTAACTACACAAAAATTAACTTCAAATATTGCAAATCCTGCAAGGATGATAATTGGAGTTACAGTAGGAAGTGCTTTTAGTGCTTCCATCATTAATGACCTACACAATTATATGTTTAGTATACTTTTAATTATCCCTTTTATTCTTGCTTCCACAGTACTTGGAGTTTTGTATTACCATAAACTTGGTGGTATTGATAAAAGTAGTGCTTTTTTTGCCTCTCAACCAGGAGGATTTGTTGAGATGATTATGTTAGCTCAAAGTTCTGGAGCTGATGTACGTAAAGTTATCCTTGCTCAATCATCAAGACTAATGATTATTGTATTAGCTTTACCCTTCATAATCCACACTTTTCTTAATATTGACCTTCCAAAATCAAGTGCAGGAAGCTTGCTTCCTTCAATTATAGATATTTCACTAAATGATGGATTATTGATGCTTTTTTGTGGTTTATTTGGTTGGTGGCTTGCTACTAAAATAAAAATTGGTGCAGCTAGTTTATTAGGACCAATGGCAGTTAGCATGGTATTTTATATTTTAGATTTAATCCATGAAAAACCACCCTTTGAACTTATAAATATTGTACAGCTGATTTTAGGTTCATCAATTGGTTCATCTTTTAATGGAATAGGCTTTAAAGAGTTTAGTAAAACTTTACTCTTTGGTGCTGGACATTTTGTAATATTATTGTTATTGTCATTAATTTTTGGAGTGTTCTCAGTTTGGATTACTGGGGAAAGTTGGTTATCTGTACTATTAGCATTTTCCCCTGGAGGACAAAGTGATATGAACTTAATTGCTATTTTAGTAGGAGCGAATGTTCCCTTTGTTGCCCTCCATCACACTTTTAGACTATTTATAGTAATGGCAATTTTACCTATCATGCATAAAAGTTTTGAAAAGATAACAAAAAATAAAAACTTTTAATATATCAACTTATATACAAATTACAAACTTTGCACCCTCTTTAGTATTAAAGGCTTTAATTGTTCCACCCATATTTTTCTCTATAATCATTTTTGACATATAAAGACCAATTCCCCTACCACAATCATATTTCGTAGTAAAATATGGTTCAAAAATACGTTCCAAAGTATCCTCTTTAATCCCTCCTGCATTATCTGTAAGGCTTATACAAGTTTTACTATTATGATTTACTATTTCAATAGTGATTTTTGGGTTTGATATATTTCTTTGTATAAATATATCTTTTGCATTTGAAAAAATATTAAGAATAACTTGTGAATATTCATTGGCATAACCATAAATTGGATTTTCACTATCTATTTTAATCTCTATTGTAATGCCATAAAAATCAAAAGATGATTTTACAATTTTTATGGCATTGTATAATGCTTCTGATGCTAAGAAATTCTCTTTTATTTTATCAGGATTAAAAAAGTTTCTAAAATCATCAATCGTATGGGACATATACTCGATAATATCATCTGCTTCATTAACTATTTTATTTAAATATTTTTCATCAAGTTCTTTATAACTATATGCAGAAGCTAGATCCATAAATAATCCAGATATATGACTAAGAGGTTGTCTCCATTGATGAGCAATATTATTTAACATCTCTCCCATAGTTGCCAATTTTGATTGATGCCTTATAATCTCTTCATTTCGTTTATACTCTGTAATATCAGTTGCTAATGAGATAAAATTGGTAATCTCCTCTTTTTCATTTTTGATTACACTTATATTTAAAATACAAACAAATAAATTTCCATCTTTTTTTCTATTTATTACTTCACCTCTAAAGAAACCTTTCTTCAAAATATCTCTCCAAATTTTTGAATAAAAAGAATGTGTATGTTTTCCTGATTTCAAAATACTTATGGAGTTTCCTAAAACCTCCTCTCTTTTGTATCCTGAAACCTCACAAAAAGCACTATTCACATTCAAAATAATCCCTTGAGGGTTAGTTATTGCAATAGATTCTAAAGAGTTTTCAAAAAGCTTAAAAAAAAGTTTAAGTTCGGCATTTCTAGTATTAATCTCCTCTTGCATTTTGTTCATAGATTTTGCCAGAAATCCTATCTCATCTTTTTTTTGTAAATAGGGGACAAAAGAGAACTTATCTTTTCCTATATTTGAAGCCACATTTGCCAAACTCAATAAAGAATTTGTCAATTTTTTACCAATAAAATAAGCTAATGCAGTGGAGATAAATATTTGTAAAAGGATTATAAAAAAAGTAATGTTTTTATTTTGTTCAATGGAGTTAATATCATCACTAATATCAAAAACTAAATGAATATGTCCTAATAAAATATCATCATAATAGATATTTTGTTCAATAGTTACTAAATTTTTATCTTTTAGATTAATATGTTTTTGTTTATTATCATTAAGTTCATCGATTTTATCTTTGCTAATATTTGTTGATAAAACTCTATTTTGTTTATCCACAATCAAAATATATTTAATATCTTTTATTCTTTCAATACTTTCATGAACAATATTATCTAATGTCGCTAAATCATACACACTCATTGGTGCTTGAATAAGTTTAGTAATAAGAACTTTTGTACTTTGTATCTTCTCTTTAACATACTTGTCAGAGTTTTTTTCAATAGTAAAAAAATTAACAGCAATAATCAAAAAAATAAAAAAAAGTTCT
>JBNKRE010000002.1:0-172265 GCA_050296315.1 Halarcobacter sp.
TTTACATTTTTAATGTTAAGATATTAAATGTTTTTATATATTATTTATATATAATGTATTATTAATAATTAGTTATGCGAAAGGAGCCTTATGAAGCAGCTCATTACTTTCTTGATGCTAGGAATTTCTTTCATCCAACTACATGCAGATGATATTGAAAAATCGATTGATGAAAAAGTCAAAAGCATTACAAAAGAAGATGGGATTGTCAAAATAACTGAATATATAGGTTTACTAGTTAAGAACGAAAAGACCGTCAATATTTTGCCAAATACAATTATCCAAGAAAAAGATGTAACAACCATAAACATTTATCCTTCTGATAAAGCATGTTCATGGGAGGATTACTGGGATTGTGCCGAAACTAAAAAATACATCTACATTATGCAAGACGGAACAGAAATCCTAGCCTTTCAAGGTGGTTCGTATAATATATCACGGATGGATGATTCAAGTCTTTTACTGTTTCACAAATTTGGCTCTAGCCATTGGGCTGGATTGACTGTCTACAAAATTACTCAGAACTCTATAACTCGCATTGCTGACTATTTTGGTGAAGATATTATCCATCTAGTGGATGTAGATCATGACGAAGTAAATGAGGTGAATCTGGTTTCATGTGGATACGGCACAGGCGCCACAGTATACCGTTCATGGGCATCTTTAATCTATGCCTACCAAAATAGTCAGTTTAAATTTTCTCATGCCTTGACACGCGAACATGAAAAAGATCGCTTAAATCCTGGCAATACGCAATGTGATTTTAATGATAGAAGCTTGGAAGCCGAATGTCAAACTGTAATGAATAGCATCATACTAAACACCGCTTTGAATGACTTCAGAGCCGTCAAAGACATTATTGACAAAAACATAGAATTTCAAAGTTCAGAAAAGAGAGATACCTTTATTAGTGATTACTCTCAGTGGTGTTTTAATTGTGAAAAGTTGGTTGAAATTATCAAGCCAAAGACAGAAGAAGCTTTACGGTCAATGATCCAATGAAATGCATAACAAACCAGAGGAGACCAATCAAAAACCTGCAGGTGGCTTTTTGATTGCTCATTTTAAACGTTATACACAAAGGAAAAAAATGAAATCTATAGTTCTTTTAGTATTTTTGAATGTATTATTGCTTGCAAGTAATGGTCCTTCGAAAGAACAATTACATAATATGCTTATTGATACATTGCCAGAAACAATGTGTAAAGAAAAACTCATCTTTATTGAATGTTATTCTGTAAGTATTCATGAATGTAAAACACTTGTTGCAAAATCTGTCACACCATGTTTTAAACAATTTGAAAGCAAAATCAATGGAAATATAAATCAAGAACAGTTTATTAATATAGCTGATGATATAGGAAAATGTGTGGGTAATAAATATTATAAATCACTAAAAAAAGAACTTAAGCTTGATTTAGCCTGTTATAATTCATCAAAGTGGTTAAAATAGCTAATTCTCAAATAGAATATGAAGAATTAAATGAATAAAATTACACTATTAATCTTCTCTACAATGTTACTTTATGCACAACCTATGAGTAATGAAAAGTTTATAAAATATAAACAAATGGCACCTGAAGTAATTGATATAATGAATAATCAGACTGAAGTAATTATTTCTTGCTTTGAACGTGAAAAAAGCCTTCAAAACATGAATAAGTGTATAAGCCCATCAGGAAAATCTATTGAAACAATGATAATGAAATTGATTCCAAAACAAACAGATAATCTTTGTACAAAAGATTCAAACGGTAAATTAAACTTCACTTGGAGTGATAAAAATTATAAAATAATAATTTCTGAACTTAACAAAACTATTGATAAGAATAAAGAAAATAAACAATGTATACTAAAGTCTAAGACAGTTGAGGAATATGCCAAATGTTTAGAAGGCATCATAAATTAGGTACAACAAAACATAGGAGCAAATAAGTTACCTAGCGGTCACTTATTAGCTCTATTCAAACGTTAATGATGTATTATATTAATCCATTTTAAAAAGTTAAATGGTCCAAAATAATACATATTTCACTTTTATTTATCTAATCAAACACTCTTAACCTTCAACTCCTTAATCCTTTCAAAATGCCTAACATTATTAGTATAAAGCTCTTGCTTATTTGCTATAGCAATAGAAGCAATCATCAAACCCATATCTGCAATTAGATACCTATCTTTTTTAAAAATTCTATTTTTTCTAAAGATAAAAAAGGAGAGATTTAAATCTCCCTCCTTTTTAAATCTACTCTAAAGGCTCATTAACAGTAATCTTACAATCCTCACCTTTACAACTAACATTTGCATCAAAGTAATAGATTTCACTAATATCATATTTTGCATTTTTTAGTTTCATCCATGCATCAATTGATCTACCACCTGCTGTACAATTAAACACTATAGTTTTATCTTTTGGTAATTTTGCATAAAACTCATTTGCTTTAAATTTTTCTGCTTCTATGTTTATAGCACCTTTTATATGACCTGATTTATACTCTTCTGGGCTTGTTACATCAACTATTTGGATAAATGAAGGTACATTACCCTCTTTTATGAATTTTAGTAGCCATTCTCCATCTACACTTCCCTCATCAACGCCAAGTTTTAAACCGTTTTTACTAATAGTTGCTTTTTTAGTTTTTTCACTTTTCATCATTCCTGTTGCTTTTGTAGTTGGTAATTTTTCTTTTTTCCACTCTGGAACACCCCCTGCAAAAACAGATACATTTTTGTATCCCATTGATACCATTTTTTTAGCTACTTTGTGTGATTTAGCGCACTCAAATCCTCCACAAAAAATAATAACTTTTTCCATTTGATGTACTGGAAATCTCCCTTTTAAATCCTCTACTTGTGTGTCAGGTATTGCAATTGCTCCAGGGATTGTTTCTTGTAAAAATTTCGCATATGGTCTTGCATCTATTAAAACTGCACTATTATTTTTATATGCAGCTTTTACTACAGCTATATCAACCTCAATATAACTTTTTTTGCTCCACTCTGGATCCCCTGCTTGATATAATTTTACATTTGTAAACCCATCTTTTTTTAACATATTTGCAACTTTTGGAGATTTTCCACACTCCCATCCTCCACAAAATACTATTATCTCTTTATTTTTAGGAGTATCTTTTAACTGTCCCACATATTTAGCATAGTCTGTATCTGGGATATTAATAGAAGTTGGAATTGTTCCTTTTATAAATTTTGCATTTGGTCTTGCATCTATTAAAACTGCTTTTGCACTTTTTTTAGTTCCTTTTCCAATTATATTTTTAACATAATTGTAATCTACAACTTGTAGTTTAAACTTATCTATCATATTTTGTACTTTTGCACTTGGTTTATTTAAAACTTCACCACTATTTGCATATACACCAGTTGATAAAAGTGTAGCTACTACTAAACTTTTAATGATTAATTTTATATTCATGACATATCCTTTTAATTGTGATCTAAATTAAATAACTTATCAGCTAAATAATACATTACAAAACATACACCTATACCACCTATTGAAACAGCAATTTCTGCAAATGATGGAAAATATTCTATAAAACTTGGTGGTAACTGGTATTCTCTTATTTTAAGTAATTGTAGAGGCATTAATTGAGTATCATGAACCAAATCATATCTCATAAAGAAAATACCTACCATACCTAAAATAGATGCCCAAACCATCCCTTTTATATTTTTTCCCTTACTTACTAAAATTACAATAAATGGGATCAACATACCTAATAAAACTTCACCTACCAAAAAGTTACCACTTCCTAAAATATGCCAAGCAACTTCAGCTCGTCCTGGCATTCCGCCATAGATAGAAGTAAACATTCTCCAAATCTCAAAGAACATTAAAATAGCTAATAAAAGTCCTAAAATTTTAGCAAGTTTTACAAGCATAGTTTCCACTTCTTTTGGGAAATCCATTTTATATCTAAAACCATACATTAAAAATAGTAAATAAGAACCTGTTATCATAGCAGAAAGTATAAAATATATAGGAAAGAAAACTCCATTTGATATAGGTCGTGCAATCAAAAACCCAAAAACTGCACCAAGGTTACTGTGGGCTGCAAGTCCTACTAAAAGTCCCCCTAATCCAAATATTTTTGACCACTTATGGTTTTCTCTAACTAAAAATATAAATTCAATTATAATAAATCCTAAATATGCTCCATATAATGTTCCCATCCACCAAATTGCAGAAGTAAACCCAGGAGTCAATATATTGTATATTATCATCGTAACAGGATGCCCTATCTCAAGAGCAATTACTATAAACCCAGTTGATATAGTTATAATTGCTCCTAAGATTGCACGTTTTCCTATTATCTCAAACTCTTTTACACCAAATACATGTCCAATTGATGACATTATACAAAGCCCTGTACTTGAAACAACAAAAAATACATACATAGCAATAATCAATCCCCACGGGTGGGTTCTTGATACATTATAAGCATGATGTCCTTCAATAAAATACATCACTGCACCAGATATAAATAATGCCACTAAAGCAAGGGTTAATATAGCCATTGTAACATTACTAAAACTCTTTTTAAAGGTAAACAACTCTTTTAAAGAGATGTCTTTTATGGGAATAATAGTTCTTAAAGTCATAACATCTCTCCTTATGTTAGATAAAACAATCTAGGGTCAGTACCTAAATGTGATTTTAAAGTAAAATGATCTCTTGTTCTTAAAACTTCTGATATCTCACTATTTGGATCATCCAAATCTCCAAAAATTCTAACCTTTGTTGGACAAGTTGCTTGACAAGCTGTTGTTGTCTCACCCCTAGCTATTCTTGTATCTGCACAAAAGTTACACTTATCTATAGTATTTGTTCTGTCATCTACATATCTTGCATCGTAAGGACATGCTGTCATACAATATGAACATAAAATACATTTTTCAGGATCTACTCTTACCACTGAATTCTCATCATAATAAGTTGCATTGGTAGGGCAAACTTCTTGACAAGGTGCATTTGCACATTGTTGACATTGGCTTGGTTCAAAATTATTTGAAGCAATATGTAAAAGTGGAAACTCCCCTTCTATCTCCTTTGTTCCAACCCATATTCTATGATTTTCGGCACCCAATAAAATTCCATTTTCTTCTTTGCAAGCTGTTTCACAAGCTTTACAGTTAATACAATTTTTATAATCTAGTACCATCGCGTATCTAGCCATCTTACACCTTCCTTACATCAACAATTGTTTCGTGCATCGCAGCACTTCCAAATACTGGTTCAATTACATCATCAATAATCATATTATCAGCTGCTCCATTGCCCACACCTAAAGTTAAGTTATCGGAAGTTGAGCCAAAGCCATGGATAAAAAACAGTGTATTTGAACCTATTTTTTCAGTAGGATATGCTTTTATTTGAATTTTACCTACTCCACTTTCAACCTCAACAGTATCTCCAAACTCTATACCTTTTTCCTTTGCAACTCTTTTATTAATCCATAAATAATTCTCAGGCATCAAATCCAATAACATTGCGTTATTAGAAGTAGCATTTTGAGTAAATTGACCATGACGTCCTGTTATGAATTTAAATTTTCCATTTGGTGTTGGTGTATATAATTCATCTCTCCATTTTGGCATCGAATCAACACCTTTACTAGTAAGGTTTTCCAATACACACTCAACTTTTCCAGAAGGAGTTTTAAATTGTTTTTTAAGAACTGCAATCTCTTTTTCATTTACACAGGTATCATGGAAAACATCAGATTTAAATTCCCCTTTTACAACTGAATAAAATCTTCTAGCTTTTGGATACCATTCATACTCATTAGCAGATATTTTTTTGAAGTATTTATCCATATTTAGATAATAAACACCTTTTTCTCTAAGTGTCTCCCAAGCCTCTTTTCCATAAACTTTTTCAACCATATGTTTATTTATCTCTTCTTGACTAGATCCATATGCATCACTTAAATCAAAGCCGTTCTTTTTATAATATGTTTCAATCTCAGCTTCAGTTTTACCATCAATTTCATCTTGTACATCTTCATCATATTTTTTAGTAATTTCCCATAAAGGTTTTGACATTTTTTTACCTAAGCCATACATGATTTCAATTACTGGTTTTGTTTCATACATTGGTTTAACTGCTCTTTGTCTTAGTGCAATAGAAGGTTGTGCCCCACCAAATGATTTGATTGGGTCTTCCCTTTCTAAATAAGTACACTCAGGCAAGATAACATCTGCCATCATAGCAGTATCACTTGGCATAGTATCAATCACAACTACTAAATCCATTTTTTCAAACATTTGTCTTGTTTTTTTAATATTTGGAATACTTAACATTGGATTTTGTTTATAAACAAACATACCTCTAATAGGATAAGAAGAACCCCCTTCTATAATTTTATTTCTCCAAGCTATCCAAGAACCACTTCCACCTATAATTGCTGCCGAATCTTTTTCTATTCTAGCTTGGGCATTTGCATATAAAGGAGCATTTACTGTGTGAGAACCTAAAGGTAATACTTTTCCAAAAACAATACCACCCTCTTTGTCTATTCCTCCACCAAGTGCTGTAAATATAGCTTGGGCACGTCTTAGTTGAAAATCTTGTTTACTCCAAGCTGTTCGTCTTCCTTGATAATAGATAGCTTTAGGTGCATAGTGCATAAAATCCCTTGCAACTTTTTTTATCTTTGCAACTTTTATCCCTGTAATTTTTTCTGCCCATTCTGGGGTATATCCACTACTTAAAATATGTTCTTTATACTCTTCAAAACCATTAAAGTTCAAATCTACAAACTTTTTATTATATAACTCTTCTGTTAATACAACATGTGTCATGGCTAAAACCAAAGCTAAGTCAGTACCCACTTCTATTGGTAACCACTCATCACTATGAGCAGCAGTATTTGTAAATCTTGGATCTACTACGACTAACTTTGCACCTCTTCTTTTTGTTCTTTTAAACAAATCCATAGTATCAGGAGTTACAATAGCTTCTGCTCTATTTGCACCAGCCATTATAATATAATCTGCATTTTCTAAATCTGCTTGCCCATACCCACCAATGGTAAGGGCATATCCTGAAACTGTTGTTTGTAAACAAATTGATGAATGGTTTATAAAATTAGATGAACCAAACTTATCTTGCATAAATGTTTTATATGTATGCTCAGCCATCCCTTCACCTGCACAGTACCCTATACAAGATCTATTATCTTTCTCTTCATCCAAAATCTTTGTCATTTTTTCAGTTATATATGTATAAGCTTCATCCCAAGTTACTCTTTTATATTTACCATCACCCCTTTTCCCTACTCTTATAAGTGGATATTTAAGCCTATCTGGATCATATAAAGCCTGAATTCCTGCATTTCCCCTTGCACAAAGCATATTCTTTGATTTTGGGAAGTGAGGATTTGGATCTAACTTAGTTACTACATTATTTTCAACCCTTGCATATGCTGCACATTTATTAACACACATCTCACATAGAGTTGGAACTATTTTTATTTCATTTTTATTATTTGATGTTTTAGTTGTACCAAATATTTTTTTATCATCCTTCGATTTACTATTAGATAGTGCAGAAGTTGATGCTGCTATAACTGATAAAGCAACAGTACCTTGTAAAAATTTTCTTCTTGAAATTTCAACTTCCATTTTAGCTCCTTCGTATATTAATATACTCTTACTATTATATATTAATATTATAATTTTAGCATCTTATATGATAAACAAAACTTATCTATGAATAATTATTCATGATTTTATTGATATTAATATCTTTTACTATCAATTATAAGAATTTGTAATTATTTTGTAATCTATTTAAAAGGATATTTTATATTGATATCAGAGAGTAAACCTGCTTCAAAATCTTTATGGCAAGCAACACAGTTTACTTTTGTTTCAACCAAATCACTATTAAAAACCTCTTTAGGTATCTTTGAATGTATTTTTTTCCAATAATTTGTTTTTGTTATGGTATAAGCTTTTGATTTTTTTATCTCTTTTGTTAAATAATATGATGACTCTCTTGTGGATTTCTCAGATGAGTTTGCTACAATATATTTTTCTATATCTCTTGCTAAAAGTGCATCTAATTCTAAATCTTCATTATAATGATTGTGTTGATCTTTCATTAATTGTACCCAAGATTCTTTTGGTAATAAAAAAGGTGGTATTAGATTATGACAATTGGAACACTCAAAATAAAAATTATAGTTTTCCGCTTTATAGTTTATTTTATCATAAATAGATTTAGTAAAAACATTATTTGTTGAACAATATGAATAATATGCAATAGCTATCACAACAACAATATATAAGGAACCTAAAAATTTCATTCTAAAAGTTGTTGAGATATCCTCACCTTTAGCCTTTTTAAATCCACTAACCATCGCCATAACCATATTTGTCTTATGATAAAATTGTTCTATTAATACCCCGGTAATATGAGCTGTAATCATAAACAATAAGATATAAACTAATATATAATGTATATTATTTATAATATCAACTTTTGATATAAAAGATGCATTTAAAAATGAAAATAAACCATTACCCTCTTGCACTCCATAAAGTATAAAGCCACTTAGACAACAAAAAATTCCAAACCAAGTTACTAAAAAGGCAAACCAAGATGAGGCAGGATTATGTCCAGCAGGTATATCTCTATATCTATATTTAATCTTTTCAATAAAATAGTATTTTAAATGTTTTATTTTAAAATCAAAATCACTCCACCTAGCATATTTAGGTCCTATTACGCCCCAAACTATTTTCATCAATAACATACCAAATACAATAATTCCTATTGAGATATGCAATGTAAGTAAATTTTCATAAAAAGAGCTTATATAACATGCAAAAAAAGACCCCACTAACATCCAGTGACTTAATCTACCTAAAAAAGACCATACATAAGTTTTGTATTTATAGTTATTCATATTTTCCTAACAAATGAATATTCATTTATAATTAAATATTTTAAAAAAATTATTTTTTGCTAAATACCTTTTTAATAAAATGAAATAAAACCCTAAAAATCAATATTATTAAATAGATTACAAAAACATACAAAATGGGATGATACGGTAATGATTGTGAGAATAATCCCTTAATATGTTCTATAGGATAACTAAGCCATGCAGAGTAGTGCATTAGAATAGAAGTTACAATAAAAAGTATAAAAAAAATCAATAACTCTTTTTTTATTTTAAACAATATATTTCCCAACTTACAAGGTAAAGACTTATTCTTTACCCTATAATATTTTTAATTTTTATAAAGATAAGTCTCTATATATTTTGCCATCTCTTTAGGGTCATATTTCATCCCTTTTTCTTCTATCTTATCTTGGTTATGTTCCATAATTTCATGTTCTGTTCCAGAAGATTGATTTAATCCCCCATCTCTTATATCGATTAACTCAACTTCAATTTCATGTGCAGTTTTATCATTTAGTGCAGGTCCTTTCTTTTTAGGATTCCCTTCACCATTTATCCCATGACATTTTGAACACATTTTTGCATATATTTCAGATACACTATAATCTTTTTTTTCATTAATATCTTTATAATATTTTGCTTCTGGATTATATGTTGTAAAAATAAAGTTTGCCATTGATTTAGGTTCATAATTCATACCCTTTTCAATAATCTTCTTCATGTTATGTTCCATAACTTCATGCTCAGTTCCAGAAGATTGATTTAATCCTCCACTTTTTAAATCATACAAACTGATTTCAAGTTCATGTGCAGTTTGATTATTGAGTGCAGGTCCTTTTTTTGCTGGATTCCCCTCTGCAGTTTCTCCATGACATTTTGAACACATTTTTGAGTATATTTCAGCATTAGTATAACCATTATCTATCGCATTAGCTCCAACTGCAAAAATAGATACCAGAAAACCTAATAAAATTGCTTTCTTAGCTTGCATTTTAATTCCTTTTCTCATTTTTTGTTAGAGATAGTTACAACAACTGCACCTCTAACTTCTCCACTTTTATAGCCATACCCTCTATCGTTTTTATAAACTTCTGAGAATCTTTTTTTTGACTCTTTATCAACTTTTTTTTCTAAACCATGACATTTTTTGCAGTCTCTACTTTTCATCTGTATAGGGGTATATACTTTATATACACCCTCCTTTACAATTTGTACTATCTGTTCTGGTTCGTATGCATCAGATTTTTCTATTAAATCAAAAGCTTTTAAAATATTAAGCTCATCATCTTGTGGTTTGGCATTTTTATTTCTATTATTAAGACTCACCCTTTTTATAAAAACCTTAGGAGCATATTTTTTATTTAGCTCTTCTAAAACTTTTTTAGACTCATCAATACAATAACTAGTCATTGCCTTTGTTCCACCTAATCTTTTTGCATCTTTTAGCTCTTTTTTCAATGTAGATTCAAACTCTTTTGTAGCTTTCGCCGCAATTTTTTTCACATCTTTCAAGGCTAAATCATTTGCACCTAAAACACTTACAAATATAAATGTTAGTAAAACAATACTACTTATAAATCTCATTTTCAAACTATGCTCTACCTGAAAGCATCCCATAAACTGTCATTGGTTTAAGAAGATAAACTTTTAATAACCACCAGATATATCTCTCTTTAGTTGGATCTAAAGGAAATGATGGAGTTGGTTTTTTAGTCCAGTTAAACTCTGCTAACATAACTTTTCCAATATCTGTAATAAGTGGACATACTGTATATCCTGCATATTTAGCAGTTAAACTTTTACCTTCCATTGCAGAGATAAGGTTTTCAACTAATACTTTATATTGTTTTCTTGCACTTCCACCTGTTTTACCCATAGGTATACCAGCAACATCCCCTAATCCAAATATATTTGGATATCTTGTATGTTGAAGTGTCTCTTTATCTAACTCTATCCATCCACCTTTTGATGCACTACCTTTTTGCCAAGCTAAACTTGAATTTTTAACTGCATCAGGTGCTCTCATTGGAGGTGTAACATGAATAAAATCATATTCTCTATCTACTGTTTTACTCATAGGAACCAAAGTATACTCTTCTAAATCCTCATCCCAAGGACCTTTTTCGAACCATCTTTTTTCAAAGGTTGCGATTTTTTTATCTGTATCTATTCCTATTAAGTTATTTTTATATTCCCATTTCATATTTCTTGCTTCAAACTGTTTTACAATTGCATCATGATATTCAGGAACACCAAACATTTTTGAACCATTTGGATAGAAAGTCATCTCAACATTGTCTCTTACTCCAGCTTCTACTAATCTTGCATTAGTAAGATACATGATTTTTTTTGGAGCTCCACCACATTTGATTGCAGTATTTGGGTGAGTATAAAGTGCTTTTAATTTTTTACCACTTTTAGCTTCAGAAATCAGTTCTTGCATACCTTTCCAAGTATTAACAGCACCATCGGCATAATAGATTGAATGTACTCCATTTTTACCTATTTTCTTAGATACTTCAGGATTGGCTTCTGCTGAATATCCAACTCCTTCAAGTCCTTTGATTTGTCCATAATCTAAAACTAATCCTGTAGCAACTACTAAAAAGTCATAAGAGATTGTATCTCCACCTTCTAATAAAATTTGATTTGATTCTGGATTAAATTCTGATACCTTATCTTTTATCATCTTAACGCCATCTGGAATAAAATCTTTTGTATTATAAACAATATCTGATTTTTCCCAAATACCACTTGCAACTAGTGTCTGACCTGGTTGATATGATACTGAAATAGGATTAGGCTCTATTACAGTTATATCTGGATTAGACAAACTATTTGATAATCTAGCAGCAGTTGCCATACCTGCCAGACCACCACCAACAATAACTATTTTTGCTTTTGAATCACTTACTGGAGTAGTTTCAGCCTCAGCTTCAGTTGCATTACCCATTAAAAATGATGCAGAACCTATCCCAGCTATTTTAAGAGCATCCCTTCTAGATATCCCTTTCTCTTTCAACTCTTGGTTTATGATATCTAATGCTTTTTTTATCTCGTCATTTTTCATTATAAACTTCTTCCCCTTCTTTGCTTTGCGCTAGCATAGCAAAAAAGAGATAAGACAAGACTTAAAAATTTCTTAATTAATTAATATTAATTATAAATAGTACTTATAATGTTTTGTGCTAATTGATATTCTTCTTTTTTATTTAAGTTCAGAAATTCCATATCATCGTGGAATCGGACCAAGTGTGAATTAAGTTTATTTATTAGATATCCAACTTTATGAAAATCATCTTTTATCATTTGTTCTAAGTATAATAAGATAGACTTATCATACACCCCACATAGATTATGAGTTCTTAAAGTTCTCGCAACAGTAATATCAAAATTTTTTGATTCTTTTATCAATTTTGTAATTGTTTCTATTTTTACAAAAGGTATATCTACTGTTATAATAAACACTTTTTGATAAGGTAGCTGTTCTAAGATTGCTTTTAAAGCTACAATGGGAGAGTAAACTTCACTTCTATCATAAATAATTGAAGATTTATCTTTTATAAAATCAAATTTATCTGTTTTTGAAGAGATGTAAATATTTTTAAAATAAGGTTTTAATCTTTCATATTGAAACTGTATTAAAGAGTTTGTTTTTCCAAAAGGGAGAAGAGACTTATCCTCTCCCATTCTTGAGCTTTTACCCCCGGATAATATTACACAAGGTATATTATCAAAGGGGAGTTGAGTATCCATTATAAGCTTCTAGGATCTGTTATATATCCAGAGATAGCACTTGCTGCTGCAACAGCACTATTTGCTAAATAAATTTTTGAACTTCTTGATCCCATTCTACCTACAAAGTTTCTATTTGTAGTTGAGATACAAACCTCATTGTCTCCTAAAATCCCCATATAACCACCTAAGCATGCTCCACATGTTGGATTTGATACAACAGCTCCGGCATCAACCAATGTATCAATATATCCTAATTTTGTAGCATCCCTTAAGATTTTTTGAGTACCTGGAGTTAAGATTAATCTTACATGACGTGCAACTTTTTTATCTTTTAAGATCTCTGCAGCAATTTTAAAATCACTTAATCTACCATTTGTACAGCTTCCAATAAATACTTGGTCAACTCTAATATTATCAGTTACAGCTTGAGATACAGAGTGTCCATTTGATGGTAAAAATGGATATGCAATAACAGGTTCTAATTTATCCACATCTATCTCTATTACTTGGCAATAGTTTGCATCTTCATCACTATAATGAATTTTTGGTTCAGCTCTTAAAGAATCTCTACTATCTAAAAACTCTTTTGTAACGTCATCATATGCAACAATACCGTTTTTTGCACCTGCTTCAATCGCCATATTACATAAAGAGAATCTATCATCCATAGTTAAATGAGCAATTGTATCACCTGTAAACTCTAAAGTTTTATATAAAGCTCCATCAACACCTAAAATTCTAATAATCTCTAAAATCAAATCTTTTCCAGTTACAAATGGTGCTGGTTTACCTTTAAAAATCACTTTAATTGATTCTGGAACTTTAAACCAGTTTCCTCCAGTAATCATACCAAAAGAGATATCTGTACTTCCCATACCAGTAGAAAATGCTCCTAAAGCACCATGTGTACATGTATGTGAATCAGCTCCAATAATAACATCCCCAGGTAATACTAGACCTTTTTCTGGTAAAAGTGCATGCTCAATCCCCATATCTTTTTCATCAAAAAAGTATTTAAGGTTGTGTTTCATAGCAAAATCTCTTGAGATTTTTGCTTGATTTGCACTTGCAATATCTTTTGCAGGGATAAAGTGGTCTAGTACAATTGCAAATCCATCTGGATTAGCAAGTTTTTCAAAACCACCCTCTTCAAATGCTCTAATAGAAATAGGAGTTGTAATATCATTTCCAATAACCATATCAATTGGACTTCTTACAATCTCTCCAGCATAAACTTTATGTCCTACATGTTCACTAAATATTTTTTCTGTAATTGTTTGACCCATTATTTTAGTTGGTAATAATTATAATTTTATAATTAAAACCCCCTCCTTATAAAATTTTTTTCTGGATTATATCCAAATTTTTTTTAAGTCCCAAAAAATTAAGAGTTTAATTCTTTTTCTTTTTTCTCTTCTTTGTATATTTGATATTGTTTATACAATATTAATACAACACCCAAATCAATAATCACATCAGCAAAATTAAAAATTGCAAACTCAAATCCATAATGCCAATAAAAATAATCTACAACTCCCCCATAGGTAAATCTATCTAAGATGTTAGATAGTCCACCTGCAAAAACTAGAGGAATTGCTATATAATATTGTTTAAAAATCTGAGGATTTTTATATAAATAGACCAATACGGCAACTACTAATAAAAGCTGTATATATTTCAAATATTCTTGTAAAAAAGAGAACATTGAGAAAGCAACACCCTTATTATAAACTAAATATAAAGACATCACTGGTCCATTAACATTCCAATCATAGTTTGCAAAACCAAACTTTACTGCTTGATCAACTAAAAATATTATTATAAATATTAAGAAACTAATTTTAATCTTACTCATAAAGCACTTTTTATAAAAGAGACTAATTCATTCATAGATTTTTCAACCTCTTTTTTATCTTTTCCTTCTAAAAGTAGTCTAATTTTATTTTCAGTACCTGAGTATCTAATCAAATCTCTAATACCTTTTTTTCTAAATTTATCAAGTAGCTCTTCAAGCCCTTCTATACTTTCAATAGGTTTTTTCTCACTAACATTTAGGTTTATTAAAATTTGAGGATATAAACTAAATGGATTTAAAACCTCACTTGCTTTTTTACCACTTCTTAACACAAGGGCTAAAACTTGTAAAGCAGATGCTAAACCATCACCTGTTTTTGCAACATCAGAAAAGATAATATGCCCACTTTGTTCTCCACCAAAATTGATATTATTCTTTTTCATCTCCTCTAATACATTTTTATCTCCAACCAAAGATCTTATTAGTTTTATTCCATTAGAGTTTAAATAATCTTCTAAAGCTTTGTTACTCATAACTGTAGCAACACAACTATCACCTTTTAATGAACCTTCATTTTTCAAAAATGTACATAATGCACCAAGTAACTTGTCCCCATCAACTACATTTCCTTTTTCATCAATAACAACTAATCTATCGGCATCGCCATCTAATGCTATACCTATATCAGCTCTATACTCTTTTACAATTTTTCCCACTTGTTTTGGATGAAGTGCTCCACACTCTTCATTTATATTGAATCCATTAGGCTTATTATTTATTACTACTATATCTGCACCAAGTTCATCTAAAATTGTTGGAGCAACTTTATATGCAGCACCATTTGCACAATCTAATACTATTCTTAGATTTTGCAATGTTAAATCTTTTGGAAATGTACTTTTAATAGAAACTATATATCGACCTATAACATCATCTATTCTTTTAGAAGAGCCAATATCTTTTCCAATAGCTGAACCATCTTTTAATATCTCTTCATTATTAAATATTTTCTCTATCTCTTCTTCACACTTTGAATTTAACTTATCACCATGGCTATCAAAAAATTTAATCCCATTATCTTCATATGGATTATGAGATGCACTTATCATAATACCAGCATCACATCTCATAGATTCTGTTAAATATGCAATCGCTGGAGTTGGCATTGGACCTATTTGAATTACATCATATCCAACTGATGTTAATCCACTTACCAATGCATTTTCTATCATATAACCACTTCTTCTTGTATCTTTTCCTACTAAAATTTTCTTAGTTGTAGAAAATTTTTTAAAATATATTCCTGCAGCTTTTGCTAATCTAAGTACGGTAACTGCATCAAGGAAATCCCCTGCTAGCCCTCTAACACCATCAGTACCAAACAATTTCATAAAAATCCTTTTAATAAAGAAAACTAAATTTTACATTAAATTAAACTTATTTTAAACTTACTTTAAAGTTATTTAGATACTATTCTATCCTTAAATTTTTTACAAAGAGGTTAAAAAGAATGGCAAATCATAAATCTGCTGAAAAAAGAGCAAAACAAACAAAAGTTAGAACTGAGAGAAACAGATTCTATAAAACAAGAATTAAAAATGTAACTAAGGATGTATTAGCTGCTATAGATGCTGCTGATAAAGATAAAGCAAGCGAAGCTATGAAAACTGCTAACAAATATATTCACCACTGTGTTTCTAAAGGAATCCTTAAAAAAGGGAATGCAGCGAGAAAAGTTAGTAGATTACAAGTTAAAATTAACGCTTTATAATTATTTTTTCAGTTTTAATATAAAATTTTATAAATATAAACAATTATGCTACAAGAAAAACTACAACCATTTATAGATAGGTATGAGGAGATTAATAATTTATTGATTTCTCCTGATATCACTTCTAACATTAAGAAGATGACTGACCTATCGAAAGAACAATCAAGTATTGAACCTATTGTTACTAAAGCAAAAGAGTATATAAAAGTTCTAAATGATATAGAAGAAAATAAACTTATGCTTGATGATAACGAATTAGGTGAACTTGCTAAAGAGGAACTAAAAGAATTAGATAGTTTAAAACCTCAGTTAGAAGAGGATATTAAATTTCTAATGATTCCTAAAGATCCAAATGATGCAAAAAATATCTATTTGGAGCTTAGAGCTGGTACTGGTGGAGATGAAGCTGCAATATTTGTTGGTGACTTATTTAGAGCATATTTAAGATATGCGGAAGTTAGTGGTTGGAAAGTTGAGATTATGAATCAAAGTGAAAGTGAAGCTGGTGGATTTAAAGAGATTGTAGCTTTATTTAAAGGTGACCATGTATATTCAAAATTAAAATTTGAAGGTGGTACCCATAGAGTACAAAGAGTACCTGCAACTGAATCACAAGGGAGAGTTCATACATCAGCAATTACAGTAGCTGTTATGCCAGAAGTTGATGATGTAGAAATCAACATAAATCCAAATGATTTAAAAATTGATGTTATGAGATCAAGTGGTTGTGGAGGGCAATCAGTTAATACAACTGACTCTGCTGTTAGAATTACACACATACCAAGTGGAATAGTAGTAACAAATCAAGACCAAAAATCTCAACATAAAAACAAAGATAAAGCCATGAAAGTATTAAAAGCTAGGCTTTATGACTTACAAATGCAAGAAAAAATGCAAGCAGAAGGTGCCAATAGAAAAGAGCAAGTTGGTACAGGAGATAGAAGTGGAAGAATTAGAACATATAATTATCCACAAAATAGAATAACAGACCATAGAATTAACCTTACTTTGTATAGATTAGAAAATGTGATGAATGATGGAGTTTTTGATGAAATTATCGATCCACTTATCGCAGACTATCAAGCAAGACTTATAGAAGCTAACGGACTATAACCGTTCTAGCTTCTACTTTTTAAAACACAATATTTATAACCACTTACCCTAAAATAAGTAACCAAATTGTAATCATATCTTTATATACTTTCACATCAAAACTTATTTAAAGGTGTACATATGACATTAAAAAAAACAACAATTGCTTTATTAGCAACTGCTGCACTTACTGTATCATTAAGTGCTAGAGACCAAATTAAAATCGTTGGTTCTTCTACTGTTTATCCATTCTCTTCTGCAGTAGCTGAAGAATTAGGTGCTACAACAAAATTCCCAACTCCTGTTGTTGAATCTACTGGTTCAGGTGGTGGTATGAAACTTTTCTGTGCAGGAAATGATTTAAATACTCCAGATATTACAAATGCATCAAGAAGAATGAAAACTAAAGAGTTTGATTTATGTGAAAAAAATGGTGTAACTGATATTACTGAATCTGTAATTGGATATGATGGTATTGCATTTGCACAAGATAAATCAAATGGTTCATTTAATATTTCAAGAGAGCACTTAGCATTAGCAGTTGCAGAAGAAGTTCCTTCTAAAGATGGTAAATCATTAATCAAAAACCCATACAAAAAATGGTCAGATATTGATGCTTCATTACCAAATAGAGAAATTATTGTATATGGTCCTCCAAAATCTTCTGGAACAAGAGATGCTTTCGAAGAACTAGTAATGCAACACACATTCAAAAAAATGGCAGTATACACTGATCTTTATAAAGCTGATAAAAAAGCTAACAAAAAATATAAAAAATACTCTATAATCAGAACTGACGGTGTTTATGTACCATCAGGAGAAAATGATAATATTATCGTTCAAAAATTAACTAAAAATAAAAATGCATTTGGTATTTTTGGATTTTCATTCTTAGAAGAAAATGAAGATAAATTAAGTGGTGCTACTATCAATGGTATTGCTCCAACTCCAGAAAATATTTCATCAGCTAAATACCCAGTATCTAGATCATTATTCTTCTATGTTAAAAATTCACATAAAAAAGATGTACCAGCAATGGACAAATATGTTGAAATGTTCATGTCTGAAAATATGATTGGTAAAAATGGTATTCTTTCTGAAATTGGTTTAATTCCATTACCAGATGCAGATAGAACAGCTATTAGAAAATCAGTAATGAGTGCTAAAAAACTTTCAAAAGATGATTTAAAACACAAATAATTATACTTATGAAGGGGTTATAACAACCTCTTCAATAAGTAGATTTATCTATGGCTTTTTATCTGTCAGAGCGAACATGAGAGATAAAAAGCCATAGACAAATCTACAAAAGAGGATCTACAAAATGTCAACAAAACTTGAAGTTGACAAAATTGACTTTGCCTTCCAACCAATAGTAAATATCTATACTGGAAAAACATTCGCAGTAGAAGCACTTTTAAGAAATAACGAAGTGCTAGGATTTAATACTATTTTGTCAATGTTTGATTCATATTTTAAACAGAAAAAGATTTCTGATATTGATTTAGTATTATTTCACAAAGCACTAAAAAAATTTAAATTAATCCAAATTGAAAGCTTAAAACTATTTTACAATCTAGATAATAGAATAATTAACGAAGAAAATTTTGGTATTGAAAATTATAATAATATTACAAATATCCTATCAATTAAACCCTCTACTATCTATATGGAAGTTACGAAACAAGATACCAATTCAGATCAAAGTTTATCAAATTTTTTAATACCTACATTTAAAGAAAATGATTTTAATCTATCTATTGATAATTTTGGTAGTCAGACTACGGATTTGTCTTTAATCTATGTATCTCAAGTAGATTATGTAAAAATAGATAGATATTTTATACATGATATAAAATCAAATCCAAAAAAAAGAATTTTTTGTTCCACAATAGTAAATTTAGCACATACAATGAATAAAAAAGTAATTGCTTTAGGTATAGAAACTGTTGAAGAATATTATGTATGTAAAGAGTTGAAATTTGATTATATTCAAGGTTACTTAACTTGTGAACCAACTACAGACATAAATAAAATAGAGAAAAGATACTCGCATATAAAAGATTTAGCGAAATCTGATAAAAGAGGTTTATATAACAACCTAATCGATAAAGCATATATTGACAAGGTTGAACCTTTAAATATAAATACAACTTTACATGATCTTTTTGTATATTTTAAAAAAAATAGATATAACACTTTTGTACCAATAATTGACAACAATAAAAAAATCTTGGGTGCTATTTATGAAGTTGATATCAAAGGGATATCTTATTCTCAATATGGATTATCACTAGCACAAAATAGTTCATATAAGTCAAAACTTAGAACCTTTATAGAACCAGTAATTCAAATAGATATCACCTGGGGAATAGATAAAGCTTTAGAACTATTTAGTATGCAAAGTGACTCAAAAGGAATATTTGTAACAAAACATGATAAATATTATGGTTTTATCAACTTGAATAATCTCTTATCTCTTTCATACAAAAGAAATTTAGAGATTGCAGAAAATAAAAATCCACTTACAAAACTTCCTGGTAATAATCAACTCGAAAAATTTATTGATAATATTTTTGAAAGTAAAATTGAATCACAAATTGTTTATTTTGACTTTAATGATTTTAAACCCTTTAATGACCAATATGGTTTTAGACAAGGTGACCGTGCAATATTAATGTTTGCACAAATTATGCAAAAAAGGATATCAAAAGATGGATTTATAGCCCACATTGGTGGAGATGATTTTGTAGCCATTTTTGTAAAAAAAGATTATATTGAAATTTTTAATTTAATAAAATCAATGCAAGATGAATTTAAAAATGATGCAACTAGTCTATATAACGAAGAGGATATAAAAAACAATTATATGATAGGTAAAGATAGATTTGGTACTACAAGAAAATTTAAATTACTTTCTGTTAGTTGTGCAATTATTCAATTAACATCCAATAGTACATTAGATGGTTTCAATTCTAAACTAGGGGATATCAAAAAAGCATCTAAACTAAATAACCACCCCTTGGGTGCTACAATTATTTTGTAACCATATTGTAATCAGATTAAAATAAAATTTCATAAAATTTAGTCAAAGGTATAATTTTGCATTCATTTGAATCTAAAAACAAATCTACAATAATAAAAGAAAAATTGATAAAATCAATGTTAATTATGGCTTCAACTATCTCTATCTTGACTACATTTGGAATATTGTTTTCAATTCTTTTTGAAGCAATAGCCTTTTTTGAATTAAGAAGTTTTTGGTACTTCTTAACTGGAACAATCTGGTCTCCAGGTCAAGTGGGTAGTCAATTTGGAGCTGTACCGATTTTTGCAGGTACATTCATGATTACATTAATTGCAATGCTAGTTGCAGTACCCGTTGGTCTTGGAAGTGCAATTTACATGAGTGAATATGCAAGTCACAAAACAAGAGATTATCTAAAACCTATCTTAGAAATACTTGCAGGTATTCCAACTGTTGTATATGGTTTCTTTGCTGCAATTACAGTTGCTCCTTTAGTAGTTAAAATTGCTGACTTCTTTGGACTTGAAGCTACTTTTAACTCAGCTTTAGCATCTGGTGTTGTAATGGGGATTATGATTATACCTGTAATTTCATCTTTAAGTGATGATGTAATTAAAGCTGTGCCAGATTCTCAAAGAAAAGCCTCTTTAGGTCTTGGTATGACACAAGGGGAAACAATAAAAAATATAGTTCTACCATCTGCTTTACCAGGTATTATTTCAGCTACGCTACTTGGTTTTTCTAAAGCAGTAGGTGAAACGATGATTGTAGTTATGGCAGCAGGACTTAGACCTAACCTATCATTTAACCCATTAGAAGATATGACTACAGTTACAGTAAGAATTGTTGATGCTTTAGTTGGAGATCAAGCTTTTAACTCTCCTGAAACATTAGTTGCATTTGCATTGGGTTTAACTTTATTTGTGGTTACTCTAATTCTTAACATTATTTCATTGATGATGATTAGAAAATTTAAAGAAAAATATAAAGTGAATACATTATGATTAAAAGAAAAAATAAAAATCTAGAAAACAATCCATTTTATGATCCAACTTTAAAAAGTAGACATAGAAGTTCTAAAAGATTTAAAAAGTTTACTTTAGCTTCATTAATCTTTTCAATAGCATTTTTGGCATTCTTTTTGTACGATATTATTTCAAAAGGATCACCTGCTTTTGAACAAGCATATTTACATATTCCTGTAACATATAATGAACAAACTATCAAAAATACAAGAAGTGCAGTTGATAGAAAATATCTAAGAGTTGTATCAAGAGCATGGTTAAGAGAACTTCCTAAGCATGTAAAAGAAGATCCATCATTGATGGGTAAAACAGTTTACAAATGGGCTTTATCTGATGACCAAGTTGATCAATATCTAAAAGGTCACTATTATAGATTAAAAAATAAAGATAGAGCTTTAATAGATGAAATGAAAGCTAACAATGAAATTGAACTCAGATTCAATAAAATATTTTTTACAAATGGAGATTCAAAAATTCCTGAATTTGCAGGTTTAAATTCAGCAGTAATAGGTTCAATTTTTACTTTGATTATTACAATGTTATTTGCTTTTCCTATTGGGGTTATGACAGCAATTTATCTTGAAGAGTTTGCAGATGATAATAAGTTTACGCAAACAATTGAAGTAAATATTAATAACTTAGCAGCAATACCATCTATTCTATTTGGTTTATTAGGGTTAGCTATATTTATTAATCTTTTTGGATTGCCAAGAAGTTCACCTCTTGTTGGGGGTTTAACTTTAGCACTTATGACTTTACCAATTATTATAGTAAGTTCAAGGGCAGCCCTAAGAGCAGTTCCTGATTCAATTAGACAAGCTGGATATGGTTTAGGATTAACTAAAATTGAAGTTACAAAAGACCATGTATTGCCTCTTGCTTTTCCAGGAATATTAACTGGTTCTATTATTGGACTTGCACAAGCAATGGGAGAAACAGCACCATTAATTATTATAGGGATGATTGCATTTATACCTGATTCTCCAGACTCTGTATTTCATGCAGCTACTGTTATGCCCGCACAATTATTTACTTGGGCAGGTATGCCAGAAAGAATGTATATAGAGAAAACAGCAGCAGGAATTATGGTACTTTTAACAGTATTAATTTCACTAAATGCTTTAGCAATATATCTTAGAAAAAAATATGAAGTAAAATGGTAAAAGGAAACCGAATGTCAGATAAAAATAGTATTAAAGTTGATGTAAATGAATTAAATCTTTGGTATGGAGAGCACCATGCCTTACATAATATTACTGTACCATTATATGAAAATAAAATCACCGCTTTAATTGGACCATCAGGTTGTGGTAAATCAACATTCTTAAGATGTTTAAATAGAATGAACGATTTAATTAGCTCAGTTAAGATTGATGGTTCAGTTGTTATTGACAATAAAAATATCTATGATAAAGATGTAGATGAAGTAAGTGTTAGAAAAAGAGTTGGTATGGTTTTTCAACAACCAAATCCATTCCCTAAATCAATCTATGATAATGTTGCTTATGCTCCATTAAAACATGGTCAAGTAAAAAAAGGGAAAGATTGTAATGAATTAGTTGAAAAGTCGTTAATTGATGCTGGTCTTTGGGAAGAGGTAAAAGACAAATTAAATGAGCCTGGAACATCACTTTCTGGTGGACAACAACAAAGACTTTGTATTGCAAGAACTATTGCTGTTAGACCTGAAGTTATATTAATGGATGAACCAACTTCAGCACTTGATCCAATTTCAACAGAAAAAATAGAAGCTTTAATGTTGGAATTAAAAAAGAAATATACAATCATCACAGTTACTCACAATATGCAACAGGCTGCTAGAGTTGCAGATTATACAGCATTTTTCCACTTAGGGAAACTAATTGAATACGATGAAACAGAAGTTATTTTTGTAAACCCTACAAATAAAAAAACAGAAGATTATATTACAGGAAGGTTTGGATAATGTTAAAACCATATGAGGAAAATATAAATAAAATCAAAGAAGAAGTTTATGAAATTGGTCAAAATGTAATTCAGACTAATAAAATAGCTTTATCTGCTTTAAAAGAGAATGATATGTCAATGATGAAAGATATATCATTATCAATAACAAAAGTATCTGATAAGTCAAATGAAATTGACAATATTATTGTTAAAACACTTGCTTTATATTCACCTGAAGCAAAAGATTTAAGATTAATGGTTGCTTATTTAAAGATAACTAATGAAGTGATAAGAGTTGCAGCAAATGCTAGAATGTTTATCAAACAATTTAAAAAAGCTTTTACAAATGATTTAAATAAAAAAGATATTTTAGAATATACAATACCATTGTTGAAATCAGCAAATGAAGCTTTAATCCTTGCAATTTCAATGATTAAAATAGAAGATGAAGCTTTATTGGAACAAAACTATCAAAAAGTTTGTGTTGAAGAAGATAAAACAGATGATTTATATGCAATGGTAAGTAAAAACCTTTTAAAACTAATTACAAAAAAGCAAGAGTTATCAAAAGACTATTTTGAGATAATGAGTTCTTTAAGAAGATTAGAAAAAGTTGCAGATAGAGCTGCATCAATTGCAAACCTTTTAGTTTTTGCAAAGATGGGTGGAGAGATAGGACAATCTTAATTATGATATAATACTGCCATGAAAAGAGCAATATTAAACATAAAAAAATATTTTAGCACAAATTATGAAGTGCTAGCGGCAAGTGTTATATTTCTAATAGTTGTAATGTCTGGGTATAAATTCCATCAAGCTATTATTTTGATGTTGGAATTTATTGTTGTGATGGAAGTTGTTAAAATGATTTCTGACTTTATTAAAAATGAGAAGTTAAGACTTCGTTTTGTAATTGATATTTTTATAATCTTTTTAATTAGAGATGTAATTATCAATACATCTCTTCCAAATAAAGATTATTTTACAATACTTTTTTTATTGTTAGTAATCTTTATATTTTTCATTTTTAGAATATTTGCTATCAAATTTTCTCCAGGAATTATTAAAATCTCTAAAGATACAGTTATAGAGTATGAAGATGATAGAAAGAATAAAAAAGTGATAGAAAGTACAGATGAATTAAAAGACAAAATACATAATGAACGAGAATAAAATGGGTGATAAATTAATTTTAATTGTTGAAGATGAAGAAGATATTTTAGAACTTTTAGAATATACCTTACAAAAAGAGGGGTATGAAACAGTTGGTTTTTTAAGTGCTAATGATAAATTAAAAAAAATATTTGATGAAGAAAAAATTGATTTAATACTTATGGATAGAAATTTACCTGGACTTGATGGAACATCATTTATAAATGATATAAAAGAACAAGGATACAATATACCAGTGATTTATCTTACAGCTAAAGATAGAGATGAGGATATTTTAGAAGGTTTTGAATCCCATGCAGATGATTATATAACTAAACCATTTAATATAAAAGAGTTATTAGCAAGAATAAATGCTGTAATAAAAAGATCAAATAAAGAAGTTGATATCTTAAAAGTTAGAGATATTACATATAAAGCACTAAATAAAAAATTCTATATAGAAGATGATGCAGTTGAATTAACCCATCTAGAGCATGATTTATTATTAGAATTTATGAAAAATAAAGATATTTTGATGACAAGAGAACATTTACTTGAAGCTGTATGGGAAGACTCATATGATAAAAAATTAAAAACAGTAAATGTTGCAATAAAAAGATTAAAAGCAAAAATTGATCCAGACAATAAAAAAGAATATATAAAATCTGTAAGAGGAGAAGGTTACCTATTTTGTTAAAAATACATCAACTTTTTCTAAGAACATTTTCACTCATTTTTTTTCTAATTCTAATTGCACTTAGTACCACTACATATTTTTGGTCAAAACATATATATCTAGACCAAATAGAAAAAAATTTATCTCAAAATATTGATTCTATATCTATACTTATGACTTCTTTTGATAATTTAGAATATATTATTAAAACTTTTAAGGGTAAAACTGGACTAAGAATTACTATAATTGATGAAGATGGAGTGGTTATTGCAGATAGTGACAAAGATAAAGAAAATATGGAGAACCACTCAAATAGATATGAAATAGTGCATGCAAAATACGAAGGATATGGAAAATCAATAAGATATTCACATACTTTAGACCAAGAACTTTTATATGTTGCAAAAAAAATTGTAATTGATGATCATATCTACTTTTTAAGACTTGCTGATTATACTGATAAGATTACAGACAATTTTACAAAACTTATGTATCAAATTATTGGTTTTATTGCTATATTTATTATTGGTGCATTTTTATTTACTTATTTTTTAAGTATTAAAATTAAAAATGAAACTAATTCTATTCTTGAATATTTAGTAAAACTTAGTGATAAAAAACCTAATTATGAAATATATTCGGACTTTTCAGAAGAGTTTAACAAAATCACTAGGCTGTTAAATAAAGTTGCTTTAAAACTATCAAAAAGAGATAAACAAAGATCAAAGCAAACTGCTAAACTAAAAATTGCAAATAAACAAAAAGATGAGATTATTTCAGCTATATCCCACGAGTTTAAAAATCCTATTGCAGTTATTTTAGGTTATACAGAAACTATTATAAACGATGATGATTTACCTGAACCTATGAAAAAAAAGTTTTTAAGTAAAATTTTTTCAAATGGTAATAAGATGTCTCAAATAATAGACAAACTAAGATTAACATTGAAACTTGAAGAGGGTAAACAACAAATAATGACACATGAGTGTTTAATAAAACCCTTATGTGAACAAGTTATTTCTGATCTAAAAGATAAATATACTGATAGAGATATACAAATAGAAGGAGAGGATTTTAAAATCAATGTTGATGAAACTCTTTTCGCTATGGCTGTAACAAACCTAATTGAAAATGCTTTAAAATACTCAGACAATAAAATTTTAGTAAAGTTATCACAAAGCTCAATATCAATAATTGATAAAGGGATTGGTATCTCTCCTAAAGATTTGAAAAAAATAAATAAAAAATTTTATAGAGTATCTAGAAATGGCTGGAACAATTCTTTAGGTTTAGGTCTTTTTATAGTACATTCTATCCTTAAACTTCATGGTTTTGAGTTGGATATTAAAAGTGAACTTGACGTAGGCTCAGAGTTCATCATTAATATAGAGCAAAAAAATTAAATTCTACTTAATTTAAGTTAATATTAAGTATAACTACACTATTATTCCACCTCATTAATTAAATCGGAGAAAATAAATGAAATTTACTCAAATGGCAAAAGCTAACGAAATCGAAAGAGATTGGATAGTAGTAGATGCAACAGATAAAATTTTTGGTAGAATTATTACTGAAGTTGCAACACTATTAAGAGGTAAACATAAACCTTCATACACTCCTCATGTAGATTGTGGAGACAATGTAATTATCATCAATGCATCAAAAGCAAAATTTACTGGTGCAAAATTAGAAGATAAAAATTATTATACGCACTCAGGGTATTTTGGTAGTACAAAAACTCACAAAATGTCTGATATGCTAGAAAAAAATCCTGAAAAGCTTTACAAATTAGCTACAAGAGGTATGTTACCTAAAACTAAACTTGGAAAAGTAATGTTAAAAAAATTAAAAGTATACGCAGGTAGCGAGCATCCACACACTGCGCAAATTAAAGGATAAGACTAATGGCAAAAGTATATGCAACTGGTAGAAGAAAAACAGCTATAGCAAAAGTATGGCTAGAAAATGGAAATGGACAACTTACAATCAATGGTCAATCTTTAGACGCATGGTTAGGTGGTCATGAAGCAGTTAAAAAAAGAGTTATGCAACCATTAGAAGTATCTAAACAAGAAACTTCAGTAAATGTTGTAGTTAAAACTTTAGGTGGTGGTTACTCTGCACAAGCTGATGCAGCTAGACATGGTATTTCTAGAGCATTAGTTGCTTTTGATGAGCAATTCAGAAGTATCTTAAAACCTTATGGTTTATTAACAAGAGATGCAAGATCTGTTGAAAGAAAAAAATACGGAAAGAAAAAAGCGAGAAAATCAACTCAGTTCTCAAAAAGATAATCAACGCTTTATTACAAAATTTATTTTCTACAAAGAGACGACGAAAGTTGTCTCTTTTTTTATGCACTTTTTTAAAAAAACATATTACAATACTTTTATGAAAAAATTTCTTCTATTATTCATTTTTCATTTTTCATTTTTCATTTACTTGGATGCAAGTACATTAGAACTTTCGATGAGTTCAAGTCCAAGTAAATTAAATCCTATTCTTCCAGCAGATTCTGCTAGTAGCAGTGTATCAGGTTGGCTTTTTAATGGTTTATTAACATACGATAAAGATGGAAAAATTAAACCAGAATTAGCAAAAGATTACAAATTTTTAACAAATACAAAACTTCAATTTACTCTACGGGAAGATGTTCTTTGGCATGATGGCAAGAAATTTACTGCAAAAGATGTGCTTTTTACATACAATACAGTAATAAGTCCTAAAGTT
The DNA here is from genome assembly GCA_050296315.1 of Halarcobacter sp. Lineage (GTDB taxonomy): Bacteria > Campylobacterota > Campylobacteria > Campylobacterales > Arcobacteraceae > Halarcobacter. Next base: position 27,870 of record JBNKRE010000002.1, read on the forward strand.
TTTACACCTTTAAAAACAAACTTTTTATTAGTAAAGAGTGTAAAAGAGATAGATGATTATACAATCGAAGTTGAATATAAAAAACCATATTTTAAAGCTTTAGATATTTGGACACTAAGTATTTTACCTTGGCATATTTTAAAAAATGAAAAAGATATCATGTCAAGTTTTTTTAATAAAGAGCCAATAGGTACAGGCTCATATAAAATTAAAAAACTTGAAATCAACAAAAATATAGTTTTGGATGCAAATAAAAATTATTTTGAGGGAAAACCTAAAATTGATAAAATAAAATTTACATATATCCCTGATCCAAATACAGAATTTTTATATCAAAAACAACATAAACTTGATGTTTCTTCTTTAGCTCCACTACAAGTAGAAAGACAACTTGATTCAAACTTTAAAGATTTTTATTCTATTGTTGAAAAACCTAGCAATAGCTACGATTATTTAGGATTTAATCTTAGAAAAGAGAAATTTAAAGATATTAGAGTTAGACAGGCTTTATCCCACGCAATAAACAGACAAGAACTTATTGATATTTTATTTTTTGGTCATGGAACAATCTGTAATGGTCCTTTTTTGCCTAAAACTTTTGCTTATAACGAAAAAGTAAAAAATTTAGAATATGATATAAAAAAGGCAAAACAACTATTAAAAGAAGTTGGATATGATGAAAAAAATCCTTTTACTTTTGAAGTTGTTACAAATACAGGTAACCCTACAAGAAGAAATGCTGCAGAGATTATACAATATCAACTAGAACGTGCCGGAATAAAAATGAAAATCAGAGTAATGGAATGGCAAGCCTTTTTAAATACTATTGTAACTCCTAGAAATTTTGATGCTATACTTCTTGGTTGGGGACTTGCTTTAGTTCCTGATGCTAAGCCCCTTTGGCATTCAAGTCAAGATGTAAAAGGTGGTTTTAATCTTGTAGGATATAGAAATAAAGAAGTTGATCAATTAATTGAAAAAGCAGAAGTAACAATAAAAAGAGATGAACTTTCAAAATATTATAAAAAACTATATAAAAAGATAGCTGATGATGTGCCATACCTATTTTTATATATCCCAAATTCAATCACAACTGTAAATAAAAAAATACAAAATGTAAAACCAAGTTTTACTGGAATTTGGCATAATCAAATCGATTGGATAAAACCAGATTAAAATTAATTTTTTTTCTAAACTTGTATATAAACAAGATTATAATAAACTAACAAAATATTAAAAAATGGACGGTTAATAGTGGAAAGAATTATACTTTTTGATTTAGATGGAACTTTAATAGACTCAACAGATGCCATTGTCTCTACATTTAATCATACTTTTGAAAAAATGAAATTTGATTTTAAAGGGAATGATGAAGATATTAAATCGTTAATTGGCTACCCTTTAGATATCATGTATCTAGAACTAGGAATTGAAAAAGAACTTGTATGGGATTATGTTGAAGCTTATAAAGAAAGATATAGAAAAATTTCAAAACAACAAACAGAACTTTTAGAGTTTGCTAAAGAAGCTATAGAGTATGCAAATACATTTGCAAGATTATCTATAGTGACAACAAAAACGGGATTATACAGTCAAGAACTACTTGAACACATGCAAATTATGCATCACTTTGAATATGTTACGGGAAGAGAACATGTACAAAATCCTAAACCACATCCCGAACCAATTCATAAAACATTAGATTTAATGAATGTAAAAAACACATGCGATATCTGGATGATAGGTGATACTGAACTTGATTTAATTGCAGCAAATAGTGCTGGAATTAACTCAGTAGGTGTACTTTGTGGCTATGGAAAAGAAGAAACCCTAAAAGAACACACTTCATATATTGTAAAAAATCCTTTAGAAGCTGTAAAACTTATAAAAGAGCTCTCAAATAACTAACTTTTATAAGTTTTACTTATCCTATTTTCTCCACTTTTTAAATTGACATATGCTTATAATTTATACCTCAAATTGACATATGATTACCACTGTATAGTGCTTTGCCTTATGGTAACATTCTTGAAAAAAGATTAATTAATATTTACTTATTTTTATCAACATTCAAGTAGATATAAGTTTAGTTTAATTACTATTTTGTACTCATAGACTAATATGTGAAAGAAGGGAAAGACATGACAAAAAAATTTGCCACTATGGATGGAAATGAAGCTGCTGCATATGTTTCATATGCATTTACTGAAGTAGCTGGAGTTTATCCAATTACTCCATCATCTCAGATGGGAGATAATACTGAGAAATGGGCAACTCAAGGGAAAAAGAATCTTTTTGGTTCAACTGTAAAAGTAATTGAAATGCAATCTGAGGCTGGTGCAGCAGGAACATTTCATGGTTCTTTACAAGCAGGAGCATTAACTACTACGTATACTGCTTCACAAGGTTTATTATTAAAAATACCAAATATGTATAAAGTTGCAGGTCAACTTTTACCAGGTGTAATCCATGTATCAGCAAGAGCATTAGCAGCACATGCTTTATCAATTTTTGGTGACCATCAAGATGTAATGAGTGCAAGAACAACAGGTTTTGCAATGCTTGCAACTGGTTCAGTTCAAGAAGTTATGGATATTGGAGGGGTAGCTCACTTATCTGCAATTAAAGGAAGAGTTCCATTTTTACACTTCTTTGATGGATTTAGAACTTCACACGAAATTAACAAAGTTGAAGTTATGGATTATGATGTATTTGATAGACTTTTGGATAAAGAGGCTGTACAAAAGTTTAGAGATACATCACTAAACCCAGAATCTCCAATTACAAGAGGTACTGCACAAAATGATGATATCTATTTCCAAGGAAGAGAAGCATCAAATAAATTTTACAATGCAGTTCCTGATATTGTAAATGATTATATGGCAGAAATATCAAAAGTTACAGGTAGAGAATATAAACCATTTACATATTATGGTGATCCAGAAGCTACAGATATTATTGTTGCAATGGGTTCTGTTAATGAAACAATTAGAGAGACAATTGACTACCTAAGAAAAGTAGAAGGTAGAAAAGTTGGTTTATTAACAGTATATCTATATAGACCATTTAGTGCAAAATATTTTATGGACGTATTACCTGATTCAGTTGAAAGAATTTGTGTAATTGATAGAACAAAAGAACCAGGAAGTTTAGGTGAACCTTTATATTTAGATATTAAATCTGTATTTTACGGTCAAGAGAAACAACCTAAAATTATTGGTGGTAGATATGGATTATCTTCAAAAGATGTTCCACCTGCACAAATCATTGCTTTATATGATAACTTAGCATCAGATAATGCAAAAGACCACTTCACTGTTGGTATCAATGATGATGTTACATTTACTTCAATCGAAGTTGGTGAAAATGTATCTGTTGTTGAAGATGTAAGTGAATGTTTATTTTATGGTCTTGGAGCTGATGGTACTGTTGGAGCAAATAAGAACTCAGTTAAAATTATTGGAGATAAAACAGACCTATATGCACAAGCATATTTTGCATATGATTCAAAAAAATCAGGTGGTTATACAAGATCTCACTTAAGATTTAGTAAAAATCCTATTAGATCAACTTATCTAGTATCAAACCCAGGATTTATTGCATGTTCAAAAGAGGTATACTTAGAACAATATGAAGTGATTGATAGAATTAAAGATGGTGGTACATTCCTACTTAACTCTATTTATTCTGGTGAAGAGATTGTAAAAAGAATCCCTGATAGAGTTAAAAAAATCTTAGCAGATAAAAAAGTTAACTTTTATATTATCAATGCTACAAAACTAGCTAGAGATATTGGTCTGGGAACAAGAACAAATACTATTATGCAAGCAGCATTCTTTAAGCTTGCTGATATTATCCCTTATGAGCAAGCTAAAGATTATATGAAAGAGTATGCAGAAAAAGCATATGGGAACAAAGGTGAAGAGATTGTAAAAATGAACTTCAATGCTATTGATGCTGGTGCTGATGGACTAATAGAAGTTCCAGTTGATTCAGCTTGGTCATCTTTAGAAGGTGGTGCTTTAATTGTTAATTCTAAGTATAAAGGTACTGAGTATGTTGAAAACTTTGCAAAAGTAGTTAATGCTGCAAAAGGTGATGAGTTACCAGTTTCTTCTATAGTTAACCTTGGAATGGAAGGTGGAACATTTGAAAATGGTTCTACAAAATATGAAAAAAGAGCTATTGCTACAATGGTACCACAATGGAATGATGACACATGTATTCAATGTAACCAATGTGCATTTGAATGTCCACATGCAGTTATTAGACCATTTTTAATGGATGAAAAAGAGTTTGAAAATGCTCCTGAAACTGTAAAAGCTAAATCTTTAGATGCAAAAGCAAAAGGAACTAAAAACCAAGGACTTAAATATAAACTTCAAGTTTCAATCATGGATTGTACTGGATGTAATGTTTGTGTTGATATTTGTCCTACAAAAGAGAAATCTCTTAAAATGGTACCTTATGAAGTTGAAGAATCAAATCAAGAGCAAGTAAATGCAGACTACTTATTCAATGATGTAACATACAAAGATTATTTAGTTGATAAATCATCTGTTCAAGGTTCACAATTTGCTAAGCCATTATTTGAGTTCCACTCTGCATGTCCAGGATGTGGTGAGACTCCATATATCACACTTGCAACTCAAATGTTTGGTGATAGAATGATGGTTGCAAATGCTACTGGATGTACATCTATTTATTCTGCATCTGCTCCTTCAACACCATATACTAAAAATGCAAAAGGTGAAGGTCCAGCATGGGCTAACTCATTATTTGAAGATACTGCTGAGTTTGGATATGGTATGCATGCAGCAAATGAAACTATCAGAAATAGAATTGGTAATATTATGAAAGATACTATGGAAGATGTAACAAATCCTCTAAAAGTATTATATAAAGAGTGGTTAGAAAATAGATCTAATGGAGTTAAAACTCAAGAGATTAGAGATAAATTGGTTCCACAATTAGAAGTTAACCAAGATTTACCTGGAGTTAAAGATTTATTAACTCTTAAAAAATATATTGTTAGAAAATCTCAATGGATCATCGGTGGAGATGGATGGGCATATGACATCGGTTATGGTGGTGTTGACCACGTATTATCAACTGGTGAAAATGTAAATATGCTTGTTGTTGATACAGAAGTTTACTCAAATACAGGTGGACAATCTTCAAAAGCAGCTAGAACTGGTTCTATAGCAGACTTTACAAATGATGGTAAACCAAATGCTAAAAAAGATTTAGGTTATATCTCTATGACTTATGGAAACATCTATGTTGCACAAGTTAACTCAAGAGCAAATCAAAAACAAGTTGCACAAGCACTTAAAGAAGCAGAAGAGTATGATGGACCATCATTAGTTATCGCTTATTCTCCTTGTATTGCACATGGTATTCAAGGTGGATTGATGAAGTCTGTTGATCAAGGTTCACTTGCAACAGAGTGTGGATATTGGCCAATATATACCTTTGACCCAAGAAAAATTGAAAAAGGTGAAAACCCAATCAAAATATTTGGTAAAAAACCAAACTGGGATAAATATGAGCAATTCTTATTAAATGAAAATAGATATAGATCGCTTAAAAAACTTAACCCAGAACACGCACAATTCTTACTAGAGCAAAACAAAAAAGATGCTCAATACAGATATAGACAATTATCAAGAATGGCAGCAGCTGATTACTCAGATGAAATCGAAGGTGATCACGTATAATTATAAGTACTAAGGCATTTTGCCTTAGGCTTATTATCTTAATTTATTTCTAATCTATACAGATTCTATTCATGCTAAATTAAACTTTCATTGACATTTTTGCTATACTATAAAAAAAGACAAGGACAAAAATGGGTTTATTTGATGTAGGTATAAGAAAAGAGTTAAAAACACAAAAAGATAAAACTACCATTGAAACAAATTTAAAAGAACTGATTAAAGAGTATTCAGAAAACAATATAAAAGATATGGATGATACAATCACATTAGAAGGGTTTAAAACCTCAATTTTAAAATATGATTTGTCTATTATTCTAAATAAAACAAATAAAGGTTTCAATCTAGCAATCGATGGGGAACTACAACAGTTTTATGTACTTATTCTATTTGTTTTAATAATTTTAGGCATTTTATTTACTTTTGGTATAGCAATAATATTTATAGTACTTTTTGCATATCTACAAAAAAGAAAAACAAGTCAGTTTTTAGAAAAAGAATTAGAAAAATTGAATCTTTAGAATCTTAGGAGAGATAAACTCCTAAGCTCAGTTTATTTTATTAATCACCAAAAGCTTTACTGTAATCTCTATCATCTTTCTTATTCAAACTTTTTAGAAATTCTTTTTCTTTCTTATCATCTTCAATTATCTTTTTTACAGCTATATCTTTAGCTTTCTTTTCCTCTGCACTCATGCAACCACTTAAGCCTGCGATCAACGTAGCTAAAACTATTATGTTGAATATTTTCATCCTTTTCCTTCCATAATTTTTTGTATTATATTATACTTTTTATTAAATTTTTATTATAATATTATAGATTATATATAACTTATTAATAAAACCATTGGCATAAAAATTGCATCTATATTTTAAAAAGGACAAACATTGGATATTTGTAAAAAAGCTTATGATTGGGCTTATACTTATAATTTTGAACCTATAGAGATTGAATATGCTTCAAAACTCGCACTAAAAATGCTTGATGACTCTTGTCAGATGACACCTGAAGATAGAAAAATGTTTTTTTATGTATATGATGCTATAACAGATAGAGAAGATATCACTCTTGATGATGATATGAATAAACTAATCCTATTAGCAAGAGATAGAGAAACTATATACTCAAAACCAGAGTATGCAGATATTATACATGGATGTAGACTTGAAGTAATTCCAAATATGTTAAAAGTTCATATGAAAGCTTACAAAAAAATGGTTAGAAAAAGTCTTGGGTTTAGTTTATATAACTAATCCCACAAAAAATTTCAGATTAAATATATGTGACAATACTAAAATTTTTTATACCCTCTTTCTCTTTAAAATTATAGTTTATATAACCTGCATTTTTTAGTGCCATACTTATTAAGCCTATTCCTGCTCCATATTCATGTTTATGTATGCCAGTTTTTCTTACATCTTTCATATATTTTTTTAAACTTTTATCATCTAGACTATTCATAAAATCAAATTTGTTTGTAAGAATTTTTTCATCACTATCAACTATTTCATTAGAAGCAAAAACGTAATATTTGTTTTTCTCTTCTGAAAAACCAAATACAAAACGCCCTTTGCTTATCTGTTTTTTATCTTCACCAATAAATTTGTAATTTGAATAGTTTAAAATATTTTGTAGCAACTCAATTGAATTGTATATTATATTATTTTTAATTTTGTTATCTATATATAAAGACCCTATTTCATCTTCTATATCTTCTATAACTGCTGCTATTATTCTTTGTGATAAGATTCCACTAATAAGGATTATTGCTTCATCTAAATTAATATCAGTAAAACTATCTACTTTCTTAATTCTCATAATAAGCCTTTGTTAGAATTTGTCTTTTAAATCTTCTCTAATTTGTAAAAATTCATCTAAGTGCTCAAAAAAGATATCAATAAGTTTCGGCTCAAAATGTTTGCCTCTCTCTTCTTTAAATAAATTAAAGATTCTTTCATCATCCCAAGCTTTTTTATAACATCTATCACTCCCTAAAGCATCAAATACATCTGCCAAAGCTGTTATTCTTCCATAGATATGTATATCTTCACCTTTTAATTTTCTTGGATATCCTGTCCCATCCCATTTCTCATGGTGTTCCAATGCTACTGTTGCTGCACATTTTAACAATGGTCTATTTGAGTGTTTTAGCATATCAAATCCCAATTGCGAGTGTGTATTCATTATCTCTCTTTCACTCTCATCAAATCTTCCTGGTTTATTTAATATTGCATCTGGTATTGCTACTTTTCCTATATCATGCATTGGGCTTGCTTGTTTTAGCATCTCTGCTTCTTTTGGGTCTAATCCATAATAAAGAGCTAATAATTTTGAATATTCTGCCACTCTTTTTACATGGTTCCCTGTCTCTTTACTTCTACTCTCTCCTATTGCCCCCATTGTGAATACTACTTCTCTTTGAGTCTCTTCAATCTCTTTACTCAAAGTTTCAACCTCGGCAAGTCTTACTTGTAACTCATCATATTCTTGTCGTTGTCTTTTATCACTTCTTGTCATGATTTTATCATGTCTTTTAATATCTTTAATCAGTTTATCTGTTGTTTTTTTGAAATTATCTTGTAATTCATTCAATTCTATGATTAATTTATTTTCAATCTCTTCTGACATAATATTTCCTTTATTTAATTACCATAACAAATAATAAATTTTTTATGACAACTATAAGCAAAATTGTTATCTAGTTTTTGATTATTTACTAACTAAATTAAATTTTAACTCTTCAAAGTCTTCTTTAAAATCTTCTCCAGCTTCTAAAGCACTTTCGTTTTCTTCATCATAAATCCAATTTACTTCAACATTTTTTCCATTATTATGAGCTTCTTCTAAAAGGTCAAAAAAATCAAAAAATAGTTTTGAAGAACTTGAATTAAAATATATAATTTCTAAGTTAACAATTGTTTTTTCAGCCTCATCTGCTTTAAAATAGTTTTCTACCCATTCCATCATAGGTTTATAAAATTCAAAAGTATTTTCAGGATATGATTTTCCAATTAGTTCAATTGTTCCTTTAATTGCATCTAACTTTATAGATGGTGTGTATTTTGTTTCTTCAATAATTAAATTTTGCATGAATTAATTCCCCTTTTTAGTTATAATTTTTGATATAAAATGAAAATAGTATTTATCTTCATTTATTCTATTGAATTCAAATTTAACTTCACTACTTCTTTTTGCAATTTCATAAAATCCTATTCCTCCACCTTTACCATGTTTATCTCTACCACTTCTTCTTAATTCTCTATATTTTTGCTTTAATTGTTCTTGATTTAATGTTAATATCTCTTCAAGTTTAGGTTCAATTTTTTCTTTATCTTTTAAAGCAATAATATTTTGACTATGTATAAAATAATTATCATAACTGTCTTTTGTTACGACAATTAATCCTTCTGAATTAACATCTGTAGACTCTTGACATTTAGTTTTTGAATAGTTCATCATATTTTGAGTAAGTTCTATAAAAATAGTAAATATATTATTTGAAATCCCTTTATTTAAATCATTTTGCTCTGCTTCTTTCTCTAATGCTTCAGTCATTGCAGAAATTAAAGATTGAGAGATAAAACCACCATAGGTTAAGAAGATTATTCCATCATCTTCTACTAACTCTTGTATCACTTTCATATTCATATCTTAACCCTTAAGTTCATTAATTGTTTGTTCTAAAAGTTCTTTTGTAAATGGTTTTCTTATAACTTTTTTTATTCCTACTTTAAGTGCCTTTATAATCTCTTTTTTATCAACAATTGATGTAACCAAAATAATATCAATATTAGGGTTTATTTCAAGAATCTTTTTTGAAGCCTCAATACCTTTCATATTTGGCATCTCTAAGTCAATTGCAATTGTAGTAGGTAACAACTCTTTAAATTTTTCAATTGCATCATATCCATCAACAGCTTCTCCAATTACTTCAAAGCCTAATTCCTCTATATATTTGCGAAGTCTAACTCTTGCCAAATGGGAATCATCTACAACCAAAAACTTCATATTGTACCTTTTAAACTACTGTATATAAGATAATACATTAATATTATTACAATTTAGTTTAAGGTTTTGTAAAAAAAATAATCAGCAAATCAAATATTATTTTTTATAAAATTATGTTATTATTAAAAAAAGGTGATATATGAAAATTATTAATATTCTTATTTGTAGTTTTATGTTTCAAACACTGCTCGCACAAGAATTAGAAATTGTATTTGAAGAAAGAGTGCCATATATTCAAAAAACTAATTCCTCAATAAATGGTCTTGTTGCTACACCTGCTATAAAAGCCTTAGATGCGACAAAAATCAATTATATTCTCAAAGAAAAACCTTCCAAAAGACACCTTTATGAAATTCAAGCCAATAAAAAACCAATTTGTGCTTTAGGGTGGTTTAAAAATCCTGCAAGAGAAAAATTTGCAAAATTTACTTTACCACTTTATCAAGATTATTCAATGGGAATTATTGCAAGAAAAGATAGAAAAACAGATTTTACAAATATCTCAATAGATAATTTATTAAAAAATAATTATAAAATACTTACAAAAGCCTCATACTCATATGGAAAATTTTTAGATAACAAACTAGAAGAATATAAAATAACTAAAAAAGAAGTTTACACTGATAATGAAAATATGCTTTTATTGATTGAGAAAAAAAGAGCAGATTTTATGTTTATATCCAAAGAAGAATCAACACTGTTGTTTCAAAAAAACCAATATAAAGATATATCTTTTTATGATATAAAAGGGATGCCAAAAGGAAATAAAAGATATTTAATTTGTTCAAAGAAAGTTGATGATAATATTATCAATAAAATCAATCTATATCTAAAGTAGTCAAATGATAATAAGATTTTTTTTACTATTTATAATTATATTTACTACTGCTTTTTCTGCAGTAAAAGATGATTTAGAAAATACAAGTAAATTAATAGCAAACCCCTTATATGAATTAAATGAACAAGAAGTCAGCAACATACTCAATGATTTTTTAAATAATAATCCAGATATTAAATATACTATTGTATATGACACAATAGTAAACAGTAAATATTTATCTTATTACAAAGATAAAAATGGAAATCTTATAAAACAACATTTTGACAAAAATAAGTTATACCCAAAATGTACTAAAATAAGTTCTGATATAAATTATCAAAATGAAAAAATTGGACAAATCCTCATTTGCTATGAAAAATCAAAAACTTTATTAAATCTAACAAAAGAAGAAAAAAAATGGATAAAAAACAACCCAATAATTAATGTCTCAAATGAATATGACTGGGCACCATTTAATTTTAACATAAATGGTATACCCCAGGGATATTCAATCGATTATATTAAAATGTTAGCAGATATTAGTGGATTAGAAGTCAATTTTGTAACTGGTACATGGGATGAATTACTAAATAAAGCATACGATAAAAAAATTGATGTAATGATGAATATTGCAAAAACTAAATCAAGGCAAGAACATCTTTTATATGCAAATGTATTTGCGAGAAATGTTACATCGATCTTAACAAAAGAATCTAGAACTGATATCACAAATATTGAGTCTTTATTTGGCAAGAAAGTGTCAGTTGTAAAAGGATTCTTTTATGAGAATTTTTTAAAAGACAAATACCCAAAAATTGAGATTGTAACCTATGATAATAATTTAGATAGTGTAAAAGCAGTTGTATATGGTGAAGTCGATGCCACACTTGGTAAAACTGCTATTTTGAACTATATATTAACAGAAAATATGATTAAGGATTTAAAATATACTTCTGATGTAAAAGCTAATGACCCGGAAACTGAAAATCTATATATCGCAACAAGAAATAATGCACCACAATTACAATCTATTTTAATAAAAGCTATGAACAAAGTTTCTTTAGAACAAATTGATCAATTAAAACTTAAATGGTTTAATCAAAAAAGAAAAATTCAATTTACTAAAAAAGAGTATCAATGGCTTGATAAAAAAAAGGTTATTACTTATAGTGAAATAAATTGGCGACCTTTATCGATAATTGAAAATAATTCAATGAGTGGAATTCTTGGTGATTATTTAAATATTGTTTCAGAATATACTGGAATTGAATTTAAATTTGTACCTTCAACTTCTTGGCCTGATGTTCTTGAAAAATTTAAAAAGGGTGAGATTGATTTAGTTCCAGGTATTGGAGATAGTAAAGATGAAAGCTCTTTAGGATTTATATCTAATAAATTTGCTTCATATCCTATGGTGATTGTAACAAATGATAATATAGATTATGTAAGTTCTTTAAATGATATGAAAAACAAAGTATTTTCATTGCCTAAATACTATACTAGCTATAACTATTTAAAAGAGCTTTACCCAAATATAAAAATTATTGAAACAAAAAATATTTTTGAAGCACTTTTAAATGTATCAAATGGAGATGCAGATATCTATATAGGTCATATTGCACCAGCATTATATTATATGTCTAAAATAGGTAAAGAAAATCTAAAAATTGCTGGAGAAACAGGAAAAAATTTCAATCATCATTATTTAATTAATCCTAAAATGCCAGAACTATTATCTATTGTAAATAAAGTTTTTAAAACAATTACTGAAAAAGATAGAGAAAAGATTTACAATGGTTGGGTAAAAGTCAAGATTAAACAAAATACAGGATTTTCACTAAAAAAAATCCTCTATTATACAGTACCACTAATACTAATTATTATTGTAATAATATTAATAGTAATCTATTGGAATAGAAAACTTCAATCCTTAGTAGATAATAAGACAAAAGATATAAAAAATCAAAAAGAACAACTCCAAAGTTTAGTTAACTCTTTTGATAGAAATGTAATCTTTGTACAAACTAATCTTAAAGGTATAATAACTCATCCAAGCCAAGCTTTTTGTGAAGTCTCTGGTTATGATTTTAATGAATTAATAAATAAACCAGTAAGTATTATAAAACATCCAGATACACCTAAACAAAGCTATGATGATTTATGGAAAACAATTAAAGCTAATCTAATTTGGCAAGGTGAATTCAAAAATAGGAATAAAGAGGGAAAAGATTATTGGCTATACTCAAAAATTGAGCCTGAATACAATAATGAAAACCATCAAATAGGTTATAAAGCAATAAGTCAAGATATTACTAATAGAAAAATTGTTGAGGATTTAAGTAAAAATCTAGAATTAAAAGTTGAAGAAAGAACATATGAACTTGAAGAGCAAAAAGCACAAATTGAGATTATTCTTGAAAATATAATGCTTCCTGTGTTGATAACCTCAAAAAAAGATAGAACAATTTTATATGCAAATGAATACTCATCAATACAATATGAAATAGCTGTTGAAAAACTAATAGGAAAATCAATAGATACTGTATATACAAACTTAAATCAAAAAGATGAAATTTTATCTCAAATGCAACAATATGGTTATGTTGAAAATTTAGAACAAAGATACAAAACTAATTTAGGAAAAGAGTTTATTGCTTTACTTTCAGTTAAACCTATTAAATATAAAGATGAAGATGCATATATTGGTATGGTTGTTGATATTACAAAACAAAAAGATATCGAAGAGGAGATAAAGTTAATCAATAAACAAATGAAAGATAGTATTGAATATGCCTCATTAATCCAACATGCTTTAATACCTTCTAATAACCTATTTAAAAAATATTTTAGTGATTATCTTACTATTTGGCATCCTAAAGATATTGTTGGTGGGGATATTTACCTTTTTGAAGAGTTAAGAGATGATAATGAATGCATTCTTATGGTAATTGATTGTACTGGACATGGTGTTCCTGGTGCATTTGTTACAATGCTTGTCAAAGCTATAGAAAGACAAATTGTTTCTAATATCAAAAACTCTAACGAGATTGTAAGTCCTGCTAAGATTCTTTCTATTTTTAATAAAAGTATGAAACATCTATTAAAACAAGAAGATGAATATTCCATTTCAAATGCCGGTTTTGATGGTGGAATTTTATATTATAATAAAAAAGAAAGAATACTTAAGTTTGCTGGTGCTGAAACACCCTTATTTTATGAATATCAAGGTGAAATTACAATTATAAAAGGGGATAGACAATCTATTGGATATAAGAAATCTGATGCTAATTTTGTATTTAAAGAACATATAATAGAAGTAAAAGATGGGATGCAATTTTATATTACTACAGATGGTTATTTAGATCAAAATGGTGGAAAAAGAGATTTTCCATTTGGTAAGAAAAGATTTGCTAAACTTATTGAAGAGAATTATAAGTTACCTTTTGCAGATCAACAGGAAGTATTTCTTTACGAAATGATGAATTATCAAGGAGATAGAGATAGAAATGATGATATGGCAATTGTAGGAATAAAAATATGAAAAATAAAGACAACAATCATTACATAGGCAAATTTTTGGAAAAAGATTATACTCAATTTAAAAATGGAATATTAGAACTGTTAGATGATTATAAAAGAAAAAGTGAAAGACTTGATAAAATAATCAAACAAAGTGATAAATTCCAATTTCAATTATTAAAAGCAAATGAAGAACTTGATGAATATAAAAACAATTTAGAAAAAAAAGTTCAAGAAGAGATAGAAAAAAGAGAAGAGAAAGAAAAAATTCTTTTAGAACAATCCAAATTTGCTGCAATGGGTGAGATGATTGATGCAATTGCTCATCAATGGGCACAACCTCTAAATATTTTAAATATGTATAATCAAACATTAATATATGATTTTGAAGCACAAAAAATAGATAAAGAATATATAATAAACTTTCAAGAAAAAGTTTTTTCAACAATAGAACATATGAACTCAACACTAAATGATTTTAGAACTTTTTTTAGACCTAACAATGAGATAAAAGAGTTTAATTTAAAAGATTGTATTAAAAATGTTTGCTTATTTGTTAAAGATGAATTTATAAAAGAACAAATTAATATCACAATTGATATTTCAGAAGATATATTTCTTTTTGCAATAGAAACAGAGTTTAAACATATTATTTTAAACATAATAAACAATTCAAAAGATGCATTTATACAAAATAATATACAAAATAAAAAAATTCTAATCAATGCCTTTAAAAAAGACTCTACTACTATAATTGAGATAAGTGATAATGCGGGAGGTATCCCAGAAGATAATATACACAAAATTTTCAAAGCTAATTTTACTACAAAAAAAGAGAATGGCTCAGGAAGAGGTCTTTATATGTCTTCATTAATTGCTCAAAAAAATAAAATTGAATTACAAGTAAAAAATATTGATAATGGAACTATGTTTATATTAAAAAAATAAACTTATACTAATCAAAATTCTTAGGGTTTAATTACCCTAAGAAAGTTGAAGTATATTCTACCTCATCAAAACCAATCGTAAATTTTTGTTCACCATTTAATCCATGCTCAATAATTGGTCTTTTTAATAAAGAGTTCTCTTTTGATAATAACTCTACTATCTTTTTATCAGTTAGTTTTTTATTTTTTAAATCTAAATCTCTATACCTTTTACTTCTAGGGTTTAACATTGAATAAGGTGATGTAAAACTTTGCCAAAAACCAATTTTTTCACTATCAATTTTATTTTTATTTATATCTACAAACTCGTAATCTATATTATGAGAATCCAAAAACTCTTTTGCCTTTTTAACACTTGCACAATTTCTAATTCCGTAAACTTTCATTTATTACTCCTGTTAGATTATATTTAGACTATATTTTAAGTTTAATACCCCTGTAAATTCACTTGCAAAACCAAAACAAACCCCTTGAGTTGTATAGTCAACACCCTCTTCACTTTGACTTACACTCTTAACCTTATAAACATAAATTTCCATGCACTGATCAAATTGAAACTCTATTGTTTTATTTAGACTTAAATCCATAATTGTAAGTCTTGAATTCTCAAAAACTAAACTATCATCCAAATCATGTCCATTGATATTTAAAGCATTATAATCTTGAAAATGGAAATTCCATTCAAGTAAATATTTTAATATCGAACTATCTATAGTTTTTACATCAACATACATATCTATTTGATTATCATTAAATTCATAGCTTTTTTCTATAGTAGCATTTAATTTTGAATCTTTATATATTCCTCCATTTCTAATTAATTTTATAGATTTTTCATCAACATTTAAAACATCAAAAGGTTGATTTGCAAAATCAGCATATTCTTTAAAATGACAAGATTCAAAATTTTGTATATTTAAACTCTCATCTGTTATATGATCAATTGCAGATTTTTTTAAATACCAATCTATATATAGTTTTATATCTTCAGATGTTGTAAGCATACTATTATGAATAGTTGCAATCTCACTGTCTTCACTCTCTTCTTCTAGTTCCTCTTCATCTAAATCAACCATTTGTATTTTATCATGATAATTTTCATGATATCTTGTTAAAGTGTTTAATAAATTGAAACATTTATCTTTTAAATCTAATTCAACTATTTGACCACCCTGTTTTATATCAATAACTGTTAATAAACTTTTAGTGTAAAACTTGTATTCTAAATAGCTATTCAAATTTATATCAACTAACTCAAAGCCTTGTTTATTCAAAATATTTTCGCAATTAATTATATATTTGTACGCATTATCTCTTAAATTAGGAAGATAAATTCCCCCAAAAACTCCATGCCACAATACATCATTACATTGAGTTTTATGTAAAGAATCTTTAAACTCTTCACTTTGGTTTCGAACTTTTGAAAGTTGTAGCGATCTTTTATGTATCCAATTACTCTCATTATATTTTATAAAAAAGTTTTTCCAGATACCACCTCTTATTAAATACTCATGTTCCATATTTTTTGATATAAGATCATGATACTCTTTACTTATATTTGGTAAAGCTGACCACTCACCCATCTCATGATATGATACAGTTGGTAGATATGCTAGATTTATTGCTTTGTTTCTATCATAAAATTCGGCAAATGTAGTAACATTTATATTTTCATCATCAATACACTCTTGAAAAAATCTTTCTAACCATCTTTTTTCATAAACTTTTTCATATGTTTTAGGCCATACTCCAAATTTTTCTCCATCATCAAAAATGATTGCAGCATTTTCACCTTCATCATTTGCAAAAGAGTTAAGTTTTTTTATAGTATCGTCTATAGTTGCAAAAGGGATTATATACCTTAAGTCTTTATTTATAGGAAATAATCCTATTGTATTGTTACTATCTTCTGTTAGAAAATAACCATTTAAATTGTTTTTATCAAATCCTGCAGCTATTAAATGATAATCATCAACTATAACATAATCAACATCACATTTTTTTATATCATCTATTATTGAATCATCCCAAATTCTCTCAGTTAACCATAATCCCCTTGGTTTTTGATTAAAATTCTCTTCAATAAAGTTTGATAATTTTTTTATCTGCTCTATTCTACTAGTTGAAGGTATTGAAGCTAATATGGGTTCATAGTAGCCACCTGTAAAAAACTCTATTTGATTACTTACTTCTTTTATCAATTCAAATAACTCTTTATCATTGTTTTTTATATACTCAAATAACCATCCACTAAAGTGAACTGAACACTTAAACTTAGGAAATAATTTTAATATAAAAAAGAAAGGTTTATATGATTTTTCAATGATTTCTAAAATTACATTATCAAAATTGTCTATAGGCTGATGGCAATGTATGCCAAATAAAAGGTTTGTTTTCATTAATTATTCCTTTTGAAAAAAAAATTATACAATAAATTATGTTATTAGAGCAAAATATTGATATAATATTCTTATTTATTTACAAATCAATTACATGATCTTTTGAAATTGAATTGTAACTAAATAATTCTATTATCAAATAAACAAAAATATAAAAAGAAGGATTCTCATGTCATTAAAAGTTGCTATAAATGGAACAGGTAGAATTGGATTAATTGCAGCTAAGATTATTGCTCTTAGAAGTGATATTGAATTAGTTGCGATGAATACAACGTGTGATTTAGAAATGTTAATTTATTTATTAAAATATGATACTGTTCACATGGGTGTCGATGCATATATCATTGATGAAAACACTATTAGTATCAATGGTTGTGATGTAAAAATATTTAGTGATAGAGACCCAAATAATATCGATTTTGGTTCAACTGGTGCAAAAGTTGTGATAGAGTGTACTGGTGCATTTTTAACAACTGAAAAATGTAAAGCATATTTAAAAGGTGGTGTTGAAAAAGTTGTTATGAGTGCCCCTGCTAAAGATGATACTCCAACTTACGTTTTAAATATCAATACAGATTCATATACTGGCGAGGCTATTATTTCAAATGCAAGTTGTACTACAAACTGCCTTGCGCCAATTTGCAAAGTTCTAGATGATAAATTTGGTATTGAAAATGGTCTTATGACTACTATTCACTCTTATACAAATGACCAAAATATTTTAGATGTAAAACATAATAAAGATCAAAGAAGAGCAAGAGCAGCTGCTATGAATATGATTCCAACAACGACAGGAGCTGCAAAAGCTATTGGCTTAGTTCTTCCTCACTTAAAAGGGAAATTAAATGGTTATGCAATGAGAGTACCAACTGCAGACGTATCAGTTGTTGACTTAACTGTAAATTTAAAACAAAAAGTTACAAAAGAAGATGTAAATTTAGCAATGAAGCTTGCAAGTGAATCTGATTTTGATGGTTTAATAGAAATAGATGAAGATAAAAGAGTTTCAAGTGACTTTATAGGAAGTGCTTATTCTGCTAGTTTTGTTCCTGACATGACATCTGTTGTTGATGACACAACTGTAAAAGTTTTAGCTTGGTACGATAATGAGTGGGGATATACAAGTAGATTAGTTGATATGACACTTTTTGTAGGTGAATATTAATGGCCATAGGGATAATGACTTCTGGTGGTGATTGTGCAGGGATGAACCCTGCAATTAAACAATTTGTTGATTACTGCTTTGATAAAAATGAAAAACCCTATTTGATTTATGATGGGTTAGAAGGCTTAATTGATGATTTAATTGAACCTGCCCGTTTTGAAGACGTTGCAGGTATAATGCATGAAGGTGGTACAATAATCCGTTCTTCAAGGTCAAAAAGATTTTTTGAATATGAATATAGAAAACAAGCTTTTGATAATCTTCAAAAACATAATATCGATAAAATCGTTATTTTAGGTGGAGATGGCTCGTTTAGAGCTTTAAACCAATTTCATAAAGATTTTGGTGTAAATTTTGTGGGAATCCCTGCAACAATTGATAATGATATTTTTGGAACAGATTATTGTTTGGGAGTTGATACTGCACTAAATATTATCAGACAAGCAACAGATGCAGTAAGAGATACTTCTTCTTCTTTTAAAAGAGCTTGTGTAATTGAAACTATGGGTAGAGATTGTGGATATTTAGCCCTTGTTTCAGCTATAACTTGTGGAGCAGAAGTTTGTATTATTCCAGAATTGGATTATGATTTAAACTTAATTGGTCAACGATTGAAAAAAGAGATTGAAGATGGAAGAAAATATGTTGTTTGTATTGTAGCAGAAGGTTGTAACCATGATAAATGTACAAATACAAACCAATTAGTAAAATGGTTAGAAGAAGATATTGGCATTGAAACAAGAGCCACTATCTTAGGTCATGTACAAAGAGGGGGAAATCCAACAGTTTTTGACAGACTTATGGCATCAAGATTTGTTACTTATGCTGTGGATAAACTACTATTAGAAGGGACTTGTACAAATATATTAATTTATAAAGATAGTAAATTTGAATTTGTTTCTATCGAATATGTCAACTCTCAGAAATATACAATTGATGAAGAGTTATTAGATTTAGCTAGAAGATTAGTAAACTAAAAATAATTAGAAAATTACAAAGGGTAAAAATGAAAGCGATTGTTTTAGCCGGAGGTTTCGGCACACGAATACAACCTCTAACAAACTCTATTCCAAAACCAATGCTACCTATTTTGAATAGACCGATGATGGAACACATTATCTTAAAACTAAAAAATGAATTAAATATCACAGAAATAGGTGTATTACTTTATTTTAAACCAGAAGTTATAAGAGAACATTTTAAAGATGGTTCTCAACTTGGTGTAAACATAACATATTTTCAACCAGATGATGATTATGGTACAGCAGGGGCTGTTGCTTTTGCTAGAGAGTTTCTAAATGAAACTTTTATTATTGTAAGTGGAGACCTAGTAACAAATTTTGATTTTAAAAAAATCAAAAAATTCCATGAAGAGAAAAAATCAAAACTTACTATTACTTTAACATCAGTTGAAAACCCTTTACAATTTGGGGTTGTAATTGCAAATGAAGAGAATCGAATAGAAAAATTTTTAGAAAAACCAAGTTGGGGTGAAGTTTTTAGTGATACTATAAATACAGGTATTTATATCATAGAACCTGAAATCCTTGATTATATTCCATATAAAAATAATTTTGACTTTGCAAAAGACTTATTTCCACAACTAATGAATGATAATATACCTTTATGGGGATGCTCTTTAAAAGGTTATTGGAGAGATGTTGGAAACCCTGAAAGTTATAGGGATGTATATAAAGATATTTTTAATAAAGAGATTGAGCTATCTATAAAAGGTGAAGCAGTAAAAATTGACAATGGTTTAGTTTATTGTGAAACTAAACTAAAACTTCCTGAAAAAATCAGAATATCAGGAACTGTTATTTTAGGTGATAATGTATCTATTGCAGAAGGCGTTACCTTAAAAGATTGTTCAATTGGGAACAATGTAAAAATAAAAAAACATACAGAGATTACAGATAGTGTTTTATGGGATGAGATTATAGTTGGTTCAAAAAGTAAAATCAATAACAGTATAATCTGTAACAATAACATAATAAAAGATGAAGTAAAAGCCTCTTTTGGTGTTATTATGGCTGAACATTGTGAAGTAAACAAAAGAGTTTCTTTTGAAAAAGATATCATTATGTGGCCAGATAAAATTGTAGAAGAATCATCTGTTGTAAGTACTAATATCATTTGGGGTAATAAATACAAATCTTCAATATTTGAAGATGGAGCAGTTGTTGGAAGAACAAACATAGAATTATCTTGTCAAATGAGTACAAAACTAGCTGAAGCCTTTGGTTCAATTTTACCTGTGGGAAGTAATATTTATATTTCAAGAGATTACCAAAGCACTACATTTATGTTAAAAAGGGCCTTTCTAAGTGGTATTTTATCTACTGGTGTTAATGTAATTGACCCAGGTAATGTACCATCAAATGTGATGCGACATGAGTTGAGTGAAAATGATGATGTGGCTGCAGGAGTTCACTTTAGACAATCTATTTTTAAACCTGATCAAACAGAAATAATATTTTATACTAGTGAAGGTTTAGTTATCGATAATAAATTAGCACAATCAATTGAAAGAATCTTTTTTAGGGAAAATTTTAGAAGGGTAAAATATACAGAAATAGGTACTCTTCATGAAGATACGGAGATGCAAAATAAATATATGCATCAAATTCTAAATTCTTTTGATAAATCATTATTTCATAAATCAGATTTAAAAATTGCTGTTGATATCATGAATGGTTCAACTTCTAATATTTATCCACAAATCATGAATAAATTAGGTGTAGAAAATATTATATTAAATGCTCATAAAAGTGAAAATATACAAGCAAATGATATTGAAATCACACAACTAAATATGAAAAATATTGTTAGATGTATGAACTTAGGTTGTGGACTTTTAATATATCCAAATGGTCATAAACTCCAAGTTATAGATGATACGGGTGTATTGATTTATGATTATAAACTTTTATTAGTTATTTTATGGCTTCTTGATACAACAACAGAAAAAAAATTAAAAGTATTATTACCAGCATGGGCTCCTGATTTTATAGAATATAAAAATATTGAGATAACAAAAGCAAAATTAGATAACTTTAAAGCTGCTCAATTAAAAGAATATGATCTAATTGCAGATAGTGATGGACATTTTGCCTTTAGTGAGTTTGGATTAAACAGAGATTCTATTTTTGCAAGCTTCAAATTCCTAGAACTTCTTAAAAAATCAGACAAAAAACTATCGAAAATCATATCAAAAATTCCAGAATTTTGTTATCAAGGGGAAAATATACCTTGCCCTAGCTCTTTAAAAGGAAAGATGATGAGGAAGTTTTTAGAAGATGGGAAAAACTATAAAACCTCATCAATAGATGGTGTTAAGATTATTTTCAATGAAGAAGAATGGATTTTGATGGTTCCCGATCAACATGCAGAATTTTTAAATCTGTATGTACAAGCAGAAGATGAGAAAAAAGCGGGAAAAATTTTTTATAGATATCAAGATAAAATAGAAAAGTGGATAAGTGAGTAAAAAACTTTATTTGTCATTTTTATGGCATATGCACCAACCTTACTATAAGGATAATCTTTCAAATACTACTTTAATGCCATGGGTTTTTTTGCATGCAATAAAAGATTACTATGACATTCCTTGGTATTTGGAAAAATTTCCTTCAATAAAAGCTACTTTTAATTTAGTTCCATCTTTGATGTTACAAATTGATGAATATATTAATAGAAAAGCAAATGATAAACTTATTAATATTATTAAAAAAGATGTAAAATCACTGAAAATAGAAGAACGCAGATTTTTAGAAGAGTTTTTATTTTTATCGAATCAAGAAAATATGATAAAACCTCTTAGTAGATATTATGAATTGTTTTTAAAATTTAAAGCAAATGGTAATAAGTTAGTTAATTTCTCATATGAAGAGATAACTGAGGTAGAGGTTCTTTTTCTTTTGAGTTGGTGTGGAAACTATTTAAGAGAGAATTCAAATCTAATAAAAGATCTAATAAATCAAGAAAAATTCTATACAAATGAACAAAAACATCAACTAATAAATGAATTTTATGATTTTTTACCTAAAATTATTGCTTTTTATAAGCACTTAGTAGAAAAAAAACAAATTGCAATATCTACTACACCTTTTTACCACCCTATTCTACCTTTATTAATAAATAGAAATTCTGCAAAAGAAGCTAAATCGGATGTAACATTACCTACAAGTTTTGAAAATTATGAAAACTATGCAAAACTTCAAGTTGAATATGCAATTGAATATTTTAAAAATAAGTTTGGTTATGCTCCTGTTGGTTTTTGGCCATCTGAAGGAAGTGTTAGTATGGCTACAGTTGAACTTCTTGGTGAAAATGGAGTTAAATGGTTAGCAACAGATGAGGAGATTTTATTTAAATCTTTAAATAATTCTAATAAGGAGATTTTATATAAACCTTATTGTTTAAAAACAACACATGGCGAAACAAGTCTATTTTTCAGAGATAAATATTTGAGTGATTTAATAGGTTTTGAATATAGTAAAAAAGAACCTCTATTAGCAGCCCAAGATTTTATTTCCCATCTTAAAAACATCTATTTGAATTCAAAAGAATCAACTTTGGTATCTGTTATTTTGGATGGAGAAAATGCTTGGGAATTTTATAAAGATAATGCAAAAGATTTTTTTGAACATCTTTATACTCTACTATCTGAACAAACTTGGTGTGAAACTGTTTTATTTGAAGATGTTGATAAAATTGAAGGATTAAAAAAAGAAAATTTAAACAATTTAACTGCTGGTAGCTGGATTCATGGTAATTTTGATATTTGGATAGGTAATAGTGAAAAAAATAAAGCTTGGGAACTTCTTGATTTAACTAAAAATGATTTCGAAGCAATAAAAGAGAGTATTGACGAAACAACATTAAAAAAAATAGAAAACGAATTTTTAATTGCTTTAGGAAGTGATTGGTTTTGGTGGTACGGAGATACTCATTATACAGAATTAAATCATCAATTTGATGAACAGTTTAGATCACATCTTAAAAATATTTATTTACTTATGGATAAAGAGGTTCCAACAGAAATTTTTACTCCAATAGTTAAAAAAACAAAAAAGAATTCAAGTCATATAAAACCAACAGATTTTATAAGTCCTACAGTAGATGGAAATATGAGTAACTTCTTTGAATGGCTAAATAGTGGTTTTGTAGATATTAAAAAAGAGTTTAGTACTATGGATTCTTCTTCGTATATAGAAGCCCTTTACTATGGAAAAGATAAAACCAATAATCTTTATTTGTATTTAAAAGGTAAAAAAATAGAAAGCTTAAATGATAATATCAATCTGAATATCATTTTAGATGAACAAGAGTTTTATTTTATGATACAAAAAGGTAAGAATAGTATTATGATAAATAACATTGATTTTAATTTAGCTTTTGATAAAGGGATTGAAATAGAGATTAGTAATTATAATAAAGAGAAAATAGAGTTTAGTTTCGAACTAATTGTTGATGGTAAAAAAGTACAAAAATTTCCTTTATATGATGATATAATCTTGGATTTCGAAAACTTTAATTTAATTAGCTGGTACATATAAGTAGGAGATGTTTTGTCAGAATTCAGATATTGTAAACTAACAAAAGAGTGGATACTTTTTGCTCCTGAAAGATTAAAAAGACCAAATAATCTTGATAATAAAAAACAAGTTACTCCCAAAAATATAGTAAATGAAAAATGCCCTTTTGATATGAATAAAGAAGAATATACTCCACATGAGATAACAAGAATAAGCCAAAATGGTTCATGGCAATGTAGAGTTGTACCAAATCTTTATAATGCCTTATCAATAGATATTAAAGCTAACTCTATAAGAGAAGGATTTTTTGAAAAATTTAGTGGATTCGGTGCTCATGAAGTTGTAATAGAAACGCCTATTCATGATAAGCAAATTTGGGATTATAATTTTAATGACTTGACAAACTATCTTACAATAATTCAATCAAGAATAATAAATCTAAAAAATGATATAAGATTGGAATATATTTCAGTATTTAAAAACCAAGGGAAAGAAGCTGGTGCATCAATGAGTCACTCACATTCTCAAATTATGGCTTTACCTTTTATCCCTAAAAAAATACTTGAAGAGTATAAATACAAAAAAGAGTATTATCAAAAACACAAAAGAGCTTTGATGGATGATATAATATATGAAGAGATGCAAAATAATCATAATATAATAGCCCAAAATTCTGAGTTTGTTTTATATTGTCCTTATGCCTCTTCTTTTCCTTTTGAAGTAAAAATTGTCTCAAAGAAAAAACTATCATCTCTTTTAGAGTTTACAAAAAGCGATATCTCTGCTTTAAGTGATATTTTAAAAGAGTTTTTTACAAAATTTTATTCTGCCTTAGGTGAAATATCTTTTAATATGATAATAAATAATGCCCCATATAAAGAGTATGATGAACAAACAAAAGAGTTTTATAGGTTTAATATAGAAATTAAGCCTAGAATTTACAAACAAGCTGGTTTTGAGCTTGACAGTAATATCAATATAAATGTAGTTTTACCAGAACAAGCTGCAAAAATTTATAAGGAGAGTTAATGGCAATTTTATTCGCATCAAGTGAAATATTTCCATATGCAAAAAGTGGTGGGTTAGCAGATGTTGCATATGCTCTTCCGCAAGCACTAAGAGAGGATACAAAAGTTTATACAATTATGCCTTTATACAATATAATTGATAGAGAAAAATATAAAATTGTATATACTGGATTAACTTTTGAATATTGGTTATATGGAGTAAGACATCAATTTGATATCTTTACAAGAGAAGATTCAACTGATGAATTATTTGTTTTTAATCCCATTCTATGTGATAGAATTGGTTTATACAATGACCAACATGGTGATTTTGGAGACAATGGTCTAAGATTTGGTCTTTTTTCATATGCTATTTTAGAAGTTATGATAAGAATGAAACTTAAAATTGATGCTATTCATATCAATGACTGGCAAACTTCTTTAGTAGCACTTTTGGCAAAAACAAGATACAACTTAAATCAAAAAATAGTATTAACTATTCATAATCTAGCTTATCAAGGTATCTTTGCTAAAGATGTTATGAATGAACTTGAAATTGATTGGGAAAAGTGTTATAAGTTCAATGGCTTAGAATATTTTGATAATGTAAATTTCTTAAAAGCAGGTATATACTACAGTGATAGTATTACAACTGTAAGTAAAACCTATGCAGATGAGATTCAAACACCCACTTTTGGAAATACATTAGATGAAAGTCTTAGAATAAATAGATTTAAACTACAAGGTATAGTAAATGGAATTAGTACAGAAGTATTTAATCCAAAAACTGATGAATATATAGAAAAAAATTTTGATATCAATAGTTATGAATTAAAAAAAGAGAATAAAAAACTATTATTAGAAGAGATAGGTTTAGAGGATGAAAATAAAGCTTTATTTGTTTTTATTGGTAGATATACTTCTCAAAAAGGGATAGATTTACTCTTAGACTCTATGTCATTACTTGAAACTTATGATGCAAACTTTGTATTTTTAGGAAATGGAGAAGATTTTTATAACAATGCTTTTTCCAAACTTATCAATAAATATAAAAATATTCATATAAATGTTGGATACAGTGAATCTTTTTCTAGGAAATTATATGCGAGTGCAGACTTTTTACTTATGCCATCTATTTTTGAGCCATGCGGATTAAATCAAATGATTTCTATGAGATATGGAACTTTACCTATTGTTTCTAAAACAGGTGGATTAAAAGATACTGTTGTTGATTTTACAGATTTTAAACCAGAACAAACAAATCTAGGAATAGGCGTAACTTTTGATGAACATAATCTGTTTTGGTTTAATCATGCCCTTACAAAAGCATTTAGTTTATATTCAAACAAACCTAAATTTGAACAGATTTCTAAACACAATATGAAAGTTGATAATTCTTGGAAAACTTCGGCTAATGAATATAAAAAACTTTATAAAAAGGATATAAATGGGTAGTTTACATACTTATGAAATTGATGAGAAATATTCTAAATCAGTTGCTTACTTCTCAATGGAATTTGCTATACATCAGGCATTAAAAATATACTCAGGAGGATTAGGTTTTTTAGCTGGTTCTCATATGAGAAGTGCTTTTGACTTAAAACAAAATCTAGTTGGGATTGGGATTTTATGGAGTTATGGTTATTATGACCAAAATAGAGATGAGAATAGATATTTAAAAGTTGATTTTAGAAGAAAAAGATACTATTTTTTAGAAGACTTAAATATCTCAGTAACAGTAGAAATAAATAATAAACCTGTAGTGGTAAAAGCTTATTTAGTTCCTTGTAAACTTTTTTCTACTGCTCCACTAATCTTATTATCAACAGATATTGAAGAAAACGATTATTTATCAAGAACAATCACTCATAAACTATATGATTCAAATACAGAGACTAGAATAGCTCAAGAGATTGTATTAGGTGTAGCCGGTACAAAAGTTTTAGAAGCATTAAATTTACAACCTGAGATTTATCATATGAACGAGGGTCATTCTTTACCTATGACTTTTGAGCTTTATAAAAAGTATAAAGATATTGAAGAGGTTAAACAAAAAGTAGTATTCACAACTCATACACCTGAAGCGGCAGGAAATGAAGAACATGATATTTCTCTTTTGCATAAAATGGGATTTTTTGCAGGTTTATCTTTAGAGGAAATTAGAGAACTATTAAATATTAAAACTGACAAATTTAGTCTTACTATTGGAGCATTAAAAATGTCAAAAATTGCTAACGGAGTATCTAAAATACATAGTGAAGTTGCAAACAAGATGTGGGCTGATGTTGAAAATAGATGTGAAATAATCTCTATTACTAATGCACAAAATAGAAGATATTGGGCTGATAATGGACTAATTAGAGCTATTGATGAACATGAAGATTTTCAACTAGAAGCTAGAAAAAAACACCTAAAAAGAGAGCTTTTTATAACTGTTGCAAACCAAACAGGTAAAATGATGGACCCCGATATTCTAACAATTGTTTGGGCTAGAAGATTTGCAGAATATAAAAGACCTGGTTTATTAAAATACGATTTAGAAAGATTTAAAAAACTAATTGCAAATACAAAATATCCTATACAAATAATTTGGGCAGGAAAACCTTACCCTTTTGATACACAAGCAATAAATATTTTTAACGATTTAATGTATATAGCAAAAGAGCATAAAAATATTGCAGTACTTATTGGTTATGAATTAGATTTATCAATGAGACTAAAAAAAGGTGCTGATGTTTGGTTGAATACTCCAAGAGTTACAAGAGAAGCTAGTGGTACAAGTGGAATGTCTGCTGCTATGAATGGTGCAGTAAATTTATCTATAGCAGATGGTTGGCATCCAGAGTTTTGCAAAGAATCAATTAACAGTTTTACAATCCCCACTTTAGGACGTGATTTAACAATTGAAGAACAAGATAGATTAGATAACGTTAATTTAATGGATCTTTTAGAAAATAAAATATTGCCACTATATTATGATGATTCAAAAGCATGGTTAGAAATAGTAAAAAACTCTATGTCAGATGTAATTCCAGCATTTGACTCAGGAAGAATGGTTCATGAGTATTACAACTTAATGTATACAAAATAAATAGGAGTTTATTTATGCTTAATAATTTAGAGAAAATGCAAGGTGTTAAAACCCTAAAAGATGTTGAAGTTTCAAATAAAAGAGTTTTAATAAGAGTTGACTTTAATGTACCTATGGACTCTCATCATAATATAACAGATGATAGTAGAATAAAAGCAGCAATTCCAACAATAAACTATTGTATTGATAATAATGTACAGAAAATAGTTTTAGTAAGCCATTTAGGAAGACCTAAAGGTGAAGACAAAGAAAGATTTTCTCTAAAATATATTATAAAAAGATTAAAAAGACTTTTGGATGAAGAGATTGAATTAATTGAAGATTTTGAAGAAAAAATTGATTATATCAACTCTAGTCAATCACAGAAAATAATCCTTTTAGAAAATATTAGATTTTATGAAGGTGAAACCAAAAATGATGATAATTTAGCAAAAAATCTTTCGAAGCTTTGTGATATATACGTAAATGATGCCTTTGGAACAAGTCATAGAAAACATAGTTCAACTTATGGAGTTGCAAATTATTGTTCTACTAATGTTGCTGGATTTTTGCTAAAAAAAGAGATTGATGCCTTTGCAAAGGCTTTATTTAATCCTATAAAACCTATAAATTTAGTTATTGGTGGAGCAAAAGTTTCTTCAAAAATAACTCTGCTTAGAAACATTTTACCAAAAGTGGATAAGATAGTTATTGGTGGGGCAATGAGTAATACTTTTTTAAAAGCTTTAGGTCATGATATGCAAGAATCTTTATATGAAGATGAATATTTAGATGAAGCTTTAGCTATTTTAAATGAAGCAAAAGAAAAAAATGTAAAAGTATATTTACCAGTTGATTTAGTAATCACTGATGATATTGAAAAACCAATTGATGTAAAAATCGTCCCTGTTCAAGATATTTTAGAAGGTTTTAAAGCTGTAGATATAGGTCCAGCAACTGTAAAACTATTTGAAGAAGCTATAAGTCTTTCAAATACAATTATTTGGAATGGACCTATGGGAATTTTTGAAATAGATATGTTTTCAAAAGGGACTTTTAGAATAGCTCATGCTATTGCCGATACTTATGCTTATAGCATTGTTGGTGGTGGTGATACAGCTAATGCCGCAGACAAAGCTGGAGAAAAAGAGAACTTCTCTTTTATCTCAACTGGTGGTGGAGCAAGCTTGGAATTGCTTGAAGGAATTTTTCTACCTGGAGTAGAAAATTTAGACAAAATTTAAAAATAATATATATATAGATTTTATACAGATATTGTGTAAGGTTTTATGTTACAATAAATTTTAATTCATATTTTAGGAACTAAGATGAATAAAAATACAAAAGAATTAATACAAGAAAGTTTGGAAGTAGAAGATGATTTCTCCTCTTCTTCACATATAATAAACTCAATAACTAGTGAAATAACACCCGAACAAAATAAATATGATATTCCATCAAGATACAATAAAAATCGTCTTGTAATTCTTATGGTAAACACAAATAGTTATTATGTTTATTGGGAAGTAGATGATAATACAATTGTATCAAATGATATTGATTTAAATACAGATAAACTATATTTCAAAATATATGATATCAATGAAAATTTACTCACTAATTTTGAATCCTCATTTGCTTTAGGTGAATATATTTTAAATGAAAACTTTGAAGATTTAGATATTTTAGTAAAACTTTATACTCTAAAAAATGGAAAGTTAAAAGAATTATTGTGTTCAAATACAATTCATACTTTTTCAACACAAATAAAAATACCAGAAGAAAAAGATCAAGTATGGTTGAAAAAAACAAAGGGTTGGACAGAGATTATTCGCTCTTCAATGCAACATTTTACTTTAGGAATGAGTTCATCGAAATATATAGAAGAGATTGAAAAATTAAGAAATTATGATGAATTTGAAAAAGATACTATGAGTTCGTATTCAACTCATAAAGGAATAAAAAATGATTAATGGCTACTGGGTACCAGTTTTACACTCACACCTTCCCTTTGTAAAACATCCTGAATATGATAATTTTTTGGAAGAACATTGGCTTTTTGAAGCTATTACTGAGTGTTATATACCCCTTTTAAGAAGACTTAAACTTCTTGAAGAGGAAAATATAGATTTTAGATTAACAGTTTCCATTACACCTCCTTTGGCTGAGATGTTAGATGATTCCCATTTAATGAATAAATATGCTAAATATTTACAAAAACAGATTGAATTAGGGAAAAAAGAGGTAAATAGAACTATAAATGATCCAGATTTTCATGAACTAGCACTGTTTTACAAAAATCTTTTTGAAGAGAGTGAAGATTTTTTTAGAAACTTTTTAAATAACAATATATTAAATGGTTATAGATATTTTTATGATAAAGGTTCGTTAGAAGTTATTACTTGTGGTGCAACACATGGATTCTTACCACTTTTAAGTGTAAATGAACAAGCAGTAAGAACACAAATTGAAATAGCTGTACAGGCCCATAAAAAACATTTTAATAAAGCTCCAAAAGGTATATGGCTACCAGAATGTGCATATTATGATGGATTAGATAAGATACTTGAAGATAAAGGAATAAAATTTTTTATTGTTGATTCCCATGCACTAACATATGGAAAACCAACAGCTATAAATGGTGTTTATGCTCCTTGTTATACTCCTCATACAGTTGCAGCATTTGGAAGAGATGCCCACTCTTCAAAACAAGTATGGAGTTCAAAAGAGGGATATCCTGGGGATTTTTCTTATAGAGATTTTTATAGAGATATTGGTTACGACTTAGATTTTGATTATATTAGACCTTATATTAATCCAGATGGAATAAGAGTTTTTACTGGTTTTAAATACCATAAGATTACTGGAGCATCAGATTATAAAGAGGCTTATAAACCTAAAATTGCTAAAGAAAAAACAAAAGATCATGCAAAAGACTTTATAGCCAAAAGAGAAGAACAAGTAAACCATCTAAAACAAATGATGGGTCGCTCTCCAATGATTGTATCACCATATGATGCTGAACTTTTTGGACACTGGTGGTTTGAAGGACCAGAATTTTTATACAATATTTTTAAACAATTAGATAAAAATGAAAATATTAAAGCAATTACCCCAGTAGAATATCTAGAGATGTTTCCTCAAAATCAGATAGTCAATCCTAATCCATCGTCTTGGGGGGATAAAGGATATTATGATGTTTGGTTAAATAATACTAACTCATGGATATATAGACACCTTCATGAGATGGCTATAAGAATGCAAGAGTTAGCACAAGAATATTTCCATACAAGTGATTTTAATATAACAAGAGTTTTAAATCAGATGTTAAGAGAACTTCTTTTAGCTCAAAGTAGTGACTGGGCATTTCTGATGACAACTGCCACTGCAACGGAATACAGCGTCAATAGAACAAAAGAACATATATCGAACTTTAATGAATTACTTGGTATGATAGAGAACAATAATATCGATTTTGACAAATTACAATATTGTGAATATAAAAACTCAATATTTAGTTTTATCGATTTTAGAATATTTATTACAAGTTAGGGTTTTATTAGATGATAGCAGTTTTTAATGCAATAACAAATATAGCTGAAGATATTGAAAAAAATGTATTTGTAGATTGTGATAAGTTTATAGCAAGTGGTTTAACTGATGAACAAATGCAAAAAGAAGTAAATACTTATTGTTCAAAAGTGATTCACAAAGAGTTTAAAAAAGTAAAATCAGTACATGGTTTTATAGGAAAATACTCAAAAAAATATACAACTATAAATGAAAATGGTAAATATAAGATAAGTTATGTGGCAATAGATAATTTAGATTTATTAGATGTTGATTTTTCACTTGGTACTATTTTCGGAATTTATGAAAATCAAATGGATGCTTTTCACTTAAAAGCAGCAATGTATATAACATATGGACCAACTTTTCAAATTGTATTCGCTTCAAAATCTGAGGGTGTTATATACTTTTCATATGAAAATGGAGAGTTTATTGAACAAGACCCATTAAAACTAGATAACAAAGGAAAAATTAATTCTACTGGTGGATTAGCAAGTGAGTGGTCACCAAAACATAAAGAGTTAATTGATTTATTTTTTAATGAAGGTTATAGATTGAGATTCTCAGATTCATTGTCTTTAGATACTCATCAAATCTTATTTAAAAAAGGTGGTATTTATTCAAGTCCTGCTACACCAACTTTTCCTGATGGTAAGCATGAAGTTATATTTGAAGCTTTTCCTATCTCTTATATTATAGAAGAAGCGGGAGGAAGAGCGATTAGTCATAAAGGAAGAATTCTTGATATGACTAATGTTACTATCGAACAAAAAACACCCTTATATTTTGGTTCAAAAATAGAAATCCAAAAAGTTGAAGATAGCTTTTTAAATAATTAATTTTTACTCAACTGAGTAAAAATTAATTGTACAAAGGGATTTTTATAGTAAATATAGCTCCTTTATACTTTTCACCTTCATACTCAAAGTTACCATTAGAAACTGATATTTCACCATTAAATACTTTAGTTATTATCTCTTGGGACATATAAAGTCCAATACCTGTACCTTGATATTGATGTTTTGTACTAAAATATGGTTCAAAGATTCTATCTATAATTTTATAAGAAATTCCACCTGCACTATCATGAAAAAGAATATACGCATTTTTCCTTTTTTTATAACTCTTTATATAAATTAATCTTTTTTTATCCTCTAATTTTTCTAGTTCATCCCTTGCATTATTTAAAATATTAATAATCACTTGAATAAGTTGATTTTTTATACCATAAAGACTTATTTCATCTATATCTTTTATAATCTCTATTTTTTTATTTTTAAATTGTGCATATGTAAGATTTGTTGAATCCTCTATTGTTTGATTTAAAGAAAAATACTCTTTTTCATGATTAGCTTTGAGAAAACTTCTAAAATCTTCAATTGTTTTTGACAAATAATTAGCTTGCCTATTAATAATATCCATTGACTCCATAAGATTTTCATCATTTAAAATATCCATCTCCTTATTTAACTTCACTCCACTTGCAGCAGTAGTTATCACAGATAATGGTTGTCTCCATTGATGAGCTATATTTCCTATCATCTCTCCCATTGCAGCCATTTTACTTTGGTGAGCTAATAGTTCTTGTTGTTGTGTTCTTTCTTTCATATACTCTTTGATTTCATTTTTATATTTATCAAATTTTTTTTGTAGTATTTTTGAGATATATATTGAAATTAATAGCAATACAACCATTAGTATTAAACTTAATGTGATTATATTTTTTATGTAAATATTAAATTTTTGAGATAACTCCTCTTTTTTCTCTTTTAATTTCATTTTATAATCATCTTCATAGAACCCTTGACCTATAAGCCAATTCCAATTAGTAACTCCTCTTACATAACTTATTTTGTATGAAGAATGCATCGAATTTGGATTTTGGGATTGAATATAACTTAAAAATCCACTACCATCATTTTTAGCAATATCCATAGCTTTGCCAATAACTCTTTGTGAATTTTTTACATCTTCTACTTTTATTGCATCTTTACCTATTATCTCTTTTTTTATATGACTTAAATACCTACCATCATAATCTAATACAAAAATATAGTTATTATTAAAATATTTAAGAGATTTAATATATTTTAATGCATCTCTTTTTACACTCTCTTCAAATTCATCTAAATATTCACCTGTACCAATAAACCATTTCATAGGTTCAAAATATTTATTAAATCCTATTTTTCTATAGTGATTGTTTTTATCAAGCGGTTTATAAAAATACCAACTCATAAAACCTTCATTCTCTTTTTTTAATTGTGAGATTATGTCTCTTGTTAAATATTTTCCATGACTATCTTGAAAGTCATAAAAGCTAGCACCTTCTATATCTCTATTTAATGGAAATAATATACATTCATAATCAAAAGAATATATATAAAAATATCCTCTTCCTTCATTAAATCTAATATCAACTAAAGCATCTTTAATCAACTTAGTTATTGTTTTTTTATCTTTATGTTTATTTTCATTATAGATTGTTGTTGCTATAGTATATGCTTCATATACTCTATTTTTAATAGATTCTTTTAGCTCTTTTTCTGTATTTTTTTGCATCTCTTGAAGTGTACTATAAAGGATCTCAACATTATTTTTTATTATTTGTTTATTATTATTGATAAATTCACTCTCTATAGATTGTTTCTCTTTAATATATGTAGACTTATAATCATAGTAGATAAAAATCACAATTAATAATGTTATAGAAATAATGAATAGTGGGGGAGTATATTTTATTATTTTAAAAATTGTATTTTCATTTTTATATCTCATATATATCCATTTAAATCAATAAATTATTTAAAAATTATAACTTTTTATTCTTTAATATCTTTAAATAAATTTAATCTAATTTTAATAAATGTATTTTTAATCATTTCTTTGCAATAATTATATATAGACAAAAATCTATATTGTAGCTATAATATTAAGTAAAGTTGGAAATAAATATGAAAAAAAATAGAAAGTTGACTGTTCTAAAAGTCTTGTTAATGTTAACTATTTATTCAATTGCCATTTTTGCTGCACCAACAGGAGGTGTTGTAAAATCTGGAAATGCCAACATAAAACAAATAGGTAATAATACTAATATAAATCAATTTAGCAATAAAGCAACTATAAATTGGAACTCATTTGATATCTCAAAATCTGAAAGTGTAAATTTTAATCAACCATCAAGTTCTTCCATAACTTTAAATAGAGTAATAGGAACCTCAAACTCTCTAATTGAAGGAGCTATGAATGCAAATGGACAAGTTATTCTTATAAACCCTAACGGTATAGTTTTTTCAAATGGTGCACAAATTAATGTTAATGGATTTACTGGCTCAACTCTTGATATTAGTGAAGAGGATTTTTTAAAAGGGAATTACAAATTCAAAGGGAATAGTCAAAACTCCATTCTTAACTTAGGAACAATTAAAGCTTCAAATAAATCTTATGTTGCCTTATTGGGGAAAGAGATAATAAATGAAGGTGTAATTGAAGCTCAAATGGGTACCATTCAACTTGCAAGTGGTAAAAAAATTACTCTAAATCTAAATGGAAATTCTCTTTTAAGTCTTGCAATAGATGAAGGGATGGCTGATGCTTTAATAAAAAATAAGTCTCTTATAAAAGCAGATGGAGGAAAAGTATTTATTACAACTAAAGCAGTAAATAGTATTTTAAATACTCAAATTATCAATGAAGGAACTATTCAAGCACAAACATTAGATGATATAACAGGACATGTAGAAGTTTTCGCTCATGGAGGAACTACAACTTTAAGTGGAAGTATAAAAGCAAAAGATGGATTTGTTGAAACATCAGGTAAAAAGTTTGCTATCAATGAAGATGCAATAATTGAAGCAGGTAAATGGCTAATCGACCCTGTTGATATAACTATAGATTCTATACTTGCTTCTGCAATTGAAACAGCATTGGGAAGTGGTCATGTTACAATTGAAACAGACCAAAGTGATTATTCAGATGTAGATACAACAGCTTATGAAAGTGCAGCTAGTGTTGGAGATATTATAGTTGATAGCGATATAACTTGGTCTAGTGGAAATACGCTAACATTAGATGCTGATAATGATATTAATATAAATGCAAATATTGATGCAAGTGGTGGTTTGGGTGGAAAACTTATCTTAAAATATGGACAAAGTGCAGTTTCTTCTGGAAATACTGCAGAATATGCTTTAGGTTCAGGTGTAAAAGTAAATCTACAAGCTAGTGCAGGTGATGCAAATTCTAATTTTCAAACTCAATTAGGTAGTAATGGTAGTTTAACTTATTGGACAGTAATTACTGATTTAGGAGCAGAAGATTCTCTTACAGGTACTGATTTACAAGGTATTACTAACAATATGAATGGGAAATTTGTATTAGGAAGTGATATAGATGCCTCACCTACAAATACATGGAATGGTGGGTTTTTACCTATTGGTATCTATTTTAATAATGCTACTAGTGTATATAATAGGGATGTCTTCACTGGTATATTTGATGGTTTGGGTCACACTATTTCAGACTTAAAACTTAAAACTGCAGCATCATCTTATGGAATTGGTCTTTTTTCAACAAGTAGAGGTACGATAAAAAATACAACAGTAACAATGCCTACACCACTAAATAAATCATATAGTTATATTGGAGGTCTTTTAGGGATAAATGACTCTGGCAGTTTAGTTTTAAACTGTATGTTTAATGATGGAAGCTCAATATATACAGTAGAAGAAGGAAAGGGTAAACTAGTCAGTTTAAATTTCGGCGGAACAATTATATATAATTATCCAATTATTGGAATAGAAGTAGCGTACACTTTATCTGATATAATCAAAACTTATGTAGGAACACAAAATTTAAGTGACTTTTGGTCCACTGCTGATATATTTGATAGTAGTTACAGTACTTGGATATATGGAACAGACTACGCCTTTGTTTATCAAGGAAGTGAAATTACATCTTTAAAAGATGCCGGTTCGTACAATAATATAACAGTAAATGTAAAAAAAGCAGGATACACTGAAGCTTCAACAGGGAATACTGTAGGTAATGTCACAATAAATAAAGCAAATCTAACAGTGAAAGCTAATGATGATAGTATGACATACAATGGAACTGCTTATGCTGGTAATAATGGTGTTACTTATACTGGTTTTATTGCAGGAGAAAACTCTTCTGATTTATCTGGTAGTTTAATTTATGGAGGAGATTCACAAGGAGCCATAAATGCTGGTAATTATACAATTACTGCAACTGGTTTAAGTTCAAATAACTATAATATAAGTTTTTCTGATGGTAATCTTACTATAAATAAAGTGCCACTTAATATTACTGCAAATGATGATTCAAAAGATTATGACGGGATTGCTTATAGTGGAAATAATGGAGTAGTTTACTCAGGTTTTGTAAATGGTGAAACACAAACTGTTTTAAATGGAACATTAAATGTTGCAGGAGATTCAGAAGGAGCTATAGATGCAGGAACATATGCAATAACACCATCAGGATTGAGTTCAAACAATTATAATATTAGTTTCAATAATGGGACATTGACCATAAATAAAATCCCTCTTACAATTACTGCAAATGATGCTGTAAAAACTTATGATGGTAAAGTTTATGACTATTCAGATGGGGTAAGTTATAATGGTTTTGTAAACTCAGAAGATAAATCTGTACTAGGTGGAACAGTATCTTATGCAGGTGCAGATAAAAATGTAGGTACATATACTATAACACCAAGTGGTTTGACATCAAATAATTATAATATCACTTACAATAATGGAACATTGCTTGTAAATAAAGCACCCCTTTCTATAACAGCAAATAATATTGAAAAAACTTATGATGGTAAAATTTATGATGGAGAGAAAACTGTAACTTATAATGGATTAGTAAACAACGAAACAGCTAGTGTATTATCAGGTTCTCTTTCCTTTGATGGGACGCATAAAGATGCAGTTAATGCAGGTACATATTCAGTTGAACCTAATGGACTATCATCAAACAATTATTCAATTACTTATAATAATGGTAGCCTAACTATAAATAAAGCACCTCTTTCAATAACTGCAAATGATATTGAAAAAACTTACGATGGAAAAGTTTATGATGGTGAAAAAACTGTAGTTTATAATGGTTTTGTAAATAATGAATCAGAAAATATACTTGCAGGTTCACTTTCATTTGTAGGAGATCATAAAGAAGCAAAAAATGCAGGTACTTACATAGTTGAACCAACTGGTTTATCATCAAATAATTATGAAATCAGCTACAATAATGGTATTTTAATAATCAATAAAGCAGATTTAACTATAACTGCTTCTAATGATTCAAAAGTATATGATGCTTTAGCTTATTCTGGCGGAAATAATGTTGAATACACAGGCTTTGTAAATAATGAAAATGAAAATAATCTAGAAGGGGAATTAAACTTTCAAGGGGATTCTCAAGGGGCAATAAATGCAGGTTCATATACAATCACTCCAAATGGATTAAGCTCACAAAACTATAAAATAACCTTTGTTGATGGTAATCTAATAATTGATAAAGCACCGTTAATTATCTCAGCAATTAATGATACAAAAGTTTTTGATGGAGAAGAATACATAGGTGGTAATGGAGTAATTTATTCTGGATTTAAAAATGAAGATACAGAAGCTTCATTATCTGGGAACTTATCTTATGAAGGGGACTCGCAGGGTGCTATAATACCAGGAGAATATACAATTATCCCAACAGGTTTATCATCAGATAATTATACAGTAAGTTATAATGGAGCAGTTCTAACAATTGAATCAAACTCTGGAAAAACTATTGATGAGATTATTGATTCTGTGGGAAATTCTAACTCTTCTGGTGGTAATGTAATAATACCTATAGTCGATGATTCATTAAATATAATTGTTTCAAATGAAATTGATACGTCTAATATAACCATAGATAAAGTAGGATTAAATATATACTCATCTATCCAATCAATTAGTGATATTAGTTATATTTCAAGATATACTATGTACTTAGCAGATGATGAGAATATAGCACCAAAAGTAGCTACTTCAACTCAAAATCCAGTAGTTGCCCAAACAAATACTTCATCTAAAGTAAAACTTAAAAACCAAGATGTAAACTCTTATGTTGACAATGAGATTAAAGAAAAAGGTTATGATATATATAAAGCATACAAAAAAGGATATTTTGGAGAAAGCTTATACTCTTTGATTGATAGATATTTTGAGATAAAAGAGAGACTTAAAATACTAAAAGTTGAGATAAAAGTTGCAAAAACTGATGAAGAAAGGGCTGCTCTAAATAAAGAGTTAGCTATTTTAAAGTATAGTATAGATAAAGAAATATTTAAAAGAATCATTACTATGAAAAATAGTAAAACAACTTTAGAATCAGCACTTAATGTAGCAAGTATGAGTTTAAATAAAAAAGAGAAAGTATTTAGACATTTCTTGAAACTTATGAGTCTTACTAAAGAAAAAGGGGAATAATGACAAAAAAAATAGTTTTATTAATAATTTTATTTAGTTACTCCCTAAGCAATGCTTCTATAATCTCAAAAACAAAAATCAATCCAAGTTTAGCAGCAATTAAAGTTGCCTCACTAAAAAGTGATGACTCTGTAAATCTTTTTGTAAATGAATATAATTCCTATGATGTATTTGTAAAAAATACACATGATTGGAAAAAACTTTATGTTGTAAATATTCCAAAAGATAAAGAAAACATTGTTTTAGAAGATTTGAAAAACTATGATAAAAATATATTTTTTGTTAATCCCAAAAAGGAACTTCTTAAGAATTTAGTCTCAAAAGAGCAAATAAACCCTAATCTAGCAGCAATAAAAGTTGCATCATTTAAAAGTGATAGTTCTGTTGATAGTTTTATTAATCAATATAAACAATATGACATTTATGTTCAAGAGAAAAATGGTTGGAAAAAAATATATATTGTAAATATTCCAAAAGTAAATGAAAAAAGAGATTTTAGAAAACTACAAGAGTTTGATAAAAATATATTTTATGTAGATGTAAACCAAATATTACTAAAAAAGCAAAAAATACAAACTCAAATAAAACCTATAGAAAAAAATAAAGAGATTAAAAAAGAAATCAAAGAAGAAACTATTAAACCAAAGCTAATACAAAAAGAAGTTTTAGTTAAAAATGAACCTGAAAAAGTACAAGAGATCAAAAAAGAATCTACACAAAAAGAAGAAGCTATATTATTAAAAGATTTAGATAATCCTGCTTTCCTTTTTGAAACAATTGATAAACAAATCCATCAATTATCAATTGATACAAAAAAAGATTTATCAAAACTAAACGAAGATATAAAAAAAAGAGAAAAAACTATTTTTGTTGAAGGGTTTAAATATAAAGGGAATAGTGTATTTAAAACTGAAGAATTAGAGAAAATCTCTGAACCATATACAAATTTAAATTTAACATTAAAAAAACTTATTGAATTATCAGAAAAAATTACTAAATACTATCAAGATAAAGGTTATTTCCTCTCTAAAGCATATATTGCAAAACAAAAAATGGAAAATAATAAAGTAGAGATTACAATTGTAGAAGGAAAACTTGGAAAATTTATAATCAATAATAAATCAAAAATTGATTCAGATAAAGTATCAAAATTTTTAAATACAAATACTAAAAACATAGTTGTAAACACAAAAGATATTAATGAAAGAGTAAATAAACTAAATGTATTTTCAGGGATAAAAGTTATAGATACAAAACTTACCCCTTCAAAAGAGAAAGGGAAAGTTGATTTTATAGTGACAATTGAAAATTCAAATAAAAACAACTCATATGTGGCACTTGATAATTATGGTAGTAGATATGAAGGTGAATATAACTTATCTTTAGGTACAACAATTAACAATCTATCTAATATTGGAGATACTTTAACTTTAAATGGTTCTTTATCAAGTAGTGCCAAATCAAAAAGATTCTCAACAAAATATAGTAGAAATATTGGAACAAGTGGACTTAAAGGTGGAGCAAATTTCTATATAAACAAATATGAGTTAGAAAATATTCCAAACTATGAAAGTTTAGGGGATTCTAGTAGCATAGGATTATTTTTAGATTATCCACTTGTTTCAAGTAATTTCAACAATACGTCTTTACATGGAGAATACAAATTTAAAAAAGTTAAAAGTGATAATGGTATTACTAATTCTACACAACTAAGTGACAAAGAGTTGCACCTTTT
This sequence comes from Halarcobacter sp., assembly GCA_050296315.1. Classification (GTDB taxonomy): domain Bacteria; phylum Campylobacterota; class Campylobacteria; order Campylobacterales; family Arcobacteraceae; genus Halarcobacter. The sequence goes on from JBNKRE010000002.1 coordinate 68,864, forward strand.
AGAATTAACACTGAGTGAACAAAGAATTTTGAATACTACATTTCCTTCAAACTTATACATGTCAACTTCTCTTACAGCTGGAAATTTAAGACTTGTTAGTGATTTAGCAAAAATAAATGACCAGTTTTTAGATTCAGAAGGGTTTTTCTCAAAACTTAATGCAGATATAAACTATAACATTGCTTTTTCAGATAAATACTCACTCTTAACAAGTTTAAGAGGTCAAAAAAGTTTAAATAAAAACTTAGATGCCTCAGAAGATTTTATAGCTACAGGAAGTTCTGGAGTTAGAGCTTATGAAGATTCTGAACTAAATGGTGATGATGGTTACTTTGCCTCTTTAGAGCTTAAATATAGATTACCAAAACTATACTCAGTTTTCCATGATGCTTCTATTTTTGTAGAACATGCAAAGGTTTGGAAAAACAATGAAGTCTTTAATGATGAACAAAATACTAGAACACTAAATGCTGTAGGTCTTGGATACAATATGAATTATTCAGATTTATATTTTAAAGCTAGTTTTGCACATGGATTTGGAAGTGACAGCAGTCCAAAAAGTGAATCAGAATTTTCTACTAGTAAAAATAAATTCTTAATGCAGTTATATTACCCCTTTTAAACAGGTATTTTTATAATAAATTCTGCACCTATTTGTTGTTTTTTATTATAATTATATTGCACATTATTTGAATTAATTTGTCCATTCATACCTTCTACTATTAATTTATACGTCATATGTAATCCTAAGCCTGTACCTATTGTTTTATGTTTGGTAGTAAAGTATGGTTCAAAAATTCTTTCTAATATATCTTTATTTATTCCCCCTGCATTATCCCTAAAAATAATCTCAATATCTGTCTCTTTCTTTTTTACAAAAATAAAAAAAAGTTTTGTTTCTATTTCATTTTGTTCATAGGCATATTTTGCATTATTAAATATATTCATATAGCATTGTATAAGTTCATTGGGATACCCATTTAAAAAGATATCCTCTTCAACATCTACAATAAACTCTATCTCACTATGTATCAACGAACTTTCAATTAATTTTCTAAAATAAGAGATATTCTCTTTTAGATTAAAATATTTATGCATCCTTTTATTTGATAAAAAGTTCCTAAAATCTTCAATTGTATTTGACAAAAACTGGGCATTTTCATTTATGATATCACAATAATCTTTTACTGTATCATTATCTAATACACCTAATTCCTCTTTTAATTTTAATCCTGTAGCACTTGTTGAGATAATAGACAATGGTTGTCTCCACTGATGAGCAATATTTGCTAACATTTCCCCTAAACTTGCCATTTTATTTTGTTGTTCTATTGCTTTTAAAACACTAATATCCCTTGCCATTATTAATAACCTTTTTTTATCAGGAAGCAGTGAAATATTTATACTTACATCAATCTCTTTACCATTTATATTATATTTTTCTTCAAGATTTTTAAAAAAACCTTTTTTTATTGTATTATTTATTGCATCTTTTACTATTCTTTTATCTTCTTCTATTGTTAATTCAAGGCAAGTTCTTTTTAATAATTCATTTTTACATAAACCTGTTAATTCCATATACGCATCATTAAAATTTAAGAATTTTGTATTTAAATCAGTAATTGCAATTGCATCTTTTGATGTCTCAAAAATAGTTTGGAACTCTTTTTTACTATTTTGTATTTTTTTATTCCACCATAAAATCCATCCAATAATCAAAATAGCACCTGCCACTATTTTCCACACCAAACTATAATCAATTCTTTCAATAGTTTGAACAGAAAACCATTTCTGCTGAATTAGATTATGTTCAGAGGGGCTAATACTTAAATAACCTTTACTCAAAATAGTAACCAGCTCTTTTAAATTTTTTGGTGCAACAAAAGAGTAATCAATATTTCCATAATCTGAAGGAGCAGATATTTTTATATTTTTAAAACTTCCATTTACAGACATATAATTTGCAACTGCCATATTTCCTATATATGCTTCAACCTGACCATTATTAACCATTTTCAAGGCATCAATTGTTGTTTTAACTGGGACAATTTTAATATCTGGATAATCTCTTTTTATCCAAATATTAGTTAAATATCCCTGCTCTAATGCTACTTTTTTTCCATTTAAATCAGATGTTTTACCCACATATGAACCATCTACATTTGTAATAATCATCATAGGATATGATATATAAGGTATACCAAACTCAACTTTTTTTGCCCTATCTTGATTTTTTACTAAAAATAGTATGGTATCATACTCTTTATCCTGTTTTGGAAGCTCTTCTAAAGTATCTTTCAAAGATTGCTTCTTTATAATAAACTCAGCTTCTATACCTATTTTCTGACAAATCAATTCTATATAATCTACTGCTATTCCTCTAGCAAGTCCATTATCATCAAACTCAAAAGGTGGTCTTGATGCTCTTACTAAAAACTTTATTTTTTTATGTTTTTTTATAAACTCTTTTTCTTTTCGGGTCAGAAAACCTTTTTCTTCGTCAACTTTTGTTTCTACCAACCATTCATTTTTTAAGTTCTTTTTTGTTTCTAAAGGGATATACAAATTTACCTTTTCTAAAATAGATTTTAAAATATCATTACCTTTTGTTATTCCCATAGGTAAAGATATTTTGTCAGGTAAACCACTATCTTTTATTTTTATTATTTTAAGATTAACTATCCAATTTTTATTTATATAGTAATTAAGAGAGGGGTTATTTCCAGCTAATACACTTGCTTTATCATTCAGTAAAGCCCATAAAGCATCCTCTGTATTATCTGCTATATATAAAGGTTGAGAAGGAAAGTTCTTTTTAAAGAATGTATGTAAAAAAGTTTGTTTTACAACTGCAATCTTTTTATCTTTTAGATCTGACATAGATTCTATAACTTCGTTTTTTTTAACAGCAAACCCTATTGAATAAATTATATGTTCAAAGTTTGTGAAATCAAGATATTTTTTTCTTTCTTCGTTGATAGCTAAATCGGGAATAATATCTAACTCTGCATTTTTTAACATAGTTAATAATTTTGCCCAAGGTTCATTGACAAATCTTATCTCTTTATTTAATATTTTACCAACAATCTTCATATACTCAATAGAGTAACCAGTTGGTGTATTGCTATCAATAAAATTAAAAGGTGCAAAGCTACTTAAACTTCCTACAGTAAGATACTCTTTATTTTTTAGCCATTGAATCTCTTGAGTAGTTAAATTTAAATCTTTTTTATATGAAAAGGTATCATTTTCTTTCAAGTTATTGGATAAACATGAAGTAAGTATAATAAAAAAAACCAATATAATTTTAGATAAATATTTCATTTCTATCCAATCTATAATGTTAATAGAACATATTGTAATAAAAAGTTAGTAAGTACCTGCTTTTGTAGATTTTAATATTAATCATAATATTTTTTCAATGCTCTGATGATAATCCCATTTTTTGAGATTCTTTCCTCTTTTGCTTCCTCTTCAATTTTTTCATACATATCCATAGGTACTGTTACTGTAAAAGATTTTGTTTCTATTGTTTTATTCTTTTTAATCTTGGCAACTACATTAGATATAGAATCAATTAGTTTATGAGTTTCAATTGGTTTATATATAAAACTTGTAATATTTAAGGCTATAGTTTTACTAACTTTTTCAATATCATCAGATGCAGAAACTACCACTATAATTTGTTCAGGTTTCTCTTTTCTTATCTCTTCACACATTTGGATACCATCCATCTCTGGCATAATCAAATCTGTGATTACCACATCAGGTTTTTTATCAAGATATAAAGCTAAACCATCTTTTCCATTTGTAGCACTATATATTGATTTGAAAATATTTTTAAAAAATGATTGCATTAGTTGATTATCCTCTTCTCTATCCTCTACAATCATTGCTGTTAGTTTTTTTGTCTCTTCTGCTAGTTTTATTAAATCTTCCATAATTTCCCTTTTAATTATCTTTATATATATTTAGTTCTATATCAAATCTTGCACCATCTTTTATATTTAGTGCTTTTAATTTACCATTGAATTTCTCTTTTATTATAATCTGTGACATATAAAGTCCCAAACCAGTACCTTGATCTTTATGTTTTGTTGTAAAATATGGGTCAAATATTTTATCTATTATCTCCTCTTTTATTCCCCCTGCATTATCTTCTATTGAGATTAGAAGTATATTTTCTGTGGGTTTTGAAGTTTTTATATTTATTAAAGCATTTGCAGTATTTCTTTTTTCAAAAATCTCTTTTGCATTTGCTAATATGTTTACAATAACTTGAGTTAATTCATTTTTATAACCTAATACTTTATCATCTATTTTTGTATCAATAATTAAGTCTATTTTTGAACTATTTAAGCTACTTCCCATAATAGAACTTGTTTCATCAAGTACATTTTTTATCATAAAAACTTCTTGTTTGGTATTTGTATTATAAAAATCTCTAAAAGTTGTTATTGTTTTTGACATATATTGTAAAGAGTTTTCTATCTTTTCCATTGAGCTTTCAAAATCATCTTTATTTAGATTATTCATTGCAAACGATATTTTTAAATTTTGAATAACTAAAGATATAGTATTTAATGGTTGTCTCCACTGGTGGGCAATATTTGATAACATCTCCCCCATTTGGGCAAGTCTACTTTGATGAAAAAGCATATTTGTTTTTTTCTGATGGTTTTTTATCTCCTCATCCATCTTCATCTTTAACTCATCATATGCTTTTTCTTTTTCTTTATTATGTAAAACAATAATCAAACTATATAAAAATACTGCAATTACTATTAAAAATGGTACTGAAAGAACTAACTCAAAAAGCCTATCTTTATATAATTCAAAGGAATCACCTTTTTGTATTTGTGAAGGGTAGGCTTCAATAAAACCTTTTTTTGTGTCTGAAAAACTTATCTGCTTAGAGACAAAATTTTTATTTGTTAAATCAATAGAGTTTTCAGATTGGGCAATTATACTTCCATCTTGGTCTCTTATTATAATTTTTAAAATATGCTTATTGGTTTCAATAATTTCATTTAGATTATCAGTCAAAAAACTTTCTAAACTAAACTCTAATGAGGTTTTTACCATTGGTGCTAAAGTATCTATTGTATACTCTACTCTTTGCTTAGCATTTGAATCTAATGTATCTTCTATCATTTTAGAAGAAAGATAGATTATAACTGTACTAAATATTATCAATATTAATATAAATATTGTGATAGATTTAAATATAGAATTTATCTTCAAAATTTATCCTTTTAAGTGTTTATTATAACATAATTTAACGAAATCTAACAAAAATAGATATATTTTAGTGATTTTTAAGCTTTATATAAGAATTATTCATGTTATAATTCTATTACTAACGAAATTTAACGAAATAAAACGATTAGAAACAATTGATTATTGTTTTTAATTGTAGAAAGGAGAAAGTAGGTAAAATAATTATTTAAAAAATTTTATTTGTGTGGATTGATAAGGATTAAAAATGTTTAAAAATTTAAGTATAGTTTTTTTGTTATTGTTGTTTGGTGGTTGTGCTTCAAATGTAAATAATATAAATAAAAACCCAGAGATAGAAAAAGAAGTTAAAATAGAAGATAAAAAGATTCAAACAACAAAAGAAGAACAAGTAGAAAATAAAAAAGATATTGTTGAAAGTTTACCAAAAATTGAAAAGAACAAAAATAAAACAGAAAAATTGTTCTCTTTTGATGGAGAATGGATAGGGAACAAAACATCAAGATTTTTACAGAGAAAACTATATTTAAAACAAGAAACAGACTTATATGCAAAAGGCTATCTAGAGCTTACTTATTTAAGTACAAGTGGAAAAGCTATAGAAAAAGAGAAATTTGACATGGAAATATATATCAAATTTTTTGAACCAATTGCAATAATAAAAGATGAAGAGAATGAAAAGCAAGAAGAGGTAACTATCTTAAGAGATAGCAAAAATGAGTTTAGGATTATACCTAAGATGCAGAATAGTATCTTTTTTGAAAATAGTTCAATGATGTTTAAAAAAGTGCTTGAAGAAGAGCCAAAAGAGATTAAAAAAGAAGATGAAATTAAACAGCCAGAAGCAATAAAAAAGATTGAAAAAAAATTGATTTGGCAAGATGATAAATCTACTTTGATTTTAAAAGCAAACTTTGAAAAAGCAAATCATTATTGTGAAGTATTAAAAAAAGATAATCAAAACAATTGGAGATTGCCAACAAAAGATGAAACAACAAAACTATCAAATAGTTTAAACAACAATAGCCAAGAGTGCTATTGGACAAGTAGTAAAAGTATTGATGATAGTGAAAAAGCATGGTGTTTCAACTATAAAGATGGTAAATCAGAATTAAAAAGAAAAAAAGAAAAACTACACATAAGATGTGTTAGAGAGGAAATAAAATGAGAAAGTTACTAATAGGAGCACTAATATCAACAGTTGTTTCTACAACAATCTATGCAAAAGAGTGCCCTACAAATGAACAAAGAATTGGTTTTGGTTTAATGGGAGTTTTACAAGGAACAATCTTAGGTGGACCAGTTGGAGCTTTTTGGGCATTGGCAACAATTGCATATGCAGATGGATATGACAAAGAGTGTACTGAAAAAAAACCTTTAGAGATTAAAGAGAGTATTGAAAAAAAACCTATTATAGAACAAAAAGTAGCAGAAAAAGAAGAAATAGTTGAAAACAATGAAAATATTGATGAAAAACTAAACTCCATAAAAGCGGAAGATGAATCTGTAAATCAAGTTTCTAACTTTGAATCAATACAAAGTTTTGTTAACTTTAATTATGACAGTTTTAAAGTAAAAAAAATAAAGAAAGAAGTATCATTTGAGAAGTTAGAAAAAGCTGAAAAAATCCTAATTGAAGGACATACAGATACAAAAGGGACAAATGAATATAACTTTGCTTTAGGATTAAAAAGAGCAAACTCGGTGAGAGATTTATTAGTTGAACATAATGTAACAAAATCTAAACTAGAAGTTGTATCTTTTGGTGAGACATCTCCAATATCAACAAAAGATGCAGAAAACAGGAGAGTAGATTTGAAAATCACTTATAAATAAAAGTGATTTTCAATATATAGCTGGCTAAAAAATTAGTTCGTACTATTTTTTTAATCTTTAAACTTTTTCTTTCAATAAAATTTTAAATCAACACTATTTGTTGAGGATATCTTATTGTCTGAAAAGTTTTATAAAAAGGATAATTAAGGATAATTTATGAAAACAAATTTAGACAATATTAGAATCTCTAAAAAAGATATTCAGTTAAAAAAAAGCTCTGTTTTTAAACTCTCTTTACTATTGATTGCTATTGTATTGATTTTCAATCTTTTTAATATAAAAGCATATGCAACAATATTAACAGATGAACAATATGCAGCTATAAAAAGTGGAGAGGTTTTTTATAAAAACAAAGAAGGTGTTGCAAAAAAAGCAATTGGATTAAATACAAAAGTTTCTATGCAAATAACTGGAATTGTAAATAGAGTACGAGTTGAGCAAACTTTTAAAAATCCTGACGATTATTGGACAGAAGGTATTTATCTTTTTCCTTTGCCAAGTGATGCAGCAGTTGACCATATGGATATGAAAATTGGTGATACAATTATTACAGGGGAGATAAAGAAAAAACAAGAGGCTAAAAAGATATACGAAACAGCAAAAGCTGAAGGTAAAAAAACAACCTTAATAGAACAACAAAGACCAAACCTATTTACAGCAAATGTAGCAAACATCCCACCAAAAGGTGAAATTACTGTAATCATAGAATATCAACAAAAAGTACAACTTGATAGCAATAATTTTTCCATAACCTTTCCCATGGTTGCAGCACAAAGGTACCTTCCTCTTGATGAAAACAACAATTTACAAAACAAATCTGATATAAACTTGATTCAAACAGTTGAAGATAGAAACAATCCAGTTGATAGACCAGTTGATTTTAATATTAGCCTAAATCCAGGTTTTGATATCGATAAAATAGAAAGTGCATATCATGAGATAGATATAGATAAAAAAGATAATAATTATCTAATAAAACTTCTAAAAAACACTCAGGCAAATAAAGAGTTCTCCCTTTCTTGGAAAGCAAAAAAAAGTCAAGAAGTACAAATGAAACTTTATACACAAAAAGTAGCTAATAGAGAATTTGGATTACTAATGGTCACTCCAGAAGATGATATTTACAAATATAAAGAGGATTATAAACCCAAAAGAGAGATTATATTTGTAATAGATAGTTCAGGTTCAATGAGTGGTACATCAATAATCCAAGCAAAAAAAGCTTTAGGTTTGGCTATAAATAGATTGGGTGATGATGATAGATTTAATATCATAGACTATGATGATAACTACAAATATCTATTTCCTACAGCAAAAAATGTAACAAAATCAACTCTACATGAAGCTGGACGTTTTATATCAGATATCAAAGCTGATGGAGGAACACAAGCCTTAGAACCAATAAGGTTTGCATTAAATTCAAAAAATGAAAACTCAACAGAGTATTTAAGACAAATTATCTTTATCACAGATGGACTAATCTCAAATGAAGAGGCTATATTTAAAGAGGTTAAAAACGACAATGGTGATTCAAAACTTTTTACAGTCTCAATAGGTTCTGCTCCAAACACTTTTTTTATGAAAAAAGTGGCTACTTTCGGAAAGGGTACATTTACACACATTGGTAAAGAGAGTGAAGTATCTGAAAAAATGGATATTTTATTTAAAAAAATAGAGAATCCATCTTTAACAAACATCAAAATTGATGGTGTGGATTTAAAAATCAGTGATTTGTATTTTGGAGAAACAGTATTTTATAGTTTTGAAGCAAAATCTATACCAGAAACTATAAAAATAAGTGCCCAAACAGCAAATGGAAAATATGAAAAAACAATAAAAAGTGAGATTCAAGAAAAAAACACTGGATTAGATATATTATGGGCTAGAAACTCAATAGAAGAGTTGACAAATCTTTACTATACAACATATGATACAAACAAAAAAGAACAATTAAAAGAGCTTATTACAAATATTGGATTAACTCATCATATAGTAACAAAGTTTACTTCACTTGTTGCTGTTGATAAAACACCCGCAAGACAAAAAGAGATGATTTTAAAAACAAAAAATGTTGAAACAAAAATTCCAGATGGCTGGAAACTATATGATGCACAAGTTCCACAAACTGCCACAAACTCAATGTTGTATCTAATAGTAGGTTTAATCTTAATATTAATCTCTTTGATATATTTAAAAATTGCAGGATTAAAAAATGAAAAAATCATCTAAATATTTTATAGTATTTATATTTGCAATAGGCTTTGCCTTTTTTGGAAAAGGGATATATATCCAAGCTAAAGCTATCTTGGCTCAATATCTAATCGAATCTTCATGGAACAAAACATTAGAAACAAAACAATACCAAAAACCTTGGTCTTGGGCTGATACTACTATTGTTTTAAAAATGCAAATCCCTAAACTAAAAAAAGATTTATATATACTTGAAGGGGATTCTGGTTCCTCTTTAGCATTTGCCCCAGGTCACTCACAAATGAGTAAACTACCTGGGGAGAATGGAACTATTTTAATAAGTGCCCATAGAGATACCCACTTTAAGCCCTTACAATATTTAAATTTGAAAGATAAAATCGTTTTATACGACAAAAATAATACTGAATATCTTTATAAAATTACAAATAAAAAAATAATCGATATAAATCAGGATACAATCCCAATAAAAATGGGAAAAGAGGAGTTAGTATTAGTTACTTGTTGGCCTTTTGATGCAATTATTGCAGGAGGAACAAAAAGGTATATACTTATTGGAGAAAAAATTGAATCAATAACCTATAATAATTAACATAATTCAATATTTTTGATAAAATGAGTTATGAGAAAAAATTTTTTAATTGTATTACTTTTTTTTATAAGTTTTTTAAATGCAGATATTGTTTCAACAAAGGCTTTTTATACATTTGAAAATAGTAAGTTTTTAAATATAGATAGTGTTATTAATAAGCCTGAACTATTCAAAGAATTTCAACTTAAAAAACCTTTATCTTTTGGATATGATGCCAAATATAATGTATTTGTAAAACTTGTTTTGAAAAACAATTCAGATTCTATTTTACATAGAGTTTTAGTATCACGGAATCCTTTAGTATCAAAAGTAGAATATTATGATAGCAATGGGGAAAAATTAGATATACAAGGTTTTTTACAAAAGGTTGAAAATAAGAAGATATATGCATCATTTCCTATTTCATTAAATCCATATGAAGAAAAGATTTATTATATTAGTTTTGAGTCTCCACTTACAACTTTGATTATAAATTTAAATATAGTGGATAAAAAGTATTATGAAAACTGGTATTTCAAAAGCATCTTATACATTGCCCTATTTTTTGGGGGCATGTTGGCTCTTTGTATATATAATTTATTTGTCTATTTTGCCACAAAAGATAAAGCTTATCTATTTTATACTTTATGTATATTGACCACTACTTTTCATCATAGTGCGTATACTGGTATCTTATTTTTATTTGCTGATATACAATATACTATGCTTACATTTAAATATTCTGCGATAATTGTAAGTTTACCAATGTATTTTTTAGGAGTCTTTAGTAAATATTATCTTGAAACAAAGAATTATGCTAAAATAAATACAACAATCAATCTTTTTCTAATAATAATACCACTATCTTGGGTATTTTTTATTATGTTTCCAGAATATTCAAAATTTAGAAATCTTCTTTCTTTTATCTTTTTATTCTATTTATTATCTATAGCCATATATTTAGCATATAAAAAGGTACAACAAAGTTATTATGTAATTGCAGGATGGTTTTTGTTTTTCCTATCTGGAATATTTATGATGTTATCTAGTTCAGGGGCATATGATATATTTATCCATTATCCTCATATAGTGGAGTTTCTTTTATTTACAGAAGCAATCTTATTTTCAATAGCCCTTTCAAATAGGATAAGGGGTTTGCAAAATCAAGTTATTAGTTTAAAAAATAAAAGGGAACAAGAACTAAAAACAGAAGTTGAAGAAAAAACAAAAAAATTATCTAAATCACTAAAAGAGAAACAACTTTTACTAAAAGAGCTTAATCATAGAGTAAAAAACAATATGCAAATGATTTTATCTTTAATTAGACTTCAATCAAAAGAGAGTAAAACAGAAGAATTAACAAGAGCTCTTCTTACTATTGAAGGAAGAATCTCTGCTTTGGGTCATCTGCATGAGTTACTTTATAGACAAGATAATGTTTTATCAATCAAAGCTGAAGATTATTTTGAACTATTAATAGATGATTTAGTGAGAAGTTATGATACAACCAGTCAAAATATAACTTTCGATTTCAATCTAAAAGGTTCATTATTTGCAAGTCATGCCATATATTGTGGATTGATTATTAATGAGCTTATTACAAACTCATTAAAACACGCTTTTGATAATAAAAAAGGGGAAATAAGTATTTTTTTTGAAGAACAAAAAGAAAATTTTGTATTAAAATATTTAGATAATGGAATAGGATATGAACCTACGGAAAAAAGTGAGAGTTTAGGTATGTTAATAGTAACTACCCTTGCTCAAGTTCAACTAGAAGGTGATTTGAGAATTGATAGCACTAATGGTACAAATATTACTTTAGTGTGGAATAAAGACCTTAAAAATGACTAAGAATAAAGTCTTAGTTATCGAAGATGAATTAATCATTGCGATTGAGATAAAAAATATAATTGAGAATTTTGGATTTGATGTAATTGGAATAGCAAAAGATTATTCAAAAAGTTTGGAACTAGCAAGAAAAAATTTTCCTGATATTATTGTTGCTGATATTAACTTAAAAAAAAGTAGAAATGGTATTGAATCTTCATCAGAAATTTGTAGAATCAAAAAAATTCCTATCATATATCTTACTGCTTATTCAGATGAAAAAACCATAAAAGAAGCAGCATTAACAAATCCTACAAGTTATATTTTAAAACCTTTTCGTGAAGAGGATATTGAAGTTGCATTAAAACTTGCTGTGTGTAAAATGGATACAACTAGTATAACCTTATATGTAGAAAATCTAATTAAGGATAATCCTAATTTTAAAAAGTTAGGCTTAGGTTATATCTATGATGTAGAGAATAACAATCTATACTACAAAAATATTCCTGTAAGACTTGGGAAAAAAGAAAGAATGCTTTTAGAATTATTAGTATGTGCTAATGGTAATGTTGTACCATTTAGTACCATCGAGTCAGTTATTTGGAACGATGAAATAGTCTCAGAAAATATCGTTCGTGTTTTACTATATAGATTAAGAACCAAACTAGAACACAAACTTATCGAGACTATTCCATCTTTTGGATGTAGATTAGTAGTTACAAACTAATTTTTTAAAAATGCTTTTAAAAATAATCTTGTTGGTTTTGAAGGATCACAAGACATCAAAATAAAATCCTCTGATAAACCTCCATAATTCTCAACATCTTGCAATACCTCAACTGCTCCAATATTTTTAAATATCCTTAAATGATCCCTTCTAATTAATGAAACTGTCATATCCATTTCGTTTTTGTTAAATACATAATATAAACCTCGCATTAGATATTTATATTCCAAGTTCAAAGCCGTACCATCATGTTTCACTATATTTTTTGAAATCTCCCCTATTTTGCCAAATCTTCTTCTATAAGGATCATATGACACTCTTTTATCAGAAGGCAACTTTTTATCAGAATCAAAAACCAATCTACAAGTTCCAGTAACTTCACCATTTTTTTTGACATATAAAATTGCACTATTTAAATCATAGTCATCAAAACTCATTCCATCTATGGGATCAGGAAACTCCCTACTATAACCCACTTGTTTATAAACTTCACTCCTTAAGTGAAAGATTTTAAGAAGATCATCTTTGTTTGTTGCAAGTGAAACATCATCTTCTCCTAACTCAAAATTTAACCTTTTGTTAAACTCAACTATACGACTAAGAAAACTCTCAAATTCATTTCTAGACATCTGCTCTCCTTTTTTATAAAGTAAACAAATGCTAATGAAAAAAGGTAACAGCTAGAGTAAGAAAAAAAATCTACCAAGCCCACAAAAAGCCAATAAATATCGATTCATGTTATTTTGAAAAGATTAGGGAATAATTATTGATAAAGATAAAACAGTACAAAAAACAAAGTTTAAAAGTATGATAAAAAAAGAAAAAGAGATGAAAAAATATTTGAAAGATTCATATCTATTTATTTCACTTACAATAATAGATTATTTGTTTTAGTAAGAATATAAAATTTATAGCTTATAAAAAGAGAAAATTATAAACAAATATTTCTTACATAGTTAATATCTTTATATTTTCAACTAAATCTCTCATCTCATATGGTTTTTTTACTGTTTTAAGATATTTGATTGGTTCTAGCTTTCCTTTATACTCATCAGTAAAGGCAGAAGCGACTATTATAGGTATTTGGCTATTTATACCCCTAATATCATTTATCAATTCTAAGCCTGTTTTTTCTAACATAAGAATATCAGTAATCACCAAATCAAATCTATCTTGACAAAATTTTTCAAAACCATCTCGACCGTTTTCAGCAGTAGTTACATCAAAAAAATATTTTAAACAAGAAACCACTCTCTCCCTTAAAATATGTTCATCTTCAACATATAATACTTTTATTTTTCTATTTGTATCTAGTCTCATAATAAATCCTTTTATAAATTCTATAAACTCATTATATTTATATAAGGTATTAAAAAAGTATCAAATTGAGACAATTTTGAGACAATATTGAAATAAAACTTATATATGGGTAGATTTATGTTTGAAAGTCCAAATGAATTTGAAAAAAAGTACAATAAAAATTTTACAAAAGATTAGAAGTTAGCTGATTAAAAGACCCTCTACACTTTCGAGTTCATTCCATCTACTCATATTACTAGAAAAGTGTATTTAAATCTATAATAATTAATAAGCTTTTATTAATTTTTGTGATTCATTTATTTAAGTTTAATGATTACATTATCACAGCAATTAGATAAAATTTTTATGCTTAAAATGAACAGATGATATGCTTATACATATCATCTAAGAGTTTCTATATAGATAATAAAGCCCTTTTAATAAAACTTTGTAAATATTTGTTTACCTATTCTTTTCTAAAAAGTTAAATATGGATTCATAGACAATTTGGGGTTGTTCTTCTGGAACAAAATGCCCACAATCCTCCACTGCAAATCCACTTACATTTGAAGCAAATTTTTTCCAACCATCCAAAACATTCCAGAGATTTCCCACTACTCCATTTTTTCCCCATAAAACTAAAAGCGGTGTATTTATTGTTCTTTTTCTATCCTCTTCATCATGAACTAAATCAATTGTATTGGAAGCTCTATAATCTTCTGAAATAGCATGTACACAAGCTGGATCAGAATAATGTCGAATGTATTCTTGCAGAACATCTTCTGGAAACATCCGCTTAACCGAATCTCCTGTTGCTTTATTTAGAAGGTTTCGTCTAATAAAATAATCAGGGTCAGAACCCAAAAAAGTTTCAGGGAATGGCTTTGGTTGAATATAAAAAAACCAATGCCAATATTTAGTTGCAAACTCTCTATTTGTTTGTTCGTACATGTCATAAGTTGGTAAAATATCCATTAGAGTACATGTTTTTACTTTTTCTTCGTGGTCTAACATAAGTCTATGAGCAACTCTTGCACCTCTATCATGGGAAACGACATGAAATTTTTCAATACCAAGTTTTTCCATTACTTTTACTTGATCATTTGCCATAACTTTTTTAGAATAGTTTGAATGATCTTCTAAACCTTCAGGTTTTGAACTATCTCCATATCCTCTTAAGTCAGTTATAACTACCTTATAGTTTTTAGCTAATTTTGAAGCTATACCTCTCCAAATAAGATAACTTTCTGGATGACCATGAAGAAGTAAGATTGATTCTCCTTGTCCTGCTACTAGAGTATTGATTTTTATCTCTTTTTCTACCTTAATAAAACTTTGTTCAAACTCGGGAAAATACTTTTTAGCTACTTCATTCATTACTTCTCCTTTAGCTGTTTTTTAATTAGTTCTTTAATACCACCATACTCTAAAATATTTAGAACATATTCACTAAAAGGCTCAATTGATGCAATTTTACCATTTTCATTTGATACTATCCCTTTTTCTAAATCAACAGTTATATTTTCTTTGTCTTTTACTAAAGATGAAATTTTAGGACAAATGACAACTGGAAGTCCTAGGTTTATGGCATTTCTATAAAAGATTCTTCCAAATGACTCAGCAAGAATAACTCCTATTCCAACTTCTTTTAGAGTAATTGCTGCATGTTCTCTACTTGAACCACAACCAAAGTTAGTTCCAGCAATAATAATATCTCCATCATTTACTTTTTCAACAAACTTTTCATCTGCTCCATGCATTGCATATTTTTTTATATCTTTAACATCTGTATACTCAACAAATCTTCCTGGGTAGATTTGATCTGTATCAACATTTTTACCAAACAAAAAAACTTTTCCACTTACTTTCTTTTCCATAACAATATCCTTAATTTGTATAATCTGTTGGATCAACAATTTTACCCTCTAAAGCTGCACAAGCAACAGCCGCAGGCGAACCTAAAAATATTTTTGCACTAACCTCTCCCATACGCCCTGGGAAATTTCTGTTTGTTGTTGTAATACACCTCTCACCTGAAGTTAACATTCCCTGATGTGTTCCTAAACATGCAGCACAACCTGGAGTTACAAATGTTGCTCCTGCAGCAACTAAAGTTTGTACATCTCCATTTTTCATAGCTTCTAAGAAAACCTCTTTTGAAGCAGGAACTATCACAAATCTAGTTCTTGGCGCAATTTTCTTATCTTTTAAAATTTTTGCAGCAATTGCAATATCATCTGCACGACCTCCAGTACAAGAGCCTAAATAGGCTTGATCTATCTCTTGTCCTAGGTATTCTTTTATGTTAAAAACATTATCCACACTAAATGGTGCTGCAATTTGTGGTTTTAAATTAGAAATATCAAAAGTGACTTCCTCATCATATTTAAAATCCTCGTCAGTATAAAAGATTTCATACTCTCTTGAAACTTTTTTCTCTAAAAACTCCATTGTTATTTCATCAGGCTGTATATATGAAGTTTTAGCACCCATTTCAGTACTCATATTACACATAGCCATTCTTTCAGAAATACTTAAATGCTTTAAGGCACTTCCTGAAAATTCAACAGCTTTATATACTGCAAAATCAGCTCCTAGCTCTCCAATAGCATGAAGTATCATATCTTTTGCATAAACACCTTTTTGGGGAACTCCTTCAAAATTAATTTTTACAATTTCAGGAACTCTAAACCACAATTTTCCAGTTACAAGTATTATTGCTAAATCAGTTGCTCCAACTCCCGTACCAAATGCCCCAAATGCTCCATGTGTAGTTGTATGAGAATCAGTTATTACTACTATTTCTCCAGGATAGGCTAATCCTTTATCTACTAAAACTTGATGACAAACTCCTTGGTCTATATCCATAAGAAGTTCAATACCTTGATCCCAACAAAACTCCCTAAACTCTTTTTGGTTTTGTGCTTGTTGTATAGTTGAAGCAGGTGCATAGTGATCTAAAAACATAATCACTTTTGATGGGTCATAAACTTTTTTAGCACCCATTTCAAAAAATGACCTAATAGTTTGGAGATAAAGGTCATTTATTCCTGCCATATCAATATCACAATTTATAATTTCTCCCGTTTTTACACTTTGTTTAGCTGCTTTTTTTGCTAATAGTTTTTCAATAGCATGCATTATAAACTCCTAATGTTTTTTGAATTATAAACCTTTTTTTTGTATTATGTCAAATAATATATAGTCATATTTGACATTAGGATTAGTAATATGGAATCATCACTTTTAAAAGTATTTGTTGCAGTTGCAAATGAAAAATCTATATCTTTGGGCGCACAAAAATTAGGTGTTACGCAGTCAAATGTAACCCATAGAATCAAGCAGTTAGAAAAAGTTGTTGGACATGAACTATTTCATAGAGTTCCCAAAGGTGTTATTCTTACAAAAGAAGGGAAAAAACTTTATCCTTATGCCCTAGAAATAGTAAAAAAAACAAAAGAAGCAGAACTTCAAATGAAGAATATCTCCCATCAAGAGTTACTAAGAATTGGAACCTCCCAAGCAAATGCAGCAATTAGACTACTTAATTTTTGTAAAAAATTAAACAAAAAATATCCTGATATGCAAATAGAAATATCTACAAATGGAACACCTAAAGTTATTGAAGATTTACTTGATTATAAAATTGATATTGGTTTTGTTGCAGGAAACCCAAATAATAAAGATATTGTTATATTAAATAGATTTGATGATGATTTATATTTTATAGAATCAAAGACAAAAAAAGCACCAAATTGTTTGATTGGTTATAGAGAAAATAGTACCCATTTTCAATACTTACAAGAATATATGAGAAGTAGAGGAAATGAAGATTTTAAAACAATGGTTATTCAAAACTATGATGTAATGCAAGGTTTTGTAAAAGAGGGCTTTGGCAAAGCTTTTTTATCAAAAGCATTAATTGATAAATATGGATATTCAAATGATTTTATATTAAGAAAAATAGATAAAGCGGATGAAGATTTAGCAACATGCTTAGTTTGTAGAAAAGATTATATGCCTATGATTTGTGATTATTTAAAAAGGGTAAAGCTAAAATAACCGCATTTTATGTTTTATAATAAGTTGATATGCTTTTAAAATAGGACTTATGGATGGCACGCCTAGTAGGAATCTAATAAATATAAAAAAAGCCTATAAAATCTATACTAAAAAGAATTAAATCTAATATTACCACCCACTTAATATTCCAGTAATTTAATTTATTAAATGGTTCGAGTCTTAAAAAGTCTAATATAGATCAATTAAATCTAATCAAAGTATATCTTTATTTTTATTAAATTAGAAGTTGTTTAATCTTTTAGCATATACTAATAAACATATTTAATATGTATTTTACATTATAATACTGTATTATAGATTTTAAAAAAACAAAATAAATATTAAATTTGTATAATACAATTTTAATTTATATTCAGTATAATATTAGCATGGATGCTAACTTATTTAAAAAGACTTTATTAAAAGCTGGATTAACAAAAGAAGACTTTTCAAACTTAACAAATATTCCATTACCTACTATTAATGGTTGGCTAACTAAAAGAACCAATAAAACTTCTAAT
This sequence comes from Halarcobacter sp., assembly GCA_050296315.1. GTDB lineage: Bacteria > Campylobacterota > Campylobacteria > Campylobacterales > Arcobacteraceae > Halarcobacter. The sequence goes on from JBNKRE010000002.1 coordinate 87,156, forward strand.
TGGGTTAAAGCATATTTAGATTTGTACATTGAAAACAATAAACATAAGGTAGTAATTGAAGACCTTAAAAAGGATATTATAAAAAATGCCAAAGATTAAAACATCATTTTCTGGTCATGATAAATTTGACTGTAAAATTGATTGGATAGTGAAAGGATTAAAAGAATTTAAAAATGATTCTTTATTATTCTCTTCTTCTAACATTGAAAATTCAATTTCTAAATTAGGACTTGGAATTAATATGATTAAATCATTAAACCACTGGTTTAAAGTTTTAGGATTAGTAGATGATGATAAGTTATCAATGTTAGGAGAACTAATACTAGAAAAAGATCTATATCTTGAAAACAGTGACATACTTTGGCTATTTCATTGGAACTTAGTTAAAAATAAAGAAAAAACGACTTTATATTACTTATTCTTTAATTACATATATCAGTACAGATTTTCAAAGGAAAATATTTCTACAGAAGTAGTTAATTGGTTGGATAAAAATGAGATTAAATTATCATCTAATACTATCAATTCAGATATTGATGTTTTTCTTAAAATGTATAGTAATTCTGAAAGTGATGAAATAAACCTTAGCTTATTATCAGATTTAAATATATTAACAAAATTAAAAAATAGTTATAGTTTAAATATAAATTCAACTGCTCCAATTTCAGATGATGTTTTTTTGTATGTTCTAAATGATTATATAAACATTTTTAAACTAAAAGAAAATGATTCATTATCAATTAATGACATACAAAGAGGTGAATTAAGTATTCAAAAAATATTTTGTATGAGTGAAAATAAACTATTTTCTAAAATTAATCAGCTAAATAACCTAACTAATGGCAAGTTGTCATATTCTGAGGCAGCAGGTATAAGACAAATATACATAACAGAAGTTTTAGACAATAATACATTATTGAAAAATATATTGAAGTAAGGAAAGATATTGTTCTCTTATAAAAACTACATCACTCTAAATAGCAAATTTAGTAAATCAACTAATATCATCCATGACAGTGAAAATTGTGAAAACTATATTCTTACAACTTCAGCACAAAATGTATTAAAAGTACTTTTTAAATTAGATTATCATAATTCTATTTCTCTTATTGGACCATTTGGTTGTGGTAAATCAACATTACTTTTATACATAAATACTTTATTATCAAATAATGAACATCAAGAAAAATGCATTAAAAAACTAAAAGATACTAATAGTGAATTGTACAATTCATATAAATCTTTTATAGATAAAAAAAACTTTTTAAGAATTAAAATTGTCGGAGAACATATCTCTTTCAAATCCCAATTAAAAGCAGTTCTACAAGAGAATAAAGATTTAAAATTATCAAATAAATATTTAAAAGAAGAATCTTTTTCATTAAATAAGTTATTAGAATTTTTAAATAAAGATATTGAAAAATCATCATATACAGATGTCTTATTTTCAATAGATGAGTTTGGAAAATTCATTGAGTATGGATTAGAAGATCATAATTCAAATGATATTTTCGAATTACAAACATTATCAGAATATGTTAATAAAAAAGATAATTTTAAATTAATTGTATCTCTACATAAGTCTTTTAATGAATATAATTTAGATTCAAGTGCTATATCATATACTGATTGGGATAAAATCCAAGGTAGATTTGAAAATATAGTATTCAAAGATGATTATTATGAAATGCTAAATATCTTTAAAGAAACTATCACTCTAAAAGAATCAAATGATTTAGTAATCAGTCAAAATATAGTTAAAGAAATATGTTCTGATAAATCTTTTAACAAAAATATAGATATCAAAGAACTTGAAAACTTATTTGAAAAGATCATTCCTATTCATCCTTATTCTGTTTTGATTATTGCTGAAATATTTTCAAAATACTTTCAAAACCAAAGATCTATTTATTCATTTATATTTTCTTCGGAACCAAATGGTTTTCAAGATTTTATAGAAACGGAGTTTGAAAACCAAGAATTATATGGATTATCAAATTTATATGATTATGTAGCATATTTACTTAGAGTTTATTCAATAGTTTTACCAGATAGTGAAGCTTGGTATTTTTCTGAAGATAGATTAAAAGATAATAGAGTTGAAAATAAAGTTCAAAAAGATATTATTAAAACAATATCTTTAATTCATAGTTTCAAACTATCAAATACTGTTTTACCAAATAGTAAGCATATAGTTTTATCTCTAATTGATAAGTATAATGAAGAAACTATCTTACAAAATATTGATATTTTAGAAAAGTTAAACTTATTAATATTTCAGGAACAAACACAATCATATTCTTTATTGGCTGATTCAAATATTGATATAAATAAAGAATTAAGAAATTTAACTTCTAAAAATATTACTTTTAATTATGAACTAGAGATTAATAAGCTTATTAAAAATAAAGAGATAATAGCTAAGAGATATTTTTCTGAATATGGTTCAAAAAGAGTTTTTGAAAAAATATATGTTTGTGAAAATGAAAAAGAATTAAAACATAAGTATAAAATATTTATTATAAATACAAATAGATTTGACCTGAAAGATTTATCTTTAAAAAACAACAAATCTCTGTTTTTATCTTTAAAAAATTCTCAAAAACTAAATTTATTAGTTGAGAAAGTTGAAACTTTAAAAATCATAAAAAATGATAATAAAGAAAAAGTAAGTATTAATACTATAGATATTTTAGATAATATGATTTTAGATAGTAGTACTACAATTGATACTATTCTAACAGAAGGATATATTGGTAGTAATATATATTATAATGGTTTAGAATATAAATTTTCTTCAAAAACTTTACAAAAGTTAATTTCAGATATTTCAATAGATTCTTTTCCTGATACACCAAAAATCAATAACTATACACTAAATCATACTATTTCAAATAAAGGTACTAGTACAACTTTTATAAAAGCATTATTTAATAGTATGTTAGAAAGTCCAGATCAAAAAGATCTAGGAATTGAAAAATTTCCTGCTGAAAAGGCATTGTATCTATCAATAATTAAACCTTCTGGTATACATAGATTTGAAAAAGATGCTTATGCTTTATATCCTCCAAATGACTTAAACTTTGAAAATGTTTGGAATGAAATTACTAAATCTTTAAAGAAGAGAACAAAAATTGTAGATTTAATTATAAAGCTTGAAGAAGAACCATATGGATTAGATAGAACAAAAGCACTATTTGTTATTTCTCTTTTTGTTATTGTGAATAAAGAAACAATGAATATATTTAGAGATAATACTTACATCTTTGATTTATCACTTGATATGTTAATGAATATATGGAAAGCTACAGATAAGTTTGAATTACAAATAATAAAACTATCTAAAGATGAACAAAATCTTTTCAAAGCATATGTTCAATTGACTACTGATCTTACTGATAGTGAATACAGTAAAGAAAAAGTATCTTCAATAATAAGTACACTTCATAGTAAATTTAACTACTTACCTGAATATGCACATAGAACACAAAAGCTTTCAAAAGAGGCAATTGCTCTTAGAACAGAAATAGTTTCTATGAGAGAACCTACAAAAGCTTTTTTTACTAATTTTCCAAAAGCATTAGGTTTTGAAGATATCTCAAATGTTGAAAATGAAGAATTTATAAAAAGATTTAGATTAGCTTTTAATGAAATAGCACTTTCATACAAAGAAGAGTTGTTAGATTTAGAAAAATATATTGCATCAGTATTTTTATTTAAAACATCTAATTTTCCTTATGAGAATTCACTTATTGAAATGTCAGAAAAGTTATCAAAGATTGATGGTTTAGATTACAATTCAAAAGCTATAGTAAGATGTTTTACTTACTCTAATTCAATAGTAGAATTTGTAGATGGTTTATCTATGATTCTTATTAGAAAAAAACTAGAACAGTGTTACGACAATGATGTTACTCAATTCAAAGAAAGATTAAGTGAATATGCTGAAAAGCTTTTATCAAAACTTGAATTAACTGATATTGCACAAGAAAACCAAGATGTAAGAAAGATATCGTTAACTTCACTAGATAAAAGTTTGAATAAAATTATATCTATAAATAAGAATGAAATTGATAGAATCGATAAAAAAGTTGCTGAAATCAAAAAGTCAATACCTAGTGATTTTACAAATGATCAAAAACTATATCTAATTTCACAACTACTAAATGAAGAGTTTAATAATGAATAAAAAAGAACTACATGTAATTGCGATCTCTGGTGGGAAAGATAGTGCTGCCCTTACTATATATTTGAAAGAAAAATATCCTGAAAGAGAATTTATGTATTTGTTTTATGATACTAAAGAGGAATTGGAAGAAACATATTTATATATAAATGATCTAGAGTCAAGACTTGGAATAAAAATAGAGAAGATTTATCCTAAAAAATCATTTGAAGAGTTACTTTTAGAACATAATGACTTCTTACCTTCACCTACACAAAGGTGGTGTACAAGAAAGATGAAAGTAGAAACATTTTTAAATAAAATGGAAGAGTTTAAGGATTGTACAATTTTTAATTATGTTGGGATTAGAGCAGATGAAGAAAGGGAAGGACTTAAGCCTCCATTTGAAAATATAATAACTGTAATGCCTTTTAAGGAAGATGGAATCACTCTTACTGATGTAAAACGAATTTTAAATGATTCAGGTTTAGGACTTCCTAAATATTATGATCCTATCGTAGATGATGATTATGGAATAGAATATTTTAGAAGTAGATCAGGATGTTACTTTTGCTTTTATATGAGACAAATTGAATGGGTATGGTTATATGAAAAGCATCCTGATAAATTCAAAGATGCAATGGCTTTTGAAAAACAAGGTTTCTCATGGATTCAAGATATGCCATTAAGTGATCTAATCAAACCAGAAAATATAGATAAAATCAAAAGATCATATAAAAAAATGGAAGAACAAAAAAAGAAACAACCACTTAAAAATGGAACAGTAATGCAACAAATGAGTAATATGTCTAAACATGATCAAGCACTTGATGATTTTGAAAAAGATAAATTCTGTTCAATGTGTGTATTATAAAAATTAAAAAGGCTTAAAATGGAATGGTGTAGATTAGAAAATAATGTAAGTGTATTATATGATAAATATAAAAAATTAAAATTGATTCCAAGACCTTTTTTTCAGAGAAATGTTGTTTGGGCAGATCAAGGAAAATCTAATTTTATAGAATCTATTTTATTAACTTTTCCAATCTCTGCTGTTTATATCAACAATGAGTTAGAAAAATGGTCTGTTATAGATGGTCAACAGCGATTAACAACAATTTTTGATTTTATTGAAGATAAGTTTCAATTAAAAAATTTACAAAAAAAAGACGATTTTAATTTATATAAGTTTTCAGATCTTCCACGGGAAGAACAAAAGACGATTTTAGAATATAGAGTTGGAATAACACTTATAAACTCTGCATCAAAAGCAGAAGTTATTGACATGTATAGTAGAATTAACAAGTACACTGTAAATTTAAATGCTCAGGAGTTAAGAAAAGCAGCATTTCATGATAGTGATTTTTTAGCATTATCTGAAGAACTTGCAATTAATGAATTTTTTGATATAAATAAATTCTTTACTCCTCGAAAAAAACAAAGAATGACGGATATAGAGTATATCTCTGAATTATTATCTATTGTTTTAGGTGGTATCCAAGATAAAAAGAATAATTTAGATAATTATTATGATACGTATAGTGTAATTGAAGATAAGAAAAAAGTTAAGCAATCTTTTCTTAATACATTAGAAGAAATTCAGAATATTTTTAAAGAACCTTTCTTCACTACAAGATTTAACCAACAAGCAGATTTTTATTCTTTATTTGCACTTATACATGAATTAAAAAAAGAGAATCCAACTTTACTTGAAGATAAAGGTAATATAAAAGAATTTTTATTATTCTTTAATGATTATATTACCCCTGAATCTCCGATTCAAATTCTAAGTACATATGCTATAAAATGTGTTTCACAATCAAATACAAAAAATAGTAGAATATATAGATACCAGTTCTTGAAAAAATCTTTAGAATACATTCATACAAAAAAAGTTAATGAATTAATTGAAACTTTAATTGATGATATAAATGAAGCGTTCGGAAAAGATTATGATAACACTTTATTTGAGGATATTGTAGAAGCAAAAAATATTATAAAAAAAGATTTTGAACAAGGATGGGGAGAATAAAGAATAATGCCAAAACTTAATTTTCCATACCTTTCAGATAAACCTACAATTGAGTTTTCCGATGAAATCAATTGCGAAGGTAAGTCTTATGAATTTATTGAGCAAGTATCTTATGGTGGGAATAGTATTATTTGCAAAATTGTGAATACAGATCCTGAAGATAATAATCTATATGTAATGAAAATCAATATGTCTAGTGGAAACTTTGACAAAGAACAATCATTTCTTAGAGACTTATCTTTGAACCCAGATAATCATGATTACTTTACAAAATATATAGGTAAAGGCAAGTTAATAGTTAATCATACTATTAGACAAAAAAATCAAACAATTACAACACATGATAAAGAATATAAATTTTATATTATGGAGTATGTGGAAGAAAATCTAGAATCCTTACTTTGTAATGGAGATAATTTAGCATTTGAAAAAATATATCCTTATTTTCTTCAATTAACAGAAGCTCTCATAAAAATTCATGAAAAAGGAATCCTTCACAGAGACTTAAAGCCTTCAAACGTACTTGCAAATGGTGAAGTTTTAAAAATAGCTGATTTTGGATTTGCAATTAAAAAAAACAAATGCCAATCTATTAACGGCCCTAAACTTTGGCCAACACCTGAATATTTATCTGTATGTGAAGAAGAATATTGTGCTTCATTTACTACAGATATATTTCAATTAGGATGTATATTTTATTTTATTTTGACTAAACAATATCCTATTGGAGCTGTTGAATTAAATGAAATACCATTTAAAGATAAAATTTATGAAATAATAAAAAAATCTTTAGCATTAAAATCTGAGGACAGATATCAAAATGCAGAAGAACTTAGACAAGATCTATTAGCAATAACTGCATAATATATGTTATCAACTTTTCTTCAATCTATAAGCAGAGGTATAAAAGATAACACTTATAAATTTGCATTAGCAAAGTTTTTATTAGATTTTTCAAATCATAGTTCTTTTGAACACGATGAAACAATAAGCTATAAAGAGATTGCCAAAAAGTTTTTAGAATACTACTGGTATCAAGAATGTAAATATAAATTAAAACAAGATTTCAAAATACAAAGAACACTTGTAGTATTGTCTATTATTAGACAATACTGTGGTACTGATTATATTCCTGATTCATATGATAAATACTTTAAAAATAAACCTCTAATAAAAGAAAAAATGATATCTGAAATTGAGAATTGATGTCTACAAGACGTAATTCCTCGTTTCCAAAATAGAGATTCATATGATTTATATAAGCATTATCATACATTGAGTGATTCAGGTAGAAAGTTCCGCTTACCACCCAAAGATAAAAGATATATTTTAATACCCTTAGAAACACAAAAGTTTTTAAAAGAAAATTACTATGAGCTCTCAAAAATATTCATTTATGAGTGGGTTAAGTTTTTAGAAAAACAAACTTTACACCAAAATTAATTTCAGAAATAGAAGAATTAGGAATTAAAAAAAGAAGATTACTTGCAAAGTATAAAAAGATTTTATTATAAATTGATGGTCCTAAATGTTTTTATTGTAATAGTTCTGTCAATGAATATAAAAAAGATATAAATGAATATTATATCAATTGCCAGAAATCTGGGTTTACAACTATCGAAGTAATCTAATTAATTGGTTGATATTTTAATACCAAAGTTTCCCAAATTAATTCATCTCTATTTAAACTATCACTATTTACACTTTTATCAATCAAATTTAAACTGTATTTTTCAAAAAGACTAAAAAGTAATTCTGTATTAATTTCATAAAATTCTCTTTCATCATTTACTTTCCGTTCTCCAATTGAATAGCTAATTATAATAATGCTATTTGGTTTTAATAACTTAATTATATTGATGATTGATTCTTCATATTCATTATGATCCAAATGCATTAATACTGCAATACAAATCATTGCATCAAAATTTTCATTAAAGTTTTTTTGATTAAATAAATTGGGTAATGAACCTATAAAAAAATGTGAAGATTTATCTTTAAAAGTATTTTTTGCATTATCTACAAATGTAATTATTGGATCTATGCCCCAGATATCATGACCTTTACTGTAAAGGTATCTTAAATCTCTAGTTGACCCAAAACCAATATCTAAAACTTTTGATTTATCTATAAGATATTTATCAAATAGTTTATATAAATTTTTCATATCAGCATTATCATACTTATTGATTAAGCTGTTACTATTTTTTTTATAGAAATTATGTGTATTCATGCTTAGATTATACAACCTTTTTATTATTTTTTTACTAATTAATAACTAATAAAAGATAAATCAATTATAATAAGTCCCATTATAATAACTAGGAATAGAAATGTTTTTTAAACTACTCGCTGCTTATGCTCCTACTTCACACAATACTGCTTCATATGATGAAACTGTATCAAAATATAGTAAAAAATTAGGTATCCAAGAAATAAATGTAAATAATGGTTTATTAGACAAACTATATGAATCTTTTATTGAAATACCAAGATCATTAATCATCTCTGGTTCAGCAGGAGATGGAAAAACATATTTATTAAGAAAACTTTATCAAAAATTAGGTGGAAATGAACAAGATTGGGATAAAAGTTTTAATAACACTATAAATTTTAATAATTATAAAGTGAATTTTATAAAAGGTTTTACTGAATCTAGTGATAAAATAGAAGTTTTAGAAGGACTATATAATGCAATTTATAAAAATTCAAACGAACTTTATTTTATAGCTGCAAATGATGGAATTCTAACAGATACTTTAAGAGATTATGAAAGTGTAAAACCACATTTCCTTGATTTATTAAACAATATTGAAAAACATATAGAAGAACATATAACTAATGATAGATTGATATTATTGGATTTAAGTCAAACTTCATCTTCTAAAAATTTTGAACTATTGTTAGATGAAATTTTAAATTACTGTGATGAATATGAAAGTTCTTGTTCTAGTTTGACAAATGAAGAAATATTTTGTCCAATACATGCTAATATCAAGTTATTAAAAGAAAAAAGTATCCAGCATCAACTAATAAGTATTATTAGAACTTGTGATTTAAATTATAATCATATTACATTAAGAAAATTGTTTATGCTAATTGCAAACACAATTTTAGGGTATAAGGGTGAAAAAAAGATTTTCAATAATTGTGAAACTGCTATAGATCATTTTAAAGCATCAAATTTAAAGACCGATGCATCTATTTACAATAATATTTTTGGTGAAAATCTTTCTAAGAGTAAAAGGGAAGAAAGTCCTTTTAGAGAGTTGAGAGAACTAAGAATAGGATTTGAAACAACTAATAATATAAATGGTTTTTTACTATTTGGAGATATAAAAAATGAAGATTTATATAATAGAGAATTAAATAATCCATATATTAATCTAGATTTATTCAAAAATAAAAAAATCAACTATTTAAATGGAAGCGATGAAGAATCTTCAAATAATGAAGAAGATTCTAATAAAGAGATACAAGAATTTTTGATTTTCTTTAGACGACATTTATTTTTTAATATTCAAAATCAACTGAAACTAGAAAATGTGGAAATTAACAGAAGTGAATTAATAGCTTATAAACATGCTGACAAGTTTTATAATGAAATCATTTTAGCTTTAAAGAATGGTAAAAGTCCACAAAAAAGTATTATAAAAGAATTGGCTCTAGGATTAAATAGAGTTTTCTTAGGTGAGTTAATTAGTAAAGATGCTAATGACAGATTATATATTGCTACATCACTTACAGGTACTATGTCAAAACTATCTTCTGAGATAATAGATGAAATAGTATTTAATAAGAAAAGTTCAAATGAAGGAGTTAGTCTAAAACTAACTAATGGCTTCGATGATGAATATTGTAAAGTTAATTTAACTATTCAATATGGAGGAGATGATATAGCTAATTTAGAACTTGATCTTCATATGTTTGAATTCTTATGTAGAATTTCAGATGGGATATTACCTACTAGCTTCTCTGTAGAGTATTATGAACGTGTTCTTACTTTCAAATCACAAATAGTTAATCATATTTTAAATGAAGAAGATCTAGATGAAACATTTAATCTATTTACGCTAAATGATAAAGAAGGTACTTTACAATTCAATGAAATAGAAATAGGAAATGGTAATGTTTACGAAAGCTAAAATATTAAAAGAAAAATATGGTAAGAATATATCAACACCTTTTTTACAAGAGCTAATTTGGTTTCATAGGATTAAAGAGGATCAAGATAAGGAATTATTAGCTTTAGAATTCTTAAATGTATGTGCAAGTCATGAAAGAAAAGATAGATTATTTGATAAAAACTTTTCAACTGTATCCTATAAAAAAGATATGCAGATAAGAACAATTTTATACAATTTTCCTGAACTAGAATTTATTGTAAAATCACCAGAAGAAGAAGTTAATAAATGGGAAGAAATAGAAAAAGCACTTTCTCAAAAATCTGAAAATCCTTATAGTTATAAACATCTAAAAGAAAGATTTGAAACAGTTGATGTATTTTATCATTCAGTACAATTATTAAGAAAAGCTTCATTAGGTTTAAATACATCTAGAAGATGGACAAGTAAATTTTTATTTCCTTTTTCATTTGATACATTATTTGTAGATGTAGATAATAGAAAAGATGCATTTACAATAGATAGAAGATTCTTTTCTCGTGGTGGAGAAGTTTTATATTTGATGGTTAGTAGAGGTAAAAATGTTGATAAGTTGCAAGAATTAATACTTGAATCATATAAAATATCCTCACAGAATAAAAGATGGAATTCTTTATTAGAAATATTGAGAGATGAGTCTAATATTTATGCTGATGAGCGTGAATTAGGATTTTTAGGAACAGATAATCATGAATTATTTGATCAATTAGTGGATGATTTAATAAAGTTATTTGAGTTAAATATTAGTCAGAATGATATTTTTGAACATTTATCTTCTATTTCTGCATATTATATGGTTCATTTTATACTAACAAAATCTCTAGAAATAGTTAAATCTAGTAATCTTAATAATGAAGATATAAAAGTTGTATACCCAGTTGAGTTAATGGCACCAAAAAGTGATCATGTTAGAAAATCTTCAAGGCAGATATATAAAATTAATGAAGATTTACCAATAGAAGCTTTATCTAAAGTATTTAATGACTACATGGATCAACTTAATGTTGAAAGTGATAAAGAAGTTCTATTGAAAAAACTAAAAGATGATCTTAATTATTATAATGAAGATAATCATGATGAAGACAATATAAATTTAGTTGAGATAAGACAAGAAATTTGGAAAGAGATTTTAAAAAAAGCTAAGTCTGACTTGACTTCAATTCATAGAGTGTTATTCAAAGGTGTAGGTTTAGCTAGTGTTAAAAAAACAAATAGTTATAGATACCTTGCAAGCGATGAATGGTTAAAAACTCTAGTGTTAATTAATGTAAATAAGAGAATTACATTTCAAGAGTTCATAGACCTTTTGTATAAAAAATATGGCTTCATTATAAGTAATAAGCATTCAGATTTATTAACTGAAACATATTCAGAAAATGACTTTAAGAAAAATGAAAAAAGATTATTTGAAAGATTACGTGCTTTAGGTTTATTAGAAAATAAATCTGACGGATATGCATATGTAATAAATAGATATGGGAGAAAATAAAGTATGAGTCTTATAAGTAAATACATCATAAATAAGATTATAAAAGATAGTCAAATTTCTACTGCTGATGGAACAAGTGGAAAATTTATTTTAAGAAATTATCCTACTTTTATTTTTGAATCTTTAATAAAGTACTTTTCTTCTAATACTCAACACAATATATTATTGTTGATTGATGATAAATTAAATTTAATTAGTACAAGTGATAATTGTATCAATGCGAACCATGAAATAATGGCACAATATCGAAATGAAAATGTTAAAAACTCTTCTGTTGAATTAAATAAAATTTCATATTTAGTTTTTATAACAAATGATACAATTGATACATTAAATGATATAAGTACTTTAACTCCAGATGATATAGGTGTCGAGTTTGAATATATTATTGATTTAATAGAAAGCACTATTTTGAATAGTAAATCTAAGCAAAATATTAAAAATATTTCAAAAGTACTTTTAAGAGAAATAGAAGAGTTAAGTCCTTTTGAAATGGAAAAATTTATTGAATCTATTTTAAGATTTATGGAAGATGAAGGGTATCCTTTAGAAGATGCGATGGGATTGTCTTTAGATAAATTAAATTCATTTAAATGCCATAAATGTTTTGAGTCATTAAAAAAATTGGACTCTATTAATCAAAAAGATATAAAAAAACTTATTAAACCAATAAAAACAATTTCTGCAGCTCTATCAAAAAGAGTAGGTAATAAGACCCTTAGTATTGAGGAGTTAGAAGAAAAATATTACAAAGATACTGAATATACTGATACAAAAGAACTTGATGAGGAATTCAAAGTATTAGATAAGAATAAACAAGAATTAATTGAAAGATTTATTAAAGCAGATTCACGTGAAATAGCAAAAAATAAGTATTTATTTAGTCAGTTAGATTGGTACAATGACTCTATCTTTAGATTATTTCAAAAAACAAAAACAGATACTACTCAAAAACTTGGCTTAAGTACCATTGAATTACTATCAGAAAAAGATGCTGATATTACTGATAATGAAAAAGAAAATTTAAAACAGTATGATGAATTACCTGCAAAAGAAAGAGATAGTTTAAAAACTGTATTAGAACCTATATACATCAAATATAAAGTTATTATAGAAGATAACAAAACGCTAAGAAGTAAATGGGATAAATTTTTATATCCAAGTCAAACAAAATCTAGTGATTTTATTTTAGGTGTATTAGAAACAGTAAAAAAATTAAAATCTGATGGTGAAAATATAGATCATGTTTGTGTTTCATTAAAACAATCACAGGCAAAAGCAATTATGAGAAATTATTCTAAATATGCTATAAATTACTTAAATAGAAGATATTCTATATTAAATGCTATTTCAGAAAATATTTATTTTGATTTTAAGTTTATTACAGAAATTGAAGAAAGAGTTGAAAGTAAACTAGAAAAAGATAAAAAAGATCAAGTAATCAAAAAATACAAGAAAGGAAGTATATCTAAATCTGCGAATGAGCTACATTTTATACTTGAGGCAAAAGATGTTAATGGGAAAAAAATTGCTGAAAGAAAATTAGTTTGGTCTTTTAATCCAAATAGTTTATTAAGTGGTTATAAGGATGATCTTGATGCAATACAATCACATTTAAAAAGTAATTGTTTATATGGAAATATTGTATATAGAGCAACTGGTTCTGAAAAAGGTGAGAAAAAACCGCTAAGTTTATTTGATTTTAGTTCTCTTGAAAGTAGAGGGAGTAATTCAGGTTATATTTTATTTCCAAAAAAATGTCAAGATAACGTACCTTCAAGTAAGAGTATAATGAAGGTAGCAAAAGAAATATTAGATATAGAAAAATTTAAAGAATTTGATGAACTTATTAAAAAACATTTAAATGAATATTTATGGATACTAGAGCACTTAGATATAAAAAGTAATGTTGAAAAAAATCATTTTGATTTTTTAAAAATTGAAGAATTTAGTAAAAATTATATAAAGTTAAGTAATTTTCTATATGAAAATAGTGATAACGATAAATTCAAAAAAGATGTTATAGAAGAATTTTTATCTTTATTGACTGTAAGAGTTGGGAAAGAAGATTCAGTTATTATTCCTTCATATCATCCTTTACGATTAATATCTTATTTTGTTAAATTAAAACATGCTTTTAGTTTTATTGATGCATATATTAAGTCAGATGATATTTCTATGATAAAAGAAGATTTATTCTTCAGTGATCTTGAACAAAGTTTTTATACACCTTATTACCCAGAAGTATTTAGATTATTCAATGCAAACACAAAAGAAGAAAGTTTACTTCATATTTCAGAAGTTTGTGATGATTATACTGTTCTTGATCCAGTAAGGAATTATCTTGAAAGTGGACAAAGTACCGATCCATCAGTTCAAACAACTATACTTACAAAGGTTATAGAAAACTATTTATCATTAAATAATCATAAACAAAGTAGTTTGAAAATTTTACTTCATGCAGTAAATAATTACGATTTTCCAGTAAAGTTTATGAAAAAATTAATGTCATTAGATTTTGTAAATGAAAACAATAGTTTTGAAATATATTTAAATGATGTAGATGCAACTCATATTAGAAAAATGTATAGATCTTTTTTAGTTGATCAAAACTCTAAAGATTCAGAAGAAGCTTTGGAATATAATGAAGTTTCATTCTTATCGAATATAAGACTAAATGCCTTTGATCAAAGTTTTAAACAACTTGATAGTGTAAATGATCAGCTTAATATTGCTTTTTTAAATGATTTTGTGTCTTCAAAAGCAAAACTTGAATTTAGGAATCAAATATTAGATATATCTTATGATTTATTTGATTATCATCCTACTATGTGGACAAAAAGAAAGTATATGACTGAAAAAGAACTAACTGTTGGTAAGTATTTAGTGTCACCTGCAAAAACAGAATTAACTAGTTCTTTTTATGATTTATTATATTTAACAATGAGTTCAAATAGAGATGATTATAAAAATAAAATACCAACATTGAATATTGATAGAGGACATCAAAATTTATCTTCAGATTTAGCAGCAATCCATAAAAGAACAGATTGGGTTGTTAATTTAGATTCTCTTTTAGATAAAAAAATTTTAGAAGAATTTGGAGCAAACGTAATAAAGTATCGTAAAGCTCGACATATAAATAGAAATTTAGTTATATCATCTAAAGCTAATACTATACTTTTAGAAAATCATTTAATTAAAAAATTTGAAGAATTTAATGTAAATACTCAATTGATTAGATCTTCTGTAGATAAAATAATCAAATCTGCAAATGAACTTTCTGGAGATGTTTTATTAAAAGCTATAGGTAGAGGAAGATTTGCAAATGAGATGCTAGGGTTAGTACTTACAAAAACTATTCTAGAAAATTGTACAAATAAAAAAAATGTAATGATTTATATTGATGATTATGCAGATTGGTTTTTATCTAGTATTAATTCAGAAGAAAAGTTACTAATGAATCAAAATAATGTATTAGCAGATATTTTATCTATTACACCTATTTTTGAAGATAATGATTTGTCTACTATTTATGTTGATATAGTTGAAGTTAAATTTTGTAATGAAGCAGGAAGAGCTAATTTAGCTAAAAAATCATTCCAGCAGACTAAAGATTCATATAATCATATAAAAAAGGTTTTTGAAAATAATGATTTTTATGACAAAGAGTATTGGTTAGCCAAAATTTCTGATTTAATAGTAGAAACTCATCATAAAAGTTTTGAAAATAGTTTAACATCAGAAGATATTAGAAATAAAATTAGACTTGATAAAACAATTAAATATAAAGTTAGAGGTATGTCATATGTATTTGTATATGACCATGATGATGATTATCAAGAGACTAAAGATGATATCACACAATATGTAATTGGTTTGAAGTCTATTGTTTCGATGATTGAATCAATGCCTAGTATTAATATAAATTTTAATGAATTAAGTTTACCTACTTATGAAAAAATAGAAAGAGATCAACTTGAATTACCTTTAATTATCGAAAATGTAGAAGTAGATGAAGAAATTATTGAAGAGAAAGTTGAACAAAAAGATAATGTTATTGATAATAGTATTGAAGATGAACAAAAAGTTAAAGAACTAAAAAGAAAAGAAGAAGAACTTGAAGGCGAAAGTATATCAGCTGCTGTTAAAAAAGTTGTATTACATCATAAATATAGAGCTAAAATAACTAAATATTTATTTACTCCAAATGCTATAAGAGTTTCATTAGAACCAGAATTAGGTTGGAATGAGTCAATATTTTATAAGATGGCAAATGATTTTCTATCTGTTGAGAGACTAAGACTTTTAAGAGTTGAAGTTGTACCTGGATCTTATGACTTAATTTTTGAAAGGAAAGAAAGACAAACTATATATTATGAAGATTGTTTAGTAAATAGAGAATTAAGTGAAGGTTTTGGAAATACTAAGATTCTTTTAGGTAGAAATGAAGAAAATAATGAAGTAGTTTATTATAATCTTGATAGTGAAGATCCTCATGCATTGATTGCAGGTATGACGAAAAGTGGTAAAAGTGTTCTGCTAAATATTTTTATTATTGATTTAATTAGAACTAATAAAATTGATGAATTAGAACTAGTTTTAGTGGATCCAAAACAAGTTGAGTTTACTAGATATAAAGACATTCCTTATCTTGATGAAGATGGAATAATTACAAATAAAGATTTAGCTATTAAAAAATTACATGATGTAGTTGAAGAAATGGAAAAAAGATATAGTCTTTTTAAAGATATGGGTGTGAATAATCTAGTTAAATATAATAACAAGTCTAATAATAAATTAGCAAGAATAGTTGTAATTTTCGATGAGTTTGCAGATTGGATGCTTGATGATGAATTTAAAAGAAGTGCAAGTGATGCTATTCAAAGACTTGCAGGAAAAGCAAGAGCAGCAGGGATACATTTAGTAGTTAGTACTCAAAGACCAGACAATACAGTTGTTCCAATGATATTAAGAGCAAATTTAGGTGCAAAATTTGCATTAAGAGTTGATACAGAGAAAAACTCTAACATTATTATTGATGAATCAGGGGCAGAAAAGTTACTTGGTTATGGTCATATGATAACTAAATTTGCAGGTAAAAAACAGTTTATTCAATCGGCATTTATGAGTGATGAGTATATTGAAAAAATTTTGTACACATAATAATTTATAGATAACCTAGTGCTAGTACATACATACTAGCACTATACCTTTAAAATTTTAATACTTTTTCAATTACACTATCAATGTTTTCAAACTGCTTATATAAGATTCTGAGTAACCTATAATTTTTATTTTTTTCAACAAGTTTGTTTTTTCTTTCATCTCTTTCTTTTTCTTGTTTAAATCTAATTTCTTTAGAATCTTTTTTTGAACCAAAATTCTCAGCTTTATGATGTTGTCTTCCATCATATTCAATAAATAATTTATAGTCAGGTAGATAAAAGTCAAATCTTAATTTTTTATCTATATCATCAACTTTTAATATACTTGAATAATATGTATCATGTTTATAAGTTATATTATTCTTATCTAAAAAATTAATTATTTTTAATTCTCCTTTACT
Organism: Halarcobacter sp.; assembly: GCA_050296315.1. GTDB lineage: Bacteria > Campylobacterota > Campylobacteria > Campylobacterales > Arcobacteraceae > Halarcobacter. The sequence goes on from JBNKRE010000002.1 coordinate 104,574, forward strand.
AGAACTACACTTTGGACAACCACTTCCACTTAAATGTATAGTTGCACTTTGTGGAAATTCACCATGTTTTTTACAGATTATTATCAACTTTTTTTTATATCCATTATATGTGCTTTTTGAGTAATCATATTTATTCCTATGAACATTTATTGCTTTTTTAATGAACATTTCTGTATTTTTAATTTCTCCATTACAATATCTACAGATAGTTCCCTTTAAATGCTCATCTAATCGTTGAATTGTTCCTATCTCACAGTTTTTACAGAAAAAACTAAAATATGTTTTACCTTTTTTATATGTGATTTCACTGTTTGAATAATCATACTTATCTTTAAATAATTCTTTTGATTTTTTAATTGCATCATTAATATCTATTCTTATGTTATCTTTACCACATTCGTAACAACCATGACCTAACAAAAGCTTACCAGGTGTTTTTAGAAAATCAATTTTATGAATTTTACAATGTAAATTTACTTTTGTCTTAGAATCCACAAATGTAGCTAAATCATAAATATATTTATCTTTATGTACTTCTTTAATTCTCTCGATAAAATCTTCTTTTTTTAATCTTAGGCTTTCTGTTCTATCTTCAATCCCACAATAAGTACACCCTTGTTTATTATGAATATGATCATTTGGTGTTTTAGTAAATATTTCACCACAAGTGTTGCAAATGATTTTTACTACTTCAAAGATTCCTTTATAATTTACATTTTTATAATCAAATTTATTATCATGGATACTTTTTGATTTATTAACAAATGATTCTAAATCTCTTACTTCATGTTTAAAATTTGAAACATCTCTATTTTTCTGAAATTCTAATTTACATGAACTACAAGCAGTATGCCCTTCTAAGTGTGATTTTTTGTTTTGATTATAATATTCATCATGCTTTTTACATAAAATATTAATAATCATATTATCGGTAACTGTACTTTTTTTATAACAATATTTTCCTTCATGTTTTTTCTTTGCTTTATCAATTATTATCTCTGCACTATCTTTTTTAGTTTCAGTCGATGATTCTTTTGCACATTTATTACAGCCATATTTACTTCTTTTTAAATCTCCTGCTTTCTTTCCAAATATTATATTATGAACTAAACACTTTACTGTTACATTTTTTTTATATCCAAAATATTCACTTATTAATTTTATTCTTCCATTGAATTTTGTTTCAATTTCCTTTTGGAATAATTTAGGATTATTCTCTTTATTATTTTGTATTGTCTTCATATTAATATCCTTATAGGTTATATTTTATTTATAATATATCCTAATAGGTATAATTTGTCAATAACACAATATCCTATTTTATTAAAATTTTATATATTTATATCCTTTAAGGATAAATATATTAAAAGTTTGACTTTAAAACCAATTATAAGTAAAATCTTATTTTTAGTAAAAATGGACAAGGAGTTTTATGGAATATAATGCATTTAAAGAATTTTTAGAAAAAAATGAACTTAGTTTGAAACAATTTTCAGAATTGACAAATATTTCCTATAGTGGTTGTAATAAATGGAAATATTCTGATATTCCTTCTTGGGTTGAATCATGGTGTAAACTATATGAGGAAAATAAAAAACTTAAAAAAATAAAAGAACTTATTCTCTCTCTAAATATTAATAACTAATAAAATAACTAAATATTTTGATTTTATTAAATCAATTTTACTATCATTTAATGTAAAAAAAATGCTTTTTTTACAAAAATTTACTTAAAAAATAGCATATTATGCTATTTATTTTATATTTATTTGACTTTTTGACTTAATTTATTTATTATGATCTTAATTACTTTTTAAGGAGATACTTTGATTAAATAATTTTTAAATAATAAAGTTCTGAGTCCAAGGTTTTTAGAATAAATTTAAATTCTAATTAAAAAATATATTTTTAATAAAAGGAATTAATATGAATATTATTGAAAATCATAAGAAAATACTTAAATCTAAAATAGCAAGGATGGAAAAGTTAAATAAGATGCAAAGAAAAACTACACAGCTTGAAAAAGAGCTTGAAAGACATAAAGTAAAAGTGGCTGAATTATACAATTCATTAAAATCTGATTTACAAATAGTAAGGAAACAAGATGCATAAGAGAAAATCATCTATTCATATTATTAATGCTAAAAGGCATTCATCTAAACATAATCAACGAGAAATTAAACCTTCGTATTTACTAGACTATAATTGTACAAATAATGAGTATTATAAATCCACGGTAGAAAGAGATGATTTTTTAAATTATGCAGTTGCTAAAACTAAAGTTCTAATAAATAGGACAATGGATAAAAAACAAAAAGATTCATTTTGGCAAGAAGCTGTTCTAAATCTAAATGAAAAACATACAATGTCAGATGTGATTAAAGTTTTTAATAATCTAAGAAAAAAATTTAAAGGGGGTTTTTTAATACAAGAAGCTGCTATTCATCGGGATGAAGGTGTTTTTATTAAGTCAACTTACAATATCAATGACTTAACTTATGATTTTGAGAATGGTTCATGGTTTGACGATAATCAAAGAGATGTTTCTCTATCTGTAAAAGTTTTTTTTCCTGGTAAAAATATCTTTTTTAATATTGATAAAGACCAATGGTATTTTGATAAAGATTATACAAAAATAGCAGATATCAAAAAATTCCAAATTATATGGAATTACCATGCACATGTAGTTTTTACAAGGTGGGACTGGGATACAACAAAAATGATTAGGCTACAAAAACATGATCTAAGTATTGTTCAAGATATAGCAGCTAATTGTCTTAATATGCAAAGAGGTATAAAGTATTCATATAATAAAAGAAAAAGTCATAAAAGAATAAAGGAAGACTCATTCTTAAGAGAGCAACTAAAAGATTCTTTTAGAAAAATTCTTTTTAAACGTGATAGAAGATTTCAGAGTAGCTTTGATAACTTAAAAGAAATGTATGAAAAAAATCTTCATGAAATTACCTTTCTTAAAGAGGAAAATCAAAAGTTAAAAGATGAAGCTAAAGTAATATCGTATATTAGAGAACCAAGTAGAAAAGAAGTTAATACATTTAAATTAGATGATATTAACATTAATGAAACTATATCAACTAATGATGATATCAATCAAAATATGTTTTTGTAAAGGATTAGACATGACAAAATTTCTGCGGATTACTCAAGTAATTGAGAAAACTAGTATTGCCAGAAGTACTATTTGGCTTTGGGTAAAGGAAAATAGATTTCCAAAACCAATAAAAATAAGTGCTAGAGTTACTGTATGGCAGGAAGAAGAAATAGATGAATGGATGAAGCTAGAGATAAATTAATACCTCTAACTACATAAAATAAGTCTTTATTTTGAAAGCCAAAGACTTATTTAGAATTTTTTCACTTGGTGTCAGTTTATTCTGACACCACTTCAATATTCTACTAAAACTACCTTAATAAAAACTTCTGATAATTTTTATTTTAGATTTACTATAAATCTACTCCAATACTCCATTAAAGGAATAAATTGTTTATAGAAATTTGCTTTATGACTATATGCTCTAACTGTCTCATTTTGTTCATGATGATCCAATATTCTTTCTTTAATTTCAAAACTAAATTTATTTTCTTCATCCAATGTTTCAATCATACTTCTAAAGGTACCTCTAAAACCATGAAGCCTAATTTTTCTTCCTCTTTTTTCATCATTGAATCCAAGTCTCTGTAGTGCTCTATTTGGACTTTCTTTATTTATATGATCCCTATTATTAGTACCTAAAAAAACATACTTTTGGTGACCAGTAAATATTTTTTGATCTATCAAAATAGTTACTACTTCATCAGTTAATGGTATTTTAAAATCATCAAGGTTTTTACTCTTTATTTTCATATACTCTCTAGGAATTGTTAAGCTCTTTTCTTCAAAATTTATGTATTCCCACTTCATTGTACAAAGATTATCAGCTCTTAAAGGTATATGTAAAACAAATTTTAAAGCATTTCTTAATGATGGCTGTCCACTATAATTATAAATAGCATCTCTTAATTCACATAATATTTTTTTATCAGTAATTTTTGCAAAATGTTTTACTTCCCTTGGACTAATTAAATCTGATTTTCTAATATCTGATAATAAATTTCTTTCACAATACTTCATTAATACTCCATATCTAAACAGATTATCTAAGTAATTAAATATTTTAGAAGCTACTTCATGTGCTTGAAGTTTTTTTGTTTCAATTATCTTAATAATATCATTAATATCAATTTCTCTTATATGCTTATTTTTCAAAAAAGGATATACATCATTCTCAAAAACTCTAATTTTTCCTTTATGTGTACTTTTCATCGTACGTTCAGACTCTCTATCTAGCCACTCTTTTGCAACATTTAAGAACATACCACTTTTATCAAGTATTTTCTCTTCTTTTTTCTTCTTTCTATTATTAATGGGATCAATATCTTGAGCAATTAAATCTAAATAGTCATTTCTTTTTAGTCTTGCATTTTTTAAACTTACAATTGGATAACTTTTAAATGTAGTTATTCTTCTTTTTTTGTTTATTGTAAATCTAAACTCCCATGTTTTATTCCCATTTGGGTGAACACAAAGTCTTAATCCACCACCATCATTCAAGTAATATTTACTTTCTTTGGGTTTTGCTTTTTTTATTTTTATGTCTTGAAGTAAGTCTATAGGAGCCATTTTAAAATCCTTTTTCTCTAAATGGGTGGTAAATTTTACTACTTTTTCTAAAAAAAGTAAAACCACCCAAATATATAGTCATTTTGTTGTAGATTCAATTGGATTATACTGATATGTATTAGACTACTTCTTTATATTAAGCCGGATATATAGGTAAATTGATAGACTTTGTTGGTTTTAATTAGATTACTAAATGGCACGCCTGGTAGGATTCGAACCCACAACCGCCGGGGCCGAAACCCAGTGCTCTATCCAGTTGAGCCACAGACGCGTTTATAAAAGTTGGAAATATTACCATAGAATAGCTTACAATATTTTTAGGTAGTTCTTTGTTTATTTTGATACATCAAATCATCTACTTGATTTAAGATATCTTCAGCATAATCTCCTCTTGAAAAATGGCTAAATCCAAAAGAGAAAGAAAATTGCAATTCTTTTATTTTTGCTGATTTTAATTTTTGATGAGATACTTTTTCTTGTATCTCTAAGATAATCTTTTCTGCGTTTAAAATTGTTGATTTATTTTTATTAAATAGTACTAAGAACTCATCTCCTGCATATCTCACTATATCTATTCCAGAATAAATCAATTCTTTTTCTAAAAACTTTACTAGATATTTTAATACTTGATCACCAATGATATGTCCATACTGATCATTTATTTTTTTGAATTTATCTAAATCAAGAAAAGCAATAAAACCATCATTTTGAAATCTCTCATCTTGTAAATAATAGTCACTAAACCATCTTCTATTATATGCTCCTGTTAAAGTATCAGAAAAGAGTTCTTTTTGAAGAAAATTAATCTGTTTTTTCATTCTAATCAATTCACTACTTATCTCTTTTAGAGATTCTTGATCATTTATTTCAATTGCTTTTTGAGCATTTGTTGTAGATTGGTGTAATATATCTAAGTTATCGTTTGTCTTTTTTACTACTATATCTACTTGTTCATTATCTTGATGAATCTCTTTTAATAAAACTTCTACATTATCAAAATCAACCTCAAGTTCTATCGCAATTTTTTCAAAGGTTTTGGCATATGTACTAGGAAGAACTATGTCATATTTTTTTAATGATTTCATAGTTAGATAGGTTACTTCTTTTAGTAAATTAGGCAATTTAATTCCTCTTAACTTGATATTTGTTAAATTATATAAAAATTTTCGTCAAAATAGTATTTAACGGCAATTTAATTTAGACTTTTAAGTTTTTTAAAAAGAATCTATCAATACTAAAATAAAAAATAAAATTCCCAAATATCCATTCACTGTAAAAAAAGCTTTATCTATTTTTGTAAAATCTTTATTTACTATAATATGTTCATATGTAAGCATTACAGCACTTGCAATAACTGCAATATAAGTAAATACTCCACTATTTGAACTTATGGCAAACAGTAACCAAAATACTACTGTAAGGAGATGAAAAACTTTTGAAATAAGCATAGTTTTTTTTGCACCAAATTTACTTGGGATTGAGTGTAAACCAAGTTTTTTATCCACATCAATATCTTGTAATGAATACAATAAATCAAATCCTGCAACCCAAAACATAACTCCAAGGCTCAAAAGAATAGACCATAAAGTTATAGTTTCACTAACTGCTACAACTCCTGCTATTGGAGCCAAAGCCAAAGATATACCTAAAATCACATGAGCTAAATATGAAAATCTTTTAAAATATGAATATGACCCAATAACAACTAAAATTGGTACAGATAAATATAATGCCAAATCATTTACAAAATAAGCTACTATTATAAACCCTAAGGCATTTGCTATAACAAACAACAGCATTTGATTTGCTGATATTCTACCATCTACATTTGGTCTGTTTATTGTTCTAGGGTTAAGCGCATCTATATCTCTATCCATATATCTATTGAAACCCATTGCAAAATTTCTTGCTGTAAGTGCTGCTAAAATACCTAAAAATAAAAGTTTAAAACCAAACCAAGCACTACCATTTATCTCAACTGATGCAACAATCATTGCTATAAATATAAAAGGCAATGAAAATATCGAGTGTTTGAACATAACTAGTTCATTGAAATCATTTAATAATTTTTTTAACTTTTCCATGGACGCAATTGTAACAAATATTTTATAAATATATTGATTTATGCACCTCTTATTTATCTTTGTATACAATTTTTAAAAAACTTGGAGTGTTTATGGAAAACTTAACTGTTTCTATGATGATAACTTGTAGTGTTGGTTTTGTACTATGGTTAATCATGTTTATAATAATTGTAAAGAACCCATTTCATAAACCAAAATTAAAAGTTGTATGGTTGATTGCACTATTTGTATTTCCTCCAAGTGCTCTATTATTTCCTTTTATAGGGATGAATCAAATAAAATGAAACAAATAGCAATAATAGGTTCAACTGCATCAGGTAAAACTGCTTTATCAATAGATATAGCACAAAAAACCAACTCCATAATACTATCTTTAGATTCACTCTCTGTTTATAAAGAGATAGATATAGCCTCTGCAAAACCAACTAAAGAGGAAAGAGGAGATATTATCCATTTTGGAATAGATGAAGTTTTCCCAAATGAAAAATTTGATGTGATAGAGTTCTTCGATTGTTATAAAAAAGCAAAAGAGTATGCCAAAACAAATGATAAAAATCTTATAATTGTTGGTGGTACAGGCTTTTATCTAAAAGCTTTGATTGAAGGATTATCAAAAGGTTTTGATAAAGATGTAGAGTTGGATATCTCTTTAGATGAAGCATATACTCTTTTATCAAGTATTGATCCATCTTACATGGAGAAAATTGCCTCAAATGATAAATATAGAATAGAAAAAGCCTACTCAATCTACAAACAAAGTGGTATGGCTCCATCAAAATATTTTGAATTAAATCCCAAAAAACCAATAGCAACAGATGTAGAGATTTTTGAAATTATTTGGGATAGAGAAGAACTTAGAAAACGAATAAATCTTAGAACACAAATGATGATAGATGAGGGGATCATCGATGAAGTTATATATCTAGAACAAAAATACAGACGAACTCCAAACTGTATGAGTGCCATAGGAATCATAGAAACTTTAGATTACTTAGATGGGAAAATAAAAACAAAAAAAGAATTAGAGGAAAAAATTGCACTAAACACTGCAAAACTGGCGAAAAGACAAAATACTTTCAACAAAGGACAATTTAAGAATAAACACTCAAACATAATATCAAGCTTAAATTCAGATATTCTTAAGTTTTTTTAGATATAATCACGATTCATTTTTGCAAAGAGTTTAATAAAGGGCGACAAAGATTCGACCTTTTATTGAACATTAGTTATTTTAAGGAAAATCAAGTGAAAAAAGATATTCACCCAGATTACAAAGTTTGTACTGTTACTTGTGCTTGTGGAAATACATTTGAAACTAAATCAAATGTAGAGTCTATGAGAATTGATATTTGTTCTTCTTGTCACCCGTTCTTTACTGGTGAACAAAAAATCGTTGATGCGGCAGGTAGAGTAGAGAAATTCAAAGCTAAATACGCAAAAAAATAATTTAGCTTTAATTCCAGTGCTAACATTAGTTCCCACTCCAATAGGAAACTTAGAAGATATTTCTAAGCGAAGCATAAATGCTTTATTGGAGGCGGAACTAATCCTTTGTGAAGATACAAGAGTCACAAAGAAACTTCTTCAACTCCTTTCTCAAAGAGAAAATCTAAATTTCAAATGTACAAATTTCAAATCTTTTCATTCTCACAATGAAAATCAAGTTTTAAACTCTCTTACAATAGAAGATTTTAATCAAAATATTGTTTATGTAAGTGATGCAGGTATGCCTTGTGTATCAGACCCTGGTGCAAAACTTGTTCAATACTGTATAGAAAATAGTTTAGAATATGATGTAATCCCAGGAGCAAATGCTGTTTTAACTGCTTTTGCAATGAGTGGGTTTGAAAATACAGAGTTTACTTTTTTTGGATTTTTACCACATAAAGGTAAAGAGAGACAAATAAAACTAACTTCCGTGATGGAAAGTCCTATTTTATCTATTCTTTATGAGTCTCCTCATAGACTTTTAAAAACCTTAGAAGAGATAAAAGATATTGATGAAAACAGAACTGTTTTTTTAGTAAAAGAGCTTACTAAACTACATCAAAGAAGTTTTAAAAATAGTGCTATAAATATCTATGATGAACTAAAAAACCAATCTATAAAAGGTGAATGGGTTCTAATAGTAGAGCCTACATATTTTCAAGGAGAAAATCTAACTGTATCTGATATAGAAGAATTAGACTTAGCCCCAAAAATAAAAGCAAAACTTTTATCTAAACTTACAGGAACTCCTGTAAAAGAGATTTACAATAAGCTACTAAACTCTTAGAAATTCTTTTCTAAAACCTCCAACTGACCTTGAATAGTTTCAATTGTATGTATTCGTTCAATCAATTTATCGAAATTTACTTTTTTCTCTTTTATAAAACTATTACTTTCATAAGAACTTGAACTGATTTTTCCTATTGATTCATTTATATCACCCATACTTTGAGATACCACATTTAACTTTTCACTTGCATTTAGTATAGAATCTGAAATCTCTTTGATACTTTTTATTGTAACATCTACAGATGAGTTACTATCTTTTAATCCCACTTGAGTTTTTTTAGCTAATTTTTTAACTTCATCAGCAACAACTTTAAATCCATTTCCAAACTCTCCTGCTCTTGAAGCTTCAATAGCAGCATTTAAAGCTAAAAGATTTGTTTGTATCGCAATATCAGAAATAGTTGATAACACATTTTTAATCCCTGTTGCATTTTTTGTAAGGATTTGCATATTTGTTACTAAACTATTATTTGTATCCACATTGTGCATGATTTCATTTGAAAACACTTCATATTTTTTGATTACATCACCTATTATCTCATTGCTTTCGATACTATTGTCATAGATTACGTTTAAGATATTAACCATATCTTGAATCAAAGGAAAAGCATCTTTTAAATTTGCTAAAAGTGTAGTTCTCACTCTTGATAGTAGTTGATACTGATGGATCTCCCTTTCTTTAAAATAGGTGCAGAAAGTAGCATATTTATCTACAAATCCATCTAAATATTCATCATAATAGTTACTATTTTCATCCACTTCATAGAAAAACAATGCTGTCAAGGTTTGATTTATATTTAAACCTAAAAGTTCCCCAAAAGTTGAACTTCCTATAAGAGGTATATCATTGAATGTTCTTAATGAGTTTAAATTCTTTGCATTAAAAAGTCTTCTTAAGATACAGTCATTAAATATAGCACCAATTGGTTTTTGAGTTTTTGAAGAGGAGTATTTTCTATAATCAGAATCTGTTTGAGATGCAAACTCTTTGTTTCTTATCAAATACAAAATATCTCCAAAAGCAATATCACAAAAAAATGACACCTCTTTATTTTCAATATCTACATTTGAAACAGATCTAATATATATCTCATCGTCCACTTTTATTGCAAAATTATACTCAGTTAATTTTTGAGGTAAATCTTCAAGTGTACAGTTTAGATATAAACATAAAGCATCAACAAAATTGATAAGTTTATTCTCTTTTGTACTCATAACTGTTTGAACCGAACGTTTATTTAAATTTGATTGAGCAACTAAAAAAGAGATATCCATCAAGTCACAACTTTGGGACTTGAATACTCCATATTTTATTGTTGGTTTTAATTTTATCAATGTCACTACTGCATTATGTCTTACTGGTGTTTTATCATTGAATATAAAAGTATCTTGAAAATCTAACTTTCCTCCTGCAGAGCCACCAATCAATAAACATGGTAACTTCCCACTTTTGTAAACTGCTTCTGTAAAAAAACTTTCACTATTTGATAAACCATCAATAAAAGTTAATGCAAAAGTTGTTTCATAGTTGATTCTAAAAGGTATTTGTGTTTTATTTATCTCAGAAGCAATCTTTCCTATTCTTTCATGATGAGAAATAGTTTGAGTTGCAATATTTTCACTAAAAAGAGGTATAGTTAAAATGCCCACTTCCTCAATAATCTCTTCACTAAAACTTTGTAAAACTATATTATCCCAAGATGTTGGGGCCTCATGATATAAGTTTTCTCTTTTTTTATCTAAATTAAAAGTACAAAGTTCTCCTGCACTTGTAGTTAAAACCACTTTTGTACTAGAGGGGAAAGAAGATTTTATATAGTTTGAAAGAGTATGAAAATCTAAATGAGGAGAGATAAATCCCAAAACCAATTTTGGGGATTTTTCTTCAAAAAATAAATTTTTTATAAGAGATTCATCCAAATTTTTACTATCGATATTTACTACTTTTAAATATTTGTTGTTATTATCCACAATTATTACCTCTTTTTATTTTATTATATAACAATTATATAGCTTGACTATAGCCAAAAAATTAGTGACTCGTAAAAGAGATTTATTAACATTTTTTGGATAAAATCCATCCATGATTATATATGGCAAACAAGTAGTACTTCATGTACTAGAAAAACATCCAAGTCTTATTGAAGAGATTATGTTCTCAAAAGATATAGAACCTAAACTATTTAAGAGATTTACAAATTTAAATAAAAAGATAATTAAACTTGATAATAAAAAAGCTCAAGCTTTATCAAAAGGTGGAAATCATCAAGGTTTTTTCCTAAAACTAAAAGAGTATTCTACTGTATCTTTTAAAGATTTAAAAGAATCAAGTTTTATTGTAGTTTTAGATGGTTTAACTGATGTAGGAAATATTGGTGCTATTTGTAGAAGTGCTTACTCTTTGGGAGTAGATGCAATTATTGCTTGTGGTGTAAAACAACTTAACTATGAAGCAATAGCAAGAACAAGTAGTGGTGCACTTCTTGACTTACCTTTTTGCCATATGCCAAATATCCTAGATGTAGCAAATGAGTTAAAACAGTGTGAGTTTAAACTTATTGGAGCGTCTATGGATGGAGTAAGTTTAAAAAGGTTTGAGTTAGATACTGAAAAAACTGCACTTTTTTTAGGAAGTGAAGGGGAAGGTTTATCTAATAAGATTATAAAAAAACTAGATTATAAGGTTTCCATAGAGATGGCTAATAGCTTTGATTCTTTAAATGTTTCAGTTGCTGCTGGTATTTTGATTTACAATTTGAAAAAATAAGAGTTATAAACATGTTAAAAAAACTATTTTTTATATTAATATTTTGTCTGAGTTTAAATGCAACAAGTCTGTCACAAAGAATTGTAAATATCATCGGTTATGAAGAATACAGAATCAACAAAGGGCTTATAGACTACCTTTTTTCAAACGAAGCGGACTTCTATCAAAGAGGGGCTGTAAACTATATAAAAATTATGGAAAAACTAAAAGATAATGGTCTTTTAAAAATCTCTTTTACTACTCCTATGGATATGACAATAACATTTCATATAAATCATGATCCTATAAAGTCTCTTAAAATAGTGACAGATTCATTAAAATCTTTAGGATACTATCACTATTTTACAAAAGAGTTAACATACGATGAAGAAAAAAATATAATTTGGACTATAAATTTAAAAACTGAGGCCGCCATCGACCCTCTTATGCTATCAAAGGAACTGTACGAAAATAGATGTTTTATTTTTGATATCAAGAAAGAGGGAATGACAAAGTGGATGTATACAATTGATACATCAAATTCAATACTTTCTACTGCAACAAAAGTTATTGCAGATGAGAAAATAAGTTTTAAGAAGCCATTAAAACCATATTTATTAGAGATTGAAAATTTAAAAAGAATCGATATTATCTCTAAACCTGGAAATCAATGGTTTCCATATGTTGTCTTTTATGATGAGCATTTAAATATTTTGAAAATTGTAAAAGAGAATGAACAAAAAAGGGGTATTAGAATAGATATTCCCGAATATACAAAATATATTAAAATTGAAGATATTTACTCACTAACAAATATAAATCGTGGGTTAAGTGTAATAATTAAGGAGTAATAATTATGTTTCCAGAAATAGAATTTGAAAGAATGAAAAGACTTCCGAACTACGTGTTTGCAGAAGTTAATAACATCAAAATGGAAGCAAGACGAGCTGGAGAGGATATTATAGATTTTTCTATGGGGAACCCTGATGGTCCCGCTCCTCAACATATTGTTGACAAATTAAAAGAAACAGCAGATAAACCAAAAAATCATGGTTATAGTGCAAGTGCTGGTATTTATAAACTTAGACTTGCTATTTGCAACTGGTATAAAAGAAAATATGGTGTTGAATATCTTGACCCAAATAAACATGCTGTTGCAACTATGGGTTCAAAAGAGGGATATGTTCACCTTGTACAAGCAATAGTAAATGTTGGTGATGTGGCTGTAGTACCAGATCCAACATATCCAATTCACTCATATGCATTTATGTTAGCAGGTGCAGGTATCCATAACTTTGAGTTACCATTTGGGAGAGATTTTAGAGTTGATGAAGATCTATTTTTTGAAAGATTAAATAAAACATTAAGAGAATCTATTCCAAAAGTAAAATATGTTTTAGTTAACTTTCCACACAACCCAAGTTGTGCAACAGTGACACCTGAGTTTTACCAAAGGTTGGTTGACTTAGCAAAACAAGAGAGATTTTATATCATCTCTGATATTGCATATGCAGATATTACATTTGATGGATATAAAACACCATCGATTTTCCAAGCCGAAGGTGCACTTGATGTGGCAGTAGAATCATTTACACTATCAAAATCATACAATATGGCTGGATGGAGAGTTGGTTTTATGGTTGGAAATGAAAAATTAATCGGAGCATTAAAAAGAATCAAATCTTGGCTAGATTACGGTATGTTTACACCTATTCAAGTAGCTGCAACTGTAGCACTTGATGGACCACAAGAGTGTGTTGAAGAGCATATTGAAAAATATAGAAAAAGAAGAGATGTAATGGTTGAAGTATTCAAAGAAGCTGGTTGGGATATGGATGTTCCAAATGCTTCTATGTTTATTTGGGCTAAAATTCCAGAGTGTGCAAGTCATCTTGGAAGTATGGAGTTTTCAAAACAATTACTAACTGAGGCAAAAGTTGCAGTAAGTCCTGGTATTGGATTTGGTAACTATGGTGACCAATATGTTAGAATTGCTTTAATTGAAAACGAAAAAAGAATTAGACAAGCTGCAAAAAATATAAAGAAATATTTAAATACATTAAAATAGGAACTGTAAATGAAAGTAGGAATAATAGGAGTTGGAACTGTAGGTGCTAGTGTTGCAAATATATTGCGAGATAACAAAGATATTATAAAAGCACGTGTAGGATTTGAGATAACCCCTATTATTGGTGTTGTAAACAATTTAACTAAAGATAGAAATGTATCTATTGAATTAACTGATGATGTAAATAAAGTGTTAGAGGATGATTCAATAGATGTTGTAGTTGAACTTATGGGTGGAATTGAAAAACCTTATGAAATTGTAAAAAAAGCTTTAGCAAAAGGTAAAGCAGTGGTTACTGCAAACAAAGCACTTCTTGCATATCATAGATATGAACTTGAAGAACTTGCTGGAGATATTCCATTTGAATATGAAGCAGCAGTTGCAGGTGGTATTCCAATCATCAATGCCTTAAGAGATGGACTAAGTGCAAACCATATTTTATCTATTAGAGGTATTATGAATGGTACTTGTAATTATATGCTTACTAAAATGATAAATGAAGGTGTAGACTACGATACTATCTTAAAAGAATCTCAAGAGTTAGGGTATGCAGAAGCAGATCCAACTTTTGATGTTGGTGGTTTTGATGCTGCACATAAACTTCTTATTTTGGCTTCAATTGCATATGATGTTGATGCTAAACCAGAAGATATATTAATAGAAGGTATCCAAAACATTGATACACCTGATATTGATTTTGCAAATGAGTTTAACTACTCAATTAAACTTCTTACAATTGCAAAGAAAAAAGGTAAAAAAATCGAACTTAGAGTTCATCCTGTATTTATTCCAAAAACAGAGATGATAGCAAAAGTTGATGGTGTTATGAATGGTATTTCTGTAATTGGTGATAGAGTTGGTGAAACTATGTATTATGGACCTGGAGCTGGTGGTGATGCAACTGCAAGTGCTGTTATTGCAAATATTATTGATATTGCAAGAAGAGGGAAAGGTTCTCCAATGCTTGGGTTTGAGTTTGACCATATAGAAAACCTTCAAATCATGCCAAAAGAAGAGATTGAAACAAAATACTATCTAAGACTTAGAGTTGAAGATAAAGCTGGTGTTTTAGCAAAAATTGCAAAAATCTTAGGAGATAAAAACATCTCTATTGAAAAGATGATTCAAAAACCATTAAATACAACTTGTGCAAACCTACTTTTAGCAACACATGTGTCAGTTGAAAAAGATATAGTTGATGCTTTACAACAAATAGAAGATGTAGGAGTAGTTACAGCTAAACCTGTAATGATTAGAATCGAGGATTAATCCTTTATTCTAATCTTTTTAAAATCTATTCTAGATAAGCTTTCACATATTAAATACTTGGATATATTGTGAAAAATGACAAACACCTATTAACTGAAGATATTCCAACTCTACTTAAACAAATTGCCATACCTGCTAGTACAGGGATGATTTTTAATACTTTATATAATGTAGTAGATACTTTTTATGCTGGACTTATCTCTACACAAGCTATATCTGCACTATCATTATCTTTTATGATTTATTTTACTATTATTGGTCTTGGATATGGATTTTCATCTGCAATTACAGCTTTAATAGGAAATGCAAATGGTAGAGGAAAACGATTTCTTGCTTCTATTTATGCCCATAAGGGTATCTTTTTTATGCAATTGTTAGCAATTGTTATGACAATAGTTGGATTTGTTATTTCACCTTATCTTTTCATGCTTCTTGGTGCAAAAAGTGCATATCTAGATATTTCATTAGAGTATATGTATACTATTTTACTAGGTACAATATTTTTTATGACTAATTTCGCTCTTAACTCTATTCTTATATCAAAAGGGGATACAAAATCTTATAGAAATACACTTATTTTTGGTTTCTTTGCAAATATGATTTTAAATCCATTATTTATATATGGATTTTTATTTATCCCAGCTATGGGGATAAAAGGTATAGCACTAGCTACAGTCATAATTCAATTTTTAAATACTGTTTATATGCTAAAAAAAGTTCTTCAAACAAAACTAGTGCATTTTGAAAAAATAGAATATTTTATGCCTAATCTTAGAATATACAAACAACTAATAAACCAAGGGATCCCATCAAGTATGAATATGCTTATTATGTCTATTGGTTCAATTATATTGATGTATTTTGTCTCTTTATATGGAGTAAAGGCTGTTGCTGGATATGGTGTAGGTTTTAGAGTAGAACAACTTATGCTTCTACCTGCTCTTGGACTTAGTTCTGCTGTGTTATCAATAGTTTCAAATAATTTTGGTGCTAAAAAATATGATAGAGTTCAAGATACTTTAACCACAGCTTTAAAATATGGTTTTTATATCTCAACCTTTGGGATTATCTTTTTATATATTTTTGGAAAACTTATAATTTCTCAGTTTGATGCAGACTTAGAGGTTATAAAATATGGATTTGATTATTTAGTTATAGAGGTTTGGATATTTTATGCTTATGTAATTTTATTTATTTGTGTTTCAACACTACAAGCAATAAAAAAACCAAAAATGATTTTATATATAGCTTTATATAGACAAATCATAGCCAAATTTGCCATAGCTTATATTTTAGTAATCTATCTTGCCTTGGATTATATCTATTTATGGGTGGGCGTATTAGTAATGATATATAGTGCCGCTATTTTTGCTTTTTTTTACACACAGAAACTATTACAACTCCAATTAAAGTAGATTCTCTAAAAATATAGAGAATCTATATACTTATACTTGCTTTCCTATACCTTTTGTTAGATGAAGTACAAAAGCCAATCCTTTTCTTGTCTCCTCATCTTTTAATAATTTAAGTAATCCAAATAATGATGGTACTTCACTATTTTTCATTTCTCTCTTTGCATACCTTACTGCATTTTCTGTAACAAAACCAGCAGTTGCCAGATTATCAATTGTTCCTACCATTTTATCCACCATAGGAGCCGTAGTCATTTCAATGTTATCTGAAACAACTGCTAATAAATCAATTAGATTATCTATTCTTCCTGTTTGCACTAACATTGAAAATTTATTTTCAAGTTCTTGCATTTCTTTAGTTTTTAATACTTCTACTTTTTCATTCATAAATATCTCCTATACCATTCCACGAGCTGCTGCCCAATAAATTCCCATGTTAAAACCTTTTCTTACAAAACTTCCTAGTTTACTACAAGGTGTTGGTTTAACATCCTCATCATAATCATACCAAAGAGGCATTCCACAAGATAATCCCATTTGTGCGATTGCTATAACTTTTCCATCATAACTTTCTGTAGGATACCCATATCTAATTTCTGAAGCAATATTATCTGCAACTACATCAGTTTGGTTATGAATAGTTCCACCTGCTTTAGAAACTGGTAAATCAACAGTATCTCCTAAAGTATAGATATTTTTATATCCTATTACTTTTAAAGTTTTTTTATCAGTTGGTAACCATCCTTCGTTGTCTGTTGCCTTAGATAAGCCTGATTCTCTAATAAACTTTGTTGCAATAAATGGAGGAGTTGACATTAAAATATCAAATTCAATCTCTTCTCCTTCTTCAGAATAAGCAATTTTTTTATCAGGATCAACTTTATTTAAAGTAAAACTTGTTTTATGTTTTATACCCATACTATCAAAGATTGCAGGTAAAACTTGTGAAGTTGGTTCTTGTAAAAAAAGTCCATCAGTTACAGCTTGTGCCACTTTTGGATAAGAATATACAATTTCAATATTTTCTCTTAAACCTTTTTCTTTTAAATAATCATTTAACATAATTGTTGTTTCAATTGGAGCAATACCACATTGGTGAGGTACATTTGGAGTTTTTGGGAAATTAACAGTTACTAAAACTCTTCCTTTTTTTAATTTTTCAAATTTTTTAGCTAATTGTTTAGCACCTTCATAAGAGTAAAACCAATCTCCACCCTCTTTTAACCCAGGTATTCTATCTGCAGCTATTTCACACCCTGTTGCAAGAATTACAAAATCATATTTATAAATAGTCCCACTTTTACCTTTTACATAGTTTTCATTCGTTTTAATTTCAACTGCTTCATCAACAATAAACTTTATTTCTTGCATTAAAAGGCTTCTTTGTTCTCTAACAAACTCATGCCCAGAAGCCTTGTGAAATGCCACATACATAGCTCCAGGTCTATAATAATGATATTCTGAATTTGAAATCATTGATATTTCAACTTCATCTCTTTCAATTTCATACATTAATTTTTTTGCTAAGTTATTTGCTGTCATAGTACCTGCTGTACCACCACCAACAATTAGAATCTTTTTCTTCATATTAACTCCTTTATCAGAAGATTTTAACAAAAGAAGAAAAGGAAATAATAAGTTAAGTATAAGATTTTTATAAGATTTAATCTATTGAGAGTCTATATCCAAATCCTTTTATATTTTCAATACAGTTATTATAAAGTTTTTTTCTAAGACCTGAGACTACCATTCTAATTGCATCATTTGTTACAGGTTCTTTCCAAACTACATTTTCTATTTGATCTAAACTTACAATTGCATTTTTATTTTCATATAAATACTCCAACAATAAAGACTCTTTTTTAGTCAATTTTATTTTTTTATCATTAACTTGAATAATTTTTTGTACGGAATCATAAATATACTCGTTTTTTAGTTCTAATATACTAGTAACTTTCCTTTGTTTATTTATATTTAAAGAGATGGTAATTAGTAATTCATCTATATCTATTGGTTTCTTAAAATAAAAATTAATCTCAGCATCAATAGCTCGATTCAAATAGATTTGATTATTAAAAGCTGTCATAATAATTCTAAGAGAGGAAGGTTGAATTGTAGCTATTTTTTGTAATAGATTTAATCCATCAACTTCAGGAATCTGTATATCTGCAAGAACAACATCTGTTGGATTTTCTTTAAATATATTATATGCATCTATTGCATTATTTGCAGTATATACTTTTTGGAAATATATAGAAAGTATTCTATTTAACCATTTTAAAGTGCTCTCATCATCTTCAACAATTAATATAGTTAAAGGTTGTAGTTTTATATGTAGATTTTCCATTTTATTTTCCATTCTCCGCTTTTAATGAGATAGTAAATGCTGCACCTTCATTATTATTTTGAACTAATAAACTTCCTTTCATATGATGTTCAATAATCAACTTTGACATATATAATCCTATTCCATTACCTTCTTTTTTTGTAGTAAAATAAGGTTTAAATATTTTTTGCATATTTTTTTTCGGAATTCCACCTGCATTATCAGTGATTATAAGTTCTACAAAATCACCATTTTGAATAATATCTATATTTATATATTTATTAATATTATTGTTTAGAATTAAAGCATCTAATGAGTTATGTACTATATTTAATAAAGCTTGCCTAAATTCATTTTCTAAGCCAAAGATCTCTAAATTTGCCCCATCTTCTATATTTATTTCAATATTAATACCTTGATTCTTTAACTGTATATCAACTAAACTAATTATATCTTTAACACTATTTAAAATATTAAAATCTTTTTTTTCTTTTGAAATTTTGAAAAAATTACTAAAGTCATCAATAGTCTGAGACATATAATTGATTTTCTCAATCATTTCTGATTCTATCTCTCCAAGCAATTCAAAATCAAACTTATTATTATTTGATAAATGTCTTAACCCTTGAACTATTAATCCAAGTCCATTCAGTGGCTGTCTCCATTGATGAGCAATAGATTCAATCATTTCTCCCATTGCTGCAAGTCTAGATTGATGGCACATGATTTCATACTGTTTGGTTCTTTCTTTTACTTCTTGATTGATTCTTCTTTTTAAATCATCTTGATATTTAATATCTTCTGTTATATCTGAAGTAATCATAACAATTTCATCAGTACTTTTAATATAACTAAGTGACATACTCGCATTTATGTGCTTACCAGACTTTGTGACACAGACTTTTCTAAATCTATCAACAATACCATCTTCAATAGCCCTTTGGACAGCACTTCTACTGGGTTCAGCATATTCAGGAGAAGACAAAGAAATACAAGATTCTTTATATAATTCTTCCATAGTATATTCCATCATTGTTTGAAAAAACTTATTTGCATATAAAAAAGTTCCTTCCTTATTCAAAATAGAAATACCATTTCCTGCTAAATCAAAAACAGCCTGTAATTCCTCTTTTTTTGAGCGTAGATCTCTTAGACTTTTCTTTAATTGTCCATACATATCTCTATATTTTGTTATATCTTTAAAATAGTAGATATTATCAAAATATGATACTTCATAATCTTTTTGATTCCAAGAGATTGTTAAGCTGTCAATTTTTCTTAATTTCAACAACATCAGTTTGTTATAAGTAACTTTATTAAAGTGTTTATTCAATTGAGTATTATCAAATTCTTCATTTTTTATTTCACCAAAAGATTGAATAATCTCATTTTCTTTTATAACTAAAATAATAATGCTAGGAAGATGTTCTAAAATCTTAAAAAAGTACTCTTGATTTTTCATAATTTATAATATCTACTTATAAATTAATTTTCTTATTAAAAATAATATTAATCTACTTTTTCTAAGACAGAAAACAAAGTCAACTCTTCTAAAGGCTCTTTTAATACTTGTTTAGCCTGCTTAAAATCAATCTCATTTTCAATACAAAGTTGTTTCAAAACCTTTGATAGTATTTGTTTTTTATTTAACCTTTTTAAAAGTTCAAAGATTAGTTGATTAATCTCTCTATAGATTACATCATTTGTTTCAAAGTTATAATAGATAACTAAAAAATTTTCCCTTTTTGAAGTAAGGTTATGATTTATAATATCGTATTTAAATCTTTTTATTCTCGCACTTTTTGATAAAGTATAATTTTGATTATATGAAAAGTTTTTATTTTTTTTGAGTTTATATTCTTTCATATATATCTCAATCTCTATCCAATCAAAATATAAAAGCTCATAGATATAACTACTTTTACCAAAAAACTTCTCTTTTTTTACAAACTTTCTATAATCATTTGGAATTTGCCAAACATAAGGAGTTGTAGGGGTATGTTTCATAAAGGTTTTTATTGACTCTTCAAAAAGTGCCTCATCAATTTGCTCCACTAGAAGTGGAAAGTTGTTTTTCAAAACCTCTAAGTATCTTAAAAATACTAAGTTTTGATATGTTTTTATAGCAGTATTTTCAAAACCATCTTTTTGATTTATCAAAGTTGAGAAAAATCTCTCTTGTACTTTTTTTTCTAAAATCTCTTTAGGCATCTATTTCCCCTCTTGAGTATTTTACTATTTCACTCATTTTTATATACTCTTCTTCTAAAACATCCAATGGGGGAATATTGTTATCTCTTTCTATCATGACAGGAACATCTATTTGTCTTAAAGTATAATCTAAAAGTTTCCAAACACCAGAACATATTGGCATACCATGAGAATCTATTCTCATATTTGCCTCTTCATCAAAATAATGCCCAGCCATATGCATATAAGCAATTTTACTTTTATCTATTTGGTCTATAAATTTTTTTGCTTTAAATGTATGGTTCACGGAGTTTACAAAGACATTATTTACATCAAGTAACATTTTGGCACCTGACTTTTCTAAAACCTCATTTATAAAATCAACCTCTCTCATCTCAGCGTAAGGCACATAATAATATGTGGCATTTTCTAAGATAAGATTTCTTTGAATAATATCCTCAACCTCTTTTACCTTGTCACTTACTAATTCAATCATCTTTTTTGTCATAGGAATTGGCAATAACTCATAAGATTGTTTCCCATCAAAAGATGAAAAACTAAGGTGTTCAGAATAATATTCTATTTTATATCTATCTAAAAACTTTTTCATCTGTTTGACAAACTTTTTATTTAGTTTGTCAACAGAACCGATTGATAAAGATAAACCATGAGCTACAATTGGTCTTGAAAAAACCGCTTCTTCAAATGCTTTTTGGTAAATTCTTGGCATATGCATCCAGTTTTCAGGAGTGATTTCCCACCAATCAGGTTGAAAATCACTTGAACCAACATCAAGTAAAAAATCACTTCTAAGACCTAAACCACAACCTTTTAGATTTATCATATCAACCTCTTTTTATCAACCACATTTTCCAGCGCCACAAGAACCTTCAACTTTCTTTTTAGCTTCTTTTTTCATCTCTTGTTTTTCCATCATTTTAGCACCACATTTTCCTGCACCGCAAGCCATAGTTCCTTTTTTCCCAGCATTTCCACTCATCTCATCATTAGCTTTTGAACCACACTTACCTGCTCCACAAGAACCTTTTTTTTCTACTTTTTTAGCTTCTCCACCACATTTTCCTGCTCCACAAGAACCATTTCCTGCATATGCACCTGTACTAGATAATGCTGCTCCTAAAAGAACACCAGCTAATTTTATTTTTGTATTTTTTTTCATGTTATCTCCTAGTTTAAAATATATTTATTTGTTTTCAACAGCTTCAACTTCAACTGTTATTTTAACTTCTTCACCAACAGCAAAACCACCTAGTTCTAAAGCTTTGTTCCATTTAAGTCCAAAGTCACCTCTGTTTATTTTGCCTTTTAAAGTGAATCCTACCCTATTATTCCCTTTGAAATCTTTAATTGTTCCTAAATCTTCAACTTTTAATTTAATCTCTTTTGTTACTCCTCTTATTGTAAGATCACCCATCATAACGCCTTCATCTGCGTTGGCTTTATATGATTTCATTTTAAATGTAATTTTAGGATACTTTTGAGCATAAAAGAAATCCTCACTTCTTAGGTGATTGTCTCTTTTTTCTATTCCTGTATCTACAGATTTTGTTTCAATCTCTGCTTCTAGTTTATTAAACACTTTTGTTTTATAATCAAAATCAAGTTTTGCATTAAATTTTGTAAACTCCCCTTTTACATTTGTAATCATAAGGTGTTTAACTGAAAAACCAACCTCTGTGTGTGCTACATCTACAACTTGTGGTGTTGCAAATGCAAATGAGCATGAAAAGATTGCTACGGTAATTAATCTAATAAAATTTTTCATTTTTCTCTCCTTTTTTGTTATTTAAGAATTTTAATCAAGTTTTGTGTAGTCAGTGTGTAGATATATTTTTTTATTATATGATATACTTTGCTTATGAAAATTTTATTACTTGAAGATGATTTGATTTTAAATGAGATAATTGAAGAATTCTTACAATCACTAGATTATGAAGTTACTATTGCATATGATGGTACTAAAGCAACAGAATTAATATATGACAATAACTTTGATTTACTTATATTAGATGTTAATGTTCCAAATATAAATGGTTTTGAATTTCTAAAGTCCTTGAGAGATGAACATATAACAACACCTGCAATTTTTATAACCTCACTTGATACTATAGAAGATGTTGAAGAGGGATTTAACAGTGGCTGCGACGATTATTTGAAAAAACCATTTGAATTAAAAGAATTAGAATTAAGAATAAATAATATAAAAAGACTTCTTCATCTAGAAGAAGATGAGATAACTATAGATGAAAATATCAAATTCAATATAAAACTAAACTATATCATATATGATTCTATAAAAACCAAACTACCGTTGAAAGAAGCCCAAATATTAAAATATTTATTGATGAATAAAAATAGATGTATCTCACAAGATGAACTCTCATCAAATATCTGGTCTTATGAAACTGTTCCTACCTCATCTACAATCAGAACATACATTAAAAATATTAGAAAAATTATAGGAGAAGATTATATAGAGACCATAAAAGGAGTTGGTTATAGATTTAACAAGAAGTGAAAAGTTAACTTTTCTTAGATTTTTGGCTCTTTATTTAGGTTCATCTTTTATATTATTATTAATCATATTTTTCCTTTTTTTTAAATTTGAATCTAAATTACATTATGATTTAGTAACTTCAAATATGCAAAATGTAGCTTCTAAAATCTCTGCTAGTATTATTTATGCCCATCTTTCGGGACAAACTATTGATACAGCAAATATTGCAAAATCTATAGAATATGATTATGCTTTATATGATATAAACCATATAAAAATAGCTGGAAATATAAACCATAGTTTTACCCTTAGCCAAAGAGTGCAAAAAGTTGGTGATAACTATATTTTGGTTGACAGTTCCCCAAGGGGTAATCTTGGAGTTTATTATATAGCTATAAAAGAAAATATTCTAAATGATAAAATTAATACACTAATTGAAAACCTAATTTTTTATTTTATTATCATCTTTGCAGTAATAACTATGATTGGATATTACTTAGCTAATCTTTTTATTGCCCCAATTATAAATGAAAGAAAAAAACTAAACAACTTTATAAAAGATACAACTCATGAACTAAACACGCCTATAAGTGCTATTTTGATGAGTACAGGTAAAAATGCACCTTTGACTGAAAAAAATATGCAACGTATAAACCTAAGTGCAAAAAGAGTCTCAGAGATTTACAAAGATTTAGTTTATATCTTTTTACAAGAAAATACTAAAAAAAGAGTTATTACAAATATATCCTTAGATGATGTGATAAAAGATCAGCTTGAATACTTTGAAGCCTTTGCATCTAAGAAAAAACTTACAATTAGTTCAAGTATTGAAGCTACTAGTTTTCCAATAGAAAAAGAAAATTTTATAAGATTATTTAACAACCTTTTATCAAATGCCATCAAATATAATGTAATAGAAGGTAAAATTGATATAAAACTGCAAAACTCAATACTTACAATAAAAGATACAGGTATAGGGATAAAAAAAGAGTATTTAAACGATATTTTCAACAGATACTTTAGAGCAACAAAAGAGCAAGGCGGGTTTGGTTTGGGATTAAATATTGTTTATCATATATGTAAAAACTATGATATAAAAATAGAAGTGTCATCCCAAGAAAATCAAGGGACAACTTTTACCTTAGATTTTAGAAGATAGATTAAGCTTTTAAAATATATAATATACTTATTTTTTATTTTAAAAGGATTATCCATGAAAGCTAGTCTATTATATAAATATATACTTTCAGTCCTCATTTTATTTACATTTTTATTCTCTAATGAAAGTGTTCCAACAAAAGACGAAGTGACAAAACTTTATATAGGTACATTTAATAGACCACCTGATGTTGAAGGCCTTAATTATTGGATAAATGATTCAGGTTTAACATTAAGTCAAATTTCTCAATCTTTTTTTGATCAAGTTGAAACGCAAAAAAAGTATCCAAATACTCTATCTACTGAGTCTTTCATTAGAAATATATATAATAACCTTTTTTTAAGAGGAGTTGATAAAAAAGGTCTTACCTACTGGAAAAAAGAAATAAATGAAGGGACTATTTCTAGAGGGAAATTTATCTTAACGTTAATAAATGCAGCTGAATCTGAAACAGGTGGACAGTATGACTACGATATCTTATCACAAAAAACTGAGCTTGCTACTCATTTTATAAATGCAGGATTAGGAAAAAATGATTTCCCAAATATTCTTGATTGCGTTGATTTTCATGACTCTACAGTCAGTTATCTCAAAGAACAAATAGACAACAAAAATGACTTAGATAAAAATACATGTTATGGTTATTATTCACCTTCTGATCCAGCATGTGCTCAATCTATTCCCGTAGTAAGAGATCCAAAAACAAATTCATGCGCAGAGTATCCTACATGTAAGGCTCCTCCTTTTGCCGAGGGTTGTGATAGTAGAGAATTATATGGAGCAATAGCAAATGCTGGTGATGATATTACAGAAGTAAATGGGGTAAGTATATTTTTAGATGCTTCATCATCATACCCTGTTAGTGGTGGAACTATAGAATCTTATGAATGGAAGGAAGGTTCAACTATTTTATCAAACTCTGTTAGCTTTTCAAAATTAGACTTCTCTATTGGAATTCATGAAATAACACTTACTATAATGGATAGTTTTGGTGCAATAGATACAGATATTGTTATAGTAACAATAACTGATGACTAATACAAGAACTAGAGTTTTTCTAGTTCTTATCTTATTTGACCATTTCCATAAATCTTATATTTAAAAGTTGTTAAATCGTTTATCCCCATTGGTCCTCTTGAGTGAAGTTTATTTGTAGATATTCCAACCTCAGCTCCTAGTCCAAAAGCTCCACCATCTGTAAATCTTGTACTAGCATTTGCATAAACACATGCTGCATCTACTTCATTTAAAAATTTATTTACAGCTGAATAATTTTCACTAATAATTGATTCAGAGTGTCCTGAACCATATTTTCCAATATGATAGATAGCTTCATCTATATTTTCTACAACTTTTATATTTAGTTTATTTGCTAAATACTCTGTATCATAGTCTTCATGCTCGGCACATTGAATATCTATGATTTTTCTAGATTCATCACACCCTTTTAATTCTGTTCCATATCCTGTAAATGCTTCATGTAAAGGTGGTAAAAGATAAGTTGCCACATCTTTATGAACCAAAAGTGTTTCCATAGCATTACACACACCTGGTCTTTGAACTTTTGCATTTATTGCAATTTTTATTGCTTTATCTGGATTTGCTGATTTATCTATATAGATATGACATAAACCTTTATCATGTTTTACAACTGGTACTGTAGAGTTTTGACTTACAAATTTAATCAAAGCCTCTCCACCTCTTGGAACAATCAAATCTACAAATTTATCTTGTTTTATTAGATTTGCTACACCCTCTCTTGTTGAGTCTGGTAGCAGTGAAATTGCTTGCTCTGGGATCTTATTTTTTGCTAATACGTGTCTTAATACATTTGCAATAGCTTTATTAGAGTGTTCTGCTTCTTTTCCACCTTTTAATACACATACATTTCCACTTTTAAAACATAATGCTGCTGTATCAGAAGTTACATTTGGTCTACTTTCATAAATAATTCCAATAACTCCAATAGGTACAGAAACTTTTTGAATATTTAATCCATTTTCAGTAACCCAGCCATCTAGTGTTCTTCCTACTGGATCTTTTAGTGCAGCAATCTCTCTTATGGCATTTGCCATATCCATTACCCTATCGCCTGTAAGTAATAATCTATCTAATAAAGCTTCATCAAGATTTCCTAATCTTCCTACACTCATATCTTTTTCGTTATTACTTACTATAAAATCGCAGTGCTCTATCAAGGCATCTGCCATCTCATTTAAAACTTTATTTTTTATATCACCACTTAGTGTAGCAATCTCTTTACTTATTTTTTTTGATTCCTCTAAAAATTGTATCATTGGTTATCCTAATAAAATTCAATATCGATAATTTTATCTAAAAAAGACTTTTTTATAAGTTGTATATGAAGAGTGTTTTTAGTAGTAGAAAAAGTTTTCTACTACTTTTAGTTTTTAAGCTATTGAGTTAAGTTTATCTGTTAACGCTTGTTTTGATTGAGCACCAATAACTTGATCTACAATCTCTCCATCTTTCATAAATAAAATTGTTGGAACTGATCTAACACCAAATTTTACTGCTAAATCTTGTTGTTCGTCCGTGTTTACTTTACAAATATTTGCTTTTCCGTCAAAATCATTTGCTAATTCATCAATAACGGGAGCTATCATTCTACAAGGTCCGCACCACGGAGCCCAAAAGTCTACCAAAGAGATTCCATTATTTATTGTTTCATCAAAATTTTCTGCTGTTAATTCTATGTATTTTCCCATAATATATTCCTTTTTAATTTTTAAGTGGATGAATGATAGCTTATTAGGATATTTTTGTCAAGTATGCACTAAAAAGTTATATAGTAACCTTAAGGTTACTATAACAGACTCTTTGTTATTATTTACAAAATTGTAAAGGCTTAATCATGGAAGATAAAGAGTATAGCTGTTTTTTCCAATTGGCAACAGATATCATTGGTGGAAAATGGAAAAGTATGGTTCTTTGGTCTTTAAAAAAAGGTGTAAAAAGAAATGGTGAACTAAGGCGCCTTATTCCTAAAATAAGCCAAAAAATGTTAACTCAACAACTACGAGAATTAGAAGATGCAGGTGTAGTTGAAAGAATAATATACCAAGAAATTCCTCCAAAGGTTGAGTATAAACTTACACACTTTGGAGAAAAACTTATTCCTATACTTCAAATGCTCCATGATTGGGGAAAAGATTATGCATTAGATAACAATATAGAAATAATTAAAGATGCTAACTGTGAAATAGATTAAATTTTAACTAAATATCTTCCTACAGCTTTACCATCTAATAAAGCTTTATATGCTTCACTTATATCTTCAAGCCCTATCTCATTAGTTAAATCATCTAATGTATCAATTTTAAAATCACCTGCTATTTTTTCCCAAGCTGCTATTTTTTTCTCTATTTTACACTCTACAGAATCAATACCAATTAATCTAACTCCTCTTAAAATAAAAGGAAATACATTTGTAGGTAATTCAAAAGATGAAGTCAATCCACAACAAGTAACAACACCATCATATTTTGCTATTTTAAGTGCTTCTGCTAAAATATTCCCACCTACTGTATCAATAACTCCATCAAACTTTTCACTTCCCATTGGTCTTTTATTTTCTATATCAAAATCTTTTCGCAAAATTACTTCTTTTGCACCAAGTTGATTTAAAAATGGGATTTTATCCTCTTTTCCAGAGATTGCTGTTACATTAAATCCTAATTTACTTAAAATAGATACAGCAATACTTCCAACTCCACCAGTAGCTCCTGTAACTAAAACATTTCCACTTGTAATACCATTGTTTAATAACTCATTTACACTTAATGCAGCTGTTAATCCAGCAGTTCCATATGTCATAATCTCTTTATCACTGATACCTTCTGGAATTTTTACTACCCAAGAATCTGGAACTTTTACAAACTCGGCATGTCCACCATCTGTATTCATACCCATATCATATCCAGTTACAAGTACTTTATCCCCTTTTGAAAACTTATCAGAATTTGTTTGTTCAATTACACCTGCCACATCAATACCTGTAATATGAGGGAATACTCTTGTAACACCAGGGTTTCCTACTGAACTTAGTGCATCTTTAAAATTTAAAGATGAATATGTAGTTTTTATTAAAACTTCATTTTCACTTATTATTGGAGTTTCTACTTCTTTAATTCCTGATTCAAATTTTTTATCTTCTATTTTTTCAACTATAAATGCTTTCATAACTATCCTTTTATATATTTTATATTGAAATTCTAGCTTATATATGATATAATAGCAAGAACATACAAAAAAGATATGTACTATACAAAAAGATACTATTGTGTATTTTAGGGAGTTTATCATGACTAAAAAAATAGAAATTTTAGATTTAGAATTTGAAAAGTGTCCAGTTGAAACTGCACTTGATGTTTTAGCAGGAAAATGGAAAATATTAATTTTATGGTACTTAAGAAGAGATACGCTAAGATTTAATGAGCTACAGAAACTACTTCCAAATGTTACTCAAAAAATGTTAGTACAAAAACTAAGAGAATTAGAAAAAGATGGTATTGTAAATAGACAAGTTTACCCTGTAGTTCCACCAAAAGTTGAATACTCTCTTACAGAATATGGAAAAACTTTAAATCCTATATTAAAACAGATGTTTATGTGGGGAGAGATTCATAAAGAGAAATTTAATAAGTAATCTTTCTCTTTTTCTCTTTTATCAAAAAATAAACTATAGCACTTATACCTGCACTTGATAATACCATAGTCATAATCATTATTTGATATCTTACAGCTATAAGAGGATCAACTCCACTTAAAATTTGCCCAGTCATCATCCCGGGAAGTGCTACTAGACCTACAGCTAAGAGTGCATTTATTTGAGGGATTAAACATGCTTTAAAAGCTGTTTTTCTTGATTCTATAAAGTTTTCATTTCTGCTATACTCTTTTTCAAATCTCTCAATAGCTAAAGATAAAGCATTCATAGTATTGGCAAATATCATACCTGCTATTGGTATTACAAATCTTGGCTCATATAAAGTATCTAAATCTAAGACAAAACCTATTATCAAAACTAAATTTATAAGTCCTGAAATAGCTATGGCAATTAAAATCTGTATATAATGGGACAAAGATTTATCTTCTGTATTTCTAAGACTAATCCAGGTAGAAACTGCTATCATAAATGTTATAATAAAACCTCCAATGAAAAAGTTTTTTTCATCAAAAATATACAATAATACATATCCTATGGCTACTAGTTGTATTACCATTCTAAAAGTAGAAATTACAATCTCATATTTATCATCTGTCCATTTTTTATAATAGTA
Source organism: Halarcobacter sp. (assembly GCA_050296315.1). Classification (GTDB taxonomy): domain Bacteria; phylum Campylobacterota; class Campylobacteria; order Campylobacterales; family Arcobacteraceae; genus Halarcobacter. The sequence goes on from JBNKRE010000002.1 coordinate 134,606, forward strand.
CCATACAAAAATAAGAGGGATAAAAACAAAAAGTAAATTTAAAAATGAGATTGTTTTCATTTAATTTTTTAATAAATCTTTTAAACTATCTAAAGGATTCTTTCCATCAAGTATTAGTTTAACTTCTTTTGCAATGGGAGTATAAATATTTTGTTCATTTGAAAGTTTAAAAATAGCCTCTGCTGTTTTTACACCTTCTGCAACTTCTCCTAACTCTTCTAATATATCTTGTAAAGATTTATTTTGAGCTAAACCCAAACCAACTCTATAGTTTCTACTCAAAGTTGAACTTGCAGTTAAAAATAGATCACCTGCTCCACTAAGTCCTATAAAAGATGATTTTTTTGCACCAAAATATCTTCCAAATCTTTGCATCTCTACCAAACCTCTTGATATCAACGAAGCTCTTGCATTGTTCCCTAATTGTAAACCATCACATATACCACTTGCTATTGCTAATACATTTTTATATGCACCTGCAATCTCTGCACCTACCACATCTTTTGAATAATATGTTTTTAAAAAGTCTGGGAAAAAAGGTGCAAATTCATTATAAAGTTTTTTTGATTTTGAATTAATAACTATTGCCGCGGGCAGAGATTTCATAACCTCAGTTGCAAATGAAGGACCAGAAATGAATCCTATATTTTTAGAAGGTACATACTCTTCATAAATCTCATTTAAAAATCTTCCTGTACTAGCCTCTATCCCTTTTGCTGCAACTAATATCTTATGATTATTAAAAACAAAATTTTCTTTTAACCAAGCGTCTATCTCTTGCGCTGGTATTGCTATTATTAAGTATTCACACTTTAAAGCTGTTTTCAAATCAGTAAAGTTTTTTATATCTCTTTTTGTTCTAGATGTAATTAAAACTTCTTGTTTAAAAGAAAGAGCATAATGTAATGCTTGCCCCCATTTACCTGCTCCAATTACTGCTATATTAGCCATAAAGTACCTTTAGTTAAATATTTCACCAAGATAGTACCAAAAAATTGCTTTTAATAAAAAGTATTTAAGTCTTAATTATATAATTTTTTAGATTTACATATGTTTCTTAAGTGCTTTATAAAATTGTATATGCAACTATTACACTCTTATTTATCTTTCTTGCAAGATAATTATGAATTAATACTTTTTTATTGGATTACCATGGGAAATAAAAAACTTGGAAGAAATATTACTATACTAGCTATTTTTTTAGCATTTATGGGTATGGGGGTTGTAGACCCAATATTACCAGATATTGCAATGAAACTTGGAGCAAATCATTGGCAAATAGAGATGCTTTTTTCTGCATACATTTTAATGATGGCTTTTATGATGTTGCCCGCAGGAATTTTAGCGGCAAAATTTGGTGACAAAAATATAATGGTTATAGGATTAGGACTAATTGCTTTATTCTCCACTTTATGTGCTTTTGCTAGTTCTATAGTTGATTTGTCATTGTTTCGTGCAGGATGGGGATTTTCAAACTCCTTATTTTTTGCTACTGCTTTAATTATTTTAATAACTCTTTCAAAGGATTATCATAAAGCTGTTGGTCTTTTTGAAGGCTCTATTGGATTTGGTATTTCAGCAGGTCCCTTGCTTGGTGGTTTTCTAGGAGAACACTCATGGAGATATCCTTTTATTGCAACTGGAATCTTAACTACTTGTGCATTTTTTGCCGTTATTTTTTTTATAAAAATACCAAAATCAAAAGATAAAAGAAAGGCTGTACAAATCTCTGATTTAAAACAGTTATTTACAAATAAAAAATTTATTCTAATCTCCCTTTCTGCTATGCTTTATTTTTATGGATTTATTGTAATACTTGCTTATTCACCACTTGTGGTAAATATCAATCCTTTAGAGATGGGATTACTGTTTTTTGGTTGGGGATTAGCTTTAGCTATTGGTTCTATTGTTATTAGCACAAAACTTGAAAAACTATATAAAGTAAAAGATATAATCCCTTTTACTATCTCTATTTTTGCACTTATTTTACTAGTTATTCTAAATATAGAATCAAAATCTTTAATGAGTATGATGATAATTCTTTCAGGTTTATTATCAGGAATAAATAACTCTTTATTAACTTCTTATGTTATGGAGGTAGATTTTGAAAAAAATATTATCTCAGGGGGATTTAATCTTCTAAGATGGCTAGGAGCAGCAATAGCACCAATATTATCAGGATTTATAGCACAAAGTTTTGATAATATGCATTTACCATTTTTAGTTGCTGCAATCTTATCTATTATATCTTTTAGTATTCTTTTTAAGTTAAGAAAAGCCTAATTGGCTTTTCTTAAGATAGTCTTTCTTTTAAAAGTTGACTAACTTTTTGTGGGTTTGCAGTACCTTTAGAAGCTTTCATAGTTTGCCCTACAAAAAATGCAAACATTTTTTCTTTACCACCTTTATATTCTGCAACTTTATCTTGATTTGCAGCTAATATCTTATCAATCATTGTAAGTAAAGCACCATCGTCAGAAACTTGTTTTAATCCAAGTTTTTCAATTACAGCTTCAACTTCCTCTTGTGGATTTTCAATTAAAAAATCTAAAACCTCTTTTGCTGCTTTTCCAGAGATAGTACTGTTTTCAATATTTTTTACAACCTCAGCTAGTTTTTTTGCTGTTATAGGAGAATTTTCAATTGATGCCTCTTTTAATCTACCTTGTAACTCTACAGTTAACCATGTAACTGCATTTTTACCAGTAATTTCCTCTTTCATCATCTCATCAAAAAAGTTTGCCATCTCAACAGAAGCTGTGATAACAGAAGCATCATACTCTTTGATTTTATAATCATTTACAAATCTTTCTTTCTTCTCATCAGGAAGCTCTGGAATTTGTGAATATTTTTCCATCATCTCATCAGTAATTACAAGTGGTAAAAGATCTGGATCTGGGAAATATCTATAATCAGCAGCATCCTCTTTACCTCTCATTGATCTTGTTTCATCTTTATCTGGGTCATAAAGTCTAGTTTCTTGGAAAACTTCATCTTCATAAACTCCATCTTCCCAAGCTTCAATCTGTCTATTTACTTCATATTTAATAGCTTTTTCAATAAACTTAAATGAGTTCATATTTTTGATTTCACATCTAGTGTAAAGTTTATCATCACCTTTTGGTCTAATAGATACATTAACATCACATCTAAAAGAACCCTCTTGCATATTTGCATCACTAATCCCAAGGTATCTTACGATTGAGTGAAGTTTTTTAAGATACAAAATTGCTTCTTCTGAACTTCTCATATCTGGTTCAGAAACAATCTCAAGAAGAGGTGTTCCTGTTCTATTTAAATCCACATGAGAAACATCTCCCGCATGGATATTTTTTCCTGCATCATTTTCTAAGTGAGCTCTTGTAACACCAATAGTTTTACTACTTCCATCTTCAAAATCTATTGTTAATTCTCCAAGACCTACAACAGGTACCTCAAATTGAGAGATTTGGTAGCCATTTGGTAAATCTGGATAAAAATAGTTTTTTCTATTAAAGATAGATTTTTTATTTATTTGTGATTTAAGTGCTGTTCCTAGCATAATTGCTTTGTGAACTGCTTCTTTATTTAACACTGGAAGAGCACCTGGTAAACCTAAACAAGTAGGACATACATTTGTATTTGGTTCTTCTCCAAAGCTAGTTGCACATGAACAAAAAAGTTTACTATTTGTATTTAACTGTACGTGTACTTCTAAACCTATTATAACTTCAAACATCTATTTCCTTTTATCTTACTATTTTTATATTTGCCGATAGTTTTAATTTTTCAAAATAATCTTTTAAATATTTCTTTTCTCTATCTTGCATAATTATGTTAAAAATTCTATCTTTTACCTCATCAAAAGCTAAAGTTTGAATATCCTCTTTTTGAGTTATTAATAAAGATATATACTTTTTATTTGCAGTAAAAATTGGAGTAAATTGATTAACTTTTGTTTCATTTATAATATATTTTAACTGTGGATTTATATTTGATTGATTTAAATCAACAGGTGATTTTGTTACTCCATCAATATTCGAAATAGGAGTTTTTATAGCAGCTTCTAATGCCTTTTTATTTTCTGAAATATATTGTACTGCTTTTACTTTTGAAGCAGCAGCGAACATATTTTGATTGTTTTCATAGTAGATTTTTAAATCATCTTCATTTGCTATTGGAATATTACCTTTAATCAATTTTTGCGTTAATTTTTGATTGATTATTGTATTTTTAACTTCTTCTTCATATTTTGTATAATTTTTATATTTTTGTCTTAAAATAGATTTGAAAGTATATAAATCCATCCCGTTTGATGCCGCAACCTTTTCAATATAATTATTTATATCAAATATATCAGCTGTAATATTATATTTAGATACCAACTCTTTATATAAAACTTCATCAATTAGTTGATTTACTGCTTCTTCTCTTGAAATCTTATTTTGATATTTTTTTAATTGTATATCATAAACTGTAATTGGCTCATCATTTACTATTAAAGCAACAGCATTTACCATATCTGCACTATAAGAAAAAGATATTGCTGTAAATAGTATTAGGACCATTCTTTTAGCAGTATGTAAGATACTAAGTTGTTTCATCATTCCAATCCTTTATATTAATATCAAAACAACAAAATTTGCAGTTTTGATATAAAAACAGACATTTTACCAAAAAAATGGTAAATATCTGTTTTGTTAAGAATAGAATGCTAACTTTTAGAAGTTGTAACCTTATCTATTAGATAAAAAATCGAGTTATAATCAAGATCTGAATGGGAACTTAATCCTATCTCACAAGTTTTAGAAGTACTAAAAGCATATTTAGCCTCTTTTGTATCTTCTTTTAAAAATCTTAATGCTGAATCATTTAATTCAGGAAAGCTAAATCCCCTATCTCCTGCAAAACCACAACATTTAACATTGTCTGGAACTATCACTTTTGAAGAACAAAGATTAGCTAAACTAATAAATTTTTCATGTAATCCCATCTTTCTTGAACTACATGTAGTATGTATTGTTATTGGCTCCTCTATTTTAGAGAACTCTAACTCATTTACTAAAAACTCCAAAGTAAACTCAATTGGCTCATAAATTTTTAGTTTATTTTCAAAACTTTCAATCATCTTTTTAGTACATGGACTTGTATCACATAAAATTGGATACTCTCCAAAGTTGCTAACCTCTTGTAAAACAAACTCTAACTCATCAGATTTTATCTTAGCTTGTTCTTTAAAACCTTTTGAAGAAAAAGGCATCCCACAACATAGCTCTTCTAAATTATCAGGGAAAACTATTTGATAACCTGCTTTTTTAAGTAGATTTACTGTTACATTTACTAAATCTTCATTTTCACTACTATCTTTACATCTACCCATTGCCCTATTTATACATGATGGGAAATACACAACTTTTTTATCGCTAGCTTGTTGTTCAAATTTGTAGTTTATTTTTGCTGGTTTAGGCAGAGTTTCTGTCCATTGAGGAATTGTATTTCTTGAAAACTCTCGTAATGAAGTTGTTACACTTTTCATACTTGGTGTTCCAAGTATACTATTTACAAAACTTGCACTTCCTAATCCAAATTTCATAACACTTAATGTAGTTGAAAAATTATTAGCAATAGTAGTCGCTATTTTTGAAGCTCTTGGCGATATTTGTTCTGCTCTTAAATATTTTGTTAAACTTCCTGTATCGATTTTAACAGGGCATGCTGTAGAACATAAACTACAAGCGGCACATGTTTCTAATCCATCATACACATAAAGCTCTTCATACTCTTTTGCCTCTTCATACTCACCATTATCTTTTAATCTTGAAATTTCTCTATTTATAACAATTCTTTGTCTTGGTGTTAGTGTTAAATCATTTGAGGGGCAAGTGGGTTCACAAAATCCACACTCAATACAAGTATCAACTAAACTATTTGTAGAAGGCATAGCTTTTAAATTTTTAAGATGGGCTTCATGATCATCATTTATGATAACTCCAGGGTTTAATAAAGCTTTAGGGTCAAAAAGGTTTTTAATCTCTTTCATAATATCATAAGCTTTTTTGCCCCACTCTACTTCTATAAAAGATGCCATATTTCTTCCTGTACCATGTTCAGCTTTTAAACTTCCTTGGTATTTTACAGCTACAGAATTTACAACATCATTCATAAATGAGTCATATCTTTTTACCTCTTTTTCATCTGAAAAATCTTGAGTAAATACAAAGTGAAAATTCCCTTCTAATGCATGACCAAAAATAAGTGCTTCATGGTAACCATGCTTTTTAAATAGTTCTTGTAATTCAAGTGTTGCATCAGCTAAAGATTCTATAGGATATGCAACATCTTCAATAATAACAGTAGTTCCTATCTCTCTTACTGCACCAACTGCTGGGAATAATCCTTTTCTAATCTTCCAATACAGAGTATACTCTTTTTCATCAGTAGTAAAATAGATATCTCTTACTACTTCAAACTCTTCTAACAACTGTTGAATTTGAGCAATTTGAATCTTTAAGCTTTCTTGATTAATTGCTCTTGTTTCAATCAAAAGTGCTGTTACATTTTCATCAAAATCTTTTATATACTCAGGCATTGCAGGATCATTTTCAATACTTGCTAATCCAGCTCTATCCATAAGTTCTACGGCATCTACAACTATGCTATTTGATTCCTTTGCTAGTTTTAATTTTGTAACTGCATTACAAGCTTCTTTAACATCTTTGAAATATATTAAAGCACTCGCTTTATCTTTTAAATCCTCAACAGTATAATATGTAATCTCCTCAATAAAAGCTAATGTTCCTTCACTACCAATTATCAAGTGCTGTAAAATCTCAAACTCATCTTCAAAGTCAACTAAAGCATTTATTGAGTAACCACATGTATTTTTTATTTTATATTTTTTCTCAATTTTGCTTCTTAATTCTTCATCATTTTTAGTATTTTGTGAAAGTTGTTTTAATTCAGATAAGAACTCCTTATGAGTTTGTCTAAATTGATTTTTACTCTCTTCATCTGCTGTATCTAATTTTGTACCATTTGCAAAAATTAGTTTCATTGATTTTAAAGTTTTATATGAATTTTGTGAAATTCCACAACACATCCCAGAAGCATTATTTGCAGCTATACCACCAATCATAGCAGCATTTATACTTGCTGGGTCTGGTCCAATCTTTTTAGAAAATGGTGCTAAGATATTATTTACTTCTTGGCCAGTTAATGCAGGTTGCAAAGAGATAGTTTCTTTATCAGGAGCAATTTTAAAATCTCTAAAATTTCTTGAAGTAACAATTAAAATAGAATCACTAATTGCTTGTCCCGATAGAGAGGTACCAGCAGCTCTAAATGTTGTAGTTAACTCCATTTCAAAGGCAAGTTTTAAAATATCCTCTACCTCTTTTGAGTTATCAGTTTTTATTACAATTTTAGGTACAAGTCTGTAAAAAGATGCGTCTGTACCATATGCCAAAGTGTGCAACTTATCTGTAAAAATTTTTTCTTTTTTTATATATTTTGTTATTTGATTATAAAAATCTTGGTATTTACCTTCTAACATTTTAAATCCTCTTAATTATATATTATAGTATGAATTTAAAATAATTTATTATTCAAGGCGTGGAACGGTATAAATTCTTTGTTGAGGATCATTTATAAATGAATACATTTTGTCACACTGTTTTAGTGTTATATTTATAATTAGTTCTAAACAGTGTGACATAAAAACTCTACATATCAGAAGATAAACCAAATACTTCTGGGAATATTGCAACTATGGCAAGGACTATTATTTGAATAGTAATAAAAGGTACAACACCCCTATAAATTTGTCCTGTAGTTACAGAAGATGGAGCACAACCTTTTAGATAAAAAAGTGAGAATCCAAAAGGAGGGGTTAAAAATGATGTTTGTAAATTCATAGCAATCAATATAGCAAACCATACAGGATCTATACCTAATGTTTGAGATACAGGAATCAATATAGGTAAGATAATATATGAAATCTCAATAAAATCAATAAAGAATCCTAAAACTAAAATTGCTAACATTGTTAAAAGAATAAATGTCCATTTCCCATCACCTGGTAAACTTGTCATAAAATGCTCAACTAATTCATCACCACCTGTATATGTAAATACCATAGAGAAAGCAGTTGCCCCTATTAGGATACCAAATACCATTGAGGTAATTTTCACTGATTCTAATGCAGCTTCTTTTACCATTGAATTTGAATATGATTTATACATTAAAGCTAGTAAAATTGCACCTATACAACCTACAGCAGATGATTCAGTAGGTGTTGCAACACCTGCAAATATTGAACCTAAAACTAAAACGATTAATGTTAAAGAAGGAATAATATCAATTAATGCTTTTACTACTTGTTTCTTTTTTGAACCTCTAGATGGATCAGCAGGAATAGCAGGCGCCATATCTTTTTTTAGAAAAGAAACAACTAAAATATATACAATATATGCAATAACTAGTGCAATACCAGGACCAACTGCTGCACTAAACAAATCTCCTACTGGAACTTGGAAAACATCTCCTAAAATAATCAATACAATAGAAGGTGGTATAATTTGTCCTAATGTCCCCGAAGCACATATAGTTCCAGTTGCAAGTTCTGTACTATATTTATATTTAAGCATAACAGGAAGAGAGATTACACCCATAGCCACAACTGATGCCCCAACTACTCCTGTTGAAGCAGCTAATAAAGTACCAACTAAAACTGTAGAGATTGCAACTCCTCCTCTAATCTCCCCAAATAAAAACCCCATAGATTCTAGAAGCTTTTCTGCAAGACCAGTTTTTTGTAAAACAATACCCATAAAAATAAACATAGGAATAGCCATTAAAATAGTGTTTTGCTGAATTGAATAGATTCTAAAAGGCATATAATCAAACATTGAAATACCTTCATCCAGTCCTTGAACTAATAAAGTGGTAAACCCTGTATTTGCCTCTGCATAGCTATAGATTTCAACAATACCAGCTATAAGACCAAAAAAGACTGAAACTGCTGCAAATGTAAATGCAACAGGGAAACCTATCAACAACATAAATAATGCTGTAAAAAACATTATAATACCGATCATTTTGTTTCCCCTTTTTCATCAATATCAACTATATGAAATTTATGTTCATTTAAATCACATTTAAGACCTTCGATTTCACCTTTTAGATTATATTCTTCAAGTCCATGATTTCCTTTGTATACATTAAGATTTTTAATAAAAAATCCAATTGTTGTGATAATCAAAAGGAAAAATGATAGTGGAATAAGTGATTTTACTATCCATCTATATGGTAACCCTCCTGGATCACCACTTTGCTCCATAGAAAGATAAGCTTCATATGCATTATTGATAGAGCTATGCCCAACTAAGATTGCAATTGGTAATATAAATATTACTGCACCAATCATATTTATCATTGCCTTTTTTTTAGGAGACCATCTATCATAAATTAAGTCTACTCTAACATGTCCATCCTCTTTTAAAGTATAAGATATACCTAAAAGAATAATTACAGAAAATAGATGCCATTCCATCTCTTGCATCGCAATACTTCCTGATTTGAAAAAATATCTCATGATAACATCATAAAATACATTTAATATCATTAGAACCATTGCAATAGAAGTAATTGTTCCAATAATATCTGCAAATTTATTAAAAAACTTTTCAAGTTTTAACAACATTAAACATCCTTCTGGGAAAATTCGAATAAATTAGATCAATATAATCTTTTTATATTAATCTAATCTATCAAGATAAATCCCCTTAAAAAAGGGGATTGTACTATATTTATTATAAGTTATCTTTTAAGTATAGATAATCTGACATCTCTGTCCAAGCTCTAGCTTTCTTTTGATAAGCTTTTTGAGAATCTAAAATCTCTTTTAATAAAGGTTGTCCTTTAGACATTTCAATCAATAATTCATCATTAGCTTTTTTCATAGCATCCATAACAGGTTTTGGGAAAGTTTTAATTTTAATATTAGGATACTCTTTTGCAATAGAATCCCATGCTTTTGCACTCATATCATAGTTTTGGATATACATATCATAAGAACTTAACTTCATAGCAACTACTAAAATCTCTTGTAAATCTTTTGGTAACTTTTTATAAGCTCTTTCATTAACTAAGAATTGTAATTCAGTTGCAGGCTCATGCCAACCAGTATAGTAGAAAGGTGCAATTTTATGGAATCCCATTTTAATATCCATACCAGGTCCAACCCATTCTAAAGCATCAATTGTACCTCTTTCTAATGAAGTATAAAGTTCTCCTGGGGCAATATTTGTAACAGTTAACCCTAGTTTTGCCATAATTTCACCAGCAAAACCTGGAATTCTCATTTTTAGACCTTTTAAATCATCAAGAGAGTTGATTTCTTTTCTAAACCATCCACCCATTTGGTTACCTGTGTTACCACCAGGATATGATAATACTTTATGTTTAGCATAAGCTTTTTGCATAAGTTCTAATCCACCACCATAGTAGAACCATGCATATTGTTCAGGTGCAGTCATTCCAAATGGCATTGTTGTAAATGGTAATAAGTTAATATCTTTTCCCTTCCAGTAATATGAAGCTGAATGCCCCATCTCATACTGTCCACCTTTTACCATATCTAAAATACCAAATGCTGATTTATGTTTATTAGATGCATCTATTCTAATTTGAAGTCTACCATCAGACATCTTTTCAACCATCTCTGCCATTTTTGTTGGGGCATCAATAAATGGGTGTAAAGTTGGTCCCCAAGTAGTTGCAAGTTTCCATTTGTAAACTTTTTGAGCTGCTGTTGCAGCTGTTGTAAGTCCTGCAATCAATGCAGAAGCCACAAGTAGTTTAGTTGTTTTACCAAACATTTTCATTATGATCTCCTTTTATAATGTTATTTAAATTTTAACTACACCAAATGAAAATGGTATGATATTTTTTTATAATTTTTTAAAAAAATCCCCTATTTTGGGTGTTTATGAGCATATGTTCACTAAAATTAATATATTATTCAACTTTAAAAATATATCCTGTATCAACTACTGTTTGGATATACTCCTTTTGTAAAACCTTTCTTAATCTTCTAACTAAACTTCTTATTGAGTCAATTGAAGCAAAGCTTCCCTCCCAAACATAGTTTTCAATTGCTTCATATGTTACAATTTGATTTTTATTTGTTAAAAAAAGATTTAAAAGAAGCCTCTCTTTTTTTGTAAGTCTAAACTCTTCATTATTTATCAATAACAAAGAGGATTTATAATCAAAAGAAACTCCTATATCAAACTGTATTAATTCATCTTTTATTTGACATAATTTTTCTATTTTGATTTCAAGTTCATCTATAAAAAAAGGTTTTTTTAAATAATCATTACAACCAAAATCATATGATTGTTTTATTATATCAAGTTCCACAGTTGAACTAATAATAATTACAGGTACCTCATCATAATACTCTCTAATCTTTTTTAAAATTTTAATCCCATCAACATTAGGAACATTTATATCTAAAATAAAACAAGAAAATCCCTCAGTAATACTCTCATAAGCTTGGCTACCATCTATATAACTAAAAACTTTATAGCCTTTTATCTCTAATCTTTTTTTTATTGTATTATTTAATTTTTCATTATCCTCTAATAATAGAATTTTCATCTTTTTTCCCTTTATTATGTGGCAATTTCACTGTAAATACTACATTTTTATCCATATTTTTTGCAGTAATGCTTCCATCCATTTTATCTTCAATAATTACTTTAGCCATATAAAGACCAAATCCTGTGCCATCTTTTTTTGTAGTAAAATATGGTTCAAATATTTTATCAATAATATTTGAATCTATATTTCCACCATCATCAACTATTTCTATTATATTAAATTGTGCAGATTGAGATATATTGATTGTAATATTATACTTCTCATCACTATTTTTTTCTATTATTTTATTTTTTGCATTATTGATTAAATTTAATAAAACCTGTTTAAACTCATTTTCATATCCATATATAAGTAATTCATTATCTTCTTGAGTGTAGTTGATTTGCATATTTATGTTTGAATAAAAAACTTGTTTGGCAATGATTTCAAAAATATCTTCAAATGATTTTCTTATGGAAAAGAGAGATTTTTTAGTAGAGGGTTTTAAAAAGTTTCTAAAATCACTTAAAGTTTTAGACATATATTTTATCTGTACCATTGAATCATTTACAAACTCTTTTACTTGAGAATCTTTCAACTCATTTAATAAAAATGAAGTTTGAATATCTTGAACTTGTGCCGATAATTCAACTAAAGGTTCATTCCATTGATGAGCTATTGCTGCAACCATATCACCCATTTCTGCAAGTTTTCCTTGTTGGATTAAAAATTGTTTTTGCTGAATACGCTCTGTAATATCATCCATGATACAAACAATTCCACCTATACTTCCATCATTTTCAAAATATACCGCTTTGTTTATAATTATATGTTTCATACTGTTATCTGAGGAGTGAAGTGTGATTTCAGAAGTATTATTCCCTTCTGTTCGTAATAACTCTTTATCAATTCTTGAGTTTCTTAAAGCAATATCAGGAGGAAAAAAATCCCATGCAGTTTTGCCAATCACCTCTTTTTTTGATACATTTACTAACTCACTAAAGGCCTTATTACATCCTAAAAATTTACCATCTTTATTTTTATAATATATTGGATTTGGTAAAGTATCAAGTAAAACCTTATCAAATTTAATTCTATTTTGTAAATCTTTTTCAACTACTTTTCTTCTTTTAATATTTGAACGCATAGAAAATATCATTATCAATAATACACCTATAACAACTATTGTAATTACTACAAGTTTTGTGTATTTCCTAATAAAAGAGTGTGGTTTATTTATTATTTCATAGTCATCTAATCCATCTTCTACTTTTAGATTAAACCTTTTTAATTCATTATAATCAAATAGATATCTATTTGGAGATTTTTCCAAAATAGGAATATCTGTGATTTTTTTTCCAGCTAATACCTGCAAAGCCATTTTAGAAACAGCTTCTCCTTGGGCCTTTGCTGAAGTTAATAATCCTCCTACTAAACCATAATTTAAATAAAAATCCCAAAGACCATAGATTGGAACATTACTTACATTTCTAATTCTTTGGAAACTTCTTTTATAAGTAAAGTATTTCCCTGTTTTATCTTTGAACATTAATAAAAATAAAATAGCTGTATCATCTTTTAGTTTACTTACTTTATCTTCAAGCATATCTATGTCCATATTATCAACATATTCAACTTCAAATCTATTTTTATATTTTTCAATTACTGGATTTAAATCTCTTTTTACTGCGTATCCTGTTTTTGACTGATCATTTAAAATTAAAAGCTTTTTTACTTTTGGTTGAAGTTGAGAAATAAGTCTAAAGTTTTTTTCAATATCTACTTGTTCTACAACTCCGCTTGTATAACTTTTCATATTGTTTTCATCTAATAAAGCTTTATCAAAATTGTTTATTCCACAAAATAGTACAGGGATGTTATTAAAAAGTGTTTCATGATACCTAACCATAAACTCAAAGGCATTGTTATCACTTACTATAACTAAATCAAAATTCCGTGAGGCTAATTGTTCTTTATATAGGTTTGCTAATTTTTGAAAATATATTGGTCCCACTACTCTTTTAGTATCCATGTACAAAGTGGTAAGTTCAATATTAGGATAAGGAGCAAAAACTTTTTCTATGGATTTAGACATCTCATCACTCCATTTATAACCCTTGTGATAAGAGTGAAGCAATAAAATCTCTTTATTCTCTTTTAGTGCATAAGCATTTGTAATTATAATAGTTATCAGAAGTAGTATAAATCTTTTTTTCATTCAAGATTATACCAAATCAAAATAGAAATATCTATTTTGATTTGATTTTTACCTATTCCACAAAAAGTACATATCCAGATTTTGGACCATGTGCCCCAATAACTAAAGATTGTTCAATATCAGCAGTTTTAGAAGGGCCACTTACAAATACTCCATAGGTACTATTTTCAAACGATATTTTTTCATATGCTTCATGCATATTGTTTACAATATCATCTTTATTTATTACAAGAACTATATTATGTGCTATAAAGTATAATGCTCTATGTCTATTTTGACTATTTTGCATCCATACTGCACCATTTTCAGCTACTGCAAACTCACCTTTTACAACAGCTAATTCAATATCTTTTAATTCATGAGGTAGAGTTTTTTCATTTGAATCTACTGTAGAAAGAGTACACCCTTGAACATTTGATGCAATTGATTGAATGTCTGGATATAATCTTTTTATAGTTTCATCTATTTCCTCTTTTTTTATACAAATAGCTTCTCCACCTACACTTTGAACCATCTGCTTAAATTTTTCTACTTTATCTTCAAAGGTTATACCAAAGTTTAAAAAATCAGGTAAAGCACAATTTTTTACAATATTATTTTCATTTATTGATTTTAAAATATCATCTCTACTCATCTTTTTTTCTCCTCTTTATATAACTCTTTAAAGCTTTTAGATGGCATCTCAGGAATATCTCTTTGTTTTCCCCAAATATTTAATTTATTATAAATTAGTGCTTTTGGTAATAATGGTACTATTTTTCTTGCTACTTTCCCCGCAAAATTAAACAATGATGGGTTTTTCATTAACCAAACAGAAAACTGCATAGCAACTCTTTTTTTATTACTTATAATATTTTTTTCTCTTAAGTCTTGTCTATGGGTATACAACTGTGAATCTAAATCAATTTTTACAGGACAAACATTTGAGCAAGAACCACATAAACTACAAGCAAAACTTAATGTCTTATATTTTTTAGGGTCTCTAAATGTTGCAAGTGTTGAACCTATTGGTCCAGGAATTACATATTGATATGAGTGTCCGCCACTTCTTCTATATATAGGACAAGTATTCATACAAGCTCCACATCTAATACAGTTTAATGCTTTTTGATATGAATTTGATTGTAAAAATGGTGTTCTTTTATTATCTACAATTACTATATGCATCTGTCCATCTTCAACAGGACCATGAAAATGTGATGTGTAAGATGTTATAGGTTGTCCAGTTGCACTTCTTGCAAGTAATCTTGTAAATACACTCAAATCTTTAAGTCTTGGAATAATCTTTTCTATTCCCATACATGCAATATGAAGTTTTGGCAAACTTGCACCCATATCTGCATTACCCTCATTTGTACAAACCACAACTCCACCTGTTTGTGCAACTGCAAAGTTTACCCCAGTAATACCTGCATCTGCATTTAAAAATTTCTCTCTTAAATGTTCTCTTGCGGCTCTTGTCAAATATGTTGGATCACTATTATTTTCATTAGTATTGATTTTTTCATGAAAAGTTTTTGCCACATCCTCTTTTTTAAGATGGATTGCTGGTAATACGATATGAGAAGGTGGTTCATTTCTAAACTGAACTATCCTTTCTCCTAAGTCTGTATCAACAACTTCTAAACCTTTACTTTCTAAAAAAGGATTAAGATGACACTCTTCTGTTAACATTGATTTTGATTTTACAACTTTTTTTACATTGTTTTGTTTTAAAATATTATAAACAATTTCATTGTGTTCTTGGGCATCTTTTGCAAAATATACTTTTATACCCCTTTTTGTTGCATTCTGCTCAAATTCAGCTAAATATTTATCCAAGTTTGCCATTGTATGAGTTTTTATCTGATTTGCATACTCTCTTAAAGTTTCCCATTCAGGTATAGATTTACTTGCATTATCTCTTTTTTCTCTTACAAACCATAGTGCCTTGTCATGCCAATGCATCCTTTCATCATTTGCTACAAACTCTTTCGCTTTTTGTGGATGGTCAAAATTGCTCATTTTAAAACTCCCCAGCTAATATTTCAGTTATATGCATAACTTTTAAAGCTTTTTTATCTCTTTTTATTATCCCTTGCATATGCATTAGGCATGACATATCTGCACCAGTAATCACTTCTGCTTTTGCATTGATATGATCATTTACTCTATCTTTACCCATTGCTACTGAGATATCCTCTTCAGTTACGCAAAAAGTTCCTCCAAAACCACAACATTCATCATCCCTACTTAATTCAACCACATCAATATCTTGCACAAGATTTAATAGATTTTTTAATTTATTATTTGATGGAATATTTAGTTCACTAGGAGTCCCTAAGCCTAAGGCTCTGTGCCCATGGCAAGAGTTATGAAGTCCAACTCTATAAGGAAAACTTACATCTAACTTGTCAACTTTTACAATATCATGTAGAAATTCACAAACTTCATAAATAGATGTTTTAACTTTATTATAGTCTGTGTTATCATCTTCAAAAAATGGTTCATAATGCTCTTTTACCATAGTTACACATGAACCACTTGGTGCAACTATATAATCATACGATTTAAAATTTTCAACAAATTGATATGCTAAGTCCTTCATATCTTTTGAACAGCCAGAGTTAGCCATAGGTTGACCACAGCAAGTTTGATCCATAGGATATTCAACATCTAAACCAACTTTTTCTAGTAGCTTCAATGTTGCCATACAACTTTTTGGATATAGCTCATTCATAAAACATGGTATAAATAGACCTACTTTCATATTTTACCCTTCATAATAAGATATTGATTGAAATTATATAAATTCTATATGAGATAGATATGATATTTATTTTTTCATATATATTGTGCAGTCATTTTTTAGATATTTGTCGTAAACAATCAAATCATTACAAAGAGTTTTGCAATAGTCAATAACTTCTTGTTTTGATAATCTATGTATAGAATCTTCTATTAGAAAGTTAAAAACAAACCCTTTTGTTGAGGCTTTATAACAGTTTTTTATCCCTTTAAAAAAATCTATTTTATCTAAAAGATTTAAAGCTCCTGAGCAAACTAAAAATTCAGCAAATGGAATTTTATCTTTTAATATATCACATTGAAAAAAATTAAAATTTTGATATTGCATCTTACAAAGTTCTATAAAAAATGGCTCTTTTTCTACACCTAAATATGTTTTTGGATAGATTTTATTTTTTGCAAAATACTCTAAAAGATGCCCAAAACCACACCCTACATCAAGAATTGTTGATGCAAATATTTGCTTTTTTATTGTATTTATTAATACTTCAAAACGGATAAATTGAGTTGATGTATTGTGCCAGTGTACACCTTTTGCACTAATTCCATATTTGTTATAAGAATCTTTATAAAAAAGGTGATTATTTATCTTCTTCATCTATTTTAGTAATTGTTCTATTATTACTCCATTATCTTTTATAAATTTTGATATAATATCAGAGTTTGTATGCTCATAAGCTCTATCATAAACTATTCTTTTTATTCCCGCAGCAATTAAGTTTTTTGAACATTCACTACAAGGTTCCAATGTTACATAAATAGTTGCATCTTCTATTGAAATACCCTTTCTTGCTGCCCAAATCAAGGCATTCATCTCCGCATGAATCTCATATGTTTTTGACCAATCATGATGATCTTTAGTATATTTATTATCCCAATGTTCACTACAATTTATATATCCAGCTGGTGTACCATTATATCCAGTTGAAAGAATTCTACCATCTTTTACTATCACTGCTCCAACTTGTTTTGATACACATTTTGAAGCACTCGCTATCTCATGAGCAATATTTATAAAGTTTTTATCTGTTATCATCTTTTATTTCTCCATAAGTCACTTATAAATTACATATAAATTTCATAAAAATTATATTTTTATTTTTATGCGATTTTTTTAATATTTTTATTGATTTTACTCTAATTTCTTATAGTTTTTACTAAAAATCTTAAATTTTTACAAAATTAATAAAAGTTTTTGTAACTATTTTTATGATATTATTTCCAAAATTTAATTATAAAAGGTTAAGTATGGATTTTAAAGAAATAAAAGAACTAATAAGAGTATTTGATAAAAGTGAATTGAATAAATTAAAAGTTAAAGAGGGTGAGTTTGAAATCTCTATGCAAAGAGGTTTTGAAAACACTGGTGTAGTTACAACGACTGCTATGGCACCAGTACCAATGGCATCAGCACCTACAAGTGCTATTCCAGCTGCTGTTGCAGCTTCAGCAGAATCTGCTCCAACAGCCCCAAAAGGTGAAACAATAAATGCTCCGATGGTTGGAACTTATTATGCTTCTCCATCTCCAGGTGCAGCAGCTTTCATTAAAGAGGGAGATACAGTTAAAAAAGGTCAAACTTTATGTATCTTAGAAGCAATGAAAATCATGAATGAAGTTGAAGCAGAATTTGATTGTAAGATTGTTAACATTTTAGTAGAGAATGGTAACCCAGTTGAATATGATATGCCTCTATTCGTAATAGAAAAACTATAAAAAAGATCTATCTATGGCTGAAATAAAAAAAATATTAATAGCAAATAGAGGAGAAATAGTTCAAAGAGCAATAAGGACTATTCGAGAAATGGGTAAAAAGTCTGTTGCTATTTATAGTGCAGGAGATAAAGAAGCATCTTATTTAAAACATGCAGATGAGGCAATCTGTATTGGAGATGTTAAATCAATAGATTCATACTTAAATATCCCAGCAATTATAACAGCAGCTGAAATTACAGGTTGTGATGCAATTTTTCCAGGATATGGCTTTCTTTCAGAAAATCAAGATTTTGTAGAGATTTGTAGATTACACAATATCAAGTTTATTGGTCCATCTGTAGAAGTAATGGAAAAAATGGCTGATAAATCTAAAGCTAAAGATGAGATGAAAAAAGCTGGAGTTCCTGTTGTTCCAGGAAGTGATGGTTCTGTTCATTCTGTTGAAGAAGCTAAAAAAATAGCTGCTGAAATTGGATATCCAATTATGGCAAAAGCTGCTGCTGGTGGTGGTGGTAGAGGTATGAGACTAATTGAAAGTGAAGAGAAGTTTGAGCAACTTTTCACAGCTGCTTCTTCAGAAGCACTTGCAGCTTTTGGTGATGGAACAATGTACCTTGAAAGATTTATCAATAAACCAAGACATATAGAAGTACAAGTATTAGGTGACTCTCATGGAAATGCAATCCATGTAGGAGAAAGAGATTGTTCTTTACAAAGAAGACATCAAAAAGTTATTGAAGAATCTCCTGCAATTTTATTAAACGATGAAACAAGAGCTCATCTTCATGATGTAGCTGTAAAAGCAACTAAATATTTAAAATATGAGGGTGCTGGTACTTTTGAATTTTTAGCAGATGACAAACAAAATATCTATTTTATGGAGATGAATACAAGACTTCAAGTTGAACATCCAGTTTCTGAGATGGTATCTGGTCTTGATATAATTGAATGGATGATAAAAGTTGCAGAAGGTGATGAATTACCTCCTCAGGAAGCTATTAAATTTAGGGGTCATGCAATTGAGTGTAGAATCACAGCAGAAGATCCAAACTCATTTTTACCAAGTCCGGGAAAAATAACTCAATGGATGGTTCCAGGTGGAAGAAATGTAAGGGTTGATTCTCATATCTATACAAACTATGTAGTACCTCCATATTATGACTCAATGATTGGTAAACTGATTGTTTGGGGAAGAGATAGAGAAAAAGCTATAAATATTATGAAAAGAGCTTTAAATGAGTTTGAAGTTGAAGGAATAAGAACAACTATTCCTTTCCATCAAAAAATGATGGAAAATGAAGACTTTATAAATAATACTTACGATACTAAATATTTAGAAAACTATAAAAACCTAGAACAACTATAAAAGTGGGAACTCTCTCCCACTTTATATAAAAGTATATTTTAATCACTTTTTAGATACAATCGCCAAAATTATACACATTTATATACTATTTTACTTTGAGTTTCGTTTTCAAAGCCTAGCTTTCATTTTAAGCAATCAGTTTTAAAAAAAATTCTATAATAGAATCAAAAAGTTTATATTCGTGTATTTTTTTATATTTACACAAAAGGTAATAGATGACTTTTAAAGATTTCAATTTTAAAGAGGTTTTGCAACAAGCGATTAGTGATGCAGGCTTTAAAGAGCCAAGTCCTATACAAGCTGATGCAATTCCAGTAGTTTTAAATGGAAAAGATATTGTAGGACAGGCACATACAGGAACAGGTAAAACCGCTGCGTTTGGTTTACCACTTATTAATATGATGACTGGAAACAAAGGTGTAGAAGCAGTTGTAATTGTACCAACTAGAGAACTTGCGATGCAAGTATCTGATGAACTTTTTAGATTTAGTAAAAATCTAAAAATTAACACTGCTACAGTTTATGGTGGACAATCATATAGTAGACAGTTAAAACATATCCAAGGTGCTGGTATTATAGTTGCAACACCTGGTAGATTTTTAGATTTATTAAGAGATAAAAAGATTGAGATAACTCCTTCTTTTGTGGTTTTAGATGAAGCAGATGAGATGCTTGATATGGGATTTTTGGATGATATAAAAGAGATTTTTACTTTTATACCAGAAAAAAGACAAACTTTATTATTCTCAGCAACTATGCCACCAGCTATTAAAAAACTTGCTCAGACCATATTAAATGAGCCAGAATTTATTACAATTACGAAAAGTGAAGTAACTAACTCAAAAATTACACAAACTTTTTATGTAGTTGATGAACACGAAAGAGATGATGCATTAATCAGATTATACGATTTTAAAAATCCTGAAAAATCTATAATTTTCTGTAGAACAAAAAAAGAAGTTGATAGACTTTCTACTTTTCTAGTTTCTCAAGGATTTAGTGCAAAAGGTCTTCATGGAGATATGGAGCAAAGACAAAGAGAAGAAGCAATCAATGCTTTTAAAAAAGGTAAATTAGAGATTTTAATTGCTACAGATGTTGCAGCAAGAGGATTAGATGTAAATGATGTAAGCCACGTATTTAATTATCATTTGCCATTTGATAGTGAATCTTATGTACATAGAATTGGTAGAACTGGTCGTGCTGGTAAAGAGGGTATGGCTGTTTCAATTGTAACTCCTCATGAGTTTAGAATGTTACAAAAAATACAAACTTCTACAGGTGGAAAACTAGAAGCAAAAGTAATCCCTAATATAAATTCAGTAAAAGAGAAAAAAACAGATAGTTTAAAAACAAAAATTTTAGAACAAAAAGTTTATGATTCTGGAATTAGTTTAGTTGAAAGTTTAAAAGAGGAATTTGATTTATCAACAATTGCTCATAAACTAGCTTCTATGCTAACAAATACTACTTATGTAAAAGGTAGTAACTATATTGGAAAATCTGAAATTGATATCCAAAAACTTTTTGATAGACTAAAAAACGATAACTCTTCTGATAAAAATGGAAAAGGTGGAA
This sequence comes from Halarcobacter sp., assembly GCA_050296315.1. Classification (GTDB taxonomy): domain Bacteria; phylum Campylobacterota; class Campylobacteria; order Campylobacterales; family Arcobacteraceae; genus Halarcobacter. The sequence continues at coordinate 155,893 of JBNKRE010000002.1, forward strand.
GACGAAACTCTAGAGGTGGAGGGAGAAGTAATTTTAGAAATAGAAGAAACACTTCATCTAGGTCTAGAAGTAGTTCAAGAAGATAAAAAGAGTTTTACTCTTTTTATCTATAATGTTTTTTTAACACTCTTTTTGCTTTTTTAAATGCAGCTTTAGTGTCTCTTCCGAAGCCTCTAAAAGCACCATCTTTATTAAAAAACTCAACCATTTCTAGTTTACCTTTTTTAATTTTTAATGCTCTAAATATGTTAAACTCTTTTTTAACTTTAGTAACTTCCGGAAAATTTTCTTTTGTAAGTATTAAAATACTCATGTAAATCTCCTTTTTATATATTTTATCTATATTTTATAGACATTCTATAAAAATTTTAAAAATTTGTCAAGTTTTTTATAAATAATACAATATTTTGAGCTAAATTTATCCTTAAATTTAGAAAAAAAAGAAGAATAAAATATAGAGATTACAAATAAGATACATAGGTTAGTAATATTTATTTTAAGTTTAGTTAAAGTTTATGTAAACAAATATCCATTAAAATCCTACTTAACTTAAATTACAAATCAGTTACAAAAGGACATTTTTGGATATTAACACAATTGATACCTTTGACAAGGCCACAGAAAAGACACTTCCTACCTTTGCCAAACTCTCACTTAGCTTATTATTTGTATTAGTAGTATTTTTATGGAGTTATACTTCACATGGGGATTTACATAATAATACATTTTTAATAATTGGTGCCGTATTTGGTGCTTATATGGCAATGAATATTGGAGCAAATGATGTAGCAAACAATGTAGGACCAGCAGTAGGTTCTAAGGCTATGACAATGATGTGGGCAATTGTTATTGCAGCAGTATTTGAAGCAGCTGGAGCATTTATTGCAGGCGGTGATGTTGTAAAAACGATAAAAAAAGGTATTATTGACCCAGCATTAATTTCTAATCCTGATATTTTTATCTGGGCTATGACAGCAGCTTTACTTGCAGCTGCTATGTGGTTAAACTTTGCAACTTCTGTTGGAGCACCTGTATCAACTACCCATTCAATAGTTGGTGGAGTTATGGGAGCAGGAACAGCAGCAGCAGGTTTTGCCATAGTATCATGGCCTACAATGGGTAAGATTGCAGCTTCTTGGGTAATCTCCCCAATACTAGGTGGAATTATTGCAGCTTCTTTTCTTTATTTTATAAAGAAAAACATAATCTACAAAGATGACTTACTTGAATCCGCAAGAAAATTTGTTCCAATTTTAGTTGCAGTTATGACATGGGCTTTTTCTACATATATTATTTTAAAAGGATTTAAACATCTTATCAAACTCAATTTTGTTAGTGCAGGATTGATTGGTGTAGTTGTAGCAGTAATAGTTTATATACTAGTTAAACCTATGATTTTAAAAGCCTCTAAAAAAATAAAAAATAACAGAGATGGTGTTAATTCCTTATTTACTATTCCTTTAATTTTTGCAGCAGCTCTTTTATCTTTTGCACATGGTGCAAATGATGTTGCAAATGCAATTGGACCTCTTGCAGCAATCAATGATGCAGTTTTAAATGCAGGTATATCTACAAAAGTTGGTATTCCATTTTGGGTTATGGCAGTAGGTGCAGTAGGTATCTCTATTGGACTTATATTATATGGACCAAGATTAATTAAAACAGTTGGTAGTGAAATCACTGAATTAGATCAAGTAAGAGCATTTTCTATTGCAATGGCAGCAGCTATTACAGTTATCATTGCATCACAACTTGGACTTCCAGTATCTTCAACACATATAGCTGTTGGTGGTGTATTTGGAGTAGGTTTTTTAAGAGAATGGTTAGATTCAAGTGAAGAGAAGTTTTTAAAAGATGTTAGAGAAAAGTTTAAAAAAGACAAAAAAATACTTGATGATTATCAAGCAGAATTAACAAAGTTGGAAAAACTTGATAAAAAAAATAAATCTGATTATGTAAGAATTGCTGATCTTTACAGAAAAATTGAAGATAAAGAAGAAAAAGTAAAAGAAGAGAAAAAAGAGTTTAAAACTGCTAAAAGAGTAAAATATGTGAAAAGAGATGCTGTTAAGAAAATCATCGCTGCATGGATTATAACAGTCCCAGCAGCAGCTGTTTTATCTGCAGCTATATTCTTTATGATTAAAGGTATTATGGCTTAAATAGTTACACTACTTTTTTTTGATAAAATTCCTTTTTTTATAAAGGAATTTTTATCGAAGCTTTATTGTCAGTTGCTACAATCTATCTTTTTATTATCATAGGTTTTGTTTACAAATTAGTTTTCAAGAACCAAGTAAATGAACGTAGCTTTGTATTATTAAATCTATATTTTTTACAACCTATTCTTATATTCTGGGGATTAAATAGATCTCCTATAAATGAACAATTTGTATTATCTCCACTAATCTACTTTATTTGCATATTTGCTGTTTTATTTATAGCCTTTCTTTATGCAAAAGTAATATTTAAAGACTATCAGGATAAATCAATTTTTTTAGCATCTTCATTAGTTGGAAATACTGGTAATTTAGGTATTCCTCTTGGTATAGCACTTTTTGGAGAGATTAGTGTTCCATATACATCTATTTTAAATATTGCAAATCTATTTTTTATCTATATTTTTTCAGTTTATTTTTTTGCTGGTAATAAATTTAGTTTTATAAAATCATTAAAAGAAATTTTCAAAATCCCTGCTATCTGGTTTGCAGTTCTTGCTATCGCTTACAATTATAATGGCTACACTTTAAATCAAGAATTTGATAAATTATTTACTATGGGTGCATATGCAGCTATAGTAATGCAATTAGTAATCTTTGGTGTTTTTATGTCTCAAGTTAAAATTAAAACTGCCAACTGGAAGCTTTCATTAAATATCTCTGTTTTTAAACATATCATATTACCAATCGTTGGTTTATATGTGATTTTATATTTTAAAATTGACCCTTTGGTTGGTGCAATTTTATTTCTAGAACTTATCGTTCCACTTGCAGTCAATAATGTAAACTTAGCCTCATTATATAATTGTAAACCAATAGATACAACTTTTTCAGTATTGATTAGTTCTCTAATATTTATAGCTTTTATATATATCTATCTACTTATTATAAATAGTTTTTTTGGATTATAAGATGTGTGGTATTTTAGGTACAAATTTTATTAGTTCAAACTTTTCCCAGGCTTTAAAACTATTAAACAATAGAGGACCAGATTTTAATAACAATATTCAAATAAACTCAAAAGAGTTCGGTCATACAAGATTGGCAATTATTGATTTAGATAAAGAAGCAAATCAACCAATGATTTTTGATGATATTTTAATTGTTTTTAATGGGGAAATTTATAACTATAAACAACTTATAAAAGATGAAAATTTAGTTTGTAAAACTGCATCTGATACTGAGATTTTGATACGCTTATATCAAAAATATAATTTTAACTTTTTAAATAAATTAAATGGAATGTTTTCTTTTTGTATTTACGATATAAAAAAAGGTAAATACTTTTGTGCAAGAGATAGATTTGGTAAAAAACCTTTCTTTTACTATTTTAAAGATAATAAATTTATTTTTTCAAGTTCTATTAAATCTATAATTGAAATACTTGGGACTACTCCTAGTTTAAATAAAATTGCTCTTAGTCAATATGTGCAATATTTCGTACCACTGTCTGAAAATACTTTTTATAAAGATATAAATGCCCTTGAAGCTGCAACATATTTAGTTTTTGATAATAATACCATTGAAAAAAAGAAATATTATAAGATAAATACCTATAAAGCTATAAAAGATGAAAACACTGCTTTAGATAAGATTGAAGAGTGTCTAATAAAAAGTGTTGAAATGAGGCTTGTTTCAGATGTTGAAGTTGGTTCTTTGTTAAGTGGAGGAATTGATAGTTCATTAATCTCTGCTATTTATTCAAAAGTTAGTTCAAAAAAAATTAACACCTTTTCTATTGGCTATGATGAATATAAAAACTATTGTGAATTAAAATATGCCAATATTACTTCAAAACATATCAACTCTAATCATACTGATGTAACAATAGGAAAAAAAGATTTCATAGAATATTTTGAAGATACATTAGATGCCTTAGAACAACCCCATGCAGATAGTGCTGCTATTCCTTTAAATATACTTACAAAAAAAATAAAAGATACAGGAATAAAAACTGTTCTTAGTGGAGAAGGAAGTGATGAACTTTTTTTAGGATATGATAATTATAAAAAATTTTTAGGATATTATGATTTTGAAAAATCATTAACTACTTCACAAAATCAATTTTTAGATTCTATTATATCTGCTCTACAAAACAATACAAAAGAGAGTGAATATTTAAGAAGAATTATAAAAAAAGAGCCTCTTTATAACTCGTTTGGAGAGATTTTTTCAAACTTGCAAAAAAGAAGACTTTTTAAAAAAGTTCCCACTTTTAAAAGTGAGTCACAAAAAAAAGACCCAGTTGATTGGATGAGCTATATTGATTTAAAAATTTGGTTAGGAGAAGCTCTCTTAAGTAAAGTTGATAGAATCTCTATGAGAAACTCTTTAGAGGTTAGAACCCCTTTTTTAGACTATAATTTAGTTAATCTTTTATTTAGTATAGATTCAAATATAAAAGTTGGAGATACAAATAAATATTTATTAAAAAAAGTTGCTAAAAAATATATTCCTGATACAATTATAAATCGTACCAAAAAAGGTTTTAACTCCCCGTTTAACGAATGGATACAAGAAGAATATAAAGATTCAATCTTGGAAACTATACTGTTAGTAAATAAAGAAACTAATCTATTTAATGAAGAATATATTATTAAAATTTGTAATTTAGCAAAAAATAAAAAATTTAAGCAGCATTTATGGACATTATTTATATTTTCTAAATGGTATAAAAAAAATTATATGTAATAATAAGTTTGAAAAATATATAATATTATACAATTTAAAGGACGTGCATGAATTTATTAATACCTGTTGATTGTAATAGAAGACATGAAGCACTTATCACTACACTTGATGCATCAGAATACTGGGCTTTCATTGAATTAAATGAAGGGCAGATTGTTGAATGCACTTTTTATAAAGATAGAACAGAGATACAAGCATGGGTTGAAACCGTTGTTGTTATAAATGAATTAGAATATGTATGGCAATTCCAAGAAGAAGGTATAGCAGTACTTGTTGCTCCAACACAAAGAAGTATAGATGAAATTGTTGAAGCTTTTCTTTTCAAAGAACTACACGACCTAAGTATCTAATCTACGTGACCGTGTAGCTCAGTTGGTAGAGCACCACGTTGACATCGTGGTTGTCGTTGGTTCAAGTCCAATCATGGTCACCACGTTTTAAAGGGCTTTCTAGCACTTTTCTTTCATATCCTCTTTTTTACTGTTGTCCATATGTTGACTATATAAGCTAAAATCATTATCAACTTTAATCTTTTCGGACTTAATAAATCCACTATAGACAGTCAATATCATTCTTGGTGAAACATGCCCTACTATCTTGGCAATTTCACTTACTTTGAATTTTCCACTATCTAACATATGAGTAATAAATGTATGCCTAGTGTTTTTCATTTGAGAATGTGCCATTTTGCATTTTTCTAAAAGTTTAGACCAATCAGTCCTAAGGTCATCAATTCCTTTTAAATGTTTGCCTTCTTCATCACAAAAAAGATATAATGACTTTGTATTTTTTTGATCATCAATATACTGTAAAGTATCACTCAATATTGGAACTTCTCTAATAGATCCATTAGTCTTGGGGGTAGTTACTTTGCCTTTTGAAAGACTTTTCTTTACATCAATAAATGTATCTTTTATATCAACTTGTTTAAGTGCTAATATTTCCCCTGCTCTCATACCAGTATTAAAAGCAATACCTAAAAAATTTTTCAACATTCCATCTGCATTACTCAATAAAAGTTCTATTTCACTAGTTGAATAAATTCTTACATCTTTTGGTTCTGAATCATCATCAACCTTAATTCCAATTGCAACATTGTTACTTATTACAGCATCATCTATTGCACAATCAAGTGTACCTCTAATACAAGTAAGATAATCACCCTTAGACCGTTTTTTGATAGATAGATTTTTAATATATCTTTTTACTTCAAGCCTTGTGATTTCATCAACATTTTTACTTTTAAAGAACTCATTCACCTTGTTATAAATGTATAACTTCTGTGAATAGCTTTTTTGTTTTGATTTACTTTCAAGAAAAAAATCATAGTAGTATTCAAAAGTCTTAGCTGTCTTTTTATTCTTACTCTCAATTATTTCGTTTAACAATTTAGGGTAAATTTTTTCTTTTGCTACTTTGATACTGTCTTTATTGTATGGTAAATCAAAAACAGGTCTATACCTCTTTTTTTCAAAGTAGAAATCAAGTTGTATTTTACCTTTATGATTTTTTACTGTCACACTTTTCTCCTTCGGTGTGACCGATAACTCCTTTATTATATCATTTCGACTCATAATTTACCTTCTATTTTATTAATATATTGACTTACCATATCGCTTATTTCATCTTCTTTTGTTGGTGGCTCTTGATTTAATAGCTTCTCAACCTCTTTAATATTCCATCTTAAAAGACCTCCTCTTTTAATAAAGTGCGTACCTTGGATTACATCTGGTTTATCTTGAAGCTTATAAAAATAGTCTGTTGATGTATCGAAGTAAATTGCAATAGTTTGTGTACTTGCATATTTCATATTTTCATTTATACTCAAAACTTTCTCCTTAAAAATTAGGCATAAAAAAAGGCACAGCTGATGCCATGCCTTTGGATTATAAGAACTAGATTAGTTATTTACAATATCTCTTATTTTATAAAATTTAGAATTTGTTTATCATTTTTCATCAGTAACACATAGTACATATGCACTCATCTTCTTTTATCCTTTCAGCATAAGCTTGGTACATCTTTTTAGCTTGATGCACAAATAATCTAACACCCTTAAAGTGCAACGTCTCTTGATTTCTTTGAATTGCTTTATCTATTAGCTCTTTTAAATGCTCGTAGTCTTTTGGGAATAGGTTCATTTTACTCCTGTTGGTAATTTGGTTTTTCTATTGGTTCAAGTAGTGATATTTGATTTGATGCTTTAATAAAACCTCTTATCCTACTCATCATATCCTCATATTTTCTATACAAGTTCATTTCTCTTGTCTCTGCTTCACTTTTAAGTTTTCTTGCAATTTCGATTTGTTCTATTTTAAATTTTTCAAGTTCATTATCTCCACCTTTGATTGCTTCAATATATTCTCTATAAAATTTTAAATGCGTTTGCAATGCTCTTGTAAAAGTATAAAGGTCTGTATCTTTTTGAAGTAGTTCATCTGTTCTTTTTAAGATGATTTCAAACTTTTTATCTTTATCAAAATTTGGTAAAGCTTTTTGTTTTGATTTTAGATTATTTAGTTCATTTATTAATATATCAACTTGCTCTTGTGGGACTACATCTCTAATTTGATAAAAATGCAAATCTTCTCTAAGTCTTTCAATCAACTTATCTTTTCTAAGCATTCCAGATTTAAGACCTGCAATAACTTTTTGTGAGTCTTTACCTTGAAAAAACTTTTGATTTACTGCTATGCCTTTATTGAAATAGTTATTAAGTACATCAAAGCAATCTTTTTTATATTCAATAAGTTTTTGCTTTACTTCTGGCTTTACTTTGTTTGGATTGATACTAAAAAGCCACCCATTTAATTTAGATAGTGGTATTGTAAAAACTTCTTGCATACCACCATTTGTTTTTACTTTGATTAGTTTTGATTCGTATGAATTATCACTAAGTATCTTTCTATATTGTCTTGTGAAGTCAATCCCCATAGCATTGCAAACTTCTTTTACTACTATAGATTGAGTTTCCTCAACAATCTTTAATTGATTCGATTTAAATTTGATTGTAGATAATTGCAACATAAAAAACTCCTTTTGTTGTAAATTTGTATTTAATTATTGAAACTATATACAAAAATAAAACACTTGTCAAGTAGTTTTGTTGTAATTTTATCTTTTTTGATGTGTTATTAGTTGTAAAAAGGCATTGCCATAAGGCAACACCCATTAAAAATAGTATTATTTAAGCCATTCTTTGATGGTGTCTTTTATTTTCTCAGATTTTTCAAGTTTTTCTTTTAACTGCATGTTCTCAATATATAAATTGATAGCTTTTTCAACTTGATTACTAATTTTATTGTTTGAAACTGCTGACCTCAAGCTACTTTCACTTACTCCAATAACTTCGCTTAATTGTTTATATGTTAGATTAAATTTCTTGCAGGTTTGCTTAACTATGTTATACTCTCCAAACATAATCTCTGTAAATATAGAACCAGCAATTGCATCTTCTTCTACTCCACCAAATAATGATAGACTATGGAATGCTTTATAAATTATGTTCAACATCTTTTTTTCATTATCTAACACATCTGCTATCTTTTCTCTTGTTAAAGGTTCTCTTTCATCAACAGGATTTGATTTGTTGAATTCATTCGAAAAATTTTTATTTTCAATATCTTTTTTTAAACATAAATCTATGTATTTTTCAGGGTTTCTCTTTATTTTTGAAAGTAATGCTTTTACTTCTTTTGAATCTATACCTATTACCCTAGCTTTCATTTCACTTACTCCTTACACCAGTCTTTAACTTTAGTTCCACCAAAATACTCAACTGCTAAATCATTTTTAATAAGTTCTTTAGCAAGTGAAGTATCACCACAATAAACATCAGCAACAATTCTAAAGTATTTACCTTTTTGCATATTCTTTAATTGTAATCCATTTTTACAGGTCCTTAGAAAATTTACTGTAAATTGTTTTGCTTTTCTTGCTGACTTTTTTTCCTTATCACATTTCCCTCTCATTTCAGGAGTATCTACTCCATTTAAACGAACTGACATTTTTTTACCAATAATTGGAGGATATGAGTTAATGTTTACTCTGAAGGTATCACCATCATAGATAGAAGTTACTTCATCGACTTTAATATCTCCATAATTGTTTTTAGCAAATGAAAAAGAAATTATCATTAATACAATTAGAATTGACTTCATTTATTACCTTTATAATATTTATTTTATTTTTTATTATGAATATAATATTTTTAACATAATTTGATTGTAATATTAACAAAATATTAATTTGTAGTTGATTATTAATTAATTAAAGATTAATAATATGACTGGTATATTTAGATTAATTAAAAGAGTGGCAGTGGCCCCTTAAATGAGTTTGGTTGGAGAGTCACTCTTTTTTAATTTCCTGTCTTGTCATTATTTCTCCTTCATACTTTTATCTCTATGTTATTTTTCTCTTGCTAATAGTCTCCTACACTCCCAACAAGTGAGTTCATGACCTCTTTTACTATTTGCAGGAACAAATTTTGATTTATGTTTTATTTCATGGCATTTTCTACATTCAACATAATCAGGGTATGTTTTATTTTTTCTAGCCTTTTTTAGGTTTGTAGGCTCTTTAGGCTTTACATCTTCAATTTCAAGGTCTGTATTTTTGATAGCAGATTGCTTTAACTTGTAGTTTTTATTTGCATTGTAGTTCTCAACAAACTGACTGAAAGCAATAGGTCTTGGGTTGCAGTTACAATGTTGTTGATATAGTTTTTGTATTTCGTTTTGGCTCATTGATTTTCCCTTATATAAAATCAAAAAGATTTTTATTCTCTAATATTTCTAGGTCTATATTTATCTTTTTATTTAAAATCAAATATAGTATTTCTCTATGATCATATGTATTTCTTAATTTTGAATATTTTTCTTGTACATTTATATCAATAAGCTTTTTACTAAGTTTGATATGAGTTTGTTTTAAACATTCAACATCATCATTTTTAAGAGTGTCAAAACCCATCTTTAGAGTTTTATCTTTATACTCATTTGTTTGATATTTTTTAGGTGTATTAAAAGTATGATTGAAAGCTTCTTTAAAAGTCACTCCATTATTTGTGTAGTTCATGATATTTCTATAATGTTTAGGACTTCTTAGTCTTAAAGTTTCAAACCTATTTGTTTCTTCTAAAGAGCAACCCATACCACACGCTACACAACCAGTTCTCTTCTCACCTTTAACAATAGTTCCATCTTCTAAAACTATATCATCATATAAAGAGCAGTAAGATAGATTATTGATTTTTATATAATCCCATACATCTTGATTGGTCCAAATGCTCATTGGTCTTGATTTTGGTTTTTTACTATCATAAATATTGCAACCATATTTAATATAATTTAACTCTCTATCTTGACCTTCATCTGCTGTTGTTCCTACAATAGGATGCTTACCAGTTTCTTTTTGAAATCTTTCCATTGGTTCTTTTTTAAGAATATCACAACATATAGATGTAATATCAAATTTAGTAACCTCTTTATCAAATAAAAAATACCATTTCTTAGCAAGCTTCCAAGATGCTACAAACTGAGATTTTCTATTAAATCCTGATAGATATAAGTTTCTAATGTTTGGACTATTTGGATTAGCTTGTCTTAATTCACTTATTGATCTACTAACTTTTTTACTAACAAATGGAAAACCATATTTTTCAACTACTTTTTTAAATTTCATTTTTGGATAAAGAGTAGTAACATTTTCAATAGTTCTAACAAATTTTATAATCTCTGGGTCCTCATTTGTTGTATTACAAAACACTACTTGAATATCAGGAAAGACACTTCTTGCAATATGCACTAACACTGTACTATCAAGCCCCCCCGAAAATGAAACATAAGCCTTTCCATCTACAAAATCAATAAACTCTCTTACTCTTTGTTTAGTATGCTCTACTTTTTTATAGAGTGGCCAAGATTGTTTTTCTTTTAGTGCTTGATATGTTGTTTTGTTTGAGTTCTCATTCACACTCATACTCTCCCTTTCTCTCTAATTTTAAGTTCTGCCTTTGAAATTACTTCCTAAACCTAATCTTCTTTTCCTTGCTCCACCGTCTCTTTTTCTTTGTGGCAAGTAATCCCATAGAGTAGATTATAATTGTGAGTATTCCTACTATTGCTATGTCTATTAGTTCTTGCATTTTAGTCCCTTATGGAGTTTTCTGTTTTGTAAGTTCATTTATCTCATGCTCTAAATCTACAATTATTTTTGTGTAACATTCTTTTATTGCTTCAATAAATATTTCTTTATCATCAATATAAAGTTTTAACTCATTTTCTACAATTGCATTTTGAAAATCTATATCATCAATCAATTGTGTTCTTTTGGCTAAATAATCATTTCTCTTTGTTACTAGCCTTTCAAGTTTTATATAATCCATAAAAATCCTTTTCTTTATAACTTTTGAGAATGCTAGTATTAAGGCGAAGGTCGTTAACGGGTTTCTTCCAAAATCTCGAAGCACTCACAAAAATTATAAGAGAGTAGATGTCAAATACTCTCTTATCCCTTTACAAAATCAAATTGTTAGCCATACGGCAACAGCTAATCAATAAAGATTAGATTCTTAAGTTTTATTAGTCAACTTGGGGTTATCAAAATGGCATAATAATAACACCCATTCAGAGGAACTATTGAAGTTCCCCTTGATGGATGTTAGGTAATATCTTCCCAATCTTCTAAGTCAAGGTTATTCTTGAAATCTTTTATCGTTCCATCTTCTAAAATATCCATAACGATATAGTCTCCGAAACCTTTATCTTTTGGGCATAAAACGTCAGGAACATAATAATTCTTTTCTTTTTTAACCCTTTGCTTATTCTCATCAAGTAAAAAATACTCTCCTTGATCACAAACTTTATAATGAATATCAGCAGTTTTACCAACTTCCCAATTTATAATTTTCCCAGTTTCAAATTCAATAATTGGACACCACATGTCACCATTCTTGCATGGAATTAAATCTCCATTTATATCTTCTTCACCATTCACATAAGCATCTTCATAGTATCTTACACCTGCAACAACTTCTAAATATTTCATATCGTCACCTTTAAAAATCAACTAATTCTTCCGCAATAACATCAATACTTGCAGGATCTGCAAGGAAAGTTGAAATTGCTTCTGCATTGTTCATGCACCAATCTTCTGCTTTTGTTTTCTCAACACCTTTTGCAACAAGCTCGGCTTTCATCTGTTGTGCAGGCGTTGCTTTTGCAACTTTTTGTTGTGGTTGTTCTATTTCTATATCTATTGCATCATTTTTTGGAGCAGATAGTGAGTTTAAGTCTTGCTTTTGTGGTTGTGATGTTTGCTTAACTGGTTGTGATTCAAGCTTGTAAACTTCATCCTCTTTTGACATAACTTCAACAATATCATCTTCAATAGGAAGTCTTGTAACAACATACTTAATAGCTTTTGCTTTGTACATTTCCTCAGCCCAATCAAGCCAAATGTATTGAAGTTTTCCTTTTACTTGATTCTGTGATTTCAGTCTTAGTTTTTCAAGCTTTTTAAACGGAACAAACTCAGTCACAATATAATCATCTTTATCTTTTGCGTAAACAATTACACCAATAAGATTTTGATAAACCCAGTTTCCATCATCTTCATTTCTTGCATCATAGTCTGGAATTAAAGTTATTTTATCTTCAAAACCACCAAACTCATAGTCAAAGTTATCAACCTTATAAACTGGAACCGCTTTAAACTTCCATCCTGCTCTATATCCTAATTGAATATAACCTTTATATCCTACTTGAAGTTGTGCAGCTGTATATCCACCTTTTAATTTAAATGGAACTACATAAGCTTGACCAAATAAAGGATTTGGATTTAGCCCTGCTTGAACTATTTGAAAACCTACATCAATAACACTATCAACATTACAATCTTTTAAATTTTTGTTTTGTGATAGTTGGACTAAGGCACTTCCAAACTTACTTGCTTTCACTTCATTGTGACCTACAAGAGTATTTATTTGCTTCATTTTTTTAGCAACTATTGCTCTTGCTTCATGTTCTCTTTGTATTAACTGATTATTACTCATTTTTGTATTCTCCTAAATATAATTTTCTTTTCTGTATTCCCAACTATGTGCTTCTTTTTGTGCAACATCATCATAGATTAGATTATCTGTTTCACCCTCTGCTTTAACTGCATCCATATAACTTTTATATTTTTCTAAAAGTCTTTGGTATTTACTTCGACCTTTTTCTAAAAGTTCCTCACTAATTCTAAAGACAAATGGAACATGAGGTGATGCAGTTGGAATACATAACCATCCTGTATAAAAGATATTTGTTTTAAATCCCATCAAAGTAAGTACATCAAAATAGAAAGCAAGACTTAAATCATAGTTATATCCCTCAATCAACTTTTCAAATTCTGCATGATTATTAGCTTTAGTTGATTTAACATCAAAAAGCATACCTACTAAGGCATTGTAAATATCAGGTCTTATCTGAAATATTAAGTCTAAATCTTCGTTGTAGTGGAAGAAACTAACTTCTGTTTTAGTGCTTTTATGTGCTAAAAAAGGAAACATAACCCTTGCAAGTTTTGCAACTGTTCTATACTCTTCAATATCTCCTTTTCCTACGATAATCTTATTAGGGTTTTGTTCTCTTAGCTTATTGGCTGCAACTGTATCAAGTCCTACTGTTGGACTCTCTGTATAAGTATTCTCTACCAAATCAGGCAATAAGATACAATCATGTATTAAATTACCTTTATCAAAGCAAGGTTTCCAAGTGTCATATAGGTGTCGATTTAAAAATGCTCTTACTGATAAATCTATAAGGCTAAATCTTGTACTTGATAACCCACCTGCATTATGATAATCTTGATTTGATAATCCCTCTATCATAGTATCAAATGGATAAGGAAACTTTTTTGTTTGAATTATACTTGGTATTTCTATATCTATTGGGGGTTTACTCATGGGCTACTCTTTATTTAGTGATTCATTAAAATTTTTATTAAAATCGTCAATTGCTTTTTGTGGAGAATCTCCGAATCCAAATACACCCTCTGGCATATCTCCGTATGAGGCACACCATTGATTGCCATCTATATATAATTTAGGCTTATAAAGAACACTAGGCAAATATTGTAAATATCTAGTATCTTCATATTTTATTTGTTCCCAACAAATAATTTGATTAGCAATCATCATTTGTGTATCTTTATCTAATTGTGTTTCCATATCACACCACCTCTATATTTTCTAATGGAAATCTATCAGCTTTAATCATATTGATTACAGCACCAATAACTTGTTCATCTGTTGCATTTGCAGGAACTCTAATTTTAATAGATAGTGTTTTGCTGACTTTTCCATCTTCTGGAACATTTAATTCCTGATAAGGATTTGAAACAGTTTTAGTTTCTTCCTCTTGAATAGCTTTTAAATGTTCTTCTTGCTTAACTTCTTCATCATTAACAGGATTCTCTAATTCCATTTGTCTCTTATTTGACAATTCTCTTAGTTCATAGGTTGAGCCCATTTCATAAGACTTAAGTTCAAGGTTGATTTTTGTAAGTTCAGCTATTGAAGCAGTTTTAATCGCACCTTCATACTTGGCATGAAGTTCAGCTTTTGCTTTTTGCTGTTGTGCAACATATCTTTCAGCAGCTTCTCTTTCAGCTTTTATTCTTGTTTCATCTTCAATTCTATTTTTCTCTGCTTCTGCTCTCTTAACTTCTATTTGAATAAGTGCATTTAGCTTTTCTTGATAAGTTGCATCATCTTCTAAAAGAAACCCTTGTACGTATTCTTTACTCATTGGAGCAATACCATTTTTAAGACACTCATTTTCAAGGTTTAAGAGTCTATTGTCAACTTTATTTTGTAAGGCAAGTTTTTCATTTACTCTTTTTTCAATTTCATCTTTACCTTTTTTTGAGACAAGACCTTTTGCAGTCATAAATCCAGTTTGTGTCATATCTGAAACATCAATATTTGCAAATTCTTCTCTAAGACCTTTTAGTTCTATTTCTGTTTTAAGACAATCTTCACATACTGCTAAAACTTGTTTCCTTGTTTCATCCTCAAAAACATTTAAACCATCTTTAATAGTGTCTCTCTTATCATTGATAAGTTCGCAGTAGCCCTTTAAATTTGTTTCAAATTCATCGATGTGTTTCATTTCATCTTTTTTCTTAGCAATTCTAAAATCACTAATAAATTTAGATGTTTTATTTAGCTCTGTTGCTGATTCTTTCATAACTTTGTAGTTTTCCATAGTTACAATAGAGTTGTACTTATCTGCATCAAGTTCTTTTGTAATCTGTTCTAAAATAGTTCCATTCTCATTATTTAAAGTAACTATGCTCTTTTTTTCATCCAATAGATTAATAGCTATTGGTAGGTTTGTTTGTTCATTTTGGCTCATGGGATTCCTTTTTTTGTTTTTTATTTGCTTCTTGCTTGATTTTTTCAGCAATATACTCTGCGTTTCTAATAGTTTTATATGTAAAAACTCTTTTTCTTTTGATTACTGGTGTAGTTGTCATAGAAACTCCCCGAATACATATTTTTCATGTAGCACACCTCTAACAATCTGCTTACCAAAATTGTTAATCTCGACATCTACTTCATCACAAGCAGATTCAAGCAAAGCCAACATCATATTTTTACAGGTGTAATTTGGTGTGATTTCATTTCTAGTGTTTTCAAGAATTGCTTCATCTCCAATAAAATCACATTCTCTCATTACTGCAAAGATTGCATCTTTTAAAATTAATGTTGCTTTTTTAACTTCTTTATCATATTCATCAGTTGTCATAACATCATCTGATACATGATTTAATCCAGTTGTTATTGCATCATGTTTTAATGCATCTCTTATAACTTCTAAACTGCTTCTTGGTTGGGTTAAGTCTAATTTACTCATTGTCTTTTACCTCTTTTAAAATTTTTTTACTCCATTATCCCAATAACTCTACAAATCTATCATGTCCATAATAACCTTTAGTAAGCTCTAAAACTTTTTCTATTGGTAATTCATCAGCAGTAATGTTGTTTTCTTCCATAAAATTGTTACAACCCATTTGGCACGCACCAGTAAGTAGTCTGTAGTCAACAACTGTAATAGTTCCTTTTGCTTTAATGCTTGATACCAGTTCATCTAAATTTGAGTTGTCTTGAAAATATTTAAATGTAACATCTTCTATAGCTTCTCTTAAAGTCTCTCCATGTGCAAAATAGCCATTTTTTTCAACAATAAAGCATTTAGGCAAGTCTTTTAAATCTCCACCTTTGAAGAATTGTGCATTGTAAATTTTATAATCATCTTTTTCTTTTACAGAATTGATAATCATTGAATATCCATCAACATATTTAAGAGCAATAGTTTTGCCTAGATAGTTAATTTCCGTACAACTTCTTAAGTAAACAGAGCCTTGATTCTCAAATTTGATTCCCTCAGGTAAGCTAGTACAACTTCTTAAGTC
>JBNKRE010000002.1:172365-459059 GCA_050296315.1 Halarcobacter sp.
AGTACAACTTCTTAAGTCAACAGAGCCTTGATTCTCAAATTTGATTCCCTCAGGTAAGCTAGTACAACTTCTTAAGTCAACATAGCCTTGATGAGTAATTATTAATTCCCCATCTTTTTTATAAAATTTATATTCTTTTCTTTGTAACAACTCTTTAAAATCTTTTTCTTTCATAATCTTCTCCTATTAAATTTTAATTACTCAACCAAGAACAAAACCACCATAAGACTACATATCGCTAAACTTGATGTTTTTATATATAGAATTGAATTTAAATCTTAAAAAAATAAAGCTACTTAGCCTTAGATGTATGGCAATTGATTAGATTTTGTTCTTGGTTGAGTAATTTATGTAGTTTAATGTTGTTCCGCATTTCTGCAACGAATCAGATTACTACAAACTGATATTTGATACTGAGATAGTTTAATACTGCAAAAACTAACAAATGCCACCGACTTAGTCGTATTAATAAAGAACGCAGTTAGTAAAACTAATGTTTTTGGATAACTGATATTAAAATGTTAGCAATACTAACCTTTAAGTAATCTTAAATATGTTAGTAATACTAACATAGTTTTAATAATTTAATTCTTTTTGCAGATATGTTATATATTAAATATGTAGAGAGTTTATGAAAAGTTTTATAGTTAAATGTTTTTTTGCTTATTGGTAAAAAATATAAAAGTTCTAATTATTCTTAATATGTATAAATATGTCTTGACATAATTAGAATTAATTAGATATAATGATAATTCAAACTAAATTTAAAAGGTGTCTATGTTGTAAAGGGAGAAAGGAGCTCTTTATTTTTAGATAAACTACTGAGAAAAAAAGGAAATATAATGGCTACAAAACGTCCGGTTGGAAGACCTACTGAAAAAATTGGCAGAAAGAAGATTGGTTTGTCAATAGATGCTGAGGCAGACAGATTACTGAATGAGTTGGCAGAACAAAGCGGTAAGACAAAAAGTAGAATTTTTGAGGAGGCTATCAAAGTAATGAAAAGAAGAGAAGATATAATCAATGCTAGAATAAAAGATTTTAGAGAAAATGGTGAAGAATCATTACTTGATTTTGATGAACTCGTTAAAAATAAAAGAGCCTCTGAAAAGGAGCCTCAGGAGGTGGGAAATGTAGGATAAAAATTATGAATGACAACAATAACATATACTAAGGAAAATAGAATGCAAAATATAAAATTAAAAAGAGGTATCATTTATGACACAAAGAGAAACAAAATGTAAAGAGAGTAAAGATATATACCAGAAGCTTCAGGTGTTGAAAAAAGTTAGAAAGCTAGAGTTTAATAGGTGTACTCATACAGAAATAAATCAATTATCTTCTTGTTCAGTAAGTATACTAGAAGAAATGAAGTATGATGGAATGATGATTTTAATTTATGCAAAAGACATCATTCCCTGTACAGAAACAGATCTGGAAATAACCGATAAAGAAAAATGTTTTATTTTTGAATTTGAAGAGTTTTCATTTATTGGCATTTTCGAAACAGGGGAAGGGGAAGAACCCTTAACATTTGACGATGTAGGTATTGTACTTGATCTTATACCACATCAATTTTAAATAATCTTTGTAAAGACCATCTGAACATCTGAGTCGCTAACTTTTGTTCGGTGGTTTTTCTTTTAAGACTATCAGTATAAAAAAAATAAACTTAAACAGATATTAAGTAACTACTTTGTAATTAACTTGCAACTTTTATTCCACTAGACAGAATCAATTATACTCACTAAATAAATGAGGCTCACTACTTCCACCATAAAAAACTGCTGCAAATGCAAATAATATTCCAATCACGATTGATATATATACAGAAAGTTTATCACTAAAATTAGGATTTATTTTTTGTACTACTTGCTGCATAAACATCATAGAACTAATCCATACACAGGCGAAGATTATTATGAAAGCAAAAATACCTTTAATCCATGGAGTAGAATGTGAAATAATTTCAAGGAATATAAAAAATACTGTAATTCCTCCTAAAAACCAGTATAAAAACTTCATTAATTATCTCAGAGGTGCAATGTCGTACATTTTATCATCCACTAGCATCTTGAAAAGAGCTAAGGGTTTGTTTTTGTGTATAACTTCTTTTTTAAAAATAATTACTTCTGGCATTAATTTTAATTGAAGCCCAAGAGACAAGCATTCAGCAATAGCTCCATTGTCAAAATATATTTTTGTTCTCCCATTACAACCTTCAAATGAATCAATTTTTTCCTCTCCGGGCTCTTTTGAAGCAACAATAATTCCATCTCCTACAATTGTCCACCCTGCCATATTTTGAAGCTCGTAAAAAACATCTGCCTTAACTAATATAAATCCAAAGAGTACAAATAAAAGTATTTTTTTCATTTTATCTTCCAATCATTTTTAATCTAGCAGCTCTATTATTAAACATAAGTTTATTCACACTAACTACTTTATGAATTGTTAATCTATCCATTATATCTTCATCATCAAGTCTTACTGTTCTAGTTTTAAACTCATCACTAGGGTTATAAGGTATAAATTGGATTATGTTTGCATCTTTATCTATAACATAAACTTTGATTGCATATTCGTTATCAAGTTTATATAAAACCATATCTCCATTAACTGGTTTTACATCTGGATCAATTATTACTTCATCTCCATCGTCAATCTCTGGACTCATACTGCTACCATTTGCTATTACACAATAAAGGCTACTTTTCCAAAACTCCCCATTATAGTAAGCTTTTCTAGTAAAATCTTGTAATGTACTAATATTTGAAGAGCCACATGAAGCATTAGCTCTTACAGGTACAAATTTAACTGGTTTTTTATCATCTTGAAAATTTTCACTGAGTAAAGAAGAAACATCTATTTTCAAATATGTAGCAATTGCATTAATGGTATCAATGCTAGGCTCATACATATCTATTTCATATTGAGAAATTGCACTTCTTGACAGACCCACTGCCTTTGCTAATTCACTTTGACTAACTTTTCTTTCTTTTCTTAATGTCATTAGTCTTTTTCCAAAACTCATACTTTAACCTTTAGTCTAATTATGTTAGTAATTCTAACATTTTAAGTGCTAGTTAACCTAACAATTAAGTTTTTATTAAAGTTAGCTTAGCTAACATTTCAATATGAAAACAATTAAAATTACTGAAATCGCTAAAAAGATAGGCGTAAATCATTCTGCTGTTTCTCATTGGAAAGCAAATAAAAAAATTCCACCTTCACGAATTTTTGAAATTGCTGAATTAATCAATGTTGAACCGATTGAACTACATCAAAATCCAAATCTTTTTTTTGATTTAACTAATAAAAGCATACAAAAACAAACAGCCAAAAACTAGGTTTAAGTAGGAGAAGTTAAAACCAATGAAAACATACCAAGAAGAGGTTTATTATAGAAATCTTGAAAGAAAATTAAAAGCAAAACATGATGGTTCAAATGTAGATTGGGCTAGATATGGAGCTAATCTTTTAGGTTTAGGTGGAAAGACACCAGAGCAAGTATTTAGAAATAAATTTAATGATCCATTAAAAAGATTTAATAAAGAACAATTAGAAATCTTACACAATGACTTAGACAATGTTGAAGATGTAAAGCCATTTACCCAATGTAGTATGCAAAAAGAGATTATGGAGATAATGGCAAGGATTGGAAAAATATCAGAAAACATGGCTAAACACTTTGATAATAAAGATGAAATAGAACTTAGTGAAATTAGACCATGTATGAGAGATATTAGAGAACTTGAAGCATTAGCAACTAGATTAAATCAAAGAGCTATTGAAACTAAAGCTCAATTATAAGGAGTAAGTAATGAAAATGCACATTGATGGAAAAACACATGATTTCAAACAAATCAAGGATAAGAGAAAAGTTGTTGTTGCACCTAAGCTTGATTTGAGTGGTGCTGTAGAAATTAAATTAAACAAATAGCTACATAGAACCATTTTGCCGACATCAGCAAGATGGTTCTAGTGTGGCTATTTAGTCCAACAATATGTGGAGCTAGTATTGTTGTGGTCACAACTCATATGTTCTCCTCCTAGAATATATTAAGTTTTAATGGTGGGTGTATGTGAAGCACCCATCTTTAAGGCTTAGGCTAAAACGTTCCTCCTGCAAACTCTGAAAGTCAGAGTGAATCTTGCAAGTTGTAGGGGGTCTTAATGTGTTGGACTCTAAAAGCATATAGTTAGGATATGAACTATTAATATCTAATATGTGCTTTTAAAGTCTAATTTTAGCCTTTTATAGACTTGCAAAAATATTTAAAAGCATCATAATAATTTCAATAGAGCTATGTTAGCGACATTGATGTCGTCGACATAGTTTTATTGAGGCTTATTAACTCAAGTAGTAAAAACGACCTTTGGATTAAGGTGGGGTAGATGTCAAAGTCTACTAACTACAGTCTCAACTCCTTAATGAGAATTAGTCAAGTGTACGGGCTTCCCGACCAAAGTTGTCCCGTACCTTACACGATAGAGTGCGACAATATTTTAATATAAAGTCGCTTTCATAATACCTTTAATAGACCAACCCTGTATTAAACCTCCTAGACATAGGGGGTTGGTTGTTTTATTAAGGCAAAGTCTGGGAGGACTTAATTATGGTAATGAGAATGACGAGCATAGAAGCTCACGAAGAAATAACAGAAAGTGGGAAGGCCTCTACTCAAATGGCTTTAATCTACTTACACTTAGAAGAGCATGGCTCTAAAACTAGAAGACAACTTGCAAAAGAATTAGATATTGAAACTTCAACTATATCTGCAAGAGTAAATGCACTTAAAAAACTTGGAAAAGTAAAAGATGAACAAAAAGTTGAATGCCCTATAAGTAAAAAAACTGTTTATCTTGTGGAGTGTTTGTGATGAAAACAATATCAAAAGAATGGCTTCAAAAACACTGTCAACAAAAAACAGAATATGAAGCAATATTTAAAGCTTGCCAATGGATATTGGACAATAAGGCTTCAAAATGAGCTTTAAAATAATAGGAAAAGCATTTGATATTCCATTAAGAGGAAATGATAAATTAGTATTTCTTGCTCTTTGTGAATATGCAGATGATGAAAATAATCAATGTTATCCATCTATAGCAACAATAATGAAAAAAGCTACTGTATCAAAAAGTGTTGCTACTAGATGCCTAAATGTACTTGAATACTTAGGATATATAGTAAGAGATAAGAGAAAAAGAGACAATGGAAGTAACACTTCAACTCTTTATACTGTTAATGTTGATATTGCATTAGATAAAGAAAAATATAAAGAAGCAACACAAAAATTTAGAAGTGTAAATCGGGACAACCAAAGTTCAGAATCGGGACAAGGGGCAAGTAACGAAATCGGGACAACCAAAGTTCAGAATCGGGACAACCAAAGTTCAGAATCGGGACAACTTGAACCCTTAGTTGAATCCTTAGATAAACCCTTTAATAAAAAAAATACTAAAAAAAAGATTCCCATTACACCAAAAGAGATAATAGATTTTTTCAAAGAAAATATTTCAGATAAGAATTTTAAACTACAAGAGCAATCTAGTTATACGCAATTAGCTTTACACAAAGATGAGTTAGATTTGATTCTTATAGGTCTTAGAAATTATGCAAAAGCATTGCCAGAAGATAAAATTTTCATAAAAGCACTTCCTAATTTTATCAAAAACAAGATTTATTTGGACTACAAGGAAGAGATTATTAAAGTATCAGCAAGTAAGGCTGTAGTGCCTATTGATTTAATAGGTAAAAAGTATTGTATCGACGGTGAAGATATAGAATTTCAAAAAGATGGTTATTTGAAAATTGAAAAAGATTGGAAAATCACAAAGCCTGAGAATGTAGAAGATATGATTAAACTTGTAAGGAATGCTTCATGAGAGTTCTAACGAAAGCAGAAAAAAAAGAGTTCAATAAAACTTATGACTTCTTAAATATTTGGGTTGGTTCAATGGCAGTTAATGCAGATAGGATTGATGAATTAAGGTTTGATGGAGTTGCACCAGGTTATGAGTTGATGAAATTTATAAGAGGCTTTAATAATATCTTTAAAGTTGATGAATTAGGGTTTACTTTTACAAATCAAAGCGAACTAAAAAGAATTAATGTGTTGTTCAATAACTCAACAAAAGAGCATAGAGAAATAGTTATGAATAGACTAATCAAGTATTGTTTTAGCAATAAAGTTCAACCATACAAGTTAAGAGTTGCTTTTAAAGATTTTAGTATTGTTAAAAATGAAACTCCAACAGTTTATGAGTATGGGAGAGCTGCGTAATGGCAAAGAAAAAAGAAACTAAAAAAGAGTTCAACTGTGGTTTATGTTTTGAACATATCATAATTGAGGGCAAAGATTACTGTGCATTGAGATTGAAAGATGTTTTAAATCCATGTGATAGTGGATTGTGTGAGAATGTTAAAGAGTGTGATTTTTGTAGAGGAGGTAAATAAAATGATACAAACAATGTTAAACATATTTATGATATTTGGGTTTATTATAAGCATGGGATTATTTATTTTTTTATCAACAATGGTTGATACTTCGGCTTATGATGGTGCTAAATTAATAATACATGAAATAAAAATTTTTAAATATCATCTATTTATGTTTATTTTTATAATTATAGGAATCTTATTAAGTAGGCATGAAAATGAGTAAGCATAAATATTACATCACCACAGAAGATTACAAGAGAAAAGTTAATAAATGGAATGAAATATTTGCTAGGTATTTTGCAGATATAATTTTGAAGGTGAGAAATTGTTAATGACTATGCCCGTACAAAAAAAATATTTATTTACTGTATCAAGTGGAGATAAAAATCCTGTTCCATACAAAAGGACCACTCAAAGACAAAAGTTTAAAGATGTAGAGTACCAAAAATACCAAGTTTGGAAAACTAAAGTTATAAGTGCATTTGCAGATAAGTTTAAAAAACTTCCTCATAATATATTTAGCAAGGATGAAAAGTATTATGTAAATATAAAAGCTTTTTACAAAGATAGAACTCATGGTGATACAGACAATATTGCAAAAGGAATCAATGATGCAATATTTCAGAAGCCATTAAATGACAAATATATTGCAGGTAGCTATGACTTTGATTATGACAAAAGCAATCCAAGAGTTGAAGTTGAGATACTGGAGAAAATATGAGCCTAAATGATAAGATAACAGACCATGCAGTAATAAGATACCTTCAAAGAGTAAAAGGAATTGATATAGAGTCAATTAAAGATGAAATGGTAAATAGTAGAACTTTAAATCAATTACCTACTCTTAATCAAGAAAAAGCATTTCATATAAAAAGAGAGGGCTATGATATGGTTGTTAAGGGTGGAAAAATTGTGACTGTAATTACACCAACAGAAAGGGATTCATGAGTAGACTACAAAAGCCACCAAAATCAATATGGGATAAAACAACTCAAACAGATAACAAACTTACAATCTCTAATAGATTCTACAAAGTAGTAGAAAAAATTAGAGAAAACTACAATGTAACAGAGGGCAAAGCTATTGAGGGCTTATCTAATGGCACATACAATTTTAATCAAATACTACAACAACTTAAAAAAGAATACCACGACATATAATTTTATAGGGTAGCAATCTTTTACCCTATATTTATTTTCAACTTGTTTATAGAATAGCCATTACTTATTTATTTTAAAAGGACAAACTTATGGCAAGTAAAGAGAGAGAAGAACTTCTAGCAGAAGCACAAGGCGTTGGTTTAGCAGTTGGTGTTGACTTTCAAATTAATATTTCTAGTAAAAATCTTAGAACTTTGATTGATGATAAAAAAGTAGAGTTAGATAAACAGCTTAAGGGTGACGAAAGCGATACAAAAGATAAAAGCCAAAATGGTGGGGAATCTGAAACCAAAACAAAGAATGTTGAGAGTGAGAAGAACGAAGGATTAGCACCTAATGATAATTCTCCAAGTGATGATATTGAACAAACAAAAGAACAAACAGAGACTTATGAAAATGAAATGAAAATCAAAAGAGTTTCAAAATGTGGAAATTATAAAACAACTATTACTGGTGTAAAAGAAGCTGCAAGAAGAAGTGGAATTACTGCTGATGAAGTAAAAGAGTGTTTAGAAACTGGTAAACCTGCAAAGACGGGTGAGAAGTTTTCAGAGGTTTAAAAGGTCTATATCTTGTCTAAAAAGCTAACAGAGAAGCAAAAACTATTTTGTAAATATTACCTTATTAGTTTAAATGCAACAGATGCAGCAATAAAGGCAGGATATAGCAAAAAGACTGCAACAGAAACAGGAAGTGAAAACCTCAGAAAACCTCATATTGCAGAGTATGTACAAAAACTAATGGATAAAAGAGCTGAAAAAATAGAGATTACTGCAGATAAAGTTTTACAAGAAATTGCAAAACTTGCATTTTCTAACCCAACAGATTACATTGAAATCACAGGGTTTGGAGTAAAAATAAAAGATTTGTCAAACTTAGATACAACTTGTATCGCTGGGGCAAAAGATAGTTTTGATAAAGAGGGTAGTTATAACGGTACAGAAGTTAAATTCTACGATAAAACAAAAAATCTTGAATTATTAGGGAGACATTTAGGATTATTTAAAGACAAAGTAGAACTAAGCGTTGACGAACAAATACAAGAATGGTTAAGGGGTAAGAAGTGAGTAAGGTTCTTTACCCGTTAACTAATCCATTTATTTGGGAATCAAAATATCTTAACCCAATGTCTTATGAAGAGTTTGGAATTTTAGAACAAAAAGAGCAGATTAAATTAATATCTTCTACTTTTTCAAACTTTTTAAAATTTGGTGTTGGTGTTGGACCAAAAGATGAACAGCTTGCAGATTTTATTTATGAGATAGATGAGGCATTAGAAACTAATGAGAAAACAGAAATAAGTGTTAGGTCAGGACATGGAACTGGGAAAACATTTATCTTAGCAAACCTAGCAAACTATATTGGTTTAACAGAGGATGATGCGAAACTTGTATTAACTGCTCCTGTTGCTGCACAACTTGAAAATCAATTAATGCCCGAAGTAAAGAAATGGGCTGATAATTTGTTCCCCTTGATAAAACCTCTTGCAGATGTTAAAACAAAACACGCAACTTATGGAGCTACAAAAAAGAATAAAGCAGTAGCAAGAACAGCAAGAAAAAATAATAGTGAAGCTTTAGCAGGGGTACATGGTAGTTTTGTACTTTACATCCTTGATGAAGCAAGTGGAATTAGCAATGAAGTATTTGAGGTAATAGAGGGTGCATTGACTGGTGAAAGATATTTACTTGTAATGTGTTCCAATCCAACTAGAACAAGTGGAAAGTTTTATGACTCACATACAAATGTTCAATCAATTAAACACTATAGGAGAGTACATCTAAATTGTGAGAGGTCTGCAAATGTAAAACCTGCTTGGATTCAAAAGATGAAAGATAAGTATGGTGAGGAAAGTGATGTTTATAGAGTTAGAGTAAAAGGAGAATTTCCTAAAGCTCAAACAGATGCACTATTCACTCCTGAAATGCTTTCAAGATTTTTTGATGGAAATAGAACCATTGATGATAATGGTTTAAATATTTGGGGTAATGACATTGCTAGATATGGTGATGATAAAACTTACATCTACAAAAGAAAAGGTTATAAAGGTCTTGGTTTTGTAGGTTGGGAAAAATTAGACACAATGGAAACTGCAGCAAGAGGAGCAAAAGAATATAACATATCTTATGAGAAACCAGACTATATCAATGTTGATACAAATGGTTTAGGTGTTGGTGTTTATGACAGATATAACCAAATAGGCTTAAGAGGAATTGCACAAGATTGTAATTCAAATTATAAAGCAACAGATACAGCATATTTAAATAAAAGAACTGAAATGTATCACAATCTAGCAGATGCAATAAAAAAAGGTGCTTATACTCCATACGATGCAAATTTAGAAGAAGAATTATTAGCAGTTACATACTCATTAACAGAAAAAGGGTTGATTAAATTATGCCCTAAAGATGAAATAAAAGATGTAATTGGCAGGTCACCAGATAAAGCAGATAGCGTTGCACTTTCTTACTATGAGAACTATCCACCTAAAAAGAATATTGATGAAACTGAAAGAATTAATCATGAGCAATCACATCATATCCCACAAGGGGCTTGGTAATGTCAGTCAGAATTGATACATACACTTTATTAGTAAGCAAGGTAGGTGAAGCAACAGCCTATAAAATTTGTGAAGAACTTGGAGGCACTACACTTAAAATCCCAAAGGTAGCACACAGAGGCTACAGAGTAAGACAATTAATTAAAAGAGCATTGCCAATTATAAAAAACGATACTAGAAAAAGAGCAATACTGGTTAAGAGACTTAGTAAATTGCAAGACTTTTCAGAAGTTGGAGTAAGAACAATCATGAGGGAGATAGAATATGGAAAATAAAGAATATTACAGTAATTTAATTACTAAGGCAAAAGCAGGATATGATACTTATAGTCCTTACTTTGTAGATTTTTATAAAGCTTATCAAGCACTACTTGATGAAAAAGCAGTTAAATATTTAGAATCAAAAGGTAAAAGCAATATACCTTTTTACTACATTATGAATAAGCTTCAAAGAATCAGAGCAGATTTTATTGAAGCTTATTTTACAAACAAACAATTTGCAAAGATTAGTGAGAAACCAACACTAAAGGGAACTTACTTCAATAGCTCTTTGAATCAATTTGTACCATTTATGAGACATGATTACTCTAATATGCATTATGCAGCAGTAAAAGCATTACAAAATGCAGTTGACTACTACACAATTGATGATGAGACTTGTAATTTATTTAGTGCATTGTCTGTTGCTTTTGATGATTTAAAGATTTATGGAACTGTTGCAATAAAAATTACTTGGGATAATGGTATTAAAATAGAATCAATTGATATTAATAAAATATATTATGATCCAGGAGCAAAGAATGTTGAGAATATTAAATACTTAGTTCATGAGATAGATATAACAGTTGAGGAGATTATAGAGTATCAGCAACAAGGTATTTTTAATAATGATATTGACTTAGAACAGATTGCACCAGATTATCAAAACAATAAACATAAAAGAATTTGCTTACAAGAGATTTATGAAAAAAAACAAGGCTCTTGGTATGTAACTACAATGTGGGATAAAAATATAATCCTAAGAGAAAATGCCAATTTACCTTTTGGTTGCCCTATAGTTATTGGAACTATTAAAAACCAAAAAATAAGTCCAGATGGTGACGAAAATGCAGTAAGAGTTTATGGTGACAGTATTATTGCTCCTCTTATGCCATTACAAAGAGAAATGACTATCTTAAGAAACCAACAATTAGATATTGTGGATAGACAATTAAACCCTAGATATATTATAGGCGATAAAAATATCAATCCTTTTGACTTCACTAATCAAAAGCAAACAGTAATACAAGGGAATGGGGAAAAGGTTAAAGAGCTTCAAACTCCAAACACTAAAGAGAGTATTTTTAATGTTGATAGGTTGTCAGTTGAAGGTCAAGAAGCTATTGGAGTTACAGATTATAATAGTGGTAACTCTAACAATAAGCAATTAAACTCAACTGCAACTGGTATATCAATTCTCACAAGTGAATCAAACAAAATCTTAGCACATTATCTAAGAGCAACAAATGAAACACTAATCAAACCATTATTTAGAAAAATAACAGAACTTGTTTGGGCTTATGGTGATGCAAGATTTTTCTATGGTGTTGATAGAAGCATTGAATTAGAGTATGCAGTCGGTGTTGATGTTGGGTTAGGTGCAACAAATAAAGAGCAACAGTTAAATAGTAAGATGGCTGCATACAATGGAATGATTGCATTAGCAGGTCAATTTCAAGACCCCATTAGATTAGAGAGAGCAGAGAAATTTTACTATAAAGAGATTTTGCCACTTATGGGAGTAGAAAATTATGAGGAGTATATGAATGAACAAAGAGGATTTAATCAAGAATTTGGAGGTGTTGCAAACAACACAGGTATGGGAGTGCCTAACAATTTACTTGGAACAGCAGAAAATAGACTTACTGCATCAGGTATCGCCAGAGAAGATGGAAACTAATCATTTTTTAGTTGGCCAAATTAAAACACTTGATGTAATGAAACAGTTACCAGATATTGTTGCAAGTAAACTTGCTAAAGAGATTGAAATTGAAAAAGACAAAATTAAAAACGAAGGATTAAAAGATGTTAGATAATAATGTACCAGTAGAAAATCAAACAGTAGATACAGCAGTTAGCACAGATGCAAACACAGAAACAGTTGATACAAATACATCAATAAATGAGAATGATATTTTATTAAGTATGGTTGGTGGTAATGAGAATACTGAACAGCAAGCAACACAAACTGAAACAGTAGAAACTCAATCAAGTGGTAATGTAAGTTTAGATGGAGTAAATCTTGATGAAGTTGATTTATCTTGGTTAGGTATTGATACACAAGAACAACAAGAAACAACAATAAAATCTGAAACTGTACAGCAAGAGCAGCAACCAGATATTAATCAACAATTACTTGATGCAATAAATAAAATAAATCAACCTTCAAACAAACAGCAAGAACAAATGAGTGAGGAAGATGCTGCAACAGTTGAACTATTTAATAGATTTAAAGCACTTGGATTAATTCCAGAGAATAATGGATTAAGCGATGAAGATAAACAGTTGTTGCAAGATGCCAAAAGAATGAATGAATCATTTAAACAACAAGAGCAGTATCAACAACAAGTACAAGAACATAACACTAAACTTACTGCATTAGGTGATTTCTCAAAACAACTTGAAACAGCAATACCTGGTTATAGTACAGAGTTAATGCAAAAGGTGGTCGGGGATATTCATGCAAAGAATCCAGAAGCTGCATTAAGAATTTTTAATGATCCTAAATTATTAATTACTCTTTGGGGAAAAGTTGGAGCGAAATCTCAACCACAACAAACTCAATCTAATGTGATTAGTCCTAATGGACAACAAAATAGACAGATGCAAGAGCTAGAACAAAAAGTCAAAAATGGAACTGCAACAGAGCAAGATGAAGCTATGTGGCTAATGAACTCTTAAATTGATAAAAAAGTACCTAGTTTTTATCAATAACATTCAATATCCTAAATCAAAAAGGATATTGAAATGAGCTTCGATTTGACTTCAATAGGTAAAACAATAAATCCACAGTCAATAGGAACTGCAGCAACAAGTGGTAACGGATGGGGAAATATTTTCACTTTAGATAATTTTTCAAAAGTTGCATCACCGCTTGCAGACTTCTCTACAATCTTTGGTACTTTTAATCAAAACAATGCAATTAAAAAACAAAATAAGTTAGCACAAGATGCTTTCAATTTCAATAAGTCTTTATTTAATAGACAAATGGAAAAAGAAGATAAAGCACAACAAGACATGAATAATGTTTGGGGAACAAGTTATTAGGAGAATATCATGAGATTGGGACAGTTAGAAGCACCAAAGCTTAATACGCAAAATGCATTTGCTCAATTAGGGCAATACATGCAGGATAAGATTGATAGAGACTACAAACAAAAACAGTTAGCTATTGATAATTCATACAGAGATAAAAAGTTTAATCACAATGTAAGTGTAGATAATCAAAATTTAGAACTCAACCAAAATAAGTTTAATCACTCAGTCAATCAAGACAACATTGATAATACCTATAGGGATTCATATTTTGATTTCTTGCAAAACAAAAATGATTCAAAGAATAATCAATGGGAAAGAATGTTTCAGTTTAAGCAAGACCAAGCAAATAAACCTGTTTATAAATCATTTAATGGAGTTAATACAGATGGCAAACCAGTATTAAGTGTGTTCAATCAAAATGATGGAAGTGTTGTTAATACAGGGCAAGAAGTTTATCAAAAGCCTACTGCTATGACTCCTTATCAACAAGAGAATATTAGGCTAAGACAGGATGCAGCAGAATTAAAAAACAAGCAGTCTCAATTAAAAGCCATTGAAACTTTATCAGCAGTTGATAATTGGGACAATCTTTCATTGGATAACCAACAAAAGATGATTGATTATTATAATAAAACTGGATTAACTCCTAAAATTGTAAACCCTTGGTTTAATGATGCATACCCTGATATACCATTATCGGCAGAACAAAAGAAAATTAAAGAGCAACAATTAGCCGAAGATATGAAAATCTTAATGCAATAGGACCAATAAATGCCAAAACTAGATAATGCACCTTCTCAAAATTGGGATGTAAATAACTTCATATCTCAATCTGCGAGTATAAATAAGAAAAATAATAAAGAAATAGAAGACTATAAAGCTAAAACAGAAGCCTACAAAAGAATTGATGCTACATTAAGTGAGTATGAATCACAAGGTATTAATACAACTATTTATAGAAAAAAGCTTGAAGAAAAAGTACCAGAATTGTCATTAGGTGAAAAGCTTGGTGTAGTTGGTAGAAATATAGGTAATGACTATGTAAACTCTTTTGCAAAAATATTTGGTGGAACTCCTCAGCAATCACATACTCAAAAAATGGATGAAGTAAAACAAGAAAGAGAAGAAGCCATAAATCCTATTTCAACTATTGCAGCAGAGGTTGCACTTGATCCAACAACTTATGCTCCTATCCCATTCGTAAAAGGTTCAACCAAATTAACACAGTTTGGAAAAAATGCAGGAGTTGGAGCAGGAGTTAGTGGTGGGACATATACCGCTAAAGAGTATGGTGATGAAGATTACAAGCCAATAGACTCTTTACTTGCTGCTGGATTTGGTGGAGTATTAAATGGAACCATTGCAGTGGCACTTGGAAAAACTATACCAAAAACAACAAAAGAAGCAGTTACTAAAAAAACTGTAAAAGAGAGTGAACCAGTAGCAGATGAAGCTATGCAAGAGAATTTTATTGATGATGACAAAATAGTTAATAAAATAATGAATACTCCCAGACAAACCGAACAATCTAAAAAAAGTATTTTTGGGTTTGATAAACCAGTTGAGAAAGAAAGTATTCTAGGGTTTGATAAAACAAATCAAAAACCTAATAATATCCCAAATGCACAGGAGACAAATTTAAGGGTTTCACAAATTCAAAATGATCTAAATAATATTGATGAGTTTGAAGGTATTACAAAAGCAGTTGGGCAAAACACTTCTGATGTATTAGAACTAAACAAAGGTACAACAACCGAAGGTGTAAGAAATGCAATTGGAAGATTTAAAAATAATACTGCAACAAAAAGAGACCTTGAAATAATCGATGCAATTAAAAGATATATGAATAATGAAGGGAATAAAGCAAAAGAATATATAAATACACCTAAAAACATTGATGATGCCCTTGCAAACAATGTTGATTATGAAACAGCAGACAAAGCAGGAGTTATCCCTTTCTCTACTGGTGGTCAAACCTTTGGTGGTGGTGCAGTTGGTGGATTAGAAAGTGAATTTAATCAAAGAGATTACAATAATGATGGTAAACATACCGCTACAGACAACCTATTAGGGGTATTAATTGGTGCAGTTGGCATAAATGTTGCAAAGAAATTAATGCCTAAGGCTTTTAAGAATGGAAATATTGACAGCGATTCAATTGCAGGAATGTTATACCCCAAAGGGAAACCTAATTTTAAATTAATGGGTGAAGCCAAAACTCAATATACAAAGCACAATAATCCAGAAATGCAACAAGTAGAAGTGGGTGAAAATATTTTTGCAAATCTCAATATGCTTTCAAACAAAAGAATAAAAAAACTAGATGAGAATATAAAATATTACGATACCCCTGAAAAGATGCAACACTTAATTAAAAAGGCACTAGGGAAACCAACCCACAAACTAAAAGATACAAAATCAGGATATAATGCAATAACCAATACTGAGAGTAAAAACAATCCTACGGCTTGGGTAGATGAAGATAATAGCACGAAAAAATGGGTAAAGTCTGCATACAATCTAAGAGATGAACAGCTTGAAGATAAAATGAAGGCTAGTAGAGGTTCGGTTGCAACGCAAACGGCGAAATCTGCACCTACTAGCCATGATGAAACTATTATAACAAAAGATATTACAAAAAGTCAAGATATAAAACTAAATGCTTCACCTACAATATCTGGTGGAGTTGTAGGGGCAACAGTTGGTGCAACAAACGATTTAGACCAAGATGGAAGAATTACATATAAAGATTTATTGTATGGTACGTTAGCAGGTGCAGGTGGCACAAAACTAGCTATTAAGGCAACAGATAATATTCAAGGTGCAAAAGCATTAACAAAATTAAAAAAGATTGTTGATACTGATTTTGTAGACGCATTCACAGGCCATAAGATTTATCAGAAAAAAGACTACATGGATGTAAGAGAAAAAATGATTAGTTCTAAAAATGCTAAGATGGAAGATTTTGTACAGTTACATGAACAATTAAAACTACTAAGTGACGATGCAAGGGCAAATCTTCATAAGTATATAAGTGGAGACAATCAAGTAAAACTATCTGATTCATTAAAGAAGTTTGGAGATAATTATATTAATCAAATAGAGAAGCAAGGCAAAGAGCTTGTGGACTTAGGAATTTTAGACCAGGCACAATATGAAAAGTTTAAAGGTAAATATCTTCATAGAGTCTATGAGAAAGATTTAACAAAAAATATATCTCAGTCTTTTGGAAAAGGTAAAACTATACCAGGTGTTTACACAAGAGGTAAAGAATGGACTGGAACTAAAACAGAGTATGAACAATTATTAAAAGATGGGGAAATAGGCGATTTCTTTCAAGGTAAAATTGAAGCAAGAAAACTTAATAATGGTCAATACAAGTTTAAACAAGATTGGACACTAGAACAAAGAGCTAAATGGGGAGAGATTGAGGATATAGCATACACTCTACCTGAAACACTTATGAGAATGTCTGAAATGGCAGAGCATGGAAAGATGCTTACTTCTATAGCTAAACAAAATAAATATTTGTCAGACGAGGCATTAGATGGGTTTGTACAACTGAATGGCAAAAGATATGGAGCATTAAAAGGAAAATATGTTCCAAAAGATATTGCAGATGATATTAGTGAATTTAATAGGTCCTTATTTGGTGAGGAAGATGGTGCAATCTTTAGCAAAGAGGTAAAAGATGCCTTTGTAGCATTAAGCACCTTTTGGAAAAAGTCTCATACTGTTTATAATCCCACAGCTCACATAAATAACCTTATGAGTAATGTTACTATGCAATTCATGGAAGGGGTTAATCCAAACAAAGCAATCATTAATGCAACAAAAGGTGCAATGGCTCACAGGAAACTTGGTGAGTTTAGAACATTAACTGCAAAGACTCTTGTTGGATTAACTAAAGAGGAAGCAAATAAATTAAAAGCATTGTCTCTTGATGAAGATTTACAATTATATATTCAAGCAGAAAAAGCAGGATTATTTGGTAGAAGTAAACTAAATGATATTTTAGGGCAATATATAAACCCTGCAAAGAAAAAAGCTAAATTAAAAGGTCTCCAGAAAATTGATGAAGTAACAAGTAATTACTATCAAGGTGAAGATAACATTATGAGATTTAGTTTACTAAAATCATTAATGGATAATGGTAAAAACTTTGATGATGCAATAAAGCAAGTTAACAATACAATTCCTGATTATACAAAACCAATGAGTAGAGTTGCAAGGTTTGGTAGAAAATCTATGTTAACTCCTTTTATCAGTTGGACCTATTACTCAACACCAATAATTCTTAGGCAATTCAAGGAAAGACCAGAAAGAGCATTAGCAATTTTAGGTGCTATGTATGGAATAAATAAAGCATTTGGGATTGATCCATATGATAAAAAAGATATTCCACAACAAAATTTTTCAATGAAAAGAATCCCAATATACAAAGATGGGAAAGAGGTTACCACTTTAAAAGTTGATAGATGGATGCCACACAATGAAATATTAAGCCCAATGGACTTTGTAAGAAACCTAACTAATGGTGGAGCATGGAAAGGTGGGTATGAGGTATTGAATAATCAAAACCTTTATTATGGTGGGAAAATCACTTATAATGATGGGGCAAGAAAAGCATATGATATTGGGAAGTATGCAACACAACAAATAACTCCAGATGCAATTGATAAGGTTTGGAATGCAACAGAGAGTGCATTGTTATCTAAGAATAAAAGAAAAAAACATCCTGTAATACAGCCAAGAAATACAGTTCAAGAACTACTAAATAGTATTGGTATAAATACCCTTACCTATGATAAGCAAAATCAAAAGAAAAAAGTCTTAAGAGAAAGATTAAAGTAGGCATTTAGCCTACTTTGTTAATTACAACCAACTCCTCACATCAACACTTCAAAATAATCCTCAAATAAATCCTCAAATAAATCCTCAAATAAATCCTCAAATAAATCCTCAAATAAATCCTCAAATAAATCCTCAAAAATCCTAAATTGATAAAAATGTACCTCTTTTTTATCGCCAGAAAAAAATATTCTTGTTCCTGAATAACACAATAAAAGGAACACAAGATGTTAACAAATGGTAGAACAGGTACATCATACGTAGAAGATACACTTCAAGGTACTAGCAGACCACAAGATAGACAGTCAGTTGTTGATAAGATTGAACATATTGGAAGGGAAGAAGTACCCTTTTTATCAAAGTTTGCAACTAAAAAAGCAGCAACTCAAAACAAACACTCTTTTCTTTTTAGAAAAGTAGCAGAATCAGATAGAAAACCATATGCAGAGGTTTCTGGATTCAATGGTGGAACAAGACCAACAACTCAAAGATTAGACAATGCAACAGAGATTTTCAAACATGAAGATTGGATTTCATATGCTGCTAAAGATACTAAGACTTATGGTGATTCAGAGCAAGCATTACTAATTAGAGACTTAGTTATGACTCATAAAAAATCAATGCAAGATGCTTTCCTAGGTGTTGGTAGAGCAGTAATCACAGATGATGGAAACGGAAACTATGTAAGAACACCATTAGATTTAGATGCAACACTTGCAGCAAGAATGTCATTAATTGCAGCTCCTATTTTTAGAAGTGGTGCAGGAGACAATCCAGCAGATGCATCACAGATGGCAGGGATTTTCCACTTCTTAGCAAATACAGGATTGTCACAAGCAGACATCAATACAGCTAACTTTAGAGACTTAACTAGTTGGTCTAACAAATGGTTAGGGAATATCAAAGCATTTGATAGTGTTGGTGATTGGACGGGTACGGCACAAACTATTGATAAAAAATATATCAATGAGTTAATTAGAAAAATGACTGATTATGGAGTTAAACCATCTGGAGGAGCATTTGACTTATATGCTGGTGCAGATTTAACAGAGGGTATTGGCGATATGTATTCTGATACTAGAAGAACAGATATGAAAGATACTGAAATTGGATACAAAGTTGAAACTATTGTAACTCAATTTGGGAAAGCAAGACTTCACTATTTACCAGAGTTTAATGCAGACAATGGACTTGATGATGTCCTTCTTATTGGTAACTTCTCTTATGCAGGGAAATCGTATTTAACACCAACTCAAAAATCAGAGCCAAAATCTACAGAGACAGCTGATCTATATAGATATTATTCTGATATGACTCTTGAAGTTAACAATGCATATGCATTTGCAGCAGGTGTTGGGCTTAAAGCTTAGTTTAACAAAAAGCACTATTTTTTAGTGCTTTTGATTAAGCTAAGGGGATTATATGACTTATGCAGATTTGAAAACGCTTACTACTTCACTTTTATTTGGTGATACAAAAATACCAGATGATACAGGTTTTAAACCTTTATTAGGTTTAGCTTACATAGAAATATGCAATAAATGTGTACCTCTAAAGCTAACTACAAATAGTAAAGATTTTTCAATACTTAGGCAAGTTGGGGATGGTGTCTACTTAAGAAAAGCAAAGTTGCCTGTAAATGATGCAGATACTTTGGATATAGATGATGAGTTAGGTTTTGCAGTAGCTTATTATATAGCAAGTTTTTTGTCCAAAATAAAACCACCATATTTTGAGCAAAAAGCGATTGAGCTTATAACATCATATAACTACAAAATTATGGAAGCTCAAACAATATTAAAGGATGTGAATGCTGACTGCTAATTGCTATAACACTTTACAAAATCTTTTTAGTGAAAGACAACCCTATACTATAGAGATTCGCAATAGTGTTGAATATATTATTTTTACAGACAAATTTCTTGAACTTCTTGATGATTTTTTAGAAAATGGTGAGATGAAAGATATGTGTACTGATGAGTACGACATGGTTATGAGACTTGTAGCATATGAAGATGATACATCTTTAAATGTTGATGATGCAAAAGCATTAGATAGATTACTTGTTAATTATATCAATAGTATAGAACCAATACAAAATATTAATAGAACGATAGGATAGAATATGACTGCAACTTTTTTAGATACATTAAAAGAAATAAGAATTAAACTACCAGCTATTTTAGAAGCTAGTGAGCTTTTTGATGATGATATAGTTGCTAGGCTAGAAACTCTTGCTGATATGGACTTATCATTAATCAATAACGATTTAAGTAAAGGTAACTATCTAGGTAATAGAAAAATAGATATAGATATTGCACTAAACAATTTAAGTGAAGAAACAGAGTGTAGTTACAAATCTATAACTCTTGTTTTAAATAATGGTATCACTCATAAAATAGATTTTACAGCTATAAATGAAATAGGAGATACAGTTGTAGATGAAGTTGTTTCTTATACTGGATTATACACTAAATTTATTAATGGGATAGAAGCATACAATGCAAATGAAGCAAATCCACAGTTACATATAGTAAATTATGAAATTGATGTTATTAATGAAACTATTGCAGAACTGCCTACTATGTTAAGAATTAGAGATACAGATGGAAGTGCTTGTAATATAGATAGAATAACTTTAGAATATTATAATGGTGGTTCTCCTATCGAGTATAACCCTTCTTACTACTGGACTAAAACTACCTCTGCACTTCAAGTTTTAGC
Organism: Halarcobacter sp.; assembly: GCA_050296315.1. GTDB lineage: Bacteria > Campylobacterota > Campylobacteria > Campylobacterales > Arcobacteraceae > Halarcobacter. The sequence goes on from JBNKRE010000002.1 coordinate 193,402, forward strand.
TAACAGAGTAGGGGATATTATTGCTCTTGGAGAAAATATTGATAAGATTATTGCATTATCAGATAAAGAAGATGAAATCCAATATCTTTATGATGTTAGAGCAAAAATCCAAGATATTCACGATAACATAACTGCTCTTTTAGAAGTTCATGCAAACCTTGATAATATCAATTCTGTAAATCTTAATGAAGCAAATATAAATACTGTTGCTGATGATTTAAATTTAGGTGTAGATAGTGAAATTGTAAAAGTAAATGCAAATAAAACAAATATTGATGATGTAAGTGCTAATGAAAATAATATTAATTCTGTAGTAGCCAATAAAACAAATATTGATGCAGTTGCAAACAATGAAACAAATATTAATTCTGTTTCTACAAATATTAATAGTATAAATGCAGTTGCAAACAATAAAACAAATATTGATGCAGTTGCAAACAATGAAACAAATATTAATAATGTTGCATCTAATGAAGCAGACATAAATACTGTAGTAGCAAATTTAGCTTCAATAAATTTAAATGCTACAAATATATTAGATATTCAAAATGCTTTTGCAAATGCACAGACTACAATAACAAAATCAGAAGAAGCGAAAGCTATTAGAAATGAGCTTGTAAATCTAAGTACACTTGCAGTTACTTTAATTGCTGGTAGTTCTGCTACTGTATCTTATAATAGTTCAACTGGATTATTAACTTTTGGAATTCCACAAGGAGCAAAAGGAGATAGAGGGGAAGCTTTTTCAGTTGATGCAATAGGAACTATAGAAGATAGAGCAAGTTATAATAATCAACCATTTGGATTTACTTATCTTAGTACAAATGAAAGTCCAAATAAGATTTATTTCAAACTGTCATCTATAAATGAGAATAACTGGTCTATAGGTTCTCCATTCGGTCAGGGGGAAACTGGTGTAGGAATTTCAAGTATAGATTTTACATCTTCTACTGGTGGTGCTGGTGCTGGTGTTGCTGGGGAAACTGATACATATACCATTACTTATACTGATTCAAGTACAAGCACTTTTAATGTTGTAAATGGTGCAATACCTACTGCATCAGATATTGGACTAGGTAATGTTGATAATACAGCAGATATGGATAAGCCAATTAGTACAGCTACACAAACAGCTTTAAATCTAAAAGCTAATACAGTTGATGTAAACACTAGTTTAAATACTAAAATAAATAAGTCATCTATAGTAAGTACTCTTACTAGTACAGATGATAATAGTGTTTTAGCCGCTAGTCAAGGTCCTATATTAAAAGGATTGATTGATAATATCAATACTATTTTAACAAGTGACGATACAACTTTAGATGAGATACAAGAGTTAGTAAACTATATTAAACAAAATAGAAGTGATTTAGATGCTTTAGGTATTTCTAATATTGCTGGATTAGTTGATGCTTTAGCAAGTAAAGCAAATCTCAGTGGTGCAACATTTACAGGTGCTATTCATGCATCTAAAATTAGTTTTGATACCGTTAATCTAAAAAATGCAGATACAGACTTTAACACATTAACTACAAGTGGATTTTATAATCTAAGTGTTACAAATGCATCTACTTTTAACGCTCCTTTAGTTGGTTGGTTTTACCTTGAGGTATTTACACATTCTCAAGATCCAACTGCTTATTGTATGCAAATTGCTACACAATTAACACAAATAATTCCTAGAAGATTTATTAGAACTAAAGTAGGTGGAGCATGGGGAAATTGGATTGAATTATTAAAAGAAGCAGATATAGGAACTAAAGTTCTTGCCCCAGATGGTGATGGAAGTCAATTAACTAACCTACCAGACCCAACTGGAAGAAAGCTTATCAGAGTTCAAGGAACGAAAATAGGTATTTCCACAACAACAATTTTTACGGGTTCTTTGAACAAAAGATACAAGATACTTTCTGTATCTGCTTCGGCATCTGTACCAGCTCATAATGCTTCAACATGGATGAACACTAATGTAATTGTCAATGGTGTTGAAGTTGCTTCCGCTAGTTCTGGAAATTTAAATGACTTCGCATATACTTATGTATGGTCTCCTGATTTTAGTGATTCTATTGACACACCTTTTATTGATAATGGAATAGTTCAAATAGAAATTGAAGACTATAGTTTCCTTCCTTATAGTTGCTCCGTAACGTATGATTTTATAATAGAAGAGGAGAATAACTAATGTTAGTAGAATTAAATAAAGATAATAAGATAGTAAATATTATCAATATTTCTAGTGCAACAAATGAACAAGAGTTCATGCAACAAAATGAGGGATATATCATTACAAATTTTGATTTTGTAGAGGATATAGACCTTTACGAATATGATGAAGTAAATAATACATTTGCTTTAGTAGTTGATTGGGAAACTATTAAAGCTCAAAGAGAAGCACAAAGTTTACCAACTTTAGAAGATTTAAAAACAAGTAAGATTAATGCTTTAAATGCTTACTTCAATGAACAATATAAGTTTTACTTAGCTCAATATCCTGAAATTGAACAAGATTCTTTCAAGGATAAAGCAAAAGAGAGTGCTTTGGTTATTGATGATGCAGCAGTTCCTTTATCTAGTACATATTACTTGACAAAATTAGCTAAAGCAGATTTAGCAATGCTTGGTAATACAACTCCAACAGAAGCAGAGATAACAACAGTTAGAAATGAAATTGCAGTTGCAGTTGATGCAAAAGCAGATTTTGTATCAAAAACAGAGAGACAAGCTGTTTATTTAAGGGATGCAATTAAAGCTATTGCTATTGAAAGTTTTACAAGTGAAGCAGAAGCTATAACAGCATTAGATGCGATTAGTTGGTAAGACTACAGGGAGAAGATAGCAACACTTCGTTTTACCGTAGTCCTTAATGTTTTAAGTTATGAGTGTAGTTTTTTTGCGAATTTCTACACTCTTTTTGAAAGGATTAATTATGTTTATTTATAGATGGATAAAAAATAAAATTATCAAAATATATTTATATATTTTAATGTTTAAAGATGCATCTAATCCGAGATAAAAAAAGGAATAAATTTGAATCTATTAAAAAATATAAAACCTAAACATGGATTTTATGATCTTAACGGGGAGATTAATATTACACCTGATGATAAGTTTATTGGTGGTGATGAATATGTTAGTCAAGATATTTCAATTTATGTGCATAAAGATAATGAAACAGCTACTTTTATAAATATTGGTTTTGAATACGATAAGTGTTCTAAATCTATTTTAAAAAGAGGTGGTGATAAAACTATTATTTGTCGTAATCATGATGGTTGGTTTGGAGCTGAATTTTTAGGATTTATCAAATCAAATATTGAGCTTTATCATGGTTTGAGGTTGTTATTTAAACTTACTACAAAATATAGTGATAAAAAAGTGGTAAGAAAGTTACAAGAGGGATTTAATATTTTTGTAGCTTGTTATCACTCTGGAGCTACTATTTTATTTGGCTATCCATTTAGATGGTATCAAGAGAAAATAAATAAGGTTAGTCATAGTGATGATGAGATTTTAAAAAATAGAAAATTTGTTAGATTGTTTAAATGGTCTAGTGAAAATAAGATTTGGAATGATGTTACAGAAAATCAAAATAAATGGAATGGAGAAAAGTTAGTATGAGAAAATTTAGAAAAAAACCAGTTGTTATTGATGCTATGACATTTGATGAAATGGTTGAATACGGGAAAAAACAAATCGGTGAAGAAAACTTAACTAATGGTATGCCTTGGAGTTTTAAAATAAATGGTAGAGCTATAACCCATGAAGATGATAATACTTATTTAATAAATACTCTTGAGGGAGACCATAAAATGACAAGAGATGATATGCTGATTATTGGTGTTAAAGGGGAATCTTACCCTTGTAAAAAAGATATTTTTGATATGACATACGAAGAGGTATAAAATGAAAAAGTTAGTTAGTTTAATGGTAATTGGAGCTGTTGCTCTTGGTTCTATGTTATTAAGTGGATGTGTTGAAAAGATGGTAGTTCAAAAAGATGAATCAGGTAATGTTATTTACAATGCTGATGGTTCACCTGTAACAACTACTGTTTACGTTGGAGTTATTACTGGCAAAGAGTACAGTAAAGAAGCTATAGATAGTGGAGTTAAAATCGTAGAGGGTGTCTATCTTGTGGGTAAAGAGATTGTAGTTGCAAATAGTGATTTGATTCCAGTAAATGCAATGACTAAACTAAAAGAGCTTGATGATATAGCAAATAGAGTTGATGAAGCTAGAGCAATTATACAAGATGCTCAATCGGGAAAGTAAGAAGAGGTTGTTTTGATAGACCTTACTTCTTTGAAAATAAAATGTATATGATTTGTTGGTGGTAAATTATGCTAGAAACACTTTCAATTATAATCAATAAACATATCATAGCCTTTGTATGGGTAGCAAGTTTATCAATTCTTGGTGGTTTAGTTGGTTATGTAAGAAAATTAAAAGAGGGAACTTATGAAAGGTTTTCTATAACTGAATTGGTAGGGGATTTAGTTATCTCTTTTTTTATAGGTATTACCACTTATTTTATTTGTAAAAGTGCTGGGTTTGATGATTGGTTAATAGCTGGTTTAGTTGGTATAACTTCTCATATGGGAACTAGAGGTTTAGTGTTGATTGAGCGAATTATAGAGCAATATATCAAGAAGATTTTAAAAGTTGATTGTAAGAAGGATTAAGATGTTAGATGCAACAAATATGATAGCTATATGTGAAGGGTTTGAAAGTATGCCTTATCCAGATCCTTTAAGTGGGGGTATGCCTTATACTTTTGGGCATGGCTTTACTTCGATAGAAGAAGATGAGAGTTTAGTAGTTCTTGAAATGAAAGTAAACAAGATAAAAAGTAAACTTAGACTCACTTATTCTTGGTTTAATAAACTTTCTTTTTTAAGACAATCTGTAATTATAAATATGGCTTATCAACTTGGGTGGACCAGATTTCAAAAATTTAAAAAAACTATAGAATATCTTAAAAATGGAGATTTTGATAGTGCATCGGTTGAGATGTTAGATAGTGTTTGGTATAGACAAATGCATAAATTAGACATGATAAATGGTATTGATGGTGAAAATAGAGCCGAGTGGTTATCTTGGATGTTAAAACATGATGAATATAGAGAGAGAAAGGTTGAGTAATGGCAATTAATACTTCTGAAATAGGTAATATTTATGATACTTTGATGGATAAAGCGAAAACTACTATAGATACCTATGTAAATGATTTGTCTTTAAGTCAAAGTGATAGAGCAAATGTACTTAGTAATGTAATAACTACAGCAATGCAAGTTAGTGCTAGTAGTGTGATTGAACAAAGTTTAACAGATGCACAAATTGCTAAACTAAATGCAGAAACCTCATTTGTAGGAAAACAAGAATTAGAGGTTATTGCAGAGACTACAAGAAAGGATAATGAATCTACAGCAAAAATAAATTTTATGAATGAACAAAAGAATAGTGAGATCATGAGAAATAAAGTAGGTGGATTAATAGATACTCAAATATCTGTTGCTGCTGCTGATGCTTTATTAAAAGGCAGACAAAAAACAGCATTTGATGATCAAAAGAAAATTGAAAAAGCTAAGTTTTATTCACAATACGCATCAATGTTCGGATTAAGTTCATCTCTATCTGCACCAAGTGGATTAACTGATGAAGTTAAAAATGCTTTAAATGCAATTACAAGTTAATTATGAAGATAAAACAATTAATCCTAGAAAATGATGATTTATTTGAATCTGCAAAAAATGCAGCTATCTCAATGACTGTTACATATGGAAAAACTTTAAACCTACTACATACACAACTTTGGCATAAAGACCAGCTTAAAGCAAATGGTACTGGATTTACTATTTCTGTAGATAGCTACGATGATAGTACATCCACTATAGATACTAGCCTAATCCCTCAAAGAGTAAATTTTGTAGATTATGAATTTACATATAATAGTAGGCAAGTTAAACCTATCAAATATTGGAATATTAAATCACCCTCTAAAATAAAATATTATAAAGATGATTTAATGGCTCTTGGTCTTAATCAACTTTTTATCGGTCAAAATCCAAATGTTCAATATAGTGGTGATCCTAGCGATGGCATATATCATGATACATGTCAAATCAAACCAAAAGCTGTAGAAGAGGATTTTGTAACAAGTCATGATATGACGGGGTGGTATATTTTATCTTCTGAATATGATGTAGAAATTGGTAATACTACTATATATTATGAAAATACTATACAAGAGTATGAATACGCTCCAGAGGGAAATCAAATCGTAGATTCTATTAGTTTGGAAGATATTTATAGATATATTACAACTGAAAACAATTATAATACTTTATCACAATTAACAAGTAGAGTTATATATACTTTAGAGGGGAGCAATATAAATGTAAGAACAATTACATATGATCCTGAAAATGGAAATATATTATCTGATACAAATTATGATACTGATACATCAAGTTATACAATACCAGATGCTGGAACTACTGAAAGTGTTTATCTTGATGAAAACAATCAAGAACAAACTTATACTCAACAAACTATTACAACTGTATCATCATTTATTGATACGCAATTGGTAACATATCTAAATGGATTTATTGTTGAAACAATAAATTTAAATATCAGTCAAACTGCTGCTAGTTTTTTAACTATAGATTATGTTAATTTGACTGCGGATCATGGTTATACACAATACTATCAAGTAGATTTTTCACAACTTGGAACTGTTGTACATACTGAAACAGATATTCCTTATACAATACCTACTTTAAATAGTTCGGGTGGATGGGATAGTATCAATTATCAATTATCTTTAGGCGATGAAACAAGTAATATTTATATTTTTAATGATGGAACTTGTATCCAAATACATCCCCCTTATACCTATGCAATTGCTAATGGTGATGATATGAACTACACTTATGTAAATGAACCTGCAAAAGTAATGTACTTGCCCCTTTGTTATCAAGATGATGGCTCTTTAGTTCAAAACAAATGGGATTTTATAGACAAATGGGATAACCAATATGAGCTTTATGTACATGAATCTAACTATTGGTATATTGGAGCTATGCCAGTTTTTGCATTTGTTTTGTCTTATTTCTTACCTATGCTTATGGGTTATAGTGGTAGTGCTGCTGCACTTTTACAAGTTGGTGGAACTATGGCATCTTTAGGTAGTACATTTGGAATCAAAGCTTTACAAATCATTGGATTATTAATATCTATGTATGGTGCAATACAAGGAACAGTAAAAGATAAAATTGCTGAACAAGCTATTCTTGATACTGCTGGAACAGCAACAGGGCAACAAGCTAATCAATTTGCAGCTATGCAAATAGCTGAAATGTCATTTGATGAGATAATTGCTATGTACTTTTCAACTGGAGGAATTAATAGTCTTGGTCAAGTTGCATTATCTGCGGTAGATATTTATAATATTTCAACGATGGAATCAATAAAAGAAATTAAAGAAAAAGAGACAGCAGAGGAAGAAAAAAGTATATTTGGAGTGAGTGATGAGGAAGATGATATTCCAGGAAATGATTATATAAATAAGATTATGAAGATTGGAGATATTAGTAGTTTTTGAGTATGGACAATTGTCCATATGTTGTCCAAGAGTATCATATGTTATCGGTCAACACCTTTATTAAATTCCCATTTTATGGTATACTAACTTTCTTGACATCGTGGTTGTCGTTGGTTCAAGTCCAATCATGGTCACCATAATTTTTATTTTTTTATTATCAAGATTAACTATTTGTTTACAAACTCTATTATTTTATATCTATTTCAAAATAATTAATTCATTAAAAATTTAATTAATTAATTATATAATGTATAATCAATTTAATTATAAAAGGATTTTAAATGTTTAAATACAAAGGATTTACAATAATATGTTTATTTCTTATGTTAAGTGATTTATCATTTGCAGCTACAAAAAAGGATATAGCTGAACTTTATGTTGCTACATTTAATAGGGCTTCAGATGCAGATGGTCTAGCTTATTGGGATAAGTCAGCTGAAGTTTCTACAGAACTTGATGATATTGAAGATATTGCACAAGCAATGTTATTAAGTCCTGAGGCAAACTCTATATATTCAGGTTTAAGTAGAGAAGATACAATTATTAAAATGTATGAAAATCTATTTAATAGAACTGTTACTAAGGATGACGATGGAGTAATTTATTGGACTACAGGAGAGGGTTCAACTGTTCCATTAAAATCTTTGATTTTAGCTTTGATTAATGGTGCATTAAGTTATGATAAGGAGATACTAAATCTTAAAACCCTTGTAGGTTTAGCTTTTGCAGAAGCTGGACTAAATAATACTGAGTATGCAACATCAATTTTAGGTTCAGTTACCTTGGATTTCTACGCTAAAACATGTATTATACCTCAACTTGTTCCTGATAAAAGCTTTCCAGATGCAAATGCAAATGTAACAACAGTTGGAACATCTGTTACACTTGATGCAAGTGATTCTACAGATCAAGATGGTACAATCATCAGTTATGAATGGAAAGAAGGGAATAAAGTATTATCTAATGAAGTTATCTTTTCTAAGTCTGATTTTACCATTGGCTCACATACAATTACATTAACAGTTACTGATGATGAAAATCTTATTGATATGGATACAATTAATATACATGTTTCTAGTGATATCTCAAATTATAATACAATTAAAAAATCTTCTATCAGAACCTCTCAAGAATTAGTATGTGAACCAATTGTAATATTTGATTCACCATTATAATTTTTTGTATGTAATCAATAAACATATATATATCCTTCTCTTTTCTTAGAGAAGGAGGATAATGTTTTTTTAACCTTCAAAATTACTTATTTTTCTTTATATTACTATATTTAAAACTTTATTTTATAAAATTCATATTTTACATATAGTATTATATATAATACATTTTTTAATAAAAGTATTAAAATAAATACTATTAGGTTTATAAAGTGGCAAAAATAAAATATAAAGAGATTGCAAATCTAATTAATAAATCAGAGTCAACTATAAAGGGGTATAAACTAAATAATCCTCAGTTACTAGAGTTATTAAAGCTTGGTTCATATTGTAAAGTTAATAATATAACTTTAAATGATTTAGATATGCTTATACAATTTAAGAAGATTCAAAAAGAGCAAATATTATCTAATACTCAAATAGATTCTTCCTCTTTGATATCGAAGGTAAATAAAATATTATCTTTAAAATAACTCTCTTTCATAGTATTCTAATTTCTTATATTATAAAATCACAGATTATTAATTTTACATAAGGATAAGTATATGAAATCAAATTTCAAGATTCTGTTTTTAGCACTACTTTTGACATCTAGTTTATTTGCTTCTCAAAAAGTATATAAACTAAATTTGGCAACAACTTGGGGACCAACTTTATCTCCATTATTCGATGCTGCAAAAAATATGGCTGTATTAGCTGGGGAATTATCAAATGGTAGGCTTCAAATTAAAGTTGATGCTGCAAACAAACATAAATCACCTCTTGGTATTCTAGATATGGTTAAAGGTGGTCAGTATGATTTAGGACATACTGCTTCTTATTATTGGAAAGGTAAAGATATAGCTACTCTTCCTTTTACATCTATGCCTTTTGGTTTAACTGCACCTGAACAATATGCATGGTTTTACTATGCAGGTGGATTAGAACTTATGCAAAAAGTTTATGCAAAACACAAAGTATTATCTTTTCCTGGCGGAAGTACTGGTGTTCAAATGGGTGGATGGTTTAAAAAAGAGATTAAAACTTTAGATGACTTAAAAGGTCTAAAGATGAGAATCCCAGGTTTTGCAGGTGAAATTATGGCAAAACTAGGTGTTCAAGTTACAAATATCGCTCCTGGTGAACTTTATACTGCATTAGATAGAAATAGTATAGATGCCTTAGAATGGGTTGGACCATCTATGGATATCAAAATGGGTTTTCATAAAATAGCTCCATACTACTATACAGGTTGGCATGAACCAGCATCTGAAATGCAATTTTTAGTAAATAAAAGAAGTTTTAATAAACTTCCAAAAGATTTACAAAAAATATTAATCACAGCTATGAGATTAAGTGCATATGATATGTATGTGCAAAACTACGATATGAATGCAACAGCATGGCAAAAGATGAAAAAAGAGTATCCAAATATTCAAGTTAAAACTTTTTCAAAAGAGATTATGGATGCTATGAAAAAAGCTAATCAAGAGTTAAGAGCAGAAATGTCAAAAAAATCTCCTGAATTAAAAGAGGTTCTAGACCATCAAGACGCTTACATGAAAAAAATAAGAGAATGGTCTAAAATGTCAGATTATTTATATCTAAAAGATAATATCTAACATCTTTTTATTTAAAACCCATTTGGATTAAAACCTCCAAGTGGGTCAAATCCTGTATCAAATCCCCCAGAATAGTTTTGTAAAGATTTATCTTCAAAACCTGCTTGAACAGATTTCATTCTAAGATTCATTATATCTGTTTTTGGATCTATAAATTGAGGACAAACTACAGTACAATTTCCACATAAAGTACAATCCCATACTCCATTGTCTTGAACTGAGGATATTACTTCACTTGTTTTTGCTTCTTTTTTATCGTTTACATATCTCAAAGCTCTTGTAAGCGCATATGGTCCTAAAAACTGCTCATTTACTTCATAAACAGGACAAGAACTAAAACAACTTTGACAAAGTATACAATTACTTTGAATATCTATTAATTTTTCATCTTTTGTTTCAATTTTTTCTCTACTTTTTTCATGTAGATATGTTTTTGTATTTTTTAATAGTTTTGATTCATGTGATAAATCAACTACTAAATCTCTTATAACTATTGTATTTTTTATAGGTTCAATTAAATCATTATCATTTAGGTGAGTTTTACAGGCAAGCCTTTCAACTCCATTTACTCTAATTGCACAGCTTCCACAAACACCTGTTTTACAGCCACATCTAAAGTTTAAGGTATTATCTATTTTTGTTTTTACTTCAATTAAAGAGTTTAAAATAGTTTCATTATGACTAACTTGAAAAGTTTGAATAATAGCTTCAATATTTATACTTGAATCATATCTTTTTATATTGATTTTCATTTTATCTCCTCAAAAAAGAAATTTTGTAAACTATTTTCAAAAAGTAAAATACTATTTTTATCAAAACTTTCATCTTCATCTTTAAAATCTACTCTATAATGAGCACCCCTGCTCTCTTTTCTATTTAAGGCAGAAGTTACAATCATTTGTGAAACTATCAACATATTTTCAAGTTCTAAATAATCAGTCAAGTTTTTATTATAAATTCTATTTTTATCTTTTATTCCAATATTTTTAATACTCTTTTTAAATTGTTCTATTTTATCTAATGCTGTTTTTAATTTTTCCTCTTCCCTAAATAAACCTACATTTTCAAACATCAATCTTCCAAGCTCTTTTTTTATACTATAAAAATCTATATAATTATCACTTTCAAATAAATTTTCTATTTTCTTTTTTATTTGTTCTAATTTATCACTAGAAGTCTCTTTAAAATCTTCTTCTATAATTTTTGAAGCCTCTTCTCCTGCAACTTTTCCAAACATAACAATCTCTAACAAAGAGTTTCCACCTAACCTATTTGCCCCATGAACTCCACTTTGTGAACACTCTCCACAAGCATATAGATTTTTTATTGAAGTTTGTGTATTAAGGTTTGTTAAAATTCCACCCATACTATAATGGGCTGAGGGATTTATTGGTATTAAATCACTCTCCATATTTAGTTTCATAAACTCTTGAACCAATCTTCTTTCTTGAGGCATAGCTTCATTGATTTTATCTAATCCTAAATGTCGCAAATCTAAATAAACTTTTTTCCCTTCTAAATTTTTTGTAAAAATGGCTCTCGCTACTTCATCACGTGGTTTTAGTTCATCTATGAATCTATTTTCATCTTCATCAACTAAATATCCACCCTCACCTCTAGCACTTTCACTTATAAGTATATTTTTGTTTTCAAGTGCCGTTGGATGAAACTGTACGAACTCCATATTTGATACTTTAGCCCCTACTTTATATGCAATAGCAATACAATCACCTGTTGTAGCATATGAATTAGTTGTAAAACCGGTATATACTCCGGCATATCCGCCACCAGCTAAGATTACTGTCTTTGATTGAATTTGCTCAACCTCACCTGTTAATAGGTTATAAACAATTACACCTTTTACAATATTATTTTCTACAACTAAATCCAATAACATTGATTCGTCTTGAAATGAAATATTCTCTTTTAAGCATTGGTCATATAAAGTGTGCAAAATTTTAAGCCCCGTATAATCTGAACTATAGCAAGTTCTTTTAGCTTTGGTGCCTCCAAATTTTCTTTGAGAAATATTACCATTTTCATCTCTACTAAATGCAACAGCAATAGAATCTAGCCAAGTTATAGTATCTGCAGAATTAGCACAGAAGAATTCTATATGCTCTTTTTTGCCAAGTTTATGAGAAGCTTTATAGGTATCATTGAAATAGTTTTCTATACTATCATCTTTTGTGCTACTTAATACAGCATTTATTCCACCTTGTGCTTGACAAGTTTGAGAATGTGTTGGGTAAGTTTTAGAGATAACTAAAACTTTTTTTCCCTCTTTTTTCCCATTTAATGCTGCACTTAAACCTGCACCACCTGATCCTACAACAATTATATCTATCATTTTTTTATTCCCAAAACTCTTTTAATGGTTTTTCTTCTTTAATTTCATCATTTTCAAGTGCTGATAAATCTAAGTTATCAATCTCTTGTAAAGCACTTTCTAAATCTTCATCAGTCAACTCTTCAACTTGAGTGATTGATTCTGTTTTATTTTGTATATCATTTTCTAATTCTACTAGATTTGTATCATTTTTTATTGAACTTTTTTTATTATCTTTTTTGTCTAAAGACTCTTTTAAAGAGATATACTCAGTCATAAGTTTTTCATATGTTTCAAAATCAAGTAACATAAACCCTGGTTTTCCATCCCTTAATATTATTGCTTTTTCAATCTTCTTTTTTTGAAGCTTTTCAAAAATCATTTTACTTTTTCTGATTAAATCAGTTGATGAATACATCTCTTCTGATGTGTACTGTAGTAGATTCATTTTTATTCCTATACAAATTTAAATACATATTAAGATATGTATTGTAATATGTTTTTATAAACACCATCTAAAAGTCTATTTCTAGCTTCAATTGATGCCCAACCTATATGTGGTACAATTATAATTCTATCTTTATTACTAACTTTAAGTAGAGGATTGTCTTCTTTTATAGGTTCCTCATTTAAAACATCTAGCCCACAATAAAGCTCTTTTGAATCAATTATTGTTGCTAAATCTTTTTCATTTATAATTCCACCACGTCCAGTATTAACTAAAATGGCTCCATCTTTAATTTGATTTAAATTTGTAATATTTAACAAATTTAAAGTGTTTTCATTTAATGGTGCATGTATTGATATTATATCAGATTTTTTTACTAATTCATCCAATGACACTTGTTTAAAATTATCATTTTGATTTGTACCACTAGTTGAATAATAGTTTACATTACAACCAAAGCTTTTAGCAATATTTGCAACTTTTGTTCCAATTGAACCTAAACCAATTATTCCCCAGTTTTTGTTCTCTAATTCAAAAAATGGTTTGTCTAAATTTGTGAATATAGTAGATTGACTCCATTGCCCAGTTGATACAATATTTTTGTAATAATCTATTTTATGAATCAAATCTAATACAAGAGTAAATGTAACTTGTGCAACACTTGAAGTTGAATAGCCTGCTACATTTTTAACTTCAATCTCTCTATTTTTTGCCTCTTGTATATCAATATTGTTTGTTCCAGTTGCTGCAACACAAATTAGCTTTATATTAGAATTTTCCATAATATATTTATCTATTACAACTTTATTTGTCACAACAATATCTGCTTCTTTTACTCTATTTAGAGTTTCTCTTGGGGTTGTAGTTTCATAAACTATCAATTCTCCTAACTCTTTAAATCTCTCTAAAGAGATATCTTTTCCTAAAGTATCTCTATCTAAAAATACGATTTTCATTGTGTATACCTTTACATATTTATATATGTAAAGGTATCAAAATTTTATTAAATTGAAGTTTATTTTTATATTTACTATTTTTTTGAGAATATTTGTTCAGCCCACTCAGTAATTGGACCTCTTAAAACCTTTTGAAGTTTTATAGCAAATACTTTTACAAGTTCATTACTTGTTTTAGTAGATTTTAAAAGTGTTGTTAAAGAGTTCGTATATTTATTTACATAAAAATTGTCAATTTGTTTATTACTTCCTAAAATAACAACTTTACATGTATTATCTATTCTTGATAATACCATTTGCATAGTTTTATTTGACATATTTTGTGCTTCATCAATAATAACAAATGCATTTGATAAAGTCCGACCTCTCATCTCTCCTACCCACATAGTTTCTATTGAATAGTTTTGTATTAGTTGTTCAACTCTTAAACTAACCTCTTTATCATCTAGTTCAGTAAAGTTTTCTGCACTTTTTTTGTTTGAGTGTTTCTTTTTATATTCACTTCTAATGATATAATCCAAACTATCCATCAAAGGGTGATTATAAATTCTAAATTTTTCCTCAAGACCAGGAAGATATCCAACATCTTCACCTTTATCAAGTGATTCTATTGAGTTTCTAATATATATAATTCTTTGAAAATATTTTTGTCTTACAAGTTTTAATGCTCCACTTAATGCCAATAGTGTTTTACCACTTCCCGCTTTTGCTTCAACTATTAAAACATTATAATAATGTGCTAAAATTCCATGGGAAAAGAACAATTGCTCTTTATTTAAAGGAATAATTATTTGATCCCTTAAACTTCCTTCATCTAATAGACATACTCTTTTATTTTGGATAGCTGCCAATATAACTTGATCAGAGCTTTTTACTTTAAAACAATAACAAAAATTATAGGGTTGATAGTTTTCATCAAAATCAGTTATTAAAGCATTGTCTAAATACTCTGTATCTTCAAAGCTTACTTCAACTGTTTTAATAAACTCATAATTAAATTCATCTTTATTTGAACCATTTAACGAGTCAGTTTTTATGTCTAAAGATACGGCTCTTGTTCTTGCCATAATATCTAAAGATAAAAAGGTTGTATCAGTTTTATAATAAATATTTGCAAAATTTGATATTTCTAAAATCTTTCTATCATTGATTATATTTAATGGTACATTTTTTATGTTTGTATCATACTCATCTTTTGAAATAATATCAACAATTGCACTTTTTTTATCAAAAACTTCTAATCTGATAATTTTATGATTTTCCTCTTTCTTTGAGCTAATAATCTCTGAATTTTCAAGTATTCTTGCAAATTCTCTAGCTTGGAAATTTATCTCGTCAAAACCACTTTTTTTTGTATCTATTTCATCTAGAACAGTTTCTGGAAGCACAATTAGATTTTTTGCTTCATCACTTAGTTTAAATATATTTGTAGCATCTTCTAGCAGTATATTTGTATCTAATACATATATCTTCTCAAAACTCATTTAGCCACCTCTTCTTTAGGTTTTTTAGTTAATACTTTATAGACAATAAATCCTCCAATAACTAAAGTAATTACAGTGAATAATATTGAGAACGTTTTTGTAATAACATACCCTACAATCAATAATGATAAAATTGTTGGTATTTCATTATAAGCCCTAAAAAAACTACCTTTTTTTGAGAAATTACCCTTTTTTAATTCTTTTCTAAAATACTCTAAAGATAAACTATAAACAACTAAAATAACGACAAAAAGTAGCTTTGCATGGAGCCATGAGCCTTTTAATAATTCAGGTTGTAAAATTATCATAACTATACCACTTAATATAGTAGCAATCATAGCAGGAAAACCAATAACTTTATATATTTTCTCTTCTTGTATCTCGATTACTTCAACAAACTCTTTTTTATCTTTATGTTCTGTGTGATACACAAATAATCTTGGTTGATAAAAAAGCATTGCCATCCATGACAAAACTGCCATTATATGAAAGACCAATACCCATAAATAATACTCCATTAATCCCCTTTTATCTTTTTTAACCATTCGTTTAAAGTTTTTTCATATGCAATATTTTTAGAACTATAAAAACTCAATTCTTCTTCTAAATATTGCTGTTGCACCCAACCGCCAAAATCATGTGGATATTTATATCCAATATGTTGACTATCTAAATGTTTTGGTATATTTAAGATTTTACCATTTTTAACTTCATTTAGTGCTTTATTGATAGCTTCATATGCACTATTTGATTTTGGACAAGAAGCAAGATAAATTACACATTGTCCCAAAAGAATTCTACTTTCTGGATAACCTATTTTAGAGGTGGCTAACATAGTACTAACGGCTAAATTAATTGCATGTGGATTTGCATTTCCTATATCTTCACTGGCAAAGATAACTAGTCTTCTAGTTATAAACTCTACAGTTTCACCACCTTCAATCAATCTAGCTAAATAATAAAGTGCGGCATTAACATCTGAACCTCTAAGAGATTTTATCATTGCACTTGCTAAATCATAGTGACTATCTTTTGAACTAACGCCATCTGCAATGGCATTTGTTCTTAATCCTTTTAGAGTTTCAATAGTAATGAGATTATCTATTTTGATTGCAAAATTTAAAAGGTTTAACATAGCCCTAGCATCTCCACCACTAGAAGTAATTAAATACTCTTTAGCTTCCTTTTCTACTTGTAGTTTTTCCTCTGTAATTGCCCTATTTAAAATCTTTTCCATATCCTCTTTTGTAAATGCTAAAAATTCATATAAAAAAGATCTTGATCTAATAGCATTTGTTAATGTAAAAAATGGATTTTCTGTACTTGCTCCTATAATTATTGCATCATAGTTTTCCATTATGGGTAGTAATACTTCTTGTTGATTTTTTGATAATCTATGTACTTCATCTATAAATAAAATTGGTTTAATCAAAGAGTCTTTATATCTAGTAAATACTTTTCTTAAATCCTCAACTTTTATTGATGTAGCATTAAAATAAAAATAATCACTACCTATAGATTTTGCAATGATTTTCGCTAAAGATGTTTTTCCGGTTCCTGGTTTACCATAAAAAAATAGATGGGGAATCTCTTTTTTTACAATAAGTTTATAAAGTGGTTTGTTTTTCCCTATGATATGAGATTGACCTACAAACTCTTCTAAAGTTTGTGGTCTTAAATAATTTGATAAGTCATTCATCATTATTTATAAAATATCTTAAATCTCTATATTCTTCTCTACTAAGGTATCTACTTTTACCTGTAGGCAAATTATTTAAAGAGATTCCTCCAAACTCTAATCTTTTTAAATCTAATACGTTTAATCCAAAATGTCCAAAGAACCTTCTAAGTTCTCTATTTCGCCCTTCATTAATCGCAACTTTTAATTTTGAATAGTTTCCTGCACTTGATATTATTTTATATCCAATAAAAGGTTTAAAAGACATTGATTTTATTTTTGTTTTTGCATGAGCACCATTTGTTGCATCTTCTAATTCGATTCCATGTAACATAGCTTCTTCAACTTTTGGATTAATTTCTCCATCAACTTTTATTTTATAAATTCTTTCTAAATCAGAATTCATAAGTTTATTTGCAACATCAACACTATCTGTTAAAAGGATTAATCCCTCACTTGCATAATCTAGTCTTCCAATTGGCATAAAGTGTTTATATTTCTTATCTAAAGAATCAAATATAATCCTTCTCCCTTGGGGGTCATTTTTACTTACAATTTCCCCTTTAGGCTTATTGTACACTATTACTGTGTACATTCTATTTTTATCCTCTTTAATAACTTTCTTTCCAATTTTAACAATATCATTGTGCACAGATACTTTAGTTGCAAGGTTTGTAACTGTTTTGCCATTAACAGTTACACTACCCTCTTCTATTACTTTATCTGCTTCTCTTCTTGAGAAGTTACTATTGTGAGATATAAACTTATTTAACCTTACAAGTTCTTCATTATTTTCATTCATTTTATACCAGCTTCAATCAAATCATGTATATGTAATACTCCAACTAATTTATCTTGTTCATCTGTTACAATCAAAAGTTGGATTTTGTAATCCTCTATTATCTTTAGAGCATCACTTGCCAGAAGATTTTTGTCATTTATTCTTTTTGGATTTTTTGTTGAAATATCTTCAACATTGCATTCCAATGAAAACCCTGGATTCATCAACGCTCTTCTCAAATCTCCATCACTTAATACTGAAGATATTCTACCATCATTATCCAATATTATAACATTTCCAAGTCTACCTTCACTCATAGTTACAATAGCATCTTTTAAAATTGTTTCACGTGAAACGATAGGTAGATTTTCTTTTCTAAGAAGGTCATCCACTTTTACAAATAGTTTCTTACCTAAACTTCCCCCAGGGTGAAATGAAGCAAAATCCTCTTTCTTAAAATCTCTTTTTTTCATTAAACAAACTGCAAGTGCATCACCCATAGCCATAGTAAGAGTTGTTGATGATGTTGGTGCTGTATCAAGAGGACATGCCTCTTTTGTAACAGAAATATCAAAGAAAATATTAGAATATCTACCAAGTGTTGATTCCTTTTTTCTTGCCATAGAAATCATTGGTATATTAAATCTTTTTAGATGTGGAAGTAGTTGTATCAACTCTTCACTCTCTCCACTATATGATATAGCTAATACTATATCATCTTTACCTATCATTCCTAAATCACCATGCATAGCTTCTGTAGGATGTATAAAAAAAGATGATGTACCTGTACTTGCTAATGTTGCAGCAATTTTAGCTCCTACAAGACCAGATTTACCTACACCTGTAACAATCAATTTTCCTTTTGAACTAACAATCAAATCAACAGCAGATTCAAAATCGTATGAAGAGATAGATTCAGCTACTGTATTCAACTCTTTTGCTTCTGTAAGTAATACTTCTTTAGCTATACTGTTATAATCCATATCTAACCTTTATTGTACAAAAATAGTTGGAACTATCATAGGATATTTTTTATATTTTCTAATACAGTGTTTTCTAACAACTTTTCTAATCTCATCTTCTAGTATCTTATTGTTTTTAAATATCCCATCTTTTGCATTTTTCAAAAATGTATCTAATAAATCCTCAATCTCTTTTGCAAAGAATCTATCTTGTTTATCAGGCACTAATCCAAAAGACATAACTCTAGGTTTTTGTTCAATTTTTCTGTCATTTTCATTTACTTGACCTACAATCATAACAACACCTTCGTTTGCCATAGTTTGTCTATCCATAACAATATCATCAGAGATCTTATGATTTAATTGATTATCAATATAAACTTTTCCAGTTTTTACACTTCTTACTTTTTTAAGATATTTTGGAGTAACTTCAATTTGCTCTCCATCACTCATAATATAAGTATTTCTTTCCAATACACCACAATCTATTCCAGTTTTTGCATGTTTCACTGCATGGTTATATTCACCATGTATTGGCATAAAGAATTTAGGTTTAACAAGTCTAATCATAAGTTTTTGTTCCTCTTGTGCAGCATGTCCAGAAACATGTATTTCACTAAAATCTTGGTATGCAACTTGTGCTCCTGCTTTTAAAATATGATTGATGATTCCTGAAACGCTAGCTTCATTTCCTGGAATTGCTTTTGCAGAAAGAATGATTTGATCACCTGGCTTAATTTTAATGTGTCTGTGTTCATGAATTGACATTCTGTATAAGGCACTCATAGATTCACCTTGACTTCCAGTTGTTACAATTAAAACTTCATTGTCATTATATTTATTTACTTCATGCGCTTCGATAAATTTATCTCTAGGAAATTTTATATAACCTAAGTTCATTGCTAACTCAAGGTTTTTCTCCATAGATCTTCCAATAACACAGATTTTTCTTCCATATTTTAATCCATGATCAATTGCTTGTGCAACCCTATGAATATTTGAAGAGAAAGTAGACATAATAACTCTTCCCTTTGAAGAAGCAAACAATCTGTCAAAAGTTGGACCAACAGTTTTTTCTGACTTAGTAAAACCCTGTGAGTGAGAATTTGTTGAATCAGACATCAACAATAAAACACCCTCTTCACCATAATGAGCAAATCTATGTAAATCTGTAGGGTATCCATCAATAGGAGTATGATCGATTTTAAAATCACCTGTATGAATAATTGTACCAGCATCAGTTTTAATTGCCAAAGATGAAGAATCAATAATAGAGTGAGTAATATGAATCCACTCAATCTCAAATTCACCTATCTTAATCGGAACTCTTTTTTCAATTGGTCTAAAAAGCTTTCTATGTTCTCTCATTTTATGTTCATCAAATTTAGAACCAATCATTTCTAATGGTAAAGAAGTCCCATAAATTGGAAACTGTAACTCTTTGAATAAATAAGGCATAGCACCAATATGATCTTCATGTCCATGTGTAATTAATACACCAGCAATTTTATCTTTAATATCTCTAATATAAGTAAAATCAGGGATTAAGATATCAACTCCATGCATATCTTCATCCGGAAAGCTCATACCAACATCAACAATTACAGCACAATTTTCAGTTTCTATAACCATCATATTTCCACCAATTTCACCTAAACCACCTAAAGGAGTTATTCTAATTTTCGTATTAGATGATAGATTTAATTTATTATGTGGATTTAATCTATTTTTATGAGATCTTTCATTTATACTATGAGCTTTCTTTAAATCTGTAATCCAGTTTGTGTTTGAATCTGTTGGCGATTTTTTTGTTTGATTATTTGGTTTTGTTGTATTTGTCTTAGTTCTTGTAGTTTTACGTCTCTTATTATAAGTTCTTTTCTCTGTAGAAACCTTAGCTTCTGTAGCCTCTTCACTTTGTGTTTTTACAACATTTTTTTCTTGATTTTCAACTTGATTCTCTACTTTATTTTCTTGATTAATTTCTGTGTTTTCCATTTATTACCTTTGTATACATTTGGCTATACAAAGATGCGCTAACTTCGTGAGGTCGTAAAGTCTCTTTTAAATTAAGTTCACTGTAGATATTAGATAAAAGTTCTTTATCAATAGTTGATGATAAGTTTTTAAAAAGCTTTTTACGTGGTTGTATAAAACACACTTTTAAAAACTTTAAGAAATTTTTATCTAACACTACATCTATATTTTTTGAAACATAAAGAATTGATGAGATAACTTTCGGAGGTGGATCAAAAGATTCAGGAGGAACATCAAACAGTATCCTAGATTCTTTTGAAATTAGCTCAGTAATAATTGACAAAGAAGAATATTCTTTATCATTAACTTTTGCAGTAAATTTTTGAGCTACCTCTTTTTGTATCATAACAATTATATTTTCACAATTCTTATCTTCAAATGCTCTTAATATAATATTTGTTGCAATATAATAGGGTAAGTTTGCTATTAAGTCATATTTTTGACTATGTAAACTGCCCTTATTTTCCCAAGCTTCTAGAACATCAGTGTGGATTAGTTCAAATCGCTTGTTATGAATATCTATTGCAAATTTTGACTTTAATATACCGATTAAATCAGTATCGACTTCATAAGCAGTCGTATCTTTGTACTTGACTAATTTTTGAGTCAAATCACCTAAGCCAGGCCCAATTTCTACAATATGATTATTGTTATGGGGCATCGATTGGATGATCTTATCTAGTACTGAGGCATCTTTTAAAAAGTTTTGGCCAAATTTCTTTTTTGCTTTAATAATATTATTATTTTTCATTAGAATGAAGAGTATATCTGCTTTTAACTTACAATTAGATAATATAATTACTATAAAATTGAAGGATTTAATTTGAGTTATTTTGCAAAAAGAATTATACCATGCCTTGATGTTAAAGATGGAAGAGTTGTAAAGGGTGTAAATTTTGTTGGGTTAAGAGATGCCGGAGACCCTGTCGAAGTTGCAAAAAGATACAACAACGAAGGTGCTGATGAGATTACATTTTTAGATATTACAGCAAGCCATGAAAACAGAGATACAATTGTTGATATAGTAAAAGATGTTGCAAAAGAGGTATTTATACCTTTAACAGTTGGTGGGGGAATAAGAAAGCTTGATGATATATATAAACTACTAAATGTAGGTTGTGATAAAGTTTCTGTAAATTCATCTGCTGTAGTAAACCCAGATTTTATTGATGAAGGTGCAAAAAGATTTGGAAGCCAATGTATTGTTGTAGCTATTGATGTAAAAAAAGTTTCCGATGGTTCTTACCATGTTTTTGTAAAAGGTGGTAGAGAAGATACAGGACTTGATGCTTTAAAATGGGCAAAAGAAGTCTATAATAGAGGGGCAGGAGAGATTCTACTTACTTCTATGGATACAGATGGTGCTAAAAATGGATTTGAACTTAATATAACAGAAAAAATATCTAATCTAGTTGATATTCCAGTTATTGCTAGTGGTGGAGCAGGAACAATGGAACATATAAAAGAAGCTTTTGAACATGGAGCAAGTGCTGCATTGGCTGCATCAATATTCCACTTTAAAGAGATTGATATAATGGAATTAAAACACTATTTAAGAGAGAATAATATCCCTGTAAGGATTTAATATGAGATTTATTAGTCTATTATCTTTTTTGCCAATTATTCTGTTTTCATTTGAGATTGAATTTAATAAAAAGTTTTATCATACTATTCCACATGAGATACTAAGAACACATCTAGTAATTAGGATCGACGATGATAGTGAAAAAGAAGTTGATAATAGACTAAATAAATTTAATGAATTAATTAGAGAATATAAAAAAGTAGATAAAAAACTTGCTTCTTTTAATATACGCCCAAATTTTAGGCATGCTGGGAACACTCCCACTATAAGAGGATATATAGGAGAATTAGTATATACAATAGAATCAAATAAAGCTCACTTTATGGATGAATTTATTACACAGATAACTGATTTGAAGAAATTTAGAGATACAAGTGTATCGATTACAAATTTATCTTGGACAATAAAAGAAACAACATATAACGTGACCTTAGACTTATTACGATTTGAAGCAATTAATTGGGCTCAAACTTATGCTATAAATATATCAAATGATGTAAAAATGAATTGTTCATTAAAAAAAATATCTATTAATAAAATACCAACTCCTATTTATGATAAATCAACATACAATAATAATGAACCATTAACAGTTCCTCAGGCTAATCAAGAGGTAATTGAAATTAATCCTAAATTCATTTTGGAGTGCAAATAATGATAATATGTGCAGGAAGAGAAGAAATATTTCCCTTTGCTGAGCCAATAGGAGTTGGACTTATAGAGAGTGCAATCAATCTTACTAGAAGATGTTTATTTGATAAACCTGATTTTATTCTATTTATTGGAACAGCAGGTAGTTATGGAAAATACAATCTATTTGATATTGTAGAATCAAAAAGAGCATCTAATTTAGAACTATCATTTTTATCACAAGATTCATATACACCTTTAGATAATGTTTTAGAATCTGAAAATAAAATGGTAAGAAATGATACCATAGTTAATAGTTCAAACTATATATCTACAAATATCGAAACTTGTAAAATATATAACAATTATGGAATTGGTATAGAGAATATGGAATACTTTTCTATATTAAGTGTAGCTAAAGAGTTTGAGATACCAGTTGCAGGAATATTTATAGTTACAAACTTTACAAATAAAAATGCTCATGAAGACTTTATAAAAAATCATAAAGAAGCTATGTCTAGATTAACTCAATATCTACTAGATAAAAAAATTATAAGATAATATTTATTTGATAAGTTTCACGTGAAACATTATTAAAAAAAGTAAAAAGTTTATACTAATATCATAAATAAAAAAAGGAATAAATTGAATTCAATTTACGATTATTCATTAGATGAATTAAAAGGTTTACTTAAACCATCGTTTAGAGCAAAACAAGTTTACAATTGGTTATACAAAAAATATGTATCTAATTATGATGAAATGAAAAACTTGCCAAAAGAATTGATAGATGATTTAAAAAGCAATTATGAAATCAATATTTTAGAAATAGTTAAAAAAGAGAAAAGTAGTGATGGAAGTATTAAATATCTATTTAGGCTAAATGACAACCATACAATTGAAGCTGTTTTATTACTTATGAAAAAGAAAATAGTAAATGAAGATGGTTCTATAGAAAAAGGTGAAAAATATACAGTATGTATTTCAACTCAAGTTGGATGTAAAGTTGGATGTTCATTTTGTCTTACTGCAAAAGGTGGATTTGTAAGAAATCTATCAGTTGGTGAAATTATAAATCAAATTGTTCAAATAAAAAGAGATAATAAAATAGCTGAAAATAAATCTTTAAATATTGTTTTTATGGGTATGGGTGAACCACTTGATAATTATGAGAACTTTGTAAAAAGTGTTAAAATATTTTCAGAATTAGATGGTTTGGCAATAAGCAGAAGAAGACAAACAGTATCAACATCTGGTATATCAACAAAAATTGAAAAATTAGGTAATGAAGATTTAGGGATACAACTTGCAATATCACTACATGCAGTTGATGATGATTTAAGAACTGAGTTAATTCCGATGAATAAAGCTTATAATATTAAATCAATAATTGATGCCGTTAAAAAATTTCCTGTAGATACAAGAAAAAAAGTTATGTTTGAATATTTAGTAATCAAAGACAAAAATGATGATATTGAGAGTGCAAAAAGACTACTTCAATTATTAGATGGAATTAAAGCAAAAGTAAACCTAATCTATTTTAATCCATACCCAGGGACAACATATCAAAGACCCCAAAGGGATGATATGATAAAATTCCAAGAATATTTAATAAGTAAAGGTTTACTTTGCACAATTAGAGAATCAAAAGGACTAGATATCTCAGCTGCATGTGGACAATTAAAAGAGAAGGAATCTAATGGAAGCTCTTGATTTGGCAATGGTTATATTCATTGCAGCAGTTGCGATTTTTTCAGCAATTGGTTTTTTTAAAAGTTATAAAGATAAAGAAGATAAATAAGGACAATTATGGCAGTAACAAGATTTGCACCAAGCCCTACTGGATATTTACATATAGGTGGATTAAGAACAGCACTTTATAGTTATTTATGGGCTAGAAAAACAAATGGTGAATTTAAACTAAGAATTGAAGATACAGATACTCAAAGAAATAATGAAGAAGCAATGAAAGCAATTATTGAAGCTTTTGATTGGGTAGGTTTAAATTATGATGGTGAAGTTGAATATCAATCAAGAAGATTAGATATTTATAAAAAATATATCCAGCAACTTCTTGATGAAGGAAAAGCTTACTACTGTTATATGACAAAAGAGGAACTTGATGAGCTAAGAGAAAAACAAATGGCTGCAAAAGAGACTCCAAGATATGATGGGACATGGAGACCAGAAGATGGAAAAGAGTTACCCCCTATTCCATCAGGTGTAGAACCAGTTGTTAGAATTAAAGCACCAAAAGATGGTAAAATCACTTTTATTGATGGTGTAAAATCTATTATGAATTTTGATTATAGTGAAGTGGATGATTTTATTATAGCAAGAAGTAATGGGATGCCAACATATAATTTTGTTGTAACTATTGATGATGCGCTAATGGGAATTAGTGATGTTATAAGAGGTGATGATCACTTAACAAATACTCCTAAACAAATAGTAATATATGAAGCATTAGGTTTTGATATACCAAAATTTTATCATGTACCTATGATAAATAATCCTCAAGGTAAAAAACTATCAAAAAGAGATGGTGCTATGGATGTTATGGATTATAAAAGAGAAGGTTTTCTTGCAGAAGCATTATTAAACTTTTTAGTAAGACTTGGTTGGTCAAATAAAGACCAAGAGATATTCTCAATGGATGAAATGTTAGAACTATTTAATCCTGAAAATATAAATAAATCAGCCTCATCATATAATCAAGAAAAACTATTATGGTTAAATGCACACTATATTAAAAATGTATCAAATGATAGACTTGCAAGGGAATTAGAATTTTTTGATTGTAATTTAGAGGGGCATGATAAAAAAGAGATTATTTTAGATCTATGTAAAGAGAGAGCTCAAACCTTAGTTGAGTTAAAAGATGCTATAACAAATATTTTAAATGTACCTACAGATTATGATAACAAAGGTGTAAAAAAGTTTATAAAAGAAGATACAATTAAAATTTTAAAATTTTATCTAAATACTCTTGATGAAGTAAAAGATACTCTAAGACTTAGTTGTGACTATGAGATAGTTACTAAGCCATTTATTGAAGAATTTGAATTAAAATTCCCACAACTTTTTCAGCCAATTAGAATAGCCCTGACTGGTGGAACACAGGCTCCTTCAGTTTATGATATCATGGCAATACTGGGATTTGAAGAGGTAAAAGAGAGAATTAATAACGCTATTGATAAAAATTTTAATAAAGATAGTTAAATAAACTTGCTAAAAAATAAATAATCTGGCATAATGTTCATACTTATTTGAAAGGAAAGTTGAAATGAACATTTATGTTGGGAATCTATCATACAGAATGGGTGATAGTGAGTTAGAAGCAATTTTTGCTGAATTTGGTGAGGTAAAGAGCGCTAAAGTGATAATGGATAGAGATACAGGAAGATCAAAAGGTTTTGGTTTCGTTGAAATGATGACATCGCTAGGTGGGGAAAAAGCTATTGAAGCCCTAAATGGTAATGAGTGTCAAGGAAGAACTCTAAGAGTAAATGAAGCTAAACCTAGAGAAGCTAAACCTAGAAGAGCCTCATATTAATCAAACAACTATATAAAAAAGGCTCAAAGCCTTTTTTAGTGAGAAATCTCACAATTATCAATCTTACCTTTTTTTGATAATATCAATATATAAAATACTGCTGGAATAATTATTAGTGTTAAAAATGCTGAACTAATCATTCCTCCTATCATTGGAGCTGCAATTCTTTGCATAACTTCGCTACCTACTCCATCTATATACATGATTGGTATAAGCCCTCCTAAAATTGCAAATAAAGTCATTAGTTTTGGTCTTAATCTTAAAACTGCACCCTTATAAATTGCATGGGCTATATGATTTTTATCTGGTTCAATACATTTATCTTTTAACTCAACCATTGCTTCATGTAAATAAACTAACATTACGATTGATGTTTCTGCGGCAACCCCCAATAAAGCTAAAAAACCAACAATAACAGCAATAGAAATATTAAAATTCAAATACTCTAAATAAAATAATCCCCCAGTTAAGGCAAAAGGTAATGTAAAAAATATTATCATTGTATATGTTAAGCTTCTTAGAGCAAAATATATTAAAATAAATATAATCACAAAGGTTAAAGGTATAATATAGGCTAATCTTTTCATTGCTGATTCAAGATATTCACTCTGCCCTGCCCACTCATAATAATATCCAGTAGGAAGTTTAATATCTGCTAAAAGTTTTTGAGCTTCATCTTTATACTCCTTTGCAGAGTATTGACTTTTAGGAGTTATATAAATAAAGTTTACATTTAAAGCTTTTTCAGACTTAATAACAGAAGGTCCTTCTTCATATTCTAAATTTGCAAACATACTCAGTGGCTGGAATCCAAGTTTGGTTTTTATTTGTAAGTTGTTTAAAACTACAATATCTTCCCTTTGAGTTGTTTCATATCTAAGTGAAATAGGATATCTTTCAAGCCCTGTTAAAAATGTAGATATTTTTGCTCCTGAAACACCTAAAGAGACTGCTGATAAAACATCATTTTTTGTAATTCCATATCTTGATATCAGCTCTTCATCTAAATTGATATTTAAGTAATACCCCGAGTTAATTTTATCGGTTGAAACAGATAAGGTTTTATCAAACTTTCTTAATTTTTTTTCTATTTTACCTGCAACTTCTTCCAATTTGTGATGATCATTTCCATATAATTTTATTCCAAGAGGAGTTCTAATACCTGTTAGAAGCATATCTATTCTTCCTCTAATTGGATAAGTCCAAGAGTTAATAAGACCTGCAACTCTTAATTTATGATCCATCTCTTCCATTAGTTTTTTATAAGTCATACCTTCTCGCCATTGTTCTTCTGGTTTAAAAGTAACAATTGTTTCTATCATTGCAAGTGGTGCAGGATCTGTTGCAGTCTCAGCTCGACCAGCTTTACCAAATACAGTATCAACTTCCGGAAAAGATTTTAAGATTCTATCTGTTTTTTGAGTCAACTCTTTTGATAAATCAATACCTATACCATAAGGTGTTACTGGCATATACATAAAAGTTTGTTCATTCATCATAGGCATAAATTCCCAGTTTAACTTTTTATATACAGGATACGTTAAAACTAGTGTAGCTATAAAAATAACAACAATTACATATCTAATTTTTAATGATAATTTTAATAATGGAGAATAAAGTTTTACAAAAAATCTATTTAATATATTTTTATCTTCACTTAATATCTTTCCTCTTATAAAAAATATCATCAAGATAGGAACAACAGTGATAGATAGTATTGCACCAGCAATCATCGCAAAAGATTTTGTAAAGGCAAGTGGTGAAAACAACCTTCCTTCTTGTCCAGTTAAAGCAAAAATTGGTAAAAAAGATACTACAACTAAAATAAGAGCAAAAAATATTGGTCGCCCTACTTGCTTCGCAGACTTGATTATGATTTCAACTCTATGTTTATTTGAAATATTCTCTTTTCCTTGCAAATATTTATGGGCATTTTCAACCATAACAATAGTAGCATCTACCATAGCTCCAATGGCTATAGCAATACCACCCAAACTCATAATATTTGAACCCAGTCCAAACACTTTCATCAATAAAAAAGTCAATAAAACAGTTATTGGAAGTGTTATGATAATAATCAACGCACTTCTAAAATGAAATAAAAACAAAGAAGTAACTATCATAACAATAATTGATTCTTCAATGAGCGTATGTTTTAGTGTATATATAGCTTTATCAATCAATGAACTTCTATCATATGTTTCAACTACTTCAACACCTTTAACATTTAACGTTTTTATTTTCTCTTTTACAGCTTTTATAACAGCATAAGGGTTTTCTCCATATCTTACTACTACAATTCCACCTACTGTTTCACCTTGACCATTTAAATCAGCCATACCTCTTCTATTTGAAGATGTAATATTCACCTCAGCAATATCTTTTATCTTTAGAGGAATATTTTCATTAGTTTTGATTGTAATATTTTCAATATCATTTATATTTTTTAAATATGCTCTTGCTTGAATCATGTGCTCAAAACCATTCTCTAAAATGATTCTACCACCTTTTTCATCATTGTTTTTTGTCAAAGCATTTTTAATTTGGTTTATACTAACATCGTATTGAACCATTTTATCTTGGTTGATTGTAATCTCATAATTTCTAATAAATCCACCAATTGAAGCAATCTCGCTAACACCATCAACACCCAACAAGGCATATTTGTAATAATAATCTTGTAATGTTCTTAACTCATCTAAAGATTTGGTATCAGATTTTAAAGCATATTCGTAAGCCCACCCTACTCCTGTTGCATCTGGTCCAATAGCCACATCAACACCTTGAGGAAATGTTCCTTGAAGTTGTGATAACTGCTCCAAGATTCTATTTCTTGAGTCATAAAGGTTGGTACCATCTTTGAATATTACATATATTAAAGCATTTTGAAATGAGCTCATAGCTCTTACTGTATCAATATTTGGTAAACTCATTAGATTTGAGATTAAAGGATATGATACTTGTTCTTCTATAGTTTTTGGACTCTGTCCTGGCCATTTAACCTGCACAATAACTTGTGGTGGTGACAAATCAGGTAAAGCATCCAAACTTGTATTTTTAACTGCCCAAAAAGAAGCTATAGTAAGAACTATCATAGAAAAGAGTATTAAAAACTTATTTCTAATACTATATGAGATTACACTTTCTACCATAACTTATCCCTACCAGTCTTCATCATCACTACTATATAAACCGTTAGTAGTAGCGTCAGAATCAAGTAAGAATAAAGCATTATTTATAACCTTTTGCCCCTGCTTCACTCCTGATAAAATTTCATATCTATTTGAAGAGATTCTTTTTGCTTCAATCAGGATTGGTTCATACTCTGTTTTAGATAGATATGCAAATACATAAAACTTATTACCCTTTCTTAAAACTGCTGTTTTAGGAAGTGTTAACATCTCTTTTTGTTCATATTTTATATCAACTTTTCCAAACATATTTGCATATAGGTTTAAATTTTTATTTGGAACTATAAACCTTGCCTTTACACTTTTTGTTTTTTCATCTACCTCTGGATAGATAAAATCAATTTTTGAATTAACTGGATTTGATACACCATCTATATAGATTTTTGCAGCCATCCCTTTTTTGATATATGATAAATCTTTTTGATAAACAGAAGCTATAAACCATAGCTGATCTAAAGAAACCATTTGAAGTAGCAATTTTCCTTTTTTAACAAATGAACCGTTATTTATACTTTTTTGTAAAACAATTCCATTTATATGACTTAATACAGGTATATCTTTTATAATAGTTTTTGAATTTTTTATTTTATTTATTACAAGATTATTCAAATCTAAAGATTTTAATTTTTCAATTGAACTTTTAACCAAAGAGTTATTAACTTTTTTCCCTATTTGTAACTCTTGTTGAATAGAAACAATATCATCTGAATAAATCTCAAATAAAGTTTCACCCTTTTTGATATATTTATATTTTTCATTTGCATTTAATTTTGTTACAAATCCATCAAATCTTGTTACTATATCATAAACTTTTCTTTCATCAAAAGATGTTTGTCCATAAAAGCTTTTAGAAGCTATCACAAGCTCTTTTTTTACTTGTGTGAGCTTTTTGTTGAATAACTGCTTAACTTCAAGGATTTGGGCATTTAAGAGGGAATAAAATCCTACTAAAAATATTAAAATGTATCTCATTTGATATCCTTGATAAAATATTTTGATTTACTTAAAGCTTCAAAATAATCTTGTTTTTCATCTATTGTTTTTAGCTTATATTTTATAATCTCATTTAAATTATTTATCAATACTTTTGCATCTACATTTTTATATGAATTTGTACTGTTATACTCTTCTAAAATATTTTGAAGTTGTGAGTATTTTGGAAGAATATCTTCTTGAACTATTTTATATGTGATTAAAGAATCATCCATTTTTTGTTGTAAAGTATCTATATTATTCTCAAAAATCTTTTTCATATCATCTAATTTTTGATTTAACTCAATTGTTTTAAATCTTGCTTTTGTTGCTTTTAGATTTTCACTACCATAAATTGATAAAGGGATAGCAACTGATATATTCATATAGTCATTAAACTTATCATCCCTTTGAAAATACGCTACGTTTATATTTAAATCAGAAAACTTTTTTTGTTTTTCTAAAATTGAAAGATTTTCAAACTTTTTAATTGTTTCATTTATTATTTGAAATTTTGGATGAGTTGAAATATTTTTTGATAAAGTAATATTCTGTAAGTTTGTATCCACATCTAAATTATCTATTTTTTCATATACTATTTGTTCAAGTTTTAATTTAGTTGTATTTAACTTTGTTTGAAGTGTTTGTGTTTTTAAATTTAACTCTTTATACATAATTTGAGAATTAATCACTTCAACTTGTGTAGCTTTGTTATATTCATATAACTTTTCTAACAATTGTTCTAACTTTTTTATATTGATTTTAAACTCATCAAATAATGCTAATCTTTGTCTAATAAGCACAATATTGTAAATATATTCATAAATCAAAGCTTTGAATTGCAACTTTTTATCTTCAACTTCAAGTTTTGAAATCTCAAAATCATTTAAAGCTATATCTTTTTGAGTATCTAACTTATCTCCTATTGGAAAAACTTGAGAAAAACCTATAAAATGAGCTTGCATAGCTTCTTTATCTCTACTTGACAAATCACCAAACTGTAAGTCTGTAGCTCCAAAAGATAGAGTAGGATTTTTCCACTTTGTTGCTAAATCAATCTCTTGTTTGGCAACATCTAAAGATTTTTCTAAAGTCTTTAATGTTAGATTTTTTTCATAAGCTTTATTTACAACATCATCTATGTTTGTTGCAAACATAGATGAAACCAATGTTGTAATTAGTAGTGTTTTTCTAAACATTATAAATTTACACTTGATCTAATTTTATGAACTTTACCATCTTGAGTTTTAAACATCAAATGGTACTGCCAAGTTCCACTCATAGAAAAGTTGATTAACATTTTATATTTTCCATCAACTAACTTAGCTTTTACTTTTTGTTCCATATAGGGCATACCAGGCATCTCTGGCATAAAAAACTTAACTTTTACTTTTGCAGTAGTTATTAAAGCTTCATCTTTTGATAATGTAACAAAAAGAGTATTATCTCCAACAACAAGTGATTTCTCTGATTTCAGTGATACTTCATATCCATCTTTTTTACCGTTCAAATCAATTGGTTCGGCATTTAGTAATCCAAAAGTAAGTAGTAATGCACCTAGAATTTTAAATAGTTTCATTTTGACTCCCCTTTTATTTTATTTTGGAAGTCTATTTGTTTTATGTGGAAAGTGTGTGGAAATTTATCTAAAAGAGAAACTAAAAGTTGTACCTTTTTTCAGTTTTGATTTTACTTCAATTTTTATAGAGTATTTATCACATATTTTTTTTACAATATTAAGTCCCAAGCCAAAACCACCATGCTCAGTTGTAGCTCTATAATATCTTTTAAAAATATCATTTAATTTTTTTTCATCGATACCAATACCAGAATCTTCCACTACTAAGAGGTTATTTCTTAGTTTTATATTTATTGAACCTTTTGGTTTATTATATTTTATAGCATTTGAAATTATATTGTTAAATACTCTTATAAAATCGTTTCTATCTATTTTAAACTCAAATCCTTTTAAATCTTTTTCTATAGATATTCTTTTTTTTTCAGCCAAAACCTCAAAATATTTTAATTGATCCTCTATTATCTCTTTTATATCTATAGTTTCTAAATCACTATTTTTCTCATTTTCTTCTAAAAAGAGATAAGTCAAATCTTTGTATATTTCAGATATCTTTTTTACTGAAAGCTGTATCCTTTCAAGCTGCTTTTTACTCAAGGTTTCACTCTCTGAAGACATTAAAATAGCACTTATTGGGGTATTTAACTCATGGGTAGTATCTTTTATAAAATCGTTTAGTTTTTCTCTCTCCTCTTTTATTGGTCTTAAAAAGAGTTTTGCTAAGTAAAATCCTATCAAAGCTATAAAAGCATATATAAAAATAAAAAGGAAAAAGATGTTTTGTTTTAACTCATCAATAGTTTTAAAATATAAGTTCTCCTCTATAGCTATATAATAAACACCCAAATGTCCATAAGTTGAGTCATTTACTAAAATAAAATTTTTATCTTGAACTATAATCTTTCTCGAAAAATCTATTGTTTCATCCAAGTTACCAAAAAGTTTATCTTTGTTTTTATCATAAAAAGAGATTTTATATTCATTTGAATTCATAAATTTTGCACTATTTAGTTTCGTACCACTCATATGGGCATAAATGATTTGAGAAGAGATATTTGATACTACATTTTCCATTTTTGTTTTTGTCAAATCAAAATATAGTTTCTTTTCATTTTGATAATACAATAATACGATTATCATTAAAAGGATAAAAGAACCCCCTAAATATAAACCAAAAAAACTAAAAAATGTTTTCTTTTCATTTCTTGTTAAATCTAAAATAAACTATCCTTTAAACTTTTTTGAAGATTAGCATATCTGAACTTAATTAATTTTGTTTTTGTAACACTTACATATTAAACTATTATATTTGAATTTATTAATTTTCTAAGTTAATTAAAAAAAGCCTCCAAGAGTATCTCTTGAAGGCTTGTAGGAGGGAGAAATGTATAAAAAGAATTAGTTAAAACTAAAACTGAACGTATTATATAGTTTTAGTGTGGAGTAATCATGTAGTTTTCTATATTTTTCAATTTTTAATCTTAAAAGTTTAATACACTTTTTACCCTTTTAAAGATTATTAAACTTTAATATGTAATCTATATAGAAAAATATATACTTAAATTTAAAATGCTATACTTAAATTTATATATCAAAACTGGATAAATTATGAAAATTCTTTTACTTGAAGATGATACTTTACTAAATGAGATTATTGAAGAATTTTTAGAAGAACAAAACTATAATGTAGTATCTACCTATGATGGTCAAGAGGCTATGGAAGCAATTTATGAACAAAGTTTTGATCTGCTTCTTCTTGATGTAAATGTTCCTTCAATAAATGGTTTTGAATTACTTGAAGAGTTAAGAAAAAATAGTATAAATATTCCAACCATATATATCACCTCTTTACATACATCAAAAGATATGGAAAAAGGTTTTAAATCAGGAGCTGATGACTATATAAAAAAACCTT
Source organism: Halarcobacter sp. (assembly GCA_050296315.1). Taxonomy (GTDB): domain Bacteria; phylum Campylobacterota; class Campylobacteria; order Campylobacterales; family Arcobacteraceae; genus Halarcobacter. The sequence continues at coordinate 227,881 of JBNKRE010000002.1, forward strand.
TTCATTTAAGTGAACTAAAACTTAGAATTGAAAATATAAAAAGATTAAGACATATAGAAGAGAATGGATTAACTAAATTAACAGATGAAATTTTTTATAACTACGATACAAAAACTATTAATGTATCTAAAGAAGAGCACAACTTATCAAAAACAGAGGCTAAAGTATTTGAATACTTTTTAAAAAATAGAAATAAAACTATCTCAATCGAAGAGATTACACTTAACAATTGGGTTTATGATGAAGCTCCAACAGCTACTACTATTAGAACATATATTAAAAACCTTAGAAAAATTTTGGGTAAAGATATGATTGAAACATTAAAAGGGATAGGATACAAAATAAAATAAACAAGCTGATACTATAAAGTAATAGTTTTTTTGTTATAATCTTCAATAAAAGGGGCATAAATGGTAAATAAAAGTATATTTAGAGAATATGATATTAGAGGAATTGTTGGTTCTGATTTAAACAGTGAATCTGTTAAATTAATTGGATTTTATCTTGGTAAAAAAGTTTATGAACTATTTAAAGAGAATTCGTATGTATCTATAGGTTATGACGCAAGAACTCACTCTCCTGAACTTTTTTCATATCTAGCTAGCGGTTTTAACAAAGCTGGATGTACTGTTTTAAATATGGGAATGGTTGCAACTGGTGTAAACTACTTCTCAAACTATCAAACTTTTGATATTGAGGGTAAAAAAGTACAACCTAATACTTCTGTGATGATTACAGGAAGCCATAATCCAAGTGAATATAATGGATTTAAAATCACTTTTGATAAAAAACCTTTTTTTGGTGAAGATATTTACTCTTTAGGGGATGAAATTGTTGCAAATCCTATTGAGATTGAAGACAATGACAAAAACTATGAAATAGATGTAAAATCTTTATATATAGATTATATTATAAATGAATTTTCATTTTTAAAAGGTATGAAACAAAAGTTTGTAATAGATTGTGGAAATGGTGTAGCTGATACTGTTTTAACAACTATTTTAGACAAATTAGAACTAAATTATGATGGTTTATTTTGTACACCAGATGGTACCTTTCCAAATCACCACCCAGACCCAAGTGAAGAGAAGAATCTAAAAGATATTATGGAAGCTTTAAAAGGAGATTATGAATTTGGTTTTGCATATGATGGAGATGCAGACAGAATCGCCTTTTTGACAAAGAAATACAATGTAAAAGGTGATATTATGGCATTACTTTTTGCAAAAACTATGACTAATCCAACTATTATTGGAGAGGTAAAATGTACACAAGTGATGTATGACCTTATCAATGAAAAAGGGACAGCAGTTATGTATAAAACTGGTCACTCAAATTTAAAAGTAAAACTAAAAGAGTTAAATGCAGATTTAGCGGCAGAAGTTTCAGGACATATTTTCTTCAACGATAGATATTTTGGATTTGATGATGCGATATATGCAACATTTAGACTACTTGAACTAATCTACAATAAAATGGATATAGATAAAGAGATTGATGCACTACCTAAAACATTTTCAACTGAGGAGATAAAAGTAAAAACAACTGAAGAGGAAAAGTTTTTACTAATTGATAAAGTAAAAGAGCTTTTAAAAACTCCACCAGCAGGATTCCCACATATCAAAGATATTATTGATGTTGATGGTGTAAGGGTTATTTTTGATGAGGGTTGGGGACTTGTAAGAGCTTCAAATACAACTCCTGTACTAGTAACAAGATTTGAATCAACAAATGAAACAAAAGCAAAAGAGTATGAAGAATGCTTAAACTCATTAATTCAAACGGCAAAAGATGAACTTAATAGCGCTTCAAACTAAGACATTAAATAACTTTCAAAAAAATTTAGACCACTTAAAAGAGTTAATTCTTCAATGTGAAGATAACTCTTTTATATTAGCACCAGAAGTATGTTTAACAGGCTTTTGTTATGAAAATATGGAAGAAGCTAGTGAGTTTAATAAAAAAGCTATAGAAGAGATTAGGTTACTGAGTACAAATAAAACTATAGCTTTAACTTTTATAACAAAAAAAGAACAGCAATATTATAATACCCTTTATATTTTTCACAAAGAAAAGATAATACATAGTCAATCAAAACATAGACTTTTCCCACTAGGAGATGAACCTGCATATTTTGATAGTGGTAATATTGATGATATGAAAATAATAGATATAGATGGTATAAAAGTAGCCACACTTATCTGTTTTGAGATTAGATTTCCCCAATATTGGCTAAAAGTTTTAGGAGCTGATTTGATACTAAATCCATCTATGTGGGGAGCAAAAAGAAAAGCACATTTTGAAACCATGACAAAAGCCTTAGCAGTTGCCAATCAATGTTTCGTACTTACTGCAAATAGTGCTGATGAAAATATGGCAAAAGGAAGTGGAATAATCTCTCCGTGGGCTGATGAATTTAGAGATGATTCAAAAGAGTTAATAGAAAAAACTATTGACATAAAAGAAGTAAAAAAAATAAGAAAATATATTGATATAGGATTAAATACCAATGGCTAAAGCAAAATCAGTAATTTTTGTTTGTTTAGGAAATATTTGTCGTTCACCCCTTGCTGAAGGGGTAGCAAAAGAATATTCAAAAAAGAACAATCTAGATATAAAAATTGCAAGTGCAGGGACAGGAAGCTGGCATATAGGTGAACCACCATGCGACAACTCTATAGAAGTTGCAAAAATAAATGGAATAGATATCTCTAATCAAAGAGCTCAACAAATAGATAAAGCACTTATAGCTGAATTTGATTTGATTATTGCACTTGATGATAAAAATATAGCTGATTTAAAAAGAATGGGAGTAAAGCCTCTTAAACTTGGAGATTTTGGTTATGATGGGGATGATGTACCAGATCCCTATTTTTTCCCTGGATTTGAAGGTTTTGATAAAGTTTTTGAGATGATTAAAATATGTGTTGAAAATCTTCTTAAACAGAAGATCTAACACTTATTTTTGTAGCATAATTTTTAGCTTGACCAATCCAGTCTTGCTCTTTAATTTGATTATCTTCTAATATAAAATACTCTTCTACCCAATGACAATTTTTAGTATTCCATTTACAAATTTGGTCAAAATGATAGATACCAAGTTCATTTAACTTTGCCTCAAGTTCCCTATCAATACCTTCAATTTGTTTTAGATCATCTTTTCCTCCAGGTCTTGGGGCACTTCTTATTAATGGTTTATTATATACATTTGCTTGTATTTTATTATTCATCAAAGAGGGATTTGCACTATAAACAGGTTTTCTATCTCCACCAAAAGCTTTTCCAACAATAAATCCTATCAAAAACCCAATAACTGTTGCAATAACTAAACATAATACTATTTGAGACGCTATTTCAATCACTTTTATTCCCCAATTATATTAAACTCTACTCTTCTATTTATTAAAGAATACCCTTCTGCATTGTTTTTAGCAAATGGTATATCCTCTCCATATCCTCTGGCAATTAACCTATCTTCTGAAATTCCATATGATGTTATTAATTCTTTTATTTTGTTTGCTCTTTTAATCGAAATCATTTTATTTAAATCATCAGGACCAGCAGCATCTGTGTGTCCTGCAATTTCTATTTTGATATTCTCTTCTTCTTTAAGAAGTCTTGCAATAAAATCAACTGTTTTTTCACTTTTTTTAAGAATATCATCAGATGCTCTTTTAAATATTATAGGGTTTTTAGCAATCTCATTATTGATTTTTATTTGAAGTTCTTGAGTTTTTATAGATAAATCTTGTATATATTTTTCGTCATTTTCTCTAATATATTTATCTTTATCTATAGTAATTAGAGGTTTAATCTCCTCTTTTTCTATATCTTTATCTTCTTTATTGTTTAATTCATTTGTTGAAAGGGTATCTTTCGTTGGTTCTTCAGTTGATGGTATATCATCTTTAACTAGAGGTGAATCCAAAGAAGTAAGCTCTTTTATAGGTTCTTTAAGAGTATTTATTGGTTTATTATTTTCTGTAGATAAGTTATTACTTGTTGTATTATTTGTTTTTTCAAATATTTCTTGAGTATGATTATAAACACAAGAAACAATTAAAATAATTAATAATAAAAATAAAAATATAACTTTTTTTTCTGCATTCATATTCAAATAGTCTCTTTATTAAACTTATTTGAATAGGATACCAAAAAAAGATTAACTTTTAGTTAATAAATAACAAAAATAAATAAATTTATTACATTAAAATAAGATAGAATAAAATAAATAGGCATTAAAATAATACAAAATTGACATAATTATTAATAATTTACTATTTTCATATCTTATCATGACTTATCCTTTTACAATAAAATAAGTAAAATTATAAAGCTATATTATTCCAATTTAATTACATTCAATATTATAAAGCTACAATATAAGTAAGAATTGAACTAAAAAAATATCCAACCGATAATAAAGCGAAAAGTATTTGACTTTCATATTTTGCAATCATAACAACTCCTTCTATGATTTAAAACTACCACTTCTTACCAAAACATCCTAATACTAAATATTATAACCCAAAAATAAAATTTTTTTAATTCTTGCTAAATCAAATAATAAATCCCCATAATTCGATGATATAAAATAATTTTGGTAAATTTTTATTTACTAAGCTTAATATTTAAAATTAGTTATTCCAATTTTTAAAAGGATTTTTCATAAGTTGATTATTGTAATATCTAATATCTGTAGTAACTTCTTTAGTAATCCAAGAGGGTAAGTTTATCTCTTCATTCTCATCTTCTAACTCAACTTCTGCAACAACTAAACCATCATTTTCCCCATAAAACACATCAATCTCCCAAAGATGTTTGTCATAGTTTATTTCATATCTAGTTTTGTCTATTATAGGCTTTAAACAAAGCTTTTCAAGCATCTCAATACCATCTTCATATGGAATCTCATATTCAAATTCTAATCTTGTAGCTACTTTATTTTCCCCTTTTATTGTAAGATAAGATTTTTTCCCTTTTATTCTTACTCTTACAACTGTATTGTCCGCTGTATTTATATAACCTTGTTTTATCTCAATTCCATTTGTTAAATTACCTAATTTATCTAAATCAACTAAAAACTTTCTTTCTATCTCTAATGCCATAAATACTCTTTATAAATCTTCTAACTCATCCAAAGTTGCAGTCCAAGAGTTAGTAAAGATATGTTTTTCAAGTATAATTCTAATATCATCAGGTATCTTCACAGATTGCTTTGTTTCAAAATTGTAATGTATAATAATACATTTTCCTATAGTGCATAGTTTATTTTCTTGATATACAGCATGTGTTAACTCTATTGATGAATTACCTATCTTTGAAATTCCTGTCTTAACAACAACATCTTTACCAAAAAAAACCTCTTTGAGGAAATCAAAAGAATTATGAGCAATCACTAAATTCCACTTTTTTATATTTACATCTGGATTGAATATACGAAAGAATTTATCCCTCGCAGCCTCAAACCATACACCATATGTATTGTTGTTTATATGTCCTAAAGCATCTGTCTCTAAAAATCTTGGTGTAATTACCTCTGTAAACATTTTTAACTCCAAAATAAAATAATGTAGTTTAACACAAAGGGTTTAGAATATGTTTAAGTTTAAAGCTTAAACACATGCTTCTAGTTAATAATTATGCAAATATCTCATTTGTTTTGTCATTAGAATTAGAACCACTATTTTGTTCATATTGATTTTTAGCATTTTTAGAATACTCATCTGAGTTGGATATCTTGTCTTGAATCTCTTTTGCAAACTCTTGTTGTGCTTTCATCATCATTACCCTAGCCTTTGAAGCAATTGAAAGATCTTGAGGACTTGGATCTGCTGGCGCTAAAGCTGTAGCAATCACACCTTGTAGATTAGAAATACTCTCTTGAGGAGTTGAACCAGTTTCAATACGTACAGGCACCTCCCCTGCTACAGCATACATAACCCCATCAGGACCTTTTTCATAAGTAAAAGAAGCTCCACCAGAAGCAGCAGGACCACTTTGATGAGCTGCTTCATGAGCCCTTACTTTTGTATCAACTGCTTTAAGCTTTGATAATTCAACTCTATCATCTTGGGTTAATTGAGTATTATCTTGTTTTTCTTGATTTTGATTGTTTTCAGATTTAGAAGAAGAGTCATTTTTTTCAACACCACGTGTATCTTGCTGCACCCCTTGTTGATTTGATACAGCTTGTTGTTGAGCATTTGCCCTTGAAAAATAGTCGACATTGTAGCCTAAAGTTGAAGTGTTGTTTCCTATTTCCATAATATAGATTTTATAACAACTTAAAAAAAATGTAAAGTAATGAAGATTTATTTATTATTATGTCTATTTTAATTTGATATTATGGCTTTTCCCTTTGATAAATGATGTTGTATCATATATCTCTCTTAAAAATAAAAGTAAAGCAACAATTAATGAAATCATAGAACAAATAAATAAAACTGATATAACAAAATGTGAGTCAAAATTCATCAATGAACTTGCAAAAATACTTAGGATAACCAAAGCAATCATAAAACCTGTAGTTGTACCAAAAAAGATTGCTCTATTAATATTTTGCATACGTCTAACTAGAAACTTTCTTCTTTTTTCTTGTGCAACACTTATCTTAAAATTTGGATTATCTTGCTCTGCTTTAACTAATGAGTTATCTAACTTTTCTAATCTGTCTATAATCCTTGCAAGACGTCCAGTAAAAACATTTAAAAGTCCCGCAACACCAGCAATTAAAAATACCGGAGCAACTGAAACTTGTATAAGTTGTGTGATTGTATCTATTGTAGTTTGTTCTTGTATCATTGTTTTCCTTTTGCTTTCTTCTTCTAAATAAGAAGATACAAGAGAATAAGTAGCCAAAGTTTTAAAGCTCTTTGACTTTTTTCGTATTTTAGCATAATTTTCTAAGTTTCAATATTTTCTCTATTTAAGAACAAGTGACTAAACTATTTGAAGTGTAAAGAAACATGACTAACTCATGTTTTATCACAGAGAGTGCAAGCACAAGAACAAGTTTTTAAGCACTTAAAAGGGATGAATAATAAACGAGGGAAGATTCCACCTTCAAAACCTGCGGGATAATTTCTTTGCTACTTCTTTTTCATAAAAAAAGTCAATAAACAATATATAATATAATTAAAGCATCAGCTTAAAAAAGGAGTTATTATATATAATAAAGTTTTAGGAATAATATTTCTCTTAATTGGACTATATTGTTTACAAGGTGATATATTTTCTTTAACTAATCCTAATTACCCTGGTCAAAAAGCTATAATTACTTCACTTATACAATTTTTTATTGCTATATTTCTACTTATTTTAGGAGTTAAACTAATTAGAAAAAAAGAAGTAATAAGTAAAAAAGAAAATTGATTTTTTTAATTTATAGAAAAATTTCCACATAACGTGGAAATTTTACAAGAGCTATTAATAAAACTCTATTTTAGAAGTCGTCGAAGTCTATCGAACCTTTAGAGTAGTTAACAACATTCCCCTCAAAGAAGTTAGTTCTTTGATCATTAAACGATGCATATCCATCTACCCATGGTATTGGGTGCTTTACATTATACATAGGAGCATATCCTACTGCTTCTAGTCTCTTATCTGCAAGATATTGGATATATTGAGTTATAATTGCATCAGTAAACCCTAGGATTTGCCCTTGTGTTATATATCCACCCCATGAAGCCTCAAGCTCAACGGCTTTTCTAAACATAGCCCTTACTGTTTCCTCTAACTCTTTTGTAAATAATTCTGGTCTCTCTTTTCTTGTAGAGTTAATCATATTTTGAAAAAGTAAAAGGTGTGTTACTTCATCCCTTTGGATAAACCTAATCATTTGTGATGAACCTAACATTTTCCCTGATTTTCCAAGGGCATACATTGCTGCAAATCCTGCATAAAAATAAATCCCCTCTAAAATTTGGTTAGCAAACATTGCTAATACTATTTTTTCGTCTGTTATATCTCCTGCAAGATTTCTATATACTGCTGCGATATAGTCATTTTTCTCTTTTAATTTTGCATCATTTTTCCACATATCGTAGATTGTGTCTGTATTATCAGAAATAGACTCAACCATAACTGCATAAGATTTTGAATGGTTAGCTTCTTCGTATGATTGTCTTGAAAGACAAGCATTTATCTCTGGTACAGTAATATATGGGTTGATATTATCCATTAGGTTATTTGTTTGTAAAGAATCCATAAAAATAAGTTGAGATAAAACCAAGTCATACATTCTTTTTTCAGCAGGTGATAAATACTTGTAATCTTTTGCATCACCTGTCATCTGAACCTCTTTTGGAAACCAAGTATTTGCTTCCATAGTATCCCAAAGGTTTAATGCCCATTGATATTTCATTCTTGTAAAGTTGATCATACCATCTGGGTTACCACCAAATATTCTTCTATCGTTTAATTTCTCTTTTGATTCTGGATTATAAATTAGTTTTCTTGACATAGAGACCCTCTGTATTTATTTTTTGACTATTTTTTATATGAAGAAGATTGTCAAATTATTGACAACCTGAACACTCCATACTTCTATCTTCTACATCATTTGAAGCTTCAGGAGATTGACTTCTTAAATAGTATGTTGATTTAAGACCTAACTTCCAAGCTGTCGTATAGATTTCATGAAGATATTTACCACTTGCCTTATCTAAACTCATGAATATGTTTGTACTTTGACCTTGATCTATCCATTTTTGTCTAACGGCTGCTGCTTTTATAATATCAATTTGATCAACCTCATATGCAGGAGTATAATATGTCCATGTTTCTGGACTTAAATTTGGTACAACTACAGGTATAAGCCCTGATAAGTTTTCCTCATACCATTTTCTTTTATACACTGGCTCAATTGCTTGTGTTGTTCCAACTAAAATAGAGATAGATGATGTTGGAGCAATAGCCATTAAGTAACCATTTCTCATACCATCTTTCTTAACTTTTTCTCTTAGTGCATCCCAATCATAGCCTGTATCAAATAAATCCTTATCTACAAGTGCATTTACAGCTTGTGGTGCATGATCATGAGGCATTATACCTTTTGACCAGTTTGAACCATCAAAAGTAGGATAAATCCCCTTCTCTGTAGCTAAATTTGAACTTGATTTAATAGCATTATAAGATATAGCTTCCATGATAGAATCTACTTTTTTCAGGTGATCTGTGCTACCCCAAACAAGTTTACTCTCTGCTACCATTTGAGATTCACCCATCACTCCAAGACCAATTGATCTTGATTTTAGGTTTGTTGCTTTTACTTTTCTAAGAGGATAGAAATTTAAATCAATTACATTATCAAGCATTCTTATTGCTGTTGGAACAACCCTTTCAATATCCTCTTTTGTATTTATTCTTGAAAGATTTACAGAAGCTAAGTTACAAACTGCTGTATCTCCATCAATTTTCTCTTTTTCAACGATAAATACTCTTTTACCATTTATAGAATCTAGTGCCGTTACTTTGTTTGCTCTTTTTGATTGTCCCCCATCAACTAAAACAATATCTTCCTCTTCATATGTTGAGATTGTTCCATCTTCAAACTCTAATTTAACTTTATAATAATTAGGGTTTGTATTTTGGAAAATCTCTGTACAAAGATTTGAAGATCTAATATGTCCTACATGGGCATTTGGATTTGCTCTGTTTGCATTGTCTTTAAAGCATAAAAATGGTGAACCCGATTCAAAATATGATGTTAAAATCTTTTTCCATAAATCTTTTGCTTTGATTCTATCTTTTGTGATAGTTTCATCATTTTCATACTCTATATATTTTGCTTTGAATTCATCCCCATGAAGTTCACTTAAATCTTTTACCTCATATGGATCAAAAAGTGTCCAGTGACCATCTTCTAAAATTCTTTCCATAAAAAGGTCAGTTATCCAAAGTGCAGGGAACAAGTCGTGAGCTCTTCTTCTTTCTTCTCCTGAGTTCTTTTTTAAATCAATAAAATCAGATATATCCATATGCCAAGGCTCAAGATAAACAGCAATAGCCCCTTTTCGTGTACCTAACTGATCAACTGCAATTGCAATATCATTTGTGATTTTAAGAAAAGGCACTGTTCCACCAGCTGCACTTTTATGGTCATCAATTACACCACCTAAAGCTCTAATTTGGTTCCAATCCCAACCAATTCCACCACCATATTTAGACAATAGTGCCATCTCTTTATAGCCATCAAAAATACCTTCTATGTTATCAGGACTTGAACCAATATAACAAGAACTTAGTTGGTGTCTATTTGTTCTAGCATTTGATAAAGTTGGAGTAGCAAGCATAACTTCAAATTTTGAAACAACATCATAAAACTCTTTTGCTCTTTGTTGCTTATTATCTTCATCTTGTGCTAAGAACATTGCAATTGCCATAAACATTTGTTGAGGCAGTTCTATTGGAATACCATTTCTATTTTTGATTAGATATCTATCATATAATGTTTTAATTCCTAAATAGTTAAATAGATAATCTCTAGTTGGATCCATATAGTCATTTAAATCATCTAAATCATACCCCTCACCAAGATTTGGTATCAATCTTCCTGCTTCTTTTCCATATTTTAAGTAGTCTCTTAAATGGCAATATGGCTCCCCTTTTATTCCATGAGTAACTTTACCTACTCTATGATATAAATCAAACAAGAAAAGTCTTGCAGCAACAAAAGTCCAATTTGGAACATCTATATCAATCTTCTCAACTGCTGTTTTTATAAGAGCATCTTGAATATCAGATGAACTCATTCCATCTACAAACTTAATTTGTGCATCTAATTCTAACTCGCTTTGAGATACTCCATCTAAATCTTTAGTTGCTTCAATAGTCATCTTTTGGATTTTAGTAATATCCAAAACCTCTTTTCTTCCGTTTCTTTTTTCAATCATTATTGCCATAATATTGCCTTGTGATTAATATTTTTTATTTAAATACTCTATTAAAAATTGCGTCTACATTTTTAGTGTAATAATCAAAATTAAAACACTCTCTAATTTGTTCTTCACTTAATTTCGCTCTTAAATCTTCATCTGATAATAGATGCCCAAGATATAAAGACTCACCTTTTTCATTTGTTGTTGGCTTACCTTGTTGAATCTCTTCCCAAACTTTCATTGCATTTCTTTGTACAATTTTATAAGCATCTTCTCTACTAACTCCAGCTTTTGGAAGTTCTAATAATACTCTTTGTGAAAATACTAAACCACCAGTTAGGTTTAGGTTTTTCATCATATTTTCTGGCATTACAGTTAAGTTTGCAATTACACTATTCATTCTATGAAGCATAAAATCACAAGTGATAAATGCATCTGGCAACCAGAATCTTTCAGTTGATGAGTGGGAAATATCTCTTTCATGCCATAATGCAACATTTTCCATAGCTGGTGTTGCATAAGATCTAATCATTCTTGCAAGTCCAGTTATGTTCTCTGTTAATATAGGATTTCTTTTATGTGGCATTGCTGAACTTCCCTTTTGCCCTTTTGCAAAATACTCTTCAGCTTCATAAACTTCTGTTCTTTGCAAATGTCTTACTTGCACTGCAAATTTTTCAACAGATGATGCAAGTAAAGCTAAAGCTGTAGCAAGTCTTGCATATCTATCTCTGTGAATTACTTGGTTTGAACAAGGCTCTGGTTTAAGTCCTAACTCTGCCATTGCTAACTCTTCAAGTTCAAGTGGTGCATGGGCAAAATTTCCCATAGCTCCAGAAATTTGTCCTACACAAATAACTTCCATAGTATCTTCAAGATTTTTTAAATGTCTTGCTACTTCATCATACCATACAGCCAATGTAAGACCAAAAGTGATAGGCTCACCATGAATACCATGACTTCTTCCTACCATAAGTGTATATTTATGTTCTTGGGCTCTTTTTTTAATAGACTCCATCAACATCTTTACATCTTCAATAATAATTTTTAAAGAGTCTCTCATCTGAAGTGCAACTCCAGTATCTACAGCATCTGAAGATGTCATACCATAGTGGAACCATCTTGATTCTTCACCAAGTGATTCAGATACACTTGTGTTAAATGCAATTAAATCATGTTTTGTAATAGCTTCTATCTCTTCGATTCTTTCTACTGAAAAAGTAGCATTTTTAACTATCTTTTCACAATCATCATCTGGAATAAGTCCTAGTTTATTCCAAGCTTTTACTGCCGCTTTTTCAACCTCAAGCCATGCTGCATATCTAGCATGCTGAGTCCAATGTTTACTCATCTCTTCTCTGGCATATCTTTCAACCATCTATATGTCCCTTATTCTCAATATTCGCTCTATTTTTATCAGATTTTTCTATAAATTCGTGTAAGATATCGTATCTAATTTAGCCAAAGATTTTGTTTAACTTTTGTTAAATTTTTACTTAAATTTTAGGAAAAAATTTGCCTTTCGTTTTAAAAAAATATCAAGCCTGTAAAGGTAAAAAAATACAAATATTTTTGCTGCAGGAAATGCACTATAAGCCCGCTGTAGCCAATCGTTTGATAAGTAGAGGAAGAGTTTTCAAAGAAAATAATATCTCATATAAAATGTCAGAAATAATAAATGAAGAATATATATATATTGCACTGTTTGAAGGGCATTCAAGAGGTCTTAAACCCTTAGTTATTTTTAGCGATTTTGCTATTTTTGACAAACCATCACATCTTATGATTCACCCCATATCAAAATCAACTGCTTATTCACTTTTAGATGAGATTAGATTTCATTTTGGAGAGGATGCAAACCAAGCTCACAGAATAGATGCAGAGACATCAGGACTAGTTCTTGTGGGATTAAATTCTGAAGTTACAAATGCATTAGCAACAATGTTTGAAAAAAAAGAATACAAAAAATCATATATAGCAATTGTTGAAGGAAAAATTGAAAAAGAATTAACAATAGATAAAAATCTAAAAAAAGAGGGCAAAGCTATAGGTGTTAGGATGACAACCTGTTCAAAAGAAGAGGGCAAAGAGTCTAAGACTATTATAAAACCAATTAAATACAATAAAAAAAGAAACCTAAGCCTTGTTGAACTTATTCCCGTAACTGGTAGACAACACCAATTAAGAGTACATCTGTATTCAATAGGGCACAAGATTTTAGGAGACCCTATTTATGGGATAGATGATGAAACAGCAGAAAACTATCTTACAAAAGAGTTATCATCTTCTGAGAGAATAGAAAAAACTGGTTCAAGTAGACTTTGGCTTCACGCAAACTATTTAGAATTTGCATATAAAGGGATATACTATAAACTATTTTCAAAAAATAGAGCGATATTTGATGAATTTGAGCTTTAAGAAGCTAAATCACATTGAAAACAGTTTGTTATATCTCTACATGTAGCACAAGCTGGTGCTGTTTTTCCTATACAATCGTAAAGGTATTTTTTCCATCTAATACTATCAGGTTTTAATTTTGCCAAAGAAGAGAAATTGTTTGTCATAAATCGACTCATCTCTTTTCTACTTATTAATCCCAAATCAGAATATAAATGTCCCATTCTTAAAGATGTTCTTGCAATCCAAGGTGCAAGTGTATCTTTAGCATACTCATCATTTGCATGATTTTGCAACAAATCCAATACTTCTACTTCCATAATCTCTAAATTACTCATGTTACCTCCTTACATATCACAAAATTCAAGTTCAAGTGTTTTGGGTTTTTCAAGACTGTTATTGTTTTGAATATATAGATTTTTTAGATTTTTCAAGTTTTCAATTGAACTTGGAAGAGAATCAAGATTGTTATCCTCTAGATCCAACTCCTCTAATTTTTGTAAATCCCCTATATTTTCAGGCAATTTTTCAAGACAATTTGCACTTACACTTAAATTTGTCAAATTTTTTAAACTACACACCTCATCAGGTAAGCTTGTTAACTCATTATTATCTAAAATTAATATTTTTAGATCTTCCAATTTACTAACATTAAAGTCCAATGAACTTAAAGAGTTATCACTCAAATCAAGTTTTATCAACATATCATGAGACTCTAATGAAGGTAAATTTTGTAGATGATTACCCTCTAAAAGAAGGGTTTCTAACTCATCAATTTCTGATATAGATTTTGGTAAAAAGCTAAGATTATTATATGAAAGATCCAAATAATAAAGTGAATTCATCTTAGAAAATGCATCTGGTAACTCATCTAATTCATTTGTATCTAAAGATAAATAAAGCAACTTATTTAACTTTTCTAAACCTATAGATAAACTCTCTAACTTGTTTGCTGCAATAGTGAGTCTAGTTAGACTTGTTAAATTATATATCTCTTCTGGAAGAGTTTTTAGTCTATTACCATTTAGGTTTAAAATCATCAGTTTAGATAAATTCCCTATTGAATCAGGAACCTCTTCTAAAAGATTGTTTTCACATTGAAGATTTTTTAGATTTTTTAATTGTCCAATAGAATAGGGCAATTTTTTTAATCTATTATTAGAAAGTTTTAAAACTGTTAAATTTTTTAGAACCCCAAAAGATTCTGGCAACTCTCTAATTTTCTTTTTTGATAAATCCAAATGAGTCATCATATTAATATCATCAATATGAGTTGATATAGTAGATGTTAAACCAGAGGATTTAACCCATCTTATAAAGTTTTCAATATCATTATCCATATCAATCCTTTAACCTATCATTCATTGCATCTATTAAAAAAGATATCTCTTCATAATCAATAAAACCAAAATCCACCATGTTGAACAAAGCCATTAAAGGTTTTCTACAACAGGTTTTATTACATCCTGTGACTAGTTTTTTAGCCTTTTTATATGGAAGATCAGTATTTTGAAAAATCTCTACTGCTTCTTGTATAGTTTTCTCTCCACATTCGCAGATTTGTTTATTTTTCAAGTCTTCCATTTAATACTTCTTATTTTAAATAAGGATGTTGCTCTTTAAATGCATTTACATCTTTCATAGCAACTGCAATTTGTTCACTAAGTTCTGGTAATTTATCATATTCAGTCCAAATTGTATCTTCTACAATATCATGAACAACACCAGCTAACTCAACAACCTTTCTTTTATATTTTGCTAATTCTTTTTTTGCTTCTTTTTGCTCTTGCGTTAAATCTGCCATTTAAATCTCCTTTTTTTAGATTGCGTATAAATTTTCTAATTTTACGTGGGGTTTCTCCCCTAGATATAAAAGTTTAAACTTTGATTCTTTTTTAAACTTATAACTTTCATAAAGCTCTGTAATCTCTTTTATCTCAGGTGCATATGCAAAAATCTTTTTAAGTCCCCTATAGTATAAAACTCCTCTTAGAAGCTTTTCAGCATCCAAATAAGATTCATTTTGCATCTCCCAAGGAGAGATTCTAATATGTCTTTTATTTACCACATAAGAGTGTAAAAAACCTGTTTGTGTAGAGAGTTTTAAAGAGTTTGAAAAAGAACAATCTTTTTTTAGATAATCTTCTCTGTCATCTAGAAATACTTCTCTATCAATTCTTTTAGAAACATTTTCATAATCCTCACCACTTACTTGCTTTGCAATTGAATTTGAGAAATTAAATGCTACAGCTTCTCCACTGTGTATAAATCTGATAAAAGATGAATGTTCTTTAAAATTAAATGGTTCAAAAAATAAAGCCATTTTTGTATCTGCTAGAACATAGATATTCATAGTTGAAGTGTTTTGGATTAATAGTTTTATCAATCTTATCAATACATCTTCATGGGCTTTCATAGCTTTTATAACATTTATAAAAATATGTTTATTGAAAGAATATGCACTAATAACCCCAACAATTTGCCCATTATCATAGGCAGCAAAACAATATTGAGGAAAAGCTTCATATGTTTTTTTCAAAAGCTCCACTTCAAAAAGAGAATCACTGTGTATAAGATCAGTTATCTCCTCTTCAAAATTACTTCTTAAATATCCAACGAACATAAATATAACTCTTTTAATTCTGTAGTATCTAATACTTTTTTTCTATTTGTAACAATCTCTCTTACTAATGGTAAAAGTTTTTGTAAAACCTCTTTATCTGGATGAATTCCCATAGATTCAAGATGATACATCAAGGTAGATGTACCAGAGTGTTTCCCAATAGGAAACTCCCTTTTTAAGCCAACTTCTTTTGGTGTAAATGGTTCATATGATGATTTTGATTTCATCATACCATTTACGTGAATACCAGATTCGTGAGAAAAGATATATTCTCCTACTATTGGAAGATTTGTATCTATTCTTCTATTTGATGCAAGACTAACTAGTTGAATAAGCCTTTTAAGTTTTTTAGAATCTATATCTGTTTTTTTGCCAAAAAGTCTTGTTAAGCTCATAAGAACTTGTTCAAAAGATGCATTGCCCGCGCGCTCACCTAATCCAATCACTGTTGTATTTGCACTAACTGCTCCAGCTTCAAAACCTGAAATTGCATTTGCAGTAGCCATTCCGAAATCATTGTGTGTATGCATTTCAATATCTAACAAGTTCAAAGAACTCAACTTTTTAATATTTTCATAAGTTTTATGTGGTGTTAAAATACCAACAGTATCACAGTATCTAAATCTATCAGCACCTATCTCTTTGCCTAAGGTCATAACCTCTTCTAAAAAGCCAAGATCTGCTCTTGATGAGTCTTCTCCTCCAATACAAACAAAAAGTCCATCTTTTTTAGCTTGAGTAACTACATTTTCAAGCTGTTTAAGAAGTCTATGTTTGTCTCCTTTAAACTTAACATCAATAAGAATATCTGATACAGGAATTGATAAATCAACTGCTTTTAATCCACAGTTCATAGATGCTTCTAAGTCACTTAGAGTTGCTCTATTCCAACTCATAATTCTAATAGGTAAATTAAGTGCAAGAATCTCTTTTAAATCCTCCTGCTCCTTTTGACCCATAGCAGGAATACCAACTTCAAGTTCATCAGCACCAACTTCGTAAAGTTTTTGTGCAATCTTAAGCTTTTCTTTTGTGTTAAACGCTACGTATGGAGCTTGTTCTCCATCTCTTAAAGTTGTGTCATTTATAAGAAACATCTTAATTCCCTCTTATTGGATTATATTACTTAAGATGCAAATTGTATTCCGTGGATTGATTGAAAAAACAATTTTCTTAAATTGTTTCAATAAAAGGTGCATGAATTTTTTCTAAATCCTCTTTTGTTAATTTTGTATATGAATAGATAAAACAACAAGGTTTATCTTTGATAGTTTTTTCAATTTCCCAAAATTTGTCTAGATTTTTTATTATATAGATTTTATCTGCTCGTAGTGTTTTTAGTGGAAAACCAATCGCTCCATGAGATGTTGTTACTGGATAAAGCTCCATTAATTCATTGTTTATAGAGATTGGTCCATTACCTTTTAAAAGTATAATTGTAGGTTGATTATTCATTTTTGTAAAAGTTAGGGATTACCCTAACTCTTGTTCAGCTTTTGATTCAGTAGTAGCATAGAAATATTTCTGTGCAGCAGCGAAAACTGATTTTTCAATTGGTTGAAGTGCATATGAATCATCAGAGATTAAGTTAATAGAGTTTAACTCATCTTGAGGACATCCACCAATTTTTTCTGTTAAAAGAATATCAACATCTTTTAAAGTGTTTTTAATCTCTTCAATTGGATAAGAACCATCACAATCTTCTGGTCCTTTACAATAAGCATTTTCAACTTTTCTATGCATTACAAATTTGATTGCTTTATCACCAACTTCGTAAATTAGGAACTCTGTAGCATTACCAAAGTGTTGGTTAATAGTACCTTCACCAGCTGTTGTAACAGCAACAAGTTTAGTTTCACCAGTAGAGCTCAACTCTTCTTTAGAAGCTTGCTCAATTTTAATTCTATCATTTGCTTGCTCTAAAGCTGCTCTCCAGTTTTCAATAACTTCATGTTTTTGTTTTCTAGCTTCAATATTATATTGATCTTCAAGCTCAGACCATGTCATATCTTGGAATACATCTGGAGTAAACTCTGCACCTCTATCTTCACCAATTAGACCAACTGCATCAGCACGACACTGTCTACAGTGGCTCATTAGTTTCATATCCATACCACAAGCTTCTTGTGCTGCCATAACCTCTTGGTCAGTTGCACTTCTTTGCCCATTTAATCCATAATATGTACCATACTCTTCTTTTGAAAGTAATGGCATAATATTATGTAAAAATACACCTAATTCTTTTAATTTTTTTGCAACATTTGGTAATTCTTGGTCATTTACACCAGGGATAAGTACAGAGTTAGCTTTTACTAAGATTCCTCTTTCAACTAACATTTGAATACCTTTTAGTTGTTGTTCTAAAAGAATTTTTGCACCCTCAGCTCCAAATACTTTTTTGTGATTCCAGTGAACCCATGGGTAAATTTTTGCTCCAATTTCACCAGTTTCATCAACTGAATTAATTGTAACTGTTACGTGGTCAACATTGTATTTAACCATTTCATCAACATAATCTGGAAGTCTTAATCCATTTGTTGATAAACAAAGTTTTTGATCTGGTGCTTTTTCATGTAACATTTTAAATGTTTTAAATGTTTTCTTTGGATTAGCTAAAGCATCACCAGGTCCAGCAATTCCTACAACTGAAAGTTGTTGAATATCTCCACCAACATATAATACTTTTTTAACTGCATCCTCAGGACTTAGTTTATTTGATGTAACACCTGGTCTAGATTCATTTGAACAGTCAAATTTTCTATTACAGTAATTACATTGAATATTACATGCAGGAGCAACAGCAACGTGAATCCTTGCGTAGTGTTGGTGTGCACCTTCACTATAACATGGATGGTTATTGATTTTATCCATCACCTCTTGTTCTAACTCAGATTGTGTACTACTTGATGTACAAGAACAGCTCATAGTATCTCCTTTTTTTCATTTTCTACTTTGGGTTAATGCATATAGTGTTCCATAGAAATTGTAGGAATAGAAAATGCATACTAATCTGAAATTTACCAATTAAGTGGAGCAATAAAATGAACATTCAAGACCAAATAAAAGAACAATTACTAAAAGAACTATTTTCAAATATTGACAATATCTATGATTTTATGGATAGTAGATACAATTTAGATAAACCATGTAATGATGCAATTATAAAAAAGTTAAATGAATTGAAAGATGTAGTTTATAAAGTTTCTGGATTAAGCGAATTATCGTAAATTAACTGGTGATGAGTACAAAGTTTAGTTGTTTTAGTCAAAGTAACTGTATATTCATATACCCATCACCACTTAATTCATTTATGTTTTAATTCATTGTTATTTCTACCATTTTCCCATTTACTATTTCAGCAAATTCAACACCATAATCGTAACATTGATTAAGCTCTTCTTGTGTTGGGATTAATTTTATTTTCATAGGTTCTAATGGTGGAACTTTAAAATTAAGTGATTTTAATCTATGTAAAATCATCTCAACTGCTTCACCACTCCAACCGTAACTGCCAAAAGCACCACCTGTTTTTCCTCTTTTTTCTAAAAGCATCATACAAGATAATAAATCCCACACTGGTTTTGGTGCATCAGCGTTGATTGTTGGTGTTCCAATAAGTATTCCATCACTCTCTTCAAGGATATTAATCATATTTTGTTCTTCAATTGAAGCTAAATCATACACATTTGCAATAATACCTTTTACACTTTCGGCACCTTCAAAAATAGATTCAGCCATATCTTTTGTATTTTTATAACTTGTTAGATAAAAAATTGAGACAACTTTTTTACCATGGAAAACATCTTTGAAATCATTTTGACTCCATTTTCTATAATATTCAATATATTTGTAAGGTTTTTGTCTCAAAATTGGTCCATGTAAAGGAGCAATTATATTGATATCTAATTTATCGTATAGTTTTAAAGCATTTAAAGCATATGATTTAAATGGTCTCATAATATGATCATAATAATATTTAAAAGCATAAAAGAAATCACTAACTAAATCATCAAACAATCTTCTATCATAATAATGACTTCCAAATACATCACCAGAAAATAAAAGTCCATCCTCTTCAACATATGAACTCATAGTTTCAGGCCAATGAAGATATGGAGTTGTTAAAAATTTAATTGTTTTTTCTCCAAGTTTTAAACTTTTATTTGTCCAAACTGTTTCAAAATCGATATTATCTCTTTTTGTAATTGCTTTTAACATAGCTGTTGCTTGTGGAGAGATTAAAACTTTTACATCATCATTTACTCTGTTCATAAGTTCTGGAATGGCTCCCGCATGATCAGGTTCTAAATGGTGTAAAATTACATATTTTATCTCATCATATGAACATAATGATTCAATTTTTTTAAAAAACTGTTCTTGAAACTCAATTTTTACAGTATCAACTATAATAACACCTTCACTAGTTTTAATTAGATATGCATTATAAGAAGAACCATTTGCAGTTTTCATTATAATATCAAATGTTCTAATATCAGGGTCAAATGCCCCTATAAAGAATATGTCTGGTGCTACTTCTATTGGTTTTTCATTTATCATCTTATTTTGCTATTAACCTTCTCATCCAAAGTGGAGGATTTTCTTGCATTTTGATTAAGGAGTTTAATACATCCTCTATTTTTTCATTTTCTTTGCTAGCTTGCATTGGAAATATCTTACAAGACTTAACCATCATAGATGCTTTTGGTCCTATTTGTTGAACATATAAAATATCAGCATCTTCGATACACTCAATTTTATATGTTAATTTATCAATCTCATCTTCAATCTCAATTGAAGAATCAACTGACTTTACAAATTTGTAAGAATCCCCTGTTATCTCATATATATAAAACTCTTTGCACCAACCAAAATGTTGATTAACATGAATATTATCTTGAGATGCGAATGCAATTTTCATAGGATAAATATCCTAACTTTTGGATCAATAACTTTTTGCATAGTATCTGCAATCATTGAATAAGTTCCTGTTGAAGCAATCGAACATCCTACACATGCACCTTGATATGCAAGTCTTATTTCTATTTCTGGCTCATCCATATAATCAATTAAAACTACATTTCCACCATCTTTTACTAAAATAGGTCTAATAAATCTATCTAATGTATCATTTATTATCTCTAATTGTTTTTCTCTTGTTTGAGCTCTAAAGTGGTCATTTAATTCACACTCAGTTGGTAATTCTTTATCCATACCTGTAAGTTGAATACTTGCCATTGCATGACCATTTTGAGCAGCTTTTAACATACAGTCAAACCCCTCTTTTACACCCTCTAAATTTTGTCTATCTTGTAAAAGTATAAGTGCCAGTCTAAATGCTGCTTGTGTATGATTTTTTCTAACTGCTCGTCTAAAATAATCTTTTGCTTTTTCTAAATCCTCTTCAACACCTATTTTTGTTTGATACATAAGTGCTAAATTGAAGTTTGCTGAATCATTGTCATAATCACTTGCTTTTTCAAACCAAGTTTTTGCTTGTGCATAGTCTTTTTCTACACCTTCACCTTTTAGGTACATAAGTCCTAAGTTTGCCATAGCTTGGTCATTTTTAAGTTTTGCTTCCTCTTGCCATATATTTAATGCTGTATCAAAATCTTTACTTTTGTATGCTGCAAGTGCCTCTCTATGTTTCATAAATCTAACTCCTTCACCTGGATTTGGTAACTCTCTACCTGCTTTTAATTCTCTTTTCATATGCTCATGTAAATATTCATGAGCCAACTCTATCGCTTCATCTAAATCTTCACTGGCTGCTTTTACTTCGAAATCTAAAAACTCTACTAAAAAAGCATCTCCCACCTCGTGCTCACCACTGTACCACTCAAATGGGTATTTTAAAGATTTATAATATTCTAAGTCTTTTTCCATCTTAAAACTCTAATGCCTTATGTTCAATTCTATCTTGCATATCAATAACTTCTCTGAAAGGTCTTGGTTGAGTAGATGGTGAAAATACACCTTTTTTCTTATGTACTCTTATTTTATATATACCTTGATCATTTCTTTGAAGATAATATTCATCAAACTCTTGAATATATGGCATATCCCAAGCAATAGCTCCAGGAGTAGGGCAAGCATCAAAACACTTAGGAACAGAACCATCTACACACTCTATACATTTTTCTGGTTTAACATATGTAAACTCAGGTTCATCTAAAGGTGATTCGTCAGCACTAACTATTGCAGTTGCGGGACACTCATCGACACAAGCATTACAATTGATACACTCCTCAGTTATTATTACAGCCATCTTTCCCTCTTTTTAGTTATCGTTACACTCACATGCACAACTTGTCGTACCAGAGTCTAAAAGAACATCACAGTTTGATAGGTTTACCTCTTTACAACTATTATTTCTAACATCATTGTATATATCTTCTAAAGTTAAATATACTTTTGAAGAGGTAAATACTTTTATTCCATTTTCATTTAGATATTTAAATACACCCTCTCCCATATGGAAAAAGATTGTGCTAGTTGCACCTGATTCAACTACACATTTTGCTGTATCTAAACCATTTCCACAGCCTTCGTTTTCAACTATAGAAAAACTTCCTGTTTCAGCACTTAAAAGGGCAAAAAAAGATGCATTCCCATATAAATCTGAAATTGTTGTAGTTTCACTACTACTTAATGGTATCGCTATCATTTTCATCTCCTTATTTAATATATAAATAGATATGCATAAATTATTCCGTTGATCGATTCTCTTTTATACAAAACATTCAAATATTCAGAATTCTATAAATATAAATAACTAATTATTTTATTTAAAAATACTATAAGTATGATAAAAATGACTGATTTAAATTAAATTATGATGTCAATTATTTATTTATTATCTTTTTCAAAAAAATTTGTGATTGGGACCTCTAATGCCTTTGATATTTTGTAAATATGCTCTAAATTAAAATGTTTATTATTAGTGCAATTTTCTGCATAATTTAAAAATGCACTACCTCTTTGACCAATTATTAGGGCTAATTCAAGCTGACTCATATTTCTTATTTTTCTATATTTTTTTACATTTTTTGAAATTAATTTATAAAATTTTTCAATTTCTGAGTCATCAACGTTTGATGCAAACATGGTTATTATCCTATAGGTTAAGTTTTATATAATAATATATAATGTAGAATCATATTTCAATTTCCTATGGGACAATAACCTATAGAATTGAATATCTAATATTAGTTAATTATTGTTCACTGAAAATACTATTTAAAACTTAAAAATTAAATTTAATTAAAATTTTAGCTAAGTGTCTAATTGATTTAATACACATAAGAACTTAAGATTCTTATATTTATTAAATCACAATGAAGGATAATGCATGTTAAATAATATCTCAATGAAAAAAAAGTTACTAATATTTCCAATTTTATATGTAATAATAGTGGCAATATCTAGTATGGTCTATATACATTATAGTGGTATATCTGAAACAAGAAATGAAGCAGCAATTGAAACAGATGTTTTTGTTCAAGATGTATTAGAAGCAAGAATTACAGTATATCAGTATCTAAGAAGCCCCTCTAATGAAACCAAAGAGGAAGTGATAAAAAGTTTTTCTTTATTGAAAAAAGAAATTACTAGTTTTAAAGAGCACCTAACTGTAAAAGAAAATCAAGAAAAATGTTCAAATATAATCAATCTTATTGATCAATATCTTACTAGCTTTAATAGTTTCTCTTCAATTAGAATAGAAAATTATAAAAAAGGGATAATTAAGGAATCTGCTGATATTGGGGAAAATATAAAAAAAATGTCAAAAATAGGGATAATAATTCATGATGAACTACACGCAATCAATGAAAGTGCAAAGGAGCTTAAGAGTGATGCAATAGAAACTCTACATACATCACTACTAATTCTATCAACTGTAGCAATAGTTATATTTTTATTAATTACAGCTTTAATTTCAAAAAATATAATAAATTCACTGGATAACTTTAAAGAAGGTCTAATCTCATTTTTTAACTACATAAATAAAAAAACTCAAAATGTGACTTTATTAGAAGAAAAAGGGAAAGATGAATTTGCTCATATGTCAAAAATAGTAAATGAAAATATAGTTCAAACTGAAAAAGCACTAAAAGAGGATGCAATTTTAATTGAAAATGTAAAAAGTATAGTTGAAGAGGTAAAATCTGGATATCTTTACAAAAAAATAGAACATGACACAAGTAATGAAAATCTACATGAATTAAAAGTAATATTTAATCAAATGTTAGAAATCATGGCTGAGAATATTTGTGGAGATATGAATAAAATTCAAAATGCCTTAGAACTATTTTCTCAATTAGACTTTAGACATAGAGTACCAAACCCAACGGGGAAAACATCTCAGGGATTAAATCAACTAGCGAATATTATAAATGATATGTTAATTGAAAATAAAAAAAATGGTTTGATTTTACAAAAAAGTGCAAATCAATTGTTATCAAATGTAGATTCTTTGAGTACTGCTTCGCATGAAGCTGCCGCATCGTTAGAAGAGACCTCTGCTGCACTTGAAGAGATTACAAGCAATATCTCTAGCAATACTCAAAACATAATCCAAATGTCAGAATTTGCTACAAATTTACAAGCATCAGCAAAAAATGGCGAGAAGTTAGCAAATGAGACAACATCTGCAATGGATGATATAAATAATCAAGTTGGTTCAATAAATATAGCAATTTCAATTATAGACCAAATAGCATTTCAGACAAATATACTATCGCTTAATGCAGCTGTCGAAGCTGCTACTGCTGGCGAAGCAGGAAAAGGTTTTGCAGTAGTAGCACAAGAAGTAAGAAATCTTGCAGCAAGAAGTGCAGAAGCAGCTAAAGAAATAAAATCATTAGTTGAAAATGCAACAATAAAAGCTGACTTAGGTAAAAACATATCAAATGATATGATTACTGGTTATCATGAATTAAGTGAATATATTATCAAAACATTAGAACTGATTAAAGATATTGAAGGTTCATCAAAAGAGCAATTGATGGGAATAGAACAAATAAATAACGCAGTTGCTCAACTTGACCAGCAAACACAATTAAATGCAAGTGTAGCAACAAAAGCAAAAGATATAGCAACAAATACTCTAAATATTGCAAATATTGTTGTAAATAATGCAAATGATAAAGAGTTTAATGGGAAAGATACAATTGTATTAAATGATAATATTTTAGAGAATAGAACTTCAAATGATACAAAAATCGTAAAAGAAACCTCAAAAGAGGATGATCAGCAATGGGAAAACTTTTAATTTTCCCAAAGGATTTTAAATGAAAATAGATGAAAAGAGATTATTATTACTTATAAAGTTTGCACCAGCAGTTGTAACTTTAATTTTTTATATTTTAATTTTAATTTTTTTATATTTTAATTATATAGTTTTTTATAATGAATACTCAATTAAATTATCTATAATAACCATATGCATAATACTAATCTCTTTATTTGTCTCATTTTCAATTACAAAATATTTAGAAAAAGCATATTTTTCCTATAAAAAAAATCTATACGATGAGATTGAAATAAATAAGAAAAAAGATTTAATTTTATTTCAACAATCAAAATTAGCTACAATTGGAGAACTCTTAGGAAATATTGCACACCAATGGAAACAACCTCTAAGTGTAATAACTACAGCAGCAACAGCTATAATGATTCAAAGGGATTTAGGACAAGAAGATAAAATAGAAGAAAAAAAATACTTAGAAGGTATTGTTACTAGTGCAAATTATTTATCCCAAACTATAGATGATTTTAGAAATTTTTATAATCCAAATATACCCAAAAAAGATTTTTATATAAGTGATACAATAGATAGTTCATTGAGGATTGTTAACTCTCAATTAAAAAACAAAGGTATTATAATAGATAAAATGATAACAAACTTTTTAATAACTGGCGTGGAAAATGAGCTAATGCAAGTGATTATAAATATTATAAATAATGCAAGAGACCAGTTAGAAAAATCAATTCATAAAATAAAGATAATAAAGATAAAAACAGAAATAAAAGAGAACTACTATTTTTTACATATAATTGACAATGCAGGAGGTATTTTGCCAGAACATATTAAAAAAGTATTTGAACCATATTTTACTACAAAAGAACATATTAAAGGGACAGGAATAGGTCTCTTTATGGCATCTGAAATCATAACAAAACATTTTAATGGTGAGATATTTACAAAAAATATTAACTATATTTATAATGATGTAGAATATCATGGAGCAAAATTTACAATAAAATTTCCTATCGACCGAGAGTTTTTTTATTAAGTTTTTAAAGGAACATATATTGCATTATCATTAAAATATTTAGAAAAAGGCTCTAAAATGGTAAATAAAAAATTAATTAGAGATTTATTAAATGAAAGTGCATGTTCACATAATAAAGTAAAAAAATCTTCATGTGATAAACCAAAACCAGGAGCAACATCTGGTGGATGTGCTTTTGAGGGTTCTCAAATAGCACTTTTCCCATATGCAGATGCTGTTCACTTGGTTCATTCACCAGCAACATGTATAGGTGCTTCTTGGGAAACAAGAGCAACTTTAACTTCTCACAATGGTGAAAACAATACAGTTACAGGATATACAACAGATATATCTACAAATGATGTAATCTTTGGTGGAGACAAAAAACTTGAAGATGCAATAGATTATATCGTTGAGCATAAAAACCCAAAAGCAATCTTTGTATATGAAACATGTGTTACTGCAATGATTGGTGATGATATGGATACAACTTGTGCAAGAATGGAAAAAAAACACAATATCCCTATAGTTGTAGTTCACTCTCCAGGTTTTGTTGGTGGTAAAAACTTAGGTTCTAGACTTGGAGCAGAATCTGTTCTTCATCAACTAATTGGAACAAGAGAACCTGAAGAGGTACATCCATTTGGTATAAACCTAATTGGAGAATACAATGTTACAGGTGATATGTGGCAATACACTCCTATATTAGAAAAGATTGGTATCAAAGTTGTATCAACACTTGCAGGGGACGGAAGAATTGAAAATATACAAATGGCACATACAGCTAAACTAAATGTAATAGTGTGTGCTAAATCACTTGTAACTTTATGTAGAAAGATGCAAGAAAAATACCAAATCCCTTATATTTCAATCTCATTTTATGGGAAAAGAGATACAAGCAATGCTATTAGAAGTATAGTAAATGCCTTTGGAGATTCAGAACTTATAGCAAGAGCAGAAGCTATAATTGCCGAAGAGGAAGCTAAGTTAGAACAAAATTTAATCCCTTATAGAAAGATTTTAGAGGGTAAAAAAGCTATTTTAAATACTGGTGGAAATAAATCTTGGTCAATTGCAAGTGCTTTACAAGATATTGGTATCCAAGTTGTAGCAACAAGTGTAAGAAAAGCAACTTTAGAGGATAAAGAGATGGCAGCACAATATGTTGATATCCTTATGACAGACCCAGGAAGTGAACAAGCGAAACTAATAGATGAACACAATGTTGATATCTTACTAGCAGGGGGAAGAAGTTTATATACAGCTATTAAGAAAAAAGTAGCTTTTGTTGATGTAAACCAAGAGAAAAAAGTAAGTTATGGAGCATATGGTGGGCTTGTAAATTTAGCAAAAGATGTTTGCCATGCTGTAAACAATAGAGTATTTAAAGTAGTTGGTACTCCTGAACCTTGGGGCGAACTTTAAAATAAATGCTTTCTAAAATATAATGTTCTTGATTTTATATAAAATTGTTTTATAATATGTTTTATGTAAATAAAGGAACATTATGGATGCTATAAAGATTAAAAACTATTTTTTTTATTTTGCTAGTTTGATAATCATTGTTGCTGGTATAAAAGCTGCTAGTGAGATAGTAATCATCCTTTTTTTAGCTATTTTTATATCTTCAATTATTTCAACTATTATCACTTTATTAGAAAAGAAAAATATTCCTAAATTTATCTCTTATATGGTTGTTTTAGGGATTTTTACCTTAATATCTTTACTCTTATCTTATATTGTAAATATCTCTTTAAAAGATTTTTTAACAAATCTTCCAGAGTATGAAAAACAATTGAAAACTACAGTTTTAAATTCTATTTCATTAGTGGAATCTTATGGTTATGCAATTGATAAAAAAACTATTTTAGATACATTAAATTTTAGTTCATTTTTTGGTATTACTACAAATCTTATAGGAAGTATTGGAACTTTTCTTTCAAAATTTTTACTTGTGATTATAGGAATTGGTTTTATTTTAGCTGAATCAAAATCTTTTGAAAAAAAACTCAAAATAATCTTTGAAAAAGACAAAGAGAAACTTGAACACTTTTATCTTTTTTCACAAAATATTCAAAAATACTTTTTAGTAAAAACAACAACAAGTTTTTTAACAGGTCTTTTAGTAACTATAGCTTTAATGTTTTTCAAAATTGATTACCCAATTTTATGGGGTGTTATAGCTATGCTTTTTAACTTTATACCTGTAGTTGGTTCTATTATTGCAGCAATTCCTGCAATATTGTTATCTTTTGTAAGTGCTGATTTAAATACTACTGTGATTTTAATAATTTTATATGTGGTAATTAATATCACTATTAGCAACATTATAGAACCAAAATTTATGGGAAAAGAATTAGGACTTTCTCCATTAGTAATCTTCTTTTCACTTATCTTATGGGGTTGGGTACTTGGTATTGTCGGTATGTTCTTAGCAGTACCTATAACAATGACTTTAAAAATCGCATTTGATTCAAATAAAACTACTAAATGGGTATCTATTTTGATGTCGGATGTGGGAAATAAGAAATAATACTTTTATCTAATTTTAAGAAACGCTTAACTATAATTATAAAGGTTATTTTTAGGAGTAATCATGAATATTTCAACAAGTAATAATTTTTTTAATCAAATCTCAACAAATCTATCAAAAACTAGTATAACAAATACACATAATGACTCTTTTAAAATTCATAAAGAAAATAAAACAGAGATTACAGCTTTTACAGGAAAAAGAGAAGGGGATTATTCAACCTATACAGCAAAAGAGCTTAGTTCACTTTCTTATAAAGAAGTACAAGAAAACTATGAAGAGATTAAAGAAGAGTTAGAATATCGTATGAAAAAAGCTCAAGATATTTTAAATTCTGATTCTTTTAAGAACTATCAAGAAGAACTTTTACGAAATGGAAATTATGAAATAAGAGGGGGTACTAAAGAACAAGAGGTACTTACTTTTGAAATAGAGGAATTAATGGTATTACAGCCAGAAGGAAGTGAAACTAAGCCCATTATAAAAAAAACTTACGAAAATATAAATACAAAAGAATATAATGAAATACAAGATTTACTAAACTTTAATGATAAATTTAAAATAGTTAACTTCTTTAATAATGATGAAATAAATGAAACTATTTATGCAAATTATGAAGATAACAGTCAAGTTTATTATGAACAAAAAGATGTATCTGACCTTGATGGTGCAAATTGGGGTTTTAATGCAGGAAGTGCCTATAGCATACAAGGAACAGATTTAAAAGCAATTCTTCAATCAATAGAAGATGCAAAAGAATTTATAGGTGAATATGGTGTGCATGTAGAGAAAAATGATGGAAGCTTTAGCAAAGGTTATTTAATAAATGGAGATGAAATATCTATTGCAGGAAAAATCTTTAGTATATATGATGTAAATAAGAATTTTAAAGAAATTGAAACATCTCAAAAAGTTGAGAAAGATGATGAATCTGAAGCAATAAAAGAAAAAACAATAGCTGATTATAGTTCATATACTATGGAACAATTAAGACAAATATCTTTTGATGAAGCCAAAGAAAACTATGATGAATTAATAAAAATTTTAAAAAATGATTTAGAAAATACTAATAATCTTAATAAAAAAGATTTGGATAACTTACTTGCTTTTAAAGCCCAACTCGAAAAAGTAAACTATACAGACAATGATAAATTAAATGAAACTATATATAAAAAATTACAAGATATAGTGGATCCAAAAGTAGCTGTTTGGAGCAACTTAGTAATTACTGAAAATATTCAAAATCTTCAAGATGGAGAAATCTCTTCTTTTGTGTTAGCTGGTATTGCTTTTTCAGAAGAAGATATTACAAAAATAAATAGTACAAGTGAAGAGGCTGAAAAAATAAAAGAAAAAAAAGCCCAAGAAAATACTGCACAAACGGGGACAGAACATGTTAACCTTGATTATATTATAAATACTGTTTCAATAGCCGTTTCAAACACCCAAAGTACACAAAATAGACCCTATTCTAAAGAATATATTGAGGCATATTCTAATTTTATTTCACAATATAATGCAATTAAAGACTCAATATTTTAAATATACCACATTTTACGTGGCTTTAGGAAAACTCCAAATCTTTTTGAAAACTTTTATAAAAAAACGAAAAACTAAAATTAGAAGAAATTTTTTATTCATAAATTCTCCTACAAAACACTAATTGTAATATTGTAATAGATTTTTATAACCCTTTATTATTTTGTGGATTTTTTATAGGAACACTTTTTGCATGCCCTTAAAAAAACAAGCTTAGGAAAAACTATGGAAGCTATTAGTCCCAAACCTTTACAAATGAATCCTATAAAACTTTCACAACCAATGGGAGCTATGTTATGCTTTTTAGGTATTAAAAATTGTATGCCTTTGATGCATGGTGCTCAAGGGTGTGCTTCATTTTCAAAAGTATTTTTCACTAGACACTTCAACGATCCAATTGCTGTACAAACTACAGCGGTAAATGATATTACAGCAGTAATTGATGGTGGTGATTATGCTATTAGTGAAAGTATTAAAAATATTACAAAAAAAGTAAAACCTGATTTAGTGGGTCTGTTTACAACTGGACTTACAGAAACAAAGGGTGATGATATTAGAGGAGCATGTCTTTTAGTTAAAGATCAACAAGATATGGTTTATGTAAATACACCAGACTTTGAAGGTTCTATTGAGAGTGGTTTTGCTCTTTCTATTGAAGCTATTATCTCTCAAATAATTGAACCAAGTAGTGAAACTGATTCAAACAAAGCTGTAATAATCCCAAATGTAAATCTAAAACCAATAGAGGTAGAAAAGATCAAAGATACTATAGCTTTATTTGGTTATGAGGTTCATGCTTTACCTGATCTAAGTGACTCATTAGATGGTCACCTCGGATTAAAACAAGGAGCTTTAAGTGCAGGAGGAATCACTGTTGATGAGATAAAAAAACTTTCAACAGCCTCTTTAGTTATCTCTATTGGTTCGAGTGTAAAAAAAGCTGGTGAAAAACTAAAAGATAAAAATCCAAATATAAATCTTCTACACTTTGATAGTTTAGGTGGACTTGAAAACGCTGATGAGTTTTTTAAACAATTATGCAAAATCAAAAATATCTCAACACCTCATCCAAGTATAGTTAGATGGAGAAAAAGATTACAAGATGCTTTACTTGATACACATTTTGCTATTGGTAGTACATCAGTTGTGATTGCACTTGAACCAGATCAAGCTTTAAGCGTAGCAAATACAATTTATGAGGCAGGAGCTAATATCAAAGCGATAATCACCACTCATAAAAATGATTTATTAGATGAAATTGAATGTGAACATCTACAAATAGGTGATTTTGAAGATGTGGAAAAATATATGAAAGATAGTGATGTATTAATCACAAATTTTCATGGGGAAAGATATACAAAAAAATATAAAAAAGCCTTGATGCTTAGAGGTTTTCCTGATTATGAGGGTGTTGGTAATCAGCTAAAAAATGATGTACTTTATGAAGGAAGTGCTTATTTACTTTTTGAATTGGCTAATTTAGTTAATCACTATAAACATGGAGGTCATGATGAGCATTAAGTTTGAAAGACCAATAGTTCCTGCTATTGGTTTAAGTATGATAAATGGTAGAACTAGACTTATTGGTATACCAAAAGACAAAGTTCAAGTTATTATGACACTACCTGATATAAAAGAGTTCAATGATGCTTTAAATGAAGCTATTGAGTTTTTTAAAGATAGAGCAGATGCTTTTATAATAACTTCTAGTTCTCAAGAGGAGTGCGAAGATATTATTAGTCAATATAGATTAAGTGAAAGTTTAATCTCAAAAGAGTTTAAAGATTTTGGAAAAACTTTTAATATGGTTGATGAAAATAAACAATTAAAAAAATCATTAATGATAATAGACACAAACTGTCAAATTACACATAAGGATATATTATAAGATGGAAGTAACATATAAAAACGAAACATATACATTAGGGAAAAAAGAGAGAAAACTTGAAACAGAAGCACCAGCTGTTAGAGTAAAGATGGTAAATGGTGAAACAAAAGTTATAGGTATGATGGCACCTAAAATACAAGTTCTAATAACTTTTCCATGTATAAAAGCTTATAACAATGGTTTACATAATATTTTACAAGAGTACGCTTCAAAAACAATTACATATATAATCACTAAAAGCAGTGATGAAAATCTTGCAAAAGTAAAAGATGCTTATAAACTTGATGAAGGATTTATCTCAAATGAATTCAAAGATTTTTCTTTGAAATTTGGAGTTAATATAAATGATGAGCTTTTAGCAAAATCTATTTTTATAGTTGATAAAGAGGGTGTTATAAAATATATTGAAATCCCATCAAATATTGAAACAAGTTTTGATTTAGAAGCTTTTAAAACTACACTTGATGAAGTTGTTAACTTCAAACAAAAAGGGCACACACACGAAAACTGGATGGGTGCATAATGGCTATTTCTGATGAACTAAGAGAATGGATTAAAGATAATGATTACGATATTAACAATCTAAATTTACAAGGGAAACATGGAAATTCTGCAATTATGAAAGCAGCACGTGAAGGAAATATAAAAATAGTAAAAGAGTTGATTGGCTTAGGAGCTGACCTTGATTTGAAAAATGTAGATGGGAACTCTGCGCTTTGGAACTCATGTTTTGCAAATTCATATGACTGTTTTCATGCTTTAGTTGATGCAGGGATTGATATAAACTCTGAAAATGTAAATGGAGTTACATCTTTAATGTATTGTGCAAGTGCTGGTAAAGAGGATTTTGTTCAACTTCTTATTGAAAACCAAGCAAATACAGAAGTGGAAAATCTTGATGGGTTTAAAGCTATTGATTTAGCTGTAACACCTAAAATATTTAAAATGTTAAAGAATGCAAGAGTTTCATAATAACACAAGTATTACTTTAAAAAATAGCTTCAGTCAAACACAATTTATTGACTGGAGAACCCAACCTAAAAACTATAAAGAATATCCAAAATTTTTTAGACGATTTAATCTTGATGATTATGAGGAATTAAAATTTATAAAAAATTTTGGGAAAATCACCCAAACAAAAAAATATGGAAATGAAGAGGTAAATCTAAGAGCTAATCCTAGTGCTGGAGGATTATACCCTTGTGAAATATATATACAAATCAGAGGAGTTAAAGGGGTATTATCTGGTATTTATCATTATGAACCACTTTTAGATACTCTGTGTTTAATTCATGAATTAAGTCTTGATGGGATTGAAAAATATTTTAAAAATATAAATCAACAAAAATTTATTTTTCTAATTAGTTGTGCGTACTTTAGATCCTCTTGGAAATATGAAAAAAGAGCTATAAGATACCTTCTTTTGGATGTTGGTCATCAAATTGGTTCAATTTATAGTGCTTTAAAACTCAAAAATCTACCTACAAATCTTTGTTTAGATTTTGAAAAAGAAAATTTAAATAAAGATTTTAGCTTTGAAAACAATGAATTTTTCTTTGCTTCTATTCTAACAGAAGAGTATAAAGACTATGAATGCAAAAAACCTCTAAGGGACAAGATAGTAAATGTCTCACCTTGTGATTACCATATAAAAGAGCCATTTATTGAAGAGTTTTATAAAAAATCTTTAGAGCCATTTTGTGAAAATATCAAACTTTTTAAATTTTTAGATGATTTAGAAAAACAACAATTAGAAAGTTCTATAGATAATAGACGTTCAATAAGAGGATTTAAAAAAGAATCTATTTCAAAAGATGAATTTGAGTTTATAATTGATTATATTTTTGAATTTTCACAAAAATTTAATATAGAGATATATTTTATAAACAACAATATAGAAACTATTCAGAAAGGATGTTACAAAAATGTAACATTGTTAAAATCTGGAGAGTTTGAAGAGCTTGCAACCAAGCTTGCCTTTAACCAAAAACTTGGTGGCAATAGTGCATTTACACTAGTTTTTACCTCAAAAAAAGAGGAAAATTATATTAGAAACTATATTTTAGCTGGCTTTTTGGCACATATAGTTTATTTAAAATCAACATTATTAGGTATTGGTTGTAGTGGAGTTGGAGCATATTTTGATGATGAATGTGAAAAATTCCTTGAAACATCAAACAATATACTTTATTTACAGGCAGTGGGAAAATGAGCAAAGAAACATACGTAAATCTATATAAAAAATATGAACTATATAGAAGTGATATTTATATGTTGACAGAGGAAAAAGCTGCCGAAATTTTCTTTTTATTTGAAGAGGTATGTGATGAACTAGTTAAAGAAGTAGCTATAAACAGACAAATACCACCTGAGTTTGTTACAAATGCAAAATCATTTGTTAATCAAAATACTTTTATAAATGTCTACTTCTCACTTATAGACAATAGAGCTTTCTTTTTAAGTGACCTTATCGATTTTCTAGCCCTTATAAGAAGTAAACAAAAATAGCTTCATGTTGTGGAACAACATTTGCATATATATAAGCAAATTTATGAGGATAATGCCATGAGTAGTATAAAAATAACATCGAATGATTCTAAAGAAGGATCAATAAAAGTAGCTTTTGCAACAAAAGATTTAGAGATGATTGACTCTCACTTTGGTAGTGCAAAACAATTTGCTGTTTATGAAATAAGTAAAGACTCTATTAACTTAAGTGAAATCAAAAAAGTTGAAGAGAAAGATACTGATAAAGCAGTTGCTTTATTAAGCGGTATAGATATTGTTTATTTCACAAACGTTGGTGCTATTGCAGCGGCAAAACTTATCAATTCTGGAATATTTACTATTAAATATAAAGAAGAGGTAAGTATAAAAGAAGAGGTAAACAAATTAAAAGAGATGTTAAATACAAATCCTCCTCCATTTATTAAAAAAATCATTGCAAAGAAGGTTGCATAATGGATTATAAAAAACTTTTTATGGAAACATTAATTGGTCAAGTAAGAGCCCTAGACCAATTTGGAACTTGGGTAAATAAATCAGATGAAGATATTTTAACTGAAAAATATGTAAGAACTAAAGAGCAGTTAAAAGAGATTCCAATTATTGCAGATATTGATGAGATGCAAGTTAAAGATATCAGAATCATCTACCAAGCAGTTGCTTTAGCTTTTGAAAAAATTACAGGAATTATGTGTTCTGTTGTAATGGAGATGAGTCACGAAGGTTTTGGTAAAGTTGTAGTTTATACAGATAATATTGTTTTATGTACAAAATCTTTTAAAGATGCACATAGATTTTCATTTAGAACTTTTGATAAGCTTGAAGAAGAGGGAGAGAAGAACCTTAAAAAAGCAATTGAAACTTTTGAAAAATATAAAAACGTTTAATTAAGGAGAATAAAAAATGGCAAGTGTAGGAATTTTTTGTGGTACTGCTGGAGGAACTTCTATGGCAGTTGCAGAAGCTTTGGCTGAAGCTTTTGAAGTTGAAGAGATAATAAATATGGAAGAAGACTTTGATGAAATTGAACAATTTGAAGAGTTCGATGTTCTTTTCATTGGAAGCTCAACTTGGGGACAAGGGGATGTACACTTCTCTTGGGTTGATCCACAGTTAGAGATGGAAGATGAAGAGATGGATTTATCAGGAAAAACTGTTGCATTTTTTGGAGCAGGGGATAGTGTAAAACATGGTGAGCATTTTTGTTCAGCACTTGGAAAACTTCACAAAACATTTACTAATCTTGGAGCAAAAGCTGTAGGTTTTGTAGATGCAAGTGATTATAAATATGAGTTTTCACTAGCAGAGATGGATGGGAAATTATGTGGTTTAGCAATAGATAACCACAATGAAGAAGATAAAACAGAAGAGAGAATCGAAAAGTGGGTAAACCAACTTAAAGGTGAAATCTCTCTATAAAAAAGGATTTACAATGAAATCTTTAGATGATTTTTACAACTGCAGAGATGCAGAAGACTATTTTAAATTTTTTGACATTGAATTTGATCAATCATTAGTAAATGTAAAAAGATTCCATATGATGAAAGAGTATGGAAACCTTATCAAAAGAGGTATGGCAAATATAGAAGGGGATGATAAAACTTTAGAGTTTTTAAAATTCTCTCTTCTTCGAGTATATGGAGACTATGTAAATGGTCATGCACCAAGTGCAGCTGATGTTTGGAACATGTATGAAACTGGAAAACTTGAAGGTTGTTCTTCATGTACTCCAGCAACTGGAAGTTCAGGAGGAAGCTGTGGGTGCTAAAGATGGATTAGATCATAAAGAAATAGTAGACCCAAATACAGTACTTCATGATAGTGTAACTGCTAGTAGATCTGGTAAAGATGAAGATGTAGCTAAATTTGGAGTTGGTCAACAAGTAAAACTTGTTAAAGATATTGTAAATGATGGAACATATCCACATGCCCCTATTGGTACACTTATGATGCCAACAGGAGCAATTGGATATATAAAATCTATTGGAGAATTTCTTCAAGTAATCAGAGTATACGAAGTTCATTTCTTAGGTGTATCAGATGCACCTGTAGAGATAGTTGGCTGTAGAGAACATGAACTAGAAGCTATGGAAGATTACAGAAACGAAGTTGATGAAGAACTTGAATTCATGAGAAAACATAGAGAGAAGCATTACAAGAAAGATTAGTTGAAAGGTTAAAACCAAGTCAAATGAAAGAATTTGAAAGAATTTTTTCGTATGGCTTGGTTTGTAACCAATCTTATAAAAAAGGAGAAGAATATGGCAAGAGTTATTTTCATGCATTTTAACACTGAAACTGACGGTGTTTATGATGCAAAAATCGGTGAACCTATTGTTAGGTTAGCAAAAGAGAAAGGTGTTCCAGTACCTTCAGATTCAAAAGATTATTCTAAATGTTTAATTAGTGTAGAAAATCTTTCGGATGAAGAGCCTACTAGTTATATGGAAGATGAAGAATTAGATTTATTAGTAGAGTATGGAGCTATTACTAAAGAAGAGGCAGATCAATGCCAACAATTTACAATTAGCCCAAAAGTTAGAATTGCACCTATGATGTTAGTTAAGGGTGACATTTTAGTAAAACCATATAAATTATCAAAATAGTAAGCGAATTCATTCGTTCTTTAGGATTTGCTACTTTTGAATTGATTTATCAAATTCATTAAAAGTAGACATAAAAAATTTAAGCCCCTTTAACAGGGACAATTTAAAAGGAATAAATTATGACAACAAGAGTAGAGATTATTAACGATTTTTTAGCAATCAATGTTAAACCAGGAAGTACAATCCAAGATGTAGTTGAAGCATCTGGTTCAGCTTTACCATTTGGATGTAGAGATGGAGAATGTGGAACTTGTGTAGTAGAAGTTGAACAAGGTATGGAATTTTTATCTGAAATCAACGAAAAAGAGATTAAAGTTATTAAAGA
The DNA here is from genome assembly GCA_050296315.1 of Halarcobacter sp. Lineage (GTDB taxonomy): Bacteria > Campylobacterota > Campylobacteria > Campylobacterales > Arcobacteraceae > Halarcobacter. The sequence goes on from JBNKRE010000002.1 coordinate 265,454, forward strand.
AGCTTGTGCTGGAACTTGTACAGACAACACTAGACTTTCTTGCCAAATGAAAATTGTAAAACCTAACGGTGTAGTTAGAATTAAGTACTAAAAAATATACAGTTTTTACCCAAAATAGACAATTTTTTTGGGTAAAATTCTGTTATGGCACCAACATTAACAACATCAATTGCTCAAAAGCAAAATTTAAATTTATCATTGAAATTGTGGCTTCCAATGCTACAATCATCACTTCAAGACCTAGAGAAACATCTAAAAAATGTATCCTATGAAAATCCATTTTTGGAGATTAAAAAACCAAAAGAATTTTATAATAATTTTATGCCTCAAGGAACTAGTGGAGAGTTTATTGAGTCAATGGCTTTTTACTCGGAATCATTAAATGATGTATTAACAGATCAAATCTGTCCACCACACTTTCCAACTCCAAATTCACAAAAAGTTGCCTTTGAAATTTTATGTGATATAAATGAAGAGGGGTATTTTGATGGGGATATTGAAAAAATTGCTAATACCTGTGGAGTATATAAAGAGTATGTGGAATCAATAAGACAAAGATTTTCAATGTTAGAACCAAGTGGCGTTGGAGCACTTAGTTTGGCAGAATCTTTCCTTTTTCAACTTGATGCCTGTGATAGAAAAATCGATGATGAATTATATAACTTTATAAAAAAAATTATAAAAGATATTGCTCACTTAGATAAATATGCGGCACACCATAGATTTGAGGATGCAAAAGATATTATAAAATATTTTAACAATCCTCCAGCAATCGATTATATAAATACAAATATTCAAGTAATTCCTGATTTTTTTGTAGAGATTGGTGAAGATATAAATATCAAAATTAATAATGCATACTATCCAGATATTGAAGTAAAAGACCCTTTTAGTTCAAAAAATGAATCAATAAAAGAAAAATTGAAAGAGGCAAGAGATTTAGTAAACCTTTTAAACCTTAGAAAATCAACCTTATATAAGATAGTACTTTTAATAGTTGAAAAACAAATTAGCTTTTTTGTTGGAGGAGAATTAAAACCTTTTTCTATGCAAGAATTAGCAGCTGAACTTGGTTTTGCAGAATCAACAATCAGTAGAGCTGTTGCAAATAAATATATTGAGTGTAATTTAGGGATATTCCCACTAAAACACTTTTTTACAAATGCAGTAAATAACAAAGATTTATCATCATCTCAAATAAAAAGTTATATTAAAAATTTAGTTGAATATGAAAGCAGAGAAGAACCATTGACTGATCAAGATTTGTTAGACTCTATACAAGAAAAATTTAGTTTAAAAATGGTTAGAAGAACTATTACAAAATATAGAAAGATGTTAGATATACCATCTTCAAAAGAGAGAAAGAAACTTTATAAAGTTGAAAACTTATAAACTCTCTTTTGAGTTTAAATAAAAACTCCCACTAAAATAGTTAATACCCCTAAAACAAATAACCAAGAAAAACTATGAATAGTTTTTTCTTTACTTCCAAACCACAAAGAATAAATAGCTTTTAAAATATTATTACTTCCTGCTGCTATTATAATTGTAGAAGATATTTCACTTAATTGTATAGTTTGTTTACCCGTTAATAAAGATAGAATAAATGGATCAATATCTGAAAATCCAACAATCGATGATAAAAGTTTTAATCCACTTGTTCCATAGTGTTGTATTACAAAATTTGTGATTAACATCATAACTACAAATAAAAATGCAAAAATAAAAGCTGTTCCTAACTCTAAAGGGTTCTTGTCTTCAATCTCAACATTATGTTCTACATTTAATGCTTTTTTATAATAAAAAAATGACAATAGAGAACTAAGCAATATAAAAAAAGAAAAAGGGATAACAACTAATTTTGCTACTTCCATATTAAAAATACAAGAGATTACTACAAGTCTAATATACATCATTGTAGTTGCTGCAATAATTGAAGCAGTTATAATATGATTTTTTGTCAAGACTTTTGCTTTTTTTGATAAAACAACTGTAGTTGCAGTTGATGAGTATGTCCCCCCAATAAGCCCTGTAAGGAATAAACCTTTTGAAGGAAATAGATATTTTTGCACAATATACCCTGCATAAGATATTGAAGATATAACAACAACAGTCAGCCAAACTTTATAAAAGGATATTCCTAAATAAGGAATATTTGTATCTTTTGGAAGTAAAGGTAAAATTACAGCTGAAAGAAGAACCATTTTCCCTAAGGTTTCAAACTCAAAGGTGTTCATCTTTTCATTGAATTCATATATTCTTTTTTTTGCATTTAAAATAAAAATAATAAGTACAAAAATTAGTGAAGGCATCCAAATAGGAAATAATACTATTAAAGGTCCAAAGGTATAAACTATAAGCATTACTAAAAATAGTATAATACTGTGCTTTTTCTCATTTGAAGTTTTATAAAAAAATATTGAATAAAGAATAAATAAACCAACTAATCCTACAATATATATAGAAAAATTTGTAGAATCTATTTTATAAAAGATGTAACCTAATAAACCAATAAAAGTATAAGTTCTTGTAGTTCCTAAAAATTTTATTGAATGATCATCTAATCTTAATTTGTAAGTTTTTAGTTCTAAGCCAATTAAAAAACTAAATACAACTGTTAAAACTAAATTTGTCAATTCTGTATTTAAAATCATTTAGAAATCAACCCTTTTTCATAACATGAAGCATCAAATCTACATACACAATCTCTGTCAAAAGCTAATATTTTTTCATCTTTACCCTCATAATCCATAGAACTTAAAAAATGTCTAATAATATTTAGTCTGGCTTCTTTTTTGTTGTTTGCATTTACAATATACCAAGGAGCAAAACTAAAAGAGGTTCTTATAAACATATCATCTCTTGCTTTTGAATAATCATCCCAAAGTTTTTGTGCTTTTCCATCTATAGGACTTAGTTTCCATTGTTTTAATAGATCAACTCTTCTCTCATCTAATCTTTTTTTCTGTTCCTCTTTTGATATATCTAAATAATATTTGAAAAAAATCATCCCCGAATGGGTTAACATCTGTTCAAAATTTTCTACCTCATCAAAAAAAGAGGATACTTGCTTTTTAGTACAAAAGCCCATTACTTTTTCTACACCTGCACGATTATACCAACTTCTATTAAACAATATAATCTCTTGATAAGATGGTAAATGAGGAATATATCTTTGAAAATACCAAGACATTTTATCTTTTTGGGAAGGTTTACCTAAAGCTACAGTTCTAATCTCTCTTGGACTTAAATGCTCTAAAAATCTTTTTATTGCACCATCCTTCCCTGCTGTATCTCTACCCTCAAAAAGAATACATACTTGTAAATTTTTATCAATAACCTCTTTTTGAAACTTTACCAATTCAACTTGTAGTAGATATAACTCTTTTTTGTACTTACCTTTTTTCATAAGTAATCCTTCTTTTATCTCATAAAAAATTATATCTAAAAAGCTATTATCCTATCAATAATTTAATAGACATAACAAAACTTACAATAACAATCAAAGGTCTTATAAGTTTTTGTCCTTTTAATATAACAAGTTTTGCTCCAATTATAGCACCTATAATCTGCCCTAATCCCATTACTAAACCAAGAATAATATAAACTTTTGAAAAAATCAAAAAATACAACATTGCAGCAAAATTTGTAGCAAAATTCAATACTTTGGTTTGAGCAGTAGCTGTTGATATATTTAATCCAAGAAAATAGACAAAAGCAATAGTAAAAAAAGAACCTGTACCAGGACCAAAGAAACCATCATAAAAACCTATAGCTAATACAAAAGTGAAACTATATAATGTAGTTGAAACTAATTTGTGTTTTTCCACTTCACCAATGTTTTTAGTAAATAAAAAATATACTCCTATTAATATTAACAATAATGGAATAATCTTTTTCAAAATTGAAGAATCAATCAGAGTTAAAGAGAAAGCCCCAAGAGATGAACCAAAAAAAGCCATAAAAATCATAAGCTTCATTGAACTAAAATCAATAAACTTCTTTTTAAAAAAATAAATTGAAGCAGTAAAAGTACCAAATACCGATTGAAGTTTATTAGTTCCTAGAGCTTCTATAGGAGTAATTCCCACAGATAATAAAGCAGGAAGAGTAAGTAATCCTCCACCACCAGCTATAGTATCCATAGTTCCAGCCAATAACCCAACAATAAAAAGTAAGAAAAAAATCTCAATACCAAATTCCATTTTTTATAATCCTAATATATTTTTGTGTATAGTACAAAAATAAAAAATATTTTTATAGTAAAAAATTGATATTTAAAGGTTTCAAAATAAAACAACACTATTTAGAAAACAAACAATCTATTTGTCAAATAAAGTATACAAAAGATTTCTTCTCAAATTATTCGAAACATTTTCATGATAAATTGAATATTAATTTAATAGAAGATGGTGAGATATTAATTGAGTTTAAAAACAATAGAAAAGAGATTATGAAGCCTAAACAATTTTCTATATTTAGACCAGATGAGATTCACCAAACCAAACCTATAAAAAAAACAACAGGTTACTATAGTTTATATTTGGATAATCAATTCATAAAAAACTATTTTCCAATTGTTTTAGATACAAATGTTATTGATGATGAAATACTTTATTCAAAACTAATTAGTATCTCAAACTCATTATTATATGAAAAAATTAATATCAATAATGAACTATCATCTTTTTTTGAACAACTATCTTCAAACTATTTTAAAAATACCAAAGAAGAGGTTCAAGAACTTATATTAATTAATGAAATAAAAGAGTATATTATTTCAAATATTGATTTTCCACCTACATTAGATGAGATATCAAAAAGATATAATCTATCAAAAGAACATATAATAAGAGTATTTAAAAAAGAACTAGGTCTAACTCCCCATGCATTTATAACAAACTATAAAATCAATCAAGCCAAAAACTTATTATCTACAAACAGTTTAAAATCTTTATCAGAAGTAGCTATTGAATCAGGATTTTATGATCAAAGCCATTTTTCAAAAGCATTTAAAAGAGTATTTGCAATCACTCCTAGTAAAATTACAAAATAAACTATACTCACACAAAATACTTTTGTAAAGTTTACACTATATTACACAATTGTAAACACTAAAATTTACAAAAAAAGTAATATGAAAACAATTATGAAAACGAGACAAAATTTGTCCTATTTTTATTTCTAAAAATTTTTTTATCTTTTTTAGTCCCTATTTTATGGGCTTTATTATAAATTTTCAAATTTTTTTTAAATTTTTTTTGATTTTTTTTCGTTGTGGAACACTAAGTGCAATATCCTATTTCGTAAACATAAATCAAAGGAGATAAAATGTCAGATTTAAGACAAATAGCGTTTTACGGAAAAGGTGGGATTGGTAAATCAACTACATCTCAAAATACTTTAGCGGCAATGTGCCACTACTATAGTAAAAAAATATTAATCGTTGGGTGTGACCCAAAAGCGGATTCAACAAGATTAATCTTACATGAGAAAGCTCAATCAACAATTATGCAATTAGCTTCTGAAGCTGGTACTGTTGAAGATTTAGAATTAGAAGATGTATGTAAACCAGGTGCTGATGAGTTCCACCCAGATAATGAAGAAATTACTGAGGGTTATATTATGTGTACTGAATCTGGTGGTCCAGAGCCAGGTGTTGGATGTGCAGGTAGAGGGGTTATTACTGCAATTAACTTCTTAGAAGAAGAGGGTGCATATGATGATGAACTAGATTTCGTTTCTTATGACGTACTTGGAGACGTTGTTTGTGGTGGATTTGCTATGCCAATTAGAGAAGGTAAAGCACAAGAGATTTATATTGTAATGTCTGGTGAAATGATGGCTATGTATGCAGCTAACAACATTTCTAAAGGTATTTTAAAATATGCAAACACTGGTGGAGTTAGACTTGCTGGTTTAATTTGTAATGCAAGAATGACAGATAGAGAGTATGACCTTGCTAAACACTTAGCACAACAAATTGGTACTCAAATGATTCACTTCGTTCCAAGATCTAACCACGTTCAAAGAGCTGAGTTAAGAAGAATGACAGTTGTTGAGTTCTCACCATCATCTGACCAAGCTATGGAATATAAAGAATTAGCTAGAAAAATTATCGAAAATGATATGAAAGTTATTCCTGCTCCATTAGAAATGGATGACTTAGAAAACCTATTAATGGAATTCGGTTTAGAAGAAGAAGTAGAAGAAGATGCAATTGGACAAAAAGAAGCGTAAGCCTCTTTTCCAATTGGATAATTATAAAAAATAAAAAAATATATATAAAAGTAAAAACAAGGAGAAGAAAATGTTTATATGTGGATACCACTTCCCAGCAGATATGGGTAATGATGTAAGTTTTGATAAAGTTGTTGAAAAAGTAGAGGAAGGATTAGATGCAGCAGGTAAAACTGTTACATTAACTTCTGAAACTAGAGAAGGTCAACTATTAGAAGAGATTTCAGTAGCAGAGGGTTCTTTTGCTCATAAAGCATTAATTGATTATTTTAACAACACTGAATGTGCTGAAAAAGATGGTTTCAAAATGATTTATTATACAAATAAATACCAAATCTCTGAGATTTCAAAATCAGTAGATGGTGAATCAACAAAAGATTTATGTAAAAAACTAGATGATATGAATCTATATAGAGTAAAAGTAGCGTAAGCTTCTTTTACCAACCCTAGAAGGAGAAAGAATGGGACCAGAAACATTAGAGAGTCTACAAAAAGAAGCTATTGAGGAAGTATTAGCTGCTTATCCTGCAAAAGCTGCAAAAAACAGAGCTAAGCACTTAGGTGTTGATTCGCCAGAAGGTGTTAAAGGTGCTTGTGATAAAACAAGATCAAATAAACAAACAGTACCAGGTGTTATGTCGCAAAGAGGTTGTGCTTATGCGGGATCTAAAGGGGTTGTTTGGGGACCAATCAAAGATATGATTCATATCTCTCATGGACCTATCGGATGTGGTCAATACTCAAGAGGTGGTAGAAGAAACTACTACATCGGTACAACTGGTGTTGATACATTTGTTACTATGAACTTCTCAACTGATTTTAACGAAAAAGATATCGTATTTGGTGGAGATAAAAAACTTAAAAAAGCTTTAGAAGAGATTGATGAATTATTCCCATTAAACAATGGTGTTTCAATCCAATCTGAGTGTCCAATCGGTCTTATCGGTGATGATATTCAAGCGGTTGCTAAAGTTCACAAAAAAGAAACTGGTAATGTAACTATTGCTGTATCATGTGAAGGATTTAGAGGTGTTTCTCAATCTCTTGGTCACCACATTGCAAATGATATGATTAGAGACCACGTTATGCCAGATTCAAGATTTAGAAAAGATTATGAATCAACTGATTATGATGTTTCAATTATTGGAGATTATAATATTGGTGGAGATGCATGGTCAACAAGAATCATCTTAGAAGAGATGGGATTAAGAGTAATTTCTCAATGGTCAGGTGATGCTACTTATAAAGAGATTGCAAATGGACCAAAAGCTAAATTAAACTTATTACACTGTTATAGATCTATGAACTATATTTCAAGACATATGGAACAAGAGTTCGGTATACCTTGGATGGAATATAACTTCTTTGGACCTAGCAAAACTACTGATTCTATTAGAAAAATTGCTTCATTCTTTGATGAATCAATCCAAGAAAAAGCAGAAGCAGTTATTGCTAAATATACAAAAATGACTGATGAAGTTATTGCTAAATATAGACCTTTATTAGAGGGTAAAAAAGTTATGCTTTATGTTGGTGGATTAAGACCAAGACACGTTATTGGAGCATACGAAGATTTAGGAATGGAAGTAATTGGTACTGGTTATGAGTTCGCTCACGGTGATGATTATAAAAGAACAAAAGAAGATATTAAAAGATCTACTGTAATTTATGATGATGCAAATGAGTACGAATTAGAAGAATTTGTTAAAAAATTGAAACCAGATTTAGTTGCTGCTGGAGTTAAAGAGAAATATGTATTCCAAAAAATGGGTCTTCCATTTAGACAAATGCACTCTTGGGATTACAGTGGTCCATACCATGGATATGATGCGTTTGCAATTTTTGCAAGAGATATGGATTTAGCTATGAACTCTCCAGTTTGGGGTCATACTACAGCTCCATGGGATAAAGAAGCGTAAGGAGAAGTAGGATGCAAGACGTAGAAAATATAGTAAACGGACAAAAATTATTTTTAAAACCAGAATATCAAGAAGTTTTAAAAAGTAAAAAACAATGGGAAGGTGCTTACGGTGCTACTGCTCCTGAGAAAGTTGCAGAGATCGCTGAGTGGACTAAATCTTGGGATTATAGAGAGAAAAACTTAGCAAGAGAAGCTATCACAGTTAACCCTGCTAAAGCTTGTCAACCTCTAGGTGCTGTTATGGTAGGACTTGGTTTTGAAAAGACTATGCCTTACGTTCATGGTTCTCATGGATGTGTTGCATACTTCAGAACTTATTTTACTAGACACTTTAAAGAACCAACTCCATGTGTTTCTGACTCAATGTCTGAATCTGCAGCGGTATTTGGTGGTTTAGCAAATATGAAAGATGGTTTAAGAAACTGTAGTGCTTTATATAAACCAGAAATGATTGCAGTATCTACTACTTGTATGGCAGAAGTTATCGGTGATGACTTAAATGCATTTATTACAGGTGCTAGAGAAGAAGCTGAAGGTGAATTAGATAATATCGACATCCCTTATGCTCACACTCCATCATTCGTTGGTTCTCATATCACTGGATATGACAACATGATGAAGTCTATTTTAGAGCAATTAAACCCATCTAAATCAGAAGCTGTTTTAGATGAAGAAAGAATTAACATTATCCCTGGATTTGAACCATATTTAGGTTCATTAAGAGAGATTAAAAACATTGCTAAAATGTTTGGTGATAAAATCATTATGATTGGTGACCATGAAGAGCAATGGGATACTGGAGCTGGTGAATATAAATTGTATTCTGGTGGTACAACTTTAGCTGATACAAAAACTGCTATCAATGCTAAAGCTACTATCTCTTTACAAAAATATTCTACTGTTTCAACTGCTAAAACTATTAAAAACAAATGGAAACAAGAGTATGTTACTTGTAACCCAATTGGTTTAAGTGGTACTGATGAATTTGTTATGAAATTAGCAGAGTTAACAGGGAAAGAGGTTCCTGCTGAACTTAAAAAACAAAGAGCTAGACTTGTTGATGCTATGCAAGATTCTTACCCATATATGCATGGTAAAAAAATTGCAATCTGGGGAGATCCTGATTTCTTATTAGGATTAGTATCTTTCTTAGTTGAAATGGGTGCAATTCCAACTCACATTGTTTGTCACAATGCGCCAAGAAAAGGTTGGGAAGATGATATGAAAGCTATCTTAGCTAAATCAAATAGAGCTGATGAATGTAATATTTGGCCAAACAAAGACCTTTGGGCATTAAGATCATTATTATTCACAGAACCAGTTGATTTCATGATTGGTAACGTTTATGGTAAAGAGCTTTACAGAGATACTGGAACTCCACTTATCAGAATTGGTTTCCCAATTTTTGATAGACACCACTTACATAGATACTCTATGAGTGGATATGAAGGTGCACTTAACCTATTAACTTGGATTACTAATGGTGTATTAGACCAATTAGATGAAGAGACTAAAAATATTGCAAAAACAGATTACTTCTTCGATGCAGTAAGATAATCTTTAAAACTAGAGGATATACCTCTAGTTTTTTTTTAATAAATCGCTATATACTATTGTATATAATGTATTTGTAAGACCCTTTTTTTTATAATGCGTTATATACTTAAGTAAACAATTAAAAAAGGAAGAAAGTGGAAATTTCATCAAATCTAACTTTAGAACTTTTTGAGCAACCCTTTTTATTAGAAAAAAGGATTGATTTACTATTTGCCATCAAAAAATGTGGTTCAATTAGTAAAGCTGCAAAAGAGGTACCAATGAGTTATAAAAAGGCTTGGGAAGCAGTAGATACAATGAATAACCTATCTCCTACACCAATTGTTCAAACAGAAACTGGTGGACGTGGAGGAGGTGGTACAGTATTAACTACTTACGGAGAAAACTTGCTAAAAACCTATTTAGTACTTAAAGATGAACATAAGAAGTTTTTAGAAGCTTTAAAAAATATGACTGATATTGACTCAGGTACTTTAAAAACAATAGGGAGATTAGCAATGCAAATCAGCGCAAGAAATCAAATAAGAGGTGTTGTAGAACTTATCCAAGAAGGAACTGTAAATGCAGAAGTATATGTGAAACTTAGAAGTGGTTATACTTTAGTATCAACTGTTACAAAAACTGCCGTGCATAACCTAGATCTTAAAATAGATGATGAAGTTACAGCTTTTTTTAAATCAAGTACAGTTTTAATCACTACTGATTTAACACTAAATATTAGTGCAAGAAATAAATTTCAAGGGAAAATTGAAAGTATACATCAAGGGGAAATCAATAGTGAAGTGATTATAGATATTGGTAATCAAGATAGAATTGCTTCAGTTGTTACTTCAAACTCTATAAATAGTCTAAAACTAAAAGAGGGTGAAAATGTTAGTGCAATCATAAAAGCAAGTGATATTATGATTGGAAAATAAATTTTAGGAGATTACAGATGATGAAAAAATTAGTATTAGTTTTATTACTATTAATTAGTAGCATTTATGCACAAACTATAAATATAGCAGTAGCTGCAAATGTTAGTTATGCAATAGATGATTTGATAAAAGAGTTTAATAAAACAAATCCAAACACAAAAGTTGCAGTTACACTAGGAAGTAGTGCTAAACTTACTGCACAAATCAAAAACGGTGCACCATACCAACTATTTATGGCAGCAAATATGAAATACCCTAAAGCATTATATAGTGATAAGATTGCAATTACAAAACCTATTATTTATGCACAAGGAAGCCTTGCAATATTAAGTTCTAAAAAACAAGATTTTTCAAAAGGAATAATGCTTGCAAAAGAATCTAATATAAGTAAAATTGCAGTTGCAAATCCAAAAACAGCACCATATGGAAAAGCAGCAGTAGAAGCTATGAAAAATGCAAAAATATATGATGAAGTAGTATCTAAATATGTTTATGCTGAATCAATTTCACAAACAGTTTCATATGCTCTAACAGCAGCAGATATAGGATTTATTGCAAAATCATCTTTATATAGTCCTAAAATGGCTAAGTATAAAGAGGGGATTAACTGGAGTGATGTTGACCCAAAACTATATACACCAATCAACCAAGGGATAGTTATTTTGAGTAATGCAAAAGAAAATAGTGAAGTAAAAGCTTTTTATGATTTTATCTTAGGTGATAAAGCAAAAAAAATATTTAATGATTTTGGATATTTAGTACCATGAATGAAATAGTTGCAACTATTTCTCAAATCGACAATATTGAAAATCTCAATATTGTCCAATTTGAGTTTAATACACAAACTTTAAAAATGATGAGTTTGGACTTAAGTGACAAAATTGTAAAAAGTCAAAAAGTTGTTTTAGCAGTAAAACCAACACATATTGCAATAGGTAAAGATGTTAGTGGTCAACTTAGTTACTCAAACCAGATAAAAGCAACTATAAAAGAGATAGAAGAAGGAAAACTTCTTACAAATATACTTGCAATAGTTGGAGAGATTACTTTACAAAGTATCATTACGACAAACTCTTCACAAAGAATGAACTTGAAAAAAAATGATGAGATTATTTTGTATATAAAAGCAAGTGACTTATCTATATTGGATGTGATAAATGATTGAAATATTAAAAACATTAGAGTTTGAACCATTTTTATTATCATTTAAATTAGCAGGAATTACAACTTTGATTTTGTTTGTTATATCTATGCCTCTTAGCTGGTGGCTATCACAAACAAAGTCAAAATACAAACCATTTTTTGAAGCCTTGACAGCATTGCCGATTGTATTACCACCATCTGTTTTAGGTTTTTATATACTTTGGGCTTTATCACATAACTCTCCTTTAGGACAGTTTTTTGAAAGTTTATTTGGAATTAAACTAGTATTTAACTTCACTGGTTTAATTATTGCTAGTTGTTTTTATTCACTACCATTTATGGTACAACCATTACAAAGTGGCTTTGAGAGTATAAATAAAAATATGCTAGAAGCTAGTTACATAGCTGGAAAAGGTAAAATCGAGACTATGACAAAAGTAGCCCTACCAAATATAAAACCAGCACTCCTTACTGCAATTATAGTAACTTTTGCCCATACAGTAGGAGAATTTGGAGTAGTATTAATGGTGGGAGGAAGTATCCCAGGGGAAACAAAAGTAGCATCTGTAGCAATCTATGAGTTTGTAGAAATTATGGATTATACAGCAGCTCATGTATATAGTGCTATTATGGTAATCATAAGCTTTATTGTACTTCTTAGTGTTTATATTTTTAATCATAAACAAAATAGAAAATTTAGTGGAATCAACAAATGATAAATATAAATATAGAAAAGCAATTACATGGTTCAAATGGTAAAATGAACCTAAATGTAAATTTAGAGATAAAAAATAAAGATTTTGTTGCCCTTGCAGGAGTTAGTGGTAGTGGTAAAACAACACTACTTAGAATACTTGCTGGTCTTGAAGAAGCAAAAGGTCAAATCAAAATTGATGATGAAATATGGCTTGATGAAAAGTTTTCACTCCCACCTCAAAAAAGAAAAATAGGTTTTGTATTTCAAGATTATGCACTTTTCCCAAATATGAGTATCTTGGATAATCTTTTATATGTAAAAAAAGACAAAGAATTAGCTTATCATTTACTAGAAATCACTGAGTTAAAAGAGTTGGCAAAAAGGTTACCTAACTCTTTAAGTGGTGGTCAAAAACAGCGTGTTAGTTTATGTAGAGCTATGATGAACAGACCTAAACTACTTTTGATGGATGAACCCCTTTCAGCACTTGATCCAAATATGAGAACAAAACTTCAAAATGAGATTTTATCACTTCATAAAGAGTTTGAAACAACTACAATTATGGTAAGTCATGACCCAAGTGAAATTTATAGACTAAGTAATAGAGTGATTGTATTAAATCAAGGTGAGATTATAAAAGATGGCTTAGCAAAAGATGTATTACTAAAGACAAGTGGGAGTGCAAAATTCTCTTTTGAAGGGGAGCTTCTTGATATAAAAAAAGTTGATGTAATCTATATTGCTATTGTTGCAATAGGTCAACAGTTGGTTGAAGTAATTATCAGCTCAGATGAAGCAAAAACATTAATAATAGGACAAAAAGTGACAGTTAGTACAAAAGCATTTAGTCCAATGTTAACTCAAAACAAGGCGTAAATTATGAAAAAAATATTTATCTTAATATTCTTAACTACAATTTCACTTTTAGCACAAGATTTAAAAGTAGCAGCGGGAGCTGGATATAAAAAAGTGGTCTTAAAAGTGATAAAAGAGTATGAAAAAAGTGGCAAAAAAGTTGATGGTTTTTTTGGAAATATGAGACAAGTAACTACACAAGCAAATCAAACTGATATTGGTTTAGTAATAGGAGATAAAAACTTCTTACTTAAAAAAAGTGGTTTAGATATAAAAGAGTATATCTCAATTGGGGAAGGAAAAGTTGTAATAGCTTATGGGAAAAAGAGTGCAAAAATAAACTCTTCAAAAGATTTATTAAGTGAAAATATAAAAAAAATCTCTATGCCTCAACCTAAAAAAGCAATATACGGAATTGCTGGCAAACAATTTTTAGAAAATGAAAACCTTTACAATAGTGTAAAGGATAAACTATATGTAGTAGCAACAGTACCACAATCACTTACATATATAATAACAAATGAAGTGGATGCTGGAATTATAAATCTAACCGCAGCTTTAGAAAACAAAGAAAAAATTGGTGGATATTTTTTAGTAGATAAAAATAGCTACTCAAAAATAGAGATTATAGCTGCTAAACTTCCAACATGTAAAAAAGAGTGCGAGAATTTCGTAGATTTTTTAAATACAAAAACTGCAAAAGATATATTTAACTCTTACGGTTTATAAAATGGATGCCATAATATTGGAGCAAATCGCCAATCCCTTATGGCTTAGTTTTAAAACTATTGTTGTAACTGCATTTCTATTTTTGCTTTTAGGTACTCCTTTAGCATATTTACTTTCAAAAAAAGATTTACCTTTTAGATGGTTATTAGATACTCTTGTAACTTTACCTTTGGTTTTTCCACCCATTGCTGTTGGATTTTTTCTTTTACTTCTTTTGGGAAAACAAAGTTTTATTGGTCAACAACTTTTAAAACTAAATATAGAGATAATTTTTAGTTTTAGTGGAATTATTATTGCAGCATTTATTGCTGGTTTACCCTTGATGATTAAGCCATTACAAGCTAGTATTGAACAGTTTCCAAAAGAGATAAAGGAAGCCTCATATGTGAGTGGGAAATCAAAAGTTTATACTTTTTTAACCATTGTTTTACCAACTATAAAAAATTCACTAATTGTAGCTTTATTGATTTCAACGGCTAGAGCTTTAGGTGAGGTTGGTATAACACTAATGTTAGGTGGAAATATTATAGGAAAAACTGATACAATCTCTTTAGCTATCTATAATGCTGTATTTGATGGAGATTATAATTTAGCACTCATCCTAAGTGGTATATTAGTTTTTATCTCAATATTGTTTTTTATAGCATTGAATTTTTATAATAAAAAGGGAAAATATGTTTAATTTAACAGATTTTGAACTACAAGAATACATAAAAGGTGACCTTCCCTACGATGATTTAACCACAAGTTTACAAAATTGTAATAATAAAAAAGTAAAATTAGAAGTTTTTACTAGAGAGGATATTTTAATCTCTTGTACAGAAGAAGCTGCAAGGATTGCACAACTTTTAGGTTGTGAGGTTTTATCTTTTTTGAAAAGTACACATAAAGCTTATAAAGGGGATACCATTTTAAGTTTTGTTGGAGAGTATGAAAATATTCACAAAGCTTGGAGAGTTTGTCAAATTTTATTAGAATATAGCTGTAAAATCTCAACTTATGCATATAAAATGAAAGAAAAAATTGATAAAGTAAATCCTAACTGTGAACTTCTCACTACTAGAAAAACTTTTCCTTTTTCTAAAAGGTTTTGTATAAAAGCTGCAACATGTGGTGGTGCAATGCCTCATAGACTTGGACTTTCTGAAACTATTTTATTTTTTGATGGACACAGAATAATATATAAAGACAATGAAGAATTTTATGAAGCAATAAAAAATATAAAAAATAAAACAAGTGAAAAAAATATTGCTGTAGAAAGTGATAATTATGAAGATAGTATAAAACTTATAAATATAGGAGTTGACACAATTCAGCTTGATAAAGTAGACTCAAAAACTATAGAAAATATAGTATCTTACAAAAATGTAAACTTTCCAAAGTGCAGAATATTGGTAGCTGGTGGCATAAATATAACAAATGTAGAGGAGTTTGCAAAACTAAATATTGATGGAGTTGTCACAAGTTCAGTATATGTAAGTGGTATGGCAAATATAAGTAGTAGATTATCTTTATTATATTAGAGGAATATTTATTGCAGTAAATATATCAAATCTCTAAAAGAAGGACTTAAATGGAATTTGAAAAATTTATTTTGCCAGTAATTCTTATATCTTACATATTTGCTATAATTATTTATGCAAATTATAAATATAGTAAAAATAAAAAATAGTGGAACATAAATTGCATATACTTTAATACCTTTTGTAAATTAGATTTTAAAAGAGTAGGGAAGATGCCTCCTTACTCTTTTAACTTTTAAGAACAAAAAAAAGAGGATAGAGATTATATGTCATACGCAACAAAAGAAGCAACTT
The DNA here is from genome assembly GCA_050296315.1 of Halarcobacter sp. Classification (GTDB taxonomy): domain Bacteria; phylum Campylobacterota; class Campylobacteria; order Campylobacterales; family Arcobacteraceae; genus Halarcobacter. The sequence continues at coordinate 281,330 of JBNKRE010000002.1, forward strand.
TAAATTATGCTAAAAAATTTTCTAACTACAAAGACTTCTATATCAGTCATAACGACTTAATCTTTTCAAAACTAGGACTAGGAACCTTTAATAAAGAGCCATATAAAGAAGAGAATTATGTATTTCATTACATCGAAGGTGTAAAAGAGGCTATAAAAAAAGGTATTAACTTAATAGATACAGCAAGTAATTATAGATATGGACAAAGTGAAAAAGAGATTGGTATTGCTTTAAAAGAGTTACTGAATGAAGGTGAGATCACAAGAGAAGAGCTTATCATCTGCTCAAAGGGTGGATTTATCCAATTAGATTATCCATTTCCTGAAAATCCATATGAATGGATAGATGAAAATATCATAAAAACAAAACTAGCTACAACAGATGATATCGAACTAGACCAACACTGTTTTACAGCAGATTTTATAGAGTGGTCATGTAAAAAATCCTTAGAAAATGTAGGAATAGATTGTTTTGATATCTATTATTTACACAATCCAGAGATGCAAATTTTAAAACTTGGATACGATAAATTTTTAAAAAGAGTTGAATCAATTTTTAAAAGATTTGAAAAAATGGTTACAATGGGACTTATAAAAAACTACGGTGTTGCTGTTTGGAATGGTTTTATAAGTGAAATTAGTGGTGAAAATATCAATTTAGAAGATTTAGTAAATATAGCTAAAAAAGTTGGTGGAGAAAATCATCACTTTAAATATATTCAAACACCTTTTAATATTGGTAAAACCTCAATCTATACACTTCCTACACAAAAAGTAAATGGGGAAGAGTGTACTTTGATACAAGCAGCTCATAGGTTAAAAATAGGTGTTATTTCAAGTTCATCTTTACTTCAAATGAACCTATTTAAAAAATCATTTAAGCCAGAAACTGGTTACTTACTTGATCCAAAAATGATACTTAAAAATGATATTCAGTTGGCACTTCAATTTGTAAGGTCAACTCCAGGTATTATTAGTTCACTTTTTGCATCAAAAGCACCTATTCATATACGAGAGAATTTAGAAATCACAAAAATCAAAGTAACTCCTAGAGCAAACTACGATTTAATGTACAGAGTATAATTTATGATTTATGATGTTATTGTTGTAGGGGGTGGAATTGCTGGTCTTATGGCAGCAATTGAAGCTAAAACAGATACAAATAAAGTAGCTATTGTCACAAAAGGGAATATTTTTAAATCAAACTCTTCTATGGCTAGTGGTGGAATAAATGCTGTTTTAGACTCTGAAAACAAAGAGGGAGTTGAATCCCACATAGAAGATACTTTTAAATCAGCTCGTGGTTTAGGGGATAGAAAAACAATAACTTATATGTGTAAAAGAGCAAGTGATATCATCTCAAAACTTATCTCTCATGGTGTAGAGTTTGATAGAGATGAAAAAGGGAATATCGCCCAAAGACCATTTGGTGGGGCAGGTAAAGTTAGAACCTGTTATGTAGGGGATAAAACTGGTGGAGCGATAACTCAATCACTTATAAAAAAAGCCAGAGATTTAGGAATCAAGTTTCTAATAAATAATTATGTTTTGAATGTAACTACTCACGAAAGAAAAATCAGTGGTGTTATTTGTCTAAGAAGAATTGATTCTTCTGTTTTAGTATATCCTGCAAAAGCTGTCGTTTTAGCAGGTGGGGGATATGCTGGAATATATAGAGGAAACTCTACAAATGCGCAAGATTACACAGGGGATTTAATAGCTGTTTGCTTAAGAGCAGGGTTAAGTTTGAAAGATATGGAATTTATCCAATTTCACCCAACAGGTATTGCAAAAACTAACTATCTTGTTACAGAAGCTGCAAGGGGAGAGGGTGGATACCTTATCAATAGTGATGGGGAACGTTTTGTAAATGAACTTGATACTAGAGATAAAATTGCAAAAGCTATTTTAGAACAACAAAACAATGGTCAAAAAGTATTTATAGATTTAAGACATCTTGGAGTTGAAAAGATACAAAAGAAACTTCCATCATTGTACTCAGTTGCTTTTAATCAAACTGGTATTGATATAAGTAATGAGCTTTTAGAAATCAAACCTGTAGCCCATTATAGTATGGGTGGTGTATGTGTAAATATGGTTGATACCGAAATAAAGGGATTGTATATTTGTGGAGAGATGGCAGCAAATGGTGTACATGGAGCAAATAGGCTTGGAGGAAACTCTTTATTAGAAGGTTCTGTATTTGGAGAACTTGCAGGACAAAAAGCACTTGAATATTCTAAAAAAACAGAATTTTTACCAATAAATTATAATATTGTAATCAAAGATATTCAAATGGTTGATAAAATATTTGCAGGAGAAACTTCTAAAAACTTCAATGCAATAAGAGTCTCAATGGGTAATGCTATGTATAAACATGTTGGTATCTTAAGAACAAAAAATAGTTTAGTGAAAGCTTTTGATTATATTAAATATCTAAGAGCTCAATCATACTCTTTACATTGTATAAATAAAGAAAGAAGAAACAATGTAGAGCTTATCTCTATTTTAGAGTTAAGAAATGCTTTAGAAGTTTCAGAAGCTATCATCTTAGCTGCTAAAAAAAGAAAAGAGAGCCGTGGAGCTCATTTTAGAACAGATTATCCAGAGATGATTGAAAAATATGCAAAACATATTTTGATAAAAGAGGTCAAAAAAGGGTTCTTTAAAATTGAACTTGAAAATAAAGATTTATTATCAAAATTTAGAAATCTAATCTTAAATAGAGAATAAAATTTAACTTATAAAAAAGGAGAAGAGTATGGCAAAAGTTATGTTAAGAGAAAGCGAAGGGGTAATCTACTTTTATTTCGCAAAAAAAGATATGGAAGAAACAATTGAGACTATTGAGTTTGACACAGAAGATAACTGGGGTGGAGAGTGTGAATTATCAAATGGAGAAACTTGGTGGATTAAACCTGGAGCTAAAAAGTTACCTAAAGAGGAAGTATGTAAAAAACTTTCATAGAAAAGCTTTGGTTGGATACTTTATAAACAAAATTTGTTGTATATAAAGTATCTTTCTTGTATATAATATAAGTTTATTATGAAAGGATTTTAATGACACCATTTGACAGACCTGAATGTGCAACCTGTTTAACTGTTAAAGAACTTACTACACTATATGAGATTGCATCAATTATATCAAATCACTATGATTTAGATACATCATTAGAGAAATCAATAAAGATATTAAAAAATTCATTACATCTAACAAATTGTACTGTTCACATATTGGAAGATGAAGAATTAAAAGTATTAGCTTCTATTGAGTTAAGTAAAATTCAAAAAGAGTTATCTACATATAAACTTGGTGAAGGGGTAACTGGGCTAGCGGCCCATTCTAAAGAACCAGTAGTAGTAGAGAATATCCACAACGATTCACTATTTTTAAATAAATCAGGTAAAAGAGATTATACAAACCTTTCATATGTAGCTGTACCATTGATAGTAGATAATAAAACAATTGGTGTATTAGGTGCAACATTAACAAAAACTACAGAAATAGGTTTTGAGGACTGTGTTAGAATATTGACAATTATTAGTTCAATTTTTGCACAAACAATTTATTCATATCAATTAAATAAAAATGAAAAAGAAAGATTAAAAGAGTTGAAACTTTATTACAAAATGGAATGGGATTCAAAAGTTCACAACTTTGGGGATATCATAGGTGATAGTCCTAAGATGCAACAAGTTTTTCAAGTAATACAAAGAATAGCTCAATCAGATGTTACAGTTTTAGTAAGAGGGGAAACTGGTACTGGAAAAGAGTTAGTAGCAGCAGCTATTCATAAAAGAAGTAAAAGAAAAGATGAACCGTTTATAAAGCTGAATTGTGCAGCGATTACAGATACATTACTTGAAAGTGAACTTTTTGGACACGAAAAAGGTGCATTTACAGATGCAAGAGAAACAAGAAAAGGAAGATTCGAACTTGCAGATGGTGGAACACTATTTTTAGATGAAATTGGAGATATTTCTGCCTCTGCACAAGTTAAACTTTTAAGGGTTCTACAAGAAAGAGAATTTGAAAGAGTTGGAGGAAGTAAAACTATAAAAGTAAATGTAAGATTAGTAGCGGCAACCAATCGAAATCTTGAAAAAATGGTTGAAGATGGAGAATTTAGGGAGGATTTATATTATAGATTAAATGTTATTCCTATAGATTTACCACCAGTTAGAGAAAGGGGAGAAGATATAAGACAACTTGTAGAATTCTTCTTAGAAAAATCCATGAAAAACCATAAAAAAATAATAAAAATAACTGATGAAGCTATGGATGAACTTATGCATTATCCTTGGCCAGGGAATGTAAGAGAATTAGAAAATACTATAGAAAGAATTGTACTAATGGGTAATGAAGATGGCATAAATAAATTTGATATGCAACTTTTATTACCAGCACTGAATGATGAAAAACTTAAAAAAGAGTTTAAATCAATTCCAGTTGAAAATAAAACATTGGAAGAATTAGAAAAAGAGGCTATTATAAATGCTCTTAATAACAATAATTTTAATCAATCCCATGCCGCTAAAGAGTTAGGGATAACACTTAGACAAATTGGTTACAAAATAAAAAAATATGAGATAGAAAATGACTTATAAAAATGAAAACTTTGACTTAATAGATGAACTTATTGATGTAGGTTATATGGCGGAAGAGTTTGAAGCTCAAAATCTACAAGGGGAAACAATAGAAATAAAAAAAGCAAGCCCTAATAGAATGATTCAAATTTTTTTATCTTTTCCTAATTTTGAAGAGTTTAAAGATGAAATTATAGAGTTTGATGAGTTTATGAGTGATGCAAAAATAGAAATATTTACATATATTATTTTTGCTCAAAAGACCGATATACCGTACAAACTTAAAAAACTTATACCAATTTTTGATGTAAATAATGAGTTTGGAGAGATGTACGGAACGAAAATTGTAAGTGGTACCCTAGAAGATAAACTGACAAAAGCACTTTTTTTAATTGGGAAAGATGGAGCAGTTTATCATATTGATATGCCAGAGAATTTAGAAAATCCCCTAAATATTGAGAGGATTAGAATAGAAGTAAACAAGGTTTATCAATCATATACTGGAGTTGGATGCCATGGATAATATTTTAGAGAAACTAAAAGATGGTACTATGATACCATTTTTAGGAATGGGTATTTTTGAAAATACCACAGCAACTGATGGAACTAAACTGCCATATGATAGTGATTCTATGATTTTAGCATTAAATAATGGAAGAGCTATGAGCCCAAGACTTATGTATGAATATAGCAGGGCTGCTATGAGTTTAGAACAAAGAAAAGGTAGAGAATTTATTATTCAAATGACTAATCATATCTACTCTTCAAAAGAATATGACTTACCTGAAACTTATAAATGGTTAAAAACATTTATGCCTAAATATGTAGTAGATACTACAATGGATGATTCACTATTAAAAGTTTATGAAGATGTTGACCATTTTTTAATCACAGGAGTATCTAGAATTACTGCTGATTATGATAGATTTATAATTTATAAATATAGTGCTTCTACAAAAGAGTATATGAGAATAGATGTTTCACAATTAGATACAAATTCTCCTATTTTATTTAAACCTATGGGTTCTACAAAACCTGAAATGAACTTTATTGTTTCAGATGCAGATTTTGTAGATTGGTTAACAGAAGCTATGGGTGGGTATGCTGTACCTCCTATTTTAAAAGAGTATAGAAAAGACAAAGAATATCTATTTTTAGGTGTGGACTTTGGGAAGGATACTTTTAGAATGGTAGCAAATGAGATTGCAATTGGTTTAAAGGGTGGTTACACTCTTATAAATAAAGATGAATTAACTAAAAAAGAGGATAAATTTATCAAAACTCATAATTTAGAAAATATAAATATAAGTATTGATGAATTTATAAAAAACAATGGCTAATGTAAATAGATGTGACTTCTGTGGTAAAGAGATAAAAGAAGTAAAAAAAATCTTTAGTAGTGAACATGCTCACATTTGTGATGAGTGTGTTACTATGTGTTCAAATGTTCTTGAAAAAGAGATAATCCATGAAGCAAAAAAGGATTTTCAAAAAGGTTTAAATGTTCCTGTAAAAATAAAAGAGCATTTAGATGAATATGTAATTGGACAAAATGATGCTAAAAAAGTTTTGGCAGTTGCATTATATAATCATTATAAAAGAATAGATAAACCAACAGTAAAAAATGTTGAGCTTGAAAAATCTAATATCATGTTAGTGGGACCAACTGGTTCTGGTAAAACTTTATTAGCAAAATCTCTTGCTAGAATTATGGATGTACCTTTTGCTGTTGCAGATGCTACAGCTTTAACAGAAGCTGGATATGTAGGGGAAGATGTGGAGTCTATCTTGTCAAGATTACTTGCAGCTGCTGATTTTGATTTAGAAAAAGCAAAAAGAGGTATTGTTTATATAGATGAGATAGACAAAATTGCAAATAAAAGTGAAAGCTCAACAAGTGGTAGAGATGTAAGTGGAGAAGGTGTTCAACAAGGTTTATTAAAAATCTTAGAAGGTGCCGAAGTTTACGTACCTGTAAAAGGAAGTAGAAAAAATTCTACTGCTGAAACTGTTTTATTTGATACTACTCATGTTTTATTTATCTGTGGTGGAGCTTTTGTAGGATTAAGAAAAGACAAAAACAAAGAAAAGTCTGCAGTAATGGGATTTGTAAATGGAAAAGAAAAAGAGGAACAAAGAAAAGAGATTGAGCCAAAAGAGCTTATTAACTTTGGTCTTATTCCAGAATTCATGGGAAGAATCCCTGTAATAGCAGAACTTGATAAACTAACACGTGAGGATATGATTAGGATTCTAAAAGAGCCTAAAAATGCAATTACTAAACAATACGAGATTCTTTTTGAACTTGATGGTGTTGATTTAGAGTTTACCGATGACGCCTTAGAAGAGATTGCAGAGATTGCAATAGAAAAAGATGTAGGAGCAAGAGGACTTAGAGGAATTATTGAAAAAGTGATGTTACCACTTCAATATACAATTCCATCAGAAGAAAACCTTGCAAGCTGTGTAATAACTAAGTCATACATTAAAAAAGAGGAAGAAGTAAAACTTACTTACCAAAAAGCCTCTACAAAAAAGAAAGATACAAAAGAAATCTTATACGATGATATTAAAAACTAATCTTCAAATTTGCGAAGCTTCTAAAAAGGATATAGAGTATTTAATTCCTCTTTTAGAAGCACTTTTTACTATAGAAGTTGATTTTACTTTTGATAAAGATAAACATAAAAAAGGTTTAGAACTATTAGTTGATGACCAAAAATCATATGTTATTATTGCAAAATTTGAAGAAGAGATAATTGCAATGATAACAATGCAAACAATAATCTCAACTGTAACAGGAACAAAAGTTGGACTACTTGAAGATTTTGTAGTTAAAGATGATTATAGAGACTTAGGTATAGGAACACACTTACTAAACTATATTAAAGAGTTTGCAAAAAATAATAACTATAAACGTCTTCAACTAGTTTGTGATGAATCAAATGAACCTGCAAAAGAATTTTATACAAATAAAGCTTTTCAAAAAAGTAATTTAGCTGCTTGGTACCACTATATTAAATAGTTGTGGAATGGTTTTTGCATCTTTATTAAATATATTTTAATGAAGGATGAATTATGGCAGTTAGAATTACTGAAGAATGTATAAGTTGTGAAGCATGTGCTTCTGAATGTCCTGTTGCGGCAATCTTAGAAGATGGAAATGAAAAAAACCCTCTAGATGATATCTTTTATGTAAAACCAGAATCATGTGTTGAGTGTGTTGATCATGCAGATGCTCCTAGATGTGCAGAAGCCTGTCCAACTGAAGGTGCTATTGTATGGGATATGCCTTATACAACAGAGTTTAATGACTACTATGCATCAAGAAATGAAGAGGGTGTTTATAAAATCAGAGAACACAAGAAAAAAGGTCTTATGTTACCATCTGTAAAAGAACAAAAATTTATTGCTGATATTGCAATGTCTGCAAGAGAAAATGCAGAAAACGTTCAAAACTTCTAATCTCTCTTACAAATCTGTGTAGTTTAAAAGCTTCTCAATAATTGGGAAGCTTACTTTCTATAAAAAGTTTTACTTAAAATCATTTAGAACAAGTTTTCATATCCTCTTGTTTCCTCTAACTTAGATTAAATTAGGTTGTAATATCATAAAAAGTTTTTAAAAGTATTGATTTTATGGGTTTTATTAGATTGAGTGAGAGTGCCATTAGCACTTTCTCCAGATTCCTAAAAATTTATTCTAAGTACCTATAAATAGTAGGTTCTTAATAGTTATATTTATTAGAGTAACAAATAGAGTAACAAAAAACAAATTTAATAATTAGTTTGTTTACAAGTTAAATATAAATAAGATTTGAGTTTACACCTTATTTTTTAAACTATCAGCTATTGAAGAGTTATTAATCGTACGATTTTAATATAAGTTAATATTGTATAAAAATGAATATTCCCCTCTTTTCATATTCACTTAAAAAATTTTGCATATTCCGATTTTAAACCTAAAATGTCAAATTCAACAAATAGATTATCAGTATTCTTAAAATTTATATATTTCAATCTTGGAATAATATATCCAATCATTTTATGTTTTTGTATAGTTTTAGATATCTCTTTAGGTATATATCCTATATGATATTTTTCATTATTTTGATTTAAAATAATAATTTTTATAGCATTTTTATCATATTCATTATTTGGCTCTGGTTCAAAACTTATTTCAATCTGTTCATTGCTAAAAGCTTTTATAATATTTTCTTTTTTAAAATATGTTCCTGCAACTTCCATATTATTAAAATAAATACGATAACCTTTTGGAATTGCTATTTTAAATCTTTTAACTTTTTCTATAAATGCAAGATTTTTGTCTGTATTTACTGTATTATAATTTCTATAGTGTCTATTCTTATTGATATTTTTTAATGTTTCTCGTGATAATGGCTTCTTCTCATAGTTTTGTGTTTTATTTGTGCTTCTTTCAGATGTATTTTTTTGTTTTATGATAAAAAAAATACTGATTAGTACAATAATAGCTATTAATATTTCCATATGCATATCTCTTTTTTAAATAAGATATAGTCTACATATAAATTAATTAGTATAATCTTAAAATATATGTAGTTTATTCAGTGCCTTGTATTTCTTGCTAACTCTATAATATCTTTAAATTCGTGAAGTGGTAAAGCTAAGTATTTTATGTTAGGGATTGAGATAGTAGCTTCAACACGCCATAAGATACAACCTAAATTGTTTTTAATAGCTTTATTATAAATACAGATTTTTTCTATCATTGAAACATCTGTTTCATTTATGTAGTGAGTATCTGTATAAACTTTTATTTTTTTATCAAAATATCTTTTTAAATTGAAGTGGTTTTCTAATAGTTCTAAATTTGGCTTTTGCTTCATATCTAAGCATAAATCAATATTAGTGATATTCTTTAGGATAGATATTATCTTTGTAACTATGTTTTGAGGTGGTGGCTCTTTGTGATATTGCTTCAATCCAAATATTACCATAGTAGCAAATCTGTATCTTGGTTTATCTTTGTTACTGTTATAATAGTAGATATTATAATTATCTAATTGATAAGCACTTGTAACCTCATCTGTGTCTAATCTTCTTTTTAATTTATCCATTATTCTTTTGTCATTTTTATTTATCTTCTTCCAGTTTCCTAATAATTCTAAATTCTCTTTTTTATGTTGCTTACTAAAATCAATTCTAATAGTATCTATTTTAAAATCTTCATTGTTATTGAGATTAAATTCATTGATAAAATTTTCTAATTCTTGAAGTACATTCATTGTATAATTACTCTTATATTAAGAAGTTTTATTCTTAATCCTTTAATATAAAATTAACATACACCCTAAAATATTGAGGCTTGTATGCTTTTAAACTTACCTATTATCTTAAATTATTAGATTACATTGATATATATTGTAAGGTGTATATTTTTTTCACTTAAATTTCTTTCATCAATGATTCAAGTTCTTCAATAGAAATAACAGTAACTCTTGGACTTAGTTTCTTTGTTTTTAATTTACCTTGTTTTATATATAACCAAATTGTTGATAACCCAACACCTAAATACTTTGCACCTTCTTTTGGACGATAATATTTTTTTAAAGATTCCATGTTTTACCTTTATGGAAAACTTTAGAGCTCCAAAGATACAACTTATGAGATTTATCTATATTAGATGAAGTTGTATTTTATTGTTTAAACTGGAAAAATTATATTTGTATATTCAATTATAATCTAACCAAAAGAATTTAAAAATTTTTATTTTGTTGGTAAAACTCTATATATAATCAATTAATTGCTTTTCATGTTGAGAAACTTTAAGTTGATATAACTTTTTTATTTCCTTTAATACAAATTTAATTTGTGTCTTAGATGGTTTTTCTGGAGGGTAGTATTCAAGTTTTTCATGTAAATAAAAGGTTTTATTTTCTAAGTCTTTTATAAGAGCTTCTAAAAACCAATAAGTAGAAAATAAGTCTTTTTGAACAGCATATTTTCTGCTATATATATCATTATGACTGTCTTCATATAGTTTAATAGTTTCATCATAAGCTTTTAAAGCTATGTTTTTATCTTGTATATTTGTAAAACAATATTTTTCAAGTTGTTTATACTTTCTTTTTCCTTTTTTTTCTTGCCATGCCATAGGTGGTTCATTTGGATTAAATTCCCCATGATGACCTTGCATTAATCTATAACATGGAGAGGAAATATTAAAAAGTAAGTTTTGTGTTTTTTTTATTAGGCTTATTTCTTGTTTTATTAATGTGGAAGATGGAATATTTTCTTTTTTTCTCTTAAATGTTGTATGTATGTTTTCATTATAATCTCTTATAGATATAGAATAGTCATATAAAGTTTCTGCTAAAGCTTCTATTATACCTTTTTCAATTAATGGAATATTATTTAAATATGTACCATATGTGTTAAATACATCAATTATGTTTTCTAACTCATCCTCAACTTCATTTTTAAATCCATAAGTAGTTCTAATTTCATTCTCTAATGTTTGTAAAAAAGTTGTATTCATTTCATTATTATCATTATTCATATTAAGCTCTTAAGCGATTTAAATAATTACTCCACCACTTGACTAATGGTTTCATTTGTTCAAAGAACTCTGCTCTATGGTTATATGCTAACTCCACTTTGTTATTATCGTGATGGTCTAAAAATCTTTTTTTCACATCATAATCTATATTATGCTCTTTTTGATGTGTATCTATTAAACTTCTATATATACCTCTAAAGCCATGAAGGGTTTGTTTATTTTTATATCCCATTCTTTGAAGTGCTACATTTGGAGTGTCTCTATTAAGAGGTTTATTATTTACTGATAAAAATACATGAGTATGATGTGAGGTGTATTGATATTGGTCTTTTAAAATATTTATTACCTCATCAGATAAGGGTACTTTAAAATCAGGTAGGTTTTTATTTTTTACTTTCATTAATGCTCTTGGGATAGTTATACTCTTTTCTTCAAAGTTTACATACTCCCATAAAAGGTTTGTAAGGTTTGATGCTCTTAGTGGTAAATGAATACCTAATTTCATAGAGTTTATCGTACTGTAATGACCTTGATAATTATAGATACTGTTTATTAGTTCTTTTAACTCATTTTCTTCTGTTATCTTTGCATAGTGTGTTACACTTGCTTTTGGTATGATGAGGTCTTTTAATATATTATCTAAAGGGTTTTTTTCTGCATATCCTAAAGTAATTGCATATTTAAAAATAGTATTTAAGTAGTTATATAATTTATTTGCTGTTTCAATTCCACTTGGTGGATTATCATTGTCTTTTGCTGAGTGAATTTTTTTTGCTAATCGTTCTTTTAATACTTTAACTATTTCTTGATGTGAAATATCTTCAATTGCTTTATTTTGTAAGTATGGATAAGCATCATTTACAACAATAGCTTTTTTTCTTTTAAATGCTCTTGGGGTCATGTGTTGTTCTTCAAACTGTAACCATTGTTCAGTAATTACTTTAAAGTTATTGTTCTTTTTTTTAATAGCTTTTTGCTTTTCTTCTTGTTTATTATCAATAGGGTCAATACCTTTACTAATAAGGTCTAAACATTCATTCGCTCTATCTCTTGCAGTTGCTAAAGAAGTATTAGGATAGTAACCAAAAGTAGTTTTTCTTCTTTTTCTTTTCCCTTGATTATTGTATTGTGTAGGGCTTGAAAAAATAAATTCCCATTTTTTCTTTTTATCAGGTTTAACTAGTATTTGTAATCCTCCACCATCAGTTAAAGCATAGTCTTTTTCTTTAGGTTTTAAATTCTTAATTCCTGTATCAGTAAGCTTACCCATTATATAGCCTTTATAATAAGTTAGTGTTACTCTAATTGCTACTCTAAAGTGTTACTTTTATGATGAGGTAACAATTGAGGTAACAAAAATATACAGATTTTGTTACTCTAACTTAGATTAATATAGGTTATTGTATCATAAAAAAGTTATAAGATGATTGTTTTTGTGGGGTTTGTTAGATTAAGTAAGAGTACTAAAAGTACTCTTCTCCAGATACCCAAACACACCAAAAGAAGAGGTGCCTTGCTATGTTCCCATCCTGGGGCGTTGTCTCTAAAAATGATTGTAAGGGTCTAAAGAAGAGCATAAAAAGTACCTAGATACTCTTTGTGCTTTTCTTTTAGGGGTGTAATTATATCTTTAGAAAGCTTAAATTTCATGTAAATATTTTTAAAGGCTATTTATTATAAAAATTATGCCATAATTTGATAGTTTTTAAAAGGTTTTTTTGATAAAAGTTTTTTCCATATGCACTATTTAACTCTATTTTTTTCAAGTTTTATCTCAGCTACACTTTTTCCTATGGGAAGTGAAGCTTTACTAATCTATGATATAAATCAAGGATACAATATCTATTTTCTTTTATTTTTTGCTACCTTAGGGAATAGTTTAGGCTCAATAGTAAACTATTATTTTGGTTTAAAAGGGGAAGAGTATTTAGTAGAAAAAAAAGTTTTAAATGAAAAAAGAATTTTAAAGTATAAAAATATCTTTGATAGGTTTGGTGGATTTGCTTTACTTTTGTCTTGGGCTCCAATTATTGGGGATCCTATCACTTTTATAGCGGGTATTTTAAAATATGATTTTAAGAGGTTTTTATTATTGGTTGTTTTAGCAAAATTTGCTAGATATTTATTTCTAAGCCTTACAACATTATATATTATAAGTTAAAGCACATACTCTAAAAATTTTCTAATCTCTTTTTTTGTTTTTTTACAATCATTATAAAATAAAAAGGTAATAAAAAATCCAGTATATGAATTCAATAAAATCTTTGATAAGTTTTTTGGATTCTCTTTTTTAATTCCATATTTTATTAAAGATAAGAATAGAGATAAATGATCTTTGTATAGTCTTTTTTTAAATCTTTTGTAGGAATCATCAACCCTATAGTGACAAATACCCATAAAAATATTTAAAATCTTTCTATGGTTTAAAAACTCTTCATCATATAAAGATGTAAAACTACAATATATCTTATCTTTTGCATTTTGAAAAGAGGCGATTTTTTTAGAGCTTATTTGTTTGTACTCTTCATACAAAGCCTGGCTTAGTTCTAAAACTATATCCTCTTTATCTAAAAAGTATTCATAGATAGTTCCTTTACCTATATTTGCCTCTTTTGCAAGTTGAGATATAGTCAAATCTTTTATAGAGTTTGTTGTCAAAATATTTATGCACGATAGTGCTATGCATCGCCGTTTTACTCTTTTATTAATTATGTTCGCCATTATCTTTAGTTGTTCTTGTTGTTTTTGCAGCTTTTTGAGTAGATTCAATAATCAAAAAGGGATTTTTAGCAATAAAGCTTGGAGTCTCTTTGTTAGTCATTGTATATTTTGTACCAAGAGCTAAATTAAACACTTTTGTACTCATTTAGGTTTTGACTCCAAAGAAAAATATCTAAGGTTATAATTATAAGAAAAGTTTTCAATCTTATTCCTTTTATCTTGCAAGAAAGATAACATAGAAGAACTTAAAACTATCTTGCAAGAAAGATATTTTCTTTTTATTAAATTTGTGTTAAGATTCGCCTATGGAAAAAAAACATATAGAACATTTCTTTGAAAATGCAGGCAATATTGATAAATATGAGATATTTAATATCACATTACCAATAACATTGATACATAAAAAGCTTTTTAATTTAAATGAGCAGTTATTAAAAGAAAAGTATGATTTAATACATTCTGATTTAGATGTCTTAGCAGCTTTGTATTTTAATGGTAAGGTTTTATCCCCAACAGAACTTTATGATAGGATTGTATTCTCCTCAGGAGGTATGACTAAGATTTTAAAAAAACTTCAAGGATTAGAATATATTTCAAGGATTGCTAGCCCTGATGATAAAAGAAGTACCCTAGTGCAACTTGAACCAAAAGGGGAAGAACTACTTATATCTTGCTTAGATGAAATTGCCTCTTTAAGGGAAGATATGTTAAATAATTTAACAAAAGAGGAAAGAGATAATTTAAAAATGATTTTAAAAAAAATCACTTTAAATCTATTTTAGCGCCTCTATCCAAGCTATTAAGCTATCAATCGTTTCTGGTTTTTTATGGGAAACAAACACTGAAGGTTTATTTTTTCTATTATTTTTTACATCTAAAATATAATTATCTAAATTTACATTTACATATGGGCAAAGGTCGATTTTATTTACAACTAATAAATCACAAAAAAGTAAGCCAGCACCTTTTTTTCTAGGTATATCTGCCCCTTGTGCCACATCAATAACATAAAGATAATAATCTATTAATTCATAAGAAAAAGTAGCACTTAGATTATCCCCACCACTCTCTACAAATATAATATCAGGATTAAATTTTTCTTCAAGCTCTTCTACTGCTTTTTGATTCATAGAGATATCATCTCTAATAGCTGTATGGGGGCAACCACCTGTTTCTACACCAATAATTTGTTCATTATTGATATCAAGTTTGCTTTTTAAATAGTTTGCATCTTCTATTGTATAGATATCGTTTGTTACAATCCCTAAAGTATACTTATCTTTTAATAAATTTGTTAAAGTTTCAATAATAGAAGTTTTTCCACTTCCTACGGGTCCTGCTATTCCAATTTTAATAGACATTTATATATTTTCCTTTTTAAGTTGTAAACATTTTGGGTTCTAAATTTAGATGGCTTAAAATCACTTCTTCAAAAAGTGGATTAAAGTTACTAAATCTTACACCTCTATTTTTTATAAGATTTTCAATCTTATCATCAAATTCAAATAATAATTGTTGAATATCAGATGGTTTAATTCTTGATATTTTTAAACTGCAACTTGCTATGTTGATTAAACTCTTTTTTGTCCATAAAAGCAAAAAAGTTTTTTTATCAAGTCCTAATTCATAAGCATAAGCACTTAAAATAAAAATCTCATTGCCATAACTCTTATTCTCTTTAACTTTTTCAAAATACTCTTTTACCAAACTGTTTTTTATATCAAAATCTAACTGTTTTAGATAGTTTTGTCCTAAATCTTTAGAAGCTTTTGCATACTCAAAACTTAACATACAGGAGTATTTTTCATCCTCTTTGATTAACCTATTTAGAGTATCGTTTTTAAAGGCCTTATATACTTTTTTTACAGCCCTAAACTCCATTTTTTGGTATTGGTCGATTATAAGGTTTTCTAAAAAGATTTTTAAACCCTCTTTGTTTTGAACCTTTTGTAAAACAATATGAGGTTCAAGTCCAAATGAATGAACAAAAGCCCCAGAAGGGAACACTGAGTCTAAAATCTGTAAAAATCTACTTAAACCTTTTATATTTTTCATTAGTGTGTGTGGTGTGCATTCCCATTTGGTTTAAAAATAGCTTTTGTTTTAGTAACTTCAACCTTATCTATAGATTCACAAGCTTTTATAATATCTTGCAGTGAGATATCATTTAAAACAGTAATTTTAAAATCTTCTATACATATTGGTTGGTGACGATTTCCAATCTCATATGCAATTTTAGCAAAAGTGATATGGTCACTAAAAGTTAAAATAACAATCTCATCTTCACTCTTTTGTACACTTATACTATAACCATCTTCACAAACTAAAACATCACCTTCGTGAAGATGTGTATATTTTGCCTTTACAATAAACTCAACCTCTTTATTTGTAATAGCACATAAATTAGGCTTTTGCATATCAAACCAATCAAGTTTTACTTCATCATCAGCTTTAATATCTCTTTTTATCTCTATTGCTTTTTTAATCATCATAGCTCCTTAAAATGTCCCATTTTTTAAAAGGACCTTTCTCTTTTATAACTTCTTAACAGTGGAAGTAAATTCCACTTAAAAAAGCAAACCCTAAAGAGACAAACGAGTTTGTCTTCTAAAACAAGAAATACCTTTTTGCCATAGGTAGATTTGTTTGATAATTTGATTCTATTAATTTTCCATCAACTTTTACATCATATGTTTCAGGATCTATCTCAATCTTTCCAATGAAATCATTTAGTTTCATATCTTTTTTACCAATATTTCTTGTATTTTTAACTGGTAAAAATACTTTGTTTACATTTAGTTTCTCTTCTATACCCTTATCTATAGACTTATGTGAAACAAAAATAGCACTTGTATTTGCAGCAGCTTTGCCTAAACTTCCAAACATTGGTCTATACATATTTGGTTCTGGTGTTGGAATAGAAGCATTACTATCTCCCATCATAGCTAGTGCAATAAATCCACCTTTTAGGATAATCTCTGGTTTTACTCCAAAAAATGCAGGTGTCCATAGAACTAAGTCTGCCATTTTTCCAACCTCTACACTTCCCACATGAGTATCAATACCACAAGCAATAGCTGGATTTATAGTATATTTTGCGATATATCTTTTGATTCTTTCATTATCACAAAGTTCATCATCACTTTCTAGTGCACCTCTTTGTTTTTTCATAGAATCAGCTACTTGCCAAGTTCTTATAACAACTTCTCCAACTCTTCCCATAGCTTGTGAATCTGAACTTGTAATTGAAATAGCTCCAATATCGTGTAACACATCCTCTGCTGCAATAGTTTTACCTCTAATTCTAGACTCTGCGAAACTTACATCTTCTGGGATTTTTGGACTTAAATGGTGACAAACCATAAGCATATCAAGGTGCTCTTCTATTGTATTTTTTGTATAAGGCAAGGTTGGGTTTGTACTTGATGGTAAGATATTTTTTAAACCTGCTACTTTCATGATATCAGGGGCATGTCCACCTCCTGCACCTTCACTATGGAAAGTATGGATTGTTCTTCCATCAAAAGCATCAACTGTACTATCTACAAATCCTGATTCGTTTAAAGTATCAGTGTGAATAGCAACTTGTACATCAAAATCATCTGCAACTTTTAGACAAGTGTCAATAGCTTTTGGAGTAGTTCCCCAATCCTCATGAAGTTTAAGCCCCATAGCTCCACCTTCAATTTGAGCTTTTAGGGCATCATAGTTTGAGCTGTTTCCTTTACCCATAAAACCAAAGTTTAGGGGTAAATCATCAACTGCTTCAATCATTTTTGTGATATTCCACTCTCCTGGAGTACAAGTTGTAGCGTTTGTTCCTGTGTTGGGACCTGTTCCCCCACCAATCATAGTGGTTACCCCTGAACTTAAAGCTTCATCTATTTGACCAGGGCTTATAAAGTGAATATGTGAATCAATCCCACCTGCTGTGATAATTTTACCCTCAGCTGAAAGGATCTCAGTATTTGCACCTATTTCTAAACCTTTTGTGATACCATCACAGTTGTTTGGATTTCCTGATTTTCCAATAGCTGAGATTTTTCCCTCTTTGATACCTATATCTGCTTTATAGATACCTGTATAATCTATAATAATAGCATTTGTAATGATTAAGTCAGCTACCTCTTTCCCTGCTGTTGGTGATTGGCTCATTCCATCTCTAATAGTTTTACCACCACCAAATTTTGATTCTTCTCCATAAGTTGTAAAATCTTTTTCGATTTTTGCAATTAAACTTGTATCGGCTAATCTAAATCTATCATTAGTTGTTGGTCCATACATTGATGCATATTTTTCTTTTGATATCTTCATTTTTTATTTCCTAAAAATTTGTCTAATTTTTTCATAGCTTTCTCTTTAGTCTTTTTCTTATCTAAGAAACCTTCAACTAAACCATTAAATCCACTAATATATCTCTGCCCTGAAAAATCAACAAGACTCACTTTTTTAGAAGAACCAGGTTCAAACCTAACAGAGGTTCCTGAGGGTATATTTAATCTTTTTCCATAAGCTTTTTTTCTATTAAATTCAAGTGAAGCATTTACCTCAAAGAAGTGGTAGTGTGAGCCAACTTGAATAGGTCTATCACCAATATTTTCAACTTCTATTAAAGTCTCTTCTTTATCTTTATTTAACTCAATTTCACCCTCATCTATGAAATATTCACCTGGAGTTATTTTTGATTGTTTTACAGGTATAGGATTATGAACTGTTACAAGTTTAGTTCCATCATCGAAAGTAGCTTCTGTTTGCACCATATGCATCATAGAAGCAACTCCAGGCATAACATCATCTTCACCTAATACTTTTGTGGCATCAACCATAAGTTGGGCAACACTCTTACCATCTCTTGCACCTTCAAGGATAAAAGAACTGATAATTGCAACAGCTTCAGGATAGTTAAGTTTCAATCCTCTTTCTTTTCTTTCCCAAGCAAGTTTAGATGCAGTATATATCATTAACTTCTCTTGTTCACGATTGGTTAAGAACATTAAATGCCTCCTTTTTTTATTTATAGTTTATCTAAAATTTCTAGTTTAATAATTTTATCAATTGTATACAAAGTATTCACTGATTATTTAAATATTTTCTTTATATTCTCTTCTATATTTATGTAAAAGAGGTTCAGTATAACCTGATGCTTGCTTTTTCCCCTCAAAAATAAGTGCACAAGCTGCTTTAAAGGCATATCCATCATATGAAGGTGCCATATTTATATAACTTGAGTCATTTTCATTTTGTTTATCAACAACTTTTGCCATCTGTTTTAAAGATTCCAACACTTCCTCTTTTGAAGTGATTTTATGCTCAATCCAGTTTGCTAAATGTTGAGAAGAGATTCTAAGTGTTGCTCTATCTTCCATAAGTGCTACATTATTTATATCTGGAACTTTTGAACATCCAATTCCAGCATCAATCCATCTTACAACATATCCTAAGATACTTTGGCAGTTGTTGTCAATTTCATTTTTGATTGTCTCTTTTGATAAAGTCTCTTTTAGTAATGGAATAGTTAAAAGCTCATCTACACTTGCTCTTCTTTTCCCTTTAAGTTTATTTTGGATACTAAATACATCAACTTTATGGTAGTGAATAGAGTGTAAAGTTGCAGCTGTAGGAGATGGTACCCAAGCAGTATTTGCTCCTGATTTTGGGTGGGATATTTTTTCATCCATCATTTTAGCCATCTCATCTGGCATAGCCCACATCCCTTTTCCAATTTGAGAGAAACCTTGAAGTCCACACTCCAAACCAATATCAACATTCCATGTCTCATAAGCTTTTATCCAAGTTTCACTTTTCATCTTTGTTTTTGGTGTCATAGCACCAGCTAACATTGAAGTATGAATCTCATCACCTGTTCTATCTAAGAATCCTGTGTTGATAAATACAACTCTTTTAGTAGCTTGTCTAATACACTCTTTTAGGTTTATAGTTGTTCTTCTCTCCTCATCCATAATACCAATTTTTATAGTGTTTTTGGGAAGATTTAGAGCTTTTTCAACTTTATCAAATAGTTTAACGGCAAAGGCAACCTCCTCTGGTCCGTGCATTTTTGGTTTTACTATATAAATAGATTTTGTTCTACTATTTTTTTTCTCATTTTTATTAGTTAAATCAGGAATTGCAGCTAAAGTTGTAATCATGCAATCCATAATCCCTTCAAATACTTCATTTCCATTTTTATCCAAAATAGCTGGATTTGTCATAAGATGACCAACATTTCTAATGAAAAGTAGACTTCTCCCATGCAAAGTTAACTCTTTGTCATCCAAAGTTTTATATTTTTTATCACTATTTAATTTTCTAGTAACTGTTTTTCCACCCTTTTCAAAGCTATCTTCTAAGTCACCTTTCATAAAACCGAACCAGTTTCTATAAACTTCAACTTTATCTTGGGCATCAACAGCAGCAATAGAGTCTTCACAATCCATAATAGTAGAAACAGCAGCTTCTACAACTATATCTTTTACCCCTGCAATATCAAGTTTTCCAATAAAGCTATCTTTATCAAACTCAACTATTACATGAAGGTTATTGTTTTTAAAAACTATTGATTTAGGGTTTTCTTTCTCCCCTTCATATGCAACTAATTTTGAATCATCTTTTAAAGTGGTTGTAATATTTTCAAGAATAATTTCTAATCTGTTATCTACAATTTTATAAGATTTTGCATCTTTGTGACTTCCCTCTTTTAAAGGAGCAACTGTATCTAAATGCTCTTTTGCATAGTTTACAACTGCTTCACCTCTTTTTTCATTGTACTCTTTTGTGATGGCTAATTCACCATTTGTAGGGATTACATCTGTTCCATATAAAGCATCGTATAAACTTCCCCATCTAGCATTTGCAGCATTTAAAGCAAATCTAGCATTTTTTACAGGTACCACAAGTTGGGGTCCCGCTTGAAGTTTTATCTCTTCATCTACATTTGAAGTTTCAACTTTGAAATCCTCTTTTTCCTCAACTAAATAAGCAATCTGCTTTAAAAAGTTTTTATATTCACTAAAACTATTTTCATCATATTTATTATTTATATGCCATGAATCAATTAGTGTTTGAAAGGCATCTCTTTTTTTTAATAAAGCTTTATTTTCAGGTGTCAATTCCTCAATAATATTTTCAAAGTTTTTCCAAAAAAGCTCTTTAGAGATTGTTGTTATTGGTAAAATCTCTTCATTGATTAATTCATAAAGAGATTTATCTACTTGTAACTTGCCTACTATTTTATACATTTTATACCTTTTGTAAATTGATTTTTTTATTTTTTATAGAAAACTCAATACACTCCTCTATTGAATTCTCTTTTATATGATTATCTGTTCTATCTATAACTATAAATTGTTCATTATCTTCTATACTTATTAGTGGGAAATGCCAAACTCCCCTATTGTAGTGAACTCCTTCATTTCCATTTGTTACAAAAGCTTCGATTGTGGATAAATCTGGTTGATTCTCTCCTAGTGCGACTACCAAAAGAAAAGGATTTGTACCCCTTGGGATAAAGGTTTGTGAAAAATATGGGTGTTTCTCTAACATATTTATTTCCAAAGGAAATTCTCTTTTTTTTGCAAGATAGATATGCAATGCAGTTTGTCCATTTTTTTCATTTGAATCTATAGTTGTTAATTCATAATACTTTTTTGCATAGCCATTATTTATAGTTTTTGATTGATTATTTTCTATGCTAATTATTTTTCCAAATTTTTTAAACTCTTTTGTATTTAATGGTTTTGGTTTTAAATTTAGTTCCATAAAAACTCTTTAATCTTCTTTTATAAACTTACCAAATAGTTTCAATCTTGATAATCCACCATCAGGGAAGATATTGATTCTAATATGAGTTATTGGTTTATTGTGTTTTAAAATATCTTTTTCAAAATAATGCTTTTTATCCATATCCAGTTTTTGTTGTGAGATTAACTCTTCCCAAAACATACTTTGGGTTATTATAGAGTCATCAGTTGAATCTTTCATATAAGATGAACATATAGAAAATGAGTCTGCATAATTACCTTTAAAAAATTTTGTATCAACTACTATTTTTTCAATAATTGCAGGTTTAGGTAATTCTATGATACCCCAATCAAAACCTGGTTTTCTTCTTCTTCTAGTCTCCCAACCATCACCCATATTAATAGCTTCTTCATCTTTTAATATATTTCTTAAAGGACCAAAAAACTCATTGTTTGTATAAACTGCCCTTGCTCCATTTCTCATAGAGAGTACATTGATATTTTCTTGTTCATATAGTTTTTCATCAAAACAGATTTCACCAAAGGCTTTAAATCTTGCAATCCCTCCATCTGGGTAAATATCTACTCTTAAATGGCTTAATTCAGTTTGAGAAAGGGAATTAAAATTGTGTTTTGTATCCCCTTTTAAATCACTTTGAGTTAAAAGTTCAATCCATTCAACACTATTGATATCATCTAAAAATGTTTTATCATCTTTATTTCTTACACAACATCCTTTGATTGAGATTGCTAAAGGATAGTTCCCTCTAAAGTGTGAGGTGTCAACTAAAAATGACTTGATTTTTGATAGGTTCCCCAGTTTGATAATACAATGATCATTTCCAGGCTCTCTTCTTCTTCTAGTCTCCCAACCATCCATCCAATGTCCGTTATCATCAAACTCATCTTTAAATACAGCTTCTGTTTCTTGTAGAATTCTATTTGCCTTTGCAAAGAATTCATCTGTTGTGTATATTACTTCTGCACCTAATTCACAACTTGCAACATTTATCATTTTGTTCCCTTATTACTAAAATTATCTATCCAATGGTTTGCAATATCACCTCTTGTTGCAAACCAAACATCATCAAAACTTTTTACATACTCTAAAAATCTTCTCATAGCCATGATTCTTCCAGGTTTCCCTAAAATTCTACAATGCATCCCTATAGACATCATTTTAGGAGTTTTACTTCCCTCAAGGTATAAAGTATCAAAACTATCTTTTAGGTAGTTATAAAACTGGTCACTATAAGAAAATCCACCAAAAACAAATCTCATATCATTATTATCCATTGTATATGGAATTACAAGATGTTCTTTTGTTGTAATTTCTGGTGCAAAATATGGTAAATCATCATTATATGCATCACTATCATATAAAAAACCACCCTCTTGAACTACTAGTTTTCTTGTATTTTCACTATCACGCCCTGTATACCAACCAAGTGGTCTAGTCCCAATCATTTTCTCTAATACTTCAATACTTTTATAAAGGTGATCCCTTTCAATAGATTCTTCAATTGTTTGGTAGTTTATCCATCTATATCCGTGGGAGCATATATCATAATTGTTAATTGCAAGGTATTCAGCAAGTTTAGGGTTTCTAGCTACAGCCATAGCAACAGCGAAGATTGTTACAGGAATATCAAAATCTTTGAAAAGTTCCAAGATTCTCCAAACCCCAACTCTAGAACCATATTCATACAATGATTCCATTGATTTGTGTCTTTGATTATAAAAAGCTTGGGGATTGTTCATCTCTGATAAAAATATTTCGCTTGCTTCATCACCATGTAAGATGCAGTTTTCTGATCCCTCTTCATAGTTTAAAACAAATTGTAAAGCTACTTTTGCATTATTTGGCCATTTTGGATTTATTGGGTTATTTGCATAACCTATCATATCCCTTGGGTAGTTTTCAAATGAGTCTTTCATTTTTTTTCTTTTTTATCATCAATGTTAAAATCAAAGGCTTTTACACAATTATGCAAATGATAATTCATGAAACTTTTTGCTGACTCTATATCTTTTGTTTTTATTGCTCTTATTAGTTCATCATGTTCATCATATGAACAAAAAGGTGAAGTATCATCATCATAAACAAGTCCAGCTAGTGTACTTAGTGTTATCAAAGGTTTAAGAGCATCTATTAGAAAATCATTTCCAGAAAGTAGTGCTAAATTTAAATGAAAATTACATGAAGTTCTTACATATTCTCCGTTTCTAAGTGATACTTTATAGAATTTTTCTGCATCAACCTCTTCTTTTAATGATGATAAATCAATCTCACCTAATGCATATTTTTGTGTAACTGAAGCAACAATGCCAGTTTCAATTGTGATTCTTGCAAGAAATAGTTCTCTAGTCTCTTCTTCACTTAACCATCTTAGAAAGAAACCTTGATTTTTTTTATGTGTTAAAATTCCTATACTTTGAAGTTGACTAAAGGCTTTTCTAACTACATCTCTACTAACACTAAACTCTTTTGCATAAACACTTTCAGATATTTTAGCCCCGGGATGTAACTTCTTATCAAATATTTGATCATATATACTATTGATAAGTGTTTCTTCTACAGAAACCTCATCATTTAAATAATCATT
The DNA here is from genome assembly GCA_050296315.1 of Halarcobacter sp. GTDB lineage: Bacteria > Campylobacterota > Campylobacteria > Campylobacterales > Arcobacteraceae > Halarcobacter. The sequence continues at coordinate 305,522 of JBNKRE010000002.1, forward strand.
CATCTATTCTCCTTCAAATATATTCTACAATTATACTTAATTGTCTACAATAATTCAATAAAATTATTGTATAAAAATTATTCATATTTAAAATTTAAAAATCTACATATCTTCACAAAATAGCAGTTTAAGGCTGAAAATTGTTTAATATTGTATATTTTACATACAATTATAGTGTTGACAATTTATTTTCAATAGTTTAAAATGCTTTAACGATTAGCTTTAATTGTTTACAATCATTGATTTAGATATTTAAAGTGTCAACAATTTTAAAGGATTAGATATGTTTAAAAAGAGTCTATTAAAGGTTTTAGCGTTAGGTGCATTGGTAACTACAAGTTTATTAAGTGCAAATCAATTAGAGGATATTAAATCTGCAAAAGTTATAAAAGTTGCAGTACCTCAAGATTTTCCACCTTTTGGTTCAGCTTCAAAAGATATGAGTGTTCAAGGTTATGATGTTGATATGGCAAAATATATTGCTGATAAATTAGGAGTAAAGTTAAAACTTATTCCAGTTACAAGTGCAAATAGAATCCCATATTTAAAAACTGGTAAGGCTGATTTGATTATCTCAAGTTTAGGTAAAAATCCTGAAAGGGAAAGAGTTATTGATTTTACTGATGCATATGCTCCTTTCTTTTTAGGTGTATTTGGTTCTAAAGATGTTGCAGTAAGTTCAGCAAAGGATTTAAGTGGTAAAACTATCGGTGTTACAAGAGGTTCAGTTGAGGATTTAGAGTTGAGTAAATTAGTTGGTTCAGATGTTACAATTAAAAGATTTGAAGATAATAATACAACAATCTCTGCATATGTATCTGGTCAAGTTAAACTTATAGCAACAGGAAATCTAATCATTAGTGAAATTGCAAATAAATACCCAGATGTAGCTCCTGAAACAAAATTTTCAATTAAAAATTCACCATGTTATGTTGGTATAAATAAAAAACAACCAGAATTAAAAGCATTTTTAAATGGCTTAATTAGTGAATTAAAAACTAATGGAGAGTTAAATAAAACTTCTCAAAAATGGTTAAAGATAGATTTACCAAAAGATTTATAAGAATTTAGTATGAGTTATGAATTTGATTTTGTAGGTATCTTACCATACTATAAAAATATATTAAATGGTATATTGTTAACTATTGAAATCACTGCAGCTACAACTATTTTAGGTGTAGTTGCAGGAATAATAGGAACAGCATGTAGAGTGGGGAAAAATAGATTTTTACAAAATCTTATAGGAGCTTTTGTAGAAGTTATTAGAAATACACCTTTTATCGTTCAATTATTTTTTATATTTTTTGGACTTCCTGCTATTGGTATAAAACTAACTGCATTGGAAGCTGGGATGATTGCAATGATAATCAACTTAGGTGCATATTCTACAGAAATTATTAGAGCAGGAGTTGAATCAACTTCTAAAGGTCAATGGGAAGCTGGAAAAACTTTGGGATTAAAATGGTCTCAAATTTTTATCCATATTGTTTTACCACAAGCTTTTAAAAAAGTTTCACCTGCTTTGATTAGTCAATGTATTATTGTTATGTTAGGTTCATCTGTATTGTCTCAAATATCAGTAGAAGAGTTAACTTTTACTGCTAACTTTATTCAATCAAGAACTTTTTTGAGTTTTGAGTCTTATTTTATCATCACAATTGTGTATTTAATTTTAGCTGTGATTTTAAGATTTATATTAACAAAAACTAGTAATAAACTATTTAATAAAGGTTAAGAATGGAACAGTTTACTACATTAGAAATATTCCAAAACTTAGTACTTGCTGCAAGATGGACAGTTTTATTATCATTAATAGCCTTTGTTGGTGGAGGAATAGTAGCTGGAATACTTTTAGTTCTTAGAATGACAAACAATAAAGTATTAACAGTTTTAATAAATATATATGTGGAGGTTTTTCAAGGAACACCTCTACTTATGCAACTTTTTCTTGCTTTTTTTGGTCTTTCACTTATTGGTATAGATATGGGACCTTGGGCAGCTGCAAGTTTAGCTTTGACACTATTTACAAGTGCTTTTTTATGCGAGATTTGGAGAGGGTGTTTAGATTCTGTTCCCAAAGGTCAATGGGAAGCTTGTAAAACAATGGGATTAAACTATTATCAAACAATGTTTCATGTGATAATCCCTCAATCAATTAGATTAGCAACTGCTCCAACTGTAGGTTTTTCAGTGCAAGTTGTAAAAGGAACAGCCTTAGCTTCAATAATTGGTTTTGTTGAACTTACAAAAGCTGGAACTATGTTAAACAATGCAACATTTGAGCCTTTTAAAGTTTTTACAATGGTTGCTATTTTGTATTTTGTAATTTGTTTCCCACTTACAAAATATAGTAAATATTTAGAAAGGAAATTAAATGTCGCTAGTTAGTTTAGAGGGTGTGCATAAGTATTATGGAGAGAAACATATTTTAAAAGGTATTGATTTAAAAGTTAAAGCAGGAGAGGTTCTTTCTATAATTGGAAGATCAGGTTCTGGGAAAAGTACCCTTTTAAGATGTATAAATGGATTAGAAGAGCACCAAGAGGGTAATATTATAGTTGGTAATTTAGAAGTTACTACAAATGATTTACAACTTCAAAAGATAAGTAAAGTTTGTGGAATGATATTTCAAAGTTTTAATCTTTACCCACACAAAACAGCTGGTGAAAATGTGATGTTATCTCCTAAACTTGTTCTTGGTAAAAGCAATGAAGAGTGCAAAGAATTAGCTATGAAGTGTCTAAAAAAAGTTGGAATGGAACAATTTTTTGATCAATATCCAGAGAGTTTATCAGGTGGTCAAAAACAAAGAGTAGCGATTGCAAGGTCTTTGGCTATGTCTCCAAAAGTATTATTATGTGATGAGATTACATCTGCTTTAGATCCTGAATTAGTTGGAGAAGTTTTAAAAGTACTTGAAGAGTTAGCAAGTGAAGGTATGACCTTGATTTTAGTAACCCATGAGATGAACTTCGCAAGAGATATTGGAGATAGAGTTATCTTTATGCATAATGGTAAAATCTGGGAAACAGGGGAGAGTGAAGAGGTTTTTGCGAATCCTCAAACTGATGAATTAAAAAACTTTTTATCTTCTGTTTTATAATATTTTTATTTTTAGGGAATCTTTCCCTAAAGATTATTTTTTTGTTCAACTCTCAATATATTAGAAAATAAAAAAGCACTTCCAAATAAAAGTAATACAATACAAAGTGTAGTAACTCCTTTGTATCCATAATATTCCCAAGCAATAGAGGGTACAAATGTTCCTAAACATCCTCCTAGATAAAAGAAACTTTGATACAAAATAGATATTGTAGCTTTATTTTCAGGTACTAATTCTCCAAGATAAGTGGGTGTAACTGATTGCACAGAAAACATTCCCATAGTTACAAGCCCAAGTCCAGCTATTACTAAACTAATTGATTGGGATAGGGTTAAAAATATACCTAAGATTAAAATGGCAATACCTAAATATATAATTCTTAATCTTCCAATAATATCTGAATATCTTCCAGCAAGGGGACTTATAATCACCCCTAATAGTAAGACTAAAAATATATTACCCAATTGGCTAGCATCTAGATTAAAAGGTTCTTGGGCTAAATGATATGTGGCAAAAGTTGAAATTGCCATAAATGAGAAAAATACTACAGTGGGAATAATCAATACTGATAATATTTTTATATTTGAAAGGAAATTAAATAATGCATCTTTATTAATCACTCTTTTATTTGCTAATTCTGTTTTGTTAACTGGTAAAGCAAAAATCATAGCAAAAAAAGCAATAAATAAAAGAATAGCAAATACCAAAAAGGCAATTCTCCATGAGTAAAAAAAAGTAATCCATCCAGCTAATAGTCTTCCAATAACAGCACCAAAACTAGTTGCTGCCATATAAATACCCATACCTAAACCTCGATGGTTTTTTGGATAAATCTCTTGAACATAAGAGAGCATAATTGCTGTTATCCCAGGGACAAATACTCCTTGTAAAAATCTACTAAAAAGAAGAACATAAAAATTTGAAGTTATAGATGATAATAAAACAGAAAGAAAAAGGAAGAAAGTACAAAATATCATAATATTTTTCTTACCAAAACGATTTGATATGGGAATATAAAAAGGTGTTGCAATCATCAAAACAAATAACATGCCAGAGAGTAATAGATTAGTTTCTAACACGCTAATCTGAAAAGTCTGTTTTAACACTGGTAATATTGCTTGAGGGGTATAGATTGTAGAAAAGATTACAGATACTATAAAAAAAAGTGCGAGGGATATTTTATTTATTGAGTTTTGCAACTAAAATCTTTCTTATTTATAATTTAGAAAGATATTTTATAATAATTAGCATTAATCTATTATCTTTTCCCCAAATCAAATTTTTCTTTATTTAACCCTTCTCTATATAAACTCCAAATCTTTTTTTGAAGCTCTTTTATCTCATTCATATTTTTAGAACTAATTGTTCCTATTATCATTTTTTTTGATTTTGTATATGCAAAAGAGTTAAACCCCTCTTCATGAAGTTTTGTCAAAAACAGTGGATTATCAAAAATTTTTATATAACATTTTAGATAGATATAGTTTGCATCTTTATGTCTTTTTATATAGTTTTTTAGTTCATCACCTTTTACTTCAAAGTTTTCATAATACTCTAAAGTGTTTTCAATAAAGAATTTATTTCTTACAAGTAAATCTTGAAAATCAAAGTGTTCATAGCTTCTTCCTTGTGTAAGAATATCACTATAAAAAAATGTAGAATTTACATCTGCCTTTATTCTCAATATTTGTAATAGCTTTGAATCTTTATATAAAATTAGTTCATCATTTAAAAATTCTAAATTTGAGTTTTTTAGATTAATATTTATATAGTTTATTCCATACTCTTTTTTAGATGGATAAACTTTTGTAGCTGATTCTGTTGTAAAGATTGTATTTGAATATTCAAGACTTATATTTGTTTTAATTCTATCATTTGGAAAAATTCCTTCCCCAATACTAAGAAGTTTTATATAGTTTTCTGTTTTGTTAAAATAATAATACCTAGTAGGAAGTTGTAGTTTATTCAGTGAAAATAATCCATTTTTAAAATTTAGTGATATACTCATAATCTCTTTTCTATTTTTATTTAACTTTATTTACTTATTGTATAAAAATTAATCTCTTACTAAGTAGATTTCTTCAGTTTTTATATTAAATTCTATTTGTTCTACAATTAGTTTTTCTTCTTTATTTGTCTCAGCTCTATCTAAAACGATAAATTCTTCTTTATCTTTTATACAAATCAAGGGGAAATGCCAAATCCCTTTATTATAATGTACGCCTTGATTACCATTTGTTTCAAAGATTTCAATAGTCGATAAATCTGGTTCCCTACCACCTAATGCTACTACACAATAAAAAGGCTCTTTACTTCTTGGAATAAAAGTTTGGGAAAAAAGAGGATGTTTTTCGAGCATATTAATATGAAGGGGAAAGGATCTTTTGTTTCCTACATATATATGTAATGTTGTAATTCCACCTTTTTCATTTGTATCCATATTGCAAATTTCATAAAACTTTTCAGCAGATTCTCTATTTATCATAATAGAATCTCTTCCCTCTTTTTCTATCACTTCACCAAATTTTTTAAAAGCTTCTCTTGTTAGAGGTTTTGGTTTTATCTCTATTCTCATCTTGTACCTTTAGCTGATTGTTTTTCAATATTAAAACCTTTGTAAACTTCTCAAGACAAATGCCTTAAATACTGGTTTTATAAGCGACATATTAACATAAATACAATTACAATTAGAATATTTTTTTATACTTTTCTACTATATATAAATTTTAACCATATGCTGTATAAATAATATACATTATCTATGTACACTAATTGATAAAAAATATCTTTACAAAAATCTTACCAAGTTATAAAATACCATTAGAAAACATATTTGAGGTACGAACCTTAATCGTAAGGTTAGAAGATTTAACAATTGTGTAGAGTTATATAAAATAAGTATCTCTTTAATGTTTTAAATATATTAACTCTTATTTTACAAGAGAGATGTCATCAAGTTGATTCATACTGAATCTAAAATTTGAAAATTAAGGAATAACATGACTAAAAATAGAAGAGATTTCATTAAAAAAACAGGTTTAGTAAGCCTTGGTGCTGCTGTTGCTATACCATCAATTGCAAGTGCAGATTCAAAAAAGACTTTTAGATGGAAAATGACAAATTGTTATGGTGCAGGAGCACCATTTTATTCAACAGGTCCTGGAAGTGCAAGTTATTTTTGTGAAAGAGTCGAAGCGTTATCTGGTGGTAGACTAAGAATTAAACATTATCCAGCAGGTGAACTTATTCCTGCAATGGAAGGTTTCGATGCAGTTTCAAAAGGAACTATTCAAATGAACTGGGGTAACTCTTTTTTCTGGGCTGGTAAAACATTTGCCGCACAATACTTTACAGCAGTTCCTTTTGGTATGAACTTTCAAGGGACTAATGCTTGGCTTCAATTTGGTGGTGGGCAAGAGTTATGGGATGAAGTTTATAAACCATTTAATGTGATTGGTTTAGCAGCAGGGAATACTGGTGTACAAATGACAGGTTGGTTTAAAAAAGAGATTAATAGTGTTGAAGATTTAAATGGACTTAGAATGAGAGTTCCAGGTCTTGCAGGAAAAGTATTAGAACAACTTGGAGTTAGTGTTAAATTACTTCCAGGTGGAGAGATTTTCCCAGCACTTGAAAGGGGTGTTATTGATGCGGCTGAATTTGTTGGACCATTTCAAGATAGAAGAATGGGATTCCAAAAAGCAGCTAAATACTACTATACAACAGGATGGGGAGAACCAAGTAATACAAGTGAGTGTTTAATTAACAAAGATGCTTGGGAATCTTTACCAAAAGATTTACAAGCAATAGTAAGAGCAGTTGCAGCAGAATGTAATCTTATGGGATTATCTTGGTCTGAAGCAAATAACTCAGAAGCTTTAGAAGATTTAGTAAAAAACCAAGGAGTTATAGCTAAAACTTTACCTGATTCAGTTATTGAAAAACTAAGAGAGATTACTTTTGCAACATATGATAAATTAACAGCAAAAGATCCATTAGTAAAAAAAGTTCACGATAGCTACTTTGCTTTTAAAGCGATGCACGATGATTGGCAAAATAAAAGTGAAGAAGTAGTGATGACTAAGCTGTCATCATGATTTTAAGTATTTCAAATAGACTTGATGCGTTCATAGAACGCATTGGTCAAATAAGTTCTTGGTTGATTTTTATTTTGGTTTTAATGGTTTCAGGTGATGTTTTTTTTAGATATTTTTTTCATATAAGTTCAATAGCAGAACAAGAGTTACAATGGCACATTTTAGCTGCAATTGCAATGTTTGGTTCAGCATTTACTTTCCAACAAGGTGAACATGTAAGAGTTGACCTCTTTTATCATCACTATAGTAAAAAAGTAAAATTATATATGGACATATTAATTCCTATATTAATCATCATCCCTTTTTCATTATTTATAATATATTTATCAAGTGAGTATGTAATGCAATCATATCATACAGGGGAAGTCTCTGTTGACCCAGGAGGTTTACCTTATAGATATTTAGTTAAATCTTTAATACCAATTGGATTTACACTTATTTTAATACAAGGGTTAGCAGTTTTATTAAAAGCTGTATCTAAAATAAAAGAGGAAAAATAATCAATGGATCCACAAATACTAGCAATTATGATGGTTGTATCTCTTTTTGCACTTATATTATTGGGAGTTCCTGTTGCCTTTGCAATTGCAGGAGCTGGTTTACTTTTTGGGCTTATAGGAGTAGATTTAAATCTATTTAATCTTCTACCTTCAAGAATTTTTGGTGTACTAACAAACTATACTTTGTTAGCTGTACCACTTTTTGTTTTTATGGGTATTTTATTGGAAAAATCCCGCTTAGCAGAAAAGATGCTTGATGTTTTAGGATTATTATCTGGGAAAAAGCCTGGAGGAATGGCAATAGCTATTATTGTAGTTGGGATTTTAATGGGTGCTTCAACAGGTATTGTAGGTGCTACAGTTGTAACTTTAACTATGATTGCTCTTCCAACACTTTTAAAAAGAAATTATAGTCATAGTGTATCTTGTGGTACTATTTGCGCATCTGGAACATTAGGTCAAATATTACCTCCTAGTTTAGTTCTAATTTTATTAGCTGATATTAGTGGAGAAGCTATAGGACCTTTATTTGCTGCTGCATTAATGCCGGGGTTATTATTGGCTACTTGCTATATTATATATATTATTTTATTAAGTAAGTTTGCGCCACATCATGTACCACCAATTGATGAAGAGGAGAGAGGACAATATTCAAAAAAAGATTTATGGATAGAGTTTTTTAAATCTGTGGCACCCCCTTTTTTACTAATCTTTGCCGTATTAGGTTCAATTATAGGTGGGCTAGCTGCTCCAACAGAGGCTGCCTCTATGGGAGCTATAGGTGCTTTAGTAATAGTTTTTTTAAGTAAAAGACTAAGTTTAGAAATTTTAAAAGAAACTTTATATGAAACTATGAAAGTGACTGGTATGATTATGTTCGTTTTAATTGCTTCTCAAGTTTTTGGATTAAGCTTTAGGGGATTAGATGGAGATTATTTAGTAGAAGATTTATTTGCAGCTATACCTGGTGGTATGTGGGGTGCTATTTTATTTATGATGGTTGTTTTATTTGTTTTAGGATTTTTCTTAGAATGGATAGAGATCTCATATATTGTTTTACCTCTTGTTTTGCCAATCTTTCATGCCTTGGATGTAAATATGATTTGGCTCGGGATTTTAGTTGCATTAAATCTACAATCCTCATTTTTAACCCCACCTTTTGGTTGGTCATTGTTCTTCTTAAAAGGAGTAGCTCCAAAAGAGATTAAAACAATAGATATATATAAAGGGGTATTACCATTTATTGCAATTCAAGTTATTGTAATTGCACTTGTAATGGTATTCCCAGAAATAGCACTTTGGTTACCCAAAGCAATAGGATGGATGTAATATGAATAATTTACCTTTAACACAAATTTCAAACAATGGTATGGTGGTTTCTCCACACCATTGTGCATCGGAAGCTGGAGTTGAAATTTTAAAACAAGGAGGAAATGCAATTGAAGCTACAATTGCTGTTGCCTCATCTTTAGCAGTTCACTACCCTCATATGACGGGGATTGGTGGGGATGCCTTTTGGTTAATTTATGACCCTAAAGAGGGTGTTAGTTTTATTGAAGCATCTGGGTACTCAGGGTTTGATGTAAATATGAGCCAATATGAAGGTTTAAAAACAATTCCTTTTAGAGGAAGACTTGCTGCAAATAGTGTGGCTGGTGCAGTTTCAGCTTGGACTTTAGCATACAACAAAAGTAAAAATGAATGGAATGGAAAACTTTCTACTTCAAAATTAGTTGAGGAGGCTGTTGAATCTGCAAAAAATGGAATTATAGTAACTCAATCTTTATCTCAAACACTTGAAGAGAAAAAAGATGAGTTGATAGTTGATTCTTATTTTGCTGATATCTATTATCCAAATGGAAAAGTACCACAAAAAGGGGAAACACTTATTCAAGAAAAATTAGGAAAAACACTTAATACTCTTGGAGTTAATGGATATGATGATTTTTATAGAGGAAGTTTGGCTGAAGATATTTCAGAGGATTTAAAAGCAAGGGATTCTTTATTATCAAAAAAAGATTTACAAGAACATAATGCTTCTTGGAATAAACCTTTACAAATGAAAACAAGTAATGCAAAACTGTTTAATGCTTCAGCTCCAACTCAAGGTATTGCCTCACTTATGATTTTAGGATTATTTGATAGATGGATTGAAAAGTTGCCTCAAAAAGATTCAGCTAATCATGTTCATTTATTAGTAGAAGCTACTAAAATTGCATTTAGACATAGAGATAAGATGAATACAGCAGCAACTCCTGAGGAGCTTCAAGCTTGGCTTGAACCTGAATATCTTGATAAATTAAGCCAAGAGATTGATTTAGAAAAAGCTATGCCTTGGGGAGAGAATGCAGCTCCTGGAGATACAACTTGGTTTGGTGTTATAGACTCTGAAGGTAGAGTTGTAAGTGCTATTCAAAGTATTTATCATGAATTTGGAAGTGGCTTAACTCTTCCAAAAACTGGTATTGTTTGGCAGAATAGAGGTTGTAGCTTTGCCCTTGATTCAACACATATTCAAGCTTTAGAACCACATAAAAAACCTTTTCATACATTAAATCCAGCAATTGCACTTTTTGATGATGGAAGAGTTATGGCTTATGGAACTATGGGTGGAGATGGACAGCCACAAACTCAAGCAGCAGTTTTTTCTAGATATGCTTATTATAATGAAGATTTGTCAGCTTGTATAAACAATCCTAGATGGCTGCTAGGAAGAACTTGGGGTAACTCATCCCAAAGTTTAAAACTTGAATCTAGATTTGATGAAAAGTTAATTAATGAGTTAAAAGAAAAAGGTCATGATGTTGAGATTTTAGGTGAATTAGATTCTGCTGTAGGACATGCAGGAGCTTTAGTTTATGATACATCTAAAACAATCAAAGGGGCATTTGACCCAAGAAGTGATGGTAAAGCATCAAGTTTTTAAATAAGGATAAATTTTTATGAATGAATTATTAGTTTTAGTGCCTATTTTACTTGCAAGTGGAGTTGTAGCTGGCTTACTTGCAGGCTTACTTGGTGTTGGTGGAGGAATTGTAATTGTTCCTATGCTTTACCACATATTTATCTATATGGGTATTGATATCTCAATTGCTATGCCTTTATCTATTGGTACCTCTTTATCAACTATTGTTGTAACTTCAATAATCTCTGCTAGATCTCATCATAAGAAGGGTGGGATTGATTGGGATTTATCTAAAAAGTGGATTCCATTTGTGATTCTTGGAGTTTTAATAGGTGCATTTTCATCTAAATTTATAGATGGAACAAATTTAAAATTTATGTTTGGTATTTTACTTTTGATTGTATCTCTTAATATGATTGTTAGTAGTTTTAAAAGCCTTGTAATAGCAGATTCTCTTCCAGGTAGGTTTGGACAATCTATTTTTGCTACACTTCTTGGTGGATTTGCTTCTTTATTAGGTATTGGAGGAGGAACACTTATGGTTCCATTGTTATCACTATTTTCATTTCCAATTCATAGGGCTGTTAGTACAGCTTCACTATTTGGTTTGATTATTAGTGTGCCTGCAACAATTGGTTATATTATTGTAGGGTGGAATGTTGAAAACTTACCATTAGCATCAACTGGATATGTAAACTGGTTAGCTTTTATAGTACTTGTACCTATGACAATGTTTTTTGCACCTTATGGGGTGAAGCTAGCATATAAATTAAATGTAAAACAACTAAAACTTGCTTTTGCAATCTTTTTATTATGTGTTGGAATCAAAATGGTTTTAGTTTAAAACCATTTTGATAAAAGAGTTTTTATTAATTCCTTTATAGATTTTATACTGATAAATACTGCTCTACTATTTGTTCATTTAAATCTTTTATCTCACCATTTGCAACTACACTTCCTCTATCAAGTAAGAAAAAGTCATCTCCATGACGTCTTGCGAATGGTAGTTTTTGTTCAACTAGTATAACAGTGATTTTCTCCTCTTTAGTAAGATAGTCAATTACCCCTCCAATTTGTTGAACAATATTAGGTTGAATCCCTTCACTTGGTTCATCAAGGATCAAAACCTTTGGCTCTAAACATAGAGCTCGTCCAATAGCTAATTGTTGTTGTTGACCCCCACTAAGGTCACCACCTTTTCTTTTTAGCATATCTTTTAACACTGGAAATAATTCATATATTTTATTGGGAACTTGCTTTAAACCATTCCTATTTCCAAGTAATCCTATCTCTAAATTCTCTTTAACAGTTAGTTGTGAGAATATCTCTCTTCCTTGGGGTACATAACCTATCCCTAAACCTGCTCTTTTTTCACTTCCAAGTTTAGCAATATTTTTTTCTTCAAAAAGTATTTCCCCATCTTTTATAGGAAGTAAACCCATAATAGCTTTTGCTAAAGTTGTTTTACCAACTCCATTTCTTCCCATAAGACAAGTACATCTTCCTTGTTTAATCTCAAGGTTTAAATCCCATAGAGTATGACTTTGTCCGTAAAATTGATTTAAGTTTTTTATATTAATCATAATTGTTTTTCCTTTTGAAAAATCAAAATAGACTGCTAGTACAAGGCAAAATTTTGAAGGTTTACTACAAGTCAATCAAGAAATTTTAACGAAGTAATAGCTGTTTAGTTTGATTTTTATTCTCCTAGATATACTTTTCTTACTTTCTCGTTGTTTTGAACATCTTTCATTGACCCCTCTGCTAAAACAGAACCCTCATGCAATACTGTAACTTTTTTTGCGATACTTCTAATAAACTCCATATCGTGTTCAACAACAACCACACTATGTGACTTTGAAAGGTCAGTTAAAATCTGTGCTGTTTTTTCAACCTCTCCTGGAGTCATACCAGCTACTGGTTCATCTACTAGTAATAGTTTTGGAGATTGCATAAGTAGCATACCTATCTCTAACCACTGTTTTTGACCATGAGATAAGATACCTGCATGGGTATGATAGTTGTCTTTTAAACCAATTAGTTCCATAGTTTGCTCAATATTATCTTTTTGTTCACCATTTAATTTGGCAAATAAAGTTTTGAAAAATCTTTTATCATCTTTCATAGCAAGTTCAAGGTTTTCAAATACACTATGACCTTCAAATACTGTTGGTTTTTGAAACTTTCTTCCAATACCAACTTCAGCAATACTTGGTTCATCCATTTGAAGCAAATCAACAGCTTGTCCAAAAATAACATGACCCGTATCGGGGGTTGTTTTCCCTGTGATTACATCCATCATTGTTGATTTTCCAGCTCCATTTGCCCCAATAATACATCTTAACTCTTCATATTCTATTGTAAGAGAAAGTGAATTTAAAGCCTTAAATCCATCAAAGCTTACAGTTACATCATCCAAATACAGGATTCTATCACCTTTTTTTAAATCCCCTACATTTTGTTCATTGTCTGACTTAAGCAGCTGCATGGTTCACCTCCTCTTTTTGTTTTGAAAGTTTTATTTTTGATATTAGTCCAACTATACCACGTGGTAAAAATAGGGTAACCACTACAAATAATCCACCAAGGGCATATAACCAAACCTCTGGAAGTGCTGAGGTAAAATATGTACTTGCATAATTTACTACAAAAGCTCCAACTATTGCTCCATAAAGTGTTCCTCTTCCACCTATTGCTACCCAAATAACTAGCTCAATAGAAAATAGTGGAGAAAAAACATTTGGGTTAATTATCCCAACTTGTGGCACATAAAGTGCTCCCGCAACTCCAGCTAATATTGCAGATACTACAAAAATGAAAAGTTTGTATTGTTCAACTCTATATCCAATAAATCTTGTCCTACTCTCTGCATCTCTAATTGCTATACAAACTCTTCCTAGTCTTGAGTTTATTATAAATCTACAGATTAAATAACCTACAAAAAGTGCAATAAATGAGATGATAAGTAAAGCTATTCTAGTTGAATCTGCTTGTAAATCAAATCCAAGTACATCTTTAAAGTCTGTTAAACCATTGTTTCCACCAAATCCCATATCGTTTCTAAAAAATGCAAGCATAAGTGCATAAGTTAAAGCTTGAGTTATGATTGATAGATAAACACCTGTAACTCTAGATCTAAATGCTAAATATCCAAAAACAAAAGCAAGTAGGGCAGGAACTAAAGCTATCATAAATAGTGTAAAAAATGGATTATCAAACCCATACCAAAACCAAGGTAACTCTTTTAGGTTCATAAATACCATAAAGTCAGGCAATTCAGGGTTTCCATAAACCCCTCTATCACCAATTTGTCTCATTAGATACATTGCAAAAGCGTATCCCCCAAGAGCAAAAAAAGCACCATGCCCAAGACTAAGTATCCCAATATACCCCCAAACCAAATCCAATGCAAGGGCAAGTAGGGCAAATGCCAAATACTTCCCTAAAAGTGTTACAGTATATGTTGATACATATAATGCAGAATCAGGAGGGAAAAATAAGTTTGCAACAGAGACATATAAAACCACTGCAAAAAGGATTGATAAAACTATCTTTCCACCACGGTCATTTTCAAGTATTTTTAAAATTATAGGTTTTCTTTTATTTTCCATCTTTTAATCCTGTGCATCTCGACCTTTTTGAGGAAATAATCCTCTAGGTCTTTTTTGAATAAATAAAATTATAAATATCAATATAATTACTTTTGCTAAAACTGCTCCTGCAACTGGTTCAATAAATTTATTAATTTCACCAAGTGTAACTGCACCAATTAGTGTCCCCCAAAGGTTACCAACTCCACCAAATACAACAACCATAAATGAATCTACAATATAAGCTTGTCCAAGATTTGGTCCTACATTTGTAAGTTGAGACAAAGCAACCCCAGCAATACCGGCAATACCTGAACCAATACCAAAAGTCATAGCATCTATCCATGAGGTTTTTATCCCCATAGCTTGTGCCATTTGTCTATTTTGTGTAACTGCTCGCACCTTTAGTCCTAGTGAAGTTTTGTTTAAAACAGCTAAGATTGCAATAAATACAAGCAAGGCAAAGATGATGATATAAAGCCTATTGTATGTTAAAGATAAAGCAGAGTTTATTTCCCAAGCTCCACTCATCCATGAAGGTGTTTTAACCTCTTGGTTTAGTGGAGAATAGATTGTTCTTACTAGTTGTTGTAAGATTAAACTAATCCCAAATGTTGCAAGAAGTGTTTCAAGTGGTCTTCCATATAAGTGTCTAATTACAAGTTTTTCAATAATAATACCAACAATACCACTTACTATAAACGCAGCAGGAATTGCAATAAAGATTGAGTACTCTATAAGATTTGGCATAATTTGTTGTATTGTATAGGTTGTATATGCTCCAATCATCATCATCTCACCATGAGCCATATTGATAACTTTCATAACCCCAAATGTAATAGCAAGTCCAATAGCAGCTAAAAGTAAAACAGAACCTTGACTAAGTCCAAAAAATGCTGTTTCTATTACAGAATAAAATGACCTTGAACTCTCAATAGAGGCGATTGATTTTTGTGCAACTTTTTTTAACTCTTTATTATCAGTTGTACTTTCAATCTTTTTTAAAGTTGCTAAAGATTCAGTTGAGATAAACTCTCCCAAACTGCTTACAGCTTTTATTTGTTCTAAACCATCTTTTAATCTTGCATCTAAAATTGTTTTTGCTTCAAGTAAAACCTCTTTTACTTTTGAGTTTGTTTCAAATTTTAGAGCTTTTATTAAAAGTTCTTCATCCTCTTTTGTTACATTTGATAAGATATTTTTTGCAGATTCTAATCTAACTTTATAGTTTTTAGAAAATAGATTTAGTTCTGCTAAAAGTCCTTTGATAATACTTCTTAATTTATTGTTTGTTTTTACTTTTTCTAACTCTTTTTTATTGATGATTTCATCTTTATTTGATAAAAGTAAATTTACATGATAGTTTTTACCCTCTTTTTTTGTAAGAATCACAAAAGTTCCATCACTCTGTTTAAAGTAAAGATCTCCATCTGCCATTTTAGACAAAAGTGGAATTAATCTTTCATCCTCACTATAGTTTTCATATAAACTTTTTATCACTTCACCTTTTTGTTTTAGACTATTAGTTTTTAGATTATTGATATCTTCTTCAAAGCTATTAGAAAAAAGTGAACTTATAAGCAGTAAATTAAGAAATATTATTTTTAGTATATTAAGTTTCATTTGATGCCTTTGGTAGAAAAGAGAGGGAGAATTTAGTAGAAAATCCCTCTCTTAATCTATTATTAGTAGTTTTGTCCTGAACATTTTTTTGTTTTTGTGTTGTAGTTACCACAATTAATAGGTGCTGTCCAATCTGAGATTACATCTTTTGATGATGGTAAGAAATCTGACCAAGCATCTCCAGCAACTTCACCTTTAGTTTGCCATACTGTTTCAAATTGACCATCTTCTTGAATCTCTCCAATTAAAACTGGTTTTGTAATATGGTGGTTTTTAAGCATTGTTGCAGTTCCACCAGTAAGGTTTGGAACAGAAAGACCAATGATAGCTTTAGATACAGCATCTACATCAGTAGTACCAGCTTTTTCAACAGCTTTTACCCAAAGATTAAACCCGATATATGTAGCTTCCATAGGGTCATTTGTAACTCTTTTATCATTTTTAATAAATTTTTTCCATGCTGAGATGAATTTTTCATTTACATCAGACTCTGCACTTTGAAAATAGTTCCACGCAGCTAAGTGACCAACAAGTGGTTTTGTATCAATACCTGATAACTCCTCTTCACCAACAGAGAAAGCAACAACTGGAATATCTTCAGCAGAAATACCTTGGTTACCTAATTCTTTATAAAAAGGAACATTTGCATCACCATTGATAGTTGATACAACAGCTGTTTTTTTACCAGCAGAACCGAATTTTTTGATATCACTTACAATAGATTGCCAATCAGAGTGACCAAATGGTGTATAGTTGATCATAATATCTTCTGATTTAACACCTTTTGCTTTTAAATAACTTTCTAAAATTTTGTTTGTAGTTCTTGGATAAACATAGTCAGTACCTGCTAAAACCCATCTTTTTACACCGATTTCGTTCATTAGGTAATCAACTGCAGGGATAGCTTGTTGGTTTGGTGACGCACCTGTATAAAATACATTTTTAGATGATTCCTCACCCTCATATTGTACAGGGTAAAATAATAAACCATTTAATTCCTCAACAACTGGAAGAACAGATTTTCTAGATACAGAAGTCCAACACCCAAAAGTTACATCAACTTTATCTTGTGTTAATAAACCTCTCATTTTTTCAGCAAAAAGTGGCCAGTTTGAAGCTGGGTCTACTACAACAGGTTCTAGTTTTTTACCTAAAACCCCACCTTTTTTATTTTGCTCGTCAATAAGCATAAGAACTGTATCTTTAAGTGTTGTTTCACTAATAGCCATAGTTCCAGATAATGAGTGTAATACACCAACTTTAATCGTATCAGCAGCTTGAGCAATTGTAGCCATAGCAACAATAGCAGCAACAGATAAAGATTTTGCTAACATCTTTTTCATAAATTTCTCCTTGTTAGATTTAAGACTGAAAGAAGTATAAAAAAGAAGTGTTGTCTTAGTGTTGCTTTTTAAAAATAGTTAAAATTTTTGTGTATAAAAAATAAACATTAAAGTGATTTTGAACATAGATTTTCAATTTTATCAAATCTATATTCTCTAAGTAGTTTTGTAATATGTTGGATTGAATAAGCGTTTACCTCTTCTTCATTAAGAATATTCAAAATAGTTTCAGCATCAAGTTGAATAGCTGCTTGTTTTATTTTCTCTGAAATATCTTTATCAAGCTCAAAACTCTCTTTTTTATCTGTTTCTTCAAATAAAAATTTTAGATTTAAAAATTTTTCCAAAGCAGAGATAATTTGTTTCTCTTCAAATGGTTTGCTTATAAATATTTTAGCCCCAGCCTGATACGCTTTTTGTTTATCATCTTCAAAAACATTTGCAGAGATAGCAACTATTGGGATATCTTTATAGATATTATCCTCTTTTAATCTTTTAATAGTATCTAGTCCATTTAGATTTGGCATTAAAATATCCATAAAGATTAAATCAAACTTTTCTTCTTTGCAGATTTGTAAAGCTTCAAGTCCATCTTTAGCTTCATAAGTTTTTAGATTGTAGGTATTTAAAATTTGAATCAATAAATCTCTATTTACTTTTGTATCATCAGCAACAAGGATTTTTATATCCTCTTTTAATCCCTCTACTTTTTTTAAGGTTACATTTTCTATTGATTTAGTCTCTTTTATAGAATCTAATTTTTCTAAGATGATATCAAACTCAAAGCTAGAACCAATATTTTTGTCACTTTGTACGTTTATAGTTCCTGACATTTTTTCAACTAACTCTTTTGTAATAGCTAAACCTAAACCTGTTCCTTCAAATTTTTCTTTTGAAGAACTTAATTGCTCAAAAGGTTTGAATATAAGCGCTTGTTCCTCTTTACTCATACCAAAACCAGTATCTTTTATAATTACTTTTAATAGACTATCTTTATAGTCTATATAAGCATGGATTGAACCTTTTTGAGTAAATTTTAAAGCATTCCCTAAGATATTTATAAAGATTTGTTTTACTCTTTTTTCATCACATCTAACATATTTAGGAACATTTTGACTTATATTAAAAGAAAAATCTAAGCCTTTTTCCCTGCAACGCTCTTCAAACATAGATGCAATCTCTTCTAGTAGTTCTAAAAAATTTGATTCTTGATCGTTTATAGTGATTTTTCCAGCTTCTATTTTTGCAAACTCTAAAATCTCATTTATTATTGATAAGAGATGTTTCCCACTATTATGTATTGTTTGAAGATTCTCTTTTTCTAGTTTTGTGATATTTTCAGATTTTTTTAAAAGGCTAGCAAAACCTAAAATAGCATTTAATGGAGTCCTTAATTCATGGGACATATTAGTCAAAAATAAAGATTTTGACCTATTTGCATTTTGTGCTTCGATTGTAGCTTTTTTTAATCTATCCTCATATTGTTTTCTTTTTGTAATATCACTGAATACTACAACTGAACCTTCTAAAAGTGAAGTTTCATTATTGTAAATAGGGGTACTTACATAATCTATAGGAAATCTTCTACCAACTTTTGATATAAAACTTTGTTCCTCTTTTGCTTCTAACATCAATCTTTGTTTTTGTTGTGAAGCTTTTTGAAAAAGATGTTTTCCAATTGTAGTATTGATTGATTTACCAATAAGTTCATCTGAGGTATATCCCAATAATTTTGAAGCAGTTGGATTTACAAAAATAAATTTCCCTTTTGCATCTAAACCAAAAATACCTTCCCCAGCTAAATCAAGTAATCTTCTATTTTGTTGTTGTGAAGCCATAAGTTCAATAGCATTTTGTTTAAAAACCTCAACAGCTCCAATCATATCACTAACCTCATCCATAAAAACTTTTGGTGGTAAGGTTATATCCATGTTGTTTTTTGCTAGACTTAACATCCCTTTGTTTAGTGTTTGTATAGGATGAATAATTCTATATAAAATTACAAATATAAAAGAGAAGATAAATAGCAAAATTAAAAATAAAACCGACACACTAAGATAAGATTCCATTCTTTTTACTGTTTCATGGGCTTCATTAACTTTTTTTTGGGTTCTTGTCTCAAAGGCTTTATAAAACTCATTTAAAGGTTTCATTATGGCTATTTTAGCTTTGTGGTATTGTTCTCCATGCATAATTTGTCTAGCAAGTGCAAAATCTGGTTCTCTTTTTATAGTATATTTTCCATCTTTATCTTGGAATATACCTTTTATTGCATTCATTGCTTTTGTTTCAAGATAGGTTAAATCATCTGATTCTTGTTGAGATTTATATAAAAGTTCTAACTCTTCATCAGGAAAGCCAGCTTCTTTCATAAGTGTTCTAAGAGCAACTGTTTTTCCATCTAATATAGGCTTTGCATCATCTAATGTATAAAAATCCCAATATATTCTATTATAATATTTTGGTCTTGGTTTAATTCCATTTCTTATATCAAGTACAGTATGAAACTGCTCTTTAAACATATCATTTCCCGTGATTACATGAGTCCTTGCCATTCTTGTCAAATCATCACTACTTTGTCGCAATTCGTCAGCTAAAATCAGGGATCTATGTTGCATTTTATAGGCATTTTCTAGCTCTTTTATAGCATCTTGATAAGCACTTAATATAAATACTACACTAAACAGTGCTATGGAGTTTGCAATTAGTAAAAGTATAAAAAGTTGTTTAAGTTTCATACAGCTATATATTTTTTTTCCTATTAAATTAAGTTATAATAACTAAAATTCAAGGTTAAATCAGTATAAACATGGATAAAAAATATACTATCTTAGTAGTGGATGACAAAATTGAAAACTTACAATATTTAAGTGAAGTATTAAAAAGTGCTGAGTATGATATAAGAGCTACACCAAATGCAATAATGGCACTAAATGCTGCAAAAATAAATAAACCGCACCTAATACTTTTAGATATAAAAATGCCAGAAATAGATGGTTATGAATTGTGTCGTATGATAAAAAAAGAGGAAGAATTAAAAGATATTCCTATTATTTTCATATCAGCACTTGATAGTGTAGAGGATAAAGTAAAAGCTTTTGAAGAAGGGGGAGTTGATTATATTACAAAACCTTTTGAGCCAAAAGAGATAAAAGCTAGAGTAAAAACTCAACTTGAAATACATAAAAACAAAATCATGATAGCAAAACTTCTGGAACAACAAGATTTATTTGTAAAAAAAATAATGCACGAGATGAATACTCCTGTTACCATAATCTCTTTAAATAGTGAAATTTTAGAAAAAAGAGAGGGGATGTCAAAGGAGATAAATGCAATAAAAGCATCAACTAAAACTTTATCATCTATTTATGGTGACCTTTCTTATAAAATAAAAAAAGAGAATAGAGAATACAAAATATCTCAAATAAATCTTCTAGATTTTATAAGTTCTAGAGTTCAGTTTTTTGATGAATTAGCAAATACAAAAGATATCCAAATACATTTAGAGTATGAAAAAGAGTTTGAGATTTTTATCAATGCCTATGAGTTAGAAAGAATAATAGACAACACCATAAGCAATGCCATAAAATATAGTAAAGAAAACTCAGAGATTATCATCTTCTTTGGATATGAAAAAAATAAAGCAGTTTTGATGGTAGAAGATTTTGGAGTAGGGATTGAGGATGTAAATAAAATCTTTGAAGCATATTATCAACACTCATCAAAAAAATTAGGTCTAGGCTTAGGATTAAACATAGTAAAAGAGATTTGTGATAAATACGATATAGAAATTGAAGTAAAAAGTGAAAAAAATAAAGGTTCTTGCTTTACATTTTTTATAGATTCTATTGTAAAGAGCAGTTTATGAAAATATTTTTGCTTGAAGATGATTTTTCCTTAAATAGATTGATAACGAATGCCTTAGATGATAGAGGTTTTTTTGTAACAAGTGTTAAGGATGGCTATGAAGCTATGACCCAAGTTTTAAACAGTAAGTTTGATTTATATATATTAGATATCAATGTACCAGGATTTAACGGTCATGAAGTTTTAGAACAAATAAGAAAAGAGCATGAAAAACTACCTGTGATAATAGTAAGTGCCCAACTTGATATTGATAATATTTCAAAAGCTTATGATTTAGGATGTAATGATTATTTGAAAAAACCTTTTGAGTTAGAAGAACTAATGCTTCACATTAAATATCATATAAAAACAGTTTTACAAAACGATTTGGATAAAGATATAGTTGAGCTTGGAAATGGTTTTAAGTTTAATATGAAAGAACAAAACCTTTATAAATATGAACACGAAATAGTTTTAACGTCAAAAGAGAAACTACTTTTGACATTATTTATTAATAATTTAGATAAAACTGTAACTTCAGAAATGATACATGAATATGTTTGGGATAACAAAGAGATGGAATCTGTTAGTATGAGAAGTATGATTCATAAATTACAAAAAAAATTAAAAAGTGGAATGATAGTGAATATTAGAGGAGTTGGATATAAGCTAATTAGTAATAAAATATGTAGATGAAAGGCTTAGATGAAAAGATTATCAATACTCAATATACTTTTTTTATTTGTATTATTTACTAATTTTTTATTTTCAAAAGATTTAAATATTATTTTTACAAAAGAGGAACAAAATTGGATTAAAAATAATCCAACTGTTTCTATAGCTATGCTAACTAACTTTCCCCCTTTTTCTTTTGTAAATCATGGAAAACATGAAGGTTTTAGTGTTGATATTACTAAAAAAATTGAAAATATAACTGGATTGAAATTTGAGTATAAATTATCTAAATGGAGCGAAGCTTTAAATAGTTTTAAAGATGGGAAAATAGATATTATTGCTGATATCTCATTTACAAAAAAAAGAGAATTATTTACTTTATATACTCAAGAATACTATGAAATACCAACCTTTATTTTTGGATTAAAAAGTGACCAAGATTATAAAGATTTTAAAAGTTTAGAAAACAAAACTGTTGCCGTAAGCAAAGATTTATTTTATGTGAATTATTTAAAAGAGAATGGTTTAAATCTAATAGAGTTTAATAGCAGTGTAGAAAAAGCAAAAGCCGTTATAACTGGAAAAGCTGACTATTTTATCTCCTCATATACAAGTGGGATTAAAACCATCTCTGAAAATGTATATACTACATTAAAACCTATTGAGGAGCTTGATAAAGTAAAAAAAGAAGATTTACGATTTGGTATAAATATAAATAAGCCTTTATTGCAAAGTATTATAAAAAAAGCCTTAGATGAGTTAAAGTCAGCAGAAATAAAAAGTTTGTCAAATAAGTGGATTTTAAATTCTCAAGAGAATAAATCAATAATAAATTTAAGTGATGAAGAGTTAGATTATATATCTAATTCTCCTATAGTAACATATAGTGAGATAAATTGGAAACCTTTATCTATCATAGAAGATAATACAATGAAAGGGATAATGGGAGATTATTTAGATCTTGTATCAAAAAGAACTGGACTTATTTTTAAATACAAACCAGCAGCTTCATGGATTGAAGTTTTAAATCTATTCAAAGATAAAAAAATTGATTTAATTCCCGGAGTTGGTTCAAGCCCACAAGAAAGAACTTTAGGTCTAATCTCTAATAGATATGCCAAATATCCCCTTGTAATTGTAAGTTCAAATAAGTTTACTTATATTGATAGTTTAAATGATTTGAAAAATAATACTATTGCTGTTCCTAAATATTATACAAGTTATAATTTTATAGTTAAAAATTTTCCTGAAATAAAAGTTGTTCCAACAAATAATATTTCAGAAGCATTATTAATGGTTGAAAATGGTAAAGCAGATGCTTTTGTTGGACATATTGCAACTTCATTATATTATATAGCAGAGTTACATTTAAAAGATTTAAAAATCTCTGGAACAACACAGTTTGATTTTGAACATCACTATTTGATTCAAAATGATAATCCAATTTTACTCTCTATTATAAATAAAACCTTTGCTTCTATAACATACCAAGAGAAAAAAGATATATATTCAAAATGGGTTCAAACTTCAATTATAGAGAAAAGAAATAATAAAAAGATCATATATTCAATTCTTTTTATTATGGCAATTATTGTTTTAGGATTTTCATACAGACAAAGTCTACTAAAAAAATATAATAAAAAACTAAAAGAAACAAACAAAGAGATTCAAAGTATTATAAATAGTACATTAGAAGCTATTATACTCTCACAGGAAGGTAGATGTATAGATCTAAATGAATCTGCTCAAAAGATGTTTAAAGTAAAAGAAAAAAAAGATGCTATTGGCAAATATATCTTAGATTATATAGCAGAAGAATCTATAGAAAATATAAAAGAAAAACTAACTTATAATATTATTGAACCTTATGAATTAAACTGTATTAAATTTGATGGGACTATATTTCCAGCACTTGTAAAAGGGACTAATATTGATATAAATAATAAAACACTTAGAATTACTTCTATTATTGATATTTCTGAAATCAAAAATAAAGAAAAACTTTTGATTGAACAATCAAAAATGGCAGCAGTTGGTGAGATGATTGGAAATATTGCTCATCAATGGAGACAACCTTTAAGTGTCATTACTACTATTGTAAGTGGTTGGAATATATATAATGATTTTGGTAAATTTGATAAAAAAATTGTTTTAGATGAAGCCAATATTATCTTATCAAATGCAAACTATTTATCTCAAACAATTGATGATTTTAGACAATTTATTAAAGGTGAAAAACATGTAAAAGAGTTTGATTTTAATTCAATCGAAAATAATTTATTTAGGTTAATAAGTCCTTCAATAAAAGTGAATCAAATTATTTTAGACAAAAAAATAGATACTGATAAAAAAGTTTTAGGAAACCCCAATGAATTGCTACAAGCTTTAATAAATGTTTTAAATAATTCAATAGATGCAATAATATTACAAAAAATAGAAGAACCTATAATATTTTTCCATATAAAAGAGCTAAAAGATAAAGTCATAATAGAGATTTTTGATAATGCAGGTGGAATTCAAGAAAAGAACATAAACTTTATTTTTGAACCATATTTTACAACAAAACATAAAAGTAATGGTACAGGATTAGGTTTATATATGACCTATAACATAATCAAAAATCTCAATGGGGAAATAAAAGTAGAAAATAAAATATTTAACTACAACAATAAAAACTATAAAGGGGCATGCTTTTCTATAAGCTTGCCAATAAATAAATCTTAATACAAATATAAAGAAACTATATGATAATATTACAGCTTGAATATTCCACCTTCTTACTTATTAAATATTTTTAACTATAAACTCTATAAATATACAAATAAAACATATATAAAATTTGTAAATAATTTAATTGCAGATAATAATCTTGAAGAGCTCGATATTAAAGCTACTTATTTAGATAATTATAATCAAAAAGATTTTTATAATGAACTTTTTCTAATCACGCAAACAGGTGAAATAAGTTTCTTTCATAAAGAAAATTTAGTAAATTTTATCTACCCAGAAAGATGTAAGATAAATTATCTTTTAAATGTTAATATAAAAAATCAAAAAACTTATGAGCTAATAAAGGTAATTGAATCTCTTCAAAAAAGATTTCTAATAACAAATGATTTAAAAGACATAAAAACTATTAAACATGACGAAATTCTTGATACACATAAAAAAATGTTTAATAGTTTTCTTTCAAAACCAGTAATAAGTTTAATTTTAAATAATACAAAGTATAGAGATAAAAATAATAATATTTACAAGCTATCATACTTAACACCCAAAAAACATTTTACTGATTATATTAGAATAAAACGTATTTTAAATATTTATCCTTTTGCTACAGATGAGCTAATAAAAAAAGAATTATTAAACAGATATGACATTGATATCTCTGTGGTACAGGTCTTTAAAATTAGAAAAAAGTATTTTATTCCTAATAGACTACAACGAAAAAAAATAAACGATTATGCAAGATTTGAATTTTATTTTAATGAATCAAAGCTTTTAACAAATAAAAATACTTATCTCTATCAAAATACAAAAGCTGTTTATGAATTAATATCTTCTTTACCTATAAATTACAATTATAAAATAAGTAAGACTATCTATATTGGTTCATCAAAAAATCTATATAAAAGACTTAATGAATATATAAATAAAAAAGGTCACACTCAAAAGATAAGAGAATATTTAAAAACAAATGCTGTCTATTTTAGAGTGATAGAAACACAACATTATAAAAAATTGGAAACTATACTTTTAAATGAGTTTATAGATTCTTATGGAGAGCTTCCTTTACTAAATACAAATAGTTCAAAAAAGTAATTTCTTAACCTTAATGAAAAGATAAGATAAGATAAGATAATCAAAATAAAAAATAACCATATGGAGTATTAATAATGATTAACAATATCAGCACAAAGGTAAAACTCTTATTTTTTCCATTACTATTTGTAATAATAATGATTATTTCATATATAACATTTAATTATTTCTATAGTATTTCTGAAAAAAGAAATAATGCGGCTGTTCAAACTGAAATGTTCTTACAAGAGATGTTAAAAGTAAGAATTAGTGTTTATCAATATTTAATAAATCCTGATTCTGAAAAATCAAAAAATGTTGAAAAAGGATTAAGCATATTAATGAATAGTGTTTCAACTTTTAAAAAAGGTCTAACTCAAAAAAGTAATCAAGACTTGGCAGAACAAATTTTAAATGCTGCAAAAATGTATTTGGAAAAATTTAAAATTTTGTCTTTTCAACAAGATATAAATTCAGAAAACTCAAAACTTATAATAAGTGAGATGATAAAAGAAACTGATAAGCTAGAAAAATCTTTAGAACAAATTAATAAAAGTGCAATCTCTTTAAAAGAGGAGTCAATCAATTCTTTAGAGGTAGCTTTAATAGTTATGGCTCTTATTTGTACAGTTATATTTATTTTTGTGTCATTATATGTTTTAAAACAGATTATCTCCTCTTTAGATGGCTTTAAAGATGGTTTAGAAAGCTTTTTCAAATACCTAAATAGAGAATCAGAAGATACACAACTTTTAGATGATAAAAGAAAAGATGAATTTGGTATTATGGCTAAAATGGTTAATCATAATATTTTATTAACAAAAGAGTCAATCCAAGAAGATAGAGATACAATTCAATCAGTGATTGATGTTTTATCAGAACTAGAAAAAGGTGATTTATACCAAAGAGTTAAAGCAAAATCATCGAATCCTTCTTTAGAAAAACTAATCTCTTTATTAAATAATATGAGTGAAAATTTAGAATTTAATATAGATAAAATTTTGAATATATTAACTGAATATTCTGATTATAAATATATAAATAGAATTGAAACAAAAGACCTAAAAGAACATCTTTTAAAACTTGCAAATGGTGTTAATGATTTAGGAGACTCTATAACGCAAATGCTTATAGAGAATGAACAAAATGGAGATGTCTTAGATAATAGTTCTAATATACTCATTAAAAATGTGGATATTTTAAATCAAAATTCAAATGAAGCTGCTGCAGCTTTAGAAGAAACGGCTGCAGCTTTAGAAGAGATAACAGGAAATATAGTAAGTAATACAGAAAACGTTGTAAGAATGTCAAATTATGCAAAAGAATTAAGCCATTCTGCAAATGATGGACAAAATATGGCCACAAAAACCACTTCTGCAATGGATGATATAAATGAAAAAGTAAATTCAATAAATGAAGCTATTACTGTAATTGATCAAATTGCTTTTCAAACCAATATTTTATCGTTAAATGCTGCCGTAGAAGCAGCAACTGCTGGAGAAGCAGGGAAAGGTTTTGCTGTAGTTGCACAAGAAGTAAGAAACTTAGCAAGTAGATCAGCCGAAGCAGCAAAAGAGATAAAAGCATTAGTTGAAGATGCAACAATAAAAGCAAATTATGGTAAAGAGATATCTGATAAAATGATAATTGGCTATGAAAGTTTAAATAAAAATGTAAAAAGTACTTTAGAAATAATATCAGATATCGAAATGGCAAGTAAAGAACAAACTTCAGGAATTGAGCAAATAAATGATGCTGTTGCATCTTTAGACCAACAAACACAAAAAAATGCTCAAATTGCTACACAGACCCATGAAGTATCGATGGAAACTGACAAAATAGCCAAATTAATAGTAGAAAGTGTTAATAAAAAAGAGTATTTGAATTTAGATAAAGATGTAATCTAGTATTGAGCACAAATAATGAACCAAAGATATAATTTAGATACTATATCTGATATTGATTTTATTTTAAATGAGCTTGAAGCTTTAGTTTATGTTATTGATATAAAAGAAAATAGTATTGTTTATTGTAATAAAAAATATATAGAAATACATGGAGATATAACTGAAAAAGATTATCTTTTGGAAAGAAAAAAATATCTTTATAAAGATAAAATACTCAAAGATAAATACAATAGGTTATTAAAAATACAAGTGGGTATAGAAATACCCACAGAAAAAGAATTAGAGACTAAACTATCCAAATTAGAGCATTACGATACATTAACATCTCTACCTAATAAAATATTATTAGAAAAAAAAGTAAATGAATTAACCGCGAAACAAAACAACTATAAAAATTTTATAGCATTTATTTTTATTGATTTGGATCATTTTAAAACTATAAACAATACAAAAGGGCATATGGTTGGCGATAAGATTTTAATTGAATGCTCAAAAAGATTGTCCAATGCCATAAAAAAAGATGATATTCTATCAAGATTTGGTGGAGATGAATTTATATTACTAATTGATACGAAGAAAAATAATGAATCTGATGCTAAATCAAATATCGAAAAAATTGCAAAAAGATTACTTAAAGTGATTAAACGCCCATTTTTTATAGAAAAAACCCAATATCAAATAAGTGCAAGTATAGGAATATCAATTTTTAATCAAAATTTTTCTTTTGATGAATTATTAAGAAGAGCTGATGCCGCAACACATAACTCAAAAGAAAAAGGAAGAGATATTTTTAGTTTTTTTGATCCTAAATTACAAAAAAATATTGAAAGAAAAGTTATTGTATTAGAAAGATTAAGAGAATCAATTCGTTTAAATAAAATAAAAATAGAGTATCAAAAACAAGTAGGAATCAATAATAAAGTTATTGGTGTTGAAGCTTTAGCAAGATGGAATGATGAAGAATTAGGTTTTGTAAGTCCAAATGAATTTATACCTATTGCAGAAGAGAGTGGATTAATTATAGCTTTTGGTCTTTATCTTATCAAAGAGATTACAAAAGTCTTAAAACAATGGGAAAATGATGATATAAAAAAATATTGGAGAATCTCAATAAATGTTAGCCTAAGACAATTTGAACGAGATGATTTTGAGTATTTTTTAGAAGAAGTTATATCAAATAGCAAAATTAATCCTAATCTATTAAGACTTGAGATTACAGAAAGCTTACTTCTTAAAAATAGTGATAGGGCTTTGGAAAAAATTGAATATTTAAAAAAGCTTGGATTGACTATCTCTATAGATGATTTTGGTACAGGGTACTCTTCTTTAGCTTATCTAAAAAAATTAAAAATTGATGAACTTAAAATAGACAAATCTTTTATAGAGGATATTTTAACAGATAAAAATGATGAAGCGATTGTAACTGCCATATTAGGTATAGGAAATAAATTTGGTTTTGAAGTAATTGCAGAAGGTGTTGAAAATTTGCATGTTCATAAAAAGTTAAGAGAATTAGGTTGTAAATATTTTCAAGGATATTTTTTTGGTAAACCTATGAAAAAAGAAAAACTATAGAAATCTTTTGATTGTTTAAAACAAATCCTCATGATTTTGCTTTCTTTACAATAATTATAAGATATACAGATATCAGTTTTTTTGAATTTATTTGTTGTTTGTAACTTTAGATTTTTTAAGTTTACAGGATTTTATCACTTAATTAAAAGAAGGTATTGATTACTTTTTATAGTAAGTCTGAAAAATCTTCATTTAAAATCAAAAGCTTTTTTTCTTTTTTATTATAGATAAATCTAAAATCTCTGTCTTTTATAGCTTTTAATATTATCAATTTTATATCTTTGTCATTTTTATGATTTCTTTTAAAATATAAAGTTAACTCTTGAATAGAGATGAATCTATTTTCTTCTTCTTTACTATTTGAGTTGTACTCATTTTTTGATTGTTCTTTTTTTATTTCTAATTGAGGTTTATAAATAGATCTCATCTCATTAAAAGCACTTTGCAAAAGCTCTATTTCTCTGTTGAAAACCCCAATTATTCTTTTTTGATTCTTTTCTAATCTTTTTATCTCTGAGATATATTGTTTTTTCATCCATTTTATTGATGATTTTAGTAGTTCTATTTGTTCATCTTTAGCTTTAATAAGTTCATTTGTTCCATTTTGAACTTCTGTTACTTCTACTTTTACATCTGATGATTTATCCTCTACATATTCACTGATATAAACATAGGTTTTACCAGATTTTTTTATAGATTTTAATTGATTGTTTTTTATTCTATAATGTACACCTTGCAGGGATAGTCCCAATATCTGAGCCGCTTGAGTAGTGGTAACTAATCTCTCCAAGAGTATCTCTTTACATCTTCGAACTGTCTATTTCTATTACAGTATGAACATTTCCACGAGGTTTGAAGTCTGCTATAACTTTCATATATCTTGGTTTTAATTTTTCATATAAAGTATCAAAAATCTCATTTGCAGAGTTTTCATGCGAAATCTCTCTAAACATAAATGAATTTATATATATTTTAAGCGCTTTAAGCTCTATTACAAGCTCATTTGGAACATACTCTAATTTTATTGTTGCAAAATCAGGGTATCCACTTCTTGGACATTTTGCCATAAATTCTGGTAATTCAATATTTATCGTGTAATTTTTTTCATGTTTATTTGGCCAAAAATTCTCTTCATTATTTATATCAAAATCAACTATCTCTTTTTCACCATATTTCATACTTGTTAAACCTTTTTGTTTTTGTCATAAAGTGCCTATTTTACCAAATTTTTACTAAAAAGATTAATAATCTTGCTCAAGCTACTTATAAGAGTCCATTATAGTATAATAGATTTATAATTTTTTATTATGGAGTGAAAATGACAACTATTTATGATATAGCCATCATTGGTGGTGGTCCAGGTGGAATAGGGACAGCAATCGAAGCTGCGGTACATGGAATAGACAATATATTACTTATAGAAAAGGCAGATAACCACTCCAGTACCATAAGAAAATTTTATAAAGATAATAAGCGTGTTGATAAAGATTGGAAAGGTCAAACTATAGATATTGAAGGCAATATTCCTTTTATGGACGGAACAAAAGAGACAACTTTAGATTTCTTTGACCAATTGTTAGATGAAGAAAAAATTGATACTGCATTTAATACGGAAGTTGAAAATATAGTGAAAAATCCTGATGATGGACTTTTTTTAATCACAACAGCAACACAAAGTTTCAAATCAAAAGCAGTAGTTATAACTATTGGTAAAATGGGAAAACCAAATAAACCTAGTTATAAAATACCACCATCAATCAAAGAGTATGTAAACTTTAATCTTGACAAATGTTCTGAGGGTGAAAAAATACTTGTAGTAGGTGGGGGAAATAGTGCAGCTGAATATGCCTATGAATTAGCCGATGAAAACAACACAGTAACCTTAGTTTATAGAAAAGAGAAATTTTCAAGACTTAACCCTGAAAATGAAGAGATTTTAAAATCATATGATGGACAGGAAAAATTACGTCTTCGTATGAATACGGATATTATCTCTTTGGAGAATGAACATGGTAAAGTAAAAGTAAATTTTAATAATGGATATTACACTATTTATGATAGAATAATTTTCGCAATTGGTGGAACAGCTCCAATCGATTTTCTTAAAAAAGTTGGTATTGAAGTGAATAATGAAGGTAAACCTATTTATGATGAACATTATAAAACAAATATAGAGTGTATGTATGTGGCAGGGGATATTGCTTTTAATACAGGTGGATCAATAGCAGCAGCACTTAATCATGGTTACCATATAGTAAACTCTTTTTTAAGACGAAGTGGGAAAATATATGCTCATACTGATAAAGTTGAAGAGTTTTTAAAAAATAATCCAAGTTTTAGGCACTAAAAATTAATGTTGAAGAAAGAAGTAAACCCTTTAAATCTTTTTTTCTTAATAGTTATATCTTTAATATTTTTATCGGCAAACTCTATTTTTTGTAGGGCAGCTTTAGTTGACTACAATATAGATGCTTATACTTTTACTTTTTTTAGACTATTTTTTGGCTCTATTACTTTAATTTTGATTTTATTTTATACAAAAAAAGAGTTTAGATTAGACATAAAACTCAAAGGAAACTGGCTAAGTTCTCTTATGCTTTTTTTATATGCTATATGTTTTTCATATTCATACCTAAATATGGAAGCTGGAATTGGAACTCTTATATTATTTGCAGTTGTGCAACTTAGTATGATATTAGTAGCTATTTTTAAAAAAGAGAAAATAAACTTAAAGAAATTTTTTGGCATCACAATAGCTTTTGCAGGATTAGTGTATCTATTATATCCAAGTGGAGAATTTTCACTTTCAATGTTTCATGTTTTGCTTATGGTTATATCTGGTATTGCTTGGGCTTTTTATACTATTATTGGGAAAGCCTCTACTGATGCATTAAAAGACACTACTGTAAATTTTGTAAAAACTATCCCATATTTAATACTTTTTTTTCTCCTTTTTGCACAAGATTTAAAATATTCAGCTAATGGTATTTTTTTGGCCTTTTTCTCAGGGAGTATAACCTCTGCAATTGGCTATGTACTTTGGTATTTAGTTTTAAGAGATATTCAAATAATCACTGCAAGTGTAATTCAACTTATAGTTCCTGTTCTTGCTATAATTTTAAGTATACTTCTTTTAGATGAGAAACTAACTCTTACATTAATCATCTCTACATCTATGATTTTAGGGGGGATTTTTATATCTGTTTATAAAAAAAGTTAATTTTTCACTAAATCATTTTTAATTTTAAACACCTTATAATATAAAAATTCCAAAAAGGATATCAAATGCCTCACTTACAATTTGAAATTAATAAAAAAATCGACAATCAGACAAAAGATAAATTTGTAAATAACATTAGAAAAACTTTTTCCGAAATAATGGATACTGGAACTGATCATATCGCTATTTCTATTAGAGAGTATGATAAATACAATCTAACAATTGGTAGAGCAAATCCAAAAGATGATATTTGCCTAATGAATTTAGATATTAGAGAGGGAAGAACCATAGAAAAAAGAAGAGAGTTAGCTTTGAGGTATATGTCAATTGTAAATGAACTCTTAGGTATTGATAATAGAAACCAATATATCACTTTTACTCAACATACAGGGGAAGATTTTCATCTTGTAGAGAGATATTTAGCATCTTGGGCTAGTGGGGAAGATCCACTTGCCTAAGTAATAAAGTTAATTGAAAAGTGCCACTCAAATTTAAATAATCACTTAATACTTTTAATAAGCTCTAACGTAAACTTTTTATAGTTTGTAATCGTTGACTTATCTTTTTTAAATAGGTCAATGCAAAATTATTTTTTGGTTCTTGTTGTAAAATTTTTGTAAATATATCTTTAGCATTTTCAAAATCTTGATGATTATAATAATTTACACCTTTTTTTTGTAAGATAACGATCGATTGATTTTCATCATATTTTTTACAAATACTAATAACCTTTTTGGCTTCTTCATTATTTGGGGATTTACTTAATACATCTCTTGCAACTTTTGCTGCTTCACTATATCTTTTATATCTTATAAATGTTTTTGCTCTATTTATATCATTTGATAAGTCAATTGCTTTCAAATAACCATTTACCATAGAATTTTTAGGATAGATCTCATATAAAGCATGTAGTGGTCTCTTTGCCTTTTCATATTTACCTAAATTGTATAATTTGATAGATTCTAACAATAAACTATTATATCTATTATGTAATACACCTTTTGTCTTACTTATTAAAGCACTTTGACTGTCGTAGGCATATAGATTATTATATGAATCTTTCAATTGAATAATATTTTCAATAGAATCCCCAAGATTTCTTAAATCTTTTTTTAATTGATTCTCTTTTTCAGATAAAAATTCTCTTATTTCAGGCTCATTTTTTAATTTTTTAAAAATCTTTTTACTATTTTCATCAGGATTATTAATCATCACTCTATTTAATAAGTGTAAAGCTTTTATCTTATCTTTTTCCAAATATTTTAAAGCTTCTTTATAATCAGTTTTAGAAAAATATTTTGCTTTAGAATCCAGTTTTTCAAGATAATTTTTTGAATAAAAATCTCTATTCTCATAAAAGTTTATTTTTTTATATGAGTCTAAAGCCTCTTTATAATACCCTTTTTTATAGCAGTATTCTGCATAATTTGTATAATAGTTAATTTGACTTAATACACGTTGGTATACATTTCTATCCGTTGTGGAAAGATTGTCCATATTTGTACAACCACTGAACAAAACAATTATTACAATAATAAAATATAAATTTTTCATAATACAAATCCTAAAAAATAACTTGACTAACTTCAATAGGCTTGCTAAAACCTTTTACCGTAATCAACTCTTTTTTTTCAATTTTAAAAATATCTTTAATCTCATTTGCAATATTTTCCTCTACCAAAATCTCATTTTCTTTTGCCAAAGAGCACAGTCTTGATGCTAAATTTACACTTGAACCTATAGAAGTAAAATCCATTCTATCTTTTGAACCAATATTTCCTACAATCACTTCACCCGTGTTTATACCAATTCCTACCTCGCAAACTGATAAATTCAATTTTTCTCTTTTTTTATTTTCTATATTAAATACTTTTTGTATTTGAATCGCACAATTAATAGCCTTTTGAATACTATCTTCACCAGAAAATGATGCCATAATCTCATCACCTACAAATTTATCAATATCTCCATCATTTTTTTCTATTATTTCTGCTTGTAAATCTAAATAAAAATTTACTATTTCAACAACTTCATCAGGCTTTTTTGTTTCACTCATTTTTGTAAAACCTCTAATATCAGAGAATAAAAAAGTCAATTTTCTATATTCACCACCTAATACCAAATCTGCTTTTCTATCTTTTTGTATCATATCAATAGTTGAATCAGAAACAAATTTTTCCATTTTTTCACGCTCTCTTAGACCATTTATCATTCTATTAAAGCTTTTTACTAAGACACCTATTTCATCTCTCGATTCAACTTTTAAATCAATATCAAGATTTCCTTTAGCAACACTATTTACGGCTTCAGAGATAGATAAAATAGGTTTAGTTAATCTCAATCCAACAAAATATACTATTACAATAAGTATCGATACCATAATAATAGTAAATAATATAGTGGTAAATATTGTTTTATTAATAACTTTATTTATTGCATTTTTATCATAAAGTAATACAATAGCACCTAAAAGTATATCTTGCTCTTTAAACTTATAAATAATTGGTCTTACAAACCTATAAGCTTCAATATCTTTGCCATTTTCTTCATATTCAATTTCATCTACTAATAAATCATTATTTTTAATACTATTTAATTTATCAATTAATTTTCTGTTTACCAAATATTTTGTTTGTTTGTATTGTTTAAAACCAGCTAGATAAATGAACTTGTAAGATTGTTCTTTTTTTTCTCTTTCATATATTGAAATATCTAAAAAACCCTCTATTTTAGCATCATTTAGTTCTTTTATTATCTCACTTAGATTTACTTGATTTTCATAACTACGTTCCAAAAGAGCTATCTTTGAAAAATCCCCTAAATGATTTATAGAACTTGTTGTCACTTCAAAAGCTTTTTTTTCTATGGCAGTACCCATTATATTGATAATTATTGTACTTAAAATAAAGACCGTAACTATTATTATACTTACCGAAAAGCCGATGAATTTTAATTTTAATCCACCCTTTTTTAAAAAAATATATAAATTTAATAAGATTTTTTCTTTAATTTTCAATTTTTTCTACCTATTAATAATAATCCAATTATATCATTTAAAAGTTATATTATGGTCACAAAATATATTCAAATAAAATAAATAATTTTATAAATAATTATAATATTAATATTTTTTTTCTATAAATATTTTAATAATAACTGCAAAAGAGTATAATAAAAATTAATAAAAAATTGTTTATTTAAATAAAAATTAATTTATTTAAATAAACAAAAACCTTAGTTATAATATAATATTATAATTAACTTTAATCAAAATCCTAATATTGTAATAACAGTAAAGTCAAAGGAAAAAAGTGAGAACTAAAGAATCAATTGAACTTTTTGATAGTTTTGAAAAAAAAATAAAAAAATTTAAAAATAAACCTATTAAATATCACTTTAGAATTGAAGATCGAATAATTAGGCAAGCTTATAACTCTGCTCAATCATTTTTTATATATGTATTAATTGCCTTATTTTTGAATGGTATCGGATATTTATTTTTTAATTTATCTCAAAATAAAGCAGATTTTGCAGCTTTATTAGCTATTTTTTCGTTATTTATGACTATTGCTACAAGAAGTTATACTGTAAATTACTTTTTATTTCATACTATAGGTAACTTATTTAAGAATTATCTTTTAGATCAATTGGCAAATAAAATAGGTTTTTTACACCGTTTTATGGCCTTATCAACACTTTTTTGGGCTATTGTTCATTTTAAATTAGTTGAAACAACTAGTTCAATAACTAATATATTTTTTATAATTTTAGGTTTATTAATAGTTATCATAATTACTGCACTTGCTGTTTTTAGAAGAAAACACCATAATATTTTTGAAAATATCCACAGATATTTAGGTTATACAACTATTCTTTTATTGATATTTTATTATTTTAAAATAAATAGTATTTTAGGATTAAATATAATTGAAATTATTTCAAAACCACATTTTTTCTTACTTGTTTTTATTGTAATTATGTTGATTTCTCCATGGATGGGCGTAAAAAAAATATACCCTAAACTAATCCATATAAATGAAAATGTAATAGGGCTACAACTTAGAGGAAAGCCAACTTTTGGTACATATTCTAAAATAACACTGGCGAATGGACAGTTTCATCCCTTTGGAGACTCAATGTACGATTTTGATGATATGAGAAATCGAACATTATATATAACACCAGCGGGAGATAGAACAACAAAAATCATAAATGAAGCAAATAAGGATAACTTTTTATTAAAAGAGTGCACTATAAAAAAAGATAGGTTTCGTGGTTTTATGTATCAGCACTCAAGATACAACAATATCCTAATCATTGTTACAGGAGGGGGGATTGCTCCAATTATTCCTTGTTTAGTTTTAAATAAACATACAAAAATGAATCTACTTTGGATAGGAAAATCTCAAACAGATGTATTTGGTAAAAAACTGATTAAAAATCTAAAAAAGAAAATTGAAAATCAAGAGATTGGGCTACATATCTTAGATACCACTGATGAAGAATTAAAAAGATTTACTAATAAAAACTATGTTGCCTTGGCAATGAAAGCTTACAAACACTATAACCCAGAAGCTGTATTTATTATGTCAAATCAAAATCTTACAATAGATATGATTCATGCATTTAATGAAAAAGGTGTTAGAACATATGGCGCAACATTTGATTCATAAATGCATAAATTCTTTTATTTGATTAAAAACAAAGTGATTGATTAAGTTCACCCAAGGTTATATTTGGGGTAAGATGCTCGGATGTAGCAATTTTAATATTTCCAGATTCTAAAATATTTGAAGATTTTGCATCATCTATTTTTACTTCTAATATTTTCTTCGAATTACCATAATACCATTGGACTGAATCAATTTCAAAAGCTTTTTGATTGTAATTCACGATAAGTTTTCTACCATTTATTGAAGAGTTTAAACCAGAAACTTCATTTTTTTTATAACAATTATTATCTGCATCTAACCTATAAGTATTAACCAATCCTCTATCTTCAATAGAAAAATAGATAATATCATCTCTTGTTGATATATCATAAATACCAACTGCATATTCTTCAATCATCTCTTTTTCTATATTTTTAGAGATACTACTTCCACAACCAACTAAACCAATAGCACCAATACCTATTATAAATAAAATTATAAATTTACTCATTTTAAATCCTTATGTTTTGATTAATAAATTATAAAAAGAAAAGATGTGAAAAATCTGGCTTAAAAGGAAAATTGCTATAATTAAATAATTTCAAAAAGCACATATTCTTCCCATTTATTTAAAATATAATAAATTAAAGGAAACAAGATGAATCAACTCAAAAATTTCAAAATTTTATATATTGATGATGAAAACTCTATAAGAACAAATGCAGTTGAATATTTAAGTTTTTATTGTAATCATGTTTATGAAGCAAAAAATGGTATAGATGGTTTTGAAAAATATATCAAATATAAACCCGATATCATAATAAGTGATATAAAGATGCCAAAACTAAATGGTATTGAGATGATTAGAAGAATCAGAAAAGAAGATAAAGAAACTAAAATAATATTAGCTACAGCATTTTTAGAAACCTCATATTTACTCGAAGCCATAGAGTTAGGCTTGATAAAATATCTAGTCAAACCAGTAACTGCGGATAAATTATTACCTGTATTAAACTCTTGTGTTGAAGACCTTATCAATAATAGCAATATCTTAAATATAGGAAAAGAATTTATTTTTGACACTTTAAATAAAACACTATTTTTAAAAGAAGAACAAATCTTTTTAAGTAAAAAAGAGCTTCTTTTTTTAGAACTTTTGGTTAAAAACAACAAAAGAGCTGTGACATATAATGAACTAAACAATTATGTTTGGCAAGGTGAAATGAGTGAAGATGCAATTAGGACAATAGTTAAAGAACTTAGAAAAAAAATATCAAAACAAGCTATAAAAAATATATCAGGTATTGGGTATCAAATCAATGTCGATTTTTAAATTTTTTATTATCAGTATTTTATTTTTTGTAAATTTAAATGCCGAATCTATCAAAGATAATATATTTGAAAATATTTATATCTCTACAGATGGAGTTAATTTTAAAGATGTTAAAAAACTAGATGAAAAATATATTGAAAAAAAATATTCTAAATTTATCTTTAAACTAAATATTAATAAAAAGATTTTAGGAGATAAAATATATTATCTTAAAATCAATTGCAACCTAAAAGACTTTGTATCCACCAATGTTCCTTATAAACTAAAAAACGATTATCCTATAATAAAACTTGATAAAAATATACAACAAAGCATAATTTTAAATTTTGATTATAAAAACAAAATACCTTTTTTAGATTTACAAACTTTTAATCAATTTGAATACAAATATCTAATTCAAGAAGAAAAAATATTATTTGGTGTAGCCTACGGGATAGTTTTTTGTGCTTTTTTATATAATTTTATTTTTTTCTTATACAATAAAGAGAGAGCTTTTCTTTTTTATTCCCTGTTACAAGTCTTTTTAATGTTTATACTAATTATAAACTCCATGGAATTATTTGTTTTTAACTTATTTGAAGAGTATGGTAGAACAATAGGATTTTTAGTTGATATAATAATTAATTTTGCAACTTCACTTTCTATTTTATTTAATATGACATTTTTAAATACTAAAAAATTCACTCCAAAAATTCATAGATTTTTATTATATATTTTTTATATGAATATTATTGATTTAATACTATTGATTATACTTGGAAGGAGTTTTTTATTTGAATATATCCCAATATTCATAATCATTTTGGTTTTATTATTTTCTGCATTTAAAGTGTTAAGCAAAGGTTATAAACCCGCTATATTTTATATAATTAGTTGGATAAGTTTATTTATATTTATATTTGTATCGGAGACTAGTTTTTCTGATTTTAATGAATTATACCTTTTACATATAGGAATCCCTTTAGAATCATTACTTTTCTCTTTTGCCCTTGGATTTAAAATAAAACAAATAGAGCTTGAGAAACAAAAAAATGAAACAATATTGATAAATCAAAGTAAACTAGCTTCAATGGGGGAAATGATAGGAAATATTGCCCATCAATGGAGACAACCACTAACACACCTCTCATATATAATCATGAATCTACAAGCAGCTTATGAAAATGATAAACTAGATAAAAACTATTTAGAAAAAAAAACAGAAGAAGCAAACAAGCAAATAAATTTTATGTCCCATACGATTGATGATTTTAGAAATTTTTTTAAAGTATCAAAACAAAAAGAAGAATTTAGTTTAATCTCATCTATTAATGAAAGCTTCAATCTTTTAAAAGAAAGCTTTAAAACCTTAGATATAGAAGTGGAACTAAAATATAAAAATGATTTTAAAATACAAAGTTATAAAGGTGAATTATCACAAGTAATCTTCAATCTTCTTAATAATGCAAAAGAGGAATTTATAAGAAAAAAGATAAATTCTGCAAAAATATTAATAGCTTTAATAAAAGAGGATAAAAATATTGTGATTAAAATCTCTGACAATGCAGGTGGTATTGATGAGGATATTATCAAAAAGATTTTTGAACCATATTTTACTACAAAAGAGAAAGGTTTGGGTATAGGACTTTACATGAGTAAAATAATTATAGAAAAAAATATGGAAGGTAAACTTGAAGTAAAAAATATAAACAATGGTGTAGAATTTTCTATCTATTTGCCAACTAAAATTTAGATTCTAAGAGTCAAACTCTTAAAATCTATATCCTACACTTAGCATACCATAAGTATTTTCTTTATCATAAAAGTCAACATTTGCCTCTTCTTTTTCATATCCAGTTTTAACATTTACATACACATTTTCATAATCAAAAGGTTTCTGCAAAGTTAAACTTGCATTTATACCATAAATATCAACATCAACTTTTTTATTAACTTGTGTATTAAAACGTTTATACTCTTTTTTTGCAAAATTTGAAAATAATGATACTGATATATTTTCTTCTAAACTAGAGGAGATCCCTATTCCTAATTGACATTTATCATATGAACTAGCTTTTCCATCTGCCTCATATTTTTCAAATGAAAGATTTGCCATATAACTTAAATCCCTATTATAAAACTTTGATTTATATATATTATCAAAAGATACAATATGTCTATTTCCTTCTCTTTTTAAATCATTGCTAACTGTCTCTTCATCATAAGTTACTGAACTAAACTCATAAGCTAATGATGCCTTATAATTTTCAGTGATATTTAAACCATATGAAGTATATACACCAAGCTCATATACGTCTGTTTCTTTTCTATTAGTTTGTGTTAAAAAAGGATTTTCCCATTCCTCTGAAGCACTAAACTTAACTCCTAATCCAAAATTACCAGTATCACTATTGATTACTGAACCTAGTTTGATACCATTTTCACCTAAACTAGTATAAATGTCAAAAGTCTCATTTACCTTATATTTATAAAACAATGACAAATATGCAAAGCCTATATTTTCACTTTCTGCACTACTTAATCCTGTAATATTTTTTTTAGATTCAGTTGAAAAATTATCTTTTGATTTTACAACTCCCCCACCAATCTCTATAAAATTTTGCTCACTCGCAAATAAACTGCAAACTAAAAGCGATGGTATTAATATTTTTTTCATATTTTTTCCTTTTTTTGTTATATAAAAAAACTATATAGAAAAAATATGTGGAAATTAGGGGTAATTATATTTTTTAATAATAACTAATATATAATAAATAAAATTCTTAAAGGGCCTTAATGGTTTCTAAAAACCTCCTATTCCTATTGTTCTTCAGCTTTTGTTGGGCTAATACCATCTCATTTACAAAAGATGTAAAACCTATTTTAGATAATCGTTGTGTAGTATGTCACTCTTGTTACAACTCACCTTGTCAGACAAAATTTAGTTCTTTTGAAGGAATTGATAGAGGTGGAAGCAAAACAACAATTTATGAAAATAGAATAAAACCTATAGAACCAGCAAGAATGCTAATAGATGCAACTACAACTTCCCAATGGAGAGAAAAAGGTTTTTACTCAATTATAGACTCTATAAATACTAACAACGATAGTATTATGAGTTTACTTCTAGAACAAAAACAAAAATTTCCCTCTAGCAAAGGAAGTTATAAACCAGAAAAAGACGAGTTAACTTGCAGTAAAAATTATGAAGAGATAAATGACTATATATCTAAAAAGCCCCATCATGGTATGCCATATGGTTTCCCTGCTTTAAGTAAAAATGAACATAAAATCTTAATAAGATGGCTAAAAGCAGGTGCCAAAAACGATGAAATAAAAAATTTAGAAAAATCTGATGAGATAAAACTTTTAGAAAATTTTTTAAATAATAAAGATATCAAACATCAAATTACAGCTAGATATATATATGAACACCTTTTTTTAGCCCATATAAAATTTGATGATAGTGATGGATTTTATGAATTAATACGTTCTTATGATAAACAAGGATTAGATCCTGTTAATACTAGACTTCCCTATGGAAAACCTAAGAAAAATTTTTATTATATACTTAGAAAAATAGATGCAACTATTGTTCATAAAACCCACATGGTATATAAAATAGATAAAAATACTATAAAAAGGTATGAAGAGCTTTTCATAAAACCAAAATGGACTAAATCTCCTACAAAAATAAGCTATGAACCATTAATATCAGCAAATCCTCTAACAGCATTTGAACAAATCCCTTTGGAATCAAAATACAATTTTTTATTAGATAATATAAAATATTTTATTATGACCTTTATTAGAGGTCCTGTTTGTAAAGGACAAATTGCCTTAAATGTAATAAATGATCATTTTTGGATAGCCTTTAAAGACCCTAAATATGATGAAACCATATTAGATAAAGATTTTATAAAACAAAACCAAAAAAATCTCTCTTTGCCAAATGAATATGGTTCTGATACCTCTATTTTAGATAGTTTTGATTTTGTAAAATATGATAAAGTTACAGTAGATTATTATAAAAATAAAAATATTTTATACAAAAATAAACAACATAAACTAAATCTAAAAACCATATGGAAAGGTAATAATCCAAATAGTAAAGATAATGATGCTATATTAACAATATATCGGCATTTTGATTCTGCTTCTGTTCATAACGCCGCTTTAGGAAATATTCCTAAAACTATGTGGATTATTGATTATCCTTTATTAGAAAGACTATATTACTCTTTGGTTGCTGGTTTTGATGTATTTGGAAATACCCAACATAAAGTTTTAGTTAGAAAATATATGGATAGACTTAGAATTGAAGGGGAAAGTAATTTCTTAGAATATCTTCCAAAACAAAAAAGACAAGAGATATTTAACAGTTGGTATGAAGGTTTGTTAGTAAAATACTTTGTAACTTATACTCCTTCTGATAATTCAACAAATATACACTATGAAACAACAAATTATAAAAATGAGTTAATAGAAAAAATCCTTGATTATACAAACACAAAAAAAGATGAAATAAACTATATAAAACCTGACCATAAAAAAACTCTCGTTTTAGATAAATACCATAAAAAAGAGCAAATAGAAAAAAGTTTAAAAGATTTAACTTTAATTGATAGTTTAAAAAATTACAAAGAGTTTTCAAGTTCAAACTTTAATTTAATATATGTAAGATTTAAACTAAAAAACAAAGACTTAGTTTATAGTGTAGTTATCAACAGATGGCATGACAATGTG
The DNA here is from genome assembly GCA_050296315.1 of Halarcobacter sp. Taxonomy (GTDB): domain Bacteria; phylum Campylobacterota; class Campylobacteria; order Campylobacterales; family Arcobacteraceae; genus Halarcobacter. The sequence continues at coordinate 348,417 of JBNKRE010000002.1, forward strand.
GCATTTTTATTTGATGAAAATGAAAGACTTGATAAAAATAAAGATACCATTAATATAATTGAAGGTTTTGTTGGTTCATATCCTAATTATTTTGTTGTAGTAAACGAAAAAGATATAAATGAATTTTTTAATATCTTAAAAAACTATACTAACAATGAAAATGAACTAAGTAAGTTTTTCATAAGAAGAGATGACAAAAGATTTTGGCAAACTTATGATTGGTTTCAAAAAAAGTTTAATGAATCCAATCCGATAGAAGCAGGACTTTTTGATTTAAACAGATATTATCACAAAACTTTTAATTAATTTATTTGTTTTCGATATAATTTTTTTAAAAAATAAATATAAAGGATTAAATATGGCTATAGGTTTTATAGGATTAGGAAATTTAGGTACAGCAATAGCAAAAAGACTTACTGATATGGGTGAAGAACTAACAGTTTACAATAGAACAAAATCAAAAATAGAAAACCTTGGTTATAAAATAAAAAACTCTCCAAAAGAGTTAATTGAAAAATGTGATATTGTATTTATTTGTTTATTTGAATCAAGTGCAGTTGAAAATATATTTGAGATGGAAAATGGGATTCTAAGTGCTGATTTAGAAGGTAAAACAATTATAGATTTGACTACAAATCATTATGAAAAAGTTTTATCTTTTCATGAAAGAATAGATGAAAAAGGTGGTGAATATTTAGAATCTCCTATTTTTGGAAGTGTTGCACCAGCCCTGCAAGGACTTGTTACAATAGTAGCTTCTGGTAAAAAAGAGACTTTTGACTCTTGCAAACCTCTTTTGGAAAAAATTGGAAAAGAGATTTTTTATTTAAAAGAACCAGGGAAAGCTTCAAAAATGAAACTTATCAATAACCTTTGTCTTGGTTCATTTATGGCAACAATCGCAGAGTGTACAGCACTAGGTGAAGCTTGTGATATTGAAAAAAGTTCTTTACTTGAAATCTTAGGTGTTGGTGGTGGACAATCACTAGTTTTAAAAGCAAAAACACAAAAACTGCTTGAAGAAGATTTTTCAGCACACTTTTCAAATAATGCTATATACAAAGATTTACATACATTGCAAGATTTAGCTTATAGTTTAAATCAGCCCTTATTTACAGCAAGTGTTCCAAAAGAATTATTTGGACAAATGAAAAAAGATGGTAAAGGTGAAGAAGATTTTTGCTCTATTTACCAACTATTTAAATAGCATACTTTTTTAAGTATGCTAAATACTATAAATATAATTTGAAACTTCTATTAGGTTTCCATCAGGGTCTCTTAGGTAAATAGAGTTTATATCACCCATTGCACCAGTTCTTTGTATAGGTCCTTCTATTACTTTGATGCCTTTTTTTTCTATATGTTTTTTAAACTCTTCTACACTTGTTTCAGTAATAAAACATAAATCAGCACTTCCCTCTTTTATATTTAAAGCTTTGGGTTCAAATTCATTTCCCAATTGATGTAGATTTATTTTCTGGTGACCAAACTTTAGTGCAACCCTTGTTTCTTTAAAAATCTCTTTTTCCATACCTAAAACTTTTGTATAAAACTCTACTGTTTTATCAATATCTTTTACTGTTAATACAAAATGATCTATCGATTTAACTTTAAACATACTAAACCTTTTTTCTAATTATATCAATTATAAAAAAGAAAGTAGAGTTAAATAAGCTGGTTCCTGATATTTTTTTAAATTAATGGGATATTCAATCAAGTTTTTCTTTTCATAAGCACTAATAGTTTGACTTGATAGCAATTCTACACTACATAAAGGATTTAATTGAATCAATCCCTCAATCTTAAATGTAACGGCGCCACCTGCAAAATTACCCTTTTTTGACCTTTTTTTTATCACTATTTTTTCTATTTTTTCTTGTTCTAAAAAAACTAAAAACTGATTACAAAACTCTCTAATACTATTTTGATTTTCATCATCTTCTAAAACTATTTTTTTTATTTTTAAATCAACATATTTATTCTCTTTAAAAACTACTATAACTGCATAATTACTTTTTAATTCTATTGCACAAATATTCATTAAATCAACCTCATTTAATATTTGTGCTAGTATATGATAATTTTATAATCTTAATTGATTATATTACAAATTGTAAGCTTATTGTCTAGTTGGTATCTCTATAGTAAATTGTGCACCTTTATATTTTTTACCCTGATATGTAAAATATTCATTGCTTGCACTTATTTTACCTTTTATATGTTTTTCAATCATCTCTTTTGACATATGAAGTCCAATACCTGTACCATCTTGTTCACCTTTAGTAGTAAAGTATGGGTCAAAAATTCTATTTATAATAGCAGTTGGTATTCCTCCTGCATTATCTTTTATAACCAAATATGCTTTTTGGTCTTTTCTATAAACATGAACAAAAATAAATTTCTCTGCTGAGATATTTTCTAAAGCATCCCTTGAGTTATTTAATACATTTATAATTACTTGTTTTAATTCATTTTCCAATGCAACTATATTTACATCATCTAAATCTTCAATAATTTGTATATTCAATGATAAAAATTTAAGATTTACTAAATTAGCAACTTTTTTATAACACTCTTTTAGATTAAATTTTTCTTTCGTTTTATTTGGTTTAAAAAACTCTCTAAAATCATCGATTGTATGTGCTAAAAATTGTACGGTATCTGTAATAGTCGATAATTGTTTAACCTCTTCATCTTTATCTAATGGCAAATCTAAATCTTTTTTCAAAACTAAACCAGAAGTTGTAGTTGAAATAATCGATAAAGGTTGTTTCCACTGATGGGCAATATTCTCCAACATCTCTCCCATAGCTGCCATTTTTGATTGTTGAATCAATAAATTTTCTTTTTCTCTTAGTTCACTTTCCATATCTTTTTGTAATGTTATATCTAAAAATGAACCTACATAATACAACACTTCACCATCATCATCTAAAACAACTTGGATTGTTAAGTGTTCATTTACGATACTTCCATCTTTGTGTTTATTATTTATCTCACCCATCCAAAAATGGTGCTCTTTTAAGTATCTTCTCATATCATCATAGAACTCTTTAGTATGAACTCCCGATTGTAATATTCTTGGAGTTTGACCAATAGCTTCCTGAGCTGTATAACCTGTGATAGTAGTAAAAGCTTTATTTACATGTAATATTTTTTGGTCTTTATCTGTAATTGTAATACCATTTTGTGTATCAAAAGTAACTGCTGCAAGTTTTAATATTTTGTGTGAAGATTCAAGCCTTTCAAGCATTGTATTAACACCCTCATAAAGCTTTCCATATTCATTGTTTTCTTCAGTTTTAATTCTACTTTTTAAAGATTCTGCCAAGTCTATTTTATCTAAAAATGTAACTAAATCTAAAATAGGCAAGGTAAATCTTCTAGCAAAATAAGTTGCTAATATATATGAAATAATAAACATAGTAAATAAGATAAACAATAACATATAAAGATTTTCTTCTATTACATCATAGATTGTGCTAATATGAATTTTTAGTTGAGCATAACCTAAGTTTGTTTCTTTATATTTTGCTTCTATATATAACTTTAAAACATCTTCTTCAACTACAGCATCCATTTTATCTTTTGGAGGCAAGGGACCCACTTTAAAACTATTATTGTCAATACTATATTGTAAAATAGGCTTTTTTTCAAGATTATATAATACCATTGAGTCTATATTTGAAAAAGACTTCAAAGAAGAGGTTATATCAGCAGCAGCAGATACATCATTGAGCAAAATCAATTTAGCAAAATCTTGACCCAATACTAGGCTCATGGTTTTTGATAAATTTATAGCTCTTTTATATTGGTCTTCCATATACCAATAAACAAAAGTCGTATAACCAATAAGTGCTGTAATCAATGTTACTGACATAATTATCAGTATAAGTTTTTTTCTAATAGAACCTTCATATATCAAAATTTTATCCACTATAATATTTATTTCCCTTCCAAAGAAGGGTTATCAATGGGTACTGCATTATCATTACCCCACTCAATCCACGAACCATCATAAACAGCAGCATTATAACCTAATTCTTTCAAAACAATATAGTTCAATGCTGCTTCTGCTCCCCCATCACAATAAAGTATAATATCTTTCTTTTTAGGAATATTTTTATAAATCTTTTTTAACTCATCAAAATCTTTCATTATACTACCATCATCAGTAACTTGAAAGTTTTGGGTACATGCATAATTTAATGCTGTTGGAATATGTCCATACCTTTTAGCTATAGACTCTTTACCCTCATAATGAGACTCTTTTCTACCATCAATAATAGTTTTTTTACCAATTGACAATAATGTGCTTAATTTTGTTTCAATTTTTTCATTATCTATTCGTGGAATAAACTCTTTTCTAGCAACTTTGTGTGTACCACTAGAGATAGGAAACTGATTTTTTAAAAGCTTTCCATAACTTACTTTTAAGATACCAACATTTTTATGCCCTAAAATTTCTAATATCCAATACAATCTTGCAGCCCATATAAAATCTCCATTATCATATGCCACAACTAAACTTTCATTATCGATTCCGGCATTACTAAATAACTCTTTTAAAAAGCTTAGTTTTGGCATAACAAAATTTTTGTCAAATAAAGATTTTAAGCCTGATATATTAATAGCATTTTTAATATGTTCTTTTTGAAACTCTTCCTCTTCCCTTAAATCAATTAATACTAATTTAGGATTATTTAAATTTTCTTTCAACCATGAAATTGGTACAACTGCAGGTACTATTTTTTCATTGTTATTTGATGAACTAAAAAGAAAATTTGAAAATAAAATAGTTGTAAGTAAGATAATTTTTAATAATTTCATTTTTACTCTTTTATAAAAGTTGAATTAGATTGTACTAAAACTGTTTTTACATATTAATTAAAAGTTAAATAACAATTTCTTATATATAAGCTAAGAAAAAATTAAGAAACACCATAGGATTTAAAAATACACTTATTTTTCCCTTTATTTTTTGCTTCATATAAAGCATCATCTGAAATTTTTAATAAACAATCTAAATCTTTCATATCTTTATTATTTCCTTTTGTAATACCTATACTTATAGTAATATTTATAATTTTATTGTCTAAAGATAGAATAGAAAGCTTTTCTATATTTTTTCTAATATATTCAACTCTTTGTTTTATACTCTCTCCTATAATTGGTGAAATTATAGCAAACTCTTCCCCACCTAATCTTCCAAAAATTTCCTCTTCAAACAGATGATTGTTTATTAACTTCGTAACTTCAATAATAACTTTATCCCCCATATCATGACCATAGCTATCATTTATCATTTTAAACTCATCTATATCCATCATCACTGCATATAATTCATTTGAACTATCAAATAACTTTTGAGAGAGTTCAAAAAATTTTCGTCTATTATAAATACCTGTCATAGAATCTTTTGAAGCCAAAAACTCTAAGTTTTGGATCACTGAACGCATTTGAAGTTGTGTCTTTACCCTTGCTAATAACTCTTTTGGCTTAAAAGGTTTACTTACATAATCAACTCCACCTACATCATAGGCTTTTTCAATACTATTCTCATCAGTTTTTGCAGTTATAAATATCACTGGTATATTTTTTGTTTGTTCTTTTGATTTTAAAATAGTACATACTTCAAAACCATCAATATCAGGCATCATAATATCTAAAAGTATTAAATCTATCTTCTCTTCATTTGCAATCTTTATTGCAGTGTGACCATCTGTAGCTACTACAATATCATACCCTTCTAATAGACCAAGAAGAATATCAATATTTGTATTTGTATCATCTACAATTAGTATTGTTTTATTCTCACTCATCCATTCTCCTTAAAAAATTCTAATGCTTCTTTAAACTTATATTTTTCTAAATATGATTTTAGTTTTTCTAAAAAATTCTTTTCTGTCTTTGATAGTTTTTCAATTTCTATTTTTTCTAGTGCTAATTCTATAGTTTTAGGTCTATGGGTTTTAATCGCTTCTTCCAAATGCATAAAAACTTCTTTTGAAAAATCTGTTATAAAGTTTTCCTCTATATTATCATCTTTTTCTCCATCCGTCCAAGTTCTTAATTCAGATATAACTAAACTCAATCTTTTTAAACACTCTTCAACTAAATTTTTATCTGCTGTCTCATCAAGTTTAATCGCTATTTCATGTAGATTTTGCGCTCCAATATTTTTTGATAAACCTTTTAAGGTATGTATACATGTCTTAAACTCTTCATCACTTTTTTCTTTTACCTGAGATAATTTTTTTTCATCTAAATCTTTATATTTATCATAAAAACTATTTAAAATCTTTTTATAAAGTTGAAGATTTCCTGCCATATACTCTAAACCTAAATTTGTATTTATAGATTTAAACTTTGGAATATCAATCAATTTATTTTTTACATCTAAATATTGTTTTTCTCTTTTTTTAGTGATATATTTTAAAAGAATATCATAGAACTTCTCAACATTTATAGGTTTATTTAAATGTTCATTCATACCCACTTTTTGAGTTTGTAGAATATCTTTATTCATAACATTTGCAGTCAATGCTATAATTGGTATTTTTAAATCTTTTTGTCTAATTAACTTTGTTGCTTCATACCCATCCATAATTGGCATTTGTATATCCATTAAAATCAATTCATAACGATTTTTATTAAACAACTCTAAGGCATCTTTTCCATTAGAAACAATATCCAATTCTATTCCACTGTGTTCTAACAATCCTACTATTATTTCTTGATTTAAAACACAATCTTCAACTAGTAGTATTTTACTTCCTCCTAAAGTTGAAATAGCGTTTTTTAAACTATTTATACTTTTAGTTTTATTTATTTCAAAATTTATCTCTTCAATAAATAATCCAGTTAATAAATCGTTCAATATAGATGGGTTAATAGGTTTTTGTAAAAAGATTTGTACCCCTAACTTCTTTGCTTCTTGAAGAATTGATTCTTGTATAAAACTGCTTACCATAATAATTGTAGGTGGAGTTAAATCTTTACAATATTGTTTAATAAGTTTTATTGCCTCCAAACCATCTATTTTTGGCATATTCCAATCCATTAAGATTAAATCATATGCACACTCTTTTTCTTTCATTTTCTCTAATGCTATTGTAGCACTTGAAGCTATATCAATATTTACTTTAAAAGTTTTTAATAGATTTTCTAAAATCTCTTGCCACAATTTATTATCATCTACTATTAAAACTTTTTTATCTGAAAAGTAGTTATATTTCTTTTTACTTTCAATAGATTTTAACTCTATTTCAAAGCCAAATACACTACCTTCATCTTTTTTGCTATTCAGATAAATTCTTCCATTCATTAACTCAACTAATTGTTTTGTAATAGATAACCCTAAGCCTGTACCACCATATTTTCTAGTAGTACTCCCATCTGCTTGTGAAAAAGATTTGAACAATTTTGTTTGCTCCTCTTTTGAAAGACCAATACCAGTATCCTCAACTTCAAATAGATATCTATCATCTTTTATATTTTTAATAGTTAGTTTTACTGAACCTTTATAGGTAAATTTAACTGCATTATTCAAAAGATTTATTAATATTTGAGAAATTCTCAATGAATCACCAAAAAATTCTTTATTCATTTCAATATCATAATTTACAATAAGCTCTAAATCTTTTTCATAAGCTTTTAATTCAATAAGATTAATAACTGAGTCAATCAACTCAAACATATCAAATCTAATCTTTTCTATAGTTAGTTTTCCAGCTTCAATTTTTGAAAAATCTAAAATATCATTGATAATATTTAAAAGGTTTTTTGCACTATTATCTATTCTTTGTATATATTTTTTTTGTTTCTCATCTAGTGAAGTTTGCAAAGCGAGATAAGTCATTCCAATGATTCCATTCATAGGTGTTCTAATCTCATGGGACATATTTGCCAAAAATTCTGATTTTGCCTTAGTAGCACTTTCTGCTTTTATTTTAGCAACCTCTAACTCTTTTGTTCTCTCTTCAACTTTTTGTTCTAAATTTTTTCTATTATATTTAACCTCATTTACCATAGAATCAAAATTACTTAATAATTTATCAATCTCTGAAATACCAACATTTTCTTGTTTTTTATAGTTGTCTAATTGTTCTGTTTTATTAGAAAGCTCAACAATAGGATAAACTAATCTATCAGCTAGTTTTTTTGCTTTTCTAAATAAAACTATAAGAATAAATAATAACAATAAAATCAAAATCATCAGTACCACCATTGCTACTTTTGTAGCAAATTGATGCAATACTAAACTCTCTTCAATAACTTTATTCTTATCAATAAGAAAAAAGACTTTCCAATTTGTTCCTTTAATATCTCTATTTTCAACTAAAAAATTTCTATTTTTATAATTAAAAAAACCTGTTTTTATATCTTTTTCAAAATAATCTTTAAATTGATTTGAGATAATTTTATCTTGATGTTTTAACAAATTATGTTCAATTGGTTTTAAAACCTCATGAATAACTAATTCATTTTTATCATTTTTTCTTAGTTTCACTAAATCTAAAAATAGATTTAATGAGTCAGATATAGCTATAATCATCCCTTTATCATCAGTTAAAAAAACCTCTCCATTAAAAGGAATATCATCAGCTAAAACCTCTTTTGCCAAAGATTTAATAGGTACATCTACACCCACTACACCTCTAAATTCATCTTTATTGTCATAAACTGGTTGAATATATGAGGTCATCCAACCGTTCATAGCAGGATCTAAATAAATTGAACTCCATAAGGCTTTTTTACTAGGATTATGTTTTATGTCCGCCTCATAATAAAAACTCCAATCAAAAAAATTGGAAAAATCAGACATATATTGATGCAAATGAATAAAAGGATAATATCTAATCAAAGCATTACTATCTATCATCCAAGAAGCTACAACAGCTTCATTTGCTTCAACAGCATTTTTTAAAGCTATATCAAACCATTGGGTTCTAACCAAATAATCTTCAATCTCTTTTCTTTTTAATTTAGTAAACAAAAAAGATGTTGCATCAGCTCCACCTATATCCTCTTTTTGATACACAAGTCCATATTTACTTTTTTCAAATTCTACATTTTTATTTAAAATTGTATATTTTTCACTATTTTTATAATAATGCTCAACTCTTGTAAAAATATTTTTATGGCTATCAGCAATACTTTTCATCTTGTTTTCTATAATGTTTGATTCTCTATCTACTGAATAAACCAAAGCATTTCTTGCATTGTTGATAATATTTTTTTCATTTTCTTTAGTGATATAATTTATCATAAGATAATAAGCACCCAATAGAAATGTTGCAATTATAAAAATAGGAATTAATGTTGCATAAGATATATTTTGAACTAATAATTGAGAAAGAGTTTTATCTTTTGTTTTCATTTAATCACTTATTAAAAATATTTCGATTTTTTTAAATCTTTTATAAATTGATTTATCAGTTTTTTTGTTACATGACTCATAATATAAATATGTGCATATTCCCTTTTTTGACCATTTACATATAATTCTTCTGTTGATAAAGAGTATTTAAAAATCAAATCATCATTTGGTTTTTTCATTCTTATAGTTAATGAAAAAGGTGAACGTTGTATCCAAAGTTTATTTGTTTTATCAAGCTTTTTCAACTTTTCATAAGCATATTGTGCCATATTTTCAACTTTTACTACCTCTTTTACATGATTATTATATGAATTATTTGATAAATATTCCCAAAAAATCAATGGAGAGAAACCATTTCTAGAACCTGCAAAAGTTGTATCAGGAGAGCCTATATACATAGGATCATCAACAGGTTTAAGTTGATATTTTATTCTTGACATATATATACCAGTTGGCCAAGGGGAACCAATCCATTTATGTCCACTCATAGATATAGAATGTATCTGTTTTAATCTAAAATCAAAAATAGGAAACTTATAATCTTTTGAAGGTTTTTTTATCAACTTTTCTTTTAAAGCAGTCTCAATATATGGCATATAAGCAGCACCCAATGCCCCATCTACATGAAACCAAAAACCATTTCTTTTATCTGTTTTTTTATCTTGATATTCTATTTCTCTTTCATATAATCCATATTTTTTTAATATAGGAACTAACTTCTTCACAGCTTCTTTTACATTATCATAAGCTCCTTTGAAAGTACTTCCATAATTAAAAGATACTAAAATAGGATGACCTTTTGCTGCAAAAAAATCTACAAGTTTGATTAGTGCTGGTATATGAATCGTTCCATCATCATTTGATGGTACCTCTTTTGGCCATCCATTTTCTAAATACTTCAAAGAAAACCCTTTTGGGTAATCCTCAATTGTTAATGGACAATCATATTCTTTTTTCATTGCTTCATTAAAAAATGTTGATATTTTTAATACTTCCATTGCTTTTACTATTGAGTAGTGTGCATCTTGTGAATAAAATGCTATTGGTACAAATTCATTTTTATTGTTTTGTTTTGTTTTACCATAACTACTTACTAAATTTTGATTAATAAGACACTCTCTATCTTTTGATGATTTGCTAATTGATTTTATTTTTTCATTTTCTTCATCATCTATTAGTAGATATTTGCCCTCTAAATAATCCCTTGCACTTAAAAGCCCAAAAATATTTGCTTCTGTGCAGCCCATAGAGACAACATAACCCCAAAACTCATCTTTTTTTAAATGTTTAGTTCTTTGTTTGTTGTTCCAAAGTTTGGCAAAATAACTTAATACTTCCCTTTCTACAGCTTTGGTATTTGTAGTTAGATTTCCATCTATAAAAGGATCGCCTACATTATTTAATGATATGTTTAAGTATTCTGAATAATTTTTTTGATAATCTATTTTTTCATTTACTTGATAACCTAAAAAATTGGACTTTTGAGTAAATTCATAAGTCGACAATTCCTTTAAAGCTTTTGCTTTTTTTGTTTTTGGAAGTTTTTCGTTGTTGATTCTAAAGATTTTGTCTTTTAGACCTTGGTTTGGTTGATTCAAAGTAATATTCATAGTAAATCCTTAATGTAAAAATAAGTATCATAATTAGATATTACTAATAATAGTAGTTATTAATTTAAAAATAGATTATTAGAAGTGTTTTATATTATACTAATAAAGTTTCCCAAATCTATCAATATATGTAAGATAGACTCTTAAATCAAACTCATATTGATGGTAGTTTGGTTCCATAAAAGTACAAAGATTATAAAAAGCTTTATCGTGTTGTTTTTCTTTTATATGAGCTAACTCATGAACAACAATCATACGTAAAAACTCTTGGGGTACATTTTTAAATATTGAAGCTATTTTTATCTCATTTTTGCTTTTTAATTTTCCACCTTGAACCCTTGAGATAAAAGTATGTATACCCAAAGCATCGTTTATAACGTTGATTTTCCCATCATAAACAACTTTACTAAGTGGCAATGATTTTTTTAAAAACTGATTTTTTATATCTATTGTATACTCATATAAAACCTTATCACTTTTAAATTCATGGCTTGTTTTATATTTACTCAAAAGATATTTATCTAGTTTTTTATCATCAATTAGCTTTTGTACTTGAGAGATAAACTCTTTTGGATAATGCTCTAAGTATTTTAGTTTTTTCATAATCTATAAAAAGTTTTAAATCTCATCTAATTTTTTTTGAAACTCAACATTTAATTTTTCAAGTTTTATTTGTAATTCACTCAACATCTGCTGATGTTTAGATTTTTCTGCACCATTTAAACTTGGAAGTAACTCTTCTATTTTTTCTATTTCCATTCTAATTGGTTTTGTTGCTTGACTTTTTTCAGTTACAACAGCTGCTCTTAGTTTTTTTATCTCTTTTTTGTTTCTTTTTGGTTTTTCTACTTTTTTCTTTTCTGTTGTATCATCATCTTCCCAACCAATTTTTTCTAAAAACTCATCATAAGTTCCATTAAAATAATCAGCCCCATTGTTTGTAAATACAATCAATCTATCACAAACTGCTCTTAATAATTCTTCAGAGTGAGTTACAATAATACATGAACCAGGAAACGCCTTGATAGCATTTGTAAGTGCATCAATAGAATCAATATCCAAGTGGTTTGTAGGCTCATCTAGAAAAAGTAAATTTACATCTTGAGCTATAATTTTACCTAACATAACTCTTGATTTTTCACCCCCAGATAAAAGTGAGATTTTTTTCTTAGCATTATCACCACTAAACATCATCAAACCACAAATACTTCTAATAACTGCTTCTGCAAGTTTATGATTTACACTATAAATCTCATCCATAATTGTATTATCTTGATTTAAGTGTGAGATATTTGTTTGTCCAAAGTGTCCAAACTGACAACTTGGATGAAACTCAACACTTCCTGTTAGTTGTTGAAGTTCTCCTGCTATAGTATTAAGCAGTGTTGATTTACCTTTTCCATTTTTCCCTATGATTCCTAAAGTTTCCCCACGTGATAGTGCAAATGTGATATTTTCAAAAAGAATTTTATCAGGAGTGTATCCAAAACTTAAATCTTTTACTTCTACTAAAAATTTTGCTGCTGTATCTTTGTAGTTAAAATCAAAACTAAGATTTGCATCATAATCCAAATCCTCTAATATCTCCATCTTTTCCAAGATTTTAACTTTTGACTGAGCTAGAGTTGCAGTTGCTGCTCTTGCTTTATTTTTAGCAATAAACTCTTCTAAATCTTTGATTTTTTTATCTTGAGCTATCTTTTGTTTTTCATGGTGCTCTTCATTTGCCATTAATTGCTCATAAAACTTTCTAGTCCCACCTTGAATCATAAATGCACTTTTTCTAATAATCCCAAGTGTATGAGTACAAACAGAATCCATAAAATCTCTATCGTGAGTGATAAGTATAACTTCCCCTTGAAAAGATTTTAAAAACGCTTTTAACCAACGAATTGAAAGAATATCCAAGTAGTTCGTAGGCTCATCAAGTAAAAGCATATTTGGTTCAGTTAAAAGTAATTTTGCCAAATTTATCCTAATTTGAAAACCACCAGAAAAAGATTTTGGATCTTTAGATAAATCCTCATCTGTAAAACCAAGACCAAATAATATCTTCTCTGCTTTATAAATATTGTATTTATCCTCTTCACTTAAAGCCAAAGCCGTCTCATCAATCAAAGTTTTTTGAGTAAAATTAAAATACTGCTTCAAGGCACCTATTTTATAACCTTTAGGAAAGTTAATATCCCCACTATCTTGTGGCTCTTCACCTAAAATAAGTTTAAATAGCGTTGATTTACCTGTACCATTTCTACCTACAAGGCCAACCTTGTCACCAGCATTTAGTCTTAGGTTTAAGTCACTATACAAATCATTTGTTGGGTAGCTTTTTGAAATATTAATTAGTTCTATCATGATTCTTCTTTGGATTGTTTTGTTTTGAATTTGGGATTATACGCAAATGTTTATAAATAAACAAAGTAAATAAGAGTTTTTATAAGATTTAAAGGTGTATATTATGCTACTACTTGAAGTTTAATATCCAATGCCCTTAAAACCTTTAATACAGTCTCAAACTTAGGTTTAGAACCTTTTTTAAAAGATTTATATAAAGATTCTCTACCAAAACCAGTGTCTTGCGAAATCTTAGACATCCCACGAGCTTTTGCTATATAAGCAATAGCATCATAAAGCTCATCTAAATCTCCATCATTTAAAACTTGTGTTAAATATTCTGCAATAATCTCTTTATCATCTAAATATAATGACAAATCAAAATCAGATACTTTTATCATCATCTAACTCCTTTAATATTTCCCTTGCTTTTTTTATATCATTACTTTGTGTTGATTTATCTCCACCAACTAAAAGTATGACAACTTCATCACCCTTTTTAGTATAATAAACTCTATAGGCTGGTCCGGTAATAATTCTTAATTCAAAAAGATTAGAACCTAAAGATTTAAAATCACCAAAGTTTCCCTTTTTTATCCTATCAATGCGACGTAATATAGAAACCTTACCTTTTATATCTTTTAATTTTACCAACCACTTTGAAAAATTATCAGTTTGTTTAATTATATACTTCATAAGTGTATCCTATAAGATACAAAATGTCAATAATTTTGTATTTGATTTCTAAAAGTATAATATAAATATTTTTTTTGATTATATTTTATTGCTAATTGTAATTAATTAAAACTATAAAAGTCATATTTTTTTCAAAATTAAGACGGAGTTAAATTTTTGCGAAGGAGCTTACTTCAGTTAAGTGACTGAGTAAAAATTTTGCTCCAACGCAGAGATTGTAAAAAAGATGTACTTTTTTATACGTCTAGATGTTCAACATCTTTTGCATGTTCTTCAATATAATTTCTTCTTGGTTCTACTTCATCACCCATAAATAGTGTGAAAGTATCAGATGCTAATTCTGCATCTTCGATTTTTACTCTTAGAAGTCTTCTATCTTCTGGTGTCATAGTTGTTTCCCATAATTGTTCTGGGTTCATCTCTCCAAGACCTTTGTATCTTTGGATATATGCACCTTTTTTAGCCAATCCTTCAACTTCTTCAAGAATTTCGATTAAATCTCTTCCATCAAACATTGAGATATCTCTTTCTACAAGTCTATTATAGATATATGTAGCTTCACTAAAATATGGAGATGCAAATAGTTCATCATCAATAATTAACTCTTCTAAACCTTCATTTGTTTGTACAAATAGTTGGATTTTATCTTCAGTTATATTTTTTGATAAAATATTATAACCTTTGTTTTCAAGGAATCCTTTTACCTCTTCATATAAAGCTGTTTGGTCTAAAGTTACTAAATTTGAATTTTCTATTAAATGTTTTAATACTTCAATTAATGAATATCTTTTTTCAAGTTGACTTAACATACCCCTATATCTAGAAACAGTTCTAAATAAATCTAATAAATCGTTATATCCTAAACCTGCAAATTCAAATGATTCTAAACCATTTTCGATTAAGAAATTAGACAATGCTGTATCATCTTTTAGGTATCTCTCATTTTTACCTTTTTTATATCTATAAAGTGGCGGTTGAGCTATATATAAATACCCTTTTTCAACAACTGGTCTTAAAAATCTAAAGAAGAAAGTTAAAAGAAGTGTTTGAATATGGCTACCATCAACATCCGCATCGGTCATAATAATGATTTTATGATATCTGATTTTTTCTTCATCAAAATCTTCACCAATACCACAACCAAGTGCCGTAATCATATTTCTAATCTCATCAGATTTTAAAATTTTATCAAGTCTTGATTTTTCAACATTTAAAATCTTACCTTTTAGTGGTAAAATTGCTTGATAAACTCTATCTCTACCTTGCTTCGCTGATCCACCTGCTGAATCTCCCTCCACCAGATATAATTCTCTTACTGCTGGGTCTTTACTTTGACACTCTGCAAGTTTCCCTGGAAGTGTTCCAACTGTCATAGCATCTTTTTTTCTAGTTAAATCTCTAGCTTTTTTAGCTGCTTCTCTACCTCTTGCTGCCATTAATGCTTTTTCCATAATAGCTTTAGCTTGTGCAGGATTTTCTTCAAAATATTTATCTAAAACTTCAGAAGTTAATTTTTGACATATAGGTTTTACATAAGATGATCCCAATTTACCTTTTGTTTGACCTTCAAATTGTGGTTCAGGAACCTTTACAGAAACAACAGCAATCAAACCTTCTCTTACATCATCACCTGTGATTTTTGTATCTTTTTCTCTTGCATTAGCATTGTTATTTACATATTTAACTATTGATCTTGTAAGTCCTGCTTTAAAACCTGCTTCGTGTGTACCACCATCTATTGTTCTAATATTATTTACAAACGATAAAGTTTTTTCTGTATATGTAGCATTGTACATAACAGCAATATCAACTTCAACATCATCAACTTTTTCAGAAAATGCTACAGCTTCAGATACTGCAACATCTTTATTTAAATCTTCTGCAAACTGTTTAATACCACCTTCAAAATGAAATACATCAGTTTTTTTATGAATCTCATCAACTAATGTGATAGAGATAAATGAGTTTAAGTATGCTACTTCTCTAAATCTTTTTGCTAAAACAGCTGAATCATAAGTGTTTACTTCAAAAATAGAATCATCAGCTAAAAATTCAATTGTAGTACCTGTTTTTCTTGGACTTTCACCAATAACTTCTAATGGACCTTTTGGAATACCTTTTGAAAACTCTTGATAGTGGATTTTACCTTCTCTATAAATAGTCATTTTAAGTTCTTTAGATAGAGCATTTACAACTGAAACACCTACCCCGTGAAGTCCACCAGATACTTTATAAGTATCTTTATCAAATTTTCCACCAGCATGTAATACTGTTAAAACAACAGTTGCAGCAGATATACCTTCACCTTCATGAATAGCAGTTGGAATACCCCTTCCATCATCTTCTACTCTTATCCAATGATCTTTAGTCATTGTAATTTTAATATTTTTACAATATCCAGCCATTGCTTCATCAATAGAGTTATCTACAACTTCATATACCATGTGGTGAAGACCATTTATATTAGTATCACCAATATACATACCGGGTCTTTTTCTTACTGCTTCAAGACCTTTTAAGACTTTAATATTTCCTGCACCGTATTCTTGTTGGCTCATTAGCGATATCCTTTTTTTATTTTTCTAATACTATTGGCATTACAATTGTGAAGAACTTTTCATCTTCTAAATAGAATGGTAAATTTGATTCATTAAATCCAATAGTAATATTTTCATTATTAGTTTGACTTAGAAAATCTAATAAATATTTTGCATTTACAGCTAAATAAAATTCTGTGTCAATGTTTAGTTCAATATCTATTTGAGTTTTAGATTCTGTGTCTTCATCTAATGATTCAAATATAATTGAGTTTGGTTTAAAAATGATTTTAATATTTGAAAACAGTGAAGTAACTAATTTAATAGATTCTACTAACATACTTTTTGGAATACTTAAATTGTATTTTAAACTTTGAGGTATAATTCTTTCATAATCAGGAAATTTTCCATTGATTAGTTTAGTAAAGAATTTCATATTTGCATTTGATACTACTAAAGTATTTTCATCATAAGATAGATGTGCATCATCAATAAATAGTTTTTGTATCTCTATAATAGCTTTTTTAGGGATAATTATTTGAGCTTGTTCATTTGATATATTTTGTAAATGAGATATTGCAAGTCTTCTTGTATCAGTAGCAACAAAATTGATTTTAGAACTTTTAATATCTATTAAAGCACCATTTAATTCAAATTTAGGATTGTTATTATCAATAGCAGGTGTAATTTTTCTAATAGAGTTGATTAAGTTTATAGTTGAAATCTCTAAATTTTTTAAATTGTTATTTAAAATTAAAGATGGATATTCATCAGCATCATACATAGGTAATTTAAATGTAGACTTGTTTTGTTTTATAATTAGATTATTATCAGTTGTTTCTATAATGATATCTGTATCTTTTAATCTTTTAATTATTCCAAGTAGATTAGATCCATTAACAGTTGCTTTTCCATATATAGCTTCACTAATAGAATCAATAGTACACTCTAATCCTATTTCGTAATCTGTAGCTTTTAAAGTTAGTTTTGAATCATTTACTTCTAAGTATATGTGAGAAGTGATTGAACTTGCATCTTTTTTTTCTAGAAATGGTTGCATAGATGACACAATGTTTTCGAAAATGCTTTTTGTAATTATGAACTTCATTTTTTTAGCTCCTATTTATTTATATTAATTAGTGGAAGTAGTAGACCATGTGAAAAGATGAAAATATTATCCAAAGTACAACTCATAGGCACTTTTGCCTGTGAATAAATTGGTTTTAATAATTCACATCTTTTCACACTTTTGACTAAAACTTTTTTTCCACTCCTTAATGTATGATTTTATTTTTTAAATTTTGAATGATAAGTTTAAAGTTTTCATCACTCTCAATTAACTCATTTGTTTTTTGAATATTTTTAGAAATAGAACTATGATCTTTCATCCCTAAAAATTTAGCAATATCTGGCATAGAGTTATGAGTTAGCTCTCTAGCTAGATAAATTACTATTCTCCTCGCATTTGCTACAGTTGCGGTTCTTTTCTTAGATTTAATATCACTTGGTTTGATATTTAATTCATTTGCAACAAGTGATATAATATCTGGCAATTTGATATTCTCTTTTTTCTCTTTTATTTGCTCTTTTAAAAGATTTTTAGCAAACTCTAAATTAATCTCTTGATTAAGTAGTGAAGCACTTGCATTAATACGGATTAATACACCCTCAATCTCCCTAATAGAGTTATCTAAGTTTGTTGCAATATAGTTTATAATCTCTCTACTTAGATTAATCCCATTTAATTCACTTTTTTTCTCAATAATTGCAATTTTTGTTTCAAGTCCTGGGATTTGGATATCTGCTGTAAGTCCCCATTCAAATCGTGATTTTAACCTATCAACAAGTCCTGCAATTTGCGATGGGAGCCTATCTGAGGTCATTACAATTTGTTTTTTGGCATTGTGAAGTTCATTGAAAGTGTGAAAAAACTCCTCTTGAGTTTGTTCTTTTCCACTTAAAAATTGAACATCATCGATTAATAATACATCACATTTTCTATATTTGTTTCTAAAATGTTCCATATTTTTGTTTTTGATTGAAAAGGTAAAATCGTTCATAAACTGTTCAATAGTCACATAAATAACAGTTCGACCTTTTTCAATTGAATCATTACCAATAGCTTGTAAAAGGTGAGTTTTTCCCAAACCTGTACCACCATATAAAAATAGTGGATTGTATTGAACACCTGGTTTTTCAGCAACTGCCAATGAGGCATTATATGCCATTTGGTTAGAACTTCCTACAACAAATGAATCAAAAGTATAAGATGGATTTAATGTAGTACTTTCTGCTGTTTCATTTTTTGCTTTTTCGGAGATAATCTCTTTTTTACTCTTTTTTTCACCTGCTATTTTAATCTCAATATCTGGTTTTGTACCATCATATATCTCAAAACAGTGTTGAATTATGGGTGTATATTTACTTTTTATCCAAGAAGCTATATATTTGTTTGTAACTTCAAAGACAGCTAATTTCTCGTCAGAAGAGATTTTTTTATAGTTTAATTGTTTTAGATATTTTTTATAATCAGCTGGATTTGCTTCTTTTTTAATAATAGTTAAAAACTCTTTGCTAGTCATTAAATACGCACTCTTTATATATAAATTGGTAAGATTATATCTAAATTAATATTAAAAAGTTTTTCACGTGTGAAAGATTTTTAATTAGAGTGTGAAAAACTTTGAATATTTAAGTGAATTATTATGAATATATTACCATTTTATGGTATTTATTATATGTGAAATCTAAGAAAATAGGAAATGTGAAAAGTTGAAAATATTAGGAATTGACCCAGGGACAAGAAACTGTGGTTATGCAGTTATTGAAAAAAGTGGAAGAGATATAAAACTTCTTGAAGCGGGTCTGATAAAAATAAAAACAAAAATTCTGCAAGAACAGATTGTAGAGATGACAGAAGGCTTAGATATGGTATTTACAAAATACCAATTAAACGAAGTAGCTATTGAAGATATGTTTTATGCATTTAACCCTAAAACAGTTATTAAATTAGCACAATTTAGAGGGGCAATTTCATTAAAAGTTTTACAAGAATTTGGTAATTTTTCAGAATATACACCTTTACAAGTAAAACAAGCAGTAACAGGAAATGGAAAAGCAACAAAAGAACAGGTTGCTTTTATGGTGAAAAGATTATTAGGAATTAAAAAAGAGATTAAACCTCTTGATATTACAGATGCTATTGCTATAGCTTTAACTCATGCTCAAAGACTTAGATAAATTTTATATTATTTTAGTAAGTTTTTTGGTTTTGTTAAATTAAAAAAAAATTGTTATAATTCGCGACAATAAAAGGTTTAGGATATTTTATGAAAAGAATAGGGATATTATCTTCACACAATGGAAGTGGATTTGAAACCATACAAAAAGCATGTGAAGAGAAAAAACTGGATGCACAAGTAGTGTTAGTTATATCAAACAATAGTGATGCATTTGTTTTAAAAAAAGCAGAGGATAAAAATATTCCAAGTTTTATTATAAACTCTAAAAAATACCCAAATGAAGATTTAGATAAAAAGATAACTCAATTAATGCTTGAATTTAAAATAGATTATATTTTTCTTTCTGGATATATGAAAAAAATAGAAAAAAATCTAATATCAACTTTTGAAAATAAGATTATAAATTCACATCCCGCACTATTGCCAAATTTTGGTGGAAAGGGTATGTATGGTGATAATGTACACAAAGCAGTACTTGAATCACAACAAAATGTTTCAGGATGTACTATTCATTTTGTAAATGAAAATTACGATGAAGGTGAATATATTTTACAAAAAACACTTGAAATCAGAGATGATGAAACGATAATAAGTTTATCAAATAGAATTAAACAATTAGAATCAATTGCAATTGTAGAAGCTTTTCAAAAACTGTTTGATAAATAAATTTATTTTTATATAATTATTTTGCTATACTAAAACTCATAAACTAATAAGGTTTGTCATGGATGATTTGAAAGAGTTAAAAAAATTAGCTGAAAATTTAACTGTTTTGTATGTAGAAGATGATACTGATATTGCAAATAGTATGATTAGTTATCTTTCAAAATTTTTTAAAGAGGTTGTTTATGCAGTAAATGGAGAAGATGGTTTAAATCTTTATAAACAATCAAATTTTGATTTAGTTATAACTGATATTAAGATGCCTAAATTAAGTGGTTTAGAGATGGTATCAGAGATTAAAATTATGAAAAATGAGCAAAGTGTTATTATTGTTTCTGCTTATTCTGAAATTGACAACTTTTTAACTTCTATTAAATTAGGTGTAGATGGGTATATTATAAAACCAGTAAACTACGTCGATATGAATAATATTTTATATAAAATTGCTAAAAAAGTATCTATAGAAAAAGATATTGCAAAATATAGATTAAATCAAAAAGAATTAGTATCTCAAGTAAAGAAAAAAAACCATGAACTAGAACAATATATTGATGCTATAGGAAAAGTGGCAATAGTTTCAAAAACTGATTTAAATGGAAATATTACATATGTAAATGATTTTTTTTGTGAAGCTTCTGGTTATTCAAAAAGTGAACTAATAGGAAGAAACCACAATATTGTAAGACATCCTGATGTTTCAAAAGCTATATTTAAAAATCTTTGGGAAACTATTCAAAGTGGTGAAGTTTGGGAAGGAAATATAAAAAATAAAAATAAAAATACAGAAGCTTATTATCTACATGTTACAGTAATCCCTTTATTTGAAAGTGATAAAAAAACTTTAAATGAATATATGTCTATAGGTTTTATTACAACAAAAGAGGAGATGGAAAAAAGAGAGTTTAAAAGAAGTGTAATAACAAATTATCAAGAGTTTAAAAAAGAGAATTTTAATGCTAATAAAAGAATTAAAGAACTTGAAAGTGAATTAATAGCACTTAAAAATAATAGTGCTTTTTTAGCCGATTCATCCCAAGGAAATAAACAAAAACTTCAACAACTACAAGCTCAAGTGTTTTTTTATGAAAAAGAGATCTCTAAAATGAAAAATAAACATGAAAAAATCATTGAGATGTATAATTCAAATACAAGAAACTTAACCCAATTAAACAGTAGATACATGCAAAAAGCTGAGCAAATGAAAAAGGAGCTTGAACACTATCAAAAAGAGTATGAAGTGAGTAAAAAAGAGGTATTAAGAGTTGAAAATGAACTTCTTCATCAAAGAAAAATAATAGCAGATTTAAAAGATACTATCAAAAATATTGTAGAAGAAGAGGAAGAGTTAAAAGAGGAATTAAATCAAAAATCTAAAATAGATGTATTAAAAGATTTTCTAAAAAAAGATTAATTTATAGTTTGTGGAAGCACAATTTTAAAAGTAGCTCCATCTTTTGTATTATAAACTGAAATTTTTCCTTTTAGGTGTTTCTCAAGAATCATTTTTGACATATACAAACCAAGACCTGTACCATTTTGTTGATCTTTTGTAGTAAAATATGCTTCAAAGATTTTGTCAATTATTTCATCTTTTATACCACCAGCATTATCGATAATTTCTATTGATATGTTATCTTTGTAACTTATGATTTTAACCTCAATCTTTTTTTCTTTTATATCTGTTTCTTGTAAAGCTTCTTTTGCATTTTTTATTATGTTGATTAATACTTGTACCAATTCTCTTCTATAAGTTGAAATTTGAATAGTTTTATCAAAGTTTAGTATTAAATCAATTCCATTATTTTTTAATGATGCTAGTATAATTGATGAGGTATCATTAAAAATTGTTTCTAAATCAACTGTTTCTATATGTTTATCTTGTTTAAAAAAGTTTCTAAAATCTTCAATTGTATTAGATAAATATTGTGTTTGTATTGAAACTTCATTTGCAAATTTTTTAGCTTCTTGATTATTTAACATATCCAATTCAATATCAGCTAAGATATTATTTGCAGCCATAGATATTGTAGTAATAGGTTGTCTCCATTGATGAGCTATCATACTAATCATTTCACCCATTGCCGCGTGTTTAGATTGATTTAGCATCAATTCCTCTTTTTCTTCTAGCTGTTTTTTTAAGAATATCTCTTTTGTTATTTCTCTTTTTATTCCCAAATAGTTTATGATTTCACCTTTTTCATCCATAATAGGTATAATAAGTGCAGTTTCCCAATACTCTTTTTTATCTTTTGTAATATTCTTGAAAATTCCTCCCCAAGTTTTTTTATTTGTAATAGTTAACCACAAATTTTTATATAATTCATCGGAAGTATCATCAGATTTTAATATTCTTGGGTTCTCTCCTATAATCTCTTTTTTTTCATAACCAGAAGTGTTTGTAAAATGTGGATTAACATATATTATGTCTCCACTAGGGTTTGTGATTATTATTGAGATTGGAGAATTGTTTATTATCGTACTAAATAAAGTTAAATCATTTTCTAAATTTTTTAAGTGGGTTATATCTTGAATAACACCTATATACATTCTATCCTCATTTTCATTGTTTATAGGTCTAATACATGAGATGTATTCATGTATATCAATATATTTGTCAGAATTTATCTTTTTTAGTTTATATTGTAGATTTATTTTTTCACAAGTGTTTAATGCTTCTTTATGTTTTTGAATAAAATATTCTATATTATTTGGATGGATCAAATTTTTAAAATCATCATAACCAAAATTATTGCTTTTATCATCTAATCCTAACAATTTTTTAAGGCTGTCAGAGATAAAAAATTCATCTTTTTTGAGATAATATTTCCAATGTCCCATATGAGCTATCTCTTGCGCAAAAGATAGATTTTGTTCCCTTTCTAAAAGTTTGATCTCTAACTCTTTTAATTGTGTAATATTTGTATGGGATCCAATCATTCTTATTGCTTGATCATTTTTATCAAAATAAGTTTTCCCTTTGTCATAAATCCAAACCCATTCTCCATTTTTGTGTTTTAATCTATGTATATTTGAGTAAGATTCAGTTTTTTTATTTTGGCTATCTGTTATATCTTTAATAGCTTTTTGTCTATCCTCAGGATGAATTCTTGTATCCCATTCTTCAAGATTATTTGATAATTCATTTTCTTCGTAACCTAACATACTTTTCCAATTTTTATCAAAGAAAATTTTATTTGTTTTCAAATCCCAGTCCCAAATTCCAATTTGGCTGGCTTCAAGTGCAAACTTATATCTTTTTGCTAAAGTTTCATTTTCATCTTTTAGTTGTTTTAATTGGTTGATGTTTTGATATAGTAATTCTCTTCGATTAAAAAAATTTAGTATTAAAAATATTGTAA
This sequence comes from Halarcobacter sp., assembly GCA_050296315.1. Taxonomy (GTDB): domain Bacteria; phylum Campylobacterota; class Campylobacteria; order Campylobacterales; family Arcobacteraceae; genus Halarcobacter. The sequence goes on from JBNKRE010000002.1 coordinate 372,240, forward strand.
CAATAAATAAAAATATAGAAAATATGATTATATAATTTTTAAAATGATTATAATGAGAAGTTATGGAATAGTATCTATTTTTATATTGAGAAGTTGGAAATTGTATACTTATACCACCTACTAAATCACCTATTTTATAGTTTTGTTTGAAATGGCAGTGTAGACATGTTTTATCTGCTATTAAAGCACCAACGAGTTTAAAATCTGTAAAAGCTTCTGAAAATTCATAGTAAAATTTATCATTTTTATGTTGTTTTAAATATTCTAAGGCTTTATTTTCAAATGAATTTGGTGTATTTTCAGGATTTAGAGGTGTTAAACTCGTCATATTATAAATATGTTGATTAGTTTGATTGCTGATTTTTGCAATTTGTTTGGTCATCCAAGCAGGATTTACTTTTATCAAAGTTTCACCATCTTTTGTCTGAATAGTGTTATTTTCTAAATATGGATTTGGTTCTAAATTATTTTTTTGTTTAATATATATTCCACCATGCATAGCATTCCAATGCCTAGTGGCAACAATATTATCAAAAAGAGTTATAGCCTCATTTTTAAGCATATCTTTTAATAAATTGATTTGTTGAATCTCTACATTACTTAAATGTTTAAAAATCACAATATTTGATACGCAAAATAAAATTATAAACAAAATTACAAAATAGAATTTTTGTTGTTTCATGTAATTCCTTATTTACACTACATTTTTATTATATTATAATTATACTAAATTACAAAGGTATAAAGATGCAATTAAAAGATATAAGCCAGATTAGTGCATCCATGAGTGTTTTGTATGTTGAGGATGATGAAGAAATATCTGATATGTTTATCAACTATTTAAAAAAACTTTTTAAAACAGTTGTACACAAAAAAGATGGATTAGAAGGATTGAATTGCTACAAACAACAATTTTTTGATTTAGTAATTACAGATGTTCATATGCCTATTATGGATGGATTAAAGATGTCTTTTTTGATAAAAGAGATAAATGCTGAACAAAATATTTTAATTCTTTCTGCATACTCCGATTTGGACAAATTTGAAAAATCTATTGCAATAGGAATAGATGGATATATATTAAAACCTATAAATTATGATATTTTAAATACAACTTTATATAAAGTATTATTAAATATAAAAAGATTTAATGATAATAAAGAATATGAAGAAAGATTAGAGAATCTTATAAACAAAAAAAGTAAAGAGATAATATCGTTACAAAATGAAAAGATAGAAAATTATCGTGAAACTTTAATAGGCATGGTTAATTTAATTGAAAGTAGAGATATTTATACTGGAAAACATAGTTTAAGAGTGGCTTATTATTCTAAAAAAGTCGCAAAACAAATGGGATATTCTCAAGATGTATGTGAAGAGATATATAAAGCGGGAATTTTACATGATATAGGAAAAGTTGCAATTCCTGATACTTTATTATTAAAGCCAACAAATCTAAACAAAGAAGAGTTTACTTTGATGAAATTGCATGTGGATATAGGTGTTAGTATACTTGAAAAAATTCCTATGTATAAAACAATCTCAAAATATATAGCTCAACATCATGAAAGAGTAGATGGTACAGGTTATCCAAATAGTTTAAAAGATGAAGAGATTTCAATCATGGGAAATATTCTTGCTTTAGCTGATGCTTTTGATGCTATAACAACAAATAGAATATATAAAAATAGAAAAGATTTAAAGCAGGCTTTAGAGGAACTAGAAAGTTTAAAAGGTATACATTTTAAAAAAGAGGTTGTTGATGCTGCTTTGGTTGCATTAAAAGATATTAAAATAGATTTATCAATCAGTCAATTACCAGTAACAAATTTGGAAAAAGAGAGATTTTCCTATTTTTACAAGGATGGATTAACAAATTTTTATAATGATAAATATCTAGATATTATCTTAAATAAGAATATTTATGAAAAAAAATTCAAATTTTTAAATCTTATTTTTCTAAATAGTTTTGGTAAATATAATAAAAAATTTGGTTGGACCAAAGGTGATGAACTTTTAAGACAGATTGCTCAAATACTTTCAAAACATATATCTATTGAGGTCCTTTTTAGAATACATGGTGATGATTTTGTAATTTTGAGTTCCAATAATAATTATTTAAACGACAAAATATTAGGTTCAATACATGAGATTTTATTAAATACTGATGTAAGTTTGAGTATTTGTAGTTTTGATATTATTGAAAATGAAATTAATAGTTTTAGGAAATTAGAAATATTAATATAATAATTACATAATAATAAGAAAAGTTATTCTTTGAAACTTTATATTAAATAAGGTATAATATTTTGCATTCAAATAAAGATATTAGGTAAGCATATGAAATATTTGGTAGTAGATGATTCGAAAATGGCAAGAAGAATGTTATTAAAAGCACTTAAAGAGATTGTGTCTCAAGAGGTTGAATTTATAGAATGTTCAGATGGTAAACAAGCAGTTGAACAATACAAATCAAATTCAATTGATATATGTTTTATGGATTTGACTATGCCAATAATGGATGGTTTTGATGCAGTAAAATTAATTTGTGAATATGATAATAATGCAAAAATAATTGTAATTAGTGCAGATATTCAAGAATCTTCAATGAAAAGAGCTAAAGAAAAAGGTGCATTGGGATTTATAAAAAAGCCTGTAAATATTGAAAATTTATCAAGCATGTTAAAAACATTAGGATTGATATAATGCCTTTATCATTGAATGAAGATCAAATAGATTGTTTACAAGAATTGATGAATATTGCATATGGTTCTGCAACAGCTTCATTGGCTGAGATCATAGGAAAAAGTGCAAAATTGGGAATACCAAATATCAAAACTTTTAATTCAGAAGAGTTTGAAGAGTATTGTGATAAAAAATTTGATACGCAAGGTTGCTGTTATTTAGTAAATCAAAGAATTGATGGACCTCTAAGTGGTGAGAATCTTTTTATTATGGATAAGAAATCAACTACAAATCTTGCAAGAGAGTTTGGTTTGGATGATGATGAGATTACAGAAGAGGAGTTAAGAGATATTGTTCTTGAAATCACAAATATTATCTCTTCAACTACACTAAGTAAATTGGCTAGTTTGATGAATGCATCTATTATATTTTCTCCCCCAAATATTAAAAATATTGATGTCATTCAAAATTTTAATGATAAGTATAAAACACAATATAAATTTATAATTGTAATCTCGACAGAGATTATTTTTGAAGCACAAAATATTTATGGTGAATTGATTATTATGTCAAAAGATGAGTCTATTATTTTTATGAAAGATGCATTAGATAAATTATTGGATGAGTATTAATATGTTACCAATTAATAATGATATTATATTTAATACAATAGATAATGGAATAATTATTTTAGATGAAGAGTTAAACATCTTAGCCTGGAATAGATGGTTGGAGTTAAAAACTCATATTAAAAAAGCTGATATTATAAATAAAAATATTTGTGAGCAGTTTCCTTATATTAGTGAAGAAAAATTAAAAAGAAAAATTAAATCTGCTTTGGTTACAGCAAATCCATCATTTTATTCTGTAGATCCACATAAGTTTCTAATTAAAATCCAATCAAATAGTATAGTCGATAAAGTTTATAAGTTTATGAGACAAGATATAACTTTAGTTGCATATGATTTAGAGAAAAAATATGTATGTTTATATATATATGACAATACAAAATTTTATGAAACAAGTGCTAAATTAGAAGAGTTAAATGAGGAGCTTCAAGAGTTATCAAACAGAGATCCACTGACTCATTCATATAATAGAAGATATTTTTCAGATGTGTCTCAAAAGATGTTAAATCTTGCAAGTAGAGCAAATCATAGCTTAAGTGTGATAATACTTGATATTGATAATTTTAAAAATATCAATGATAATTATGGTCATTCTATTGGGGATAATGTAATTATCACTTTAGCTAGAAGTCTTGAAGAATATGTTAGAACAAGTGATGTAATATCAAGATTTGGTGGAGAAGAGTTTGTAATCTTACTTTATAATGTCTCTTTACCTAATGGAAAAAAGATAGCTGAAAAAATAAGAAAAAATATAGAAAATTTAAAAATTGAAACTAAGCAAGGTGATGTACAATTTACCTTAAGCCTTGGAGTTGCACAATATGATAAAGAACAAGATTTTAACAATCTTGAACATACGATTTCAAGAGCTGATAAAGCTTTATATTTAGCAAAAAGTGGTGGTAAAAATCAAGTAATAATTAGTGAATAATTTTTATTTTAGATTTATTTATAGTTTAGGCAGATGCCATTTTTTATAGTATGCTAAAAGTCTTAGTGTAACTCCAAATATAAAAAGAATAGTAAGATTTAGTATATTAACCTCTTTAAAAAGATTTAAAAAATAAGTAAATAACCCCACAATAATTGCAACAGTTCCATAAAATTCTGAGACTAAAATAGATGGAACTTTATTTATAAGAATATCTCTGATAGTTCCTCCTCCAACAGCTGTAATAAAAGCCAACATCAAAACACCAAGAAAGTTGAAGTTGACATTTAATCCAACTAAAGCACCAGTTATTGCAAAAGATACCAATCCTACAGCATCACTTATGATAAACCAGGTTTTGCCCTCTAAATCTGTTTTTTTATGAAGATTAAAAATAAAAGCTAATAATAAAGTAGTAAATACCAGTATTATTGGAAGATTGTTATTAAAAATAAATGGAGTTTTATTTGCAATGACATCTCTTATAACACCTCCACCAAGAGCAGTTAAAAAAGATGATATAAATATTCCTAGAATATCCAACTTAAAATGAACTGCAATCAAAAACCCACTTAGGGCAAAAGATACTATTCCAATTATATCAGCAATTTGAAGTGCAGTCATATTTAACACCTTGATTTTCTGGAATTATACAGAAAGTGAGCTAAATATTTAAATCATAAATTATGAAAAATCATTTATATTAAGTCCACATTTAATGCATACTAAAATATTAAAATAATAAAATATATAAATTTAATATCAAAAGAGAAATCATGGGAATTAAAAAATTAGTCAAAGCTAGTTTTTTCATAATTATTGCACTTTTTATATTTGTAGTTTTAGTAAATAATATCTCATTATATAAAATAAGAGAAAATAATATTTCAAAAAATAATATTTTTAATATAGTTAGTATTCAAGAAAATATGAATCAATTGATGTTAGATGCAATATTAGTTAATAATTTAGAACAATTAAATAAAATCGAAAAAGACTTTTTATTTGAAGAGAAAAATTTTGAGCATATAAAAGATTTATTTTTTAGAAATGATAAAGATGATGCTTTAGATAAGTTATTTACTGATTTACACCAATATCCAGTTATAAAAAGAGACTTAGAAGTTTTATTTAGTAATGAAAAAAGTATTGAAGATGCATTTGATCAAATCACAAAACTACAAGAGGAAAAGATAAAGTTAAATAAAAGTTTTGATACTTTATATCCACTAGAAAATGACACTAGAAAACATTTGCAAGTATATATTTGGAATACAAATGATGTTTCAACTATCAAAAAATTTTCTGATTTAAGATATTATAGTAAAGAAGCCTTATATCAGCATAGAGATGAAAAAAGATTAAATCGTTGGATTGAGATTGCAGAGTATTTAAGAGAATATACAAAAAATGAAGATTATGATGAATACTTAGATATTGTGTATCAACTAAAAGAAAAAATTTTGCAGATTAATAAAATTGAGGAAGAAGAGAATCAATTAATTAAAGTTATTCAAAATGTTTTATTAGTAAATAGAAAATTAAACACTAGTATTGAAGTAAGTAGTGAAGGTATTTTAAACGATTTTATCTATACAGTTAATCTATTTATGATAGTTATTTCAGTAGTTATAATTTTATTTATCTTATTTGTTTTTTATAAAGTAAATAAAAATGTTGGTTTATCAGTAGATGAGATTCAAAAAAGAATTGATGATGGTTTGAAAGAGATAACAAAATTAAATGGTGAGATTGAAGAGACTCAAAGAGAAGTAGTATTCAGAATGGGAGCAATAGGAGAGAGTAGAAGTAAAGAGACAGGGAACCATGTAAAAAGAGTGGCAGAATATTCAAGATTATTAGCTCTTTATTATGGATTAGACCCAAAAGAAGCAGAGATGCTAAAACAAGCAAGCCCAATGCATGATATAGGAAAAGTAGCAATACCAGATGCAATATTAAATAAACCAGGAAGATTTGATGAGAGTGAAAGAGAGATAATGAATACACACTCACAATTGGGATTTGATATGCTAAACCACTCAAATAGATCATTGTTAAAGTGTGCAGCAACAGTAGCATTGGAGCACCATGAGAAATGGGATGGGACAGGATATCCAAGAAAATTAAAAGGTGAAGATATACATATCTATGGAAGAATAACAGCTTTGGCAGATGTATTTGATGCTTTAGGGAGTGATAGATGTTATAAAAAAGCTTGGGATGATGAAAGAATCTTTAATTTATTTAAAGAAGAGAGAGGCAAACATTTTGACCCAAAACTTATTGATATCTTTTTTGAGCACTTAGATGAATTTTTACAAATTAGAGATAAGTTTAAAGATACTGAATAATAAAAATTTTAAACTTTATAAATATAAAATATTAGGCTAGTAAGTAAAATCAAAAAGATTAAGATAGCATCTTTACGTATAACTTTTTTATCTAAAATCATAGCAGAGATAATTTGAGAAACTCTTTTAAAAATTGTTATAAACTCTACTGATACTAAAGCTGCTGCACTAAAATAAAAAACGTAAATAAATGGGAATAACGAATAAAATCCAACTCTTTTATAGCTTATGGTTTTAAGCTCTTTTTTTGAAAAGTTTAAAAAATAAAAGGCTATAGATAAATGGATAAAACTATAAATTAAATAACCATTGTAAGTTTGTACCATTTTTACTGAAAAATACATAGTATTAAGTAGAACAATTAAAAGAATGATTAGAAGTTTTAGATTGTTTACCTCTTTATTTTTGATTTTATTTATATAATATATTAAGCTTAAAATAAAAAGAGTAAAACTAAAAATAAAAGCTTCTAAAAAAGTATCATATTTTATATTTAATGTGGTATTAAATTCAAAAATAAAATTGTAAAAGAAAGCTAATATAGGCATTAGATAAATAGTTGAAAATACAAACATATTTACAATAGTATAGTTGGTTTTATTTTGATAATAGTTTTCCCTGTATAGATAAAATACTGATAATTCTAATATTATAAGTAGATAAAACTTCCAATCATAAAGAAAATAAAAATCTGTAGAGTTATATTTAAAAAGTAGATTGTATAAAATAAAAAGTATAAAAGAGGAGATAAAAAATAAGATACTTGAGTGAAAGTTTCTATTATCTAATTTATTTATTTGTTTAAACAAGAAATTTTCAAAAAAAGCAACTGAAAACATAAATAAAAAACTCATAGGTGTATTATTACATAATTTTGTGACTATTTAGTATCTAATTTTATTTTGAAAAAGTTTTTAAAGCTAGATTAATATCATGTCTTAAAATCAATTTTTTTTCATCAAATATTATTCCCATTTTTGTAAATTTTTTGAGTATTCTATTGTTTACACCAGTGATAATAAGTGTTTTATTATTTTTATTAAAATTATCTACAATAGATTTAAAAGCAACTAAAGCTGTCATATCCATCATATTCACATGTTCTAAACTTAATATTACAGTTTTTATCTCATCTTTTGTATCAAGTAAAACTCTTAGTGCATTTTGTGCTGCACCAAAAAACATAGGTCCATTTATTAAATAGATAGATACATCTTCTGGTATTTGTTTATTTGTAGAAAAATTTTCATCATTTACTAATTTTATAGAGTATAAATCTATTGTTCTTTTAATAAATAAAATAGAAGCTAGACCCATTCCTACTCCGACAGCTATTTGCATATCTAAAAGTACAGTTAAAATAAAACAAGTAAGTAAAACATAAACATCATGTTTTGGTGCAACTTTTATAATATTTATAAAATGCTTTATTTCTGACATATTCCAAGCAACTATTAATAATAAAGCGGATAAAGAAGCCATTGGAAGATAAGAAAGATATGGAGCAAAAAGTAAAATAGCCAATAAAATAAATATTGCATGGATAATAGATGAAATTTTAGAGTTTGCACCTGACTTTATATTTACTACACTTCTTGCAATTGCTGCAGTTGCAGGAATCCCACCAAAAAAAGGAACAGCAATATTTGCTAAACCTTGACCTATTAATTCTTTATTAGGGTTTGTTCTATTCCCTGTCATACCATCAGAAATTACTGCACAAAGTAGTGATTCTAAAGCTCCTAAAATAGCTATGGCAACACTATGTGGAAGTAATTTATAAAACATATCCAGGTTAAAATCATTTAATGTATATTCTGACCAAGGAAGTGAAAATTGTAAAGGAACTGGTGGGATACCATGACCTTTGATATCTCCTATTTGGTATTGGAAGTTTGAATATATTGTTGAGATTTCAAGGCTTGGAAAATATTTATTAAATAAAGTCACAGCTATAGTAATAGTACCTAAAGCTATAAGTGCTGCTGGAATCTTGCTTTTTGTTTTTGGCCAGTAAATTAATATAAGTAAAGTTGTTAATCCAACTGCAAATTCATTTAAATTTATGGTATGAAAAGAGTTTATCAAAGTAATAACTTTTTGATGAAAATGTCCCGTAAAGCTCTCTATTGAAAGACCAAAAAAATCTTTTATTTGAAATGTTGCAATTACAACTGCAATTCCTGAGGTAAATCCAACAGTAACTGGATAAGGAATTAACTCAATTAGATTTCCAAGTTTAAATAATCCCATAAGTAATAGAAAAAATCCAGAAAGCAAACCACAGACAAGTAATCCTTTTAATCCAAAATCTTGCACAATTGGTATTAGGATTACTACAAATGCAGCAGTTGGCCCAGAGATATTTATTTTGCTACTACCAAATGAGGCTGCAACAACTCCGGCAATAATTGCAGTGTACAAACCATTTTGAGGAGGAACACCAACAGCAATTGCCAATGCCATAGATAAAGGTAAGGCAATAATACCAACAATAATTCCTGATAAAAGGTTTGTTTTTAAAGTTTTCATTTTTTTCTTTTTGTTTTGGATTTGGTGGTTTTATTTAATTTTAATTGTTTTAATTTTTTAATTACTGCTGATGAGATTTCATACATAAATCTAATATTTTGTTTCATATCCTCTTGGCTTTCATTATTTCTTGCATTTTCAAAATAGCTTAATAGTTTAAGATAGTCTATTTCTAACAAATAAGAGTATCTTTTAACTGATTTTTCCTCTTCATAAATCCATTCACTTAAAAGAGAAAATATTACTTGCTCTGGTATCCATATATCACCAGCTTTGAAACTTTTGTCAAATTGAGAGACTATATTATTGTAAAAATATAATAAAGCATCATACTGTGGAGGTAGTATTTTTTTTCGAGTCTCTTTTAAATATGAATCAATAAATAGTTTTAATTCATAAGCATCATACACTGAGTTTGAAAAATTTTTTCTTAAAAAATATATAGCTTGGGTTATATCTTCATTGTAAGTTGGGTTTCCCAAGTCAATTTTGTAATCTTCATTCTCAATTTTTTTAATATAATCATTACATAAAGTTTTTATATAGACCAGTAATGCTTCGGTCTTTATATCTCTAAATATTTTCATTGAATCCCTTGGCATGAAATTTTATATTAATTAAAATTAATAATGAATTAAGTTCAATAAAATAAAAGCTGTTCATTTATTATGCTTTTATATTAAAATAGTTAGAATTTAAAGAAATAATAATGGAGTAATTTGAAAGCTGTAGTAGATAAAAAAATAAGTAAGATAAAAAAAGAGTTATATTTTAATGCAATAATTGATTATATTGATAATAATGGATATAAACAGTTAAAAATCTCCCAATTAGCAAAATCTTTGGAGATATCAGTGGGAACACTATATAATCTTTTTGGTTCAAAAGAGGAGTTGTATTTAGAGTATTTGATATTAAAATTTGAAAATTTTTTTAAAGAGTTAACTCAAAATGAGACAAATGAACCTATTGAAAATCTAAAATTATATTTAACTGCAAAATATAAAATTTTTATACAAATAGATAAAAAAGACAATTATCCTATTATTGATGATCCTTTCTTTTTTCATAAATTAGATGTGATGAATCATAATGTTGTTAGAAAAATTTATCAATTTTTAGCGAAACAATTTGGAAAAATCTTTAAAGAAAAAGATTCACAAGAGGCAATGCATCTTACTATTCTTTTTAAAAAATTATCAGATGGATATATTGAAAGCTATATGTTGAAAAAATTTGATACTACGAATATAGTTGAGGATACGATGAATCACTTTTTTCATGGATTAGATGTATAAAGTGTAAAGATATTTGAACCATTTTCATAAGAATAGAGCAATTTAAAATTGTGTTTATTTATAATTTTCTCAACTATACTAAGTCCCAAACCAAAACCATCTCTTTGGGTTAACTCTTGGGTAAATGGTTTTAGATAATATTCTAAATCTTTTGATAAACGATTACCTTCATTTATCACTCTTATTTGATTTTTTTCAACTTCAATTATAATAGGAAGTTTTGTTGAATATTTTAAGGCATTGTCCATAAGATTTTTTAAAGCAATACTTAAATACTCCAAATCCCCTTTTATTTTAAAATTTTCTTTTATAGATAGTTTTATTTTTGATTCATCATTTATATAAAGTTTTTCTAAAGATTCAACTATTAAAGTTTCTGCACTAAAAGAGTTGAAGTTTAATTTTGATGAGTTGAGTTTTTCAAGTTGAATTAGCTCATTTGTAAGTCTTTCTAAATCAAAAAATATTTTTTTTAGAAGCTCTTTTTTTGAAAAATCATCTATCTTCTCTATGGCAAATTTCCCTTTTGCTATAGGTGTTCTTAATTCATGCCCAATATCTCTTAGAAGCTCTTCTCTAGTTTTTATAAGCTCTTCTAAGTTTTGAGCCATTTGATTAAAAGTTTTTGATAAGACACCTATCTCATCATTTGATTTTATATCTATTCTGCTAGTTAAATCCCCTTTTGCAAAGTTTTCTATTTGAATGGTAATATTTTTTAGGGGAGAAAGAAGTTTTAATATATACAAAAATATTAGTATAAGTAAAAAGATATCCAAATATACTAAAGCATTTAACCTATTTTTATCATTTATATTTTCTTCATCAGCAGTTTTAAATATATATTTCTCATCAAGATATTCAAGTTCTATTATAAACTCATCATCAAACCTATTTTTTAAAATTTTTATATATCCAAAAGTTAATTTTTTAAAGAATAAAATTTCACCATTCTTAGTATCTAGATTTGTTAATTTTTTTAATTTATATTTTGCTACTAAAGTATTGATAGTCTCTTCACTATCTATATTTTCTAAAATTTCATTGGATACTTTTAGGTATTTATCTTTGATTAAATCATCCACTCTTTTAGAGTTAATTTTATCTATCCAGATACCAATTATTATCATAACAACTAAACTTAAGATAAATAGAATAGATAGTTTTTTAAATATAGACATAATTAACCAATAAATTTGTATCCAATACCCCAAACAGATTTGATATATTTAGGCTCTTTGCTATCATCACCTATTTTATATCTGATATTTGAAATATGCATATCTATTGTTCTATTTTTTGTATTTTCATCAAGTGATGTAGCATGAAGTATCTGCTCTCTTGAAGATACTTTATTTAAGTTTTGAATTAGAAATAAAAATATCTCAAACTCTATTTTTGTAAACTCAATTGGATAATCATCAATCATTACACTTTTGTTATCGCAATCTATTACAAAGTTTGCCACATGAATTTCATTTGAATGAAACCTTTTTAGAATATGTTCTATTCTTAAGACCAATTCCCTTGGTTCATATGGTTTAGCCAAATAATCATCAGCTCCAAGTTCAAAGCCAGCAATTTTATTCCCTATATCTCCTCTAGCAGAAGAGATAATAACAGGAATATCTTTTATAGATTTGATTTTTTTTAATACATCTAGTCCATCCATAAAAGGAAGCATTAAATCCAAAATTACTATGGAATAGTTATTATTTTCAAAAGATTTTAAAGCCTCTTTAGGATTTTCAAAAGCTGTACAAACAAAATTGTAATCTTTTAGATAATCTACAATCAGATTTCGCATCTGTTTATCATCTTCTATTAATAATACCTCTTTACTCAACTTGCCATTCCTTTAGATAGTGTGAAAATTTTTCCCTTTGAGTGGGTGTTAATATCTTATGAATCTTTTTTAAGGTGTGAGCTTCTAATTCTATAGCCTTTTCAAATATTTCTTCAGAAACTTCTTCATACTCTTCAACATCAAAGTGCTCATTCACAAATAGTTTTTGAAGCTTTTTTTGCTTCTTTTTTTTCTTTTCATAATATTTATTAAAATGATGTTTATACTCAATTAATACTTTTTTTATTTTCTCATATTGTTCTTTATCTAATTTTAAATAGTCTAAATTTTTATAAACATGAGTTTCATTATATTCATAATGCTTACTATCTGCAAAGGTAAATGTAATCAAACTACATAAAATTATTAATATTTTTAATATTTTCATCTTCAATTAAACCTTTTTCTATATCACTATGGCAAGCTTTACAATTAGCTTTGCTTTTTATTTTTTGATGTTCAAATACTTTTTTGGGAATATCTTTATGCTCATTTTTCCAAAATGTAGTTTGTGACATTGCTATTATATCTTCATTTTTAATTGAATTCAAAAATTTTACACTTGCTTCTTTTGTTGAAGTTTCGGCACTATTTTTAACTAAAAATTCTAATATAAATTTAGTATCTTCTTTATCTAAAGAGGCATCATCTCCAAAATGATCCTCTAAATTTGCCATCAATTTTTCCCAAGAGTGTTTAGGCAATAAATTTGGAGGGATATAGAGTGTGACACGATGCACACTCAGTCACAAAAAGTTCATTTTGTGTCATATAATCTATTGGTTGATATTTTGAAGCTACTAAAATATTTTTTGGTTGAATCAAATTAAAAATCAAAAATCCAAGAAAAAGAACTAGAAAAATAAAGGCAACTATTTTTTGAAATATATTTAATCTTATAGACTCATTATTTTGGGTATTTTTATAACCACTAAAAATTGAGTTTAAAGTACCATGTTTTGGATGTAAAAGTTTGTCTGATAATACTCCTAATAAGTGAGCAGCTATTAAAGCTATCAATACTCCTGTTAAGGTTTCATGAATCTCTTCAAATAGTTCCATCTTTCTAAAAAAACTATCATTTAAAAATGAAAATACCCCTTTGCCTTCTTGTATTCCAAAAGCTAAAGCACCTGTAACAATAACTAAAAATATAGTAACAAGTATTGCAATCATCACAAAAGAAGCAGCTGGATTATGTCCTATATATTTTTGTTTTGTATCTAAAATATTTTTTGTAAACTCTTTTGCTTTTGAAATAGATAGAGGAAAATCTTTAAATTTAGAGTGTTTAGGTCCCATAATACCCCAAACAACTCTAAATAAGATTAATATTAAAACCCCATAACCTAAAACTGCATGGTAGTTTAAAAGTTTATCTTCCTCTCCTGTTAAAAAAGCAGCTAAGATAAAAATCATTAATAAAATATGAAATACTCTTGTTGGAAGACTCCAAATATATGATTTATTCATAATTTACTCCTTTTAATCATCCCATCTACCATAATTTGGGATAAAGATATTTCTTTCTTTATATAATCCCTCTTTTGCATCTTTATGACATGCAATACAATTTGCAATAGTTTTTACCTCTTTTTGAGTTATAAACCTTTTTGAAATCTTTCTATGCTCTTTTTTAAATTTTGGAATTTGACTTATTGCTATAGGTGTATCCCCTTTTGCAATTGACCTAGCAAATTTAGAATAATATCCATAAGTATTTGAGGTATCACTAGAGTTCTTTAATAAAAACTCTCTAACCAAGTTCTCATCATTTTTATCAAATGTTGCATCAACTCCAAAGTGATCATTTAGATTGTCCATCAATTTATCCCAAGACCTTTTTGGCAAAAATTGAGGTTGATACCCCATATGACATGAAGCACATTCCTCTATGTAAAGTTGATTGTCTATAAGATTTTTTTTATCAAAAAACCAATCTTCATCTGCAAAAATAGTTGATATTAGCATTAAAAATAAGACTACTGTTTTCATTTTTTACTCCTTTGATAAGATGTAACTTACTACATCACCCTTTTCTTGGGCTGTACCTTCTCTATTATAAACATCGTTAAAATTTCTTTTTAACCATTTTTTGATTGTTTTAGTTTTACTAAATCTATCAGGGTTTACTTTTCTAGATAAAGGTTTGATAAATTTACCTGTAAAAAAATTTTGTCCACTTTTTCTCAAATTATTTCCATGACATGAAGTACATGAGATCTCTTTCCCTTTTTTTCCAATATGCTTTGACGTAAAAATTTTTTCTCCATTTGTTACATCAAAATCTATAAAATTTGGATTATCCTTTTTAACCTCTTGCTTTAATTCATCTAAATAGTTTTGTACTACAGAACCATAAGAGATATTTAACAAAATTAAAATTGATAGTATTAATTTCATAACTTTCCTTTTATACTTTTTTGTAAGTATAAAAGAATAGTTTCAAGTAGTGTTGTGAATTGTCTTTACATTTTCTTGACAAATTAGAAGATAAATTTTACAGTAGTACCCTGGTTTTCAATACTTTGGATTTGGATATCCCCTTTATGCATATGAATAATCTTTTTACAAATAGATAAACCCAAGCCTGTACCACCAGATTCTTTACTTCGGCTTTTATCAGTTCTATAAAATTTTTCAAAGATTTTTTCTTGTTCATCTTTTGCAATACCAATACCAAAATCTTGTACACTTATAATCTTTTTTTCATCTTTGATGTAGTTAGAAACTATAATTTTAGAGTTTTTATTGCTAAAAGTGATACCATTTTTTATTATATTTTTTATGGCTATTTTAAGAAGTTTTGAATAACCAGTAAGCTCTATTGCTTCTTTGACAGATACTTCTATTAAAACTTCTTTACTTTTTGCAAAGTTTGTTAACTCTTTTACCGACTCTAATGTAATCTCATCAAGATAAATTAACTCTTCATCTAATTTTTCTAAAGTATCCATTTTTGCTAAAAAAAGTAAATCATCTACAGTTTGTTGAATAACCAAAATCTCATCTAAACAACTTTGTAAACTTTGTTTATACTCCTCTTGTGAACGATCTTTTCTTAAAGCAATCTCAATCTCTCCTCTTATAATTGTGAGGGGAGTTTTTAGTTCATGGGATGCATCACTAGTAAATTGTGATATTTTTTCAAAAGAGATTTCAATTCTTTGTAAAAGATTGTTTATCTCTTCACAAAGGTATGTTATCTCATCATTTGAATCCTCTTTTGTAACTCTTTTTGATAGTTGATTAGCATTTATGTTTTTTAATTCAAAGAGAATTTTCTCAATAGGCAAAAAAGATTTATATATTAAAAAATATCCACCAATAGTAGATAAAATAAGAATTATAGGAACTATAAAAAATAGAATATAAAGTAGATTTTCCAAAGCGATATTTAATCTATGTTTATTAGTTGCAACCTCTAAAACATAGTCTTCTTTATCCATAAAGAATTTTAGTCTTGCAATAATATAATGTTCTTGTAAATCAAAAACTATAGTATCAAGTTTCAATTTTTTTAGTTCTTTAAAATCACTATTTATCTCTTTTGGAAATTTTTGAGAGGATATAAGATTTAATTTAGTGTTTACTGTAAAAAGTCTAATAAATAAAGGTTCAAATTTATACTCTTTTTCTTCATCAAATTCTGTATTTTGTAGCTTTTGGTCATGATCTAAAATATCATCTGCTACATCAAGAATAATAACTTTTAAAGTACTTTGTAGTTTATCCAAAGTTGAGATTTCTAATGCTTTGTATAAAGACAAACTAAATATTAACAGAACCAAACATTGTATTAAAAAGTTATATATTAAAAGTTTTCTTTTTATGGAGAAGTTATTCATCATTGATTTTAAATCCTAAACCTCTTACAGTTTTAATAAGTTTTTTTTCATATGGTTTGTCTATTTTATTTCTTAGTCTATAGATATATACATTTACGATATTACTTATATTTTCATCTTCAAAATTACTTAATGATGAACTTATCATAGTTTCAGATAGTACTTTGTTTTGATTTTTTATCAAAAATTCTAAAAGATTAAACTCTTTTGCTGTAAGGTTGATGGTATTCCCATCTCTTTTTGCAGTTTTTGATAATAAATCCAATTCTAAATCAGCTAATTTAAGTGTAGTTTGTATTTGATTTTGACTTCTTAATTGTACTCTAATTCTTGCAAGAAGTTCAGCAAATGAAAAAGGTTTTGCTAAATAATCATTTGCACCTATATCTAAACCTTTAATTTTATCCTCGATGGAATCTTTAGCTGTAAGCATTATAATTGGTGTGCTTATATTTGAAGCTCTTAAGCTTTGGCAAACTTCAATTCCATTTCTAATGGGAAGCATAATATCAAGTAGAATCAAATCATAATCGTTTACACTAGCCATGTATAAACCTTCATCACCATTTAAAGAGTAATCAACACTATATGATTCCTCTTCTAAGCCTTTTTTTAAAAAGTTTATGATTTTTTCATCATCTTCTATAATTAATATCTTCATATGATTATTTTACACTCTTTGATGTTAATTTTAGTAAAGTTATTTCAGCATCAGCTTTATACCTAAAGTTTACACCCCAATTACCCAAACCTTTATTTACATAAATAGCTGTATTATTTATATAATGAAGCCCAGATATAAAAGGTTGAAAAAGTCTAACAAAATATCCAAATGGATAGATTTGTCCTCCATGGGTATGTCCACATAAAAAAAGACTTACTGTTGACTTTAAAGCCAACTTATAATCTTTTGGTTGATGGGCTATAAAAATTGTAGGATAAGATAAATCTAAAAGTTGCGAAACTTTTATCTCATCTCTTTTTATTTTAAAAAATTTTGAAAACCTATCTGATATACCAACTAAATTTATTTTTTGGGTTTTATGTTCAATTAGATAATTTGTATTATCAAGTAAGATAAATCTATTAAGATAATATTTTAAATCCTCCAAGCCATAAAACAAATCATGATTACCACTTATATAAAACACTTTTTTATCTTTTCCTAAAGAGTTCAAAGCATTTAATTTGTCTTTGATAAAAACAGCTTTGCAATCTATTATATCCCCAGTTATAACTAAAAAATCATATTTTATATTTTGTAGGGTTCCAACTAAAGTTTTAATAGACTCCATAGAAGTTTTTTTATTGATATGTAAATCACTAAGATGCAATATTTTTAGACCTTGCAAATTGTTGTGATTTACATCTACCTTAAGTTTAGATAGTTTTGGAAGCTTCATCTAAAATATTTTTTCCAAATCTTTTTTATCTTTTACAAATTCGATATCCTTTATCACACCATTTTCAATTTTGTAAACAGTAGATAGTTCATCTTTTTGTAAAAACCTTTTGTCATTTTCATCATAAATCAGAAGTATAGTATGTTTATAATCTCTCATTTTAGGTAAAGCAAAAAGTTTTGTGATAATTGATGGCATACCAGAAATATTAGCAATAAATACTGCATGGTGTTTTTGTAAAAAATCAGATTCTTTAGAAGCTAAAAACTCATTTACCATTTTTCCTGTATCTTTTTCAAAAGATACAATTAATGTTTGAGTATCATCTGATACGGTATGCATTTTATTAAACTGGTCAGGTAAACTAAAATGATTTAGTTTACCATTTTTCTCAAATCCTTGAGAAAATAAGGATGTAATTAAAAGTATAAAAGAGATAATGAGTTTCATTTATTAACCTTTATTGTATGCCAAAGTATATTTTATATCTATTTGGTCTCTAACTGTTAGGAAAAACATACTTGGTGGTTCCATCCCAAAATCAGTAAGTAAAATAGAAAAAGCTCCATTTAAAGAGATTAGATTTCCATCTTCATTTATAGTTGCTAAGGTTTCAACTTTTTTTGCCACACCATTTAAACTTAAAAATCCACTAATTTTATATTGTTCATTCTCTTTTGAAATTGATGTGATATTAAATGAAATATTTGGATTAACCTCTATATTTAAAACCTTATACATATGCTCATCTCTATCTTTATTATCACTTACTAAAGATAATGACTTGATGGTAATACTCCCCTTGATACTTTCAATGCTATCTTTCATATCAAGTTTTGAATATATTTTTGTAGAAGCAGGATCTATTGTACTATCTCCAAAAACTTCTGTATGGGCTTGAATTTTCCCCTCTTGTAAAACTAAACTATTTGCTAAAGCAAAACCACTTAAAAGTAAGAAAAAAATTAAATTACGCATAATGTAACTCCTTGTTGAATTGTTGTTGTGAATTGATGATTTTAAAAATACTGATTAAGAATATACTTGGCACAAAAAGTGTCAAGCTTTCTAGTGCAGTAAATAAACCAGCACCTGAAGCGAACCAACCTATAAAAATCATATATAGTGCAATAGTTTTTAAATCTTTTTTTATCAAAGTTTGTAAAATCACTACATTGTAGTAAGAGATTACAAATGGATAAACAAGCGATAATATAAATGATTCTTGTAAAAAATAGAATAGATAACTAAGGGCAAATAACATTATGATAAATAACTCTTTTTGATTTTTTTGCATTTGCCATTTTATAGCTGTAAAAACTCCAATTATGTGAAATAAAGCAATCTCTAAAGAGTAACCATCTCTCCAAATAGAGATATTTGCATCTCTAGATAAAGTTTCAAATAAAGATGAATCTAAATATATCCATAAAACCATGCTAAATAGACTGTATTCATATAAACCATTTTTGATTTCACTTTGCTTTTTAGGAAGAAAAAATAAAGTTAATAAAGTGATAGTTGTCAAAACAATAGCTATTAGAAGTCTTCCTGATGGTTCGGTATTAAATAAACTTGTACCTACTGTATATGAAGTAGCAAGTGCAAGTCCCATTTCAAGTGGTGTTGCTTTTTTTAATTCATTTATAATTAAAGGAGCCAATCCACCTACACTTATACCTAAAACAAATAACATAATTGCAGAGAAATTTGGGTAGAAAAAACTTATTAAAAGTTGAAAAAGTAAAAAGATAAAAATCTTTTTTTCACTTTTTATTTTTAAAAAATAAGTTAATAATGAGCCGATAATTCCCCCTATTGGCAGAGGTGCAATTACATAGATATTTGATGAGAAATGTTCAATAATCCCTGTTTGTGCTATCAAAAGATAATAACACAATTCAGAAGCTATAAAAGCAATTAATGCAATAGAATTTAGTTTTGTATTTTGCATAATAGATCCTTTTGATATATGAAAATAAGATAAAAAATTACAAATGATAAGTCAAATAAGGCTATTAGTAAACCTTCTATACCTAAACTTTTTGAAAAGTAAAGACTTAAAAACACTGAACTAATAAAAACTCTTGTTATAACAGTTATATTTGTAATGATTTGTGTATATTGTTTGTAACAAAATGCTAAAAAATGAAAAACACCTGTTAAACAAACAAAACTAAATACGATATATTCGTATTTGCCCTCAAATGAAAACCCTAATATAGGGTAAATAAAGCTTGCAAAAAAGAGTAAAAATAAACCTCCAAAACCATCTGTTAATACACCAAAAAGGTTATATTTTTCTATTAAAGTAAACTCTTTTTTTAATTTTATAAAATAGATTAAGCTACTAAAAGCAACTAGACCAAATATACTTCTTAGTATCCACATCATATTTGTAGGAATTGATGCAAACCCAGCTTGGGTTAAACCAGAAAGTGATAGAACTGCAAAAATACCAAGTAGTCCTATTAAATAAACTCTTGAAAATCTAAAATCATTTAAAGGTTTTATATATTTTGCAAACATAGAAATCACCATAAAAAATACACCAATGCCCATAGCAACGTGAGCATGAGCAACTATCAAGTCATTTCTATGAAATACCCATCTAAGCTCTGGGATAAATAAAATATTTCCTTCAATATCAACAAATAAAAAAGCCATAATAGAGATAAGAAGGTATTTTTTAGAATAATTTTCTATATTTGCATCTTTATACCATCTATATAAAAGTGGTACATAAAGGAAAGTTAACCATTGGCAAAACCACTCTTGGTTGTAAGATAAATGTCCTATAAATATTCTATATAAAACAGATGAAAAATAAAAAAATGTTGGAATAATCCATAAAAGATTCCATCTGGCTTTAAATTCATCTTTTGATAATAACTTGATAATAAGATAATATATAGGAATCAATGCCAAACTCATCCCTAAAGTATTATCTCCATGGGGACCACTTATAGTACTCTCAACTTGCCCAATGATTGGATTCATTAAAATTAATAGCGTAATTGGAGCAATAATTACTATTTTTAGACACACCTTTACCCAAGTTGGGTAAACTTTATACTCTTTTATAAAATGATAAATTGCAAAAATATAAAATAGTCCTGCAAAAGCAAGGATAAAATTAAGTTCATAAGGGAAATCATAAAAAGCTAAACCTCTTGTATTTCCAAAAACTAAAGAACTTATCATAAAAATTAAAAAGATATACCAAAAAATTGTATATAGATTTAGATAGTATAAGCCTTTTGTATTGTATCCAACCTCTTTATAAATAAGTAAAAAAGGTAAATATGATAACATCAAAGGAACAAATCCATAAAGCATAAGTGAAATATGCAAACTTCTAATATTTGAAGGAAGCAGTGTTTGTGAATCTACTGCAAATCCTAAAAGATTGATTGAATAGATTATTCCAAAAAATAATCCAAAAGCTAAAAAAACTAAAGATATATAAAAATGTTGTTGAATAAATTTATTGAACTCTTCCATCTTTTACCTCATATATTTTATCAGCACTATGTGCCAATTTTAAATCGTGTGTTGCAACAATAATTGTTACTCCATTTTGTGATAGATTTCTAAAAATCTCAAATACATTTGAAGAGTTTTTTGAATCTAAATTACCTGTTGGTTCATCTGCAAAGATAACTTTTGGATTGTTTATAAGTGCCCTCGCAACAGCTACTCTTTGTCTTTGCCCACCTGAAATCTCATTTGGATATTTATTTTTTAGGTTTTCAATATTTAACATACTTAATAGTTTTGTTATCTCATAATCACTTGAATCCTCTTTTGCAATTTGTATATTCTCTTTTACAGTTAGATAATTTATTAGGTAGTGAAACTGGAAAATAAAACCTATATTTTTTTGTCTAAATATATCTATGTTTTTTATCTCTTTGTAGTTTGTATTATCAAAATATAAATCCCCAGAAGTTGGAGTTAATAGTGTTGAAACTATAGATAAAAGAGTTGATTTCCCACTACCACTTTCTCCTACTAAGCATATGAATTCACCCTTATTTATATTCATATTTACATTTTCTAAAGCAAACTCTTTTTCATATTTATGTGAGATATTATTTATTTTTATCATAATCTATTACCTTGAATAAGTATAATCGGATCTGTTTTTGCTGCATTTAAAGCAGGAATAATAGAACCTAAAATAGACATCAAAATTGAGGTGATAAATATAAAAAGTGCCAATGTTGATGAAATCTCTCCATTTACATAACCTTGAAGATGAGGGATATTTTTTATAGAGTATAAAATAATATGTGAAATAAGAAATGAGCTAACAAAACTAAAAACACCTAAAATGAAACTCTCACTAACTATTTGCATAATAATTCTTCGCATAGGTATTCCCAAAGCTCTTTTTATCCCAAACTCATCTTTTCTTTGGTTTATAGTGATACTCATGATACTAACAATAGATAATAAGCCCATACAAAAAGCGATAAACGATATGGTATTTGATGAGGTTTGAATAATTTTAAACTGATTGTAATTATCTACAAAGTTTTCAGTAGTTTTTACTTCAATCTTTGAACTAAGTTTTGATATTTGCTCTTTTATAGTATCTATATTATTTTGTAGTTTTGTATTTACCATAAGCATCGAAGCACTTTTATTAAAAATCTCTCCAGCATCTTTTATATTTAAAACAACTCCACCATTTTCAAAACCAATTGAGCTTTCAAATACACCAGAGATTTTAAAACTTTTGTTTGCAATCTCAATTTTATTTTTGTTTTTTAATTGATTGTAGATTGTTTTTCCAACCAAAGCACCACTTTCAATAGGATAAGAACCTTGGATTAACTTATAGTTTTTGTATCTGTTTGTCGTCACTCCATAAACTGCAACAATAGGTAAAGACTCTACAGGAGAAGCTCCTACAATAATTGCAGAGGATTCACTAACTCCTGAAAGTTTATCTATTTTTTCTAGTAACTTTATATCAACATTTGAAAAAAATGTATCAGAGATTTTAGCTTGTGTTACAATAATATCTCCATCACTTTTAAGCATATTTGAATACATTCCAATTATTCCATTTGAAATAGAACTAATTAAAAATATAGAAGTGATAGAAAAAATGATACTTAGAAAAATAAGTGTTGTTTTTAATCTATTAGCTTTTAAAGCTTTTAAAGCATTTGAAATCAAAAATATCCTTCATATATATATTATATTTAAGAATTTTAGTAGTTGATTATGAAAGGTTTATGAATGAAATATGAAAAAAAATTCATATTGAGTTAAAAAATAGAAAATGTTATTCATTTTTCTTTCATTTTAAGTTCATAATTATCTAATAAAATTTTACAAGCTAAACTAAAAAGGAGAAGAGATGATTAGTAAAAAAATAAATGTTCTGTGGGTTTGTTTGTTGATGACTTGTTCCTTGAGTGCATCAGAAGATAATCCAACACAAGATGAAGTATCAACATTATATGTTGCTACGTTTAATAGAGCACCTGATAGTGGAGGATTAAACTATTGGTTAAATCAAAGTGGATTAAAGTTATCACAGATAGCACAAAGTTTTTTTGAACAGGATGAGACTCAAACTAAGTATCCTGAGGGAACAACAAATAGGGAGTTTGTAAAAAGTGTTTATCAAAATTTGTTTAACAGAGAACCTGATGTTTTGGGCTGGAATTATTGGGAAGGAGAATTATCTTCAAATAAAATTTCACGTGATAGGTTCATTGAAGCAGTAATTAATGGTGCAAAAGATGATGAAAATGGGTTTGATGAAACAATTCTGGAAAATAAGAAAGAGGTAGGTTTATATTTTGCTAATAATGGCTTTAGTGATATGGATGAAGCTAAAATTGTTATGGAAGGTATATCTGACGATGTCAAAACAGTTTCTTTTATAAAGAATAAAATTGATTTAGATAGTATAGATTTAAATAGTTGGAATGATTATGATGATTCTAATGATTATGACTTAAATCATGAAAATGATGATGACAATAACGATAATGACAATAATCATGAAAATGATGAAAGTTCAAATAATAATGATACCAATAATAACTCAAATATTCCTTCTACAACTACCTTACCTACAAGTTATTCACAAAATGATGGAAGACTATTAGCTTCACAATGTTTTCAATGTCATGGGACAAATGGGGTTTCAACTAATAGTTGGGATAGTATTGCTGGTGAGGATGAGATGGATGAAGTGTTTGGAGAAGATGCAATTATGGATGCACAAGCACATGGTTATACTACACAAGAATTAAATTTAATAGGAAGTTATCTTAAAACACTTTCTAAACATCATGATGACTAAAGGAGAGATTATGAGTTCAATATTATCAAGAAGAGAGTTTTTGAAATTTGTTTCAATAGCAGCTTTTTTTACTTTTACAAAAGATAGTTTAAAAGCAGCAACTATACCTCATGTCGTTGTAATAGGAGGTGGTTTTTCAGGTGCAACATGTGCAAAATATTTGAAATTGTGGGGAGGTTCTAGTGTTAAAGTTACTATTGTAGAAAAAAACTCACTTTATGTATCTCCCATATTAAGTAATTTGGTATTAAACAATAGTAAAACAATAAATGATTTGACATTTAATTACACTACATATTCTAGTAAATATGGAATAAATATGGTTCATAAAGAGGTAGTTGGTATAAATAGTGATAGTAAAATATTAACATTGGGTGATAACTCTACTCTTTCTTATGATAAATTAGTTATAGCTTCGGGTATTGATTTTATCAAAACAAATGATTATGATATTACAAAAATACCTCATGCTTGGCAAGCAGGAGAGCAGACTACTTTGTTAAAAAATCAAATTGATTCTATGAAAGATGGAGATACTTTTGTTATGAGTATACCAAAGTCTCCATATAGATGTCCTCCTGGACCATATGAAAGAGCTTGTGTAGTATCTGATTATCTAAAAAATACAAAAGGGTATTCAAATTGTAAGGTTATAGTTTTAGATGAAAACTCTAAAATTATTGTTGAAGAGAATACTTTTAGTACAGTTTTTGCAAAAAATGGTGTAGATTATAGACCAAATAGTGCAGTTACATATGTTGATGATTCTGCAAAAAGTGTTGTTTATGAGGAAAATGGAATAGATTCGATAACTCTAGCAGCAGATGTATTAAACGTAATACCAAATCAAAAAGCTGCATCAACTGTATTTTTAGCAGGGGTAAATAGTGGAAACTGGGCTGATATAGATGTACTTAATTATGAGTCAACTATAAAAAAGGATATTCATATCATAGGTGATTCACAAGGAAGTTCTCAACCAAAAGCAGGACATATTGGTAACTCAGAAGCAAAAGTTTGTGCAGATGGAATCTTAAGAGAATTTAATAATTTACAACCATATTCATCTCCAAAAACAAATTCTGCATGTTATAGTCCAACATCATCAAATGAAGCTTCATGGTTAACAGCTGTGTATAAATATGATTCAAATACAAAAACTATGGTTTCAGCAAATACACAAGTTTATCCAGCTGCAGGAAGTCCAAGTTCATCAAATTATCGTAAGATGTTTTTATGGTCTGGAAACTTATTTTCTGATACATTCTCTTAAGAATGTATCAGAACTAAAATATAGAAAGTCCCGTTTTTGTAGTAAAAAGCTCTAAGGCTTTTGTTCCAACTAATGAATTACCTTGTTTATTTAGTTTTGGTGAATAAACGCAAAGTGCCATTTTTTTTGGAACAACTGCAACAATACCTCCACCAACACCACTTTTCCCTGGTAATCCTACTTTAAAAGCAAAATCACCAGATGCATCATAATGTCCACAAGTTAGCATCAAAGAGTTGATTCTTTTGGCTTGAGGAGGTGTTACAATAGTTTCATTGTTTAAGGGATTTACTCCATGATTTGCTAGATATAAAACAGAGTTTGCAAGTTGTCTTGTATTCATCATAATTGAGCATTGTTTAAAATAGGTTTTTATAACTAAATCTATTTGATTTTCAATATTATTAAAACTTTTCATCATATTTATTAAAGCCATATTTCTAAATCCATGAGCTAATTCTGAATTGAATATCTCTTCATCAAACTCTAAATTGGAAGTATTTGAAACATTTTTTATAAATTCAAATATCTGTGTAAAACTATTTTCTTGATATTTTGATACTAAACAATCAGTTGTAACAATTGCACCTGCATTGATAAAGGGATTTCTAGGAATTCCTCTTTCATATTCTAATTGAACTAAAGAGTTAAATGGATTTCCTGAAGGTTCATGACCAACACGATTATAAAGCTCTTTTCCATAGGCTAACAATGCAAGAGTAAAAGTAAAAACTTTTGAAATACTTTGTATTGAAAATTTTTGTTGTGTGTAACCAACATGAAACTCTTCACCATCTAGCGTTATTAAACTCATTGCAAAATCATTGCCATTTGCTTTTTCAAGAGCAGGTATATAGTTTGGAAGTTTCCCTTTCTTAAACAGCGGTTGCACCTCATATTGTATCTCTTCTAAAATAGTTTGATAATCCATAATAACTCCAATTTTTTTCAATTTTAATCAATAAAAGAGGCTTAAAAGTGTATTTTGACTGAAACTAGTTTTAGAAAAGATTA
The DNA here is from genome assembly GCA_050296315.1 of Halarcobacter sp. GTDB lineage: Bacteria > Campylobacterota > Campylobacteria > Campylobacterales > Arcobacteraceae > Halarcobacter. Next base: position 398,387 of record JBNKRE010000002.1, read on the forward strand.
AGTTTTTAAGTATTTTTAGGATATAATCCGCGAAATTTAATGAAATTAAAAAGAGACCATATGAGAGATATTAGAAATATTGCCGTTATCGCACACGTTGACCACGGTAAAACAACACTTGTAGATGAGTTATTAAAGCAATCAGGAACTTTTGCAGCTCACACACAAGTTGATGAAAGAGTTATGGATAGTAATGCTATTGAGAAAGAAAGAGGTATTACAATTCTTTCTAAAAATACTGCTATTGATTACGAGGGAGTAAGAATTAACATCATTGACACTCCGGGTCACGCCGATTTTGGTGGAGAAGTTGAAAGGGTACTTAAGATGGTAGACTGTGTTCTACTTCTTGTTGATGCTCAAGAGGGTGTAATGCCTCAAACAAAATTTGTTGTAAAAAAAGCATTATCATTAGGGCATAGACCAATTGTTGTTGTAAATAAAATTGATAAACCAGCTGCTGAACCAGATAGAGTAGTTGATGAAGTATTTGATTTATTTGCTCAAATGGATGCAACAGAGGAACAATTAGAATTCCCTGTTATTTATGCAGCAGCAAGAGATGGTTATGCTAGATTTGAACCAAATGATGGAAATATGGATTTAAAACCATTATTTTCAACAATCTTAGAGCATGTTCCATCTCCAGATGGTGCTGATGAAAATGGTTTACAGCTTCAAGTATTTACACTTGATTATGATAATTTCATTGGGAAAATTGGTATTGCAAGAATTTTTAATGGAACAATTTCTCAAGGTGAAACTGTTTTATTATGTAAAGCAGATGGTGAAAAAGTAAAAGGTAGAGTTAGTAAACTTATTGGTTTTAAAGGTTTAGAGAGAATTGAAATCAAAACAGCGGGAGCAGGTGATATCTGTGCTGTTGCAGGTTTTGAGACTATTGATGTTGGAGATTCTTTATGTGATCCTGCAAATCCAATGCCACTAGATCCAATGCATATTGAAGAGCCAACTTTATCTGTTACATTTGCAGTAAATGATTCTCCATTAGCTGGTACTGAAGGTAAGTTTGTAACTTCAAATAAGATTCAAGAAAGACTTGAAGCGGAGATGAATACAAATATTGCTATGAATTATGGACAAATTGGTGAAGGTAAGTTTAAAGTAAACGGAAGAGGTGAGCTTCAAATTACAATCTTAGCTGAAAATATGAGAAGAGAAGGTTTTGAGTTCTCTATTGGAAGGCCAGAGGTAATTACAAAAGAGGAAAATGGTGTAACTTATGAACCATTTGAACACCTTGTAATTGATACTCCAGATGAATATTCGGGAACAATCATTGAAAAGCTTGGAAAGAAAAAAGCAAATATGACAAATATGGTTCCTATGGGTGCTGGATTTACAAGGTTAGAGTTTGAGATTCCTGCAAGGGGTTTAATTGGTATAAGGACAGAGTTCTTGACAGATACAAAAGGTGAGGGTGTAATGAACCACTCCTTTTTAGAGTTTAGACCATATTCTGGAACAGTAGAGACTAGAAAAAATGGTGCACTTGTATCTATGGAAGCAGGGGAAGCTTTAGGGTATTCCATCTTTAATTTACAAGAAAGAGGGATTATGTACATTAAACCTCAAGATAAGGTTTATGTAGGGATGGTTATTGGTGAACATGCAAAATATAATGATTTAGATGTTAACCCAATTAAAGGTAAGGCACTTACAAACGTAAGGGCAAGTGGTAGTGATGATGCTATTAAGCTTATTCCACCAAGAGTGATGTCATTAGAGAATGCATTAGAGTGGATCGAAGAAGATGAGCTTGTAGAGGTTACTCCAAAAACTGTCAGAATTAGAAAAAGAGATCTAGATCCGACAGTTAGAAAAAGAGCTGCAAAAAAGGCTAAATTCGCCGAATAAAATTTAAGAAATTAAATTTTAGACAAGAGGGGAAGGAGCTTTTGGCTCTTTCCCCTTTTTTTATGTCCAGATTTTTTGGAAATTAAATTTAAGGAAAAAATTGATGTCCGATGATGTTTGCAAGAGGATAAACAAAAGAACAAAAATAATATAGGAGATTTTTTCTCCTATAAAAAAGGAGAAAAAAATGAATAACATAAATACAAATATAAATGATTATTTAATAGTAATTGGAATATATTTTATTACTATTGTAACTAGCTTCATAGTTATAACTAATTAATCCAAGCTACTATAATTTGAAAAGTTTGTGTTATAATAAATAAAAAGCATTTATTATGAAAAAAATATCTTTTCTTTTCTTTTTATTGTTTTTATTTTTTAGCTTTATAAAAGCACAAAATATTATTGTAAAGAAAAAGATATTTTATATCAACTCCTATCACTCTGGGCTTTATTGGAGTGATGGGATTGAAAAAAGTATAAAAGATACACTTCTAAAATCTAGCTTACCCATTGAATTCAAAAGAGTTGAAATGGACTCTAAAAGAAATAATAATGAAGCCTATAAAATAGAAATAGCTCAAAAAATCAAAAATCAAATTGAAGATTTTAAACCTGATGTGATTATAACCTCCGATGACAATGCTTTTAAATATGTGATTTTGCCTCATTTTAGGGATTCAACAATTCCAATTATTTTTTGTGGGATAAATGGTAGTATAAAGAAGTATGAACAACTACCTAGAAATATAACTGGAATGGAAGAAGTTCAGCTTATTGCAGAAATGATTGAGACACTAAAATCATATTTAAAAAAAGAAGAAGTAGCATATTTAAAGGGAGATTCTTTTAGTTCTATAAATGAAGTTATGTTTTTTGAGAAGAGACTAAGTAAAAAAATAGATGCAAGGTTTGTAAAAAACGTAGATAAATGGAAAGAAAATTTCAAAGATTTACAAAATAGTGCAGGAATACTTCTTATTGGAAATGGCGGAGCTATTAAAGGGTGGACGAAATATGAAAAAGAGCTTGAAAATTTTGTGAAAGAACATATTAAAATACCTATTGTAACTTGGGATTACGATGTTATGAAATTGTCTGTTTTAGGGTATACAACGAAACCAGAAGAGCAAGGTGAGTGGGTAGCAAATACAGCCCTTAGAGTTTTAAAAGGTGAAAATATAAAAAATATACCAATAGTTGTAAATAAAAAAGCAAACATTTATATAAATACAACTTTGGCAAAAAAGCTTAATATAGTTTTCCCTTTTGAATTAATCGACAATGCGAGCTTAGTAAAATGATAAAAAATAGCTCTTTAAAAACACAACTTCTAATCTCAAGTCTTTTAGTTATAACTATTGGTATTGGTACTATTTTTTATTTTACATATCATTATTTAAAAAAAGAGATAGATATCTCACAAGAGAAAATATATAATGAAAAGATTGATAATATAATCTATCTAATAAATCAAAAATATGAAACACTTTTAAAAACACAAATGGAAAAATCCTATGAAGAGTCATTTAAAAAAGGGACTTTAGATATTGTACAAAAAGTTTTTGATAAAAATAAGAAAGATATTTTCCCTTTTATTATAGATGAAAATGGTTTTGTAATATTGCATAGAACATATAATAAAGAAAATGCTCATTTATATAAAAATAAAAAAGAGTATAAAAATATATTAAAAAGTAGAAATGGTAATTTCGATATTATAAGGCAAAACAATGGCAGATGGGTTATTTTTAAATATTATGAACCTTGGGATTGGATTATAGGTTATAGAGTTAGTACGGATGTTAAATATGAACAATTATATATATTTAGAGAGATATTTTTAACTGTATCCCTAATAATTGTTCTTCTGATTTCACTAATTATTATATTGATAGTTAGAAATGTGTTAAAACCTATTGATATGTTAACTACAGTTTCAAAAAGAATTGCATCTGGAAATTTAGATACAGAGATTAAAGTAACAGGAGTAAAAGAGTTAAAAATATTAACATCAAATTTTGCAAAAATGAGAGACAAAATTGTTGAAGATATTGAACAGTTAAAACAGCAAGAGGAAAAAATATTATCATTTAATAGTAAACTTCAAGAAGATGTAAGACTTAGAACAAAAGAGTTAGAAGAAGAAAAAAAAGTTTTTGAAACACTTTTTAATGACTCCTCAGATGGAATAAGTTTAGCAATAGATGATAAATTTATTGATTGTAATCGGGCACTTTTAAAAATGTTAGAAATTGATGATAAAAAAGAGTTCTTGAAGTTAACAATAGATGATATATCAGCAAAATTTCAACCAAATGGAGTAGATTCTAATACATTAGCAAATGAATATATTAAAAATTGTATAGAAAAAGGCAGTGTAAGATTTGAATGGCTTCATAAAAAGAAAACCGAAGAAGAGTTTTGGTGCGAAATTGTATTAACAAAAATAATTATAAATGGAGAGGTTTTAATACATGCTGTGTGGAGAGATATTCAAGATAAAAAGATATTAGAACTAGAATTAGAAAATAAAAATCTTGATTTGCAAGAATCGAATGATGAACTTGAAGTTTCTATTGAAAATCTAAAAGTAACTCAGAATAAACTTATTGAATCTGAAAAATTAGCTGGTCTTGGTAGTTTAGTCTCAGGAGTTGCCAATGAGATTAGTACCCCAATTGCCGTAGGAGTTACAGGTGCCTCACATTTAGAATATCTTTGTGAAAATTTAAGTTTTAAATATAAAGAGAATTTAATCTCTTCTGAGGAGTTGGAAATCCATCTTAAAAATTCAGAAGAGATTGTAAAAGTTATTGTGTCAAATCTAAAGAAAACAGAAAAGATAATAGAAAATTTTAAACAAGTTGCAGTGGATCAAACTAGTGAATTAAAAAGAGTTTTTAAAGTTAATGACTATATACGAGGTATTTTAATTAGTATGGATAGTCAAATAAAAGAACGAAATATAGAGTTTAAAACAGAATGTGATGATATGTTAGAGATCAACTCTTATCCGGGCTTTTTTGCCCAAATACTTACCCAATTGATTTCAAATTCTTTAGAGCATGCCTATAATGAAGCAGATAAAGGTATTATCACTTTTTGTGCAAGAATTGAAGAAAATATTTTTGTTTTAGAATATAGTGATGACGGAAAGGGTATTTTAGAAGAAAATTTATCCAAAATATTTGAGCCTTTTTTTACAACAAATAGAAAAAATGGTTCAATAGGATTAGGTTTAAATATAGTTTATAATTTAGTTACAATAAATCTAAGTGGTAAGATTGATTGTAAAAGTGAAGAAAACAAAGGGACAACTTTTATAATAAAAATCCCCCTTTAAATTTTTTATATAACATTTAATATTTTATGTTCATGTAAAATATTTATAATATTGTATATTTTATAAACTATGAAACTTCAGTTATTTAGTATGCTTTTATATAAATAGTAATAAAATGAATAAGATTATCTTGGAGGTGTATATTGGCAGATGATAGAAAGGTAGTTACAGAAACTTTTTGGGATATTTTTTCTAATCAAGATAGACAAAAAGTAAAAGAATTTAAAAAATATATGGATAAGTTTGCGGTTAACTTTAACCTATATAAAGATGGGAATTTTATCGAAAGATCTTTACCTTTTGATGTTATTCCAAGAATTATGACCTCTAAAGAGTATGAAACACTGGAAAAGGGTTTAAGTCAAAGAATAAAGGCTTTGAACCTTTTTTTAGAAGATTTATATACTGATAAAAAAATTGTAAAACAAAAAATTGTACCTGAAGAGTTTATATATGAGGCAAAGGGGTATTTGAAAGAACTACAAGGTTTTTCCCCTTCAAAAAAGTTAAGAACACATATTAATGGTATTGACTTGGTAAAAGATAGTGTTTCAAATGAATGGATTATTTTAGAAGATAATTTAAGAGTACCAAGTGGTGCAAGTTATCCCCTATCAATTAGAAATACTTTTAGAAAGATATATCCAGATTTTTTTGAAAAGATGGAGATAAAACCCATAAAAGATTATGCAACAATTTTAAAAGAATCAATGAATTATGTAAATTGTGAAGGTATAAATGTAGTTTTAACTCCGGGAAGGTTTAATTCTGCATATTATGAACATGCATATTTAGCTGATATTACAGGTGCTATACTTGTTCGAAATAGTGAATTAGTAGTTGAAAATAAGATATTATATTTTAAAAACTACAATGGCAAAAAAGTAAAAGTTGGCTCAGTATATAGAAGATTAGATGATGAATTTTTAGATCCAAAATTTTTCAATGAAGAAAGCTTAATAGGTGTTCCAGGTATCATGGAAGCATATTTAGCAGGAAATGTAGCTATTATGAATGCACCAGGAAATGGTGTAGCTGATGATAAAGGTATTTACTATTTTGTTCCTCAGATGATTAAATATTATCTAAATGAAGAACCAATACTAAAAAATGCTCCTACTTATTTACCATATTTTGAAAAAGACAAAAAATATATTTTTGATAATATTGATAAATTAGTTATAAAAGATGTTGCAGAAGCTGGTGGTTATGGAGTCATGTTTGGTCATGCTATGTCTAAACTTCAACTACAAGATTTAAAAACAATTATTGAAGCAAATCCTAGAAGATTTATAGCCCAAGAGTTAATAGAATTTTATGATGAAGATTGTTATATCAATGACGAAATAGTGGAAAGAAAGGCTGATTTTAGAGCATATGTAGTTATGTCAGAAGAACCCAAAGTATGGAGTTGCGGACTTACAAGGTATGCAATAGAAGCTGGTAACTATTTAGTAAACTCTTCTCAAGGTGGAGGGTTTAAAGATACTTGGGTTGTGGAGGCTTAAAATGGAACAATTATTAACAGCAAATGTAGCAAATAATCTTTATTGGTTAGGGAGATATTTAGAAAGAATTGAGTCTACACTAATGGAAATAGTAAACACTTTTGATCAAATTATTGATGTGGATAAAGCTGTAGGTAAAAAACTTTTTAAAAGACTGGAAATAGATATAAAATATAAAAATGCAAATGAGTTTTTATATGAAGCAACTTTTGGTGAACATGAATCAAATATTTATGCTTTGATAAGTTATGTTAGAGAAAATGCCATTATCTCAAGAGCATATATAGATACAAATGCTTTTGGTTCAATAATAGAAGTTTCGGAGCTTTTAAAACAAGCCAATAATGACCATATCAATATTGATTGTGCCTTTATTGAAAAATTATCTTCAAGAATTAGTGAAATTTGGGGAGAGATGACAAGAAAACAAGAAAGAAATACAAGTGATTATTTTATTAGACTTGGGAAACTTGTTGAAAAGGTAGATTTTCATTTAAGATTAAAAAGGAATAAAACATTTTCACTAGTTATTATGGATGAGATAGATAGTATTGTTTTAAGATTAAACCCAGAGGCACAGTTTGTACCTCATGGAGAGAGAGAATCTTACGATACTATATTAAATTCAATAAATGGAAAAATAAACAAAATTATAGTTGAGGACGAATGAAAACAACAGAAATTTTCACTTCACAACTCCCTGTTGGGGAAAAATTATCTATAAAAAGAACTAGGTTTGAACCTTTGAATAAAAAGGGTAAAAAGCTAAAAAGAATCTCTATAGTTAGTGGAATACATGGTGATGAGTTAGAGGGGCAACTAGTTATTTATCTACTTGCAAAATGGCTTAATGAAAATAGTGAAAAACTAAATTCAATAGTTGATATTTATCCAGCAATTAACCCTTTAGGTATAGATACTATTACTAGAAGTTTTCCAGGATATGATGTTGATTTAAATAGAGCTTTTCCAGGAAGTGAAAATGAGTTTTTACCTGGACAGGTAGTTCATGCTTTAGCACAAGATATAAAAGGAAGTGATATTGCTATTGATATACACTCTAGTAATATTTTTTTAAGAGAGATTCCTCAAATCAGGATTAATAAGCAATTCTCAAAAGAAACTTTACCTCTTGCTAAACAACTTAATTGTGATTTTATCTGGATACATGATGCCGTTACGGTATTAGAAGCTACATTTTCTCATACACTTAATCTATTAGGAACAAAAACTTTAGTTGTAGAGATGGGTGTAGGTATGCGTCTTACAAAAGAGTATGGAAATCAACTTTTAATTGGTATTTTAAATCTAATGAAAAAAGAGAAAATGATAGATTGTTCTGAAAAATTTGAGATTAGAAAACCTTTTAGTTCACAAAAAGGGGAAGTTTTTTATATAAATGCACCAAAAAGTGGACTTTTTGTGCCATCTTTAGACCATTGTGATATTATAGAAAAAAATCAAAAAATTGGTGAAATTGTTAATCCTCTTACAGGAGAGGTGCTAAGTGAATTATTTGCTCCAAATGGGGGTATTTTATTTACATTAAGAGAGTATCCAGTTGTATATGAAGGTTCCTTATTAGCAAGAATTTTTGGAGAAAAATGTGAAGAAAATTGAAATCTTAAGAATAGAATCTTTAAGTAGAGAACCTCTTGTTGTAGAAGGTTTTTTATTTAAAGGTAAAAGCAAAAAAGCTCCAAAAGTTGCAATAGTTGGTGCGATGGAAGGAGAAGGGATTTTACCATTATATTGTGCCTCAAAATTAGTAGATTTCTTCAATAATAAGATTGATAAAAAAAAGATAAGAGGAGATATTTTAATTATCCCTTCTATAAATCATTATGCTTTTAATACAGCAAAAAGGTTTTGGCCACTAGATAATACAAATATAAATATGATGTTTCCTGGTTATGATTTGGGTGAAACAACACAAAGAATAGCAAAAAAGGTTTTTGATGCCTTACAAGGGTATGAATATGGAATAATTTTAGAAAAAAGGCATGACCCTGTAAATTGTATCCCATATATAAAACTTTTTCAAAGTGGATTTGAGGATTTAAAAGGTGCAAAGAGATTTGGTTTTAAATTTATGCACCATAGGAAAATGAAATCAATAGATAGTGTAACTTTACAATACAATTGGCAATTATGGGGGACAAAAGCATATTCTATTATGTGTCCTACCATAAAACATGTGGATAAAAAAATCTCAAGTCAGATTAACCAAGCTATTTTAAGATTTATGAATAAATCAAAAGTGATTGATTTTTCAATTTTTAATGGTTATGAATCAACTGTTATAAAAACAGCCGAGATTGATGTGATAAAAAGTCCAAAAAGTGGGATATTTATCCCAAAAGAGATACCTGGAAATTATGTTAATAAAAACCAAGTTATTGGGGAGATAATTGATTCTTTAGAGGGAAATGTTTCCCATCAATTTTTATCCCCTTGTGATGGTATGATTACCTGTTTTTATAATGATTCTTTAATTTATGAAAACGCTGTAGCTTTTAGAGTAGCTAAGATTGGTTAGTCTGAACTTGTGATTGTACTTGCTGTTGAGAGTTTTCCTCTTCTATTTGTTGAACATTAACTCTTACACTAAGTTTACTCTCTCCACTACTTTTTACAACACCTTTAAGTGGAGAGATATCTAAATAATCTCTTCCATATCCTAAAATTATATATTCATGATTTGGGATTTTATTGTTTGTTGGGTCAAAATCTAACCAACCAAAATCAGGAATATATATGGAAAACCAAGCATGAGATGCATCAGAACCAAAAAGTTTTTTTTCACCTTTTTTAGGATAAGTTTGAATATATCCACTCATATATCTTGTAGGTATACCAATGCTTCTAAGAGCTGAGATTGCAAATTGTGCAAAGTCTTGACAAACCCCTTTTTTTTCTTTGAAAACCTCTTCTATAGGTGTTGTTATATCTGTAAACCCTGATACAAATTCAAAGTCAGTAAAAATTCTTTGCATAAACTCATTAGTAGCTTCAAAAATAGACCTATCATCACTAAAAGATTGTAAAACATAATCTTTTATCTCTTGTGATGGCATAGGGATAGTGTCTGTTTCAAAAAGATATTGAAAAGCTAAGGCATCTTCACTATTATGTTCAGAAAGTCTTTGTTTTAATTGAGCATAAGTTATTGTTGTTTGTTTTGCACTTTGTATATAGTTTTCTATCTTATCTTCCAATAATTCAACCTTTGAATATGAAACAATAGTTAAGGTTTTGTGGGCTTCTCTTATTAGCATATAGGTATTATTATTTTCAAAATAATCTACAAATTCATTTGTTTCGTAAGGTTTTGGACTTATCTCAATAGTATGTTTTAATACTTTTTGTCTTGGTGAATTTTTTGGAGTAAGTCTTGCTATATTGTGACTGAAGGTTACCATTGTAGGATATTTAAATTTTGTTTCGTGAAATATTTCGTATATCATTTTTACTCATTATAGTGTGAAAAATAGGTTTTAGTAAGCTCTTCTGATGTTTGAGCTAATAAATCAGATATTTGTGCTAAAAATTTGTCTAGTTCCAAATATACAAAATCTTCCTCTTTTGTTTCTAACAATTTTTTTGCATTTGTTAATTTTAACATTGAGAAGACTTTAAAAATTGGTTCTTCAAAACTATCTAAATAAACTGTTGTAGAACTATTTGGAAGCTCTTTTAATTTTCTTAATAATTCATCAATAATATGAATTAAAGATTTAGGATATTTTGTATTAAAAAGTAAAAATTCTACTACATTTTCTAAATCCAAGGTTGATTTATAGTGTGCTCGATAGGCGTTGTAACTTTCATATGAGTTCATCATAGAATCTAATATATCATATTCTAATAGTTTATCAAGTTTTGTAGTTAATAGTGATCTCATTTTAGATATTAATAATAAAGAAACCTCTAATTTACACCCAATATCATAAAGGATCAAACCCTGATCATTTGAGATACTTTCATCTATCAATTCTTTATAAGCAATAAGATAAATAAGAAGTTTATCTAACTCATTTATATGTTCTCTATTTGAGAGAATTTTTCTTTTTGTGTATAAAAACCATGTTCTTTGCATCTTTTCATATACTCTCCAAGCATCCATTGTAAGAAGGTTTTTTATATTTGCATTGATATTACTAAGCATTGAAAGTGTAAATGACAAAGAACCTACTCTTGTAGAATCTTGAATTATAGAAGTGATTTCAGCTATTGGTTTTATCTCTTCTTTTTCCTCTAAAAAACCTGGATAAGTCATGGTTAAATGAGTTAAACATATGTTTAATATTTGGGTACTAGTCTTTGATAGATTTCTATCTTCATATCTATTTAGATTAAGTAGACTTTTTAGATTGAATCGTAACATTCTTGTTGTAATAATAGCTCTATTTAAATATCTTCCAAGCCAAAATAAGTTTTCAGCTCGCTTTGTAGAGATATTTTCCAATCTAGTATCTAAAAACTCTTTTTGTCTGGTAATAGTACTAAATATCTCCTCTTCATCTTTTCCTAATATCCATAAATCTTTACTTGTTCCCCCTTTTTGGTTAGAAACAACTAAAGAATCTTTTTTGTTTGATACTCGAACTAAACCACTTGGCATTACTTCATAGTTGTCATCTTTTAGATAAGAAAAAGCTCTAATTACAGCATTTCTTGGTTCAATCTTATTTGATGAGTATGAAGGTACAGTAGAAAAATCAATAATCTCTTGCCCAACATAAAAAGTAGGAGATACTAAAATCTTTTTTATTAAGCTATCTTTTTTTTCTTGTGTTAACTGGTTACCAAAATATACTTCTATTTTTTCCGTTTTATCAATCTTTTTGATAATCAATTTATCAATATTTTGAATTACAAAATCTAATTCTTTTTTTTGTCCACACCACCAAGTAGCTATTTGTGGTAAAATTAAATCTTCATTTAAAAAGAATTTTGCAATATTTTTCATAAATGGATTTAATCCCACATTTTCCAAAATACCTATACCTATTGGATTTATCATTGATAAGTTATCATTTCTAAGAACATTTACAAGTCCAGCAACACCGAGATAAGAGGTGTTTTGTAATTCCAATGGATCACAAAACTGTGAGTCAACACGTCGTATTATGGTATCAACTTTTTTTAAACCACTTAATGTTTTAAGCCATAGTTGATTGTTTTTTGTAAGTAAATCTTCCCCTTGAACCAAAGTTAAATTTAAAAATGAACTTAGATATGAATGCTCAAAGTAGGTCTCGTTATGTGGACCTGGTGTCAATAAAACTATTAGAGGAGTTTCACTTTTTTTACTTGCAAGATTAACAAGCATTTGTTTATATCCTTCTATAAAACCTGCAATCTTTTTAAGTTCAACTTTTGGATATAAATCAGTTAAGATTGAGTTCATGGTTAGACGGTTTTCAATGGCATATCCAAGACCAGATGGGGATTGTGTTCTATCATTTATTACCCAAAATTTACCATCAGGTCCTCTGCTAATATCTGTAGCATAAAACCTCATAGTATAATAATCTTTATTTTGGAAATTGAACATTTCAGGTAAAAAACTTTTATGAGCAAAGATTATCTCTGGAGGGATTATTCCCTCTTTTATTAATCTTTGTTCAGTATATAAATCTTTAAATATTAGATTTAAGAGTTTTGCTCTTTGATTTAAACCTTTTGATACTGTTTCCCACTCTTGTGATGTTAATACAAAGGGAATCGGGTCAAGATTCCACCTTCTGTTACTTCCTTCTGGGTCATTGTAAACATTGTATGTTACACCATTGTCTTCTAATCTCCAATCAATCTCTGTTTGTTTTTGTTCGAGTTTTTCTAATCCTGCATTTTCTAAAGATAGTTTTATATCTTCCCAATGCTCTTTTACATTACATTCTTTATCGAACATCTCATCAAAAGACGAGTCTAACTTACAAGTATCGAAAATATCCATTTAGTGTTTTGTCCACCTTTGTCTTAAATCTAATGTATGTGGGTATTCTTTATTTTTTGGCATTTTATGGAAATACAATTTTTCTAAACCTTTTTTCTCTATAATAGCTCTTTTAGCACCATTTGCAAAAATAGTATTTTTTGATGAACTTACAATAGGATCAAAATCCACAACTTCCCCTTGAGAATGATTAAAGTCCCAATATCTATTGATTCTTCTTGATTCTGCTTCATATGAGTTTACAGGGAAACTATCATAACTTCTACCCCCTGGATGGGAAACAAAATAGTTAAATCCCCCAATTGAACGGTCATTCCATTTATCTATAATATCAAAAGTAAGAGGGGTATCAACTCCTATCGTTGGATGAAGTGCTGACCATGGTTGCCAGGCTCTATATCTTACACCACTAACATACTCCCCTTCAATATTTGTTTTTGAAAGAGGAATTTGAACACCATTACAAGCTAAAGTGTATCTTTCTTCGTTGTAGTTTTCAATTTTCACTTGAAGTCTTTCAACAGAAGAGTCCACATATCTTGCTGTACCTTGTGAACTTGACTCTTCCCCTAATACGTGCCAAGGCTCAATCGCAGCTCGTATCTCAACATTCATATTTTCAATTGTTGTCATACCATATAAAGGAAATCTAAACTCAAAAAATGGGTCAAACCAATCAAGTTTAAATTCATAACCATTGTCATTTAAGAAATCAACTACCTCTTTAATATCTTGTTTTACATAATATTCAAGTAAAAATTTATCGTGTAGTCTTGTTCCCCAACGAACAAGTTTATGTTTATAAGGGTTCCTCCAAAAACATGATACTAAAGCTCTTACTAATAACATTTGTAAAAGTGCCATTTGTGAATGAGGTGGCATATCAAAGGCACGTAACTCTAAAATACCAAGTCTTCCAGAACTACTATCAGGAGAATATAACTTATCTATACAAAACTCACTTCTATGAGTATTTCCTGTAATATCTGTTAACATATGCCTAAATAGTCTGTCAGTCAGCCAAAAAGGAACATCTCCATCTTCTGGAATCTGTGAAAAAGCAATCTCTAACTCATACAGATTTTCAATTCGCCCTTCATCTACCCTTGGTGCTTGTGAAGTGGGACCTATAAAAGCTCCACTAAACAAATATGATAATCCTGGGTGATGTTGCCAAAAAGTGATAAGGCTTCTTAGTAGATTTGGGTTTCTAAGAAGTGGAGAATCACTAGGTTTAGCCGCACCAATTGTAACATGGTTACCACCACCTGTTCCTGTATGTCTTCCATCTACCATAAATTTCTCAGTTCCAAGTCTACAAACTCTTGCATCTTCATAAAGTTTAAGTAAGTTATCACTTAACTCTTGCCATGATGAAGCTGGCTGGATATTTACTTCAATAACACCAGGGTCTGGAGTAACTTTTATCCTATCTGTTCTAAGATCTTCTGGTGGTTCATAACCTTCAATAATAACTGCCATATCTAAAGTTTTTGCAGTTTGTTCTATAGAAGCAATTAGGTCTAAGAAAGCCTCTGTACTTTTAATAGGAGGTAAGAAAATACAAAGTTTTTCATCTCTTATCTCTATACTAATAGCTGTTCTTACAAATACATTATAACTATTTTGTTGTGTTGTTTTTGAACTAATCTCTTTGGCTCTTTTTTTCACAGGTGAGATATAATCTCCTAAAGCAGGATATGAAGCAAATAAATCGGGCTCAAAACTTTTTTCTATCTCAATATGTGGTTTAACTATTAGTGAGTCTAAAGGAAGTCTAAGTCCTAAAGGTGAGTTACCAGCACTTAAAAAAAGGTAACCTCTTTTAAACTCCCATTTTGAGGTTATCCATTTTGTTCTTCCAAAATCTAAAGGCAATACATAACCAACTTCACTATTTAGTCCTTGTTGAAGTTTTTGAGCTATAGTTCTTCTTTCTAAGGGGTCTTTTAAATCATATTTCATAGGGTCAATATCAATTGGAAGTTCAAACTCCTTCATAATATAATAAACAGGATCTTCGTAAGCTGGGATAATATTTTCATCACTAACCCCTAAAGTTAAAGATAGGGTTGATAAAAATCTCTTTGCATCTTCGGTAGTATATGGATAAGTTTCATTTTTATTAGCTAATAAGTTTGTATCTTTCCATACAGGCTGTCCATCTTTTCTCCAATAAACAGTTGTTTGCCATCTTGGAAGTGGTTCACCTGGGTACCATTTACCTTGGGCATGATGAAGCAAACCACCATTTGTAGTGGAGTCTAATATTCTTCTTGATAGATTGTTTGCTAACTCTCTTTTGTGTTCTCCATCAGCTTTTGTGTTCCATTGATCAGATTCCATATCATCAATAGATACAAAAGTAGGCTCTCCACCCATAGTAAGTCTAACATCATTTTCTACTAAATCTTCATCTACTTTAAAACCTAATTTGTATATTTCATCCCATTGCTCTTGTCTATAAGGTTTTGTAACTCTTGGAGATTCAAAGATTCTTGTAACTTTATTTTCATAAGTAAACTCTGTTTCGCATGGATCCATCAAACCTTCAATAGCATGTGCGCTGTTATAGTTTGGAGTACATGCTAGTGGGATATGCCCTTCTCCTGCAAATAATCCACTCGTACTATCCAGTCCAATCCATCCTGCTCCTGGGACATAAACCTCAGTCCAAGCGTGTAAATCTGTAAAATCCTCTTCTGGACCACTTGGACCATCTAAAGATTTAACATCTGCTGTTAGTTGTACTAAATATCCAGATACAAATCTTGCTGCTAAGCCAAGATGTCTCAGCGTTTGAACAAAAAGCCAAGCAAAATCTCTACAGCTTCCAAGTTTTTTGTCTAAAGTTTCTTTTGGAGTTTGTACACCTGGTTCCATTCTTACTGTATAGTTTAAGGTGTTATGGATTTTTTGATTTACTTCAACTAAAAAGTCAATAATAGGTTTTTTACTCTTATCAATACTATCTACAAAATCTTGAAGTTCTTTGCTATCCTCTTCTATCTCTAAATAAGGTGTTAACTCTTTTCTTAAATCCTTTTTGTAATCAAATGGAAACTCTTTTGCTCCATCTTCTACAAAAAAGTCAAAGGGATTTATTGTAATCATATCAGCAATGATTTCTACATCTACACTAAAGTGGTCTGTTTTTTCAGGAAAAACTAGTCTTGCAAGGTAGTTCCCAAATGGATCTTGTTGCCAATTTATAAAATGATTCTCAGGTTTTATCTTTAATGAATAGGCTTCTATAGGTGTTCTACTATGTGGAGCTGGTCTAAGCCTTATAATATGTGGAGACATTGAAACTTTTTTATCGTATTTATATGCTGTTTTATGAGAGATTACAACTTTTAGAGCCATTTTAAAATCCTACTAATAATTTGTTGTTGTGATTATACAGAAATATAAAGCTTATTTAGTTGAAACTTTTTTATTTTTTGACAAATTTATCTAGAATGGAGTTTATAAAATATTTATAAAAATTATATGTTAGTTACGTATATATTTTATAATTTGATATAACAAAGAAAATATTATAAAAAATAGATTTAATCTAGACAAAGTATCTTTAAATCATCATAAAAACAATCAATATTAGCACTTTTGAACTAAAAATGCTAAGGTATTTTAATCCTTAAAATATCTATAAATAGGGAACTATATCAAATAAGATAAAAAAATAGTTAAGTAAACTAGCACTTTGTATTGACAAGTGCTAAAAATATTGTTATAATTTCATTAACTTGATAGGGAAAACCTCAAGAAAAATATTTAAAGGAGTTAAAAATGTTATTAACAAGATTTGATCCATTTAAACAAATGAGAGAGTTAGAAAAAAGTTTTTATAATTATCCAACTACAAACGAAGGAGTAAATGCTTTTGTCCCTGTGGTAAATACAAGAGAGGGAGAATCAGCGTTTCATATTGATGTGGATTTGCCAGGAGTTAAAAAAGAGGATATAAAAGTAGATATAAATAAAAATGTCTTAACAATTTCTGGTGAAAGAAATATGAAAGAGGAAGTAAAAGAGGAGGATTATTATAAAGTTGAAACTTCATTTGGTAAGTTTTCTAGAAGCTTTACACTACCAGATAACATTGATACTGAAAATATAGAAGCAAGAAGCGATAACGGAGTTTTAGAAGTAGTTATCCCAAAATTTGATGAAGCAAAAAATAAAAAAACTATAGAGATTAAATAGAAGGAGTTTTTCTTACTCCTTCTAATCTAGGAGGCAAGTATTGAAAACTATTCAAAAAAGAAATAACGAATATTTTATAGCTATGACAATTTCTATTTTTAGTATTGTTGTTGCATTATTAACAATTAATCCAGTACATTAAATAAAATTTTAAAACAAAACCTAAAAATCATGGGTTTTGTGACGCATTTTGTGACGATTTTTTTATATAATAAATCCATATTTTTTAAAAATAGGAATTATTATGAAATATTTTGAACTAAAATGCGTCGCATATATTAAAAAAGAGATTGAACTAAATGAAAGTTTTGATGCTTTATCTAGTTATATAAACCTTGAACCAAGACATATAATGTATTAAAATATATTCGAAGTAGAGATTTGTAATAAATCTTTCATTTTTAAGTAACAAATAATCATTATACAACTAATCTAACAAATCTTTCAATGACAAAAATTTTAGATTTATCCCACTATATCTCATGATTTTTGCTGTTTCTTTCCATTGTTTTTTTTCATAGCAAGGGGTGGGGCATTTTCTACATTTTGGTTTTATTTCATGGGAACACTCTTGGAGACGTTGAAAAGAATAATTTATTTTTTCTAAACACTCTTTACATAGCTTTAAATTTAAAGAAATATTTGCATCTTTGTATATCAAAGTAAGTTTTGTTTTTATTTGATTTGTATGTTTTCTATCACAATAAAACTCAAAAAACTTTTTTAAGGTAGTTGTTTCTTCATTGAACTTTTTTATTTCCATAACAAAAGTTTATTATAATCTATTTATAAATTCCTTGATATAAATCAAAGATTATTACTAATGATTAATAAACCTTTATCTATAGTATGTTTTGTAAATAGTTTCTATCTTAGAATTAAGCCTATTTAATATAAAATTTAAAGTTGTAGTAAAGTTCTTTAATTCTTTAATATTATGAATATTTGGAAACTTCGTAGGAGATGGATAACGAGAAAAAAGTAAAGAATTTAGTTTTATAAAGAGATATAGATATCTTTTTTCATATTTATACTTAGTATATAAAAGAGTCAAATTTTATGATTGAAAAATACGATAACATTAAAAATCAAAATCAAATATATTCTCATCCTAAACTGGGACGGCGTATTGCAATTATTGCTTTTGGGATACTTGCTTTTGTTAGTTATACAGTTCTTGTCTCTCTTAACCTAAATTATGCAAGAGAGCGAGAGTTGCAAACAGGTTATGCTCAACAATCAAGCTTATCGAAGATTCTTGTTAGTCATGCAGAAGCAACATTAAAAAAAATTGATACAGCTTTATTATCAGTACAATTACAATTATCCAATAAGTCAGAAGAATCTAGACCAAAAACTTCTGTTATAAACAATATATTAGCTTCTCATCTTGCGTTGATTGGGGAATCTCAAAGTTTACGTGTATCAAATGCAGCTGGACATTTTATTTATGATGCCAGTGGTATTTTATATTCTGCAACCATCAGTGATCGAGGCTATTTTTTACGTAATCGTGATAATCCCTATGGTGGATTAGTGATATCAAAACCATTATATGCTCGTATTACTCACAATTGGGTAGTAACACTAAGTCGCGCAATAGTAAATGAAAAAGGAGAGTTTGCTGGATTGATTCAGGCTGCTGTACGTGCTGAATATTTTCAAAGTATTTATGCTTCTTTAGATTTAAGTAAGCATCATAATATTACTTTATTTAATGATAAACTTCAAATTATAGCTACTAGTTCACCACAAATGCAAAGTCAATTAGGAAAAACTATAGATAGTAGTATTTTGCGTGATTTTGTAAAAAGTAAAGATTTAGAGAAAAGTTATACTTCTAACTTAGAAGAAGATGGTACAGAACGCTATTATATCGCTCGAAAGGTAGGGCAATATCCCCTTTATATCATTGTATCTCATACTGTAAAAGATCAATTATTTGAATGGAATAGACAACTTATATGGAGTATTGTAGGTATATTTGTTTTGGCTTTTGTATTGATTGGCTGGATAGTTGTTTGGTTAAGAAGTTATGATTCTGCTTTAGCCCTTGCTAATCGTATGACCTCTGCTTATGAAAAAACATTACAAGAGATACAGTATTTAGCAGAACATGACTTTTTAACTGATTTGCCAAATCGTACTTTTTTGGAAGAGTATATGAATTCATTAACAAAAAATCAAGAAGAGAAGATTAAGATTGCCCTTCTTTTTCTTGATTTAGATCATTTCAAAGATGTTAATGATACCCTTGGGCATACAGTGGGAGATAAGCTTTTACTTCAAGTATCAAAACGTTTGACAAAAATTCTTGATAATAAAAGTATTATATGTCGTCAAGGGGGTGATGAATTTGTTATTTTGTTAAAAGAGTATCCAAATTCTTCTTCCCTATCTGATACTGCTCAACGTTTAATTAAAGCTATTGAAAAACCTTTTTTGGTAGATGAACATGAATTTGTTATTTCAGCAAGTATTGGTATAAGTATATATCCCCAACATGGTACTGATATTATAACTTTGCTTAAAAATGCTGATACAGCAATGTATCAATCCAAAGCAGATGGAGGGGGTAAATATCATTTCTTTAATGAAGAGATGAATATTAAAGTTCTTAATCGTGTTGATATGATCTCTAACTTAAGACAAGCTATTATTAATAATGAATTTGTACTGCATTATCAACCTCAGGTTGATGGATTTAGTGGGCGGATAATTGGTGTTGAGGCATTGATTCGTTGGAACCATCCTAAGGAAGGAGAAATTTCCCCAGTTCAATTTATCCCAGCAGCTGAAGAGAGTGGTTTGATTAATCCTATTGGAGACTGGGTTCTAAAAGAAGCTTGTAAGCAAGCAAAAATATGGAAAGATAAAGGATTGCCTAGTTTAACTATGGCAGTTAATGTATCAGCAGTACAATTACGTCAAGCAGATTTTATCGATAAAGTTATGAGTATAGTAAAAAACTCTGGCTTATCAGCAGATTGTATAGAGCTGGAAATCACTGAAAGTGCACTAATAAGAGATACCCAACGTATAGTTAAAATACTTGAAAAACTAAGAGAAGAGGGTATAAGACTCTCTGTTGATGATTTTGGAACAGGTTATTCAAGTTTAGGGTATTTGAAGCATTTACCATTTAATAAGATAAAGATAGATCAATCTTTTGTTCGAGGAGTTCCTCAAAATGAAGATGATGTTTCAATAACTCAAGCTATTATAGGACTTGCAAAGAGTTTAAAGATGGAACTAATCGCTGAGGGAG
This sequence comes from Halarcobacter sp., assembly GCA_050296315.1. Taxonomy (GTDB): domain Bacteria; phylum Campylobacterota; class Campylobacteria; order Campylobacterales; family Arcobacteraceae; genus Halarcobacter. The sequence continues at coordinate 418,561 of JBNKRE010000002.1, forward strand.
TAGAAACCCAAGAGCAATGTAAGTTTTTGCTAAATCAAGATTGCCAAGAGATGCAGGGATATTATTTTGGAAAACCAATGCCTGCAAGCAAAATAGAAGAGTTGTTATAAAGAAGTTAATGACTATATAAAATTAAACCCTAGTACGGGAACATCTTTAGATAAATTGATGTTCTTTACGCAGGAATCAAACTTATGTGAGTTATCTCACTACTTGCTCCAAGTCTCATAGGTGGTCCCCAAAATCCTGTGCCTTTATTTACATAGATTTGAGTGCTTTCATTGTGTTGATGTAGACCTTTTATATAGGGTTGTTGAAGTTTTACCAAAAGATTAAAAGGTACTATTTGCCCTCCATGAGTGTGTCCACTTAAGACTAAATCAACTTTTTTATTAACTTCATTTATAAACCTTGGTTGGTGTGCTAAAAGAATTATTGGGCTGTTTGAGGTTTTTTCTAAAGCTTTTTTTATATCTGGTTTAAAAGCATTAATTCTATTGCCAATGACATCATAAACACCTGCTAAATAAAACCCTTCGCCTTTTTCTCCTATATATACATTTTCATTTTCTAAAGTTTTAATATTTAGTGTATTTACATATTTTATTATAGATTCTACACCATGGAAGTATTCGTGATTTCCAACTATAAAATATGTTCCATAAGTAGATTTTAGATTTTTCAATTCATCTAAAGCATCTTTTGCATATTTTATACTTGTATCAACTAAATCCCCTGTTATAACAACAAGGTCAGGATTTAGATTATTTACTCTTTGTACTAAATTTTTTATAAACTCTTGGTCTATTAGTCCACCAATATGTATATCACTTAGTTGCACTATTGAGTATGATTTTTTTAAATCTTTTATAAAAACATCAACTTTTTCAAGTTCTATATGTTTGGCATTATACATCGCTTTTGCATTTAATGAAGTTGCAGCTAATATTGAACCAATATCAAAACTCTTTTTAAAAAACTCTCTTCTTTGAGAATTTATAGTTGTTTTTTCTAAAATCCTTGAAGCTACTTCATAAATAACAGTTGCAACAAATAAAAGAAAAATTATACCAATAGGAATAGACAATAAAAAGTATGTCCAGTTAGGTATAGTAGGATTGTATCTTGCATACATATATCCTATAATTCCCAGTAAGTTTACAGCCAAAAAGATATTTATATATAATTTTATCTTGTCGTTAAAGTGAAGTTTTCTAACAAACCTTCGTGAAATAAGTAGTGTAAATAGTGTCATTACACCTAAAAATATAAGTACAAAAAATTTCATATGCAATTATATTCAATAAGTTTTAACTAAAAATTAATAGAATCTTTTAATGCATTTATCAAATTATCTATATCTTCCATAGTTTGAGAATAATGCACAGAAAGTCTTAACCATCCAGGTTTTCCATCTAGTTCATCTTTATTTTTCATATTAAGTAAATCATGACCATAAGGCCCTGCACATGAGCATCCAGCTCTTGTTTGATAACCTCCATTTTTAGAAAGATTTTCACAAATTTTATAAGGACTAATATTTTGTATATTAAAAGATACTATTCCTATATTTTTTGAGAATTTATTTCCATAAATTATAATATTATCAATTTTTTCAAGTTCATTTACTAAGTGATTGTATAGTTTTTCTTTTCTTTCTAATATAAAATCAAATCCCAATTCATTTCTTAGATTATAAGCTAAGGCAGCGCGGATTAGTTGTAATATCCCTGGTGTTCCTGCTGTTTCCCTTGCCGTGATATTCTTTTCGTATTCTTGGGTATTGTTATTTACATAAGTAACTGTTCCTCCCCCAGCAAAAGTTGGGCTTAGTTCTAGATCTACTAAATCTTTTTTAATCACTAATAATCCACAGCTTCCAGGACCTCCTAAAAGTTTATGTGGAGATAAAAATAGGGCATCATAGTAGTTGCAGTCTATGTTCATATATGGAGAACTAGCAGCTGCATCAAAACATACCAAAGCATTATATTTTCTAAGAAGATTTGATATCTCTTTGTAGCAAGTGATTATCCCTGTTACATTTGAAGCTATACAAAAACATCCTATGATTTCTCTATGACGATTTTCTTGAAGTACTTCTTTTAGTTGTCTTAAATCTATAAGACCCTCATCGGTTAATTTTATTCTTTGAACTTCACAAATAGCCTCTCTATAGCTTACTTCATTTGAGTGGTGTTCATAAGGTCCTACTATTATCAAAGGAAGTTTTTTCTTGGCTACACTTATTCCAAATCTTTTTATAGTAGCAGGTGGGATATATATACCAATTAGTTCTTGAAACTTTTTAATTGCAGCAGTTGAACCACACCCTGTAGGAATAAGAGCAAACTCTTCATTTAGTTCTAAACTTTTATGTAAAGATTCAATCGCCTCTTCATAATAAGTGTTTGTGATATTTGCCATTGATGATTCTTTTGAGTGTGTATTTGCATATGTTTCAAGTACATCTCTGAGGCGATTTTCTATTTGTCTAAAGGCTAATCCAGAAGCTGTATAATCAAAATACTCTTTTTTCTTTTTACCAATAGTGTTGTATCTTATAAAATCTAATTTATTAGTATTTGTATCAAAAAATGGTCTAAATATATCTTTTTTCATTTTATAATTATAGCTTATTTAAATTATATATTTTATTAATAGCTATATAATTACATTTTTTGTTTCCTTAAAGGAAATAAATAATAGAATACTATATTTTAAAAATTATTTTTATATCTAGGAAAGATTTGTGAAAAAGAAAAACTTAACATACAATCAAATTACTGCAAAGATGATAGCTTCTTTATTAGTAATAACTTTAATTATATCTTTCTTATATAGTGAATATTTAAAAAACAAGGTCATTGTAGATTTAGCGAAGATTGATGCAAAAAAAACTAGTATGTTAGTTTTTGAATCTATGTATTCTGCAATGCAAAAAGGTTGGAATAAAGAAGATATTCAAGATACAATTGCTCGTTTAAATAATGTGGATAAAAATTTAGAGATATTTATTTATAGAGGAGAAAAGGTTTCAAGTCTATTTGGAGAATTAGAAGAAGATAAAATAGCAAGAGAAACAATACCTAGTATAAAAAATGCCTTTGAGGGTAAAGAAACACTAGATATAGTTGATTCAAATATTATCAAATACAATTTTCCAATAATAGCTAATAATAAGTGCCAAAAATGTCATGTAAACACAAAAAATGGTGATGTTCTAGGTGTCATCAATATAAACTATCCAGTTACAGAGTTAAAAGTCTCATTTAATGATATGATTAATATGTTTTTAGTTTTTATTGTAGGGTTTACCATTGTTGTTTTTTTACTACTTTTTATAAACTTTAATAGATATCTTCTAAAGCCAATTAGTAATTTTATCAATACCGCAAATAGTATTAAAAAAAGTACAGATATAACCCAAAGGGTGACAGTAGGTCATGATATTGATGAAATAAAATCTATGCAAATAATATTTAATGAGATGTTAGACTCTATTGAGTTTCAATTTTATTATGATAGTTTGACCAACTTAAAAAACAGAAGAGCTCTTCTTGAAGATATTGAAAACCCAAAAGAGATACTTTTTATGATAATAAATATAGATAAATTTGAACAAATCAACAATCTATACGGGCATGAAGTTGGAGATAAAATCTTAGTTGAGTTAAAAGATAAGTTTTTAGAGCTATTACCAAAATCTTTACAGGTTTATAAGATGCATGCTGACGAATTTGGAGTAATATCTTCTAATAGTATAGATCTTAAAGAGTTTGAAAATATTGCATCATATATCACTTCAAATTTAGGAAAACATCAATTCCAAGTAGCTTCTGATGAAAAGATATTTTTAAATTTAACTGCTGGTATATCCCATGGTTCAACTCTTTTACTTTCAAATGCCGATATGGCTTTAAAGTTAGCGAAAAAACAGAAGAAAAGTTTTTTAACTTATAATGATGAGATGAGAACATTAAAAGAGTATGAAAATAGAATTAGTTGGACGAAAAGGTTGATGAAAGCAATTGATGAAGATAAGATTGTACCACTTTTTCAGCCTATAGTTGATTTGAAAACTAATGAGATAATAAAATATGAGGCCTTGATGAGAATAAAAGAGAGTGAAGATGACTTTATTGTTCCTATTCACTTTTTAGATATATCAAAAGAGAATAAAATCTATTTCCAGTTAAGTCATATCATGATTAAAAAAGTATTTGATACATGCAAAAGAACGCAAAAGAGTTTTTCAATAAATTTAACAATAGATGATATGACAAATAAAGAGATAGTTGATTTTATAGTAGAAGAGTTTGAAAAACACAATATTGCTAATCATATAACTTTTGAAATATTAGAGTCTGAAGGTATAGAAAACTTTGATGAGGTAAAAGAGTTTATTGATAAAGTTAAAAAATATGGGGCAACTATCTCAATAGATGATTTTGGAACAGGATATTCTAATTTTGAATATTTAATAAATTTAAATGTTGATTATTTAAAAATTGATGCAAGTATGATTAAGAATTTAGATAAAGATAAAAAATCACAAATGGTTACAAAAACTATTGTTGAGTTTACTAAGAAAATTGACTTAAAGACAATTGCAGAGTTTGTTTCCAATGAAAAAATATATGAAAAAGTAAAAGAGTTTGATATAGATTGTGCTCAAGGGTATTATTTAGGAGAACCAGTTGCTCTATAAAGAGAAGTAAAACTTCTCTTTTTATTTTGTTTTAGTTAGTAAAAAATCCCTAAGATTTTCAAAATTGGAACTTAGATATTCAGATATAAGATTTTCAATATTTTCATTTACATCTTCTTGAGCAAATTTTATTGAAGTTTTTTGATTAAATTGAGAATTTACTCCTTCTAAAAAACCACCAACAAGAAGTTCAAATCCAGGTACTGATTCCCCATCTTTTTTGACTTTTGTTCCCATAAGTCCAATATCTACAATATGTGGATGAGCACATGAATTTGGACAACCATTTACGCTAATAGTAACTCTCTCACTAAAATCTGGAAATTTTCTTTCAAGATGTTCTACTAAAGTTTTAGCTACCCCTTTTGTTTCACTAATTGCAAATTTACAAAAATTTAATCCTGTACAAGCTTGTGTTCTAGCTTTAAAGTTTGATGGAAATGGTGAGATTCCAAAACTTTCAAGTTCTTGTGCAAAATCTTGTGCAGTTTTTGTTGGAGCATCTAGGATTATTATATTTTGTGTAACAGTTGTTTTTAACTGTGTAGCTTTATATTTTTCCATCAGTGAAATTAGATTATTTAATCCTTCTACTCCAATGTGACCACTACCTAAAGCACATCCAATATAACTTTTTCCTTTTTCTTTACTTTCATGTACCCCAAAATGTTCTCTAAATCTTGAGTTTACATACTCTATCTCTTGAGGTTCTTTTATTCTAAAACTAAGTTTTTCTTGTAAAGTTTCAGTAAATTTTTCTATTCCCCATACATCTATTAGATGTCCAAGTCTTGCTTTGTTTCTTTTTTCTCTAAGACCATCTTCTTTATAGATTTTAGTTACCGCTTTTGCCAATGGAACAACTTGTGAAGGTGCTACATATCCGATATGTTTTGCAATTTGTCTATTTGAAGCTAATCCACCACCAACACTAACTGCATATTGGATTTTTCCATTTTCTTGTTTAACTGCATTGAAACTTAAATCTTGCATCTCATGGTTCATACAGTTTTTGCAACAACCATTTACTCCAACTTTGAATTTTCTTGGAAGATTTGAGAAGTTTCTATTCCCTTTAAAGGCTGCGTTTAGTTTCTCAACAATATCAGTAGTATCTGCAATCTCCTCATGATCTATGCCATTTACTGGACATGATACAACATTTCTAGGTACATCTCCTGCTGCAAAAATTGTGTATAGTTCTACTGTATCTAGAAGTCTAAAAATCTCAGGTAAATCTACAACTCTTATATAGTGAAACTGAATATCTTGTCTAGTTGTAAAATCAGCTGTTCCTCTTGCAAATTTTTCACTTATCTCATGAATCACTTTTAACTGTGGTAAAGTTAATAGACCACCTTCAAGTTTAACTCTAAGCATAAAATATAAAGTTTGGTCGTTTTCATCTTGTAGATTTCTATTTTGGGTATACATACCATACCATTTAAATCTATCAATATCTTCTGGGTCTACCTCTTCACCAGTTATTGCATATCGATAGATGTCTTGAAGTACATCAAGACCATCTTTTTCTTTTTTTATTCTTTCAACTCTTTGAGCTTTTGTTTCTTTACTCATAATTTATCCTAAAATCTCTTTACATCCCCACTCAGGAAAATTGTCTCTTATATATTGGTTTAAAGCTATTTCAGCTTTTGTATATGTTTTTGTCTCTTGATCTATTGAATCACTTATAACAGAATCTACAATCATACCAGCACCTACTGTTGTATTTGTATATCTATCTATGATAATAAAACTTCCAGTATGTCTATTTTCATTATAAGGATCAACTGCAATTTGTCTATCTAAAGATAAAGTACATTTTGCGATATCATTTAATTCTAATTTATCTGTTGCAATCTCTTTAAATGTGTTAATATCTTTTTTAAATTCAATTGATTTAAATGAACCATTTATAACAGAGGTTGCTCTTTTGATAATATAGTTACCATTTAATTCTAATGGTTGCTCATCCATCCAAACTACCATTACGCTTAGTTTATTTGATACTTGTGGAATTGAGCTTGATTTTACAATCATATCCCCTCTACTAATATCAATCTCATCTTTTAGTGTTATTGTTGTAGCCATTGGAGCAAATGCAGTTTCAATAGTTTCAACTGTTTCATCTTTTCCTATTGGTCTTAAATCTTTAATATCATTTGATACTATTGATTTTACAATTGATGTTTTTCTTGAAGGCAATACAGTTATCTCATCACCAACACTTATCTTACCACTTGCAATAGTCCCAGAAAAACCTCTAAAGTTTAAGTGTGGTCTATTTACATATTGAACTGGCAATCTAAAATCATCATTATCATCTTTATGGATTGGTAAAGTATCCAATAATTGCATTAAAGGAAGACCCTCATACCAAGTACATTTTGGTGAATTAGATACTATATTATCTCCATCAAGTGCAGAAATTGGAATATAGCTAAAATTAATATCACCATTATGTGGAAGATTTGGAATAATTGACTCATAGTCTTTTTTAATCTCTTCAAATCTTTCTTGTGAAAAATCTACAAGGTCCATTTTGTTAATAGCAACGATTAGGTTTTTGATTCCCAAAAGTGAGGCAATATAAGAGTGTCTTTTAGTTTGTGTTAAAACCCCTTGTCTTGCATCAATTAAAATAATAGCCAAATCAGCAGTACTAGCTCCTGTTGCCATATTTCTTGTATATTGTTCATGTCCTGGAGTATCTGCTATGATAAATTTTCTTTTATCTGTTGAGAAAAATCTATAAGCAACATCGATAGTGATACCTTGTTCTCTTTCACTTGCTAATCCATCAACTAATAGTGCTAAGTCTATTTTATCTCCAGTTGTACCAGATTTTTTTGAATCTTTTTCTATACTTGCCAATTGGTCTTCAAAAATCATCTTTGAATCATAAAGTAATCTTCCAATTAGTGTACTTTTACCATCATCAACACTTCCACACGTAATAAATCTTAGTATCTCTTTGTTTTCATGCTCTTTTAAATATTGTTCAATATTCTCTGCAATTAAATCTGATTGGTGTGCCATTAAAAATACCCCTCTTGTTTCTTTTTCTCCATTGATGCTTCACCATCACTATCTATAAGTCTTCCTTGTCTTTCACTTGTTGTACAAATCAACATCTCTTGAATAATCTCAGGCAGAGTTGTTGCTTCACTATTTACAGCTCCTGTTAATGGATAACAACCAAGTGTTCTAAATCTTACTTTCTCTTTTTTTGCTGTCTTTCTAAGTTCTTCTGGCATTCTGTCATCATCTACCATAATTTTAGTTCCCATATATTCAACTACTTCTCTTTCTTTTGAGAAATATAAATCAGGAATAGGAATAGACTCTAAATAGATATATTGCCAAATATCAAGTTCTGTCCAGTTTGATAAAGGGAAAACTCTAATAGACTCACCTTTTTTATGTCTACCATTATAGATATTCCATAATTCTGGTCTTTGGTTTTTTGGATCCCATCTATGGTTTTCATCTCTGAAAGAGTAGATTCTCTCTTTAGCCCTACTCTTTTCCTCATCTCTTCTAGCACCTCCAAAAACTGCATCAAATTTTTGAATATCTAGCATATTTTTTAGACCTTCAGTTTTCATAATATCTGTATGAACTGCACTTCCATGAGTAAAAGGTGAAATATCCATTTCAATACCTTTAGGATTTGAATAAACAATCAACTCCATACCCACTTCTTTTGCTCGTTTATCACGAAACTCTATCATCTCTTTAAATTTCCATTTTGTATCAACATGCACCAATGGAAGTGGTGGTGGTGCTGGATAAAATGCTTTTTGTAAAATATGTAACATTACAGAAGAATCTTTCCCAACACTATAAAGCATTGCAGGATTTTGAAACTCTGCTATTACTTCTCTCATTATATGCATTGATTCTGCTTCAAGTTGTTTTAAATGGGTAAGTCTTTCTTTACTTATCATAATCTCTCCATTAATTTTTATTTAAATATTTTTTTAGATTCTTTCAAATTAAAAGTTTGATTCATCTACTATTTTGCGTGCAATCCACACTCTTTATGTTCTGGGTTTTCCCACCACCATCTTCCACTTCTTATATCCTCTCCAGACTTAACAGCCCTTGTACATGGTGCACATCCAATACTTGGATATCCTTCATCATGAAGTTTGTTATATGGAACATGGTTTGTTTTTATATATTCCCAAACATTCTCTTCACTCCAGTTAATAAGTGGATTTACTTTTATAACTTCAAAGTTATCATCCCATTCTACTACTGGCATATCAACTCTTGTAACACTTTGAGTTGCTCTAAGACCAGTAATCCATACTTTTAAAGGCTTTAAAGCTCTTTTTAAAGGCTCAATTTTTCTGATATTACAGCATCTTTTTCTATTATCAATACTTTCAAAGTGACCATTTACACCTTGAAGTTTATATAATTCTTCAACTTCTTTATCTAAAGGAAAAAAGATATTCAATTTTATTCCATACTTTAGATTTGTTGCATCCATCACATCATATGTTTGTGGATGTAATCTTCCTGTATCAAGTGTAAAAATATTTGCTTTTTTATCTAGTTTTAAAAGCATATCTGTCAAAACTTGGTCTTCTGCTCCCAAACTACTTGATAGGGCTGCTTCTTGTCCATATTGTTTTAAAAAATATTCTAATATCTCTTCGGGTTTTGAATTTTTAAATTGTGTATTTAATTCTTTAACGTCCATTCTTAATATCCATAATAATTGTTATTATCATCTAAATCTGATAATCTGGTTCTTTGATTTTTCCAAAAGAGATTTTATTCCAAGCTCTTTCATGAAAATAATATAACACCATTTTTGTAACTACTTCTATAGAACCAATAGAAGCTGCCATCACAAGGTTTCCTGTAATAAAATATGAAATTACTATTGTGTCTAAAGTTCCTAAAGCTCTCCATGAAATACTTTTTGCTACAGACCTATAAGCTTTTTCTGCCATTTTTTTCCCTCATTATTAACTATTATATGAGGATGAGTTTTTACTCATCGTCATATAATCCAGCACTTAAATATCTTTCTCCTGTATCACAAAGAATTGTTACTATAACTTTACCTTTGTTTTCAGGTCTAGCTGCAATTTGTTCTGCAATAAATACATTTGCACCAGCAGAGATACCAACTAATAATCCTTCATCTGTAGCAAGTTTTCTAGAAGTTGCAATTGCATCTTCATTGCTTACTTTTACAACTTCATCATATACAGTTGTGTTTAAAACATCAGGTACAAATCCAGCTCCAATTCCTTGAATTCTATGTGGTCCTGGTTTCCCTCCACTTAATACAGGTGATGCTTCAGGTTCAACTGCAATTACTTGGATATTTGGATTATGTTGTTTTAAAACCTCTCCTGTTCCTGTAATAGTTCCACCTGTACCAATTGCCGCAACTAAGATATCAACTTTTCCCTCTGTATCATCCAAAATCTCTTTCGCAGTAGTTTTTCTATGAATATCAGGGTTTGCACCATTTCCAAATTGTTGTGGTACAAAAGAGTTTGGTGTATTTTCTGATAATTCATTTGCTTTATCAACTGCACCTTTCATACCTTTTTCTGGTTCTGTTAATACAAGCTCTGCTCCAAGTGCTTTTAATAATTTTCTTCTTTCAATACTCATTGAAGATGGCATTGTAAGGATAAGTTTAATTCCTAAACCTGCACAAACAGAAGCTAAGGCAATACCTGTATTTCCACTTGTAGGTTCAATAACAGTCGTGTTTTCATTGATTAAACCTTGTTCTAATGCAGTTTTAATCATATTTGTACCAATTCTATCTTTTACTGAGTGAGTTGGATTCATAAACTCACATTTTCCTAAAACAGTAGCACCTGTTTTTTCACTAGCTTTTTGAAGCTTAACTAATGGCGTATTTCCAATTAACTCTGTAACATTTTGTGCAAATTTCATTTTATTTCCTTTATATACTATAGTGTAAAAACTCATTATATTTATCTTGATATTCATCTAGTTTTGATAGATTGATATCGAAGATATCCTTCATACCTCTTTTAGCATCATCAAAGAAGATATTCAAAATAGGGTTTTCAGTTTTATTATCAATGATTTTCAAATCACCTTCTAATGCAACTAAAATATCTTTTACAGATATCTGCTCTGGTTTTTTTGCTAATATATACCCACCTTTTGCTCCTCTAATACTTTTAACTAAATCAGCTCGTCTTAGTTTACTCAGTAGTTGCTCAAGATAATTTTGAGGTATATTTGCATTTGAAGATATTTCCCTAATTTGCATGGGAGTATCTTCATCATGCTTACTTAATTCATACATGGCAGTTAAACCATATACACCTTTTGTTGATATCAAAGGCATAATAATACCTTAACTTAATGCTTGTTCTAAATCTTCTATTAAATCTTTTGGATCTTCTAATCCAATAGATAACCTAATTGTAGTTGGATTTACACCAGCTTTTAATAACTCTTCTTCACTAAGTTGTGAATGGGTAGTTGAAGCAGGGTGTACTATTAGAGATTTTGAATCCCCAATATTTACAACTACACTAAATAGTTTTGCTTTATCAATAATTGCTTTTGCTGTATCATAATCTTCTACTTCAAAAGAGATAAGTCCAGAAGCTTTACCATCTTTAAAATATTTTTGCGCTTTTTCATAATCACTATTTGATTCCAATCCTGGATAGTTTACTGATTTTACTTTTGGATTAGATTCAAGATATTTTGCAACTTCCAAAGAAGTATTAGAGTGTTTTTCAACTCTTAAAGTTAGAGTCTCTAATCCTTGAAGTAAAAGCCATGAGTTTAATGGTGCTTGAGAAGCTCCAATATCTCTTAAAAGATTTAGTCTAATTCTTAGACAAAAATTTGGTAATGGAACATCTGTGTAAACTAAACCATGATAAGACTCATCAGGTTCTACAAAGTGATAGTATCTTTTAGAATTTTCTTTGAAAAAATCTGCTAAACCATCTCTTTCAACAATAATACCACCAATTGCACTACCTTGACCATTTGTATATTTTGATGTTGAGTGAACTACAACATCTACTCCCCATGCAATTGGGTTAAATAATGCTGCTGTTGCAACTGTATTGTCACAAACTGTCAAAACTCCATATTTTTTTGCAATAGCAACAATTGATTCAACATCTGCAATTGCAATTTGTGGATTTGAAAGTGATTCAAAGAAAATTGCTTTTGTATTTTCATCAATTAACTCTTCCAAATTTGAAGCATCAGTACTTTTAAATACTTTTGCTTTAATTCCAAATCTTTTAATAGTGTGAGTCAACAGTGTAATTGCTCCACCATAAAGTTTATCAGAGATAATTATATTATCACCAGCCTCAGCAACATTTGCAATAGCATAGAATATTGCAGCCTGACCACTTGATGTACAAATTGCAGCAGCTCCACCTTCAAGTTGTGCATATCTTTGTTCTAAAACATCTGTTGTAGGATTTGTTAATCTTGTATAGATCGGTCCTAACTCTTTTAATGCAAATAAGTTTGCTGCATGTTCTGCATCTCTAAAAGCATAGGCAGTAGTTTGAGTAATTGGAACTGACATTGTTCCATATCCTTCTTTTTTATCATATCCTGCATGAATTGCTATTGTATCTTTTTGCATATATTTTCCTTATGTAAATTTAATTATGATGAAATTGTATACTATTTTTTAAATAATGTCAAGTATTTTAATAGTGATTAGTTTAATAAGCTATAAAATAGTGTGTTTTAGCAATCTTGATAAAATTAATCAACTTTAATAATATATTTAATTGAAATTGGAGTATAATATCCAGTAAATAGATATTTTAGGGAAAAAAAGATGATAGATAAATTAAATATATTTGATGAAATTCCAGTTGATAAAAAAAATGAAAAATTTTTTGAAATTTTACAAAGTAAAAATGTCAAGATTGAAAAAATTGTCTCAAATGGACAAATATCTCCTGAAAACTTTTGGTATGATCAAGAAGAAAATGAATTTATTATTATCTTAAAAGGTGAAGCAGTTTTACAAATAGTAGAAAATCAAAAAATAAAATCAATAAATTTAAAAGAGGGGGATTATCTAAATATTAAATCTCATATAAAACATAGAGTTGAATATACAAGTCAAAATCAACCAACAATTTGGTTGGCTGTGTTTTATTAAGTAAGTGGTATTTTAATTGTAAATAAAGCTCCAGTATAATTTTTTCCTCTGTATGTAAAGTTTACATTTTCTACTTTTATAGAACCTTTCATACTATTTACAATCAGATTGTAGGTCATATGAAGCCCTAATCCTGTACCTTGACTCTTATGTTTTGTTGTAAAGTATGGTTCGAAAATTTTAGATATGATATTTTCATTTATACCTCCACCATTGTCTTTAAATTCAATAATTACTTCGTTTTCTTTTTTTGTCTCTTTTATTTGTATATATCTTTCATTTTCATTTAGATTCAATAATACATCGTTTGAGTTATAAAAAAGGTTTATTAGACATTGGATTAGTTGGTTTGGATATCCAAAAATTTCAATATCATCATCTGCAATCAATTTAATATTTACATTATTTTTCTTTGTGAAAGAGTCAACTAGTATTAAAAAGCTTTGAGTGTCATTTTTTAAATTAAATTTTACTTGTGAAGTATCACCTTTTGCATAATTGTTAAAATCATCTATTGTTTTTGAAAGATATTGTGAATAATTATTGATTGTGGTACAAGCTTCATAAAAATGTTCATCAGTTAACATATTATGCTCTTTTTGGAGTTTCATCCCTGTTGAAGAAGCAGTAATAGCTGCCAAAGGTTGTCTCCATTGGTGAGCAATATTAGCAAGCATCTCACCTAATGCCATCATTTTTGATTGTTCTACTAATAATTTTTCTTGATTTTTCAATTCTGTTATATCAATAAAACTTGAGATTCTTGCATTTCTCTTTTCTAAAATATAACCTCTTACTAAAGAGACAAATTTTGTACCATCATTTTTCATTAAAACAACTTCGTATGGTTCAGTATTTTTATTATAAAGATTATTTGATATGATTTCTTTTGATTCTTCAGAAACAAAGTCGAACATTGACCTATTTATTATCTCATCTTTAGATTTTAAGCTTAAAAGTTCAAGACCACTTTTATTTGCATCTATGCATATCCCATCTTTTGTTATAATTATACCCTCTAAAGTTGCATTAAATAGTTCATAAAATTCTTCAAAAGATTTTTTTAATAAATATTGCTTATACAAAAAGAAAATGAATACTAAAGAAGCTGCAATTAAAATTTTAATAATCAAGCCATAATCAGTAACTTTTTCATAATTTAGTGATTTCCAGTTTTCGATTATAGATTCTCTTTCTTTGTTATCTAAACTTTTTACGGCTTTTTCTAAAATATTAAATAAAAGTATATCATCATTTCTAACAGCAATACCAAGTTCCCAAATATCATTTAATTTACCTGCAATTTTCAATTCTTCAAAATAATCTTTTTGGAAAATATACTCTATTGTTGCTAAACTACCAATATATCCAAAAATTTTATTTTCTTTTACTTTCTCTAAACCATCTTTGTCATTTTCAACTTCTATAAGATTTAAATATGGATATTTAGTTTTTAAAAGTTTTGTAAAATTATAAGCTTTTGGAATACCAATTCTTTTGTTTTTTAGATTTGAAACATCATTGATAAAAGAGACATTAAGTTTTGTTACTATTACAAGAGGAGTTTTAATATAAGGGGATGTAAATTTTAGATACTCTTTTCTATCTTCTGTAGGAATAGCCAAAGAGATAATTTCACATTTTCTCTGTTTTGCATACTCTAAAGACTCTTTCCAAGTTTTTGTGGGAATCACTTTAAAATTAATAGATAATTTTTTGCTAAAGTGTTTGAAATACTCTGAAGTTAATCCTAAGTGCTTATCCTTTTCAAGTTTTTCAAAAGGCATCCATGCTGGATCAATACACATAGTAATCTCTTTTTTATTTCTGAGATATTCATTTTCTTGAATAGTTAAATCAGTATGGTTGTCTCTAAATAAGTGATTATGAATATTTATATTTTTATGTACTAATCCTAATACTTTATATATATCAAATATTTTTTCTAGTCTGATGGTTTCAATTTTACCAATAGTTTTAGTATTGGAAAAAGCTAATTTTTTTAGTTCTAATGCTTCGTATTTTAGTGCTTTTTTAGTTTTATTTAGTGTATTATATTTTGAATATATAATATCAATTGTTTCATCAATATTTGAAAAGGCATATTCCCAACCTTTCAAGGATGCATCTTTGAAATTATTTACTTCATTTGGATTCTTTTCTAAATATTGTTTAGAGGTGCTTAATATATCATTATAAAAATTAAAGCCATAGTCTTTTGGATTAAAAATTACAGGTGTTCCACCTAATTCTTTTAAAATATATGGTTCGTTTGAGATATATGAAGTCATCAAATCTGTTTTATTTGTTAACAAATCTTCAGGATTAAAAGAGGGTTTTAAAGCTTTTATTTTTTTTATATCTACCCCATGAGAAAACATCATTGCCATCAATGACACATCACTATTTAAGTCCCCTGTACTCATTAGTCTTTTATTTTCAAAATCTTTAAGAGTTTTTATATTTGAACTTTTATCTGCTAAGACTATTAATGGAGAATTTTGATAGATTGCTGCTAGATAAATTAACTCTTTACCATTGGCTATATCTATTAAAGAGGTGGGTCTCACAAGAGAATATTCAACTTTCTGAGTTATTAGGTCATCAACCATATCAATGCCATCTTGCCACTCTTTGATGTTGACATCAAGCCCAATATTTTTATAAAAACCTTTCTCTTTTGCCATAATAAAACCTGCAAATTGAAATTGGTATTTCCATTGTATTTGTAAGGTTACAGGTTTTAAATTGTTACTCCAAATGTAAGAATTTAAAAGTAAAATAAAGAATAATTTAACTATGAAGTGCATTGATTTATCTCTCAAAGATTTATAAACTAAATAGTATCTTTAAATGCTTGATAATAAAATAAAATTAAAAAATAATTATTGACCTTCCAAAAGGGATTTTTGTTTTATTTTGAGATAGAGCCCAAAGTACTTCATATGATGGTGGTATTCTTGGGAATATTCCTTCTCCATCCGTGAAATATAAAAGCATACTACTCATAGGAAAATTGGCATCTACAAACTCAAATACAGGACGATAATCAGTACCACCACCACCTTTTAGTGCAAAATCCATTTTATCTCCACCTTGAAAACTGTAGTGTGCTTGTACTTTTGCATCTGCAATAATTAGTTCAATTTTTACAGAAGGAAAGTTTTGCATAATTGTTTTAAACTCTTCAATAAATGCTCCTAGAATATCATCTCTAATACTCCCAGAAGTATCAATAGCAACTACAAGGCTTAGTGTATCACTTGTAAGACTAGGAAGTGCTATCCCTCGGTAGATATGTTTTTTATTTGGTGGCATAAAAGAGTAATTGTTTCTCATATGTCTATTTATAGCATTGTATAGTTCAAATTTCCAATCAACATTTTTTGCTTTTAGTTTCTTTGCTAATCTTTCAAGACCTAAAGGAACTGAAGATTTTCTTTGTGCTACTTCTTTTGCTAAAGTAGCTGCATAATCCCACTGCTCTTCATCATCTTCATCTAGTGTTTCATCTATATAGTTTAGGTTGGCAAATTTTTCACCATTTTTTTCTATTAAGTTCGAGCTAGTTTTTTGCTCCTCAAAAGCATCTGTACCTTCAAGATTTACTTCTTCTTTTAAAATATCATATATCTCTTCCGCATACATATTTCTAAACTCTTTGTTGTAGTTTGCCCCTTTTGGTATTTTTAATCCACTTTTATGCAAGATTGAGTTAATAGCAAAATCAGTTGCTAGTTGCCAAAGTAAACCTTTTCTTTTTAGTTTTCTTTGTTGGTGAGATAAGATATGGTGCATAACACAGTTTGTTAAAATAAACATAAGTTCATCTATATTGCAAGAGTTTATAAACTCTGGATTGTATTTAAACCTTTTACCATTGCTTGCATAATAGTTTATGTTTTCATCCTCTTCATGTTTTAGTCTTGAAGCTAATATCCCAAAATAGGGATGTTTGGAAGTTAGTTGGCTTTTTGCTTTTATTAAAAGTGTATTTGCATCCATATTAGTGTAACAGTTTATTAAAATTTTTCATCCATAAAGGCCAGTTTTTTAAGTAATCAAGCTCAATATTTCTTTGTCTTAAATCCTGTACTATCATAACAGCAAACTCTCCTGGAAGATTTAGGGTATATCCAAGAAGATTGTTTATCTCAGTACCTGTACTTTCATCAGTAATTCTCATAGTTAAAGCAGTACATAAAATATGAAGTGATGATGTGTCTGTTGGAACTTCTGTTGAGTTTCCTTCTAATACTTCGTCAATATCTGGTAAAGAGTTAGCTACTGCTCTAAATCCTAAAAATGAAGCAGCTAACTCTTCTCCAATAGCTCCACCAATCATAGATAAAAGTAAATCCTCATCTGGTTTTGATACTAAGATTTCATTTACATATTCCCACGTTCTTGGAGTAGCAAAAGATTTTTCTTCATTTTGCGTATTAAAATTAAACAGGGCATCAGGTCTATATCTGATAAAAGCGATTATAGTTGAGTCGATATTTGATTTTATTGCCCAATTTATCCAGTCCTCTACACTAACGTCCATGCTTAAGTGTACAAATCTGTTTGCAAGGGGACTTGCCATTCTAAATACAACACCTCTATCGCTTTCTCTATTTCCAGCAGCAACTATAGACCAACCATCAGGAAGAGTGTATTCTCCAATTTTTCTATCTAAGATAAGCTGATAAGCAGAAGCTTGTACCATAGGTGCTGCTGTGTTTAACTCATCTAAAAATAAAATCCCCTTTTCAACACTTCCATCGGGTAAAAAAGAAGCTGGTGCCCAAACAGCACTATTGTCTTTAGAATCAAAAAATGGAATACCTCTTAAATCTGTTGGGTCAAGTAGTGAAAGCCTAAGGTCAATACACGCTATACCTTGTTCTTTTGCAATACTTGCAACAATTGAAGATTTTCCAATACCAGGAGGTCCCCATAAAAATATTGGAACTTTTCTCTTAGTTAGATGTTCTATTGCTCTTTTTGTACTTGATGGATTCATTTTCGTCCTTATACTTCATAGTTCTTGTTTATTTGCAATATGTGTACCAAATTGGATAAAATTTGTCTTTAATTAATAATTTGGACTAAAGGGATATGTTGAAAATTGCAATAGTAGGTGCTGGAGCTGCTGGTTTGATGGCTGCAATCACTGCAAAAAGATTAAACAAAAATTTACAAATAGATATTTTTGATAACAACAATGGTATAGGAAAAAAGATACTTGCAAGTGGAAATGGAAGATGTAATATCTCAAATACAAATTTAGAGTTTACTAACTATATAGGTGAAAATAATAGTTTTGTAAAATACGCTTTAAATCAGTTTGATTTTCACAGTTTTGAAAAGTTTTGTAAATCTATTGGATTACTTTTAGATATAAAAGATGATGGGAAAGTATATCCATTATCAAATGAAGCAAAATCAGTAGTAAATTTACTTGAAGAAGCAATAAACTCTTTGGGGATAAATACAATCTTTGAAACAAAAATAGAAGAGATAAAAAAAGCAAATGAAAAATTTGTTTTAAAATCAAACCAAAAAGAGTATAAAGAGTATGATAAAGTACTTATTAGTTCTGGTTTAGGAGCAGCTCCACAATTAAGAGCAACAGAAGATGGAGTAAATATTGCTTCAAGTTTCGGACACTCTTCAAATTTAACATATCCATCTTTGGTAGGGCTTCATACAGATTTTGAATATAATCATAAAATTCAAGGTGTAAAAAAACAATCTTCGGTGTCACTTTTTATAGATGGACAAAAAGAGTGTGAAATAAAAGGCGATCTTCTCTTTACGAAATATGGAGTATCAGGTTTCGCAATACTTGATATCTCTCAATATGCAGTATATCCACTATCTTTATACCAAGATGTGCAAATCTCAATCAATCTTTTCCCTGAGAAAAATAGAAATGAAGTTTTGGGGATGGTTGAATCTTTATTTAAAACTTTGCCAAATCAAGATGCTGTTAGTTTATTGACTGGAATAGTATCAAATAAATTAGCTCCTATTTTACTAGATATTTGTAATATAGATAAACAAACAAAAGCAAAAGATATAAATGCAAAACAAATAAGAGCTTTGGTTAATATTCTAACAAATTGGAGAATGAAAATAACAGATACCCAAGGCTTCAAACATGCAGAAGCCAGTGGCGGAGGTATAAGAGTCGATGAGGTAGATGAAAGAAGTTTTGAAAGCAAAAAATGTAAAGGCTTATATTTTGCAGGAGAGGTTTTGGATATAGTAGGAAATAGGGGTGGATATAATTTGCATTTTGCGTGGGCGAGTGGGTTCTTAGCTGGCAAAAAATTAATAATCTAATAATTTAAAATGCAACTAAGTTGCAATTTGATAATATTTTCAAAAATTTTTTGGAGATATTATGGCAAAGCAATTAACAGACAATCAAATAGATGAAATAAAGAGTTTATTACTTGAATCAAAAAAGAATATTGAAGCTACTTTAGAAAATATTTCAAAAGAGCATGATAGTTTGAGTCAAATGGATTTAAATGACGATGGTGATTTTGCTGCTGCTAGCAGGGATTATAACAATGATATTCATATAAAAAAACAACAAATAGAAGAGTTGAAACTTATAGATCATGCTTTGATGAAGATTCAAAAAGGCACATTCACAGGTCTTTGTGAGATGTGCGATTCTGAGATTGGGATGAAAAGGTTAAGAGTTAAACCTTATGCAAAGTATTGTATTGATTGTAGAAGTTACATTGATAAAAATTAATAACAATTTATTCTTTTTGTTGGATGCCCATTAAAAGAAACCACTCTATCTAATCTTACATTTGTACCATCTTCTAGTATCATAAACTCTTGTCTTTCAAAGCTTTTAAAGTTAGAGATTCTTGTTTTTACAGATCTCTCTTTATCTTCTTCTAGATAAACAATTTCACATTCTTGTTTTTTAACTGCAGCAGTTTCAAACTCGTCGTATAGTGCACAAGACACCGGTATATATTTTCTCATTTTTTGTCCTTCTTATAATTCTAATTTATCAAAAATTTTAAATAAAAAATCACGTTCATCTTTAGTAAGTTTTGAACTTAAACTTTCTCTAAACGTAGTCACTTTTTCAAAAGTGTTTTCTAGTATAGATTCCCCTTTTAGAGTTAATAATATTTTATTACTTCTTTTATCATTTTCTATATCACTTTCTCTTAATATAAACCCTTTTTTTTCTAAAGAGTTTAGAGATCGGCTAATCGTTGTTTTGTCTTTCCCTAAAAATTTTGCAATTGTAGTTTGATTTACATTTGACTCAAACTTTATAATCTCTAGGGTTGCTCTTTGTTCTATTGCAATATCATCAGGATGTAATTTTTTATTTATATTTTGGCTAATACTATTTGCACCTCTCATAAACCTATAAGCGATTGAATCTTTTAGTGCATATTTCATATTACTCCTTTAGTTGCATATGCAATTATTGCATATGCAACCTTTTTTTCACCTTATACTTTTAGATATTTGTTAAAAAAATCTATTATAATAAAATAAATAATTTGTAGGAAATATTATGTTGATGTTTTTATATTTTTTTATTGCAATTGGTGTTTCATTTTTATGTTCCATATTAGAATCAGTAATATTATCAATAACTCTTTCTCATATTGAGATAGTAAAGCAAGATAACCCTAAGCTTGGTTCTTTGATGTATAAGCAAAAAAGAAAAATTGATTATTCTATTGGAGCTATTTTAACTTTGAATACATTTGCTCACACACTTGGTGCTGCAGGTGTTGGAGCACAAGCAGTAAAACTTTTTGGTGAAGAGTATATGTTTTGGATATCAGCTATTTTGACTTTGTTGATTTTATTTCTATCTGAAATAATACCTAAAACTATTGGTGCAATTTATTGGAAAACATTAAGTGGCTTTACGACAAGAACTGTAGAATTTTTAGTATTTATCACTTATCCTTTATTATATATAATGAATAAGGTGACAACTGTAATAAAACCAAAATATCATGAAAGTGTTACAAAAGATGAGATAAATGCTTTAGTAAGTATCGCAAAAGATGATGGAATATTAAAAGAGAGAGAAAAAAAATTTATAGGAAATATTCTTAATCTTGGAGATTTAAGGGTAAATGATATTTATACTCCAAGAAGTGTAATGTTTTCTTTAAACAAGCAGCAATTACTTAATAGTTTTGATAGTGAGCAAATAGATTTTGATTTAGAACAATTAAAAGTATATTCAAGAATCCCTATATACAATAAAGATATTGATGATATTCTTGGTGTAGTTATCTCTAAAGAGTATTTTTATGAGCGTATTGAAAATAGATTAGAAAATAAAGAGGAATTAATATCTCAAATAAATAGTGTAAATGAAAATATTAGAGTACCAAAATTGATTGATATGTTTATATCAAGAGGTGAACATATCTATATAGTTGAAGATAACTATGGACAAACAAAAGGACTTGTTACCTTAGAAGATGCATTGGAATCTTTACTTGGTGTAGAAATTGTAGATGAAATGGATAAAAATATTGATATGAGAGAGTTAGCAAAAGCACAAATGAAACTAAATAGAGCAAAGGTTCAGAGATGAGAAGATTTTCTTCTTATCTCTTTTATTTTTTACAATGTTCAGCGTAAAAATTACCAAATTTTAAGCCTGTACCACTCTTGTCTTTTTTAACAGTATATTTCGTTACAACAGGATTACATTCATCAATCCAAGAATAAAGGTCATAAATTTTTACATTTTTAAAGCCCATTTTCTTAAAAGTTTCTGCTTCTATTGAAGCTCTTGAAGCTGAGTTACAAACTACAATTATATTATCTTTTATAAAGTTTCCTTTATCATCCAAAACAAAATTTTCTAATGCTTTTTCAGGAGCTTGTCTACCTACTCTTACTGATCCTTTGATATAAGCACCAGACCATTCTTCGATTGTTCTTACATCTGCAACTATCCAATCTTTTGAAGATAATGCTTTTTTTACATCTTCTGTAGAAGCATAGTTTCCTGCTTTTTTATACTCAGCTTTCAGTCCTTTTGCCAATGAACTGTAGTTTACAAATTCAGAAGCGAATATTGAACTTGCAATTAATGTCACACCCAAAACTATAGTTTTTAATTTCATTTTCCCCCCTTTTTTTAACTTATTAATTATAATCATTACTTATTATAACTGTCTTAAGAAAAGAAGTTAAAATTATAATATTTATTATTAGTAAAAATTATAATTATCTAAAAAATAGTTTTATTTTTTCTTTATTGTTATATATTATAATATCAGTAATAATTTAGATTTTAGGATTAACTAATGGATAATACAAATTTAACAAAAAAAGCAGAAACAAGTTTTGAAAAAAAATTAGTACAAGAGAAATACAATGTAAATGTGGCTTTTTATATACATCTAAAAGAGTATAATAATAGTGTAAGAGAAGAACTTGAAAGAAGATTGGAAGAGGTGTTTTTTTATTCAAGGGGTGTTGATTGGAAATTTGATAGCTTTGGAATAGAAAAAAGTGGTTCAAGAAATAAAGATGTATTAGGGTATTTTATTTTTAGAACATCAAATATAAGTGAATTAAAAAAACTATTTTTAGAGTATTTTGAAGATTATGAAAATGCACAAAAAATAACTTGTTCTGTAGCAGAATATGAAAAAATAAGTGAAACATTTTTTGAGTTAAAAGTTTAGAAGAGTTTAAAATTTTTCTAAGCTTTTTAATTATTTTAACTCTAGTATGATAGAATTGATTTATATTGATTTGGGAAAAAAGGAGTTTGAAAAAAATAATCAAATAAATATAAAAAAAGAGATGTTTTAAATTAAAACCTAACAAAATATGGAGATTTATTAAATGGAAAGTGAAGAGCTAAAAAGTTATAAAAAGCAAAAAATATTTTCTCTAAATTATATATTGTCTAATCACTTTTTAAAGTATTCAATAATTCCTATTTTTATAATTGAAGTTTCTTTGCTAATTTTATATTTTACAATCAATTCTTATATATATGATAAAAATGTAATAAGTTTAAAAAATGACACATTAAAAGATAGTTTAGAAACATTAAAATATGAAGCAAATAAGATTAACAGTGAATTATCAAAAACAGTAACTTTATCAACAATCATGCAAAGAGACCATGAAAGAATATTGTCAGACTCTTCAAAGGTTTCTATTAATCAAATACCAAAATTTAATATTGCTTCAAATGGGGTCTTTTATAAAGAATCAAAATTTGGTGCTAGCTTGTATTATTCTTCAAAAACAAAAATTACAGAATATGAAAGAACTAAAGCTTTGAAAACTGAATCTATGGATCCATTACTTCAATATATAGTAGATGAAAATCCAAATATAGTTGCTGCTTATTTTAATTCTTATGATGATATGAATAGGCTTTATCCTTTTATTGATAAAGTTTATGAACAATATGGTGAACATATCCATATGGAGGATTATAATTTTTATTTTTTAGCAGATAAAAAACATAATCCTGATAAAAGAAGTGTTTGGACTGATGCATATTTGGACCCTGCTGGAAATGGATGGATGCTTTCATGTATAACTCCAATTTACAATAAAGAATTTTTAGAAGGGGTTAGTGGTCTGGATATTACAATAGAAAAATTTGTAAATAATATCTTAGATATCAAATTACCATATGATGCAAAGATGTTTTTAGTAGATAAAAATGGAGTAATTCTAGCAATGCCTCAAAGTATTGAAAAATTGTTAGGGCTTACAGAATTAAAAAAACATATCTATACAGATGTTATTACTCAAACTATTACAAAACCAGAAGAGTATAATATATATAAAAATGGAAGTCCATTTTCTTACCATTTTAAGAATATATTACAGAAAAATAAACCAATATCAGAGTTATTAATTGATGATAAAAAATATTTTACTTTTTATACCCCAATAAAAGAAACAAAATGGCAATTGATGATGGTCTTGGAAGAGAAAAATATATTTGCAACAATTTATGAACTAAAAACATTTTCTGATAAAATAGGTTACATAGCTATAGGGTTTATGGGGTTATTTTATTTACTATTTTTTTATTTCCTTTTCAAAAAAACAAAACAAGTATCAAATGAAATTGTTTCACCATTAAATACATTGGCAGAACAGACCTCAAAAGTTAGTAGTTTAGATACAAATCTAAAACCTCTAAATACTCACATATCTGAAATAAATATTCTAAGTAATAATTTTTCATCTATGATAAATAAATTAAATCATGCAACAAAAGCGAAATCACAATTTTTGGCAAATATGTCCCATGAGATAAGAACACCTATGAATGGTATTATAGGTATGTCACAATTGATTTTGAAAACTAATTTAGATGAAAAGCAAAAAAACTATTTAAATAAAATTAATATGTCTGCAAATACATTATTGGCTATTATAAACGATATTTTAGATATAAGTAAAATTGAAGCAGGAAAATTAGAAATAGAAAAGGATGAATTTAATCTATTTGATACTGTCACAAATGTTGTAAATATTCTTGAAGAAAAAGCTTATGATAAAGGGCTCAACATAATAATTGATTATGATACAAACTTAGGAAAATTATTTTATGGTGATAGTTTAAGAATTAGTCAAATTCTTATGAATTTGATATCAAACGCTATAAAGTTTACTCTTAAAGGGGAGATAATAGTTTATCTTAAAAAGCTAAATAGTGATTATATTAAAATTGAAGTAAAAGATAGTGGTATTGGATTAACAAATGAACAGATTAATAAGATATTTGAATCCTTTACTCAAGCAGATACAAGTACTACAAAAAATTATGGTGGTACAGGATTAGGACTTTCTATAACAAAAAACTTAGTTGAGCTGATGAATGGAAAAATTTGGGTTGAAAGTGAGGTTGGCAAAGGAAGTAATTTTATATGTGAAATTGAATTAGAAAGTAGAATTTTAGAAGAAAAACTTGATTTATTAGAAGATAAAAAAGTATTAGAGATTGAAGAGAATAAAAAAGAAGAAAATTTTATTTTTAATATTCAAAATAAAATAAAAAAATTAAGTGGTAGCCAAATATTATTGGTAGAAGATAATGAGATAAATCAAGAATTAATAACAGAGATATTAAAAGAGATTGGAATAAAAGTTGACATAGCAAAAAATGGCTTAGAGGGTATAAAAAAATATGAAAGTAATAAAAAGTATGATTTAATCTTAATGGATATACAAATGCCTGTGTTAGATGGTTATGAAGCAACAAAAGAGATTCGAAAACATAATAAAGATATACCTATTATTGCATTAACTGCCAATGCAATGAAAGAGGATGTTTTAAAAACAAACGATGCAGGGATGAATAAGCATCTAAATAAACCAATAGATGTAAATAGATTGTATGAAACTTTATTAGAGTATATACCTGCAAAAATAGAAGATATAAATGAAGGTTTTATAAAAGAGGAAATAGAAAAAGATTTGCCAGATTTAGAGGGGATAGATAAAGAGTTTGGATTGAACCTTGTTATGAATAATAAAAAAATCTATAAGCATATACTAAAAGGGATGTTAAAATTTAAGAATTTAGATTTAAAAGAGTTTAATGATATAGACTTAAAAAGAGAACTCCATACAATAAAAGGACTAAGTGCAAGTGCAGGGGCGTTAAAGCTGAGTGAAAAGGCAAGAGAGATTGAGTTAACATTAGACAAAGAGTTATTACCTGAGTTTGAAGTAGAATTAAATAAGATAATTGAAGAGATTGAAACAAAATTACCAAATGAAGAAAAAGTGATAATTACAAAACAAGTTAGAGATGTTCTATTTAATAAATTAAAAAAAGCACTAAGAACAAAAAATTTAAAAACTTGTAATCTTCTAATTGAAGAGTTAGAAAGATTTAAATTAAATAAAGAAGATACTAAAGAGTTAAAAGATATAAAAGAGTTAGTATTAAGATTTAAATAAAATGATTTTGAAAATGTGAATGAATTTTAAAAAATAAGAGGAAAATTTAAAGATATTTAGCTTTAAGATTATAAATATTCAGTATAATATATGTAAATATAAATATAAGAAGATATTATGAATATTAAAAAAATTACATCTCTTACAATGATGCTGACAATGATTGTGATGGTATATACAGGTATTATCCTTTTTATAGCACCTCCAGGTAGGATTGCAAATTGGGCAAATTGGGAAATATTTGGCTTAACTAAAGAACAATATGCACAAATCCACTCTACTTTTATGTTATTGTTTATAGTTTTTACGATACTTCATATCTATTATAATTTTAAACCTATTGTTAGTTATATGAAAAATCAAACAAAACAATTGGTAATTCTTACAAAAGATATGATGGTTGCAGTCTTTCTTGTAATAGTATTTTTAATAGGTACTTTATATGAAATTGTACCCTTTTCATCTTTTTTGAATATTGGTGATGGCTTTAAAAATTCTTGGGAAAAAGAGTATGGAACTGCTCCTTATTCACATGCCGAATTATCCTCTATAGATAAATTTTCTCAAAAGTTAGGATATGATGCACAAAAAGTAAAAAAAGTTTTAGAATCAAAAAATATAAAGTTTAGGTCTTCTCAATCTTTATTGCAAATCTCAAAAGATAATAGTGTAAGTCCACAATTTATATATAATATTTTAAAAGAAAAATTGGATAAAGATGGGAAAATAATTCCTTTGACTGGTTTGGGTAAAAAAACAGTAAAAGAGGTAGCGCAAACACTAAATATCCCTATTGAAGAGTTTAAAGATAAATTAAAAACATTGGGTATAAATAATATAGAAGAGGATAGAAAATTTAAAGAGGCTTTGGAAGATTATGATATGAGCCCAATGGATGTTATGGAAAAGTTAGGTTATAAAAAAGCTAAATAATTTTTATAACAATTCAAAAATATCCAAAGGTTTTTTTACAATATAATCTGCACCATTTTCTAATAATTCAGTTTCCTCTCTAAATCCCCATTTTACTCCAACTGCTATCATATTTGCATTTTTAGCTGTTTGCATATCTACATCTGTATCTCCCACGAAAAAGAAGCTTTCACAAGGAAGTTTAAGTGATTTTGCAATATCTATAGCTGCTTTTGGATTAGGCTTTTTGGGGATGAACTCTTTTTGTCCATGAATCTCTTGGATATTAAATTTACTAAAAAATTTTTCCACATATTTTACAGTAAATTCATGGGGCTTATTTGATAATACTGCAAATTTTATATCATTTGAATGAAGTTTTTCTAAAAGTTCATATATACCATCATAAGGTTTTGTACATGAGTGGAGATTTTTTTCATAAATATTTTTAAAACTTTCCAATAAAGTTAAAATTTGTTTTTCATCTAAATTTTTAGGAGAACAATTTCTTATCAAAACTTCTGCACCACTACCTACAAATTTTTTATAATCTTCTATTTTATGAATTGGAAGATTGAACTCTTCTAAGACTTTATTTGCACAAACGGCAATATCTTCAAGAGAGTCTAATAAGGTACCATCCAAATCAAAAATAATTGCTTTGTTTTTCATAAAAATCCTAATGCTCTTTTATAATATGTTTTGAAAAAATAATTGAAAGAATGATAGCAAATAAAGTTAATATAGAACTTATTAAAAACACTACATCATAATTTTTATTCAAATCATAAATATAGCCAGCACCTACA
Organism: Halarcobacter sp.; assembly: GCA_050296315.1. Lineage (GTDB taxonomy): Bacteria > Campylobacterota > Campylobacteria > Campylobacterales > Arcobacteraceae > Halarcobacter. The sequence goes on from JBNKRE010000002.1 coordinate 446,126, forward strand.
GGAGCTATGGTTTGACATAGTGCAAAAAGTAAAGTTACAAGTGCTAGAACTTGGGCATTCTTTTTTACATCAAAGTGGATTGAAGTAAGAAGTGTAATCAAAGATGGAACACTCCATACAGAAATACCAAAACATATAGCAGATATCCAAATTGCTAAATAGTTTAAATCAAAGACTAAAATAAAATTAGAAATAGTTTGAAGAAGGAATACCAGAATTAATGCTTTGTATGCAGTGGTTCTATCAGCTATTATTCCAAATATTAAACCAGAGAAAATACTCATAAAACCAACTAAAGTCCAAAAATTTCCAGAGATAGAAGAATTAACATCATATTTTGTGATTACTGCACTTACAAAAAAAGTTACGTAAATAGCATAGGTAAAACCAAATATCATATATAAAATTCCAATTTTCCAAAATGAGCCAATTTTAAAATATTCAAAAGTTTTTGATTTCAGTTCACTCATATGGTGAGAAGTATCTTTTTTAATCCCTATTTGTGAAATAAAGGCTAATATAAGTATCACAATACTAAAAACAAACCAAGAGGTTCTCCATGCATCAATTTGTACTAATTTTTCAACAAATGGTACTAGTTGTCCAGAAATAACAATAGCTAAACCACTGGCACTAACAACTATACCAATAGCTTTTCCCCTTATGTTTTTTGGTATCTCATTTGAAAGATAAGCCATAATAGAGATATTTGAAATACTAGCTAAAAATCCTGCTAGACAATAAAACATAGAGATGATTAAATAATTAGAACTAATTATCATAGCCATCATAAATATAGATTGTAAAACCATTGTATTTAGAATAAGTTTATATGTAGGATATTTTGAATATAAAATATTTACAAATAATATTCCAATAAAATACCCTATAAAATTTGCAGTACCTATAAATCCAACTTGTGTAGTTGAAAGCTCAAGTGAATTTTGCAGATTTGGCAAAATCATTCCAAAAGCAAATCTTCCAAATCCTAAACATGAAAATAGGATTAGAAATGCAGATAAAATTTGTTTAGTGTATGGTTTCAATTTTATAATTCTATAACATCATTTGGTAATTCATTCTTATCATCTTTTTGAATAGGAAAGTTTTTGACAAGAATCTCTTTGCAAGCTTTTATTGCTTTTATATAACCATTTCTTAGATCATTGTTTTTTACATCTTTTATAAACTTATCAACTGTAACTTGCCAATAAGAGTCGGGAATCTTTTCTTTTATTACACTATCTGTGATAATCTCTACATATTTTTCATCTAAACTAACAAAAAACATAATTGCCTGTTTGGTGTCAGTTTTATGAAGCCCTAAAGAAATAAACTGTTTATGTGCATAAACTGATGCTTTTTCATACTTATACGATTTAGGAATAAGAAAAAGAAGTGTTTTATTTGATTTTGAAAAAACAAAATAAAAAAAGATAAAACTTATAGTTTGTATTTGAAATAATCTTTGTGAATCATTTTCAAAGATAAGTGTAAAAAGTGAAATAATAACTGCAATTAAAAGAGTTATAGCTATAGTTTCAAATTTATAAGATGAAACTTGTTTTGTCATAACTGCGACAAGTTCTGCTGAACTTTGTTTTTCTAAATTTTCAATCTCTTGTGAGATTTGTTGTTTTTCATTTTCGTTTAAATACATTACCATCCTCCACTAGCTCCACCGCCACCAAAGCTTCCACCACCACCACTAAATCCTCCACTTCCACCACTAAATCCTCCAGAACCTCTACCAGAAGAGAATCCTTCAAAATCTGAATAATGACTACCATATGATAGATGGGGATTTATATTTGGCTCAAATGTTATCTTTTTAGCATTGATAAAAACTATTACAGTTATAATTAGAAATAGAATTATTGCTAAAAATAAACTCTGGGTAAAACCTATTACAAAAGTACTTGCAAATGATGCAAGAAATATTGAGAAAAAAAATCTGCGAAGTGTTAAATATTTCAATTTTTTTGTAGTGGTTACTAAAATAGTAGATAAAAATGTCATTGCAAAAAATATAAAAAACCATTTTAGTGAATCATCTTCTAGAACTCCATAATCACTTGGTTTATATTCACCTTTTATTGTTTTTATTATTGCTTGTACGGCTTTTTGTATACCACCATAAAAATCATTTTGTCTAAAAGCTGGTTTTAATATATACTCTATTATCTCATGAGATATTTTATCAGTAAGTGCACCTTCCAAGCCATATCCCACTTCTATACGCAATTTTTTTTCAGCCATTGAGATGATTAGTAAAACACCATTATTTTTATCTTTTTGACCAATTTGCCAATATCTTCCAAGTTGATAACCATAATCGGCTATATCTTGACCTTTTAATGAGTTTAAAGTTACTATAACTATTTGATTAGAAGTCTCTTTTTCATGTGTTTCTAATATTGAAGAGAGTTGTTTTTTTTGTTCTGAAGATAGTATTTGTGCTTGGTCAACAACCCTTCCTGTGAGTTTAGGAAAGGTTATATTTGCAAATAAAAGATTGTGCAAAAAAATAAAAAATAGGGTAAAAAGAGTTATTCTTTTCATACTAGAATTTTACTTTTGGAGTCTCTTGCTCTTGAGGTGAGGCAGTAAATGTTTGTTTCACTTGTGCTTCAGGATAAAAAATTGCAGCAACAATTTTTCCAGGGAAAGTTCTAAGCTCAAGATTATAAAGCCTAACAGCTTCTATATAATCTTTTCTTGCCACAGATATTCTATTTTCAGTGCCTTCAAGTTGTGATTGAAGAGCTAGAAAATTTTTATTTGCTTTTAATTCTGGATATCTTTCTACAACTAACATTAATCTAGAAAGAGCTGAACTCAAACTATTTTGTGCTGCTTGAAATTTCTGAAAAAGTTGTGGATTTGATAACATCTCAGGTGTTAGTGAAATTTTTCCCACATTTGATCTTGCTTGTGTAACTTCAATAAAAGTAGATTTTTCATGTCCTGCATAACCTTTTACCGTAGCAACTAAATTTGGGATTAAATCAGCTCTTCTTTTATATTGGTTTTGAACTTGAGACCAAGTTGCTTTTACATTTTCATCTAGTCTTGGTACATTATTTATATTTTTAGCAATTAAAACAATAAAGGCTATAACAACAACTGCTAAGCCAATAAAAAAAGCTTTCATCTTTTAACCTTTTTTTGAAATTTGCTTATAGTATTGAAATATTGATTAATAAATAATGAAAAGGATTTTTTCTCGATAAATTTAATATTAGTTTTGCCATAATACTGTTTTAGTTTAAAAGGTTTTATATGATTACATGGGAAAAAGTGATTGCTAAACAAAAAGAGCAAGAGTATTACAAAAATTTAAAAGAAGAGATTGATAAAAGGTATGAAACAACAACAGTATTTCCTCCTAAAAATTTAATATATAATGCTTTTTCAAAAACACCAATAGATAATTTAAAAGTTGTGATTTTAGGGCAAGATCCTTATCATGGGAAAGGACAAGCGCAAGGTTTGGCTTTTTCTACTCCAAGTGATATAAAAAATCCACCTTCGATGCAAAATATTTTAAAAGAGATATATGATGATTTAAAAAGACCTTCCTCTTGTTTGGATGGAGATTTAACTCCTTGGGCAAATGAGGGAGTATTACTTTTAAATACAATATTAACAGTTGAAGAATCAAAAGCAAAATCTCATCATAATCTTGGATGGGAAATTTTCACAGATAATATCATAAAATTTATATCTCAAAATTGTGAAGATGTTGTTTTTTTACTTTGGGGTTCTCCTGCGATAGCAAAATCAAAATTGATAAATAAAACAAAACATCATATATTGACTGCTCCTCATCCAAGCCCCCTTTCAGCATATAGAGGTTTTTTAGGATGTAAGCATTTTAGTAAAACAAATGAGATTTTAGATTCAATTGGTAAAAAACCGATAAATTGGTAAAGGAATAGTTTATGGATGAAGAAAAATGGTATTTGGAAAATACTGGAAATTTAAACCAGATGTTAAGAGTAAGAGATGATATAGATATTCATCAAACAATGCAGGATTTTCCTCATTTGGTTTTGATAAATCATGATTATCATGCAGCAGATGATATTATGTTTCCAGATCCTGCTTGTATTGCCTTTTTCACTGCTTTTGAAAACAATCATTTAGAAAGCTTGGAAGAGGAAAATAAACTAGCATTAATTGCTGTAGATATATGTGAGGGGCTAATGCAGTTTTATATATATTGCAAAGATCCTGATGCCACAATATATGACTCAATAGAGTTTTTAAAATCAAATGATTTATATAAGTGTGACTTTGAAATAGTTTTAAATGACAAAGGAGAGAGATTAGATACTTTAATCTAATTCTCTTTTTTGCCAAATATATTCTTTAAAATACCAATATCTATGAGCTTTAGATGGATATTTCTTAATATCTAGAAATACAAAATTTACAATTTTTTTGTTTCCTTCATCTAAACTTGCTCCCTTTGTTAAAAATTGTGCAAATCCATTTTTTAATGTTGTAGTTATTTGTTCCTCTTTTTCTTTAAATTCAAGATAAGTCAAATCTTTTATTCGTGAAACTTCTCTATTTTCAAGACTTTCTAAGTAGTTTTGAAATAGATTATAGGCATGAGCTTTTTGGTCATTTTTTGAATTGAAAAATACTTTACTTGATTTTTCAACATCATTTTTTATATCCATTCCCATACTTATACATTGTTCTGTTACATAGTCTTGCTTGTGTTGAGTATTGGGTTCAGAAGGTTCTTGCTGACTTATTACTTTATTTTCAACTTTTACTTGAGTGGTTTTATTCTCTGATATTCTTGCATTTGGAATTATTTCTTTTTCCTTATCTTTATTAAAAAAACTTAACATCCTTAACCTTTTTGTTAATCTTTATTTTCTAAATCTTTATTTAACTCTTCTAAAAAGTTTACAAAATTTTTATTATGTAACTTTGAAATTTGCATATAAATGTATACTACAATTATAACGTTTAAATGTATCATTGTTTCTTGAAAAGATAAAAATGCTATTAGCAATCCTGCAACTAAAATAAATACTGGATATGCAAGCTTAATTCTATGTTCATCCTTCAAAAAATCAATCTTGTAGTCTTTTAAATTTCTTTTAATAAACTCTTTATCTTCATCTGTTAAATCATTATTCTCTTTTAAGTTATTTAATTCTTTCAATACATTGAGTTTCTTTTTATATTGATAATACTTAACAAAAATAAAAATCAATACAATTATTGACAAAAAATTTGAGAACAACTCTAAAGGGACCTGAACGTTTTCCATGCATAACCTTAAATTATAAAATTAAAAATAGATTTTATAATATAAGAGATTAGATTTATATAATAACAAAAAAAATATTAAAATATATAATAGCTTAAATAAACTATAAGATTATTTATATATAATTAAAAGAATTATATTAAGGAGATAAAATGAGAAAATTACTTGTGTTTATGGTACTAGGAATGACATTGTTATTTGCAAAAGTTGACTTGAATTCAGCTACAAAAGAAGAATTAATGAAAATTAAAGGGATTGGAGAAAAAAAGGCTGAGTTGATTCTTGAATATAGAAAAACTAAAAAAATAGAAAATGAAGAGCAATTAGCAGAAATTAAAGGATTTGGACCTTCATTGATAAAAACTATTAAAGTAGAAAATAAGTAATCTTATAACTATTTTACACTTTTTAGATTTTTTGATACAATATAAAAAAAAGTAGGTATTAAAAATGAAAATATCTGTAAACTCTTTTTGCCCTTGCGGTAGTACTAAGAAATTTAAAAAGTGTTGTAAAATTTTCCATGATGGGTCTAACCCTAAATCTGCATTGGACTTGATGAAATCAAGGTACAGTGCATATGCTGCAAATGATTATAAATATATAATTAAAACTACACATAAAAATAACAAAGATTTTAACACTAATTATGATGAATGGAAAGAATCAATTTTAGAATTTTCCAAGAACTGTCAATTTAAAAAACTTGAGATTATTGATTTTTCTGATGGATTAGAAGAATCTTATGTATCTTTTAAAGCAACAATTTTTCAAGGGGGAATTGATGTATCTTTTAGTGAGAAAAGCAAATTTTTAAAAGAAGAAGGAGTTTGGTTATACCATAGTGGTGTATTTATAGATGAATAGAATTTTTGAAAAAGCTTTTGAGGGAGAAGTTGGTAATATTTTACTTCTGTCTTTATTTATTATTTTGTCTCTAATTACATTTGTAATTGTTTCTTATCAAATCAATGTTGGTTTTGCAAATAAAATTACGGGTATTATCTTTACCAATATTTTAGTTGGCAGAGTACCAGCTCTATCTTTTGGTTATGCTGCAAATTTATCTCATTTTATTGTTATATTTATAAATGTTATAACAGAAATGATATTAGTTACATTAATATATCCTTTATTTGTTTATAGTTTTAAAGGTATAGTTAAAATAAAAATATTAGAAGATTTTTTTTCTGAAATAAAAGAAAAAAGAAAAAAGTATCAAAGCTATTTTAATAAATATGGGAAGTTAGGACTTTTTATTTTTGTTTTTATTCCTTTTTGGATGACAGGGCCAATTGTTGGTGCTATTATTGGTTTTTTAATAGGAATCAAGCACTATACTGTTATAGTTGTGGTTTTTATTGCAACTATTATATCGATTACTTTATGGGGATTGTTTTTACAGCAGATAATTGACTTTTTGTTTACTCTTAATACTCAATTTGTTTGGTTATTACTTTTTATTGTAGTTGTTGCATTATTATTATATAGATTTAAAAATAAAATATTTAAAAAAGGGAAAAATAAATGAAAATTTTGTTAGCTCCTGCTGAAACAAAAAATGATGGTGGAGATTTAAATTCGTTTTCAAAAGAAAACTTTTGTTGTGAAGAGTTATTTGAAAAAAGAGAAGAAATATTCGAAATTTATGAAGAGTTTACAAAGAAATCAACTATAGAAGAATTATCAAAATGGTTTGGATTGAAAAATTTAGAAGAAGTAAAAAAGTATAAAGAAACATTAAAGAATAAGCCTACAATGAAAGCTATTCAAAGATACAATGGTGTAGCTTTTGATGCTTTGGATTATGAAAATTTAAAAGATAATGAAAAAAAATATATAGATGAAAATGTAATTCTATTTTCAAATTTATTTGGTCCAATTTTGGCAAAAAATCTTATACCTAATTATAAGTATAAACAAGGAGCAAAATTACCAAATGTAAATGTAGAAAAGTTTTATATGGAAAATTTTACAAATGCGCTTGATGAAATTATTGGTGATGAAGTGATAGATTTACGTGCTGGATTTTATGAAAAGTTTTATAAAGTTGCAAAAGCAAAGGTATTAACTTTTAAGTTTATAAAAGATGGAAAAGTTGTATCCCATTGGGCTAAACATTATAGAGGAAAAGTTTTGCAAGAGATAGCTAAAAATGGGATAAAAAACCATAGTGAGTTTATGAATATGCAAATACCTGGGCTCAAACTAAAAGAGATACAAGAAAAAAATAATATAAGATTATTGATAATGGAAATTGTTTAATTTATAAAAAATTAATTAGTATTTGGAAGTCTTTTGTTAAATAAAAAAAGCAATGCACAAAATGTAAAAAAGGCAGAGTATAAAAATAGATATTCACCATATAGCCATCCTGCAATTAATGCTCCCATAAAACCACCTAAACCATAAGCAACACCATACATGAATTGTTGTGCTAATTTTTTATTTTCATACAGTGTATAAAGAAACATAATTGTCGCGCTATGGTAGAGTCCAAAAGAAAATGCATGTATACTTTGAGTTATAAAAGTGATGGTTATATTTTCTGGAAAAGCAAAAAGTAAAAACCATCTAAGAATAGTTATTGCTAATGAAAATTTTATGATATTTAGAAGGTTTTTTTTCAATAAAGGGGCTTGGAAATATAAAAGTATTATTTCACAAATAACTCCAAAAGACCACATGTATGAAGTTAATTCTAAACTTATACCATGTTCAGTTTCATAAATAGTAAAAAAGTTATAAAAACCACCAAAACTCAATTGCATAAAAAATAGGCTTACCCACAAAGGCCAATATTTAAAAAATGAGAAGGGTTCATTACTAGCGGACTCATCATGTTTCACATCATCATATTTTAACAATAATAAAGCAAAAAAAACTGTTAATACATTTACTGCAAGATAATAGTGTAGGGCAATAAAAGGATCTGTTAGAAATTGACCTAATAATAAAGCGATTACAGTAAAACCAATAGATCCATAAAGTCTTGATTTCCCATATTTATCTTTTCCTAATATTTTGATGGCAGTTACTTCTAAATATGGCAAAATCAAAGACAATGAAGCCCCTAAGATTGCGTTGTTTATCATAAATGTATAGAAGTTTGAAATTGTTAAATAGAAACCCAAAGAACAGATAACTGAAAGAAATAAAGCAATTTTAAATACACTTTGATTTAATTTTATATGTTTTAAAAATAAAAATGGTGTTGCAAATCTCATTAAAGGAGCTAATGCAAATACTACTCCAATTTGCATAGATGTATATTCTAAGTCATGCAATACTTTTGGTAAAAAAATTATATAAACACCAACTGCTGCAAAATAAAAAAAATAAAATGCAGATAATTTAAAAAAAAGCATTATTTATCATCAATGATAATAGTGTTAGAAATTATATCTTGAAAAGTTTTTCTCTTTTTATTAGTGTATGGAATAAAAAGCAAAATAAAAGAGATAATAGCAACTAGTGTTGCAATATATCTTATAAAATATTGTATTATATTTGGTCGTTCAAGTTTTGAATTTACAAGTTTTAAATCATAAGCTCTTAAGCCAGGTGTTTGTTGTTTTATTAGCCAAAAAAGTATAATAACAAAAGAATGTACTCCTATAATCATACTCCAACCAGCTATTCTATTCTCAGCGAAACCTTCGCCACTTCCCATGATAAAATAAATTACAATATAAAAAATAGGTGTTGTAATCAAAAAAGAATCTGTTAAAAAAGCTTTTAATCTAGAAGAAAGAGATGCACAAGAGTTTTTCTCACTCTTGATTTCTTCTTTTGAAATTGTTTTTAGTCTATTTTGTTTTACATCTCTCCATTTAGCCATTTATTAATTAGTTTCCTCTACTTCCTGGTTTATATGCAATACTACCCTCTTTGCACATAGGACAATTCTCAGGAGAATACATTTCAAAAGTAAAATCATCTAAAGCAAAAAGTGGTTTATCTAATGGTAATTTACAATTATCTTTTGCTTGAATATCACTTCCTTCTCTGCTACAAAAACCTCTATTCGCTAGCGCAGCATATGCAACTATATTTCCACCTGCATTTTCTACTTGTTTTGCAGCCTCAAGTGCACTACCACCAGTTGTAATGATATCTTCACAAATAATATAGTTCTCACCCTCTTGTACTTCAAAACCTCTTCTAATAGTCATCTCACCATCTACTCGTTCAGCAAAAATAAATCTTACATCAAGTGCAGTAGCAAGAGCAAATCCAGCAATAAGTCCACCCAATGCCGGTGAGCAAACAGCATCAATTTTGATACCAGATTGTTTAATCTGTTTAGCAAGTTCTTCTGCTAATAGTTTTGCAGTTTTAGGATCTTCTAAAACCTTTGCCGATTGTAAATAAAACTTTGAATGGTTTCCACTACTTAATTTAAAGTGTCCTTCTAATAAAGCATTTGCATCTTTGTAAATTTGTTCAACGTTCATACTATTCCAATTATACTTTTAAAATTTCAGCTTCTTTAGCTTTAAATGTTTCATCAGCTTTTGTTACATAAGAATCAGTTATTTTTTGGATTTCATCTAAAGCTTTTTTATTCTCATCATCAGTAATCTCTTTATCTTTATGAAGTTTTTTAACTTTATCATTTGCATGTTTTCTTACATTTCTAATTGCAACTTTTGCATCATCTGTCATAGCTTTTGCTTGTTTTGCACTTTCTCCTCTTTGTTCAACTGTCATTGGTGGAAAGAATAATTTGATAATATCTCCATCATTATTTGGATTAACTCCAATATTTGCCTCTTGAATAGCTTTTTCAATTTGTCCTAAAAGGTTTTTTTCCCAAGGATTTACTGCTATTGTAGTCGCATCGATTGCTGTTACTGAACCAACTTGATTTAGAGGAGTAGCAGTTCCATAATAATCTATTGAAACACCATCTAATACAGCAGCACTTACTTTTCCTGTTCTTAAAGTTTTGTAGTGTTGTTTTAATGCCTCAATTGATTTTTCCATATGTTCTTTTGTTTCTGTATAAATCTCTTCTAACATTCTTTATTCTCCTTTTCAATATATAAATGTATGTTGTAAAATTTGCTAAAGATTATACCATTATAAACTTTATTGTATAGATTTAAAGATAAGAATTGCATATTTTTTTTAGCAAGAGTTACTTTGGATAAAAACATATATTTATCCAAAGTCATTTTGAAGTAAAATACTTCATGATTGTTTAGTTGTTTGTTGATGTTGTAGGAACTACAGGTACACTTGTAGGTGCAGCAGGAGCACTTTTTGTTTCTGTTTTCTCAATTGGTGTTGATGGGATTAAACTATCAGTTTTCACACTATCTACAGCACTTGACATTCTTTGTTGATTATAAATATAGCCTAATGCAACAGTGTTTACCACAAAAACAAGTCCTAAAATCATTGTTGCTTTAGCTAATATATTTCCAGGTCCTTTTGCTCCAAATAATGATTCATTACTACCACTATAAGCTCCAAGACCAATACTTGAACTTTTTTGTAATAATATAGTTATTGTTATCAGTATTGCTAGAATAAATTGAACTATTAAAAGTGTTGATGACATTTTACTATTCCTTGTAAAAAAATGGTATGTATTTTACCCTAAATTTATTAAAGTTAAGTTAAGATTCGATTTATGTCAGTAAAAAATCAATTTTCAAAATATGCAAAAGATTATAACAATCATAATATTATTCAACAAATAGCAGCAAAAGCATTAGTTCGAGATATAAAAGGTACTCCTAAAAATATACTTGAAATAGGTTGTGGCTCTGGACAAGTATTTAAATATATAAATTGGGATATAGAAAAATATTATGCTATTGATTTTTCACCTTCAATGTGCCAATTGCATCCCAAAGATGAAAATATTCATATAAATTGTTTTGATTTTGATTCAGATGATTTTTTTGAATTTTTAGAAAATAAAAAATTTGATTTAGTTATTTCTTCTTCTGCAATGCAATGGTCAAAAGATTTGAAAAGATTGATTAGTAAACTTTCTAAAACAACTGAAAATATAAATGCAGTTTTATTTACTTCTAATACATTTAAAACTATTCAAAGTATTACAAATACTATTTCTCCAATTCTTTCTCAAAAAGATATAAAAGATGCTTTTTCATCAATTTATAAATGTGAATTTGAAATACACAATTATAATTTAGAGTTTGATAATAAAAAAGATTTATTTGATTATATAAAAAAATCAGGAGTTAGTGGAGATAGTTCATTAGATTTTAAAAATGCAAAAAAACTATTTAAAGAATATACTTTAAACTATTTAGAATTTGAAGTAATTTTTGTTAATACGGTTTCTAAAATATAAAGCTCATATCTTATATATTTGAAGTTTTCACTCTCTTGAGCTGAAATAAGTTTTGTAAACTCCTCTAAAACTCTGGCACTTTCCTGAGCTCTTTTAAAGTTTGCTATTAAAATAGAGTTTAAATCTTTTCTATTTTGTTCACTTTTTATTGATGCTCTTAATACATCATTCTCAACATCTCTTGAGCTTAGAAGTTTATCATAAGCATCTATTCTAGCTAAGTGTCTAAGATTTTTTAATTTGCTTGAAGTTTCTTTATCGTTGTAGATATATCGAAAGATATCTTCAACTACTCTAATACCTTCTCTTAATCTATTAAGATTAGCATCAAGTAGTCGAAGATTATTTTGATTTGCCATTATTTAATAGTGATGAACTTTTAGTCATCACTATTTAATACTCCAAAAATTTGTAATAAAGATACAAATAAATTGAAGAAATCTAAATATAAAGCAATTGCTGCTTCAATAGGAGTTGAAAAACCACCTTTTATAATTTGTTGTGTATCGTAAAGAATAAATGCTGAAAATAGCAATGCTCCTACACCTGCAATTCCTAATTGTAACATTGGAGATTGGAAAAATATATTTGATATTGAACCTACTATCAATATAATAAGTGCAATAACTAACATTTTCCCCATACTAGAGAAATCTTTTTTTGTAGTCATTGCAAAGAGTGAAATCCCACCAAATGCAACTGATGTCATTAAAAATGCTTGTGCAACAATTGAAGCACCAGCAGGCATCATTAAAATACTACTTAATAAAGGAGTTATAGTTAGTCCAGTCATAAACGTAAATCCAAATAAAACTGCTAAATTAACTCCAGGTTTATTTTTTACAGCAAATAATGCAAATAATAAAACAAATTCTAAAATTACTAATCCCCAATACCAACTAGCAATTGTTGAAACCATATCTAATCCAATATAAGCTCCTGCCGTTGCTGCAAGTAGTGAACCAGCAAATAATTGATATGTTGCTTTTAAAAAGCTCATCAATTCAACTCTAGATGAGTCTACAGAACCTTTATACTGAGATGTTTCTTGTGAAAGATAATCTCTGTTATACATATTCGTCCTTTCTAATTTTTTTGATATTTTATTATGTTAGTCTTAATGTTTTCTTTAAAATAATAAATTACAATTATATTATAAGAGTATATGTTGTATATAATAATGATAAAAATAAGAGGAAGCTTAAAAGATGGAAAGAAAAGAAATTAAAAATTTAAGCCAGGATTCAGAAAAAACACTTGACAAGAGGGAAAAAATCTATTATAATTCCCGTCCAATTTCAGAG
>JBNKRE010000003.1:0-383881 GCA_050296315.1 Halarcobacter sp.
GTTGGTTCTTCTGTTGCTGGCTCTGTTGGTTCTTCTGTTGCTGGCTCTGTTGGTTCTTCTGTTGCTGGCTCTGTTGGCTCTTCTGTTACTGGATCTGTTGGTTCTTCTGTTGTTGGCTCTTCTGTCGCTGGTTCTTCTGTTGGAACTGTATCTGTTGTTGTTTCTACTGTTGGTTCTTCTACAGGAGTCTCTTCAGTTGTAGTAGTTTCTTGTGTTGTTGGAACTTCTCTTGCTTGTAAAGATACTTGCTCATCCAATGCAATGTTATCATCTTGTAAATTTGAATCTAATTGTTCAGTTTCAACTGTAGGTTGAATATTTGTTTGATTTGATAAATTATTGTCAACTTCTATTTGATTATCAGGAGTATCTATAATATTATTTACATATTCTAAACTAGCTAAATCACTAATTTGTGTTATTGATTCTTCAAAAGTTCCTTCATTAAAAAATGAACTATCTAGACTAAATGAAACAGGTCCGGTTACATCTACTTCTCTACCATCTTCAAAGATTATTTTTGCAAACTCTTCAATGGTTAAAATACCGCCATGTTCAGATATTAAATCTCTATTTTTTAATATCTCTTCAGTTTCTCCACCTATTGTTACTAAACCTTTTATATCTGAAATTCTTGCAATAGCCATGATGAGTCCTTTATTATCATTTTATTACAAGTATAATATAAAAATTTACTATTTAAGTAAAGTATACTTTAGTATATATTTAAATAAAAATTTAAATTTAAAAAATTATTTTATATTTATTTTTTAGCTAGTTTTTGCAGAATTTGGTCTTTATTTCCATCAAGTACAACTTTACCATCTTCAAGTACAATTATTCTATCTACCAATCTTAATAAAGATGTTTTATGTGTCACTAAAATAACAGTTTTATCTTTTTGATATTCTCGAATATTATTTATAAATCTTGTCTCTGTAGAAGTATCCATTGAACTTGTAGGCTCATCTAGCAAAACAATAGGATATGGTAATAAAATCGATCTAGCAATAGCAATACTTTGTTTTTGACCACCTGAAAGAAAAGAACCTCTCTCACCAACTGGCATATCAAAGCCTTTTGGATGTTTGTTTACAAAGTTTAATACACCACTTATCTCAGCTGCTTCTAAAATTTTATCATCATCAATATGAGGAGTTCTATAAACAATATTTTCTTTCACTGTTCCATTAAACAATAAAATATCTTGAGAAACATATGCAATATTTTTTCTAAGTTCAGAAGGATCTAACTGTTTAATATCAATATTATCAATCAATATTGAACCCTCTTCTGGATGATACAAAGATACCAATAACTTTTGAATTGTAGTTTTACCAGAACCAATTTTTCCAATAATACCAACTTTTTCACCAGGTTCAATACTAAAAGATACATTACTTAAAGTTTCTTTATCTGCATTTGGATAAGTAAATGTTACATTTCTAAAATCTATTTTTCCTCTGTATTCTGGTCTTGCAACAAATTTTTTACCTTGTGGATGTTCAACTGGCAAATTCATAATATCATTTAAAGCTTCATATGTAGTTTTTGTATGTTGAAAAGTTGATAAAAGTGATGAAACCTGCCCCATTGGAGAGATTGTTCTTGAAGAGATTATAATAGTAGCAATCAATCCACCCATACTTAAATTATTTTCTGCAATCATATATGTACCTATTATTACTAAAGCTACGGTATTTAATTGAACCAAAAATGACGTTACTGTAGTAATAGAAGATGAAATCATCTTACTTTTAATACTCTTATCAGCAATCTTAGATGTAGCTTCTTCCCATCTCCACTGAGAATACCCTGTTGCACCAAGTGATTTGATAGTTTCTATAGAAGATAAACTCTCAATCAAAACACCATTTTTATTTGAACCAGCATCATAAGATTCTTTGATACTATTAGCAAGCTTCATTTTTGCATAATATGTATAGATTAAGATTATAATAATAACACTAATAGGAACAAAAACTAAAGCCCCACCAATGAAATATATTGCTATTAAAAATATAAAAATAAAAGGTATATCAATCAATAGTGCAATTGTACTTGATGTTAAAAATCCTCTAATACTTTCAAACTCTTTTAATATATTTGCTAAAGAACCAACAGAATTAGGTACTGAAGACATTTTTAGATCTAAAACTTTTTCAAATATAATAGATGATGCGATAATATCTGTTTTTTTAGCAGCTGTTTCTAAAAAATATGATCTTAAAAACTTTAAAATAATATCAATACCATAAATTACAACAACACCTATAGCCAATAACCATAAAGTATCTTTTGCATTATTAGGTATAACTCTATCATATACATTCATGGTAAATAAAGGAGTTGATAGTACAAAAAGGTTTATCAATAATGATGCAATAATTACATCTCTATAAACATCTCTTACAATCTTTACACTTCCCCATAACCAGTGACTCTCTTTTACACTAGAAAGGGCTGATTCATTCTCTTTAAAACTTAACTGTTTTTTTAATAATATTGCAAAACCAAAATAGCTTTTTTGTAAATCTTCAATACTTATAGTTGTTTCTACATCAGGAGCTTCTGGCAGAGTAATTCTTGCATTTTTTAATTCATCATCGAAACCAAGTAGTATACACCCTTCTAATTTATCCTCATTAGGAGTATTATCCGTAAGTAAAATACAAGGTAGTAGTAAAGGGTTTATTTCAGTCAATTTACTTCTTAAAACCTTTGTTTTGAAACCTGCTTTTGATGCAGCCCTTGAAAAAAGCGCTTTAGAATTATATTTTGAAAAAAGTATAGGAGTATTTCTATCACTTTCAATAGGTAATCCAGATATTAAAGACTCTTTAGAAAAAGGTCTACCATTCATTTTACAAAAAATAGCAAGACAATCAAGTAATGAATCTTGTTTATCATACTCTTTTATATTATTTAAATTAAAATTTTCATTTTGTTTTATCATTATTTATTAAATTCTTTCTGATGTAGTATATGAGCTATTATATTTATAATAAATTTTTTGTTTTCTTTCAATTTTTTCAACAATTGGCAAATTAGATTTTAATCTTTTATCTAAATTATTTAATGCAGTATATGCTTCATCTTTTGTATCAAAAACACCATATATTATCCTATGTAATGGTTTTTTATCCCTAAATCTAAAAGAAAATGCCTTGTTTTGTAAATTGTATTTTTTAATCAACCATTTAGCTCTTTTTTTACTATCAGATATCGCTAAGTTTATTGTATATTTATCTTTCTTAGCATTTAAAAACTTATCTTTAAAGCTCTTATTAAAACTAACTTTATTAGCTTTTGGTTCTGTTTTTTTTATTTTTGTAATCTCTTTTATTCTATCGTGCTTCTTCTTAACAAGAAAATCTTCTTGTTTTTTAATCCTTAAATAATCATCAGTATGGTATTTTTTATATAATTTTTGTTTTATAGATACCTTTTCGATTTTTGGTCCATATTTTTTTAGTCTTTTTGGTAAACTATTTATAGCTGCTTGTGCCTCTTTTTTACTATTATAAATCCCCATCATAACTTTTTGTAATGGATTCTCATATCTAAAACTAAAGTAAAATGCATCATTTTCAAGATTGTATCTTTGTATAAGCCATTTAGCCCTTTTTGTACTATCCGACAATGCTAAATTTATAGTATATTTATTTTTTGATGCAGTTAAGAATTTCTCTTTAAAACTTTTTTCTTCATCTTTTATAGTAGTTACTTCTTGTTTATTTTCTACTTCTTTAAAAACTTCTATTTTGTTTTTGTCTATTTTTATATCTTCATTATTTGTATATGAATCTTTTTTATTAGATAATGGCTTTTTTTCGACCATATATTCATTTTGTTTTTTAATCCTTAAATAATCATCAGTATGGTATTTTTTGTATAATTTTTGTTTTATAGATACCTTTTCGATTTTTGGTCCATATTTTTTTAGTCTTTTTGGTAAACTATTTATAGCTGTTTGTGCCTCTTTTTTACTGTTATAAATCCCCATCATAACTTTTTGTAATGGATTCTCATATCTAAAACTAAAGTAAAATGCATCATTTTCAAGATTGTATCTTTGTATAAGCCATTTAGCCCTTTTTGTACTATCCGACATGGCTAAGTTTATTGTATATTTATTTTTTGGTGCAGTTAAGAATTTCTCTTTAAAACTTTTTTCTTCATCTTTTATAGTAGCTATTTCTTGTTTGTTTTCTTTTTGTATATTCTTTTTCGTATTTGTATTATTATCTACATATATATCTTCTTTATCATTTGATAGATCATCATCTAATTTTAAAGGAGGTAGTAAAACTTTATCAAGTTTTGCTTGTGATATTTTATATGATAATTTTCTTTCATTTAAAGCATCTGATTTATTAAAATTATAATCAGTTTGGTCAAATAGATTACGACTTGTTCTTTCACTTAATTTTATTTTTTCTAAAGTTGGCATTCTATTTTGTAAAGTATCAGCTAAAACACCTATAGCATCTAAAACCCTATATTTTGCTAATAATAAATCATAAGTTGTTGAGATAAAGTCTTTTTTTACATCTACATACTCAGTGTGTGTAGTTAAAAGATTGTTTAAATCTCTAGTTCCCAAGTCAAACTCTTTTATTGTTGCATCAAGAACATCTTTTTTTACTAATAAATATTGTTCTAAAGTATCAAACTTTTCTTCATTTAGTTTATAACTATTCCAAGCTAATCTAAGTTTATTTTTGATCTCATATTCAGATTTTGTAATTAAAAAGTGTTTTTCTTTTATATCTTGTAACGCTTTTTTTCTTTCTAAACTATCTTTACCACCATTATATAAGTTATAATTGATTTGGAACCCTACTTTGTACTGACTATTTTCATCTGTTGTAGTATGTAAAGCATCATTTAATTGATAAGAACCTACAAAATCAACATTTGGCAAAAAGTTTTTATCATTTTTTTGTTCTTCAAAGATTGCAACTTTTAGATTTAATTTTGTAACCATTAAAGATGGATTTTTATCCATTGATGCAGTCATTGCATCATCTAAAGTTTTAGGTAAAGGATAATAAAAGTTTGGTTTTATTAATTCACTTGTATCAAAATCTTTTTGTACATAAAACCTTAAACTCTCAATAGCCTCTTTTAAATTTATATTTTGTACTTTTAAATTTACTCTATTTTCTGCAAGCTGACTTTTTGCTTCATCAAACTCCAGTTTTGTACCATATCCACTAGCTACTTTTTTATAAACTTTATTAAATATCTCTTCACTTATTAAAACTGCTTCTTTATTTAAACTTAGTAAATCTTTTTGTTTAAGTGTATTTATATAGTTTTGTGTATAGTTCAAAGCCACACTATTTTGACTCTCTTTTAGATAAAAAAGTGCTGATTCAAATCTATATTTTTGTAGTTCTTTCTCCCTGTCTGACTCAAAACCATCAAATATTGGTTGAGTTAAGGTAAGTTTATACTCATCAGTTTTTGTATGATTTTTATTATTGTTAGGTGTTAATTGATTTTCTGTATATTTTGATGTTTCAACAGTTGCATTGAAATCCAATTTTGGATTTAATAATGAACTTGCAATATCTTTATCAAATTTTATTTTTTTAATATTATTTTCATTTATTTTAGAATTCATATCATTTTCTAAAGCAAATTTATATCCATCAGTCAAAGTAAATGCATTAGAAATAGTCATAAAAAAACAAAATAAAATAAGTGCGATTCTATGTAGTTTCATTATTAAATTCACTTTCCCTTCATAAAAAAAGATATTATTTAGTTATCTTACCAAATTTTTATCAATATTTGAATAAAATTATACTAAAATTTATTAATTTTTTCAAATAATCTAATTTTAAGGCTAGAAGTGGAAGAAAATCAAGTATTAGATCAAGAACTAAAAAGAAGCTTTACGTTCCAAAATAGGGAATTACTTGACAATTATGTAATATTAGCCGTTACAGATAATGATGGAATAATAAAACATGTGAGTACAAACCTATGTAATGTTTTTAAATATAAAACATCAGATTTACTCAACAAGCCTTATACATTTCTTATAAAAAAAGACTCAATTATAAGCTTTGAAAACCAATTTTCTGAGACTAGAAAACTAAAAACTGATTGGAAAGGGGAAGTAAAACATTCTGCCTTTAATGATGAAACAATTTGGACTGATACAATTATTTCTCCATTATTTAATGATGATAAAAAAAATGTTGGTTATATTTTAGCTAGCTCTGATATCACAAAAGAGAAAAAACTAAAAAAAATCAATGAAGAAAATATATTAAAAAAGAAACATGATAAAACAGTACTTGATTTTATGCCTTCACTCTCTTCTGCTGTATTATTAAGAACTCCTAGTGGATTACATAAGGTATTATGGTTAATCACTTTTACTGTAATCTTTTTATTAGGATGGTCATATTTTTCAAAAGTTGATGATATTGTTAGAAGTAATGGAAAAATAATAACAACTACAAATATTCAAACAATCTCTTCTTTAGAAGGTGGAGTATTAAAAGAGATGTATATAAAAGAAGGGGATAGGGTTAAAAAAGGACAAGAACTTTTAAAACTATCTGATTTAAAGTATAAAAATGAATATAAAAAAAATCTAGATAATCAAATGTCACTTTTAGCTAAAATAGAAAGATTAAAAGCACAATCTCAAAATATACCAATGCAGACAAACGAAAAAGTTATGTCTTACAATCCTGAAATCATGCAAAATGAACTTGAACTTTATGCAATAAATAAAAAAAGATTTAAAGCATCAGTAAATGTTTTACAAGAGCAATTGATTCAAAGAAAAAATGATTTACAAGATGCCTATAAAAATCTAAAGATAACAGAAGAAAACTATAAATTAATAAGAAGAGAGATGAAAATCAAAATCCCTTTAATTGAAGAAAGGATAATTTCAAAAGTTGAACTAATAGATTTACAAAGAAAAGAAAATGATGTAATATCTGAAATCAAAAAACTTAAAGGTTCAATCCCTACTCTTAAATCAGCAATAAATGAGATTAAAAAAAGTATAGAAGAAACAAAAGAAACTTATCATTCATCTGCAAAAGATGAACTAATAGTTACAACAAATGATTTAAGTCAAGTAAAAAATGAAATATCATTTTTAAAAGAAAAAATCACAGAAACAAATATAATCTCTCCTAGTGATGGTGTAATAAATAAATTGAACATCCAAACAAAAGGGGAAGCGGTATCTTCTGGTGCTGTTATTGCTGAAATTATTCCAGATACAAAGTATCTTCTTGCAGAAGTTAAAATCGACCCAGCAGATATTGGATTTTTATACATAGGACAAAAAGTAAGACTTAAATTAAGAGCATATGATTTCTCACTTTATGGTGCAGTAGATGCTAAAATTAGTTACATATCTGCAAATACACTAAAAGATCCACAAAATAAAGATAAAGAAGTATATATCATACATATAAAAGCAGATACAAAATATCTAAGTAATAATAAAAAGCTAGAGATAAAACCAGGTATGACTGTTGATGCAGATATCATTACAGGTAAGAAAACAATCTTAAGCTATATATTAAAACCAATTGTAAGGTCATTAGGAATATGAAAATAGTACTCTTTTCAAATACAACTTTTCTGATTAATGAGTTAAAAAAGTCAACTATCTTTTCAAATATTAATATTGTAAAAACAATTGATGAATTATATTCATTAGATATAAATGAAAGTATAGTCTTTTTATACCACTTAGACTGTGATGAAAATTTCCAAAATATATTTAATACAATATCTGAACTATTTGATTCGTATAAATTAATTGTATTAAGAAATACTCCAAATAATATAGAGGGTTGTAGCTTATTGAAGCATAATGTAAAAGCCTATGTACATGCTATATCAAATATACATATTTTAGAAGATGCTATAAATGCTGTAATAAATGGAAATGTATGGCTATATCCAGAGTTAATGCAGTTTTTAATATCATCTATCCCATTACAAGATAATAATAAAAATAAACTTTTAGAAAAAGTAAGTGTAAAAGAGCTTGAAGTATTAGAATTGGTAGCTCAAGGATTAAATAACCATGATATTTCAGAAACCTTAAATTTAGCAGAAGTAACTGTAAAAAAACATGTTAGTTCACTGTTAAAAAAGCTTAATCAAAAAGATAGATTGTCCTTGGCACTATTTTTTAAGAACCAAGCTTGATTATCTAATCTTTCTTATCTTTTTTTTATTTATTTTATAAATAGAAGATGAACCCTTCTCATTAAATTCATATTTTGAAAATACGATAATATTACTATGATTATAAGCAAAATCAAAATCAAAATTTTGTTTTGTAAGGTTGGCAGAAGTCGAATACAAAGATTTAAATTTTGAAATAAACCCATAAAATCTATCATCTTTTGAAATTACTCTAAAAGAATGAGTATTTGGATATATAAAAGTCGTTTTTTTAGAGTTTCTTACTTTTTTTCTAAACTTTTTAGGTACTCTTGTATTTTGTTTTAAAGTTTTAAAACTATCAACTGTTTGAAGTATTTTTTGAGTTGTAGGTCTTTGTTTTATAATTGAAAGTTTCTCATCATCACTTGATGAGAAACCTACAGTAGTGTCAGTTTGTACTAAATAAACTAATGAAGAATCCATTACTTATCATGTAAAAATTCTTGGATAGATTTTACACCTATACCATTTTTTTGTTTTAAGGCTTTCATAGCTTCCACACAAGCAAGTGCAGCTGCAGCTGTTGTTACATATGGAACATTTTCTTTTAAAACTGCTCTTCTGATATTTTTTCCATCATCTTTTGATGATTCTTTTCCATCACTTGTATTTATTGCAAGTGCAATTTCCCCATTTGTAATAGAATCAGTTATATTAGGTCTACCTTCTGAGATTTTTAAAACTTTTTCACACTCAATTTCAGCTTCTGTGATAACTTTATGTGTACCACCTGTTGCAACTACAGTAAACCCTTGTTCTACTAAACCTTTTGCTATTTTAGGAGCAAACTCTTTATCTAAATCACACAATGAGATAAATACTTTACCTTCCGTTGGAAGGTCATTTTTAGCTGCACTTTGTGCTTTTGCATATGAGATACCAAAGTTTTCAGAGATCCCCATAACTTCACCAGTTGATTTCATCTCTGGCGTTAAAATCATATCTGAACCACTAAGTTTATTAAATGGGAAAACCGCTTCTTTTACTGCAATATGATCTTTTAGAATTGGTTTTAATACTCCATTGTCTTCATATACAATCTCAGAGTTATAAACATCAAGTGCAACTCTTAAACTTTCTCCCCACATAACTCTTGTAGCAACTTTTGCAAGTGGCATACCAGTTGCTTTAGATACAAATGGAACGGTTCTAGAAGCTCTTGGATTTACTTCGATTAGATAAATTTGCCCTTTATGAATAGCATATTGAACATTCATAAGTCCAACTACACCAAGACCTAATGCCATATTTTTTGTTTTTGTTTCAAGCTCTTTGATAAGCTCAGGAGCAATAGATACAGGAGGTAAAGAACACGCTGAATCCCCAGAGTGAACCCCAGCTTCTTCGATATGTTGCATAATACCACCGATATAAACCTCTTTTCCATCACAAATACAATCCACATCAAGCTCTATTGCTCTATCAAGGAATTTATCAATAAGTACTGGTGCATCATTTGATACGGATACTGCTTCATCCATATATTGTTTTAATTCATCAGTTGAATAAACAATTCTCATACCTCGTCCCCCAAGTACAAATGATGGACGTACTAATACTGGGTACCCTATTCTTTCAGCTATTTCAATAGCTTCTAAAACTTCAACTGCTGTACCATTATCTGGTTGTAAAAGTCCAGCTTTTTCAACAAAGCTTGAGAATTTTTTTCTATCTTCTGCTAAGTCAATTACAGCTGCTGTTGTACCTATGATTTTAGCTCCTGCATCTGTAAGAGCATTTGCAAGTTTAAGTGGAGTTTGTCCACCAAAGTGAACAATAACACCATCTGGATTCTCTTTTTCAACTACACTTCTTACATGTTCAAAATCGATTGGTTCAAAATATAAAATATCAGAAGTATCATAATCTGTTGATACAGTTTCTGGATTACAGTTATACATGATTGTTTTTATACCCATCTCATTTAAAGCAAATGAAGCATGCACACAACAATAATCAAACTCAATACCTTGACCAATTCTATTTGGTCCACCACCAATAATCATAACTTTTTTCTCAGTTGATTCTTTCTCAACTTTTGGAAGTTTTGTAATATTTGTTGTTGAATAAAGATAAGGAGTAAGGGCTTTAAACTCAGCAGCACAAGTATCAACTTCGTTGTACTCAAAATCTACATCTAAAATTTTTCTAGCATTGTAAACTTCATCTTCTGATTTACTAATTAAGTTAGCAATCATTTTATCAGAAAAACCATTTGATTTGATGATTCTCATCTTTGTTTCATCGCTTAGAATTGATTCATCAATAGATTTTTCTAATTCATAAATTTCTCTAAATTTAGTTAAGAACCATGGATCAATTGCAGATAATTCAAAAATATCTTCATTTGATAAACCATGTCTCATACCATCCATCAAGTATCTTAATCTATCAGCATTTGGTCTTCTAATCTCTGCTTTGATTTTTTCTAAATCACTACAAATTGGATCAAACCCTACAAGTCCTGTTTCCATAGAACAAAGTGCTTTTTGGATAGATTCATTAAATGTTCTACCAATAGCCATTACCTCTCCAACTGATTTCATACCAGTTGTAAGTGTAGAGTCAGCTTTAGGGAATTTTTCAAAAGTAAATCTTGGAACTTTTGTAACAATATAGTCAATAACAGGTTCAAAAGATGCAGCAGTTCCTGTAATATCATTTGTAATCTCATCAAGAGTAAATCCAACTGCAAGTAAAGTTGCAACTTTTGCAATAGGATAACCAGTTGCTTTTGATGCAAGAGCAGAAGATCTTGAAACTCTTGGGTTCATTTCAATTACAATCATTCTACCAGTTTTTGGACAAATAGAAAACTGTACGTTTGAACCACCAGTATCAACTCCAATCTCTCTTAAAATAGCAAATGATGCATTTCTCATATTTTGATACTCTTTATCTGTAAGAGTAAGTGCAGGTGCAATTGTAACTGAGTCACCCGTATGTACACCCATAGGATCTAAGTTTTCAATAGAACATACGATGATACAGTTATCTTTGTGGTCTCTGATAACCTCCATCTCGTACTCTTTCCATCCAAGCATAGATTCCATGATTTCGATTTCATTGATTGGAGATGCTTCAATACCAGCTTCAGCTAGTTTTTTAAACTCTTCCATGTTATAAGCAACACCAGAACCACCACCAGCTAGCGTAAATGAAGCTCTAGAGATAACAGGAAACCCTATCTCTTTTGCAACTTTTATAGCTTCTTCAACGCTATAAGCATTTGCACTTTTTGGTAAATCCATACCAATTTTTATCATAGCTTCATTAAATAGGTGTCTATCTTCACCTTTTTTAATTGCATCTGGATGAGCACCAAGAAACTTAACACCTTCTAACATACCTTTTTCATACATAGAAGTTGCAACGTTAAGTGCAGTTTGTCCACCCATAGTTGGTAAAATTGCATCAATATTCTCTTTTTCGATTATTTTAGCAACAACCTCTTCTGTGATTGGTTCGATATATGTTTTATCAGCAAACTCAGGATCTGTCATAATAGTAGCTGGATTTGAGTTGATAAGTACAACCCTATAACCTAACTCTTTTAATGTTTTTGTAGCTTGTGTTCCAGAATAGTCAAATTCGCAGGCTTGTCCAATAACAATAGGTCCCGAACCTATAAGTAAAATAGATTTTATATCTTCTCTTTTTGGCATAAAAAGTTTCCCCGTAATAGTTTTTTGTAGTCTTTAAAATTTGGATAGTGTATCTAAAAAGTGCTTAAAAATGAGTTATATATTTCTTAAAAGAAAACCAATTTAATAGAAACAAAAAACGCAGATATTTTTATAATCCAGGAAAAAATATTCATATCTATTTTTTTCAAAAATTTTACACCTATAAAAGCTCCTAAAACAATAATAGGAATACTCAATAAATTTAACGATAAAGTATGAAAAGAGATAAGACCTAGATTTGCAGAAAAAGGTAATTTAAAAACATTTAGCAATAAAAAGAACCAACTTCTTGTCCCAACAAAATCTTTTTTAGATAAGCCCAGCTGTAAAAAATAAATAGCCATCAAAGGACCAGCTGCATTTGCTAACATTGTGGATACTCCAGCTAATATTCCAATAGGTATTGCAAATAATTTACTATCTGAAAAATCAAGATTTTTCTTTTCTATTATTGTACTTAATACTAACATTGCTAAAATTATCACACCTAATACAACCTCAAAGATATCTTTTGAGATTTTATCTAATATAAAATATCCTAAAACAACACCAACAGCAGTTAAGGGAAAAATCTTAAATATAATCTTCCAATTGCAATCTCTTTTATAAAAAATTACTGCAATAATATCTGCGGCTATTAACATTGGCAATAAAATTCCTACTGATTCTTTTGCAGGAAAAGCTAAAGCCATAGTTAAAACTACTATAATACCTAAACCTCCAACAGAGGTTTTAGAAAAACCAACAATAAATGCTGATATTAAAAAATATATCCATGAAACAAGGCTTAAATCCATTGATACTCCTTTTATATTTGAAGTATAAAAGTAAAGGCATAGATGATTTGATTTTTTTTGATAAAATGAATTTTTGCTAACTTTAAAAGTTTTATCCATACTTTTTCATCAATAGGATTAAAATCATCCATATAACTTTTTAAAGATGCAAAAGCATCTTTTTGTATCTCTTTTTTCAAGATATTTATTCTTTAAGAAGTTGGAAGATTGAATTTTTTGTTTTCTAAAACACCCTCTTCTGTAAAAGAAAGATAATATAAAACATCTTTTTTAACAGGAAGTCCAGCAAGGTGTCTTATGGCTAAATTTGCTTGAAGTGATGCAATATGCATAACAATAGGACAAGCAATACCGTTTGGTTTTCTATCATTTACTACAAATACAGCCTCATATGAAGCTTTTTCAAAGAAACAAACCTGACCATGAAACTCCTCAACACTTCCATAAATCCAAGGTTGATTTTTTTTCATGCAGTATTCATTTATCGCTGCCCTACTTGGTAAGTTATCAGTTGCATCAATTATTAAATCAAACTCTAAATCTCTTTTGGCAAACTCATCAAACCCTTCTGTATAAGCTGTAATTTTTGTATATGGACAACGAGACTCTAAAAGCTCTTTTAAAACCTCACTTTTGTATCTGCCATCATCACCAACTTTAAAACCTATTTGTCTATGGATATTGTGAACCCCAACCTCATCAAAATCCACAAGAGCAAACTCCCCTATACCAGAAGCTCCAAGAGCAATCCCAACAGAACATCCAAGCCCACCACTTCCAATAATAGCTACCTTTTTATCTTGTAAACTATCTTGGGTTTGTTCACCCCAAAGTTTTATCTGTCTATTAAAAAACTCATGAATCTCACTCATGCATAATCCTTAGTAAATTAGTTGTATATTTTTCATATCTATGTGTATAATAATAGCAGATTTAGGTTAAAAAATGTTGATTTGTGTCAATTAATAATCTTGAGTAAATTAGTAGATATTATTTATTTAAATATTTATCTAATATTGATATTAATTCCATATCTGATAAAGTATCTACATGTGTTTTAGAGTAAATTGAGATTAAAACTATTTTATCTTCAACTTTTTTATAAATAATTACCCTAAAACCACCACTTTTCCCAGTAGGGATAGAACTATTAGCAACTCTTTTCTTAAAAAGGTTATGTCCAAGTGAAACACCTAAATCTTTATTTTCTTCTAAATCATCTAATGCTTTTTTTAAATCACTTTTTAATTGTTTGAATTTTTTAGATAATTGTTTAGCCTCTTTTAAAAAATTTTCACTATATTCAATAATCACAATTCATCCCATAGTTTATCTATAGGTTTAGTTTTTCCTTCTTTTATATCATCTAAACCTTTACTTATAGAAGAAAGCAATCTTTGGGCTTCAATTTGTTTTAAAGCTTCACTCATAGCCTCATATTCATCTTTTGATACAAGTACGGCTTCAACTTTATTGTTTTTTAAAATTGCAAGTTTTTCTACAGTATTGTCTTTTATTTGAGATAGATAAGAACCAAACTTTTTAGCAAACTCTGATGAAGGTATTAGTTCATTTGCTCCATATTGCACCATAATATTTTCCTTATTATTTTACGTAATATTTTGTGTATTATAACATATATTTGAAAAATTTCAAATTTTATTTAACTATTTTAGACGCTTTATATCCTCTTCCAATTCTTTTAGACGCTCACACTTTTTCAAATTTTTTTGCTGTTGTTTATATTTTTTATACTCTAATTCACTCTTTTCTTTTACTATTTGGTGAGATATATTTCCAGCATTTTCAAAGGTTCTCCTCCATTGAAACCTAAAGCTATTATCATATCAAAGTTGTAGTGTAAAACATCATAATTTTTATCATCATTTGCAGTTGTTCGGAATTTCCGAACAGTTGAATCTCTGTCTAACTTTCCATCTTCAAAGATAGATTTTATGCTCGCTTATAGTTAATTTTGCTTTACCATACAGCTGACATATTTGGGCTTGATTTAGCCATATGCTTTCATCTTCAAATCTTACATCAACTTTGATATTTCCATTTTGGTTTTTATAGATTAAGATATTTTGATTATCCATAGTTTTACTTTTTATTTTATGATATCATGATGATTTAAATTTTTATAAAAATATTTCATAATGTAATACTTTTAATTATAATTAGATTTTGTAGAATTAAATATATTTTATCTAAACCATTTAAAAAGAGTTATCTTTTAGGTGATACTTTGTTATCATATTTTTCCATTAACTCTTTTGCTTTTTTAATAGACTCATCCTTAGAAAAACTATAACCTTCAATAGCTTGTGAGATTTTTATTGTTTGTTTTATAAATTTTTTATTAGTTGGATTTTTACTCATAAATCTTCCTTTATATTATTTTACCACATTTTATACTATCATTAAAGCTTTAGTTATCGTTATCACCTAACTCTTTAATTGTGCTCTGGTTTTGGTTAGGTTATAATAAGTTATTTTGACTATTTTTATACTCACTATCTTTTACATTTACTTGTCTATTCATAAACATTGTAAAAGATAGTCTCTCAGTTAGAATTCTTCTTATTTTTTTAATAATTAAATCTTTCTTTTTGTATATCTTTAAACTATTTAATACAATTATTAACTATTAAGATTTTACTCAATTCATTAAATCTTTTACTCTGTACTTCAACTAATTTAAGAAGGTCATTATTTTGTTTTTCGATTTTTTCAAACCAATTATTTAATTCTATTTGTTGTTCATAAGAAGGTAAGTCAATCTTTATATCTTTAATTTTTGCATAAGATATTGAAGGTTGAGCTGAACCTCTTGCTTGTTTATTTAAATCTAAACTTCTTAGTACATGAGATAAATAAGGTAAATAAACTTTTTGGGACAAATTAATATTTATACTAAAAGCATTATTTTCAACCCATATTGGTTTATTAGTAAAATGTATATTTCCACAATAGGAACCAACCCTACCTATAATTATATTCTCACCTTCATGATTATATTTATCATAATAACCTCGTATACCATTTCCACCATAAACAGGATACTCCCCTTCATCTTTAATTTCTTCTCTTTTTAAAAATTTACCTGACTTTATTGTGAATAGTTCTCCTAAAGTAACTGTTTCTTGAAAATTTGCTTTTTTATTCTCTTCAATTAAACTACTAAATTCTAATACTAATTTATTGAATTCTTCTTTTTTTTCTTCTAAAATTAATATCTCATCAGAAATTTTCAAATTTCTTTGCTTATCAGTTTTTTTAGGAATCTCTATCTTTAAATTTAAGTCTTTTTTATTTAAGATATCTTGTTTTTTTACTAAACAAGAATTTTGACTTTTAATTCTTTTAGAAAAAAGTTTAATAAGTTCTTTGAAATCCTTTTCTTCAATTTTATTAGATTTACTCAATGGTTTATCTGTTTTTAGTTCATAGAACCAAATATCATCTTCAATTATACTATTATCAAAAAATAAAATACTTACTTTTATTCCAGAGTAAGGCAAAAAAACTCCAGTAGGTAAACTTATTATCGAGTGTAAATTATATTTTATTAAGAGTTCTTCTCTTAAGGTTAAAAATTCATTACTTGTATTAAATAAAAATCCATCTGGAACAATAATAGCTGATTTACCATTTTTTGAAAGTTTGTTCAATATAGTTTTTAAAAACATTGTTTCAAAATTTAAAGAGTACTCTCGTTTATTATCCTTATGTTTAATATTTGAAAGAATTTTGCCAAATGGTGGATTTGACAAAATAATATCAAATGTTGAATCATTGTCTTCAAATAAAGTATGCTTTGTTGATATATTTTTTATATCTATACCATTTAATTGTAAATTTAAAGAGGCAACTAAACTTGAAAAGTCAGAATTATTTTCTCCATAAATTTCTATACTTTCTTGAGAATTGCCATCTAATCTATTTTTTAAAATATTTTTTTGTGCTTCAATAAGAAATCCACCTGTACCTATTGAAGGATCATATATTGACTGTCCAAAATTAGGATTAATTATTTTAACCATAGTCTTAACAACTGCTTTAGGAGAATGAAAAGCCCCAGATCCACTAGATTCATTTGCCATTTTTTCGAGTAATTTCTCATAAGACTCAGCTAATTTATCATTAAATTCAATATCTTCTATATAAGATAATAAAATTTCTAAAATTTTAGAAGACCTTATTTTGAAAGGAATATTTTCTAAGAGTGATTCTATTTTGTTCCAATTTTTATTTCTTAAATATATATTTTCTTCATTTTTAAAAAGATTTTCAATTAGATATTTAAATTTAAAAAAATCAGTTTGTTTTTTTTCTTTATTAAAATAATCCAATTCTTTGAATATATTTTTAAAATCAATTCTTTTATTTTCTTCAAAGGAATCAATAAAAACTACTTTATAAAAATGCTTCAGAATTAAAATTGCAGATAACTGTTCCATAGCATCCATAGTATTATTAATACCAGAATCTTTTCTTATAATTTCAATTAATGTATTTAATATTTTTTCTGTATTATTCATTTTCACCTACCAGATAATTATACATATCAACAATATCTTCACTAATTTCTTCTTTAGGAATTTTATTTACATAAATTTTCGCTGTCTCAACACAAAAACCTTTACCATCAACAATTATATAAGGGTTAACTAAATCTTTTACTATATCAGATTTAATTTTTGCTAACTTATCATTATATAACTTTTTATTTACATCTATATAATCACATGAAGATTTTTTAGTCAAATAATATTTATTAGGTAATTCATCATTTATAATTTGTGCTGCATTAGGTAAAGCTGTAAAAGAAAGAAGATAATGCTTAATCTCCCTTCTTTTCCAAGATACTAAAGATCTTCTTATCAAACTATTATTATTAGTCTTTTTTTTATTTTTTATCCTATCTCTTTTAGTATCTTTTTCTTTACGAACAAAACTATGTCCGTTCACTTCTAAAGGATATTTATTATTTCCAATAAAATTTCTTGGGAAATCATCTCCATCACATATTAAAAATACATTTTCTGTTTTTGTTTTTAAACCTTTTATAAAACTATCACTTAAGACTTTTTCAAAATTCTTCAACCAATTGATTTTATTATTACCTAATTCATCCACAGTACTACCTTCATCAAACTGAGATGGAACACTTAGGCAGACATAATCAGATAATTTATCATCAATCTCCTCAATAGATTTTACATCCGATAACTTTCTTTTAACTAAAAGTTTAAATATTTCCCAATCATCATCATTATCCATTAGTACAACATTTTTATACATAGAAGCTATTTTATGTTGCATCATTGTTAACTCTGATAAACTTTCTAACCTCTGGAGTAACTTATAGGGATCTGTTGAAGATTCTACCTTCCCTTTTTCAATCATCTTTAATCTTTCTGGACCTGCCTTTGCAATTGAATCTAATAAATGAGTAGTAGTAATTATTAACCCTTCAGCTTGTGAATAAACTTGCCATAATTTATCTATATTTTTATAATGTAGATGGGAATCTGCTTCATCTAACAAAAACAAGGTATTTTCACTATCAAATAAATCTATTAAAGAGTATAAAAAAAGAAGCTGGTATTCCCCATCACTTAAGTCACTTAGATGCAAAATCTTATCACCTTTTTCAAATACAAGCTCAAAACTCTCTTTTATAATAAAATAGTTATTCGCTGCTGCTTGGGTAAAAAACATAACCTTTGAATCAAATGATCCTCCCTCATCTGTTTCAAAAGAAACCTTGGAGAGTTTATCTTGATTTAATTGAATAGTTTTTAAGCCCAATGCTTTTGTAAAATCATATGAATTATCAATAAGGGCATTTATAAAATTATTTAAAGTTTGATGATATGCTTTGTTTATTCTTAAATTTATCTCTCCATTAGTCTCATCTTCTTTTAATTGTTTTACAAGATTTATATATGAATTATCCACTTTTACATTAAATGAAAGTTTTGTTGATTCATCTTCATCAAACATATTTTCACTTATGTAATTATTTTGCTTTAAAAAAGTTCTTACTTCCCCATCTTGTTTACTTGTAGTAGCTAAAAAAATTAATAACATAGACAATAACTTATCATAATAAAAACAGTCTAGATTTAATGCATTTCCTTTAGTTCTTTCTACTCCTAAATAATTATGAAAATTTTCAGAATAGCTTTCATTTTGTCCTGAAGAAAAACAGACTATTTTATAATCTTCATATTTTGAACCATTTAACTTTTCATCAAAGATTGATTTTAAAATAGTTGATTTACCAGAACCATTTTCTCCCATAAAAGTTGTTATTTTGTCAAACTTTAAAACTTGTGATTGATTATGTAAAACATTACTTGGTAAATCTAATGAAATTACAGACATTTATGCAACTCCTCATTTTTCTATTTAAGAATAAATATTCTATCTAAAAATTAATTATTATTAGGAAAAATAAATCATACTTTATATTAATCAAAAAATCTTTCAATATCCCTAATCCAACATCTACAGAAGCTGAGCGTTTATTTCTCTTTTCGGAAAAGACTTGCAACTGTTTGAATATAAAAATATGCTCAAAAGCATAATTTTATATGAGTTTTCTCAAAGAGAGTGTCAAGCACAAGGCAAGGCAGGAATGATAAATAATAAGAGAGGGAACCTTTGGCTTCGCAGCCGTTAGTGGCTTTTTGTTTTACTTTTTGCCATGAAAAAGTGAAGAAGCGGAAATCTCAGATTTTCAAGAGAAAAATAAAAATTGACAAATCAAATATTCTTAGATATAATTTCATTACAAATATCCTTCGGGACGACTCACCTTTTTAGGTGAGGTTACTTTATTAGTTTCATAAATTTTTTCTTCATATTTTCAAAATCAATTTTATTTATAACTCCAATTTTATTTAATAATCTATTTAAACTATATAATTTCAATTGAGATAATAAAGCTATATTTTTGCTAATAGTTCTACCTTTTTTAAATTCAAAGTTGTAATAAAATCGTCCCTCTTTTATCTGTGTAGATAAAGGTATTCCAAAAAACATATTTTTATTGAACTTTTTAAAAACTATAACAGGTCGAACAAAATTATCTCCTTTGCCATTCTGTTCAAATCCAATATTTTGTCCCATTTTTATGTAAAAAATATCTCTATTTCGAAAACCTACAAGAACATTTTCCTTATGTGTATCTTTTTTCACTTTATTCCATTTATCAAAATCATTTTCTATCATAAAACACCCTCTTCTTTTAAACTTACAAAGGCGTCTTTTGTGAAGATTATATGATCAAGTAGTTCTATACCTAAGATTTTGCCTGATTCTTTTAGTCTTTGTGTTACTTCTATATCTTCTCTGCTTGCTTCTAAGATGCCACTTGGGTGGTTGTGGGCTACTATTATGCTGGCGCATCTTTTCTCTATTGCTTGGCTAAATACTTCTCTTGGGTGAACTAGACTTTGGTTTAGTGTTCCTATGGTTATCACTTTTGTTTCACATAGGTTATTTGCTCCATCTAAATACAAAGTTAGGAAATGTTCTTGTTGTTTGTTTTTGTATGGTTTTAGCTCTTCAAACACATCATTGGCGCAAGATATTTTTTTATGGGGTTCTTTTATAAGATATCTACGGCTAAGTTCTATGGCACTTAGGATTTGAGAAGCTTTTGCTGTTCCTAATCCATGTATATTTTGTAAGGATTTTAAATCTATGGTTTCAAAATCTGTGTCAAAAAACCTCTCAATCTCACGAGATAGTTTTATAATATCTTTTCCCTTTACTCCACTTCCTAAGAGTATGGCTATTAATTCATAGTTTTTTAGTGAACTAAGTCCGTATTTGAGAAGTCTTTCCCTTGGTTTATCGATAGTATGTAGCTGATTTATAGATTTCATAAACTCCCTCCTAAATATAGAAGGAAGTTTAGCAAGTTATAAAGATAGCAGTTAAAAATATAACATTTTGCAATATTTTATTTATTTTATGATTCTTTTTTCTCTAATTGTGTAAATATTAGTTTTGCTTCTTCTAGCTCTTTTTGTGCTTCTTCTAACTCTTTCATCCCTGTTTTATACACTTCTAGTGAATCACTTAGGGTTATTTCTGGGTTTGTAAGTTTTTCTAAAAGCTCTTTTGCTTTTAAAATTTTTTGCTCAAAACTTAGCTTTTCTTCTAGTTTTTCTATATCTTCACTCATTATTTATTCTCCAATATATCGATTACATAATCATTAAACTTTTCAACCTCTACTAAAAAAGAGTCGTGTCCTGATTGGCTATCTATCATCATATATGTCATCTGTTCTTCTTTGCCTAGTTTTATCATAATATCTCTTATCTCTTCCATCTCTTCTGGAAAGAAAAGCATATCATCTTTAAATGAGATAAGATGAAGTTTACAATTTACTTTTTTAAAAGAGTTTTCAAGGGTGTCTTCGTTTCTTCCTGCATCAAAAATATTCATAGTTTTACAAATATATAAATAACACAATGGGTCAAATACTTTTGGAAAGTTGTATGCGTTATATTCTAAATATCTTTCAATCTCAAATCTTCCAAAAAGCTCATATAAACCATCTGTTCTTGAATAATCCCTTCCAAATTTTCTATTAAAAAGTTGAGGACTTAAATAGGCTATAAGTCCTGCCATCCTTCCTATTGCAAGACCTGGTAAACCAGAAGCTTCTAAATCATCTTTTTTATAAAAACCATCTTTAAAAGCTTTGTCGTGTCTAATTGATTCTATTGCAAGTTTATTTATAGCTATTGCCCAAGGTCTTGTATATGCTGTTGTTGCCATAGCAAATACATGTTCAGCAAAATCTGGTTGCTCTATAGAGTAGCATAATGCTTGCATACCACCCATACTTCCACCGACCACAGCTTTTGCTTTTGTTATACCCAAACTTTTATAAAGTTTCATTTGAGCTTTTACGATATCTGATACTGTTAAAACTGGAAATTTAAGTCTATACTCTTTCCCTGTTGAAGGATCAATACTCAAAGGATTTGTAGAACCAAAAGTGCTTCCTAGATTGTTTGAACAGATTACAAAGTATTTTGTAGTATCTATAGCTTTTCCATCACCAATAAACTTATCCCACCAACCAGGTTTTGCTTCATCTGCATATCGTCCTGCTGCATGATGACTTCCTGCTAAAGCATGACAAATCACTATTACATTTGATTTATCTTCGTTTAGTTCTCCGTAAGTTTCATAGATTAGTTCATAAGATTCTAAGAGTCTTCCACTCTCTAAATATAGTGGTTCTTTAAACTTTGCAACTTTAGTTTCGATTTTCAATTTTAGTCCATTTGTAAAAAAGTTTATTTCTTATTAAAAAGTGCAATGATAGCCTAAAAACCCTAAACCTCTAATTTAGAAAATCTAAATTTAAATCCTCAATAGAAGTTTTCATAATATCTTGCCATGCGATGCTTGGTTGCCATTCATTGAAAATGTCAAGATTTATTTCATCAAAAGGTGTTTGAAATATATATTTATGGTAAACATACATAAAAGCTGATACTCTGTAGTTTTTCATACAATGAACCCAAACTTTTTTATCTCTTTGAGAGTATAAAAGCTGTAAAAAATCATTTAAATCTTTTAAGGTAGGCTTTTCAAAATCAACAGGTATATGAAAGTAATTCATACCTAAACTCGTTACAATATCATCTTCATTTTCAAGTCTATTTTCACTTGTAGCTAATGCAAGATTTATAACTACATCAAAATGACTTGCAGCTATCAAATTAAACTGTTCTTTTGAAGGTTGTCCAGAAGTATATAGTTTTTCATTTACTTTTATTAGGTTGATTATTGTTTCCAAGCTTTACCTTTGTATTGTTTAAATACATTATAAAACCTATTACTAAAAAAAAATCTTAAGTTATAAACCTAACTTCAAATAATATAATTTTTATATTTATAAAAAAAGGAGTTCTTATGAAAAAGATTTTATCTTTTTTAGTTTTATTATCTTCTGTTCTATTTGCTACTCAGGGTTTTGTTACATACAATGTTGATGGGAAAAAATACGAAGGGTATTATAGTTCTCCATCCAAAAATGCTCCCCTTGTTTTTATGGTACATGATTGGGATGGATTAACTGACTATGAAGTAAAAAGAGCCCAAATGCTTTATGATTTAGGTTATGCCACTTTTGCTGTTGATCTATATGGAAAAGGTGTTAGACCTACTGCTTTAAAGGATAAAAAAGCTCTTACATCAGGATTATACAAAGACAGAGAAAAGATGAGAAAACTTTTAAATGCAGGACTTGAAGAAGCTAAAATGTTAGGAGCAAATATAAACAACTCTGTTGGTACAGGGTATTGTTTTGGAGGTGCTGCTATATTAGAGATGGCTCGTTCAGGTGCAGATTTAAAATCATTTATACCTTTTCATGGAGGTCTTGCTACACCTAAAGGTCAAGATTATTCAAAGATAAAAGGTAGTGTTGTTGTATTTCATGGATCTGCTGACAATGTAGTACCAATCCAAGATTTTGCGAACTTAGCACAACAATTAGAAGAGAAAAAGATTCCACATGAGATGATAACATATAGTGGAGCACCACATGCATTTACTGTATTTGGTTCTGCTAGTTATCATGAAAAAGCGGATAAAAGCTCTTGGAATAGATTTGTTGAAGTTTTAGATAAAACTTTAAAATAATACAAAGGTACACAATCTTTTGTGTGCCTTTATCTTTTTTTAAATATTCTTAAAAAATTTTCATAAGTTATTTAAACTTAATTAAATTTATCAAACATATTATATAATCCAATTTTATATTCAATATAAGATTTTTTTATTATAGGAATAGATATGCCACAATTAGAAATATATCAACTTGTAAATATTTTAGGTTTTGTTTTAGGATTAACACTGGGTGCAATTGCTCAAAAAAATCAATTTTGCTTTAGTGGTTCTATAAAAGATTATATACTTACTAAATCAACTATGAGAGGTTCATCTGTTATTATGGCAATAATAGTTGCTATAATCTCTACAACAATCATTACCTCAATTTATGAGATTGATTTAACAGAATCAAATTATTATAGAGATAATATAAACTATTTTTCTATCATATTTGGGGGATTATTGTTTGGTGTAGGTATGATGCTAGCAGATGGTTGTAGCAACAGACATCTAATCAAATTTGCCCAAGGTGATATTCACTCTTTAGTAGTTATTGTATTTACAGGTATTTTTGCTTTTGCTACTGCTAAAGGTTTTAGTAGAGGTTTTTTTGAACCAATCACAAATAATCAAACTCTTATAGAATGGTCTTCATTTTTAGGAAATACTACTATGAATATCTATGTAGTTGTAGGTATTTTAGTAACGTTATTATACTTATTGGTAAAAAAAGCAAATAGACTTTTATCTTTATGGGATGGAGTTTTGATGGGATTAGGAGTCGCAGTTGCTTGGTATATTACAGGAGTATTAGGTGCTGAAAGTATAGAAAGAATTGTTGATTTGGAAGCTTTATCTTATGTGTTTCCTACAGGTAAAACATTGGAACTTTTTATGAACTATCAAGCTTATGATTTAAGCTTTTCTGTTTGTTTAGTATTAGGTGTTTTAGCAGGAGCGTTTTTAATGTCAAGAATAAACAGAAGATATAGCTTTGGATGTACATCAACAAAAGGTCAAAAAAAGCTTCAATATAACATGATAGGTGGAGCACTTATGGGTTGCGGTGGTGTTTTATCTATAGGATGTACTGTTGGACAAGGATTAAGTGGTCTTTCTACACTTGCTTTTGCTTCTGCTGTTGCGATTTTATCAATTTTTACATCTGCAACTATAACTGCACTGTGGCTAAACAAGAAAGGTCAACTTCCTATGTGTTTTATTTTTGAATGGAAAGATAATACTCCTGACTATCAAATATAATTGCATTTTGAAATTTTATTGCATTTTGAAATATTTTGTGATAGAATTTCAATATGTTTTTACACCTAGATTTAGACTGTTTTTTTGTATCGGCTCATAGAACTTTAGATAAAAGTATAGAAAATATTCCTGTTGCAGTTGGAGGAAGAAGCAACTTAAATATTTTTTCAACAGCAAAAGAGAAAAGAGAAATAAGCCAAAATAGTGGTTCTTTTGTAAGCACTATTCTCACAAATGAAGGTCAAAAAACTTTTCAAGAATACTTTGTAGATGAAAATGGCAAGATAAGAGGTATCATAACAACAGCTTCATATGAAGCAAGAGCTTATGGTGTTAAAACAGCCATGAGTGTAAATGAAGCATTAAAACTATGCCCAAACTTAAAAATGGTACCACCAAACTATCCCTTGTATCATGAGTTATCCCATAAACTTTTTCTACTCTTACAAAATGAAATCCCTCTAGTAGAACAGTTTTCCATAGATGAATTTTTTGGAGATTTAAGAGGATATATAAAAGAGGATGAGGTTGAAGAGTTCGCTTTTAATCTCAAAAAAAAGATAAAAAAAGAGTTGGATTTACCTATTTCAATAGGTATTGCCCACTCAAAATATCTATCTAAACTTATCACAGAATATGCAAAACCAAATGGGGTAAAATATATCTCAAAAGAGTGTATTAAAAATTTCACAAGAGATATTCCTATAGAAAATTTCCCAGGTATTGGAAGAGCTTATCAACAAAAATTAAAAGGTTATGGAATAAAAACTTTAGGTGATATTGAAAAGAAAAAAGAGTTATTTTATTCTTGGAAAAAACCTGGGATTGAATTATATAACAGAGTTTGCGGGATAAATGACACAAATATAGTTTTACAAAGGGATAAAAAATCTATA
This sequence comes from Halarcobacter sp., assembly GCA_050296315.1. Taxonomy (GTDB): domain Bacteria; phylum Campylobacterota; class Campylobacteria; order Campylobacterales; family Arcobacteraceae; genus Halarcobacter. The sequence continues at coordinate 25,528 of JBNKRE010000003.1, forward strand.
GGTATAGGTAGAAGCTTTGATCCTATCTATGATAGAGATGAACTAAAAAGAAGAGTAATAATTTTATCAAGATATTTAAGCTTTTTAGTTAAAAAAGCAGAAGTCAATCCTCAAACTTATGCGATAAAAATAAAATATGAATCAAGAATAAAATCAAAAGCTTTTATAAATCTAAATAGAATTTTCAATGAGAGTGATTTTAAGTTTAATATGCAAAAATTATTTTTGCATAATGACACACACCGTTCTCATGGAGTTATTCAACTAAATCTTACAGTATATAACTTTTCAAACCCAAAAGATTTTACATATAATATCTTTGAATATGAAAACGATGTAAAAAAAAGAGAATTATCAAATCAAATACAAAAACTAAGGGATAAGTTTGGTATTGATATTATTAAAAATGCCTCTGAATTAAAAGAAATCAAATCCTCAAAATAGAAAAAATAACTAATTTTTACAGTTAATCTTAAATTAAACTTAGTAGTAATAGAATAATAATAAGGAAAACTATAAGGAGTAAATTATGCAAGTAAATAACAATATTCAACTTGATCAGAGTCCTTATGTCAATTTAAATCAATCTTTAAATAGGATTGCTACAGGTTTAGAGATTACAAAAGCATCAGATGATGCTTCATCTTTAGCTATATCAGCTAACTTAACTGCTGAATCAAATGCTGTTTCGCAATCAATTGATAATGCAAACAGTGCAATTGCTTTAACTCAAATTGGAGATCAAGCAATATCTGAGCAATCAAATATTTTAGATACAGTAAAAGAAAAACTTTTACAAGCATCAACAGATACAACATCTCAAGATGGAAGAGACGCTCTGTTAACTGAGATAAAAGATTTATTAAAAAACTTTGACAATATTGCTAGTAGTACAAATTACAACGGTGAAACACTACTACAAAATGCAGCTGATGACCAAAGTGCAACAGATGGTCAACAATTTCAACTAGGTTCTTCTAGTGAAGATATTATTGAAGCAGGAAGTGTGCAATCAAATACTTTAGGTGTAGGATTAAGCGATTTATTAAATCAAGATGCTTCAACTTTCGATGCTTCAACTGCAAGAAGTTATTTAGACCAAGTTGACAATGCGATTAATACAGTAAATGATTTTAGAGCAGATTTTGGTTCAACGCAAAATCAACTTCAAAGTTCATCTACGAATCTTTTAACTCAATATACTCAAACAAGAGAGTCTAGTTCAATATTAACTGATATTGATTATGCAAAAGAGGTTTCAAATTTTAGTAAACAAAATGTTTTGGCACAAGTTGGTGCTTATGCCGCTGCACAATCAAACAATATTAATCAAAACGTAGTAACTAGGCTTCTATCTTAAGAGGAGTTTTTAACTCCTCTTATTAAAAATCTATTGTATGAGTAATTCGTACCCTTCTAAGAGGTGAATCAGTAATTTTAAAGTGTTCTGTACCTTTATAGGTAAAATAGTTTTTATAACCAGTTATAACTTTTCTTTTTACACCTCTATCATGTACAGTGTAACACTCTGTAGTAGTAACATATCTATCATCGTCATAATAAGAAGAGTTTGTTTTATAGTTATTTCTAACCTCATGAGCTACTTTAGCTCCAAGTAATCCACCAACAATTTGAGCTGCAACCCTACCGTTTCCTTTACCAACTTGGCTTCCTATTACAGCACCAGCAGCAGCTCCTATTAAACTATCTACTCCTAAAGAATCATCACTATTCGAATAATATCCATCATCATAACTTCTAACTTTTTTTCTAACTTCCCTACACTCTTTGTGTGGATTACCCCTATCATAAACATACTCATATATAGGTTGGCTATAAGTTACCTTTGCAAAATCATAATATCTGTTTTCTCCTGCAAATAAAGAGACTGCTAAAAATATAAATAATAAAGATAACTTTTTCATAATAAATCCTTTTTTTTAATCTTCTTTATTATTTTAAAGAAGCAATATGATTTGCAACAGCCTTAATATCATCATCAGACAATCTTGCAACTTGACCTTTCATCACACCTTTCATAGCTCCACCGTAAGATCCATCTTTATATCCATGTAAAGCTTTTTCAACTTTTGCTGCATCCCAGCCTTTAATAACTTGTGATTTACCAAGAGCAGATTTTTCTGCATTTATACCATGACATGTTGCACATGCTTTAAATAAAGTTGCACCATCACTTGCAAATAATCCAGTTGCTCCTAAAAGTGCTAATCCCATTATAATTTTTGTAGTTTTCATCTTATACTCCTTGATTTTTGTAAAAGAAGTATAAAAACTAATTGTGAATTGATTGTGTATGATTTGTAGAATTTATTTTAATTTGCCAAAAACTTTATACTTTTCCCAATAAATATCTAAAGCTTCTTTTAGTTTTTTATTATCTAATTTAGTAGGTTTTTTAATCCCAAACCTCTTGATAAAAGCTTCTGGCATGATAGTTGTTTTTGTTGATGGCTCTTTTAAATAGTTAAACATAGCTTTTTTAACACTTTTTTCACTGCTGTATTTTAAAAGATATCTATAAAAATATTTATCAATTGATACTGGAAGTTTATTATGGCAACTTACACAATTTTTTTCATAAATATTTGCAGTTGAAAAACCAAATAATAATAAGCACAAAAATATTATTCTTACCATCTTATCTCCATAGTCGTTCCTTTTTTCAATTGAGAAATAACTTTTATATCTAGATTATACTCTGAAGCTATCAAAGAAACAATATTCAATCCAATACCAAAACCCCCTACACTACTATCAAATCTTTTATATCTTTGAAATAGTTGTGTAGTTTGCTCATCACTCATACCTTTTCCAGTATCTTTAATAGATAAAAAACCTTTTTTAAGAGTAACACTAATAGAACCAGCTATATTATTATACTTTATTGCATTTGATAAAAGATTATCAATCAATTTAGAGATTTTTTTCTTATCACAATTTATATTCACATTTTCCTCTATATCCATCAAAATAGTAAGTTTTTTTACCTCTGCTAAAGTTCTGAAATATTCTACTCGTTGTTTTACAATGGAAGATAAATCTAAAAATTCATTTTGTGAAATAATTTTATTATTTAATGTCAAAAAGGTCAAATCTTCATAAATATTGGAGATAGTTTTTGCACCTATATCAATTCTTTTTATCTTTTTTGCCAGTCTCTCATCTAATATAGATATATCAATCATCTCAACATTTGTGATAATAGCAGAAATAGGAGTATTTAATTCATGGGTTGTATCTTTTATAAATCTATCTAATAGATGTAAAGAATCTCTCATAGGTTTTAAAAATAGTTTCAATAAAAAATACCCAATAAATGTCATAAAAATAAAAGCTATAATAACAAAAATAAAAATCTCTTTTTTCAAAGTTTCTAACCAAACATTATTGTTAGGTATCTCCAAAACTACATATTTTGCCCCTAAATAGTATGATTCAGGTTCTTTTATAAAATGAATTTTAGAGCCAGTTGTATATATCACTTTATCTAAATTCAAATTATTTGATTCTAGTGTAGAAAAAATAAGTTTTTTGTCACTATCAAAAATAGCTGAATTAAATTTCTCATCTCTTGGATAATACTTATATTTATCAAAATTAATATGTAAGTCTTTTAACCTAAAAATAAAATCATTTGAATACTCTTGTAAAATAATTCTTTTTTCTTGAAGCATCAAATTTTTTTGAAAATTGAAATACATAAAAGAGATAAAAAAAAGTATAACTATGGTTAAAAAAGAATAAAGGGATAAAAACCCTAAAAGTGTTCTTTTTTCACTTTGAGTTAAATCGATATCCAAGCTTTTTAAGACTAACAATTCTATCTTTTCCTAACACTTTTCTTAAGTTTTTTATATATGTTCTTAAAGAATTATCACTATATTGTTCATCATATTCCCACACATAGTCATAAATTTTATCATGAACTAAAAGCTGATCTTTATTTTGTAAAAAGAATTTTAATAATTTTAACTCTTTTAAATTTAATTGAATTATCTCATCATCTTTTATAAGTTGATTTGAAGTGGTATTAAAAATAATATTTTCATCTATTTTTATCTCTTCATTTTTATTTGAAAATTCCCTTTTTATAATAGTTTGTACCCTAAGAAGTAACTCTTTTAACTCAAAAGGTTTTCTAATATAATCATCACAACCACTTAGAAAGCCCTCTTCTAAAGAATCCATAGAGTTTAAAGAAGTGATAAAAATAGCTGGTGTAGTATTGTCTTGTTCTCGTATTTGTTTAAGCAGTTCAAAACCATTTAATAAAGGAACATTTACATCCAATAAAAAAAGATCAAAACTATTCTCATACACTACTTCTAAAGCCTCTTGTCCATCATATACAGGAACAATTTCAAATCCTTGTTCTTCAAAATAATCAACAACAGTTTCACTAAGAGTTAAATCATCTTCTAAAAGTAATAGTTTTGTTTTCATTATTTTTTTTGTTTTTTTAAATTTTCTTCATATTTTTTTCTCTCATTTTGAGACATTGTTGGAACTCTACTTTTTAACTCTTTTTCAAATGTATATCTGTTTTCTTGTTTTACATAACCCATAATAGCAATTAGCTCTTGAGTACTCATCTCTGAATAGTCTTCTGCATACAAATTTGAGATTAAAAATAGATTTAAAATAATAAAAATAAAAAATTTTTTCATATATAATCTCTTCAAATATTTTTGTAATGATACCATAAAAATTGTAGAATAATCGTAAAGTAAGCCTTTTATCAATGGATTTAAAAAGAAATTTAATAAACTTTATACTAAAATCAATCAAAAAATAAAAGAGAGAATAATGAATAAGTTAATGTTACTTTCAATACTATCAACAATATTATTTACAGGATGTTTTGGAGGGGGAAATGAAAAACAAGAGTGGAGTGCACTAATATTTCCTGATAAAAATAACACTAAAAGAAGTAAAAAAATTGGTACTTATCCTACTTTAGAAGAGTGTCAAAAAGCATCAAAAAACGAACTTACAAAACTTGACTTAACTTTAAATGGTACATATAAATGTGGGCTTAATTGTAAATATCATGATGGGATGAAAATAGATATTTGCGAAAAACTAGCTGACTAATCTTTATCAAATGGAAAAGATTAATTTAAAATATATTTATAAATTACTCTTAGATAAGAAAAAATCTCTAATTTTAGGACAATTTATTACTATTATAGGGATACTAATAAGTATTCCTATCCCTTTGATGCTTCCTGCACTAGTAGATGAAGTATTACTAAACAAACCAAATTTTTTCGTAAATACAATTGATAAATATTTAGGTGTAGGAGATACCTTTTATTATATTGCTATTGTAACTATTGTAGTGATATTATTAAGAGTTTTACACTTTATTTTCAGTGTAATTATCACAAAAATTTTTACTAGTATCTCAAAATATGTAACTTATAAAATAAGGGAAAAACTCCTTAACCATCTAAAAAAAGTTAGCATGAATGAATATGAAAGTTTAGGAAGTGGAGCTATCTCATCAAATCTTATAACTGATGTTAATACTTTGGATAACTTTATCATTACAGGTGCTAGTAAATTTGTATCTTCTGTATTGACTTTAATAGCTGTTTCAATAGTAATGATTGCAATTCATCCTGTTTTGGGACTGATGATTCTATTTATACAACCTATTATAATAATACTTTCAAAGAAAATCTCTGCACAAGTTGGAACACTGAAAAAGATTGAAAATAAATCTATTGAAGAGTTTCAAGATAATATTTCTGAATCATTAGAACTATTTGGACAAATAAAAGCAAGCAATAAAGAAAACTTCTTTTTCAATAACTCAATCAAAAAAGCTAAAAATATACAACAAACTTCAAATGAATATAGCTATAAAAGTGTAGCTTTTGAAAGGTTCTCTTTTACAATTTTTCTAATTGCTTTTGAAGTTTTAAGAGCAAGTAGTTTAGTTATGGTTGCTTATAGTGATTTGAGTATTGGTATGATGTTTGCTATGTTTGGATATATCTGGTTTATTATGACACCTGTACAAGATATTTTATCAATTCAATACTCTTACTCTACAGCTAATGCAGCAATTGATAGATTAAATAAAATATTACAACTGGATACTGAAAAAAATGGCTTAAAATTATTAAATAAAATTAATAATGGAATAAATATAGTTTTAGAAAATGTATCATTTTCCTATAATGAATCTAAAAAAGTATTAGAAGATATAAACTTAAGTATAAAATCAGGAGAAAAAATAGCTCTAATTGGTGCAAGTGGAAGTGGAAAAACTACATTAGCACAAGTAATAGCAACATTCTATACTAAAAACAATGGAGATATATATTACAACCAGATAAATGTAGATGAGATAGATAAACAATCATTAAGAGATGAACTATTTTTAGTATTACAAATGCCCATTTTATTTAACAATACACTAAAATTTAATATAACAATGGGTAAAGATATTAGTGATGAAAAAATTTTCAAAGCTCTAGAGATTGCACAACTTAAAGAAACAGTAGAAAAAATGGAAAATGGACTTGATACAATAGTAGGGAAACATGGTATCAGATTAAGTGGTGGACAAAGACAAAGATTATCAATCGCTAGAATGATTATATCTAACCCATCAATTGTTATATTCGATGAATCAACTTCTGCATTAGATGTTCATACAGAAGCAAAGCTATTTAATGCACTAGAACCTATATTAAAAGAGAAAACAGTAATCACTATTGCACATAGATTAAGTACAGTAAAAAACGCTAATAAGATATATGTATTAGATAATGGAAAAATTGTACAAAGTGGAACTCATGAGAAATTAGAGGATGAAGAAGGGCATTATTTAGAATTTATTAAAAAGCAGCTAATCTAATGATTTACTACCTAAGTTTAGAAGATTTACAAAATAAAGAGACTTTAGAAAAATATATTTATCCTAATATGCAAGAAAACTATTATTGGAGTGATGATTATTCAATAGAATTTTATATTCAAGCAGCAAAATGTGGATTTATTACCACCTCAATGTACTATCAAGATAAATTTATATTGCTTCCTGAAATTCAATATGAATATGCTGTTTTAGAATTTGACAAAATAAAAATACCCAAAAAAGTAAAAAAATTAATAGATAAGCAAGAATATACTTTCTCAATAAATAAAAAGTTTAATGAAGTTTTAAATCGAATAAAAAATTATCATAAAGATTCTTGGTTAAATGATGATTATATAACAATTTTGAATAATATATACAATTATAATACTACTAAAGAAAATTTTGAATTAATGAGTATTGAAATCTGTGATAAAAAAAACAATTTTTTGGTTGCAGGAGAGCTTGGATATAGAATTAATTCAAATTATACTTCCCTTACAGGTTTTACTACAAAAGAAAAAAAATATAACAATTGGGGAAAGCTACAATTAGTACTTTTAAATGAATATCTTAAAAATAACGACTATAAATACTGGAACTTAGGTCACCCTCAATTAAAATATAAAATTGATTTAGGAGCACAAATTTTATCAAGAGAAGATTTTCTTCAAAAATTTGACATAAAATAATAATAAAATAACTATCATTTTATTATTTCTTAAAGTTTAATAAGAATTGTCTCATAATTGTCTCAATTTAAGGTAACTTTTATAATAGATTATGTTATAATTACAAAAAAAAATGAAGGGTAAAATTATGAGCAGTAATATTAGCATTGATTTAACTAAAGAGATGGAAAGATTTCTTAAGAGTAAATCTAAAGAATTTAATTTGACTATTGAAGATACATTGGTAGAATTAATCAACCAACAAATTGACAGTAGAATTGACTTAGGTAAAGGTTTCTATTATGACAAAGTACTAAAAAAAGTATTCGATAGAAAGAATGTTGATGTTGGGTTAACAAAAACTCAAATGAATATTTTCAATACATTGTTAAAAAGTAGAGGTACAATTGTAGATGTGGAAGTGATAAAAAAAGCTGCATGGAAAGATAAAAATACATCTATTTTTACATTGAGAAATATGATTAAACAAATAAGAGATAAAACTTACTATGGACTAATTAAAAGTCATTCAAGTAGAGGATACTCTGCAGGATTCTAATCATTTCTAGCCTCCTTAAAGGTGGCTAGAAAATAAATATAATTTATTTTTCCCCACTATAAAACTCCTCATTAATAAATCTATCGTCATTTTTATTATTTGTAAGCTTTCTTTTTAAAAACAATAAAAATTCAATTAATATTAATCCTGTAACTGTAAAAATAATAATATTAAGAACAAAAGATAAACTGAAAATCTCATCTACAGGCATAAAAAACCTTTTTAATTTATTTAGAAAATATTATCATATTTTTGTCTCAACTTTGTCTCAACTTATAATTTTTATTAGATTTTATAATTTTTATACTTTTTCACCCATCTTTTAAAGAGTCTTTGAGTTTGAATTTCTACTTGAAATATTTTGTTATTTATAATTGATTCAACTAATAAATAAGCTAAATAAGGAGAAAGAACATAACCTCTTCCACCTACTCCATTTAGCACATACAAATTTTCTATTTGGGTTAACATATTATCTTTTATAAAAGAACCATTGACTAAATGTGGAAAATTATCTAAAGTTTTTTTCGAATCAATTAACTTACCTACCATCGGAAAATAATCAACACTAGATGCTCTAGGACCAATTTTTATATCTATCAACTCTACATCTTCTAAAGTTTTTATATTGTTTGCCAAATTAATAAGCTTTTGAGTATCATTTTTTATCAATTCACTTGTATAAGTATCATGAAAAAAGTTCTTTAAGCCTTTCTCTTTTAGACAATGATTGCAAATATTCAAATTACAATCTATTCTATTGTGAGTAGCACCTATTGAGGTAATATATTTATTTTCCTCTTCAATAAACTTTGCATGGGACAAAGAACACTCTTTATGGTAGTTTTTAGTAGTTAGAGTTGATGTATATATATCAATTTTTTCACCCCAGACAGATCTGATATTAAAATATTTCTCTTTTATTAAAGAGATATCTGCACCTGTTGTTAAAATAAGATTTTTTGCCTTTAATTCATCATTTATCAACCAAGTGTTTTCATATTTTTCTATTTTTACAACTTCGTATTTAAATAAAGTTTCAACATTTTTTGACAAATATTTACAAATATTATATGAGTTTACCTGTGAACCAACCTTAAAATAATATCCCTCTTCCATTTGTTCATAAGAAAAATCCATGAAAGGTATATATGTTTCAAATTTATCTCTATCTTCTTGATTTTTAGGTATTCTTACAACTCCACAGTTTGTAATCTCTTCTGGAATATTTTCTAAATAAAAGTTTGTAGAAAATTTCAGAGCATCTGTTACTAAATCCTTGAATTTATTTGGTTTCCCTAAAAGTGGCGACAAAAAAGCTCCTGCAGCTCCACTTGCACCTTGTGCTAAATCACAATTTCTATCAATAAGTAAAATAGAATCTGAATATTTTGAAAGGAAATACGCTGTACTACACCCTGCGATTCCTGCTCCAACTATAATGTAGTCATATTCTTTTTTAGACATCTTTATTTATCTCTTTTTGCAGCTGAAAATTTGGTCTCCAATACCCTCTTCCACCTCTGAGACTTACACATTTATGGTTTGGAAATCTTTTTTTGTAGTAATCTAATCTTTCTTTTGTAGTTTTACCAGTATCACAATAAAATACAAATACAGTACCTTTTGGCATTTTTTCCATTTCATATGGATTATATGTGATTGTTTCTATATTATCAATAGGTTTTAATATTGTATCAATTAAAACCACTTCTATACCTTGTTTTTCAAGTTCTATTATATTTTTATATAACTCTTGTTGAGTCCATTCATCTTTATTAAACATAAAAGAATAATTGCGAAATATTAATTAAAATAAGTTAAAATCAAATCAATCTTAGTCAATATGACTCAAACTATTTTCCCATATACACTTCCTCATGAATATGATTGCTAAAAGTATTTTAAAACTTGATTGACATTGACTCAACTTTTTGATAAAATATATTTTAAATAAAATAGAATAAATTATTAGGATTAAATATGGCAAAAAGTTTATATGAAACATTAGAAATAAATGAATCTGCATCAGCAGATGAGATAAAAAAAGCATATAGAAAACTTGCAAGAAAATATCACCCAGATGTAAATAAAGACCCTAATGCTGAAGAAAAATTTAAAGAGATAAATGCAGCATATGAAGTTTTATCAGATCCTGAAAAAAAACAGCAGTATGATCAATTTGGTGATTCAATGTTTGGAGGTCAAAACTTCCATGATTTTGCAAGAGGTCAAGGTGCTGGAGTAGACTTAGATGAAATTCTAAGACAAATGTTTGGACAAGGTGGCTTTGGAGGTGGAGGATTTTCTTCATCAGGATTTAGTGGTTTTGGAGGATTCAATGGAGGTTTTAACGAACCAGATTTAGATACACAAGCTCAAATTACTATTGCCTTTGATGTATCTATATTAGGGGGAAAACAACACATATCTCTAAATGGAGAATCATTTGATATAAAAATTCCAGAAGGGATAAAAGATGGGCAAAAGATTCGTGCAAAAGGTAAAGGTAAATCATATCAAGGGAAACGTGGAGATTTAATTATTAAAATAAATATTGCACAAAGCCCTGAATATACAAGAGATGGTAATACCTTAACAAAAGTATTTGATATACCTTTAAAAACAGCTCTTTTTGGTGGAAAAGTTGAAATAAAAACACTTCACAAAGATATTACACTAAAAGTTCCACAAAATACTAAAGAAAACCAAAAATTTAGAGTAAAAGAATTAGGAGTTTTAGATAGAACCAGTGGAGTTAAAGGTGATTTATACCTAAAAGCGAATATTATATTACCAAAAGTAGAAGATTTAGATGAAAATCTACAAACATTATTAAAAGAGAAATTACCTGAAACAGTATAAAAGGAGTAATTATGGATAATAATGCATACAATGAACCTGTTTATCTAATTTCGGCAGTTGCAGAGATATTAAATATACATCCTCAAACACTAAGACAATATGAAAGGGAGGGTTTAATCAAACCTTCTCGTACAAATGGAAAGATTAGATTATATTCTCAAAAAGATATTGACCATATAAAATATGTGTTAACGCTAACAAGAGAGTTAGGGATAAATCTTGCAGGAGTTGACTTAATACTTCAATTAAACGATAAAATAACTGCACTTGAAGAAGAAGTTGAATCATATAAAGGTAAATTAAGAGATGTAAATAAGTTTGGTATTGTACCAAATTCAAAGGCATTGGTTATTAAAAAAAGCTCTTACGATATAGTAATATTTGAAGAATAATTAATAAAATCTAACTATAAAGTTAGATTTTATTGAGGAACGATTTGATATTGAACTTTATAATCTCTCATTAGAGGTGGTACATCTAAGAAGTTTTCATCATCCATCGATAATTTTTGAGGACTATCTTCATTCTCTTTTGTTTCAACTTCTGGTGATAAATTTTTAGATTCAAATCCTGTTGCTACTATAGTAATTTTTACTTCATCAGTTTCTAAAGTATTATCAGAGGTTGTACCAAATATAATCTCTGCATTTGAATCAATTGTATCATGAATTCTAGACATTACATCATTGATTGCAAAAAGTGATACTTGTGGATGAATATTGAAATGAATTAAAATACCTTTTGCTCCACTAAGTGATACTTTATCTAAAAGTGGAGATTCAATTGCATTTTCTAAAGCTCTTTGAGCTGCATTTTCACCTTTGGCTTTACCTATACCCATTAAAGCCATACCTCTATGTTGCATAATTGTTTTAACGTCGGCAAAGTCAGTATTGATATCTGAATTTCCTGGATTTAATATAACTTCACTCATTCCATTTACAGCTTGATATAAAATATTATCAATGATTTTAAAAGCATCTTTCATACCAACGTTTTCATCAATAATCTCTAATAATCTATCATTTGGAATTACAATAATTGAATCACTAACTTTTTTAATCTCTTCTAATCCAAGATTTGCCAAACCTGCTCTTTTTTTACCTTCCCAAGTAAAAGGTTTAGTAACAACAGAAACAGTAAGAGCACCTATCTCTTTTGCTGCTTTTGCAATAATAGCAGCAGCTCCAGTACCTGTACCACCACCAAGACCAGCAGCAATAAATACTATATCAGCACCTTTTAAAGAATTTTTAATATCTTCATAACTTTCAACAGCCGAATCACGTCCAATCTCAGGCTTCATACCAGCACCAAGACCTTTTGTAAGTTTTATTCCAAGTTGGATCTTTTTTGGTGCTTTTGAGATATGAAGTACTTGCATATCAGTATTTGCCGAAATCAAATCTATCTTATGAGTACCTTCATTTATCATATGGTTGACCATATTACAACCACCACCACCAACTCCAATAACTGAAATTTTAGCTACATTATCCGACAACGTTTGATTTGGCATTTCCACTTTTATATCATCCACCTTAAATAAATTATCATTCATCAAAACCACTCCGTGATCATATTCCAGATTCTTGATACTCCTTTACCTTTTTTATCTTTTGATATAGTAGGTAAAATAGTTGTATTTGTATTACCCTTAATTATTCCATCATCTGCTCTATTTTTTTGTTCTTTATGTGCAGTTTTTGGTTTAATTTGTTCATTTGATGATATTAGTTCTTCATTTACAGATGTTGCTTCTTCTATTTTTACTTTCATCATCAAATTCTTATTTGAATCTAGTTCAAAATTTCTATTTGGCTCTAAAGAATATAATAAAAGACCAACTATTGTTGCCATCTTTTCATCTTCAAAACTCATATATCCATTTTTTATATTTATTGGTGTTGAAATCTTAACAGGTAAATTATCAAAAATCATTGTTGCTAATTCTTTCATTCCTGTAAGTTTCGACATACCACCTGTAATTACAATTCCTGCTCCTAAGTTTTCATGAATTCCACTCTTTTTAAGAGAATTTTTTACTAAAACTAAAGTCTCTTCAACTCTTGCATGAATAATCGTTTGTATATGCTCCAAAGAGACTTCAGATGAGTTTTTTTCATCCCCTATTCTTGGAGTCCTAACTTTTTTATTTGCTAACTCTTCCGATGTTTTAAGAAGATCTCCATATTCTGTTTTTATTTTTTCAGCTGCTATTGGTGGAGTATGTAACATTACAGATAAATCATTTGTTATATGATGAGAACCAACTGGCACAAAACCATTATATATTAGTGAACTTCCCTTATAACATGAATATTCTGTTGTAGTATCACCCATATTAATTACAGTTGCACCAAAATTTTTTTGTTGTTCATCTAAAATAGAAATTGCAGAAGCATAAGAGTCTAATACAAAATTATTTACACTCAATCCTGCCATTTTAAAAGCTGATTTTATATTTGTTAAAGCAGTTTTTTTAGCAGTAACAATAAACACTGAAGCCTCTAGTCTAGAACCATTCATGTTAAGTGGATTTTCAACATCAGCTGAATCATCTATTTTAAATGATAATGGAACAACATGTATCACTTCATATTCAGGGATAATTGTAGCATTATACAGTGCCATTTGTAAAACTTGATTTATTTCACTCTCTGTAATCAATCCATTTGGTACGTTTACACTACCAGAACTTCTAACACCTTTTGTATATGCTCCCGATATAGATACAACAGTTGAGTCAATTGGTTCAGTTGTATTTTTTTTAGCTATAAAAATAGCCTCTTTTATACATTTTGATGCAAGTTCAATATTTGATATTACACCTTTGTTTATTCCCTTACTTTTAGCAGAACCTGTTCCTAAAATATTGATTTTATATTCTAAATTATTTCTTGCTATTACTGCTATTATTCCTGATGAACCAATATCAATTGCTAAAAGAGTTTTATTCAATTATTACTCCTCAAACTTTAAATCTGATTGAACTTCATATCTTTTTTCTAAATTTTTCACTAGATTACTCATAAGTTCTTGATTTAATAAATTATTTAAAGTAGATTTTACAGCTTCATCTTTTTTATCATCATATGAAGCAAATCTTGTATCATGAATCTCATATAAAACTACTTTTTTTCCTATTGAAATTTTACCTTTTTTTTCTGTACTACTAAAAAGTTTATTTAAAAAAGTTGAAGCTTCATTTTTATCTAAACCTACTATTTTATCAAAAGAACCTCTTGATACATACCCAATATTTTTACCCTTGAATTCTTTTAAAAGTTCTGTAGCTTTTTTCTCTAAAGCTATTGATTTTGCAACTTCATTATAATCTTTTGAAACCATTTTTTTCGCTTCTTCAAAAGGTAAAGTTTTTGGAAGTATTTTATTAGTCATTTTAATAGTAATATATTTCCCATCTAATAAAATTGGTTTTAAAATATCTCCTGGAACCATTTCTAGTATTTTCTGATTGTCTTCAGCACTAAATGGTAACTCTTTTTCAAGATAATTTATTGATTGAGTAAATTTATCTTCACCATTTTTAAGTTTTATATATTTTTTTAAAGCTGTTGTTCTAGTTTCATTTTGATTTAAAACTTTTATAATATCTGCTTTTGCTTCCTCTAAAGTTTTAATTTTTCCATCTTCTTTTTTATAATCAGATTTAAAATCATTGTAGTGTTTTTCTATCTCTTGATCACTAAAACTTTTATTTGAAACAGAGATTTCATCAATTTGTAACTCTACTGATGGTTCTGATTTATAATTATCTTTATTTGTATTCCAATAATTTTTCAAATCTTCATCTTTGATTGTAACAGTTAAATCATCTGAATTTAAAACCTCTATAGAGATTTCATCTTCTGAAAATAATAGTTCACTTAAATTTTTAATCTCATTTTTACTTGCTTGAATTTTAAATAATGATTCAACTTTTTGTAAAAGTAAATCTCTTTTTATTGAAGCTTCAAAATCTGTAGGTGTAGTTCTATTTTGTTGTAAAACTTTTATATATGTTTCTTTATCAAATTTACCATCTTTTTTAAATGCCTCATATTTTACTAATTGTTTAGCAATCTCTTCATCTGTTACATCTAAACCTAACTCATCAGCATAAGATAATATAAGATTTTTTTGAATAACTAAAGTATATGCTGCATTTTTTAATTTTAATTTATCTGCCATTTCTTGATTAAATTGATTCCCAAACATTCTTGAATATTGATTATATAGATTTGAATATTCGTTTTGATATTCTGTAACAGAGACTTCTCTATCTCCTACAACAGCTACTGCACCACCTTTTGAACCATAATCATAAGACCCCCAACCAACAAAACCTGCTCCGACAAATGCGATAGTACTTATCCAAATAGTTATTACAAGCCATTTTTTGTGTCTTTGCATCCAAGTTATCATAAAATATTACCCTTTTAAAAATTTTAGATATATTACTTAAAAGTTACTTTTAAATAGGTAAAAGTTATAGTTAAATATATTAATTTTCTTTAGATAACAAATCGTTTATTACAGATTCTCTTTTTGTAGTTTCAATTCTTTTACATGCAGTTTTAAAAGCTTCCTCTTCACCAACAATAAAACACATTTTTTTTGCTCTTGTAATTGCAGTATAAAGTAGTTTCGTATTATGCATGATATAATGAGAAAAACTCATAGGAATAAGTGCATTTTCATACTCCATACCTTGTGTTTTATGAATAGTTAAACAATATGCAAGACTAAGCAATGTTGCTAAATCATCAAAATCATAAAATACAACCATATCGTCAGTTGGATATAAAACGATACATTGATTTTCTTCAAAATCAAGCTTAATAATGAGTCCTAGTTGACCATTAAAAACCCGTTTTTCCATAAACTCAGTAGAGCCAGTTTTATACATCTGCATTGTTTGAGCTTTCATATTTTCATTTTTTGTATGAATAACTTTATCACTCATTTTATATTCATAAAGTTTAGTTTTATACCCTTTTGCTTTTACATGATTAAATAATGTTTGAAGTTGCATATTTAAGTTCTCAACACCTAAACTTCCAGCTTTCATAGGAGTTATAACTTGAAATAAAGTTAAAGCTTTAGATATCTTTTTCTCTTTTATAAAATCGTAATATTTTTGTATAAAATGGGAAGATATATTTAAAATTGTATTTAAAATATTCTCACTAATTTGTGCTCTTAAATTTGAGAATTCACTTTTTGATGCTGAATTTTTTATGGCATAATAGTTATTTTGTGATACATCTACAAATTTAAAATCTTTATAATCTTGTTTATATTCTGGAACTTGCCCTTGTCTTATATCATTTGCAATTACAGCTATAGCTTGATCACTACTTTGTCTATATATTTGTTCTAATTTACAAATTGGTGCCAAATCATGCTTGATAGCGTCTGCTAAAATATTTCCTGCACCTATTGCTGGAAGTTGTCCATCATCACCAACTACTATAAATATTGTATCATCATGGATTTTTTTTGTTAAATTATAAAACATAACAGAGTTTACCATTGAAGCTTCATCTAAAAGTATAACTTTATGAGGAAAGAACTCTTTATCTTCATGTTTTACAAAAAGAGATTGAATAGTTGAACTATTATACCCTGTAGTATCAGATATTCTTTGACTTGCTATCCCACTTAATGCAATAGTAACAATATCATCAAAAGGAACTATCTCTTCAAGAAGCTCTAAAATAGCTCTACTTGAAGTTGACTTACCAGTTCCAGCATAACCAATTAAAAACAAAGTTTTATGCCCTTGATTTATAAGTTCAACTGCTTTTTTTTGCTCTTCATTTAGTTTGAAACCTAAACTTTCTTCTTTTCTTTCAACATATTCATCAAAACCAGCAATAATCTTAGGGTTTAACTCATTTTCTCTTCTTTGAAAAAACTCTAAAACCCTTCTTTCGGCAAAATATAACATTGCAGGAGATAATCTATATTGTGTTGTTTGAAATATATCTTCTTGGGCTAACATTGCTGTAACTACTTGTTCATATAAATCTTCTTCATTTTGAAAATGTAATGCCTCATCAAGAAGTTTAAATAGATGGGATTTATCTATTGAAGAGTTTCCGTTGTTATCACAAAACTCTCTTAAAGTATAGTTTACACAAGCATTTATTCTAAACTCTGATTTAGGATCTATTCCTAAAGACTTTGCTATCTCATCTGCTCTTTTAAAACCTATCCCTTTTATATTAATAAGTATATAAGGATTACTTTTTATTTTTTCAATTAGATTATCAACTTCACTAAAATGGGAGTAGATTTTTGTTATTAAGTTTGATGTAACTCCAAATTTTGATAAAAAACTTCCTAATTCTCTTAAATGTTTAAATTTTTGCCAAGATGAAACTATTTTTTGAAGTTTTTTTTCTTTTATACCTTTGAACTTAAGAAGTTCATGTGGTTTTTCATTTAAAATTTCAATCAATTCCTCTTCTGTATACTCTTCTAAAAGTTCATGAGCAAACTTTTTACCTACACCTTTTACTATTTTTGTTAGGAAAAAAAATAGTTCTGCTTCTTTTAGCTGCAAAGTTTGAAACTCAAATTGAACTCCATATTTTTTATGAGTAGTCCAATTACCAGTTAAAAGTATCTCTTCACCAACAATTTTTTCTATATCTGTGTCAAAATATGTACCACAAATCTTTTGATTGTTTTCTAGAACTGCTATAGTGTATTTTGTTTCATCGTTTGTATATAATACTTTTTTTAAAACACCTGAGAGGTTAAACAGTTTCTCTTCTTGATTAGAATCATTTTCTTTCATTAATAACCATCATCAAACTTTGACTTTTTATGTTTCTCTTTTTTGTAAGAACTTCTATTTTTCTCTTTTTGTAATAGATTTGCTTCCTTTAATAAAGTTGATCTTTCATCTTCAAAAGAATCAGAAGAGTTTTGAGTATATTCTAAAGTTTTATTAATAAAAGCTATTAATGCTGATAAATACGCAGAGTTCAAATCAACAGCTTTTACACGTTTGATATCTTCATAATTTTTTAGTGTTCTTTCTATAAATAGGCTTTTGTCAAAGTTTTCTAATTTTAACAAAGATAAAGTTCTATTAAAAAATTTTTCTAGAACTCTTATATATCTTATTCTTAATTGTTTTTCATGCATTATAAAATAGTATCAATATTTTCTAATGGTCTGGCAACAACTGCTTTGTTACCTTTTATAATAATTGGTCTTTCTATAAGTTTTGGATTCTCAATCATTGCGTTTATTAAACTATCTTCATCTTCTATATCTTTTAGATTTAATTCTTTATAGATAGTCTCACCTTTTCGCATAAGCTCTTTTGCATTCATTCCTAAAAGTTTTAAAACCTCTTTTAACTCTTCAAAACTTGGTATAGTATCCAAATATTTTACAACTTGAGGCTTTATTCCTTTTTCCTCTAAATATATAAGTGCATTTCTTGATTTTGAACATCTTGGATTATGCCAAATTATAATATTTTCCAATTTTTTCCTTTAAAATTTTGGTAATTTTTCATTTAATAAATCAATTCCTAATTCTGAAAGATTTAAATGTATTTGACCTATTTTTTTTGTTTTATTATTTACTACTATTGGAGAAGCAATATTCATAGAAGAGTTAGAAACATGTGCTTGTAAAACAAATATATAATAAATAGAGACATCCTCTAAGGATTCAATTCCTAATTTTTCTTTAAACTCTTCTGGAAGTTCAAAAGCAAGTGATTTTAAGGCACCAAAACTCATCAGCCTCAACTTTACACCTGTTTCTTTACCTTGAATCAATGAAAAAAAGTCGTCTAGTTTTATCAATTCGAATTCTGTTTCTTCTTCATAACCATCAATAGGTACAACTACTGTATAACTCATTTTCAACCTTATTTAAAGTCAAAATTGTACAAAAAATTACTTTTCTTGTCAATTAATTTCTCTATAAATTATGGTATACTAAACCATGATAGTTTCAAATAATAGCATACTTAACATTTTATTACCAAATGATAACAAAGCTTTAAAAGAAGTTCTTAAAGATGCAGACACTAAAACTTTAGAAAATTTAAAAAATAGTAATAAAAATGTAAGTGATGTTTTAAAAGATTTATTTAGCCAATTAAAAACTGGGAATAAAACAAATATTACTATAGAGAATATCTTAAAGAACTCAAATATATTTAAAGATTTAGGAAATTTCACTTCATCTGTAAAAACATTACAAGATGAGATTAAAAATAATCCAAGTCTAGAAAAATATAAACCTATCTTAAATACTTTTTTAAAAGATATTTCATCAATAGATGATAACTCATTAAAAGAGTTACTAAATAAATCAGGAGTATTTCAAGAAGCTAAAATATCTAATAATTTGTTAACAAACACCACCTTACCTAAAAATCTTGAAGAAATATTGAATCAAATTAAAGGTTTGATAAAAAACCTACCTCAAGCAGAGATTAAAAATATTGATAGTTTAATTGAAAAACTAATTCAAAACAACAAAAATGGGAATACAACTTCTAATATACAAAATAATTCTGATTTGAAATCTTTAATAAATCTATTACAAAATTTATCAAAACAATTGCCTGATAAGCAAGTTTTAGACTTAACAAGTTTAACTAATCAGTTAAAAAATATCTCATCGAATGCACAATTAATAGAATCTAAACTATCAAACAGTGCTGAAAATCAAATCAAAACTTTGTTGAATCAAATAAAAGAACAATTACAGCCAATTTCAAATCAACCAGAAGTAAAAACAATAATTAATAATATTGACAAGATATTAAAAAATGATACAATCAATTTACTAGATTTAAAAACAATAAATTCATCACTAGAAACATTAACAAAATCAAACTCAAATCCAAACTTAAATAACTTAACTAACCAGCTTAAAAATTTAATTGTAAATAGTGAAACTATCGAAGGAAATTTTGATTTAAAAACTTCAAAAGAGAATATAATAACTCAAACAAAAGATATACTTTTTCAGCTTAAAAATGAGCTTCAAAACAATAAAGCTATTTCAAATTCACAAACAATACTTAAACAAATAGATAATCTAATTTTAAATAACAATCTTTTTTCCAAAAATACAGAATTTGTAGAACCAAAACAATTATTAAACCAGCTTGTCAATTTAGATGAGATAAAAACTGCAACTACACAAAATTCAAATATCTCAAACTTAATAAATAATTTAAAAGAGTTAACAGATAAAATATCAAATTTAGAAAATAAAATATTATCAAACTCACCAATTAATGAACAAAAAAATATACTAACGCAAAATATAAAAGAGGCTTTAGGCAACTTAAAAAATGAGCTTTTGACAATAAATACTATTGATTCTAAGCTTGCAAATCAGATTATTGATAAACTTTTAAATATACAAAATCTATTTTCAAAAATTGAATTACCACAAGATTTAAGAGCTTTACAACAAACTATTCAGACACAAAATTCAAACTTAACAAACTTTCAAAGTCTTTTTAGTTCAAATATAGATAATCTCATCTTAAATTTAAAAGAAGCTATAATAAACTCTTCAACAAATCCAAATAATCTAAATCTTCAACAAAATATTTTAAAAAATGTTGAAAAACTTGAAAATCTATTAAATAACTTTACTTTTGATTCAAATAAATTAAATATAAAAGAAAATGCTCAAAATAATATACAAAATGATTTAAAAACTGTTTTATTACAAATACAAGATGAATTATCTTCAAAAACCGATCCAAAATCTATAGATACGTTAAAACATGTTGATAAAATGGTTACTCAAATAGAATATTTCCAGCTTTTATCAATTACTTCAAATAGCAATAGTGTTTATATACCATTTTTATGGGATATGCTTGAAGATGGTGATATATCAATGAAAAAACTAAATGAAGATAGGTTTTATTGTGAAATAAACCTAAATCTTAAAGAGTTTGGACAAACACAACTGTTATTATCTATGTATGATAAAAACAAACTAGATTTAACAATTTTTGCATCTAAAGAGAGTTTTAAACAATCTATTAGAGAAAACTTCTTTAAACTTAGAACTGCACTTAACAAAGCAGACTTAATACCTGTAAATATCAAAATTATTGATTTAAAAAAAGAAAAAGAGATAGATACAGCTGTAAAAAAACAAAATATGTACAATCAAGATAACTTGGATTTGGGTTTTGGGGTTAATATAAAGGTTTAGTATGGAGAAAAATGAAATAAAAAAAGCTGTAGCTTTAAAATATGATATTGATATTGACAATGCTCCAAAAGTAGTAGCAAAAGGGAAAGGTGATATTGCAGGAAATATTATAAAAATAGCTCAAGAAAATGATATACCAATCAAAAAAGATGAAGATTTAATTGAACTTTTATCTGCAATAGATATAGATAAAGAGATTCCACCAAATATGTATAAAGCTGTATCAGAAATTTTTGCCTTTATTTATGATCTAACTACAATACAAAGAAAAAGAAAAGAAGCCTTAGAAAAGTAATACTCAATAATGATATAAGTAGATTTTTAATATAATCCATAAAAAAATATAAAGAACTACAATTTATGAAAATCACAAACCATGATAGTCCAATTTTTATAGTAATACTTTGTATATATTCTATTATTATTAATATCATTTCATCTATATATTTTTTTCCTATTTTATTTATTGGCATCTTGTGTTTATTATTTTTTTTATGTATAAAACAAGAATATTACTATTCTTTGTTTTTTGTAATAATCACTTTTTTATTTATTGAACTAAATAATGGCTTTAAGCCTTTTTCATTATCTTTATTGGCTGGATTTACGTATTTTTTTATAAAACCATATATCAAAAGAGTTTTATCATTTGAAAGTTCTACTCCATATATTTATATGGCTGTATTTTATTTAGGAACTTTTATTTTATGGTCATTAAACAATGAAATAAATGCTCAACTAAACTATGTCTTGCTTATAAACTTGATAATAGATTTCTTTATATTTGGAGTATTTATATGAAAAGATTAAATCTAGTTTTTATTCTTATATCAATGATCTTATTAACTTTATTACTAAGGATATATTTTTTAAGTATAAAATCAAATACATATTATGAAGAGTTATCTAAAAACAATTATATTAAAAGAGTTTATACTGTTCCAAATAGAGGAATTATAAGTGATAGAAATGGAAAACCATTAGCAATGAACAAACTAGGGTTTTCTATAAATATCAAACCACATTTAAGGTCAACAAAAAGAATACTTCTTCTAAAAAAATTAATCAATATGATTAATGAACATTTTCCTGAATACTCAAAAGAAGAGTTATTAGAAAAATATATGAAATTAGACTCTTCTTATAAACACGATTTCGTAAAACTTGTTGATTATATCCCTTATGATAAATTTTTTGATAAATATACCCTTTTTAATTCACTTGATTCAATAAAAATTGAATCAGAAGTAAAAAGAATTTACCCATATAAGGAAAATGGTGTTCATACAATTGGATATGTAGGGAAAGCATCAAAACATGATATTACAAAAAACCCTTTTTCAAAACATAGTGATATTATAGGTAAAGTAGGTCTTGAAAAATATTATAATAATCATCTACAAGGTGAACTTGGATATAAAGATATAAAAGTTAATGCCTTAAATAAAGAAATTGAAGTGTTAGATGAAAAGAAGGTGTATTCTAACAATGACCTAAAAATTACTATTGATATTGAACTACAAAAATATGTAAAACAAATTTTCAATCACAAAAGTGGTGCTGTAATCGTAATGAATGCCAAAACGGGAGAAATTCTTGTTGCTGCATCTTATCCAGAATTTGATGCAAATATTTTTGTTGATGGGATTTCAGTTAGTGATTGGAATAAAATGATAAATGATTTTAACCACCCATTTACTAATAAAATCATCAATGGCTTATATCCTCCTGGGTCTGTTATCAAAATGGGAGTTGCCTTATCCTTTTTAGAAAATGGAATAAAACCAAACTATACAGTTTTTGATAGTGGTTCTTTAACCTTGGGAAAAAGAAAATTTAGATGCTGGAAACATGAAGGGCATGGAATTGTTGGCTTTAGAAAAGCAATTAGGGAAAGTTGTGATGATTTTTTTTATAAAGGTAGTTTAACAATAGGCATAAACAAAATTTCAAAAACATTATCTAAGCTTGGAATTGGTTCAAAAACAGGAATTGACTTAGTTAATGAGCATTTTGGAACAAACCCAAATAAGTCATGGAAAGAGGAAAAATATAATGAACCTTGGTATATTGGAGAAACTGTCATCACCTCTATTGGACAGGGTCAAATGTTAGTTACTCCAATACAAATTGCACGATATACTGCATTTTTAGCCACAGGGAAACTTCCAAAACCTCATTTTTCTGACTTGAACTATGAAGAACCAATAGATGTAAAATTTGATAAAAAATATATGAGAATGATGAGACAAGGGATGTATGATGTAATGAATCATGAGAAAGGGACTGCTGTTAATTATTCTAAAAACTTAAAAATAAAAGTTGCAGGGAAAACAGGTACTGCACAAGTTATTTCTATCCCACAATCTGAGAAAAAAAGAATGAAAGAGAGTGAACTTGAATACTATCATAGATCACATGCTTGGCTAACTACATATGGACCATATAAAAACCCTCAATATGTTGTTACTGTTTTAGTAGAACATGGAGGGCATGGTGGTAGTGCAGCAGGAGAGATAGTAAGTAAAATATATAATAAACTTTTAGAACTGAAATATATCAAATAGCATTGATTTCTTTAGATTTAATAATATTTTGGATATTATCAAATTTCATTTTAACAGAGGATATTTTTTGAAATATATAATATTAGTATTATTTTTTACAATTTCACTTTTTGCACAACAACAAGATGCTCCCCCTGTTATAAACCTTTCAGTTGCTGCTTTAGAACAACCAGCACAATTTGTAAAAACTATAAATATAGCTATATTATTAACTCTTTTGGCATTAGCTCCAACTTTATTGCTAATGGTTACTAGTTTTACTAGACTTATGATTGTATTTTCATTATTAAGACAAGCTATGGGTCTACAGCAAACTCCTCCAAATCAGATTATTATTTCAATGTGTTTAGTTCTTACAATATTTATTATGGAACCATATGCAAAAAAATCATGGAATGAAGCTATAAAGCCATATATGGATGAACAAATAGGATATGAAGTAGCTTTAGAAAAAGGTATAAAACCATTTAAAGAGTTTATGATAAAAAATACGAGAGAAGCTGACTTAGCCTTATTTTATAGAATCAAAAAAGAGGAAAATCCAAAAAATATCGATGATGTACCAACAACACTTTTAATGCCAGCATTTATAGTAAGTGAATTAAAAACAGCCTTTGAGATAGGATTTTTAATCTTCTTGCCATTTCTAGTAATTGATATTATTGTAGCTTCCATCCTTATGTCCCTAGGGATGATGATGTTACCACCTGTTATGATATCCTTACCTATAAAAATCATCTTTTTTATTGTAATTGATGGTTGGGCATTGATTATTGGAAATCTTGCCCAGTCCTTTAAGTGACATTATTAAATTAATTATTTTGTAACAAAATAGTAAAAATGATATTCCAGCTCAAGAGAAATATCTCTAAGTAACTTCAAATAGAAATTTTATGCAAACTGTCTACAACAATCTTTTTAATAGAAACCCTGATAATATTAGATAAAATTATTGAAAAAGAAAATTAAACAACAATGAAATAACTAGAAACAAATTTATTGAAACTATTATAAATGGTGCATTTTAATAAAAATGTTTTATATAAAACCATACTAGATAATAAAAATGAAATTGGTTTATATTTTGTAAATAGAGGATAGGTTTAAAACAATTAGTGCTAAAATGAATATTATAAAATAACTAAACTTTTAATGTTATCATTTCTTAAGTGAATAAATCTATACTTAGATAAATTGATGAATCTGCAAACTTTATTAACTCTACATTCTCAACTGTCGCCAAATAATTATCTGAAAATAATAAGTATTTATTATTATCTAAATCTTTCACTAATACGTCATCTTTTAAATAAGAAAGATTAATATAATCAGTACCAGCTCCACCATTCACATAATCTGCTCCACCCTTACCTAAGTATATATAATCATCACCTGCAGATGTATTTATAATATTATCAACTTCATTATCTATAACTATATCGTCACCACTTCCTGTAATTACATTTTCAATTATAGTACCATATGATATTGCAACATTATTCTTTCCCGTGTATAAAAGATCATCATCATACCAAGAAGTAAGAGTATCAGTCAAAAGAGATGAAGTGAAATTTTCATTAGGAATCTCACTTTCATATTTTGCTATTACTTCATCTAAACTATGTTCATCAATACTATTAAGAGTACCACTATTTAAATCTAATGTTGTATTACCTTTATTTGAAGATAAATCAATAGTGTCTATTCCTCCTGCATCAAAAATTGTAGTACTAATAGTATCATCATAACTAAAACTATATGTAGTATCTCCTAAGTTAGTCGTAGGATTTATACCATATTTTAATTGTAATGCAGCAACGTCAAATAAAGAAAATAATTCTGGTGAATTAATCTCATTAGTTATAATATTATTTCCATTGGCATCTGTCTTAAATGTTGGAGTATAATTATATTTTTCAGTATAAGACATAATTGTATGATAAGTATTATCAATTGAAGGATCTAATATAGGAGAAGTTTCAAAAGGATGTTTTAATCCCAAAGAGTGTCCTAATTCATGAACTATTACATCCCAAATAAATTCACCTTGAACAATATCTTGATTCAAAAAATAATCTTGACTTAAAAATACATCTCCTGATACAGTTAGACCTTCTATTGGATAATATGAAAAAGCAACTAGATCTCCTTCTTCTACATTATTAACAAAATTAGTAATATTAAACCTAATATCTCCATTTGTCGATTCTTGAAATTTCACTCCAAATAATTGATTAAACTGACTAAATATATCTCTTACAGAATCTCTTTGTGATGATGCAAGTGGAGAGAAATCAGTTATTGAATTTAAATTATTTAGTTCATAATATTCATTTGGAATAGATTCATTAAAACTGTAAGTAATAACGCTCTTATCCCAACTAAGAGTTGAATCAAGAGTAGAAATATTATAGTCAGAAGTAAAAGTTTTTATAGAATCATTAACATATGAATAACTTTCCATATCAATAGAATCAAGAACTATTTGGTCAATTTGAGATTTAAGTTCTTCTACACTAGATGTTTCTATATTGACTGTGTTTAAAAGGAAATCCGTAGAATTTAAATTATTTTTATAAAAATATTCTGAAACTTCTAATTTATTATTTAAAATTGTTGCATCTGTTAAATTAATATAATTTCCATTCCCATCTTTTTCTAAAACAGCATTAACTAAAGCTTGAATAAAATGAGAAACTTTTATATTACCATTATTTAGTTGTCCTTCCCAATAGTTTAATCCTTCAGAATCAACAGTTCTATTTAATATATTTGAATATACTTTTTGAATTATTTCACTGTTTGATAAATTAGAATAAGTTTGTACATATTCATCTTGTTCAGAAAAAACTTCTGATATAGTATCTAAGGACCAATCATTTTTAACCATTGTTTTTAACCAATAATCAACACCATCTTTGTCAGCAGCTCTATTAAAATATGCTGTATATAATTCTAGTACACCTTGTAGATTCAAATCCATCTGTAAATCATCATAAAAATCATCATAACTATAATATTCAGTATAAAAACTTCCTCCAGGGTCACCACTTATTTGAAAATAATAAATACCTGGATTTGTCATAGATATGGAACCTTCAAAAACATCATTCAATGTTTCAATTACATTTAAATCTAAATCATAAATACTTACATTTATAGTTCCACCAAATCTTGTAGAACCTTTTATATAAATTTCTTGAGCATAAGGTATTTGAAAAACATAATAATTATAACCTGGTACAGGACTAAAAAAATCATACTCTTCATCTGGTAATATATCAATTTGGCTAAGTTTTCCCATATTTCCTCAAATTCTATATTATCAATGTATAATTAGAACAATACATTGAATAATATATCAATACAATTTTGAATAAATTATATTAACATACTTTTAAGAAATCTATAATTAAATATATTATTGATTTTACAAAAAAACAATTAATAATATAAAAATTATTAATAATTCAACTTTTCCAAAATTTATAATATCAACAGATGTAAACTTTGAATTAAATGATGAATCATAATATGCTAAATTTTTCATTTTTATTCCTTTTAGTAATATTTTATTACTAAAATATATAATAAAATTTCTTAAGTATAAATAAAAATATACATTTAGTCTATTTTATAACATTTTGATTTCATCATCTTTTGTAGTAATCATACATAAAAATTCATAGTCACTGCCATAACATGCTTCATAGTAGTGATTTACACCTGCAGGTATATATATAAAGTCTCCTTGTTTAGCTTTAAACTCTTCTTCTCCTACAACTACTTTTGCAGTGCCACTTAATACATATTGTTGATGTTGTATCTCATTTGTATGGTTTGGCATTGAACCACCATTTTTTAGAACTATTTTTCTTACTATAAAATCTTTATCTTCTTTAGGAGTTAAAACTGCAATTTTTGCTTCTACTGTTTTTGGAATATCATTTTTCTCAAAGCTATTTGAATCTTTACAATACATGGAAATCCTTTTTTTAATAATTATATCAATATTTTTTATTCTTAGTATATAATCATTAAATAATAACAATTAAGAAATTAAATTTTTTAATTAAAAATAAGATAAATTAAACTAATGTTCTAAAATAAGAAATATTTATAATATTTTATGTATAATAATCAACTTTTAAACTATAGGATGGGCGATGTATAAGATTTTATTATTGGTATTATTAATGTTAATTAACTTATATTCTAAATCATTTGATTTTGATGAAATATTAGATGAAACACTAAAAAATAATAAAAAATTGAAACTACAAGAACTAAATACACAAGCTACAAAAAGTGACATTAATAAAGTTAATTCATATTCTTATGGACAACTAAATCTTATAAACGAATTTAGCAGAACAAATCATGCAGGATATGTTTTTAATTCAAAACTATCTTCACGGGAAGCTTCATTTAGAGATTTTGGTTTTGTACAAATGTCTGAGGGGATAGATACACAGCCAATTGATTTAAACTATCCAAAAGTTAGAAGTAATTTTAATTCTAAAATTACATATGATATCCCTTTATTTACAGGATTTAAACTTTCAAATCAAAAAGAGATTTTAAAATTAAAATATAAAGCAGAACAATTACAACTAAATCTAGACAAGAAATCTTTAGAGTATGAGGTTTTAAAAGCTTATAATGGTGCAGTTGTAGCAAAAGAGTTTATTAAAGCTGTATCAAAAGCAAAAGAAGCGATGAATTTAGTGGTTACTTCTGCAAATGAATTTTATAAAGAGGGACTTGTTACAAAAATAGATACCAAACAAGCAAAAGTTCATCAACTAAATATTCAAAGTAAACTAAATGAGATTAAAAATAGATTTGATTTGGCTATTGCTTATCTTAAATTTTTAACTTCAAATGAAACAATAAATGATGTAAAAAATTTAAAAATTATAAGCTTTCAAAAAGAAAGTATAGATGCCTTATATTCAACTGCATTAAAAACTAGAGATGATTTTAAGATAATAGATATTTATCAAAAAAGTATGAAGAAAAATATTGATTTGAATAAATCTTCATACTATCCAAATATATATTCCCACTTAGAATATGGAGTAAATGATGGTTCTGTAGATTTTAATGAAGATAAAGATTATTATATGGCAATGGTTGGAGTAAAAATAACACTATTTGATAAGACAAGAGAATATGATGTTCAAAAAAGCCAAATAGAATTTAATAAAACTCTGTTAAATCAGAACCAATTAAAAGATGCTATTAAACTGCAACTTAAAGAATCTTTATTAAATCTACAAACAAAAGAAAAAATCTATAAAGAAAAAATAGAAGCTCTACAACTTGCAGATGAAGTTTTAGAACAATCAAAACTAATGTATAAAAACCAATTAATCTCCATGACCGATTTATTAAAACAAGAAGCAATGCAAAGAGAAACTCAAGCTTCAATGTTAAATGCAAAATATGAAAAATCTATAGCTATGGGAAAATTATACCTTACTGTGGGACAAAGTTTAGAAAACAAAGGAAACTTATAAATGAAAAAATATATCTTTACACTACTTTTAGCTTTTATTAGCTTGCCAAATCTTAATGCTATGGATATTAGTGGTACAGTTATCTCAGACAATGAAAAAATTATTACAAGTAGATATATGGGGTTTATAAAAAATGTGTACGTAAGTGAAGGAGATTTTGTAAAAAAAGGTCAACTTTTATATGAAATTGATTCTTCAAATATAGATAGCAATAAAAAAGAAGCACAATTAAGTGTTCAAATTCAAGAAAACAATCTTGATAACCTTAAAATTAATTATAAAAGATATAAAAGACTTTATGAAAAAGATTTAGTGCCTAAATATGACGTTGAACAACTCGAACTAAAGCTTCTAAATGTACAAAACATGTTAAATATTGCAAAAGCAAAACTAAAAGAGGTAAATGAACAATATCAATATCTAGAAATCAAAGCTCCAAATGATGGATTAGTTATCAAAAAAAGTATAAAAAGTGGAGAGATGGCAATGCCTTCTATGCCTGCAATAATCCTATCAGATTTATCAAGTTTAAAAATTAAAACAAATATTGCCGAAGGCTATTTAAATAGTATAAAACTCGGTCAAAAAGTTGAAATACTTATAGAATCAATCGGATTAAAAACAACAGGAGAAATATCTGCAATAATTCCAAGTATGCAAGATATGACTCACTCATTTGTTTTAAAAATAAGTTTCGATACTAAAGGGCAAAAGATTTATCCGGGAATGTATAGCAAAGTTTTTTTAGATATAGGTGATACAAATGGACAATAATCTAAATATAGCAGGTAAACTAGCTAAAACATTTATTGACCATCCTTTAACATTTATTCTTAGTATTTTTATACTTATTTTGGGTTTTATCTCTTTAGAGTTTATGCCACGAGAAGAGAATCCTCAAATTAAAGTTAGTGGTGGAGCTGTAATTGTTGTACTCCCTGGAGCTAGACCTAGTCAAATAGAAAAAGTGATAATTGAACCTTTAGAGAAAAAGATTAAAGAAATCAAAGGGGTAGAACATATCTATTCATTTGCAAAAGATTCAGTTGGAATTGTACAAGTTCAATATTTCATAGGAGAAGATAAAGAGGAATCAAATCTTAAATTATATGACCAAGTTATGAGAAATATGGATCTACTTCCCAAAGGTGCAATGCAACCAATAATAAAAACAATGGATATAGATACTGATATCCCTATTGCTACAATAGCTTTTTATGTAGATCAAAACAAAATTACACAAACCCAACTTTACAATGAAGTAAGTAAAATTGCATATGAGATAAATAAAATAGATCAAGTTGCATTAGTGGATTTAAAAGGTGAAAAAAAAGAACAATACAATATAGAAGTGAGTGCCAATAAATTAGCTTCTTTTAATCTATCTTTAGGACAAATTGCTTCACAAATAAAAGCTTTAGCAAAAACTATGCCAAATATCAACAGTGATAATAATACTTCAAATCTGACAATTTTAAGTATAAAAAATGCCATAGAATCTAAAAAAGATTTAGAAAATATTATTATCTCTTATAATTTTGGAACACCAATATATCTAAAAGATGTAGCAGATATATCTAGAAGTTATGATATTCAAAATAAAAAAAGTGCTTATGTATATACAAAAGAACACCCTACTGGTATAAAACAAGTAACATTAAGTGTTTCAAAACTAAAAGGTGCAAACTCAGTTACTATAAATGAAGATATTTTTAAATATATTGACTCAATTAAAGAGGAATTAGCTAGTAAAAATATAAAATATGTTATCACAAGAGATGATGGTTATACTGCAAATAACGCAGTTAACTCACTTGTACAAAATCTCTTAATCTCAATTTTGATTATTGCAATTTTACTGATTTTTTCTTTAGGTCTAAAAGAAGCTATGATTGTTTCTTTATTAGTTCCTATGATTCTATCTCTTACTCTATTTATTGGCTTTATGATGAATGAAACTATCAATAGAATTACTTTATTTGCACTTATTGTAAGTCTTGGTATGCTTGTTGACGCAGCAATTATTGTAATTGAGAATATTGTAAGACACAGAAAAGAGGATAAAGAAAAAACTGATTTAAAGACTTTATCTATTATGGCAACAAATGAAATAGGAAATGCAACAAATATTGCAACAATAGCAATTATAATGACATTTATACCTATGTTCTTCGTTGGAGGGATGATGGGACAGTTTATGCATCCTCTTCCAGTATTTGTACCCATAGCTTTAATTGTTTCACTAATAATTGCATATGTATTTACTCCATATTTAGTAAAAAAATTTTTATAAGGATTTAAATGAAATTAGAAAAATTTATTTATGATATTTTAGAAAATAGATTTAAATCTTTAATGGTTTATGCAATCACATTAGGATTATTTATATTATCTGTTGCAACCTTTCCAACTCAAATTGTAAAAGCAAAAATGCTTCCAGGAAAAGATTCTGATTCATTTTCTGTATATGTTGATTTAAAAGATGGCTCATCACTCAAACAAACAAAAGAAGTTACCTCTTGTATTTCAAAAATACTAATAACAAAAGATTTAGTAGAAAATATATCGGTATTTTTAGCAGAAGGACAACCGCTTGATTTTGCTGCTTTAGTTAAACAAAGTGCATTAAAAGACAAACAATCTCAAGCTGAAATTATGGTAAATATAAAAAAAGCTCATGATAGAAATATTAGAAGTTATAATTTTGTAAGTTCAATCAGAGATGAACTACAAAATAGTTGTAATAAATATGAAGCAAATATTAAACTAATAGAACTTCCAGCAGGACCACCTGTATTAGCATCTATTGTTGCAGAAATATATGGGGGAGATTCTTTTAAATCTAGAAGAGAGTTTGCAAAAAAGATTGAAACTGTTTTAAAAAAACAAAAAACCTTAGTAGATGTTGATACAATGGCTGATGATGATGTAAAAAAATTTGAAATTCTTTTAGACAATAATAAAATTATAAAAAGCAACGTTTCTATAGAACAGGTAAAAAATATTTTATATCTTGCTTATGAAGGTGCACAAATATCAGCTGTAAATGAAAGCCATACTCAAAGTCAAGTTCCTATCTTTTTAAGATTAGACAATAATAGAGTTTTTGATTCAAATAAAAAAGAGGATATTATAAAAAAACTATCAATACTAAAAGTTATAAACAAAAATGGTTTTATGATACCACTTAGTGAACTAGTTACAATTACAGAAGCTACAAAAGAAGCTACACTTACATCTAAAAACCTAACACCTATGATAAATGTAATTGCCGAAACAAATAAAGACAGTCAAATCTACCCTTTACTTGATGCAAGAGATGAGATATTAAGCTCATTTGATAAAAACTATGAAGTAATAAAATCAAATATGCTAAATCTAGAGTTTATAGACAAAAAAACAGGTGAAAAATTTAAACTTGTATGGGATGGAGAATTAAAAGTCACAATTGATACCTTTATTGATTTAGGTGGTGCTTTTATTATTGCTCTTGTATTAATTTTCTTTTTAATGGTTGTTTATTATAAAAGTTTTGCTATTTCGGCTGGTATTGTATTGTCTAGCTTTATTTCTATTATTGGAGTGATTTTTGCTCATATTATTATGGATATTATTACAACCGATACCTTTTATTTAACAGCAACATCACTAATAGGATTTATTGGACTTATTGGGATAAACTCTAGAAATTCAACACTTATTATTGATTTTACAAAACAATTAATAGAGGAAAAAGGTTTGAGTATAAATAAAGCTATAGCAAAAGCAACTGCTACTAGGTCTAAACCTATTATATTAACTGTTTTAACAATGGTATTTGCTTCATCTTTACTTGCAACTGACGCTGTATTTGGAGGTCTAGGAGTAGCTTTAATTGGCGGTACCCTAATCTCTTATGTAGTTTCTATGTTTTTTGTACCTGTTATTATAAAAAATCAAATCAAAAAAATTTTAACTAAAACAGTTAGTGCTTGATAATTGGTAGTTTTATAGTAAAAGTGGTTCCTAAGGAACTACTTTTTACTCCTAAATTACCTTGACAATGATCATTTATAATAATCTTACTCATATAAAGGCCAAGACCTGTTCCATCTTTTTCACTTTTTGTTGAAAAATATGGATCAAAGATTTTATTTATAATATTATCAGGAATCCCTTTTGCATTATCATTTATTTCAATATAAATAGCATCTTCATCACAAAAAGTTTTTATCCCTATTTTTGCAGATTCAATTTTGTTTTCGATCAATGCATCTTCTGCATTTTTTATTAGATTTAAAATAACTTGATTTATCTCCGTAGAATTTAATATCAGTTTTCTATTGCATTGATAATCTTTATATAAAGATATATCATTTGAAATTAATGAATTATTTAAAATAGATATTGAGTTTTCTATAATAGACTCAATTGTTATTTCAATTTTTTTCTTATCTGTTTTAAAAAAGTTTCTAAAATCATCAATTGTAGAAGATAGATGTTGGGAATAATTTGATATTAGAGTTAATTCATCTTGAATTGTTTCTTTATCCATTTTTTCATCAATCATAAATCTAATCAACATATTATTAGCAGTAGCAGATATTGCCGTCAAAGGTTGTCTCCATTGATGGGCAATCATTGAAATCATTTCACCCATTTGGGCAAGTCTAGATTGTTGCATAAGCTGATTTGTTTTTTCCTCATTCTTTTTTATCTCTGTTTCTATTCTCTCTTCTAACGTATGAGTCAATTCATTTAATTTTTGTTCTATTTTTTTTCTATTATCAATATTTCTCCAAACCATATGTAAAATATTTTCATTGTTTATTTCAAGTGAGGTTATTACAACTTCAAACCACAAATTTTTTCCTGTTTTTGTTTTATGAACCCATTCAACAAAATTTGAGCCTTTTTTTATGGCTATTTCTATCATTTCATTAAATCTTTCATTTGATTTAAATTTGTCAGGTTGATATTCAGGGAAAAAATTTGAAATATTTTCTATAAGAAACTCTGTTTTTGTCTCATATTCCAAAAGTTTATATGCTGATTGATTACAATCTATAATTGTTTTATCATCTGCTTTTAATATTATTATCCCATCAGCTGATTCATAATAAATCTTTTCAAAAAGCATTTTTTGTTTTATTAGTTCTTGAGTCTTTTTTTGTAATTCAAAACTTTTCTGTTCAATTTTATCATTTGCTTGTTGCAATTTTTTATTATGTTTGTTTAGTATAAGTTGCCTATAAAAAAGTATAAATATGAAAAAAACTATAACTGAAATAGTCTCCCACAAATATTGTAATTCTACAACTTTCTCAACTTTTGCAGAAAACCAACGTTTTTTAATCTCTTGAACCTCTTCTTTCTTAATTGCAATAATTCCTTTATTAATTATAGGTAAAAGCTTTTTATAGTCATTTCTAACCATAATACGCAATTCAAAATTAAATTCTGTTGTTCCAGATATCTTAATATTTTTAAAACCATAATCAACTATTGCTTGGGAAAGAACAGGTAAGACATCAATTACTGCAAACACATCATCTCTACTTAATTGTCTTAAAGCTTGAAGATTGTTATTCACTTGTATAAAATCAATTTGTGGATATTTATTTTTCAATAGATTAAATATTGTATTGGAACTTCCCAAAGCAATTTTTTTGCCATTTAAAATAGAAATATCACTTATATATCTTTTATCATTTGTTGTAGCAATAGCTAAAGGATATGAAGCATAAGGTAATGAAAACATCCCATATGTAATATTTTTTTCTGAAACTGAAGAGGATAAAACAATATCTGCTTTTTTATTTTTTAATAGTTCTAATGATTTTTTTGAAGAAAGTACACCTTTACAAGTAGATTCAATTAATGTTTTTTTCTTAATCAGCTCCCAATAATCTAAAGAGATTCCTGATAACTTATTGTTTTCAATAAAATTAAAAGGAACCCAATTCGTTGAGACAACACAATTAATTTTTGTTTTTATCAAAAACTCCCTTTCTTCAGGAGTTAAATTGATTAAGTCTATTTTATTTTGTTCAGTTTTTAATATTGTATTATCTATTGCATTTAAGTTTGTAAAGAATAAAAGAATAAAAGAAAAATATATAAATATATTTTTACAAATCATAAACCATTGCAATTTCATCACAAATAGGAAAGTGTTTACATCTAATACAATCTGCCCATATTTTATGTTCAGGTATATTCTCTTTTTCTATCTCTTTAAAGCCCATTTTTTCAAAGAATTCTCTTTGGTATGTTAACGATAAAATTTGTTGTAATTGTAACTTTCTACCCTCTTGAATACATGCATCAACAAGTTTCTTACCAAGCTTTAAACCTCTAAATTTTTTTGATACAACTAAACTTCTAATTTCAGATAATCTTATAGAATGAATATGCAAAGCAGTAAATCCAGCAATTTCTCCATCTACTTCAACTACAGTATATGATCTAATTGTATTTGCCATCTCATCTTCTGTACGTAAAAGAATAATCCCTTTTTCAACCTCTTCTTTTACTAAAGCTTGCATAGCTTCTATATGAGTTACATTAGGTTTAAAAAAATTAATTTCCAAATAAATATCCTGTTATTTTATTTTGTAATTGCTCTAAGCCTCTTTTTTTCAAATTTGAAACAAAAATACCCTCCGGATATTCTCTTTTTAATTTTGCCAAATCGTTTTGCTTTAATTTATCAATTTTTGTAAAAGCATGTACTAAAATCTGATCACCTCTTTTAATACTTTGCAAAAAGTCATCTACATTTTTATCTATATCAAGCTGTGGATGTCTTGCATCGATTAAATGAACAAATATTTGTAAATTTGGTCTTTGTTCCAAATAACCAGTTAAGTTTTTATTCCACTCTTTTTTTAAACTTTTAGAAACTTTTGCATATCCAAATCCAGGTAAATCAACAAATCTTGCAAATAAATAAGGTGTATCTTCATCTTCGGTTTTAAATTTTATATCAAAATAATTTATCAACTGAGTTTTACCAGGTGTTGATGAAGATTTTGCCAAACCTTTTCTATTAGTTAAAGTATTAAGCAATGAAGATTTTCCAACATTACTTCTTCCTAAAAAAGCCACTTCAGCACAGTCAGGACTTGGAGAATCACTAATACTTTGAGCAGAAGTTAAAAACTTTGCATCAACTATTTTCATTGGTCTTTCCCATTTTTATCTATATTTAGAATAAATCTAACTGGTTTATCATCACTTCCACTAACTTTTGCACTTCCTGTTAATTGATTTATAAATATTTCATCAGCGTATATTTCTCTTTCTTCAACTGTCTCATTTATATACCCTTTTCCAATAATTGTATACTCTTGTTTATCTGGATTATATATAACTCTCTCTCCATTTCCAATAAAATGTTTTCCATTTGAATATATTTCAAAGTCTACTTTTCCTGTTGCAATATATTTTATTGGTTTTTTTGTTTTTGTATTTATAAAAATCTCTAATTTATTTGCATTTAATTTATCTTTTGACATTTTTAACTTTACATTACCTGTAAAAGTTGAAATACCCTTTTGATCATCTGCTTCAAATTTTTTTGCATCAATAATTAGTTTTTCTGACTGTTGTGCATATGTTAATGATATAAAAAATATAAAAAATATAAAATATCTCATAAAATCCCTTATTGTTTTAAATTAATTTCAAAATGTGTATTATCTGCTTTAAAATTATAATTATTTAAATTTAAATATATATTTTCACCTTTTAAAATATGTTCATAATAGGTTCCATTAAAAGGTATAGTATTTGTAGCAATTTTATCCTTTGCATTATATACTAATTCATCAGTATTTAATGTAATATAATCGTCTCTTTTATACTTTACATTATTTATAAATTTAAACTCATAACCTCTTTTTACTATCAAATCTGAATAAAGCTTATCAGTAATCTCTTTATTTTGTTTATCTTTTGATTTCAAAGTTAAAAAACTATCATACATTACATCTTTTGTTTTGTATCTTACTGCTTTTTTTGTGTTTACAACTCTATTCATACTTTCAGTTGTTAGAGTGTACATTATAGCATTATCAAATACTAATAAAGCTATATCATCTTGCTTATTATCACTTTTTCTATTATCAACAGGTATAAAGTAAGTTAATAACGAAATTAAAAGTAATGATAATACAAAGATTCTTATAACCATGCGTTTATATAATCCTCTTCTATCCCATCTTCTTTTATAATATACTCAATCATCTCTTTTACTGCACCACTTCCTCCAAAACTCTGACACTTGATATTTACTATATTTTTTATGTATTTAGAACCGTTTGCAGGAGTAAAAGACAAACCGACTTTTTTAAGCATCTTATAATCGTTTAAATCATCACCAATAGCAGCTACTTGGTTCCAAGACAATCCCTCTTGTTTTAAAATAGATTCCAAAACTTCGTCTTTGTTGTGAACACCTTGATAAAAATGCTCTATATTTAACTCTTTTGCTCTTCTTTCAACTATTTTAGAATCACGTCCTGTAATAATTGCTGCTTTTTTTCCAAGTTTTTTTGTCCATGTAGCAATAGCTAAACCATCGGCAACATCAAAAGCTTTTATCTCATCACCACTATTAGTATAAACAATTTGTCCATTTGTTAAAGAACCATCAACATCAAGAACAATTAACTCAATCATAAAACACCTTTAGTACTAGGAATACCTAACTTTTCATTTTTTGCCAAGGCTCTTCTAAGTGCTACTGCAAAAGCTTTAAAACTTGCTTCTATTATATGGTGTTTATTTCTTCCTCTATCTTGAATTAAATGACAAGTTATACCAGAGTTCATAACAAGTGCATTAAAAAACTCTTCAACTAACTCAGTATCAAACTCCCCTACTTTTCCAGTAACATTTACTTCAAAAACTAAAAAAGGTCTGTTTGATAAATCAAGTGCACATGTAGTGGCTGCTTCATCCATAACCACTGTTGCATTTCCATATCTTTCAACTTTTTCAATAGGAAATATC
The DNA here is from genome assembly GCA_050296315.1 of Halarcobacter sp. GTDB lineage: Bacteria > Campylobacterota > Campylobacteria > Campylobacterales > Arcobacteraceae > Halarcobacter. The sequence goes on from JBNKRE010000003.1 coordinate 63,831, forward strand.
TCTTCTTTTAAAGCTTTTCCTAAAACAATACCACAATCTTCTACACTATGATGAAAATCTATATGTAAATCACCTTTACACTCTAAAGTTATATCAATACCACTGTGTTTAGATAAAGCCTCTAACATATGGTCGAAAAATCCAATTCCTGTATTAATATTTGAGGTTCCATTTCCACAAATATCAACTTGACATTTTATATCAGTTTCTTTTGTTTTTCTATTTAATTCTGTCATAAAACTTCCTATTCTGCAATAATCATAGCACTATTTAAACCATTTTTAACTTTAAAGTCTTTTGCTTCTTCTTCTGATCTAAAGCCAGCAACCCAAACTCTATTTATTGGTTTATCTAAATAAATACCTTTTTTAATAACAACATTATATCCACTATCTAAAACCATTTCAAATTTTCTTTTTGTAATTTCGGCACCCTCATATCTTCTAAATGCACCAACTTGAACATAGTATTTGCCAACTGTTGCAGTTTCCTCTTTCTCTTGTTTTGTTTGTGCAATTTTTGCATGGAATCCTAAAACAGTTAATTTAACTTTTGCTGTACCTTTTGCGACCATATTTATTGAATGGGCAGCTTTATTAGATAAGTCAATAATTCTTCCACTTACAAATGGTCCTCTATCATTAATTCTAACTACTACAGACTTTCCATTTTCAAGATTATCTACTCTTACCATTGTATTCATAGGCAATGTTTTATGAGCTGCTGTCATTGCATACATGTTGTAAATTTCACCATTTGAGGTTTTTTTAGCATGAAAATTTGGACCATACCATGAAGCAATTCCTCTTTGAGTATCTCCTACTTTTGCTAATGTTGGATAATACCACTTACCAGCAATTTTATAAGGTCTCATTGTAGCTCTATGCATAGCCTTTGAGTTTTTTATCTCTTGTTTACCTACACTTTTATATCCACCACTATATCCAGAATAAGATACTGACTTAGAAGAACACCCAGCAAACAAAATTAAAGCTAAAGGTAAAACAATAGATGTATATTTAAATTTTTTATCTAATAACAAGTTTATCTCCAATTCTCAATTGTGTATCTTTTAGATTATTATCTTTCATAATCTTTTTGATACCAATTTTATGCTTTTTTGCAATAGAGTATAAAGAATCTCCACTTTTTACAATATAATGTCTTTTCTTTTTATTATTAAAACTAAACATCTTAAGCATATCTTCAGGTATTGGTAAAACAATTTTTTGTCTTAAAGATAATCTATCACTTTTTAATTTATTATAATTTTTAATAATTTTATATGGAACTTTATATTTTTTAGCAATTCCATATAAAGTATCTCCACTTTTTACCACATGAATTGCAAATTTAGTTGTCTTTATTTTATCTTTATTTTGATTAAATCTATTTAGCCTACTATATGGGATATTGATAGTATAGTATTGTTCATTTGGAGGAATAATTGATTGTTTAACATGACTATTTAATCTAAACAACTCTTCATATTTCATACCAATACTTTCAGCGATATCTTTAAGATGTGTACCACCTTTTACAGGAACAGTTGCAACTGTTGTAGAGATACCCAAATTTAATAGATGTGAATTATCATCATGCTTGATAAAATTTTGTGAGTTTAACATTGCAAGAGATATGATTTTTCTGATATATCTTCTACTCTCATTTGGAAGATATTGTCTAGATAGATTTTTTTGTTCCCTTAAAAGATACTCAACATCTGGTTTTAAATTCCATGTTAATACTTTTTTGTAAACATCTTTTAAATCACCAAAACCAGTATGTTTTCTCTGATATAAACTAATAATTTTTCTAAACTCTTTTATCTGCTTATCTTTTTTCATCGAAGGAAACTTTTCCACATACATATCAATTGTAGCTCTAGTAATAGCTTCTATTACTCTACCTTCACCACAATTATAAGCAATTGCTGCAAGATACCATTTCCCGAACATATCATGTAATCTATTTAAATATTTTGTAGCGGCATATGTTGATTTCACTAAATCCATTCTTTCATCAACATATAAATCGTTTCTAAGTCCATACATTTTTGCAGTACTATTCATAAACTGCCAAAGTCCAATAGCTTTCACTCTTGATTTTGCATCTATTGTAAAATATGATTCAGCCATAGCCATATATATAAAAACATCAGGAACTCCCTCATGTCTTAATATATCTCTTAATTTTGGTACAAAAAGAGATGCTTTATTAAATTTTTCAATATAATAATTTGTACTTCTTTTACTAGATAATTGGCTATAAACCTCTTGTAGTTTATAATCAGTGATAAAAGAAGCTTTTATATCTAAATCTTCTAGTATCTGTAAATCTCTTTGAGAAAAATTTGAACCAATTAATGAAGCATAAAGATTGACTGATAGTGAAATAACAAATATTAAAAATATCTTCAAATAAAATCCTATTTATGAAATAGGTAAGATTTTACCTAAATTATGGTAGAAAATTGCTTAAATAATTTTTTTGTATTTATTGTAGTCAAAGTTTCAATCTCTTCAAGAGGTAATTCTAAAAGTTCAGAAACTTTCTGTGCAACAAATGTAGTATAAAAAGGTTCATTTCTTTTTCCCCTATGTGGATGAGGAGTCAAATATGGACAATCTGTTTCTAAAATTAATTTGTCTCTTGGTATTTTTGGTAAAACCTCTACAAGTTTTCTTGCATTTTTAAAAGTAAGAACACCACCTATACCAAAATAAAACCCATGATTAGATAAAGGTAATAGATGTTCACTTGCATTATAACAATGTAAAACTCCACCTACTTCTTTGGCATTATATTGTTCAAGTATCTGCCTTGAATCATTTGAAGCTTCTCTAATATGAACAATCAAAGGTTTTTTTACTTTTTTTGCAAACTCTATTTGAGATATAAAAACCTCTTTTTGTTGTTTTATATTCTCTTCTTTTTCTTTTTCATCTTCTGGTAAACGATAATAATCCAAACCACACTCTCCAACAGCTATACATTTAGGATGACTAATATATTTATCCATAATCTTTTCATCATATTTTTCTATATCATATGGATGGATTCCTACTGCAAAATATACTTCATCATATTTTTCAGCAAGCTCTATAGCTTTTGGCAAATCAGCAAAATCTGCACCAGGTATTAAAAAGCCTTTAACTCCATTTTCAAGTGCACGATTTATTACCTCATCAATATCATCATAATATTGGCTGTTGTCAAGGTGACAATGGGAATCTATTATTATGAGAAATACCTTTTTTCAACTAAATTAAGTAGTCCATTAATATCTGATAAATCCTCTTGTTTTATCCAAGCATCAATACCAAAATTCTTAAAAGCTTCATAATCACTATCATCATCTATAATAGCTATAGAAACATATTTAGCAGCACAAGCTTCATGTTTATTCTCTTCATAGTCAAAAATAGTATTTATATCTAAAATAGCTATTTGAGCTTCTCCAGTACTACCACTTTGAAAATGCTCAACACTATGTTTACTATCAATCAAAGACTCATCTAAATCATTAAAAGTTACAATTTTCATAAACTACTCCATTATTTGTTAGAAAGCTATCTAATTCTAGCTAAAAAATAATTAAATTACTACAAGATATATCTTGCAGTATCCTCATCTTCAATAACATCATTAAGCTTCTCTTTTACAAGCTCTTTAGTGATAATAACTTTTTCACCTTTTTTCTCATCTGCTTCAAAAGAGATATCTTCTATTACTTTTTCAATTACAGTGTGTAATCTTCTAGCACCTATATCCTCTGTCTTTTGATTTGCGGTTACTGCATATTTAGCAAATGATTTAATTGCTTCATCATCAAACTCTAATTCAACTTCTTCAACTTCTAATAATGCTTTATATTGTCTTAGTAAAGAATTTTTTGTATTTGTTAAAATTTTATATAAAGCTTCTTCATCCAAGTTTTCAAGTTCAACTCTTAAAGGGAATCTCCCTTGAAGCTCTGGCAATAGATCACTTGGTTTACTAACATGAAAAGCTCCTGCAGCAATAAATAAAATATGATCTGTTTTAATTTGTCCAAACTTTGTATGAACACTACTTCCTTCTACTATTGGAAGTAAATCTCTTTGAACACCCTCTTTACTTGGGTCTTGATTTTGGTTTTTTGAACCAGTTGCTATTTTATCAATCTCATCTAAAAAAATTATTCCACCATTTTCTGCTCTTTTAATTGCTTCTATTTTAATAGCTTCTTTATCAAGTAATTTATCGCTAGCACTCTCTTTTAAAAGAATTTTAGCATCTTTTATAGTTACTTCTTTTTTAATTTTTTCTTTATTTAATCCACCTAACATTTTATTTAGGCTTTCTTGCATAGAGCTCATATCCATTGGAATTGACGAATCAATAATCTCTACATGAGTTTTTTTAGGGATTTCAATCTCTATTTTTCTATCATCAATCTCACCAGAAACTACTTTTTCTTCCATTTTATTGTATGTTTTTATAAAAGATTCTCTTGTACTTTCACTTGCTGTTTCAGGAAGAGGTGGAACAAGTTTTTCAACAATTTGTTTTATAACTTCATCATCTAATTTATCTTTTATTTTACTTTCAAATTCTCTTGTTACTAAATTTATTGACTCATATACTAAATCTCTAATCATAGATTCAACATCACGACCAACAAATCCAACTTCAGTATACTTTGATGCCTCAACTTTAATAAATGGTAATCCCATCATTTTAGCTAATCTTCTTGCTATCTCTGTTTTACCAACACCTGTACTTCCTATCATCAAGATGTTTTTTGGCATAATCTCTTCTTGAAGTTCCGGATTTACTCTCATTCTTCTATATCTATTTCTTAAAGCAAGAGCAATAGTTTTTTTAGCATTTTTTTGACCAATAATATAATCATCTAAATAAGATACTATTTGTTTTGGTGTCATATCCATAGTTAATTAATCCTCAATCTCTAAAATTTTAATATTTTGATTTGTATAAATACAAAGTTCTCCTGCTATCATAAGTGATTCTTTTACTAAGTCTACAGGATTTAAATCAGAATGTTTTGATAATGCCCTAGCAGCAGAAATTGCATAGTTTCCTCCACTACCAATTGAAGCAATCATTCCATCTTCTGGTTCAACAACATCACCTGTTCCACTTAAAATGAAAATATGTTCTTTATTTAAAACAATCATCATAGCTTCTAAACGTCTAAGAACTTTATCTTTTCTCCACTCTTTAGAAAAAGCGACTACTGCTTTTAGTAAATCACCTTTTGTTGTTTCTAAATGTGTTTCAAACATATCAAAAAGGTTAAAAGCATCTGCAGTACTTCCTGCAAAACCTGCTAATATTTGTCCTTTATACAAGGTTCTAATTTTTGTAGCATTACCTTTTAAAACAGTATTTCCAAAAGTTACTTGTCCATCACCGCCTATTACAGCTTTATTTTGTCCTTTGTAAGCAAGTATCGTAGTAGCTTCAAACATTTATTATGCTCCGATTACATCAACTTTTAAAGTTGCATGTACTGCATGTCCCAATTTACAATCTACTTCAAAAATTCCTACTGCTTTAATTTTATCAGTTAAAGAGATAGCTTTTTTATCTATATCAATATCAAATTGTTCTTTTAATGCTTCACCAATCTCTTTATTTGTAACTGAACCTATTAGATGTCCATTAGCACCAACTTGATGTTTTATAGTTAGTTTTGTAGAATTGATTTTTTCTGCTAAAGCTTCAGCTTTGGCAATCTCTTCTGCTTCTTCAGCAGCTTTTATTTTTTGTTCCTCTTTATAATTAGCAATTACTTCATCTGTAGCATGAAGAGCAAAACCTTTTGAAATTAAAAAATTTTTTCCATATCCATCTTTTACCTCTTTTACTTCACCAGCTTTTCCTGTACCTTTAACATCTTTTAATAATAATACTTTCATAAAATCTCCAATCTAAATATATATTTTTAGTTCTAAAAGTCGGATATTTTACAATAATTAGTTTGAAGTAAGTATTAAGGTATATTTTTAATTAGCTTAATCTAAATTATAATTTTAGTTTTATGAAAATACAGTTCAAATTTTTAAAAATATAAAAAATTACAAATTTTATAAAATTTAATAATTATCCCCATATTTGTAATGGTGGTGTGTTTGATACTGCTTTTAAAATACTTGCTCTTGACACTATACCTTTGAGGTTATCATCTTGATCAACTATAGGAATACCACTTAATCCAAAATCAACCATAACTTTTGCAACTCGCCTAATATCTGTTATAGGATCAGCAGTTATTACATCATCTAAATCTAAATCTTTTAATGCCTTTTCTAGATTAAATTGTACATAATCTATATCATTCATCAAAATATCAAGAATCATTTTATAAGTAACCATACCAATTACTTGTTTTGTTTCACTACTTATAATTGGTATTTGATTTATATCATTTTCTATCATAAGGTTATAAGCTTCTTGTAAACTATTATCTTCACTTAAAGTTATTACATCTAAAGTCATAATATCTGCAACATTAAATATTGGAACAGTTGTATCAATATTAGCTACCTTTTTATAAATAGCTTCTGCTTTTTGTGAGTCTTTACTTTCATAAAGCTTTTTTTTATTTTTCAAAGAGTGATCTTTTGGTAAGCCCTCTTCTACATTGTTTCTAATTCTTGCTAATGCATCAACATTTGGTAAACTATATAAATTATCAATTGTACTTCTAAAGTTTAAACCGTTGTTATTGTATATAGCAAACATATTTTAACTTGCTATATCCAAAGTATTAGGCAAACGGTCTCTAATATTTCTTTTTTTAACGTAATTATTTAAACCAATATGATTGTTATATCCAAGTAATTTTGCAATCTTTCTAACTGATAATCCAACTGCCAAAAGCTCTTCTATTTTATCTCTTTGTTTATCAAATTTTGATTTTTGAATAGTCCCTTTAGGTTTTCCTAAACTTTCACCTTTTAGTTTTTTTGCTGCTAATGCTTCTTTTGTTCTTAAACTCATTAAATCTTTTTCTAAATTTAAAGTCATAGAAATCATTCCAAGAACCATTTGAGTTAGCATATCTTTATCATCAATTAAATCTAAATTTTGTTTCACAATCATAACTCTGATTTTATTAGAAAGTAAAAATTTTACTATCTCTAAAATTGTTTCAATTGTTCTACCAAAAACATTTAAATCATAAACTATCAACGTAGATTTAGGTTCACACCTTTTTAATAAATCTAAAATTTTGTTTTCTTCATCAGGTGTATTTATCTCAATCTCAATTGATTGATAAATCTGAAAACCATTTTTTGAAACATATAAATCCAGCTTTTCCTTTTGCTCATTTGTATATTCATCATTATTCTTATTTACCCTGACAAAAGTTAAAATTTTAGACATCTTTAATCCTTTTACAAAAAATATTATATTATAATTAAAAAATTAACATAATGTTAAATTTTTAAATTTAAAACTTATACAAAATGATAGTTAATCTTTTCTTAATTTTAGTTTAATTTTAAAATTATTTTTATAATCTTTTTGATTCTTTTTTTAGTATCTTTGAAAATAAAGAATTTTTTGGGTAATATCTACAACTTAATAAGAGTCACAAAGGTTTTAAATTGAAATTAGTTGTTGCTATTACAGGTGCTAGTGGGACAAAACTTGGATTAAAACTTATAGAAAAACTTCCTAAAAATATAGAAGTCTTTGTTGTATTATCTAAAAGTGCCATAAAATCCTTAAATCTTGAAGAAGATATTGATTATAAAGCTATTTTAAAAAATCGAGAAAATACTGTATTATTTAAAGATTCTCAAATTGAAGCATCCATCTCTTCTGGTTCATTTAAAACCGATAAAATGATAATATTACCTTGTTCAATGAATACATTAGCTAAATGTTCTGTTGGAATCTCAGATTCACTTGTTACAAGAGCTTTTACAGTAATGTTAAAGGAAAAAAGGGAGGTTATTTTAGCTCCAAGAGAGATGCCTTTATCATCAATTGCTTTGGAAAATATGCTTAAACTATCAAATTTAGGGGTTACTATAGCTCCACCAATATTAGCATACTATTCAAATCAAGTAACTTTAGATGATATGGAAGATTACTTGATTGGTAAATATTTAGACCTATTAAGAATAGAACACAATCTATACGAAAGATGGAAATAAAGATAAATAAAGGGGATAAAAACTTGATTGCATCATATAAAAAAGCAATATATAGTGGTACTTTTGATCCTATAACAAATGGACATATGGATATTATTAAACGTGCTACAAATATATTTGATGAAGTTATAATTGCAGTAGCTCAAAGTGAATTAAAAAGTCCAATGTTTACCCATGAACAAAGAGTTGAATTTGCAAAAGCTGCCACAAAAGATATAAAAGGTGTTATTGTTATCGGATTTGATACTTTATTAGTTGATTTAGCAAAAGAATTAAAGATAAATACTATTATAAGAGGTCTTAGAGCTGTTTCAGATTTTGAATATGAACTTCAAATGGGATATGCTAACTCATCAATCAATAAAAACCTCGAAACACTTTATTTAATGCCAACATTAGAAAATGCTTTTGTAAGTTCTACAATAGTAAGAGAACTTATCAGATTTGAAGGTAAATTTGAACACTTAGTTCCTAAAGAGGTTTTAGAATGTATGTAGTAATAGAAGGGATTGATACAGCAGGAAAATCAACCCAATTAGATATTTTGAAAGAAAAATATAAAGAAGCAGTTTTTACTAAAGAACCAGGTGGAACTCCAATAGGTATAAAACTTAGACAAATGGCTTTAAATGGTGAAGCAAAAAGTAAAATTGCTGAGATGTTTCTATTCTTAGCTGATAGAGCAGAACATATTGAAGAAATAATAAAGCCTAACAAAGAATCAATAGTAATAAGTGATAGAAGTATGATTAGTGGTATAGCATATGCATCTAATCTTCCTCTTGAAATAGTTGTATCACTGAATTTAATTGCAACAGACAATGTATTACCTTCACATGTTATATTATTAGAATTAACAAAAGAAGAGTTAATTAAAAGATTAGGAAATAAAGAGAATGATTCAATTGAATCTAGAGGTATAGAGTATCTTTTAGATATTCAAAATAGAATGAAAAAAACAATTAAAATGCTTAATTTAAACCACCGTTTTATTGATGCTGGGTTAAGTATAGAAGAGATTGCAAAAGAGATTGAGGAATTTATTAATGAATAAAAAAAATATCCAAAGTTTAAGAGGTATGAATGATATTTTAGGTGAAGATAGTGAACTATTTACTTACTTTATTGAAAATGCATCAAGAATTGCAAAAAATTATGGATTTAGCTATTTAGAAACACCTATTTTAGAAGAGACTGCTTTATTTAAAAGAAGTGTAGGAGAAAGCTCTGATATAGTAAATAAAGAGATGTATCAATTTATAGATAAAGGTGAAAATGACGTATGTCTAAGACCTGAAGGAACTGCTGGAGTTGTTAGGAGTTTTATACAAAATAAATTTGATAGAGCTGGTGGAACATATAGATGGTATTATTATGGACCAATGTTTAGGTATGAAAGACCACAAAAAGGAAGACTTAGACAATTTCACCAATTTGGTTGTGAAGTGTTTGGAGTAAGTTCTGTTTATGAAGATGCAAATATCATCATGATGATAAAAGATATACTTGATTTCTTCCAAATAAAGTTTAAATTACAACTAAATTCTTTAGGGTGTCCCCAGTGTATGCCAGTGTATAGAGATAATCTAGTTAAACATTTAACAGATTTCAAAGAAGAGCTTTGTGAAGATTGCAATAGAAGAATTGAGACAAACCCCATAAGAGTGCTTGATTGTAAAAATGAAAACTGTCAAAAACTATTATACAATGCACCTAAAATTACAAATAATTTATGTGCAAAATGTGATGCAGATTTTGTAAAGCTAAAAGAGATTTTAGACTATAACAATATTGAGTATGAGATTGACTCAAACTTGGTTAGAGGATTAGATTATTATTCTCAAACTGCTTTCGAATTTACCTCTTCAGAGATTGGAGCACAAAGTGCAATTGCAGGTGGAGGAAGATATGACAGATTAGTTGAATTTCTTGGAGGAAGACAAACTGCTGGAATAGGTTTTGCAATTGGAATCGAAAGGTTACTAGAACTTGTTAAAATAAATGAGAAAAAAGAAGATATAATATATTTAGGTGCATTAGATGAAAAAGCACTAAATCTATTAACAAAAATTGCAATTGAAAAAAGAAAAAATACAAAAACAATTATTGAATACTCTCCAAGAGGATTTAAAAAACATTTTCAAATTGCTGAAAAAAGTGATGCTACAATTGTAGCTTTAATTGGTGAAAATGAATTAAATGATGGAACTATTTATACAAAAAACTTGAGCACACAAGAAGAAAAAACTATTAAAATTGAGGATTTTTAAATTTGGAAACTTATGGAATTGACATTTGGTCAGATGATAATTTTGTAATAGAAGATGGTGTAGTAAAGATAAACTATGCTGCAAAACCAGCATTAATATCTTTAGTAAATGAGATAAGAGCTGAGGATTATAAAGGACCTTTATTATTAAGGTTTCCCCATTTAATTGAAAAGCAGATAAACAAACTGTTTACTTTATATCATAATGCGATAAAAGAGTACGATTATAAAGGAAAATTTAATGCCGTATTTCCTTTAAAAGTAAACCAACTACCAAACTTTTTACATCCATTGATAAATTCAGGTGAAAAATACAATTATGGTTTAGAAGCAGGAAGTAAAGCTGAACTATTTTTAGCTATGACATACAATAAAATTGGTGCACCAATTACTGTAAATGGTTTTAAAGATAAAGAGATGATTCATCTTGCTTTTATAGCAAAAAAAATGGGCCATGATATTAGTGTAATTATTGAAGGATTAAATGAGCTTGAAACTATTTTGGAAGTTGAAGAGGAAACCTCTTTACCTACACCAAATATTGGACTAAGAGTAAGATTGTTTAATAGTGGTAGTGGTGCTTGGGCAAAATCAGGGGGAATTGACTCAAAATTTGGTTTAAGTTCTACAGAGATATTAGAAGCTTTTGAAATGTTAGAGGAAAAAGATTTAACAGATATACTTACTATGATTCATTTCCATATTGGTTCATCTATGAGTACTATTAAGCCATTAAAAAATGCTTTAAAAGAATCTGGTCATATCTATGCAGAATTAAAAAATCTAGGGGCGAATAATTTAAATTCAATAAATATTGGTGGTGGATTAGCAATCGAATATTCTCAATTTCAAAGAACAACTCAATATGATCTTCAAGAGTTTGCAAATGATGTTATCTTTACATTAAAAAATATTGCAAAACAAAAAGGTGTTGATGAACCAAATATTTTTACTGAATCTGGAAGATTTATATCTGCTCCATCAACAGTACTAATTGCCCCTGTTCTTGAGCTTTTTTCAGCTGAATATGAAGCTGAACATTTAAGACTAAAAGAATTAAATCCTCCATTAATAGAAGAGTTAAAAGAGTTATATAATGACATAAACTCAAAAACAGCACTAGAATATATGCACGATAGTATTGACCACTTAGAATCATTGCTTAAATTGTTTGATTTAGGTTATATTGATTTAGAAGATAGAAGTAATGCAGAAATTTTAACTAATCTTATTATTAAAAAAGCTATTTGGTTATTGGAAGTTGATGATTTTGAAGAATTAAAAAGAATTGATAATAAAATTCAAGAAAAATATTTATTGAATTTTTCGATTTTTCAATCTCTTCCAGACTTTTGGGGAATTAAACAAGAGTTTCCAGTTATGCCTATAACTCATCTTGATAAAAATCCAACAAGAAGTGCTTCTTTATGGGATATTACTTGTGATAGTGATGGAGAAATTGAATTTAATGAAGACAAACCTTTATATCTACATGATGTAGATTTAAAAAAAGAGGAATACTATTTAGCATTTTTCCATGTTGGAGCTTATCAAGATATTCTTGGTATGAGACACAATCTTTTTTCTCATCCAACAGAAGTAAATATTGTTTTTGAAAAAAATGAAGTTAAACTAGAAAAGATACTTGAAACTCAAAAAATAATAGATATTCTAGAAGATATTGATTATGATACGAAAGAGATAAAATCAATATTAAAACAAAGACTTGATAAAAATACATATTCAATATTGAAATCTTATTTAGATCAAAACAGTTATTTAAAAACAGCATGGAGTTAATTCGGGAGTTATGATTATGAAAACAAATGAAGAGATAAAAGAAGAGATATTAAGTGAAGCAAAAAGAATAGGACTTTGGAAACAAATAAAAGAGGATTTTTTCGTACCTAAAATAAATGACCCAGCTCTAAACTCAAAGCTTGAATTATTTTTTAACTATCCAGGTGTTTGGGCAATAATCAATCATAGATTTGCAAATAGACTTTACAATAAAGGGTTTACTAGACTTGCAAGAGTAATTATGGGGTTAACACAATTTTTCTGTAATATGGATATCCATCCTGCTGCAACTATAGGAAGAAGAGTATTTATTGACCATGGTATAGGTGTAGTTATTGGTGAAACTGCCATAGTAGAAGATGATGTTTTAATCTATCAAGGTGTTACATTAGGTGGAGTTAGTTTAAATAAAGGTAAACGACACCCTACTATAAAAGCAAACTCAGTTATTGGAAGTGGTGCAAAAGTTTTAGGAAATATTACTGTTGGGAAAAATGGAAAAATTGGAGCGAACTCAGTTGTAATTTGTGATGTTCCGAAAAATTCAACAGCAGTTGGTGTTCCGGCAAAGGTAATTAAAAGAGAAAACAAAAATGAAAAACTTGATCACAGTGATTTGCCAGATATAAATAAAGAGATGTTTGAATATTTATTAAAAAGAGTTGCTTTACTTGAACATGCCATAAAAGATTATGATGGTATTGATTTATCAAATGAAGATCATGACTTAGAATGTATATATAAAAAATTTATTGGAGCAATGAATTCTATAAAAAAAACTGATGAATTAGAATAATGTCTTTAGAATTAATACTATTTGGACTTATAGCTGGTTTTGTCTCGGGGTTTTTTGGACTAGGTGGGGGAACGATTCTTACTCCAATGTTAGTAACTGCTGGTTTTATGATGAAAGAGGCAATTTCTATTGCAATAATGCAAATGGTATTTAGTTCAATTTATGGTTCTTTCCTAAACTCTAAAAAAGCAAAACATGTTTTTAAAGATGGAATTATAATTGGTATTGGTGGTTCTTTAGGTGGACTTTTAAATAGTTATGTTCATTCACTTGTATCAAATATCTTTTTACAATATATATTTATAATTGTTATAATCTTTTCAATTATAAAAATCTTTATCAGTCCTGCCGAACCAGAATGTGAAATCAAAACTCATAGTAAACCTTTGCTTTTAACTTTAGGTTTTTTTGTAGGGATAATTGCAATGAGTATTGGTATTGGTGGTGCTATTTTATTGATACCTATTTTAGTTTCAGTAATGAAATACCCTTTAAAAACTGCAACTAGCCTTAGTTTATTTTTTGTAATATTTTCATCTATTGCTGGATTTTTATCATTGACTATTAGTGGGCAGATGTTATTTCAAGAAGGATTAACAATAGGTTTAGCATCATTGATTGGGGTTCATTTTGGTATAAAAACTAAAAATGTAACAGGAGCAAAAAACTATAAAAAATCTATTTTAATTATGAACTGTATAATTCTTGCAATAATGGTTTATAAAACTATTTAACCATATTTTTAAGTAAATAAGATAAAACTCCCCCATTTTTATAGTAATTAACCTCTTCATTATTTTCTAATCTACACTTTAAATCTACTAAAATATCAATTCCATTTTTATGAATAGAAGCTACTACTATTGAGTGTTCTTTTATCTCATCACAAAATATACTAATATCTTCATTCCCCTTTAATTTTAAACTTTTTATATCATCATCTATAAATTCTAAAGGTAAAACTCCAAAAGATATTAAATTTAATCTATGTGTTGGGTCAAATGATTTTGCAATAACAGCTTTAACTCCTAAAAGTTTTGTTCCTTTTGCTGCCCAATCTCTTGTATTACCAACTCCATAATCTTTTCCTGCAAGAATAACTAAATCCCTATTTTGTGTTCTATATTTTTCACTTTTTTCAAATATTGAAACTATCTCTCCAGATTCATAGTCCATAGTATAACCACCCTCTTTTGATACCATTAGATTTTGTTTTATATTTTCGAAAAGTCCTCTAAGCATTATTTGAGAATTTCCTCTTCTTGAAGCATAGGTATTATATTCAAAAGATTTAACACCACGACTTTCTAAATATTTTGCTGCAGGTGAATATAAAGGGATTTGTCCTAAAGGTGAAATATCATCAGTTGAAATAAAATCCCCTAACATTGTTAATATTCCAGCTTTTTCTATTTTTATTTCATCTTTTATTAATTCATCAAAAAGTTTTGAAGGTTGAATATAATTAGAGTTTTCATCCCAATTATAAGTTGGAGTATCTAATACTTCTAAATTTTGCCAAAACTGGTTTCCTTTAAAAATATTTTTATAAATTTGTTTATATAAAGTATAATCCAATTGTTGCATACATTCTCCAACCTCTTTGTTTGTAGGCCATAAATCTTTTAGTCTTATATCTTTATCATCAATTACGCCTAATACACCATCAAACAGGTCAAACTTCATTGTACCAATCAAAGAATAAACTATTACTAAAGATGGAGACATTAGATAGTTTGATTTTATCAAAGAATGAATTTTTCCTTCGAAGTTTCTATTTCCAGATGTAACAGAACAGATATTTAAGTTGTTTATTTTTATCTCATTTTCAATATTGCCATCCAATTCTCCTGAATTTCCATAACAAGTGGCACAACCATATCCAACTATATGAAACCCAATTGCTTCCAAATATTTTAATAATCCAAGCTTTTCCAAATACTCTTTTACTACTAAAGAACCTGGTGCTAAAGAAGTTTTTATGTGAGAATTTACTTTTAGCCCTAATTCATAAGCCTTTTTTGCAATAAGTGCAGCATGAATCAATAAGTATGGATTTGATGTAGAACTACAAGAAGTAATAGCAGCTAAAACAATATCTGCATCTTTTAAAAATGTTCCTTTATTTGTTATAACAATATCTTTTAAACAATTTATTTCTAATCTATCCTGAGGTCGTTTAGGTCCCGCTATTGTAGGTTCTAAACTACT
Organism: Halarcobacter sp.; assembly: GCA_050296315.1. Taxonomy (GTDB): domain Bacteria; phylum Campylobacterota; class Campylobacteria; order Campylobacterales; family Arcobacteraceae; genus Halarcobacter. Next base: position 79,084 of record JBNKRE010000003.1, read on the forward strand.
AAGATCTAAATCTATTATTTCATCATAAGATAAAAGCTCTTCTGGATTATAAAAAAGATTTTGTCTTTTTAAATACTCTTTTATCAATTTTCCATAATCTTCATTATCTCTTGTTTTATTGAAATATGAAATTGTTTGATTATCTATTGCAAAAAAAGAACAAACTGCTCCATACTCAGGAGCCATATTTGATACAATAGACCTATCTTCCAAAGTTAAATACTTTAACCCTGAACCGTAAAATTCAACAAGTTTTTTATCTACACCATGTTTTTTTAATATACTTGTTAAAGTTAAAACTAAATCAGAAGAGGTTATCCCCTCTTTTAGCATACCATGAAGATTTACTCCAACAACTTTTGGTAAGTTAAATGAGATGGGTAAACCAAGCATTGAAGATTGAGCCTGTACTCCCTCTACTGACCAACCTAAAACTCCTAAAGAGTTAATCATAGTAGTATGAGAATCTGTCCCAACAATTGTTTCTGGATATAAAAAATATTTCTCGTCAATCTTTTCAACATGTAATATAGTAGATAAAAACTCCAAATTTACTTGATGACAAATGCCAGAACCAGGTGGAATAACTCTAAAATTAGAAAATGCATTATTTGCCCATTTTACAAATTTAAATCTATCTTTATATGTTTCTAGTTCTTTTTCCAAATTTATTTCAGAGCTTTCATTAGTACCAAAACTAGAAATAGTTAAAGAATGATCAATAACTAAATCAACCATGACTTGTGGATTTATCTCTTTTGGGTCTAATCCATATTGATTTAGAACATCTCTCATAGAAGCTAAATCAACTAGGGCAGGAACTCCTGTAAAATCTTGCATAATTACACGAGAAGGATAAAATTTTATTTTGCTATTTAATCTATTTGTAAAAATATTAATAATTGATTCAAATTCCTGAAATGAGTTTGCTTTTCGTAAGTTTGATTCTAGAAGTATTTTTAATACTATTGGTAGTTTTTTTAATCTTGTATTATTTTTTATAACTTTATCTAAATCATAATAATAGAAAGTTTCATTTTCTATTTCAAAACTATTTACTATATCCAATAATACTACCTTTAAATAATAATAGTAATAAAATATCAAATCCTTGTTTAATCTTCATTTAATATATAAATTATTTTTGTCAAAAATTTAATTACGTAACAATTAATTATCTAAATAGCAAGTATTTTAAATTGTAATGAAAAAGTTACTCCTTTATAAGTTTTATCTTTATAATCAAAGACTTCATTATATATATCAATTATACCACTATGTCTTTCCCTTACAATTTTATCAACCATAGATAAACCTAAGCCTGTACCAACAGATTCATGTTTTGTTGTAAAATATGGTTCTAGAACTCTATGTATAATTTTTTCATCAATTCCACCAGCAGTATCTGTTACTTTTACTTCAATTGAATCAGATTTTTTATTTGTTGTAATAAAAATAAATCTATCACTATCATCTTCAATTCTTTCAACTAAAGCATCTTTACTATTATTTAAAATATTAATTAATGCCTCCACAAGTTCATTTGTAGAACCCTCTATTTCTAAATCATCATCAATATCTAAAATTAATGTTATAAAGTTATTTTTCAATGTTGCTTCAACTAAATTAAGAGTTTCTGCAATAACACTTTTTATAGTCGTTTTTCTAAATTCTCTTTTATTTTTAATAAAATTTCTAAAATTATCTATAGTTTCAGATAAATAATTAGCCTGATTTAAAATGATATTCATATTTTCATCAATAAATTCATTATCTACTACACTCACCTCTGATTTTAGTTTTAAACCACTAGCAATAGTAGTAATTATACTCAATGGCTGTCTCCACTGATGAGATATATTTCCAATCATTTCACCCATAGATACAAGTTTTGCTTGTTGAAATATTATTCTATCTTGTTCAATAAATTCAGTTTTATCTACAAAACTTAAAATAATTGCTTTATTATTATTTTTATCATTTAACATAGCTAACTCTATTCTTTTTATACTAAAATAATAGTTTCTTCTTTCATAATCAATTTCAAAGCCAGTTTCTGTGCCATAATTTAAACAGTTTTTAATATTTTCTAATAAATTTGGCAACTCTACATGAGAATTTAATAATACAGTAGAAAAATTATTATCATTACTTTTTGATAAATCAAAAAACTTTTTAATTCCATCCGTATGTTTTATAATATTTAAATTATAATCAAGAATAACTACATAAGCACCAAGATTAGATAAAACATTATCAAAAGCATTATTTGCAAAATCTAATTCTAAATTTGAAGTATTCAATTCATCATTTACTGCTTGCAACTCTTCATTTGCACTTTGTAATTCTTCATTTGAAGTTTCTAACTCTTCATTTGTACTTTGAAGTTCTTCATTAGTACTTTGAAGTTCTTCATTAGTACTTTGCAACTCTTCATTTGAAGTTTCAAGCTCCTCAATAGTAATTTGCAGTCTTTCTTTTAAGGTTAAAAGTTCATCTTCAAGTACACTAAGATCTGTATCATTGATATCTATTGGATCAAATTTCTCTTCTTTTATACTTGAACTAAAATCCACAGTTTTTTCAAACGAAACAAAATATGTATCTTCACCCAAATTATTTTTTTCCAATGGATATACGCTAATAGTTACATATTCTTTAGGCTCATTAATAGGTAAAACTCTAATCCTTTTTGATGAAACATAACAATTCATTTTTTTTGCTTCATTTATAGTAGCCCTTACATCTAATCTTAAAAAATCTGCAACTAATCTAAATAAGTCATTTGTATGTATCCCTTGTGGATGATGTAAATACTCTTTACAATCCCCTTTATAAAAAAGGATATTATAGTTTGAACCATCTACAACTATTCCACTATGCATAAATCTTTCACTAATTGATTTATTTATTGAAGTATCTATATCCATTATATTTGTGATTTGATTTTTTGTATAATTATTTCTACCTAGATTTGAATTTCTTTTATCATAAGTTAAAGTTTCAATATCAACTTTTGTTAAATCATTTAGTTTTTTATATATTTTTGCCTTATTGTCGACTATCGTAAATAATGAAGTCAATGTACCTATTGTCTCACTTTTACCAAGAAACAACAAACTTTCATATCTTAATGCATAATAAAATATACTTAGGATTCTTCTTTGTAATTCACTATTAAAATAAATTAATAAATTTCGACAACTAATCATATCAAGATTTAAAAAAGGTGGATCTTTTATAATATCATGTTTTGAAAATACTATCATATCTCTGATTTTTTTATTTATTTTAAAAGTTTTATTTGTCTCATCAAAATATTTGTCTATATAATCAGTAGAAACTCCTTCTAACTCTTCTAATTTAAATACCCTATTTCTAGATTCTTCAATAATTTTATCACTAATATCTGAAGCAAATATAGTTACTTTTTTTGATAACTTTAACTCTTCTAATATTTCACTTACTAAAATTGCTATAGAATATGCTTCTTCACCAGTTGCACATGCTGTAACCCAAATTCTAAGATTATTATCAAGTTTCTTTTGAATTAATTCTTTTAATTGTTTTTTCAACTCTTCAAAAGCATCTTCATCTCTAAAAAAAGATGTTACAATTATTAAAAGATCATCTTTTAGCTTTAAAACTTCATCACTATCTTCTTTTAAGATTTTGATATATTCATTTATACCATCTGCTTTTTTTTCTATAATTCTCTTTTTTATTCTTCTTGTTACAGTTGCAGTTTTATATGAACTAAAATCAATAGAAGTCTCTTCTTTCAAAATATCAAAAATCTTATGTAAGGAATCTTCTATTTCAAAATGTTTATCAAAATATTTTCTATCTTCAATTACATTTAAAATTCCTTCTGCTAATAGTTCAGGAGGTAAAGAAGCAATAACTTTTCCAGTATCTATTGCAGATTTAGGCATAGAATAATATTTGGCACCTTCATCTTCTGTCAATGTTATTCCACCATTGCTAGCAATATCTTTTATCCCTTCTGTTCCATCACTTCCAGTTCCACTTAAGATTATTCCAATAGCTTTATCTTTTTTTTCTTTAGCCAAAGAACTAAAGAATTTATTAATAGATGGTTTAGGTAATACTTTTTTTTCAAGTTCGACAAACGAAAACTTTTTGTTTTTTATTATCAAGTTTCTATTTGGTGGGCAATAATATATATGATTTCCTTGAATAATCTGTTCATCTTCAATTGCACAAATTTCTAATCCAGAATACTTACTTAAAAGTTCACCCAATAAAGTAGGTCTATTTGCATCTAAGTGTTGAGTTATAACATAACAAAGATTATCATTAATTTGTATTTTGGATAAAAATCTTTGCAAAGCTTCAAAGCCACCAGCACTTGCTCCAACGCCCACAATGTATAAATCGTTGTAATTCAAAGTTAACCTTTAAAATATTCTTTTTAAATCTTTTAATATATTTTGTTCTTTTGTAACATCTTTCTGAATACCCAAATAATATTTTATTTTACCTGTTTTTTCCTCAAATATTGGAGAAGTTGATAATTCTATATATTTTAATCTATTTTCTTTTGTATAAGTTCTTAAAATCACAGTAACACTTTTTTGTTCATTTATTGCATTTCGTAAAATACCTATACCTCTTTGCTTAATATCCTCACCACTTAAAAAAATAGGATTTTTACCTAAAACTTCTTCTTCTGCATATCCAAATAATTCGCTAAAAGCTTTATTTACATATAAGATTTTTATCTTTTCATTTGTTAAAATCATACTTGTAGAGATTTGTGAAAGAATCAACTGAGGATCAATATTTTTTGATAAAAATTTATTTGCTACATTAAACTCTTTATTACTAAATTTTACTTTGTCTTCCAATTTTGATTTATAATAAAAATAAAAAATTTCATTTATTTTCCTAAATACAATAAAACATACTACAAGAATAAATAAAAATAAAGTACTAAAAATCAAAAACCTTATTCTCATTTGATCATTTTGAAATTTTCTAAAATAAGAATCTTTTAGTTTTGAGATTATTATTACATTGTTTTTTATAGTAGAAGAAAGCCTATATGATATAAAGTTATTATGAAAAAACTTTTTTTCAACTAAAATTTCTTTTGGAAAATTGGGGAAATAACTATTTAACTCTTTACTAAATGTTTTTATAGTTTTATTAAATGGTAAAATTACTCTACCACTTGAATCACATATCATAGTATCAAAAAGTGCTGATTCAAAAAGTAAATCAATTTCAATATTAACTACTAATTCACCAATAAACGTATTATTTTTTATAATTGGATAAATAACTCTAAGTGTAGGTCTAAAAGGAAATTCTACTTTTTCATTTTCGATATTTAAATCAAGATTTGAAAAATAAATCTCTTTTTTATTTAATGACTCAATAAAATAATCTCTTTTTGACTTATCTTGAAGATTTTCTTTAGGTATTATATAAGGTATTAATTGCTTATTATTTCTATCTACTCTTATTTTTTCTATCCCATTTTTATCTATAAATCTTAATTGCATAAAATATGTATTTGTTTGAGATATAACTAAAAAAGTATCTTCTAGTTTTTCAAAACTATTAGTTTGTAGGGCATTTTTAAAAATTTCTAAATTGCTAATATATTTTAAACTAGTTTTTGTATTATATAAAAGTTCATTTAATTCATGTTCTTTTTTTTCTATATTTGTGCTAAAACTATTTTGAATTTGTTTTTTAAATTCATTTTCTAAAAAGTATTTTTCAACTATTATAAAAGATATAAATATAAATAGTGCAAAAACTATTAAAGTAATTAATATGGATTTTCTAAATTCTAAATCAATTCTATCTAAATGCATAATTTAGATAATAACTAAATATACCTAATAATAAGCAATAAGGAGTAATTAATTGTTCAGTTTTAAAAATAAAATAGTTGTTATAACAGGTGGTGCAAAAGGGATTGGAGAAACTATTGCAAAAGATTTTAAAAAATTAGATGCAAAAGTTATTATTGTAGATATTATTGAACCAAAAATCGAATATGATTATTTTTATAAAGGTGATATAACTCAAGAATCAGTTTTAGAAAACTTTTCAAAAACTGTAATAGAAAAATTTAATAATATAGATTATCTTATCAACAATGCCTGTGAAGGAAATGGTGGAATATTTAATAGCGGATATGAAGAGTTTTTATATACTCAAAAATTAGGTGTTGTAGCACCATTTATGTTATCAAAGTTATTTCTAAACTATTTTAATAAAGATGCAAGTATTATAAATATTGCCTCAACAAGAGCTTTTCAATCACAAAAAAACACAGAGTGCTATAGTGCAGCAAAAGGTGCTATAGTTGCACTAACACATTCTCTTGCTGTAAGTTTACAAGGTAAAGTCAGAGTAAACTGTATATCTCCTGGTTGGATTGATACTTTTAATCAAAACTTTAGTTTAGAAGATAATCATCAACATTTAGTTAAAAGAGTAGGAAAGCCAGAAGATATCTCAAATGCAGTACAATTTTTATGTAGTGAAAAATCTAGTTTTATAACTGGTGAAAATATTATAATCGATGGTGGAATGAGTAAACAAATGATTTATCACGATGATTTTGGATGGAACTATAAACCATAATATTTTTCTATTATTAAGTTATATATTTAGTTAATAAATCACTCATTGTTTTAATAGGTTATTATGATATAATGTCCGCTTAATTTTTTTATGATGGACAGTTTATGAATGATACAATTAAGATATATAATGCAAAAGAAAATAATTTAAAAAATATAAATTTAGAGATTCCAAAAAACAAACTTATTGTTTTTACTGGACTTTCTGGTTCTGGGAAATCAACTTTAGCTTTTGATACACTTTACGCAGAGGGACAAAGACGATATATAGAATCTCTTTCTGCATATGCAAGACAATTTTTAGATAAAGTTGGTAAACCAGATGTAGAGAGAATCGAAGGTTTAACCCCTGCAATTGCGATTGATCAAAAAACTACATCAAAAAATCCACGTTCTACTGTAGGTACCATCACAGAAGTTTATGATTATTTTAGACTTTTATATGCAAGAGTTGGAAAACAACATTGTCATAAATGTGGACAACCAATCTCTCAAATGAGCGCTTCTGACGTAATTGAACAAGTTTTATCATTACCTGAAAATTCAAAAGTTGTGATACTAGCTCCACTAGTAAATAGAAAAAAGGGTACCTTTGCAGATTTATTAGAATCGCTAAGAGGAAAAGGTTATGTAAGAGCTATAATCGACGGAGTAATGGTAAGACTAGATGAAGATATAGAGTTAGCAAAAACTCAAATGCACACAATCAAAGTGGTTATTGATAGAGTGGTTATTAAAGATGAAAATAAAGATAGAATTGCACAAGATGTTGAAAAAGGTTTAAAAGAGAGTTTTGGAGAACTTGAAATTGAAGTAATGAACCATGAAGAGGTTGGTGTAGATAAGCATATACATTATTCTGAACACATGGCTTGTTTTGATTGTAAAATCTCTTTTGAACCCTTGGAACCACTTTCATTTTCATTTAACTCACCTAAAGGAGCTTGTCCTTCATGCGATGGATTGGGAATTAGATACACTTTAGATATGAAAAAAGTTGTTAATGAGGAGTTACCACTTGAAGATGGTGCCATTAAGATAATTTATGGATTCAACAAAGGGTTTTATTTTAAAATGCTTATCGCCTACTGTGAGGCATCTGGCATTGATATTACAATTCCATTTAAAGAGTTACCATCTCATCAACAAAAAGCAATTTTACACGGAGGTGTAGAAGAAGCAAAGTTTACATGGAAAAGACATAATCTTACAAGAAAGTGGGAAGGTATTGTAAAAATAGCCTATGATATGATAAAAGATGAAAAAGATATGGCTGAATTTATGACTGAAAAAGTTTGTAGTGATTGTAATGGAAATAGGCTGAAACCCTCATCTCAAAGTGTTTATGTAGCAAATAAAACTATTTCAGATATCATAAACAAACCAATAGAAGAAGCCCATGCTTTTTTTCAAGATGAAAAAAACTTTGCATATTTAAATGAACAAAACAAAATGATTTCAGCTCCAATTTTAAAAGAGATTAGAGAAAGAATCTTTTTTCTTTTTGATGTTGGGCTTGGATATATTACACTTGGACGTGATGCAAGAACTATTAGTGGAGGAGAAGCACAAAGGATTAGAGTAGCTTCTCAAATTGGCTCTGGACTTACTGGTGTTATGTATGTATTAGACGAGCCTTCAATTGGTTTACATGAAAGAGATACAAATAAATTAATTAAAACATTAAAAGCCTTACAAGAAAAAGGAAATACAGTAATAGTTGTTGAACATGATAAAGAGACCATAAAAGAAGCTGATTTTATAGTTGATATTGGACCAAATGCAGGAAAATATGGTGGAGAGATTGTTTTTGCTGGTACTTTAAAACAAATGAATAGAGCAAAAACTTTAACTGCACAATATATAAATGGTAAGAAAAAAATAGATTATGTTCACAATAGACCTCAAGAAGAATTTATTGAAATAAAAGATGTAAATATCAATAACATTAAAGATTTAAATGTAAAAATCCCATTAAAAAATCTTTGTGCAATTACAGGAGTTAGTGGAAGTGGTAAATCATCACTAATACTTCAAACCCTACTTCCAGTTGCAAAAGAGCTACTAAACCATGCAAGAAAAGTAAAAAAGGTTGATGGAGTAGAAATTGAAGGTTTAGAAAAACTTGATAAAGTAATCTATTTAGACCAAAGTCCAATAGGTAGAACTCCAAGAAGTAATCCAGCAACTTATACAGGTCTTATGGATGAGATAAGAACACTATTTACAAAAACTAAAGAAGCACAACTAAGAGGTTATAAAATAGGAAGATTCTCATTCAACGTAAAAGGTGGTAGATGTGAAAAATGTCAAGGTGAAGGTGAAATAAAAATAGAGATGCACTTTTTACCAGATATTATGGTTAAATGTGATGATTGTCATGGAAGTAGATATAATGCTCAAACTTTAGAGATTTTATACAAAGGTAAAAATATCTCTGATGTATTAAATATGAGTGTAGATGAAGCTTTAGAATTTTTTGCAAAAGTACCAAAAATAAAAGCAAAATTACAAACACTAAGTGATGTAGGACTTGGATATATTACATTAGGACAAAATGCAGTAACCTTATCTGGAGGGGAAGCTCAAAGGATAAAACTAAGTAAAGAGCTTAGTAAAAAAGATACTGGAAATACACTTTATGTTTTAGATGAACCTACTACTGGTTTGCACTTTGCAGATGTTGATAGACTTACAAAAGTATTGCACCATTTAGTTGAAGTTGGTAACTCAGTTCTTGTAATCGAACACAATCTTGATATTATTAAAAACTCTGATTGGATTATCGATATGGGACCAGAAGGAGGAAATAAAGGTGGTAAAATCATAGCTCAAGGGACACCTGAAACATTGGCAAGCGAGCATAAAAAAACAGGTTCATACACAGGATATTATTTAGAAAAAGAGATAAATGATGTATGACAAATCTATCTTCACACAAAAAACCTCAATAGATAGATTCATTTTTGCAGTTGACAATGGTATGTATGTACAAGCCCATGAATTATTAGAAGATGATTGGAGGGAGTACAAAAAAATTTGGAAAGACACCCAAAATGAAGAGTATAGAAAAAAGGCAAAAGCTGTACAAGGTTTGATTAATGGAGCCACAGCATTGGCACTTTTTTTTATAAAAAAAAGACCAAATAGTTATAAAAAGATTTGGGAAGTTTTTGAAAAGTATAAGGCACTACTTGATTGTATTGAACTTAATGACAAACAAAAGTATTATGAAGCAAGAGATTTATTAATAAAAATCAACTCAAGAATAAACTTAGACTAACTAGCAGCAATCTCTTGCTCAATTTCTGCTTTATTTTGTGCTATAAAATAAGCTTTTAATCTCATCATTTCATCTGTAGGGTATTGTGTTTCCATCTCCCCTCTTACAACTTTTACATAAAAATCTTTTGATTTATCATTAAAACCAAAATTTAAATTCGTAAGTACAACTTCTTGATATTTTGAAACTGTTTGTGCATCAACCTCTTTTGTATCTTTTGTTTCTTCAGGTTTTAAGAAGTTTGCTTTTGCAATCTGTTTTGCATCTTCCCCTTCTCTAAGCTTTGCACTAGCAATTTCATTAGAAGGTTGCACTTGTTGAATTAATAATTGATTATTGTCAGTGTACTGATCAATTGTTGGCATTAATCCATATTCCATAACGACCTCCTTTATCCAACTTTTATAATATTATACAAAATTTTTAATATTTTTGTCAAAAAAAATATAATTAAAGATAAAATTTGATATTATACGTTGTTAAATTTATTTTTTTTAAGGAGTAATTATTGGAAGACAATTCCCAGAGGTGCAGTTTTACGAGTAAAGGTTCTTTATGGAACTATTAATATTTCTTTTCATACTTGTAATTAGTATTTCGTTTCTTTGTTCTGTTTTAGAATCTGTGATTCTATCAATAAACTTTTCATATATACCTGTAATTGAACAAAATAATCCAAAGGCAGGAAAACTACTCAAAAAATTAAAAACTGATATCGATAAATCTATCGCATCTATCTTAATTCTAAATACTATAGCAAACACATTAGGTGCAACTGCTATTGGTGTACAAGCTGAGCATGTATTTCCAGGAAATGGTCCTATTGTAATGGTTGTATCTATTGCATTAACTTTTGCAATACTATTTTTTGCAGAGATTATCCCAAAAACTATTGGTGCTGTTTACTGGAAACAATTAGCTCCAGCTGCTGCAAATTTAATTAGAATATTTGTTTTTATTACTTATCCTATAATAAAAATCACACAATTTGTTACTAATAAAATCAAAGGAAAAGAAAATTCAGATTCTTTTTCAAGAGAAGAGTTGATTCATAGTACACTTTTAAGTGAAGAGGAAGGGATAATTGGTGACTTAGAATCTGATATTATTGAAAATACTCTAACATTAAATGAGATTAAAATAAAAGATATTCTAACTCCAAGATCTGTTATGTATGCAGTAGAGAAAGACACGGCTATAAAAGATATTTTAGAGGATAAAAGAACATATAAGTTCTCAAGAGTTCCTATATATGAAGGAACAATTGATAATATTGTAGGAATAGTTCTAACAAAAAAACTATTTAAACAAGCTGTAAAAAATGAAAATGCAACAATGGAATCAATAATGACACCAGTGTTTGCTCTAAATGAAAATATACCAGTTGGTCGTGCTTTAAATAAATTTATCCAGAAAAAAGAGCATCTTTTTATAGTGTTGGATAATTATGATCAAACAGAAGGTTTAGTGACCTTAGAAGATTGTATTGAGACACTATTAGGTTTAGAAATTATGGATGAATCAGATACAACAGCTGATATGAGAAGACTAGCATTAAATAAAATGAAAGCAAAAAGAAAGAAAAAAGCTTCACAAGAAGCTTAATTCTTCAAGTGAATACTTTAACTTTTAAGTATTCACTTTTTTTAGTTTTTAAATCCTTCAAATCAAAGGCTTATTATGAGTAGCACATTTAATTATGAAAATCTAAAACTGTTTTATATTGGAAAAGAAAAAATCAATGAAAATGAGTATCTACCTTTAGTTTACAAAAATAAACATTTAACAACTCATGCAGCTATTATTGGTATGACTGGTAGTGGTAAAACAGGACTTGGTATCTCATTATTAGAAGAAGCTGCTATTGATAATATCCCTTCAATTATTATAGATCCAAAAGGTGATATGGGAAATTTACTACTTACATTTCCAGATTTAAAAAGGGAAGATTTTGAACCTTGGATAGAAGAACAAGATGCAATAAATAACTCTTTAACTGTAAGTCAATTAGCTCAAAAAACTGCATCACTTTGGGAAAATGGAATAACAAATGATTTCCAAAATAAAGAAAGAATTGCAAAATTAAAAAATAGTGCTGATTTTACTATTTATACTCCAGGTAGTACAGCTGGTGTTCCGGTATCTATTTTATCATCATTTAAAGCACCCTCTTTTGAAGTCTTAGAAGATACAGACACTCTAAATCAATTAGTGGGTTCTACAGTTTCTTCACTTCTTTCTTTAGTAGATATAAAAGAAAATACATCTTCAAAAGAACATATTTTAATCTCTTCAATCTTTATGAGTTTTTATTCAGAAAATAAAGATTTATCTTTAGAAGAATTAATCTCTTGTATTGTTACACCTCCATTTAAAAAAGTTGGGATTTTTGATTTAGAAACTTTTTTTTCATCTGAAGAAAGATTAAAATTAGCATTAAAGTTAAATTCAATTATTGCTAATCCCTCTTTTAAAAGCTGGATAGAAGGTGAAGCCCTAGATATTTCAAATATGCTTTATGATGAAAATGGGAAAGCAAAAGTATCAATCTTTTCTATTTCTCATTTAAATGACACACAAAGAATGTTTTTTGTCTCATTATTATTAAACCAAATGGTTGCATGGATGAGAAGACAAGAGGGTACGAGTTCACTAAAAGCATTACTTTATATGGATGAAGTATTTGGCTATTTTCCTCCTTCAAAAAATCCACCTTCAAAACAACCTATGCTTACACTTTTAAAACAAGCTAGATCATTTGGAATAGGAATTATACTCTCAACACAAAATCCAGTTGATTTGGATTATAAAGGTTTAGCAAATATTGGAACTTGGTTTATTGGTAGACTTCAAACACTACAAGATAAAGAAAAAGTTATAGATGGACTTACTACAGGAAATTCTAATTTAAATAAAGAAGAACTAATGGATATGCTTTCAAATCTAAGTAAAAGAAATTTTATTATGAAAAATATTCATGAAGATACAATTAAAGTGTTTGAAACAAGATGGGTTTTATCATACTTAAAAGGTCCAATATCAAAAGATGATATAAAAAAACTAATGACTCAAAAAATTGCAAAAGCTCTAAATAAACCTATAATAACTAAACAAGAAAAAATGCCAATAGATACTAATAGTATAAATACTAATTCCATAAAACCTATCTTACCTAATAATCTAGTGGAATATTTCAACTACAAATCTCAACAAAACTCGTATACATTGCAAGCTTTTTTATTAGCAAGTTGTGAAATAAATTTTTATAATGCTTCAAAAAATATTGATTTGAAAAAACAAATTGTTGAAAAAATATATTTAGATGAAACTGATACTAATATCAATTGGGATGATTGTGAAATTTTACAAGATATAAATTTTTCAAAAAATGAAAGAATAAACTCTTCTTTTTGTAATCTTCCTGTTTTTTTACAAAATAGCAATAAAATCAAACTGATGCAAAAAGATTTTATAAATAAAATATATAAAAATAGTCAACTAACTTTATACAAAAATAATCAACTTAAAATAATCTCAAAACAAAATGAAACATTAAATGAGTTTAAAATACGATTGAAAGATAAACTAAATGAAAAAACTGATTTAGATATTGAAGAGCTTCAAGAAAAATATATAAAAGAGGAAAATAAACTTCAAGATAAACTAGATAGATTATATATAAAACTTGAAAAAGAGAAAGATGAAGCAAGTTCTAAAACTACCGATACTCTAATCTCAATTGGAACCTCTATACTTGGAGCCTTTTTTGGAAGATCAGCATTTACAAAAACAAATATGACAAAAGCAGCAAATAGTGCAAAAAACGTATCAAAAGTTTTAAAAGAGAGAAAAGATATAGAGTTTGTAGAGATTCAAATACAAGAGATAAATACAGATATTTCAATATTAAAAGAAAAACTTGAAGATGAAATATCAAATATAAAAACACAAAATGATATTGTAAACTATGAGATTGAAGAAATTAGTATAAAACTAAGAAGAAAAGATATTTACAATGTACAGCTTTCAATATTATGGGAGGAGATTTAAAATGTTGAAGAAATTTTTAGATAGTTTTAAAAGTTGTGTAATATCTTCTATAGATAAAGAGGGTTACCCTTTTTCTAGTTATGCACCTTTTATAAAAAACGATTACAAATATTATGTTTATATAAGTTCTATGGCTAAACATACTCAAAATTTAGATTTATATAAAAAAGCTTCACTATTTTTTATAGAAGATGAAAAAGATTGTGAAAATATTTTTGCAAGAAAAAGAGTAGTTTTACAAGTAGATTCAAATAAACTTTCAAGAGATACAAAAGAGTTTGAAAACTTGATAAATCTTTTTGAAGAGAAACATGGTTCAACAGTTTCAATGTTAAAACAAATGAAAGATTTTTCAATATATGAATTTACACCTGTAAAAGGTGAAGCAGTATTTGGTTTTGGACAAGCTTATGACGTAGGTGGAAAAAACTGCGAAGAGTTATTAGATAGAAAAAATACAAAAGGACACCAAAAATAATAGATGAGTAGAGATATATGTTATGAGTGTTATAGACCCCAAACTAGTTGTATGTGTAAACATATAACCCCTTTTGATACAAAAACACAATTTATAATTTTGATGCATCCCAAAGAGTATAGAAAAACAAAAAATGGCACGGGGCATTTCACAAATAAAAGTTTAAAAAACTCAAAAATATTTATAGGGATAGACTTTTCAAATCATCATGAGATAAACAAAATAATCAATAATAAAAACAATGAATGTTTTCTTTTATATCCTGATAAAAGCTCAATAAACTTATCAAAAACAAAAGTTGAAACAAATAAAAATATTGTAATATTTATTTTGGATTCTACTTGGCCTTGTTCAAGAAAAATGTTAAGATTAAGTAAAAATCTACAATCTTTACAAAAACTAAGTTTTGACAATAATATCTCATCAAACTTTTTAATAAAAAAGCAACCTATGCAAAATTGTTTATCAACAATAGAATCAACTTTACAGATATTAAAACTACTAAAAGAACATACTCAAGAAAATATTTGTGAAAAAAATTTAGAGCAGTTTATTAAACCCTTTTTTAAAATGGTAGAGTATCAATTAGAGTGTGCAAAAGAGTTTAAAACTGTTAGATATAAGTAAATCTACTATTTATTCTCTTTTGCACTATCTGGAGTTGAACTATCCTCTAACTCTTTTTGTGAATCGGTTTTTAATAATTCATTTATTTTTTCATCAATAATTTTTAGTGTTTGTTCTTGTGTTTTGTATGAGATTTCTGGTAATTCACCACCCCACATCTTTTCAGCTTCTTCAAAACCTTTAACTACACCTCTTCTTGCTTCTTGCAATGCTTCAACATTATCTCCTGCAAGTGAAATTACAAAACCACTTACTCTTTGAGATGTTTGATCTATACCAAAGAAACCATTGTCAGATACTAGCTCTTTTGCTTCATCTGGAGTTAATTCTGTAATAGGTTTTCCATCATAACCAATTGAAGCTAAACTAAGACCTCCATCAAGCTCTTTACCTGATAGAAAATCATAAACTTCTGTATTGTTTATAATATTCATAAGAAAACTTTGAGAATTTGTATTCTCTTGTGTCATCTCAACACTTTTGATGTTTAAGAATACTTTGATACTCTCCATTGATATTGATACATTTACAGCAGAGTTATGTATTTTACTATCTATATTATCATCAATTTGTGATGATTTATCACCTTTTAGTGCAGCAACAGAACTATTCCCTTTATCTGCAATATAGTTTGTGTTTGCAAAATATTGATCACTACTAATACTATTTAAATCTAAAGTTCCCATAATGGACTCCTTTGCAATAATAACTAATACTACCAATACAATTCTTAAAATTAGTTTAAATTAATAGAAAAATAATTTAATTATTAATAATAATTTTTAAGCTTAATTTTACTTATGGATAAGTTTTTAAAAGATTTTGTGATTTTGTTCTGATTAATTTGAAACTGTAGATGGGGTTGTTTTAGGTATAGTATTTGTAGTTTTAAACTCTTTTAATTCTGTTTGTAATGTTTTTATCTCTTCTATATTTGTAAAATAGATATCTTTTACTAAGTATTTCATAAATCGCACTTCCACATTTGTAAAACCATCCAACTCTTTTTCTTTGATTGAAGCTTTACCAGAAGAGTCAATTCTTACTCTTCTTAGCTTGCCATTTATGTTTTTTACATAATAAACTATATCAAACTCTTTGGAATTTATCTTCTCAATAGTTACAAAGATATTTTCAATTTTACTATCATAGTTAGGAACTAAGTTTTGAAAATCTTCTATGGATAAAAAACCAATGTAAAGTTTAGTATATATATCAAAATAAAGTGAAAGTTTATAAGATTTGAAAAATTCTAGATTTATTAATCCATCAACTTTTTTATTTGCACTTTTTAAAATCCATTCTAAAGTTTGGAAATAAATAAATCTTTTATGTCTGATAGTACATGCTTCAACATATTTTTTATGAGTATATGGAGTTTTAAAATCTTTTCTTTTTCTATTATAGATAAGTTTTTTTATCAAATCTTGATTTAGTAAATCTTTTGTAATCCAAACTGTACAATACGAAGGAAAACGTCTAAGACCTGTTGAGCCTTGAGTTAAAACTATAAGTGCTTTTATATTAAAAGTTGGAAATAAAACTTTTAGCAAAGCATATTTTTTGTCAAGTCTTTTATTTAAACTTACTGTTTTTTTAGAAGTACTCATCTCTACAAAATATAAACTATCTTTTGTAAAAAAAAGTGCATCAAACTCACTTATATCTTTGTAGTTTGATTTATAAACAATTTGTGATGACCTATCAATCATAAGACCTGTTTTATAAAACTTGTCAATTCTATTTTGATGAGGACCTTTTAAAATAAATTTAGTAATAGATTCATTATATAAAGCATAATCAAGCAAAAACTCATAGATTATATTTTCATATACTTCACCTACAAAGCTATTATATGAAGCTAAACTCTCTAAATCTAAAGATTCTAAACTATTGTTTTTTAGGATTGATTTTATATTTTTTGTAGCATATTTATAATAAAAAAGGTTTTCTTTTATTTGGTTTATCTCTAAATTTTTTATCTCTTTTGTTATCTTTAACTCTTGCAAACTATTTTAAAAGTATCTCTACTCTTCTCTCCATTGACTAAATTAGCTGGATTATAGCTAAAGTACTTTGTTTTGTAAAGCAAAAAACTAGATTTTTATTTGCTTATTTTAAATAAAAAGATGATAATCTAAAATTATGGAAAAAAATTTAGATAAAAACATATTAATAACTGGTTGTAGCTCAGGCCTTGGTTTTGCCCTTACTAACTTTTATCTTGATGAAGGTTATAAGGTATATGGAATAAGTAGAAATAAACCTAAAATCAATGATAAAAACTTTATTTTCAAATCATTTGATTTAAGCCAAATTAATAGTATAAAAGATGGATTAACAAACTTTTTAGATGAGATAAACCACTTTGAAATAGTATACTTAAACGCAGGGATGTTGGGCGAAATAAAAGAGATGGGAAAACTATCTATAAAAGAGATTCAAGAGGTTTCAAACCTAAATGTATATGCAAATAAAGAGCTTTTAGATATCTTATCAACATTAAATGTAAAAAATATTATTGCCATATCCTCAGGTGCTGCTAAAAATGGCTCAAAAGGATGGGGAGCATACTCTTTATCTAAAGCAGCACTAAATATGTTAATAAATCTTTACTCAAAAGAGATGATAAATACAAAACTACTCTCAGTAGCACCAGGAGTAATAGAAACACCAATGACAGATATCATAAGATTTGAAATAGATGACAATATCTACACCTCTGCACGTATATTAAAAGAGGGAGAGATTCAACAACCACTTGATGCAGCAGCAAGATTATATAATTTAGTTGAAAGAATTGATGAATTTGAGAGTGGAAGTTTTATTGATGTTAGAAATATTTAAAGGAAATAAATGAAACAACCAATTACAATCTTAACCAAAAATATAAAAGCTATAGTTATTCCAAATGATATTTTAGAAAAATTTGAAAACCCAGAATTTTTTGATTTGATTGAAGAGGATGGAAAAGTGATTTTAACACCAATAAAAAAGAAAAAAGATGATAAACCTCTTATTGATAATAGTTTAGATCTTTATAATATTGGTTAAATTTTTATTGGTACATATTTTTCAATAAAACTTTTTTTATCTTTTTTAAAAAGCTCAACACACTCTTGACAAATACAAGCTTTCATTTTAAGCTCCTTAGGGATAAAATCTCTTAAATCTACAGGTACTTTTATATGATTGCACCAACAGTTATTATTTGGGATGTGAGCTTCACACTTGTTTTCTTTTTGACAAAAAGGACAGATTTTAGGATTTATATTCATTTATCTTTCTTAAAAATTAGATTTTTTAAACTTTTTTCTTCATTCAAACTAGGAAATGTTTCTAAATTTTCCAATCGTTTTATATATTTAAACTCTGGTGCATTTTTAGCAAATAATTGCTTAATAAATTCACAATCTAATTCTGGTGCATTTAAACATGATAATACTATACCATCTTCACTTGCTAATTCATTTAATCTTTTAATTATCTTTTCATAATCTTTTGTAGCAGCAAAACTTCCTTTCTGAAAAGATGGTGGATCGATAACTATTACATCATAAGGTGCAAACTTTTTTATCCTACTCCAAGACTTCAAGATATTTAATGGTAAAAACTTTACTTTTTTTGTATCAAGATTATTTAAATGATGGTTTACTCTTCCTGTACTTAAAGCACCCTTTGACATATCTACATTTACCACTTGTGAAGCTTGTGCATCAATAGCATATACAGAAAAAGCACATGTATAAGAAAATAGATTTAAAACATTTTTACTCTTTGAAATAGAAGCTAAATACTCACGCCCTATTTTCATATCTGTAAAAATACCAAAGTTTCTATTCTGAAAACTTATACTAAATTTCAAACCATTTTCAACTAAATATAACTGTTCATCTAAATTGCCTATCAAAACCTCATGGGGTTGATTTGGCAAATATCTTCTTTGAACAACTAAAGTTTCAAAAGAGTATTTATCAAAAATAGTTTTCATAAATTGCAAAATCTCTTCTTCAATTTTTACTTGTTTATAAAAAACTACTAATAAAATTTTATTTATGCTATCTACTGTTAGATATTCAAAATCAGCATAGAAATTACCTCTTCCATGAAAAAGTCTTTTAAACTCTTTTGTTTTGGTTTCCATATTTTTGTTTATACAAGACTCAAGAGTTTCTAGCAATTTTTAATTTCCTTAGATTTTTTTAAATTTTATCAAAAGTAACCTAAGCTTTAAGGAAAAAAAGAAAAGGAGAGAAGATCTCCTTTCTTTTTTAACTAGGTTGTTTGAAGATAGTTAAGTCAGGTGCTTTTTTTGTATATTTTTCAATATTTACTAAAGCTGTATTTGAACTATTTCCCATAGCAAGTTCTGATGTTGGGATATCTTTAGTTAAAAGGTTTGCTGAACCATTTTTACATAATGTTCCAATTTTTCCTTTTTCCATTGGGTCATACCAAGCACCCTCTTGAACTCTTACAATTCCAGGTTTTAATCCATCAGTTACAATTGCACCAGTTAAGATTTCACCTCTGTCATTAAATACTCTTACCACATCACCAGATTTAATACCTTTTGCTTTTGCATCTTTTGTATTAATCCAAATTGGTTCTCTATTTGCAACTGCATATTTTTTTCTTAAACTTGTATTGTTAAGTTGTGAGTGCAGTCTATCACTTGGGTGTGGAGAGATTAATGCAAACTCTGCAGGTTTTTCTTTCATACCTACCCACTCAGCTGGTTCTAACCAAGTTGGATGTGCTTTACAATCTTTGTAATTCATTTTTTCTATTGTTTTAGAATAGATCTCTATTCTTCCAGATGGTGTTCCAAGTGGATTTAAAATTGGATCTTCTCTAAAGTCAGCATATCTTACAAATTGTGTATTTTCATATGGAACATCAAAAGTTATTGGTTGGTTTTTACTCCAAAATTCTCTAAATGTTGGCATAGGTAATTTCATATTTTGAGCTTGTTTGTAAGCTTTAGTATAAAACTCTTCTATCCATTGCATTTCAGTTTTGTTTTGAGTATATTTGTCAAATACACCAAACTCTTTTGATAAGTCACTGAAGATTTGATAATCATCTCTTGCTTCAAATTGTTTTTTAACTGCTTGTTTCATAGGAACAATATTTAAGTTTGAATAATCACCAGTTGCAGTGATGTCATTTCTTTCATATGTAGTTGTTGTTGGCATAACAATATCTGCCATTCTTGCAGTTGGTGTCCAGAATGCTTCATTAACAACAACAGTTCTTGGTTTTTGCCAAGCTTTTAATAGTGTGTTTGTATCTTGATGATGAACAAAAGGATTTCCACCTACCCAATAGATAAAATCAATCTCTGGATAAGTAACTTTTTTACCATTAAAATCAATTGTTTTTCCTGGATTTAAAAGTGCATCTGCAATTCTAGCAACAGGGAAAGAGTATTTAGCTGCATTTTTTAACCAAGCTGCACCACCCTCATCTTTTGAAGGAGTAACATTTGCTGTAATTCCACCAATAATTGCACTTTTTGCAGTAGGAACTCCACCATTTGCATAGTGATAAGATAATCCAAATCCACCACCAGGAAGTCCAATTTGTCCAAGAACTGAAGCTAATGTTACTAACATCCAGTGAGGTTGTTCTCCATGATGAGCTCTTTGCATTCCCCATCCAGACATAAGCATAGTTCTATTATCATAGAATAGATTAGCCAATGAATTAATAGTTTTTTCATCTACTCCACAAATTTTAGATGCCCATTTAGCACTTTTTACAATACCATCTTCTTTACCATATAAATACTCTTTGAACTTATCAAAACCTTCAGTATAATCAGCTAAAAAGTCTGCATCATATTTTTTTGCTTCTAATAGTGTATGTACCATACCCATCATCATTGCAACGTCTGTATTTGGATTTGGTGCAACCCATTGTGCATCTAGGTATTCACAAGTTTCTGTTTTATATGGATCAATACAAATGATTTTTTTACCAGATTTTTTTAATTCTTCAAAATATTTAAATCCATTTTCATCACTTGAAGTCCAAGCAATTTTTAAAGTTGCAAGTGGGTTTGCTCCCCAAATTACTACAACTTTCGAACTTTCTAATACTACAGGCCATGAAGTTTGTTGTTCATATACTTCAAGTGTACCTAATACATGTGGCATAATTACTTGCGAAGCACCTGTTGAATAATCACCAACAGTACCAGTAAATCCACCTGTTGCAGTCATGAATCTATGTAATAAAACTCTACAGTTGTGGATACTACCACTACTTTTCCAACCATAACTTCCTGCAAAAACTGCTTCTGCACCTTTTTCTTTTCTTGTTTTTTTAAGCTCTCTTGCAACTAATTTAATTGCATCTTCATAAGAAACTCTAACCCATTCATCATTACCTCTTAATTCAGGTTTAGGATTATCTGGATTTTTTAAATAAGATTTTCTTACCATTGGATATTTTATTCTATCATCTGCATATACTAAATCTTGTGTATAATGTTGTAATGAATTTTCAATATCAGAAGTTTTTTGATAAGGCTCAGATTTTACCACTTTTCCATTTTTTATAGTAAGTTTTAACATACCCCAGTGAGCAGCTGTTAATACTTCACCATTTTCAATTAATTTTGTAGAAAATTTTGCAATTGTACCTGCAAGTAACTCACCTCTTTTTGTAATTGCATCAATAAATGGAACCGTACTAAATAATGCAGCGACTTTTAAAAACCCTCTTCTTTTTTGATCAATATTTTTCATATTATTCACCTTTCATATCTTTTGCATGTTTTTGCAAATATTGTGTTACTAAATATCTTTCTTGTTTTGGAATAGCAGTTCTATTCACCATTGCTTTAAACATACTTGGCCATTGGTTAGCTGTAAACTCACTTACAGGATGGACAGGATGACAAATAGAACAATTATTTTTAAATAAATCTTCTGCTTTATCATATAGAGGTTTTAAATCTTTAGTTAGATTTTCATTTTTTGTATAAGCAGTTAAAACTACTTTATCCCATTCTACACCATTTTCATCTTTACTTGATGAAAGTTTTTTTACATCAAACTTTCCTTTTTTACTAAGTCCAGCAACTAAAATTCTTTTCCCTTTTACAAAGTAAACGGCATTAGATACTCCAGCTTTCATAAATCCTTCAATTTCTATTTTAGATTTATCTGAATTTTTTTCTACCACTGTAACTTTTGATGTGGGTAAAAGTCTCCCTTTAACAGCATTACTATCAGCAGCTTCATATAGATTTTTTACACTACTGCTGTACATTGTTTCACTTGCGTATAATGAAACTGTTAATAAAGTCATTCCAAGAATTAAACTCGTTTTCATATTGCTCCTTTATTTTTTCTATATGTATAGTATAAAGGAAATATGAGTTTAAATAATTGTAAAAAAGTGGCAAAAAAATGTTATTTTGTATTTATTTCACTTTTATTGTAAATAAAGCTCCATTTTTAACATTTTTAGCATAAACAAAACCTTCCATATTATTTTCAATAATCATTTTAGTCATATACAAACCAATTCCTGTACCTTGTTTTGCATACTTAGTTGTGAAATAAGGTTCAAATATTGTATCAATATCTTTGAGTTTAATACCTCCTGCATTATCCAATATTTTGATTACTGTGTAAGTTTTACCAATTTTTATACTAATTTTTATTTCGGGATTTTTAATTTTTCTTAATACAAGTGCATCTTTTGCATTTGAGATTATATTTAATACTGCATGTGAAAATTCACTTGAGTATCCATTTATTATATTGTCTTCCTCAATATCTAATATCAAATTGATTTTATTATTAGTTAATGAGGCATTTATAATTGATAAAGCTTTTTTACAAGCAGTTAATACAGAAAAATCCTCTTTTTTCTTTGTTGGTTTGAAAAAGTTTTGAAAATCACTAATTGTTGTTGACATATGTTCTGTTATTTCGTTGCAGGTTCTAATACTTTCTAAAAGGTGTTCTTTTTTTAGACTATCATATCTTGTGATTGTCTCTAACTCCATTAAAACAGCGTTGATTTCACTTATTGGTTGTCTCCATTGGTGGGCAATATTACCAATCATTTCTCCCATAGCTGCTAGTTTTGATTGTTGCATCATAAGTTTTTCTTGATTTGTTCTTTGGTTTATCTCTTCTTGTATTTTATTTTCCAAACTATCAATCATTTGGTTCATTACATTTTTTAATACATTTAATTCTTTTGATTTTCCTTCTTCTTTAAGTCTTTTACCAAATACTCCTTCTTTTAGATTATCAAGAGTTAATGTTGCTTCATGAATTAATTTATAATCATCATTTAAATTCTCTTTTATTAGTTTTACTCTTCTATTTATTGCCTGGGACATTAATCCTAATTCATCTTCACTATTTATATCAATATGCAATTCATTATTGTAAGCCATAGGGTTATTTAAATAATTAAAAAACTTTTTTAATCCTCTTTGTATTGTTTCAATTCCTTTTATAATTTTTAGAATAACTGTCATATCAAGAATTAATCCTATTACTCCTATAAATAATATTCCAATAATTATAAAAAGGTTATTCTTATTAACATTATTTTTTAATTGAATCAATTTTGATTCAGAACTTTTTAGTTTATCTTTTTGTAAAAGTTTTAATTGATTGATTAATCTATAAAAACTATCTCTTTCAACAGTAGAAGTATTCATAAAAGCACCTTCATCAAAACCATTTAAAGAATATTTTCTTGTTGTAAGTGCTATTTTCTTATATTCGTTCCAATAAGTTTTCTCTATTTTAAGATTTTTATCGAAATTTTCATCTAATTTTTCTATTATAGGTAAAATTCTTTTATCTATCTCTTTTTTAAAACCATCATTAGGTGATATAACTAAAGATAAAATTATTTCACGTAACATATATAAATCTTCTATATATAAAGTTTGAATTTTCTGTGTATCTTGAAAATTTACAACTACACTATTAGAGTTTTTAAAACTTTCATTATTTATTTTTAAAGATAGCCATCCTATAAAAAGTAAAGATACTAGTGCTATAAAACCCAATATTAAAAACTTTTGTCTAATTTTCAAGTTATTCATTTTTTAACCTTATAGGATATAAATATTTTAATCTTTCTTTTGGAAGTTTTTCTTTTCTAATTGACCAATGATAAGGTGTAATTTTTGCATTCCACAAGGGGAAAAGTGCCATTTGAGATGGTTTATAAATCACCTCTTTATTTAGTGCAATTACTGTATTTACAGAAGGAAGAACTAAAGTATATGCTTTATCATAAGAGTATAATAAAAGTTTATCAACCTCTTTTTGAAAGGCTTTAGATGAAACATCAAGTTTAAAAAGTTTATGAAACTCCTTTTCTAAATAATCATCTTTTAAAATAGAGCTCCAACCTGAATCAGGATACAAGGTAAAAAGACCTGTCCAAGGGTGTCCATTCCAATCCTCATCTCCCCAAATAAGCAGATCCCAATCATATTTATTATGTTTATTTTCAAAAAGCCTATTAAGTACAACTTTTTCATCACTTGTGACATAATATTTTAATCTAACACCATATTTTGATAATTGATACTCAATCCCTTTCCAAATAAACATATACCTATCTTGTGTAATAACATTCAAAACTAAACCATTTAATATAGTTTTTAACTCTTCTTTGGAAAATCTTGACTCTCTATTTATATACTTCTTTGATATTTCTTTAGAATAATAAGCATTACTAGATAATAAAAAAGCAGCTTTTTTTGCCTCATTTTTGAAAATAAACTTTATTAATCGCTCTTGATCAATTGCATCATTTAATGCTCTTCTAACTTTTACATCCTTAAGCTTTGAGTCTTTTTTTAATAAATTAAAATGTACTAAAAGATTTCCATTTGATGGGGAGATTAATAATTTTGAATATTTGGAGTTAACTATTTCTGTTTTCTTATTAAAAGGGATATAAGCTATATCTAACTCACCCTCTTTTTTTGATATTTTATCAATAACCTCTTCATTAGTTAATTGAGTAAATATTGTTACTTTTTCTATATAGGGTTTATCTTTTTCAAAATAATAAGGGTTTGCTCTTAAAACTATTTTTTCACTTTGTTCTAATCCTGTTGCATACCCTTCTTCTAAGATATAAGGCCCTGCCCCATATAAACCAGCCCCTTTAGTATTTTGTGCAGTATAACTTGGTCTCCAATTATATTTTTTATAGTAGGCTTTTGTATAAAAATTTATTACACACAAGTCATTTAATAACATACCATAAGGTTCATTCAGATGGATTCTTATTTTATAATCATCTATTTTCTCAACATAATTTAAAGCATTATGTATATTACTGTATAAAAAAGGCCCTTTCATAAAGTGTTTAAAATTCTCAACTACAGAATCTGCATCAAATTTTGAGCCATCTTGATATTTTACATTATGTCTCAACCAAAAATCATATGTCAAATCATCAATTTTTTTGTGTTTATAAGCTAGATAATATTCCCATCCTTTATTAGAATCACTTAAGCGTACTAAAGTTCCATTTATCAAACTTAATATATTAAAATAAGGAAGTGTTGGCATATATACTTTTAGATGGGAATTTTTAACTCTATGGTTAATAGCATTACTTTTTGAATCATCATGTTTATAACTTATTGGTTCAAGGGCAAATAAAAAATTAATTGTTAAATAAAATAAAATAAAGAGTCTAAACAAATTTGTACCCTACTCCTGAAAGATTTGAAATAAAATCCTTTGGCAATTTTTTTCTCAAATTTTTTACTAATGATCTTAAGGCATTATCTGTCATTACACTATCTTGCCATACTTCATCTTGTAACTGCTCGTAATAAACTATATTATTTGTATTTTTAAATAATAACTCTAAAAAAAGTATTTCCTTTTTTGTCAAGGAGATTAACTCTTCATTGTGTAACAATATTTTTTGATTCCAATCATATTTATAACCATAAGGAAGTTCCTTTAAATAAAATTTTGAATCAGAAAATAATCTTTGGCAATCCTCTAAGGCACTAATAAGTTTTTCTAAATTTATTGGTTTTATAATATATTTTTCTATATGCATATCAATTAGTTCTAACAAATATTTTTCACTTGTATGTGCAGTTACAACAATAATACATATATCATTATTCTTTTTTCTAAGTTCTTTTATAAACTCTATACCATCCATATCTGGCATTTCCAAATCAGTGATAATTAAATCTGGAGTGAAATTTTTTAATTTTTCTAATGCCTCTATACCATTTGCTGCTTCTTCAACTTCTGCTACAATATACTCTAAAGAGGAGACTGTTTTTTTTCTGATTAACTCTTCATCTTCAACAAATAAAACTTTTATTTGTTTTAATATTTTATTATGCATATCTATATTTCCTTAAAAATAATCAAAATCAAATCTTATTATAATACATCTATTTTATATTTAAAATTATTAACAATTAGTAAAACCTATGCATTTGTATATCAATAACTTCATATTCAAAAGATTGATTGTTTATAGAAAATTCAAAATCTTCATTTAATTCTTTTCCTAAAAGTGTCATTCCTAAAGGAGATTTATTTGATATTTTATTCTCATTTGGATTAGTTTCAAAGGTTCCTACAATTATATATTTTTTTTGAAAATCAGTTTTTAGATCTAAAAGGGTTACTTCTGAACCAAAATTTACTTTGTTATGGGGGATTTTTGTGGTATCAATTACGGTAGAATTATTAATAATCTTTTCTAAAAATCTTAATCTTTTATCAATATTACGAAGCATCTCTTTTGCAGAAATATATTCTGCATTTTCACTTCTATCACCATGTTGGGCAGCTATCTCTTTTTCTTTTACCCAATAAGGTTTTTCAACTTCTAAAAGATTTTTAAACTCTTTTACAATTTTTTTATATCCAAACTCTGTTATTAACTCTTTATTCATAAACTATTATAGTTTAAAAAGTTTGAATATGTAGTGAAAGCAGTTATTAAACTGCTCCCATAAGTTGTTTAGAACTTTCTCCTACAAAAGTTAACATCTCTTCATAAGTTTTTGAAGCCTCTTCTACATCTGCGTCTTTTAACTCATCATATAGTGCTTCAATTTTCCCTTCTTGGTCCTTGATAGCTTTCATATCACTTTTTTCTAAATCAGCTAAATCTAATAACTCATTCCATACAGAACTCTCATCAAGTGGAAGTGCAGTGAATTTAATACCTTCATACTCAAAAGTTCCTGCTTTTTCTAAATCTGTAACATATAATAAATATAATCCACCATCTATAAAAAAACCTTTATATTTGTCTATCATTGGTGCTAGGTGGTGAAAACTTTCTAACTCAGCAGCAAAAAACTTGATTGTTTCACCTTCACTAATCATAATAACTTGTTTAGCTTGAATTTTTGGAGGTAACTTTCTATCTGGAGAGATTTGTTTTCCTGGTTCTACAATTAGTGCCCCTCTATATCCATAAGTACCATCACTTAAATCACCTTGAAAAGAAGGTTGCCATGCTAATTCATTTTCTTTTATAAACTCAATAGGAGTTGCCATATTATTTTCCTTATATTTTAATTTAAACTAACATTAAAGTATGCAATTACTATTCCGTATAAAGGTTTAGTGTTTATACTTTTTTGTAAGCCTTGCAAAATCATAAAAATCACTCAACATCAAATATCTAATCTGAATATCTGCAAATTTTTTATGCACTATTTCTAGTCCTTCGTTGTATAATCTAACATCTTCAACAAATTCACTTGG
This sequence comes from Halarcobacter sp., assembly GCA_050296315.1. Taxonomy (GTDB): domain Bacteria; phylum Campylobacterota; class Campylobacteria; order Campylobacterales; family Arcobacteraceae; genus Halarcobacter. The sequence goes on from JBNKRE010000003.1 coordinate 106,912, forward strand.
ATACTCTAGTTTTTCCTCTTTTATAGAAGGAAAGCATTTCATAAAATCTGAAAAAAGTTTATCTACAAGTTCCTCTTTCTCTTTTGTAGGATTTTGTAAAAAACCTGATAATTTTTCAAACTCTTTGCAAATCTCTATTAAACAGTTTTGCATGAGTCACTACTTTGGCAAGTTCCAATCTCTTTTTTTGAATCTAAATCAAGATTAAGTAACTTGTTTAATTTTGGGATATCAAAACCACAAACTTTTTCTTCACCAACTTCAATCAAAGGTCTTTTTATCAAAATTGGCTCTTTTATCATAAGATTAATAAGTTCATCTTTTGATAATTTTTCAGGGAATATTTCGCCATTTTTTATCTGTGGAGCAAATTGATTTACTATTTTATCTTTTTCTAAACCATCAAAAAAACTACTTAAACTCTCCACACTCCAAGGTGTATTAAGCATCGATTTTACTTCAAACTCTACACCATGTGCTTTGAGCAAATCTTTTTGTTTTTTATTACCTGCACAACCAGGTTTTTCATAAAAAACTACACTTTTTTTTACAAAAAAATTCATATAATCACTCCTTTAATCCATATATGGAATATCTAAATTTGCATCCCTATCAGCTGCACTAAAATCAAAAGTATCATTAACTACTAATTTTGATAGATTTTTTTCTAATACCTTTACTTGAAGCTTATGATAATTGTTATTTTCTATATTGTTTTGAATTTCATTTTTATAATAAGACAAAATTATTGGATGTATATTATCATTATTTGCAAGTAGCTTATCCAAAAATGCTTTTAGGCTTGTGATATCTAACTCTTCAATCTTTTCTAATTTTCTAACTAAATTTCTTACAAATTGTTTTTGATGATAACCTTCACTCATATATAAAAGTTTTGAAGCAGCATATATATCAGCCTCTTGACCTGAATAATTGTACAAATATCTAAAATGGTCACATACAATTTCAACATATTTTGGATAATGTTTTAAAACAAATACTAACTCTTTTAAATCACCATCAATCAAAACTTGAAATAAAGTTGCAGTTCTTTTTTGTATTTTTTCCCAGTGACCACCAACAGTTTTAAAGTCACCTAAAAATCTTTCGTAATTTTCTAAATTATAGTTTTCTTCCATATAATTTTATATGCAAGAATTATGCCTCTGGGGAGATTATCTTTTGTTTTAATAGCCAGTTTTTAAGAGTATGGATATTATTATCTAAAATTTTATTTTCACTACAAAATTTTTCAAAATATTCCAAGGCCTCTTCTTTTTTATTTTTTAGACAAAATTTTGCTAACTCTACTACATCAAAGTTATTATATAACCAAACTCCCATTGGATTTTCATCTGTTATAATAACTTCATGTTCATATATAAAACTATCTTTTAAAATAGCCTCTTTTTCTACTCTAGGAACTTTTGCTTTTTCTAAATTATTTGGCCAATTTTGTCTTTTTTGCCAAAAACTTGTAGGGTACCTTTTTTCCAATTTATAAAAATCTTTTCCAACATTTGAAAACTTATTAAAAATAAACTCAACTCTTTTTCTATAAAACTTTTTAGCCACTTCACTATTTTTTGAAAGATTGAAAATAGTATTTATCACATATGGAGCTACACTTGACATACTTAGAGCTTGAAAAGCACCATTCCCAGATAAAGGATCAATACTTGAAGCACTATCACCAACAAGTAGATAATTATCTGAAACTACCTCTTTGTGAATTTTACAGTATGCATCCCTTTTTACCAAACTATTAACTAGATTTGAACCTTCTAAAACCCAATTATCAAAAGATTGTTTTTTAATTAACTCTTGAACATCAGAAAAAGTTTTAACATCATTTGCAATCTCTTCATCGCAAGTAAATTGAATATACCCTTTCCCTTCTCCTAAATAAGCTTGCCAAATCCAACCATCTTCAACAGAATCGATAGAAGTTTTTGGTTCAATATCCTTATTTACTTTTAATTCCTGTAATAATGAAAAACTTTTTGGACCATTTATATATTCATCTTTAAAGGGGGTAAATCTTCCTCTTGCATCAACTACAAAATTTGTAGTTTTTTCAAAGATTTGTAACTCTTTTTTATAAGAGAAGATTAATTTGTCACCTTTTTTCTTTTGTTTTCCGATAATAGTTACCTCAAGCAGTTTTATTCCAAACTCTTTTGCATCTTTTAAAAGAGCTTCATCCATAATTTTTCTTGAAATTACATACTCATAGTTTACCCCACTTTGAGCCTCTCCCCAGTTTGCATTTCTTAGGGATTTAATACCTAAAAGAGATGCAGCATTTTTACAACCCATTTGAAGTAATCCATCTTTAGTTTTTTGACTAAATCCTTCAAAAGATAAAAAGGCTCTCTTTTTATGGAATATAGTTACTTCAAATCCAAGTTTTTTAAGTCCTATCGCAGTTGAAACCCCTGCAATTCCTGCTCCAAAAACTGAAATGTCTTTTTTCATCTATAACCCTTTTTTTAAATAAAATAGTGCTTCTTTTTTACTAAATCCCTCTTGTAAATATTGGCAGAATCTTTTTGTAAACTTTGCAGTTGCTACACTTGCCCCTGCAATATTTTGTACATTTGAATAAGGATTCGCACCAAAAATTTCCCTTTTTTCATCTAAATAACTAATCTCAAAATCCTTGCATATTCCGTCTGAAGTTACAGCAATAACACCTTCATAAGATGCTGGAAAAACAAACTCCTGTCCACTTCTTGGGAAAGAGGCAATAATAATAACCCCTCTTTTTATAAGCTCATGGCAAAGTTCTTCTATCTCTTTATAATTTGTAAGAAGGCCAAGACTTAAAGAGATAACATCGACTCTTTTATTTTTTAGATACTTTAAAGCCTCATATAGATACTCTGGAGCAATTTTTAAGCTTTCATTAAAAATTTGAATATCATATAGTTTTATATTTTTATTACTTAAAATTATTGAAGCTATTTGTTCACCATGTTCAAAACTATTCTTCTTTTGTTTTTCAATTTCTATTGTGTTACCTACTTTTTGTACTCCAACTTTTTCATAAGTTTCAAAAGAACAACCACTATCAATCATAGCCACATAAATCTCTTTAGAGCACATTTTTGATTATTCCTTTATCTTTAATTCTGTAAATAATATCAAAGTTATCTAACATCTCAAATTGATGAGTTATGACAATCACGGTACTTTTGGAGAATAGTTTATCTATATTTTTAAAAAACCAAGAAGTATCATCTTTGTCAATTGAAGAAGTAAACTCATCAAGAATTACAATTTTTGGCTTCATAAGTAAAACTCTAGACAGAGATAATCTTTGTCTTTGTCCAACTGAAAGATTTTCTCCTGATTCAATTAATTTTGTATCAAAACCTTCTTTTAAAGTTTTATACCAATCATACATTCTAGTTGCTTTTAAGGCATCTAATAGTTCATGCTCTTTTATATTTTCATTTCCTAAAGTTAAGTTCTCTTTTAATGTAGTATCCAAAATAACAGGGACTTGTTCCATTTTCACAATATATTCACTAATATTTCCAATTATTCTTTTTGAAATATCTGTTGAACCTATAAATATTTCCCCTTTTTGAGACTGTTCAATAGTGCAAAGAAGATTTGAGAGAGTACTTTTACCACTTCCATTTTCTCCAATTAATGCAACTTTTTCACCCTCTTTAATCTCAAAAGAAAGATTATCAAAAAGTTGCCTTTCTCCATAAAAAAAAGATAGATTTCTGATTTTTATATCAAATCTTTTTTCATCTAATAAAATAAAACTTTCTTCATTTGGTAAAATATCACTAAGCCTTTTAAAACTAACTTTTACTTTTGGAATATTATTTACAACTCCCAAAATAGTATGGATGGGAGATAAAATCATTCCAAAGTAAGTTAAAAAAGCAACTAACTCTCCTACTTTAAGCTCTCCTTTTATAGTCAAATATCCTCCATATAGTAGAATTAACGTTTTTCCAAGAAGTGAGATAAATGCTGGAATTTGACTAAATAAAAGATTTAATTTTTTATTTTTAATTACACTTGTTTTATATTCATCTTGAACATTATCAAGATTTTTTAGAACATAGTTTTGGGCTCCTAAAGTTTTAAAAAATACTAAATATCTTAAACTTTCAACAAAAAATTTATTTGTATTTGAGCTTTTTTCTCTCATATCTTTTGTGCTATTGTGCATATATTTATATAAAGGTTTTACACAAAAAAACTCTATTGGTAAAAATATAATTATCAAAATCATTAGTTTAATATTGTATGAATAAATTATTGAACTTATGATTACAAGACTTAAAATAGTTGAAAATATAGCTAAAAAAGAGTCTGTAAAAAATCTTTGAAGCTCATTTAAATCCCCTTGAACTCTTGTCATCAAATCTGCAGAATGAAAACTATTTAAAAATCTTTTTTTATGAAAAAATAGTTTTTTAAATACCTTTTGTCTAAATGCAAATAATATTTTCATAGAAAACTTTGTATAAAAAATCTCATTTACACTTTTAACTGCAATAATAAAAATTGCTAAAAAAAAAGAGATAGTAACTAAAATAAATAGAAGATCTATATCTTTCTTTATTAAAGCATTATCAATTATATTTTGTATGATATATGGTTGAAAAGCACCACCTACTGATACTATAATAGAAAATAAAAAGATTACTAAAAATCCTCTCTTATTTTCTTTTAAGAGAGGATTTAAAATTTGAGTTATTTTGTTATACACTTTAACTCTTAATTATTATGAAATACTTGTAGTGCAGCAGAACCCATATCACCTGGTAAGAATACCTTTCCAATTTTTTCTAGATTATCCGCTGAATATATAGCTATATCATTTAAACAGTTACCTAAATATACTTTTGTACCATCAGGAGAAACAGATGGGCTATAATAAGTATGATCAAGAACAACTCTTTTTAATACTTTTTTGTTTTTCAAATCAAATTTAGTTAAATCATTTAAAGAACCAAATGCAATATTTCTATCAACAGGGCTTCTCATAATTGCAAACATAAGTGTTTCATAATCTGTAAACTCAAACTGCTCAACTTTGTTTGTATTTAAATCAACACTTGTAATACCCCAATACCAAGCAATATCTTCTCCTTTATCATTATACTTTTCTGTATAATAAAGTGTAGAAAAATCACCTTGAGATTGTCCAATTATATAGTTACCAGCTGAATCTGGATCAGAATAATCTTTTTTACCCCTACCAAGAATTTTTTTAACTACTTTTACATCTTTACTCTTAGGATTTATAGTATATAATGCTGACCCTATACCATAAATTGTCCCATCTTTTGCAACACTAAGAAGTGTCATTTGTCTTGGAATTTTGAAGCTTGTAACTGCTTTTGCATCTATCCCATCAGATACATTATATGAAGAAAACATTGGATCAAGTACAGTATATCTATCTGTACCAATTTTTGTTCTATTATAAGCTACATAAACTTTTTTACTATCTTCACTTACTGCAAGTCCTGCTAAAGTTTGACCTTTTACATCACCTTGAGTTAATTTTGTATGAAAAACTTTTTTACAAGTAGTAATATCATAACCACCTATCTCTTCCCCATAACCTCCTATTACAAATGCATATCTATTATTTGGAGCTAGAACAATTCCCCCAGGTGAGAAACTCTCATCTATTTGGCAATTATTTGCGATTTTTTGTTCTTTTGCATCAACTAATACAATATTATTTGGTCTAGTTTCTGTTACTATATAGTCTCTATTTGGCTTAAGTTCAATTGTATCTGCACTTAGAGACAAACAACTTGAAGCAGTTAATAGTGCAAAAAGAAGTCCACTTTTTAAACTTTTATTATTTATCATATTTTCTATCTCCTTATAGTTTTGGATATACATTATCAAGTTCTCGCCATTTGTCTTTACTTGATGCTGATTTATCTGCCCAATTTTTATAGCTTGAAGATGTATCTGGAACTTGTGTTGGCCACCAGCAAGGATCAGAACACCCATATAGGTCTGCTTCCATTGGTTGACATAAACTTGAGATTCCACCCTCATCATCAACTTCCCATCCTGGATCAAATGTAGTAACACAGCCTACTATACTTGACATAGCTAAAACTTCCTCTTTATTACCATTTTCAATACTATCACTCAAAAGTCTAGCTTTTGGTGTTAATGGTTTAAAATGTTTCATTATCTACCCCTTTATTTGTTAAAAATTTATCAAAAAAACTAGGATTTTGTTCCCTAATTTTTATATATGCTACTATTACAAAATCAATCCACTCTCTTAAGGTATTACAATATTGATGTCCCTTAATCTCAGCACTTTTATTTTTGATATAGTTTTCGTGGTAACAACCACCTGCACATAAATATCTTGCTCTACAACTTTGACAGTCAGAGTCTTTTTCATTAGCTCTTTTTTCTAAAAAGTTTGATAAAGAGACTTTATCTAAACCTTTTTCTATACTTCCAAAAGATTTAAAATCAGAACCAGTAAATCTATGACATAAATCAATATCCCCTTTATAAGAGACTGATAACAAGCCTATTCCAGCACCACAAGGAAGTCTCTTTTTTCTTCCTTCATGTATATCCATCAGTGTTCTATGTATATTTGAAAAACCATTTAACTTTCCATTAATAGCATTTTCTATGTAGTGTTCACCCAAAATTTTAAATTGATTAAATACGCTATTTTGTTCCTCTATTGTTAGATTAAAAAACTCATTATCTCCTGATGTTACTGGAGCAAATCCAATCTCTTTAAATCCAAGCTCATTTTTAAGATGATTCCAAATTTGAAGAACATCAGTAACCCCTCTTGTTAAAGTAACCCTAGCTGGAACAATTCTTTCACCATAAACACTCAATAACGTAGATAAATTTTTTATTACACTATTGTATGTTCCTTTACCATTTTCAAAAACTCTCGTTTTATTATGAAGAGCTTCTGGCCCATCAATACTAATTGTCAAATCAACTCTATTTTGATACATATACTCAATAATCTCTTTGGTAAGAAGTGTTCCATTAGTTGTCATTGCATAACCAATATTAACTCCTTTTGAACCAAAAAACTCATTTGCATACTCAATTATCTTTTTAATTAAAGGAAGATTACTTAAAGGTTCTCCTCCAAAAAAAGTGATTGAATAGTTTTTTAAATCAGGAGATTCATTAAAAAACAAATCAATAGCATCTTTTGCCATTTGGAAATCCATATTCCCACTATTTTTTAAAGATGTCAAATCCTCTTTATAGCAATATGTACAACTTAAATTACATCCTGAAGTCACATTTAGAACTAAGGCTTTTGCTGGAAAGTTTTTCACTTCTACTGGTTTTTCACTAAACTGATTACCAACTAAATGAAGTTTAATAAATTCATCCAAAATCTCTTTTTCACTTCCATTTAAATCTTCATTATTTTCTAATTTTGATAATACATCATCACTCTGTTCTGATAACTCAAAAACTGAAGAGCTTGGTACATGAAAAATATATTTATTATTATCTACTTCCAACCTGTTATAATTAACTCTTAATAGTGGATAGTTTTTTATGTCCATTTTCATAACTAATTCTTTATATTAATTTATTGGAGGATTTACAAATTTTGGAACATTTGAAATCAAATGTGCATCTGCTTCTAATTTTTTCTCATCTTGAATATATGTTGCAGTAATTGTTAAATTACCTACATTATTAGCCATCAATTTTCTAGATGGATTATATCCACCTTCACTAGGAGTAAATAATCCACTATATCTATTTATACTACCTGCATACATAATATCTTTATCCTCTTCAGCTTGTTCATCATATGGTTTCATATTCCAAATAGCAGGGACAGATATAAGTTTTATGTCATCAGCAGTACCCTTTTTACCATCAGCTCCAACACTAAAACCAATAGCTTCAAATTGTGCATACTCTTTTTTGATTTTTTCGTTTTTATCACCAGTCCTTGCAATTGCATAATCAGGAGTGATTTTTATATAGTCAACTTTATCAAAAATAGTAATAGAACCTTTCGCAACAATATTACCAACTTTGATGTCATAAACTTTTACGCTTTCAACTGGTTTTGATATAACTTCTAATTCTATTTTATTTTTATCAGATGATATAGTTTTTAGAACTTTAATTCCACTAGGAAGTTTAATTCCTGATAAATTTGAACCAACAATAACTAATTTAGTTTTTTCACCTGATTTAACTGCACTTGGATAAATACCTGAAATAACTGTATTAGGATTTTTAGTTGAAACACCATTTAGTGTTGAACCAATAGTATTATGATATGTTTCATAAACTCTTCCTTCAATAGTAGATGTTTTTGGGTTTAAGTGTAAAACTTGCTGATATCTTGTTTTATCTTTATCTTCTAAAGATACTCTTAACTCACTTCCTGAATAAAGTACAGCTTTTCCTTCAGCTCTAAAAGTTTTTCCACTTAAATAACTCTCTTCATAATTTGCGATATAACTTTCATCTTTTGTTTTACGTAGCGTTAGTTTTGCACTAAAATCACCATTTTTTGCATTGTGTCCTGCAAAAGTCCAAGACAATGGTAATTTATATTCTTTAATAGATGATTTATATGCATCCCATTTATCACTAGTTTTTCCATAATTTTTTGCTAAATATGGCACAATCTCTTTTTGTGCGATACCAAACCAGTCTCTATCTCTAGCTTGTGCTTGAACTTCAAATGAGATAAATTGTGCAACATGGAAATTAACCAATCTATCCCATTCATCTGCTGTTCTTCTTTGTAATCCAATTCTTGCGTTAGAGTGACATCTTACACACATTTCAGTTAACAAAGTATCTGTCTTAACCTCTTGATAATTTGGAGTTTTATCCAATACATATTTAAAAGGTTTTATTTCCTCTGGTGTTAAGCCTTGGTTATCAGATAAGTATTTAATTACATCTTTCTCTTCATTCGCAGTTAATTCAAGACCATGTAATCTTTGCATCCTAGTAATAGTCATATACCACCCCTCAGGCGTTTTTCTTTGGTCTGATATACGACTTAAACCATCTTTTAAACTTCCTGTATGACAGGCTATACATTTAGTATCTAATATCTTAGCACCATTATTTGCATCAATTGCAAAAAGTGAAGCTGTAGATAAAAGAAATCCTAAACCTATTTTAGACAAATTTGCATAATTCAATTTTGCTCCTTCATTATTATTTCTCAATTATTTGACTAATATGAGAGCAGAATTATAAAAAAAATCTCTAATGCTGTATTGTATTTTAACGACATTTGTGTATATAAAATATACAAAGTTCGCTTTTTATACAAAAGAATATTGGTTATACTTTCAAAAAAACAGTAGGACGTTTTATGGTTGAATTTCAATCCTTCACACCAGATTTTTCTCTAAGTAAATATATTAAATGTTATTGGATAATTAAGGGTTCAAATAGTGAAAAATATGATAAAACAATTCTTCCTTATAGTGAAGTGTGTATGACTTTTATTATATGCAAAAATGGAGAGAGCTACACCAATGGTACAAAATTAAAAAGTGGAGTTTTTATTTCTCCACCAACAACTAAAAAGTATGGTATTAATATAAAAGAAGAGTTTCACTTTGTTGATATTGCATTCTATCCTGGGGTATTTTATGAGTTATTTAAAATACCTATTTCAGAGTTCGAAAATAGAGTATATAATGTTGAAGAATTAGGTTTAAAAATCGATAATTCTCTTTTAGAAAGACTATATAACTCTAAAAATAATTATGCTACAACTGTAAATATTTTAAACAATTATTTTTTAGGTTACTTTAATAATTATTTTAATGATAATATGATTAATAATATAAAAAATTTAATGTTAAATGCAAATCTTGAAGAGTTTTACTCAAACTGTACTCTATCAACAAGACAAGTACAAAGAGAAATAAAAAAAATCACTGGACAATCTCCAAGAACAATACAAAGAATTTCTAGATTTTATAAAATATTAGACCATGTTAAATCTATTGATTCTCTCAACTTTTCAGTCTTAGCCCATGAACTTGATTTTTATGATCAATCTCACCTAATAAAAGAATTTAAATCTTTTTCAGGAATAAATCTTACAAATTTCATGCAATTAAGCTCAAACTATTTACAGTATCAAAGTGATGAGTATTGTCACAAACACTTGTCTATTTAAGTACTTTTTTTAGAGAATTCTATTAATATCATTGTAATGGTATGAAAATTGTATAAAAAATAATAAAATGGGAAAAATTATGTTAGAAAAATATTCATTTGGAACTTATAGAACAACTTATCAAAATCCAATTCATAAAGATGCTTTAAATTTTGCACTAGAAAATGGTATAACTCATATAGATACATCATCAAACTATATGCATGGCGAAGCAGAAATCTTAATAGGTCAAGTATTAGAAAATAAAAAAAGAGAAGATTTTGTCATCGTAACAAAAGGTGGTTATATCCAAGGTGAACTACTAAAAAAAGCTCAAAATGGTTTAGAGATAGATGACTTAGTAAAATATGATGAGCAGTGTTACCATTCAATATCACAATCTTTTATAGATGAACAAATACATAATAGCTTAAAACGATTAAATACTGACTACATAGATGTATATCTACTTCATAATCCAGAGTATTACCTGATGAAAGAGGTAAAAATAGGTATGAGCGAAGAGCAAATTCTTCATCACCATCAAGTGATGCAACTAAGAATCAAAAAAGCCTTTATGCTACTAGAAGAAAGAGTAAAAGATGGAAAAATCAAAGCATATGGTATTAGCTCAAACTCATTTGCAAAAAAAAGAAGTGACTTACACTTTTTAGAGTATAAACACCTAATCTCATATGCAAAAGAGATTGCAGGAGATAACCATAACTTTAAAGTTATCCAACTTCCTATGAATATGTTTGAACTTGATGGGATAAATGCAGCAAAATGGGCACATGAAAATGACCTTGAAGTACATGTAAATAGACCTTTAAACGCTATAAAAGATGACAATATGGTAAGGCTTGCAAGTTATGCAGAGTGTGTTAATGGTGAAGATTTATTAGCACAAATAAAAGAGATTCCAAATGATGGTTTCCAAGAACTTATAACTCAACTTTTAGCAATAGAGAGTGAATATAGATGGGCAGGTGATGTGGATGATTTGATAGAGTATCAAGTTATACCTTATGCTGTTCAACAAGTAAAATTAGACCCAATTTATTTCCAACTTTTTGATAACTTTTTAAGTTGTTATAAAACAAATATAAAAAGAAAAATCTCTCAAAAAGTAGCTAGTGATTTAGGTATAAAAGAGCCTATTGATTTTGCAGCTTTAAAATTTTTGGAAGAGCAAGAATATATTACAAGAATATTAGTTGGTATGAGAGATAGAAAATATGTACAAAAAGTATTGGGATATAATGGCGTGGAAGTAAAAGACAAGTAGGTTTTAAACTTGTTTGTTGGTTTTAAAATAGTTTTTATAATAAATAAGTGGATTTAAGTACTTTATTTATATAATGAATATTCAATAAATAGTTAGAAGATAATTATGATTACAAGGAAAATTCAAAAGAAAATTAATTTACAAATAAATAAAATAACTAATTTACTTGAACTTGATACTGATAAAGTAGAATTTCTAAAACTAAAGAAAGTAAGTTTAATCCTGAATTAAATAATTGTCATATCAATAATTTTATTAAAATAAAACTTTATGGTGGTACAATAATTTTACAGAAGCGATGTTTCACTCTGTTTGGCGTAATGATAATGGAAAACTTATAGATATAACACCAAGAATAGATCATTATGTTTATCTCTAATCCATCTAGGGAAGTTAAAACAAGAATATATAAAAGTCAACCTATAATAGAAATATTTGATAATGTAAGACTACATAATGATGAATTAGTAAATAAACTAAAAGCAATTTTAGGTAGTGTTAGTAATAATTTAGCATATGAACATGCAATTCCTAACAAAACCTCGTAACCAATAAATTCCCTAGCGGTCATTTATTGGCTAGAATCAAACGTTAAACATTATCGTTATTACAGCTTTAATATTATTTATAAAAGAGGTTGATATGAAAAATATAGATAAAAACATTTTTGCACTTGGATGGGTAAGTTTTTTTACCGATATGGCCTCTTCAATGGTCACTGTCCTCCTTCCTATATTTGTGGTGTATATATTGAACGAGGGTGTTGACAAGCTTGGGATCATTATTGCAATAGCTACCTTTGTCTCTTATATATTCAGAATAGTTTTCGGGTATTTGAGCGACAAATATGAAATAGTCAAACCTTTTGTGCTAAGTGGCTATCTCATCTCTGCTCTTATTAAACCACTCTTTTCTTTTAGTGAAAGTTTTGTAAGCGTCGCCTTTTTAAGAGGAGTGGAGCGAATGGGAAAGGCTGTAAGAAGTGCCTCAAAAGATTCTCTTATAAGTAGTTTTGCAAAAGAAAAGATGCATGGAAGAACCTTTGGTTTTCATAAGATGATGGATATATCAGGGGAACTTTGCGGGGCCTTGATTCTATTCTTTATATTTTTCTATTTTACAAAAGATGAGAGTACCATACGGGCAATATTTCAATTTACAGCGATTCCCGGACTATTTGCCGTTGTTATTATGATATTTTTTGTCCGCGATGCACCCAAGGCCAAAAAGAGCGACAGTGTGGTGAACAAAGAGGACTACAAACTATTTCCTTTTCTTTTTATCTATTTTTCTTTTCTGTTTTTTATTGTAAGCGAGCAGTTTTTTATAGTTTATGCAAAACAAGAAGGGTTTGATTTGTCTATTATCCCGCTTTTTATTATCCTTTTTACCTTTGTTCAGACCCTTACTAGTTATTACGGTGGTTTATTAAGTGACAGAATCGGAAGCTATAAAATAATGCTTTTGGCTTTTGTGTTCGGGATATTATCTATCCTTAGCGTTAAATTTAATCTTTGGCTGTCATTTGGCTTTTTGGGGCTGTTCACGGTTCTAAGCCTTAATGCCTTAAGAAGTTATATCTCAGCAAATGCAATCTCGAAAGGGTTCGTATTCGGTATTTTTTACGGAGGAGTTGCACTATTTAGCTCTCTTGGTGCTTTGGTAATAGGTTATATCTGGCACCATTTCGGGCTTGAAAGCGTTTTGATGTTCAGCATTATAGGGATGGTATCTGTAACCTTAATACTGATTTTAAAAGGTGAGAAAGAGGAGATTTTATAAAAAGTTTATCAAGTTGAATATTTTGTTATACATTAAACTTCAAAAGTTAAATCTCCACTTAATTCCATTGGTACTAGAATAAAATATCAGCAATTCTTTGTTTCGTTTTTGTAAAAAATGAAAGCCTAAAAAAGAAAGTTTAAATCCTCATCTCAAATTCATAAATGAACTCCCAGAAACTTAACTTTTGACTTTTGAAGTATTTCATATACAATTTAGGTTAAATAGTGATTAATAGTTTAAAATACAGAATATTTCTTTAATTATATATCAATATTTTAGGTGTTCAAAGAAAAAAGGTATTAAAAAGGTGTCAGGCACCTTTTTGATATTATTTTATCAATTAATTCATCCAAACTTGGTAGAAAAAGTAACTGTTGGTTTCTATCTAATCCTTTTTTATATATACTTATAAATCACCTTTAAAATATAATATATTATAATATTTTAGCATTTTAAGGATGATTATTTTTAGGTGTTTTTATGTAGAATATTTTATACATATTAAAACTAAGTTCTTTCACAGTCTCACTGCACCGAACAGTATAAAGCTGACTGTGACTTCAAACGTTATAAAATAAAAGGAGTTCTACCCAAATGAAAAAACTATTAGTCTTAGCACCACTGATATTATTACCATTATATGCAGTTCAAATCACTAAAGCAAATTTAATTGACAAGATATCTATCGCTTTACCAGAAAAATTTTGTGAAACCAATCAACCTTCCCGTCAGTGCTTCAAAGTATCAGCACAACAATGTAAATCAGTTGCAAAATCAGCTATTTTAGAATGTATAAGAATAAATTACAGTAAGATTTCTAATATCTTAAATATGCAACAAGCTCAAAGTGTTAGTTATATGATAGGAAACTGTGCGGGAATTAAATATAGTAAAAAGTTAGAAAATAGACTAGACTTAAAAAGCAAGGGATGTAATCTGTAGCATTGCACTACTTGTATAACAAGTACTCGGAGCCAATAAATTGCCCTATGGGTAATTCATCGGCTCATTTCAAATGTCAAATCATAAAAGGGACATTATAAAAAAAGTTTACTTCTTCTTAGCTATTTTAGGCTTTGTTTTGCTATTTTGGCAGTTCGTTTCATGGCTTTATGAGTTCAGGCTCGATGTACCGCTTATACTTAAGAACATCGTAAATGATAAGTTAAGCCTATTTGCTTGGTTGGATGTTATTGTTTCAGCGATTGTACTAATTGTTTTTATTGTTTATGAAGGTCGCAAACAATCGATATAAAGACTATGGATACCTATTTTGAAAACTCTTTACGTCCGGGCTTTTTTTGGGCTTCTGTTGTTTTTATTTTTAATAGAGAGACATTTTGAGCAAACTACGCCAAAACATTAAAAGGATTTAACATGTCATATATAGCTCAAACGCCAAAAACACCATATTATGCTGTGATTTTTACATCAATACGTACAGATGGAGACAATGGATATAGTGAAATGGCAAAAAAAATGGTTGAATTAGCTTCAAAACAACCAGGTTTTCTCGGTGTCGAATCTGCAAGAGAAGATATAGGAATCACAGTCTCTTATTGGTCTGATTTAGAGGCAATTAAAAATTGGAAAGCTAATATAGAGCATCTTAAGGCTCAAAAATTGGGTCATGAGAAGTGGTATGCCTCTTTTAAAACTAGAATCTGCAAGGTAGAGCATGACTATGGAATTTAATAAATCATTAGGGAGAAATATTTGCCCCTGCAGCTCAAATATTTCTCAGCTCAAACGTTGTCTTACATAATGTATTAAACTAATATATAAGGAATTTAAAATAAAAAAAATATTGGTACAAACATATTTATTTTGGGCATTGTTCTCATTTTATAATATTAACTTATTAGGTGTATTTCTTATTCCTCCATTATTTTTTCTATTGCCTAATTTTTATGCTAAATTTTTTCCATTCTTAACATTACCTTTTATTGTCTCTTTGTTTTTAACAAGCTTAGCTACTTTTTATATACATAAATATTGGCACAAGGATATTAAAAAATTTCTTCCTTTGGTATGTAATTTTTTATTTCTTATATTCTTTTTGATATCTGCAAATTATTATAAAAATATATTGATTTTAGATTGACTTAAAAAGTATAATGTAAATTATGCTTATGTTAGTTCATTTATATACTCAGTACGAATAGCATCAAAAGATTTTCAATTTGATTCTCATGCTGCTTTTTATAAAAATGGAAATTTATACCTTTGGAGTTATCAAGATATTGATTTTTATATTTGTCCCCAAAGTGCAAAAAACAACATAGGTATTCCAAGTAATAAATTGTATAGAAAAGACAACAAGTAAGAAGAGATTAATAATTTACTTAGTGGAAAAATTATTGCTCACGGCAGACGTTAAGCACAAAGAAAGGAACAGAAATACTATGAATGATGTATATACGCAACTAATTACAGTTTTTATGGGTTTTTTTGCGATTATGAACCCTATTGCTAATACAGCAGCATTTTCAGGTTTAGTTGGTGATAAAAGTAAATCAGAACAAAGAAAAATTGCGACGAAGGCACTTTTAATTACTTTTTTTATAATTCTAGCTTTCTCTATTCTTGGAAAAGCTATTTTTCACTTATTTGGGATTACTATAGATGCGCTGAGGATAACTGGCGGAATTCTAGTATTTATTGTTGGTTATCATATGCTTAATGGGCACGGCTCCAAACTACATTCTGCAGAGGATGAGTACGAATCTGATTTAGCAGTATCACCTTTAGCCGTTCCTCTTCTTGCTGGTCCTGGAACCATTGCAACAGCAATGAATTACTCTGCATCCGGTGGAGTGATTGGAATACTAACTACAGTATCTGTATTTGCAGTTTTATGCCTTATAACATTTTTTTGTTTTATTTATAGTTCAAATATTTTGTCAGTAATAGGTAAAAGTGGGCTTAGTATAGTTACTCGACTGATGGGATTAATTCTTGCTGTTATTGGTACGCAAATGATCATTGTTGGGCTAATGACCCTCGTCAGTAAAATAAGTTAACATGGTGTACGAAAACCAATTATGCTCTACTATATTGGTACCGTGCCCACGACGTTATATTACAAAAGAAATATAGTGAATAAAAAAGTAATCACAATATCATTTTCAGTAGTAATTATTATCACATTACTTTTTTGGTCTATTTCTAAAGTGTCAACTTTTATCCAAATTGACAGATGTCTGGACAATGGAGGAATCTATGATTACAAAAAAAATGAATGTAATTTTGAATCAACGCATTTTACAGTAGAAAAGTACTAACTGATAACAAGTAATAAAAAAGAACAAAAAATTCGATTCAATACACAATATCAATAATATTAACAATAAATCTATCTAAACCATCTTCTTAATAAAAAATATTAAAAATTTCAAAATTCTTTTCAAAAACTCTTGACTTTAGTTTGATATCAAACTATAATTCCTTTAATATTTAGTTTGATATCAAACTTTTAAAGGATAAAAAATGAAAACAATCGATATAAAAAAACTACTTGCAGGAGTTATAACTGCTTCAATTTTTTCAGGATGTGCATATACAGCAGAACAAAAAAAGGAGCCAAAAATGCTTACAAACAAACAAAAGGTGATTGAACTACTAAATTCAATAGAAACAGGAGCAACTAAGCCTATAAAATATATTAATCCAGATAAATATATACAACATAACTTATCAATAAAAGATGGTTTGAAAGGTTTTGGTGAAGTTGTTGCAATGTTGCCCAAAGGAAGTGCAAGTGTAAAAGTAGTTAGAGCTTTTGAGGATGAAAATTATGTTTTTACCCATACAAAGTATGACTTCTTTGGGGCAAAAGTTGGTTTTGATATCTTTAGATTTGAAGATGGGAAAATAGTAGAACATTGGGATAATCTACAAGATATAGTTAAAGATACAGCAAGTGGAAGAACTCAAATCGATGGGGAAACTAAGATTACAGATTTAGATAAAACTGATGAAAATAAAACTTTAGTTAAAAAGCTTTTTGAAGATGTATTCTTTGGTAAAAATCCAAATAAAATTACAGATTATATCTCAACTGAAAAATATGATCAACACAACCCTTATATAAAAGATGGTTTAGCAGGTTTAAACGAGGCAATCACTTATCTAATCTCTAAAAACGATATGTTTACTTATAAAAAACTTCATAAAGTATTAGGTGAAGGTAATTTTGTACTAACCCTTAGTGAAGGTTCATGGCATGGAAAACCTTATTCATTTTACGATTTGTTTAGAATTGAAAATGGCAAAATTGTAGAGCATTGGGATACTATTGAGGAGATTCCTAGCAAAGATAAATGGGCAAATAGTAATGGAAAGTTTTAATACTTTTCATTACTTTAAACAAAATATAGTTATCCTTTCAATAGAAAATAGTAGGATATAAAACTAATGAAAAATACAAATGAAATAATCTCAACTATAGGACATATTCACAATAGTACAAATAAACTAATCATGGATGAATTAAAAAAATACAACCTAATAGGACTTGCCCCTTCCCATGGAAATATTTTAAATCTACTTTATAAAAATAAAGATGGTGTTCCCATGAGTCAAATAACCCAATCAATAAACAAAGATAAATCAACAGTAACAGCTTTGGTAAACAAACTTGAAAAAATGGAACTTTTAATAAAATTTAAAAATGAAAAAGATAGTAGAAGTACAATGGTAAAACTAACACAAAAAGGACTTGACACAAAACCCATAGTTATGGATATTATCTCACCAAAACTTTTAGATATTACATATAAAAATTTTACTCAAGAGGAAAAAGAACTTTTATGTAAACTATTAGAAAGAGTAAAAGAAAACTTTTTGGAGATTGATTGATATGAAAAATTTCCATGATAGAATAAGTAATTAAATAAAAATATAGTCTTCGAGATTTATAAATAGTTTTTATTGTATGCAGTTGTCTTGTAGAGCAAAGCTCTTCGCTTTCTTCTTTTTTAGTTGTAAAAAAGAAGCAAAAAAGCAACCAGACGGTTGTTGAAGCTAAAGTTCCCTCCAGTTTTATAATTATCTTCTGACCTGTGGAACGCCTTCCTAAAAGGTACATTCAGTACCTTTTATCCAGTTGAACGGTCCTCGGTCTTCTCCGAAAATAATTAAAAAACTTCCGGCTTCAACAAAGTCTGGACTAAAATACCCTAGCCTTGAACTTTCTCATACTATTTGAGTATTACACAAATCCAAACAAAATGGTACCAAAAAATGAAAAGGTCATTATCCCACCTTCCCGCATTTGAGAAGCCGAGTGTTTATTTTGCTTTTCGGATGTAATCCTGCTTGCAGGCAAAAGTTTTTTAACTGTCTGAGTGTCAAAAACGTAACTAACTTACGTTTTAGCGAGTTTTAAAAAATAGAAAAGTGAAATAATAAGCGAGGGAACCTTCGGCTTCGAAACCTGTGGGATGGTTTCTTTGCTACTTTCTTTTTCACAAAAGAAAGTCGACAAAGCCAAGAGGTACAGTAAAAGTTTATTTACACTCAAATATTTTGATAATAGTATTATCCAAATACACATAATATATTTATCATTTTGTTAAACAATCAAAATGTTATTTAAAGTTAAATTCTTACTTTTAACATACATTATATATATTAAAGTTCTAAATATCGACATAAAATATACATAAAGATTATAACTTATAATAAAAATATATAGAATAAATATTATATTACATAATATTTTTTTCTATAAACATGCATAAAATAAGCTTTCTTGATAAATATATAATAAAGTAGTGGATTTAAGTACTTTATTTATATAATGTATATTCAATGAATAGTTAGCCTATGAGGTGGATTATATGATTACACAACAAAGTATTGAACGATTTGCTTCAAATTTTGTCCTCAAAGACTACCAATCACGATGTGTTGTTGATGCGTTAAAAAAGCCCGAAAAATTGATGAGAAAAATTTGTCATAGTATTTCAGATGTTTTTCCCAAACAGTTTGCATATGAAAAAATCGGCTTTGTGGATCAAGATGATTGTATTTTTTTCGATTTGACAGGTCGAATGGAAGAACTGACATGGGATCAAGCCTCAAAAAGTATGATGGCTCATGGGGGAGGAGGTTATTTGGTGATTGAGAAGAATGGAAATAAGTTTTATGCAGAGTCAGAAGGTTACCCTCCCTCTGAAATATATACTGGTGTGGCTAACAAATCATTGGAGAGGAATATTTGACCCTGCGGCTCAAATATTCCTCAATTCAAATGTTATAAGTCAAAAAGGGGTTCGCTATCCAATATCTTCAACTAGCTGATTTACTGGAAAGAATGTTAAACCATCAAGAGAGTGTAAAACACACTGAATGTACTGTTGAAGAGCTTTATGACAACTCATTGGATGATGTATTTGCATATCTCCCCCATTATTTTTCTGATGAAGATATTCGTGCAAAGGACATTGACTATAGAATATTCCAAGACAATGAATTGAAAAAGCTGATTCACTACCTAAGAATTGGAGATATTGAGAAAGCAAATGAAATCAATTTCTTGCAACACACACCAGACTTATAATAAATCAGAGGAGACCAATCAAAAACCCGCGGGCGGCTTTTTGATTGGTCATTTCAAACATTATCTAAATAAATATTCTCAGGAGTTACAATAAATAATGAATATAAAATCTAAAATTGAAGCACAACAAAGAGTTGATCAAATCAATCAATTTCAAAAAGAACTACAAATACTTGAAAAAGAAAATATTCTTACTCTTGATAAAACACAATGTACCAATATAGAGGATTATCATAAAAGCCTTATTTATAAGCTTATCTCAACATTTGATATTGATTCAAATCATCAAAAAAAACAATTAAGTTTAGGGATGAAAATAGCATCCTTCTTAGGTGCTCTTGGATTATCTGCAAGTGTATTTTTTCTTTTTTATCAATTTTGGGGTGTATTATCTACTACAATTCAAGTAATAATATTGGTAATAACACCAATTATTGCTTTAATAGTAACTACATATCTTTCTAAAAAAGAGAAAACAAGCTATTTTTCAAAAATATTTGGATTACTAAGTTTCGTTTGTTTTGTACTTAATATTTCCATGCTTGGACAAATATTTAATATTACTCCATCTGCAAATGCTTTGTTGGTATGGTCAATATTTGCATTATTATTAGCGTACGCTATTAATGCGAGGTTACTGCTAGCATTTGCAATTTTAAGCTTTTCTGCTTTTCTATCGGCAAAAATTGGAACATGGAGTGGTATGTACTGGATTGGGTTTGGAGAAAGACCTGAACATTTTTTACCTGTTGCCATTTTATTGTTTTTTATTTCATTTATTAAACATCATCGTTATGATGGTTTTGATGTTATTTATAGAGTTTTTGGGATGATTATATTTTTTCTTCCTGTATTGATTCTATCGAATTGGGGAATAATAAGTTATTTAAATCTTGATAAAGATTATATTGAAGCAATGTATCAAATGATTGGTTTTAGTATGAGTGCTTTGATGATTTGGTTTGGAATAAAAAAGAACTTATCAGATGTAGTAAATACTGGGAATATATTTTTTACTATATTTTTATATACAAAGTTTTTTGATTGGTGGTGGGATTGGATGCCAAAATACATTTTCTTTTTCTTAATAGGCTTATCGGCACTAATTGTATTATTTGTATTTAAAAAATTACGATTAACTCTTATTGAAAAAGATGAAAAGGTATTATCATGAGATATTTTTTTAATTCAAATAAGTTATTTATTTTAGCTTTTGCTTTAATTATCATTTCAAATATTGTAATTTTATATGGAGTTTTTATTAATAGAGCAGACTTACCTAGTTCAGAAGTATCTCTTACGGAACGAGAGTTAAAACTTCCATATCGAAATAGAAATGAAAATAATGCCATTTCATTAAAACTTAATTGGAGAATTCAAAATAACTTTTCTTATAATAACCAGACACTATGGCTTACAACGCAAAAACTAAAAAGTCTTGGTTTTGATATTGAAAATAACTTTAAAAAAAATAATGGTTTTAATTTTTTTAGAAGTATTGAAAAAGAAGTGTTTATTGTTCTAGAATATGACGGTAAGTCATATCAAGATTCATTAGCATTAGCAAAAAATAAGGTCAAAGAATTACAAGAACTAAACTCTACAGAAAAAAAAGATAAGCAAAAGTTAAAACATGCAATAAAAGACTTGAAAGATGAGCAATTTAACCGTTCTAGACTTTTTGTAATTGATGCAGATATTAATCCAAAAATATTAAGATCTAAATATCAAGATAAATCAAAATATATTATTGCAAAAGGACTAATCAATGTTAGACATACAGACGAAGGAATTGATGGTTATATTTCTGGTTTAAGTATAAAAGAGATTTATGTTCCCCTTGAATATAGTAACTTTCTTAAGTCATTACGACCAATAAGAAATTATAATAATAAAAAAGTAATCAAACCTAGATATATAGTTACACTAAAATATGGAACAAAATTTGAACCTTATATAACTGCCGTTAAGGAATTGAATTTAAATACAATAAAATAGATAACAAATCAGTCAAACTGTGAATTTAGTTCCAAATAAACTAAATTTACAGTAAAAATCTCAATTAGTTTTCCAAATATCTTAACTTTTTGGCAAAAATTTTAAAATAAAAAATAAATTCTAAAAAATAGACCAAATAAAGTCCAAACACTAAGATATATTTCTCAATATCTTTTGTAATTTGAGTTATATCTTTGTTTTTTATTGCTATATATAACTTTTTCTCAAAGAGAGTGATGCTAAAGCACCGCTTCGCTTCACAAGATTAAATATCCATAAATATATATTTTTAATACTAGTTTTGGATGAAATGCAGGTTGACCATCTGTTATTAATGATTTTTTGTTTTTATATTTAGCTGATGAATATTTAATATTTTTACATAAGAATCAATTGCTCTTGCTATATTATTTTCATCTATTAATTCATCCAAACTTGGTGGAAAAAGATAACTATTGATTTCTAGCTAATCCTTGTTTATATATACCCATAAATTACCTTTAAAATATAATATATTATAATATTTTAGTATTTTTAGGATGATTATTTTTAGGTGTTTTTATGTAGAATATTTATATAAATTGAGATTGAGTTCTTTCACAGTCTCCTTGGAGAGAAATATTTGACCCTGCGGCTCAAATATTTCTCAACTTAACCGTTAAACATATAAAAAAATAGTAAATAACGTAAAAATAAATGATTATGGAGTATAAATGTCAAAAGGTTATAATTTAAAAAATCTTTCTATTGGAGGCAAAAACCCAATAAGAGTTAATTGCAATATAGGTATTAATAACAAAAAAAAATATTTAAATGAAATAGATAAAATTGATTATCTTTTTAGCGATATAGATACAAAGCCAGATATTTTAATGGATTTAAGTTTAGTCGAAAATCCAATGCCCCTATATGAATATATTATCGAAAATTATAATACTCCAGTTGGGATTGTCCCTGTTTATAATTGTTTCAAACAAGGCTTTGGTATTGAAAAAAATAAGTTTCTTGAGTATTTAGAAAATGTTTTTATAAAGGGAATAAGTTTTGTCACTATCCATTTTTGTGCAAATACTCAATTATATGAATGTGCAAAAAAATTAAGAAAAATCCCGATAACAAGTAGAGGTGGGGGATTAACAATTGTAGATCAAGTTATTAATAAAAGAAAATATAATATTTTCATGTTATTGATTGATGATATTATTAAATTATTACTTAAATATGATGTTGCAATAAGTATTGGAACATCCTTTAGACCAGCTTCAATTATTAATGCATTAGATGAAGTACATTTAAAAGAAACGAAAAAACAATTAAAAATATGTAAATATTTACGTAAAAATGGTGTAAAAACTATAGTTGAGAATATTGGACACATTAATTTGAATGATATAAGAAAGCATTCGAAAATATTGAAAAAATTTAATTCTCCAATAATGCCATTAGGTCCTATTCCCATTGATAGTGGCTTTAGTTATGATCATATTGCTTCAGCAATTGGAGCTTCGGTTTTAGGAACATATGATTCTATGCATATTATTAATTCAATAACATCTAAAGAACATATTTCATCAAACATAAATAAAGATGATATGGCAATAGCTGTAAGAACCGCAAAATTAGTAGCTTATATCTTAAATATTTCAAAAGGTTATATTTCTAATGAGAAAGAAATTAAAATATATAATGAAAGAGCAAAACAACAATCCTGTATTTTAAATCAAAATTGTGAATGTCAAAGATGTAGTTATGCTTGTCCATTGAAAATAAAAATATAAGGTTTTATTATGCCAATTGAATATAAATTCCCCAATTTTAATGCACAATCGCAGAGATTAAAAAAAACAAAAAATGATTTTATTAGCATTATATTAAACTCAAAAAACAAATATAAATTATTAAATAACTATTTGGAAGATACAACAAAATTTTGTAAAGAAAATTATAATTACTTAATTGATAATATTGTACGAGAACAAAGATATTTAGTTTTTGAAACTCCAAATCGAGTTAAAATAAAACATGAATATACAGTAAATAATACTTTTACTAAATCTGAATACCTTTATTTATTTAACCCAAAAGATAGATTAGATTGGCTTAAAATCTTTATAGAAGATGAAAGAGTATCTATTGCACATAAATCCTATGTTTTAGATAAAATTGAGGAAATCCTAAAAGATGAAATACAATTATTTTTAGATGCAAATAAAGATTATGATAAAGAAGAAGTATTAAATAAACTTTATGAAAATGGTACTGGGTTACCTTGTTTTATTGAATTTAATGCAAATGATAAGTATAAGAAGCAATTAAGCCTATTTGTTATCGTCGAATATTATAATACTCCTCATTTTGAAAAAAAAGGAAAAAGTGAATTGTTTCATCCTATAAATAAAAGATCATATGAATATTCATATTATCCTTTAAGTAAAAATGCTAGTTCCTGGTTGTATTTAAAATCTCCTAAGAATTTTATTTTATTCAATAAGGATAAAGAAATAAATAATAAAGATATTGATTATCCAAATAGTGAAGATCCAGAAATATCTACTGCTGTAATAAAAAATGGAAAATGCATAAAATTTAAATACATAATAGATGTCCCATTTTCATTAAAGGTCTGGTTTAAAACAATATTATATTCTTCTTTCTCATATATAATATTTATACTAATTATATTATTAGATAAGATCAATTTTGCTTCAGAACATAGGATATTGAGAAAGTTTGCAATATTTAATGATTATTTTGTTTCAATTTCTAGCAATTTAATATTAAGTATTTCATTAGCTTTAGTCGCTGGAATCATAGCAACACGTGGTTGGTTAATTATAGAAGAAACTATCTTGAAGAAAATATCAATTCTCTTAACTATCGAAATGATTATTTTAATGTTGGGATCAATTTGTTTTTATTTATTATGAAATGTTTAAAAATCATTTGGAGTTGATGCCTTCTCGGCTGTCACCTGCGATGGCACAACTCAAATGGACGTTATATCAAGAAAGAAAAATATGAAAAATAAAATCAGAGCTTTAATAATATCACTATATTCATTCACAACTCTAAATGCAATCGATATGGGTAGTTCCCTTTTAAATGCTGTAGATAAGCAAGATTTTGAAGAAGTAGTTAAATTAGTTGAATCAGGTTCAGATATAAATAAAAAAAATCAAGTTGGGTTTACACCTTTACTTCTAGCTGCTGGTTGGGGTGATGTTAAAATGGTGAAATACCTTATTAATAATGGTGCTTCCTTAAATGCAAAATCAAATCGAGGCTTCGGTGTGATCCATCGTGCTGCAATGAATAAAAATGCCTCTGTTTTAAAATATTTGCTTGAGCACTATACTTTCGATATAAACGATAGAGGAAAAAATTATTGCTCTCCATTAGATTTTTCACTTAGAAACAATGCACTACAAAACTATGGTTCTTTAGATAATGCTCGTTTACTTCTTTCAAAAGGAGCAAATACAAGTATTAACTGGAAATGTAGAGGTTATACACCGCTCATGGTTGCAATTCCCAATAAAGAAGTCATTCATTTTCTTCTTCAAAATGGAGCAGATAAAAGTATCAAAAATAAAGCTGGATTTACTGCATATGATATGGCTAAAAACCAAAATACATCAAAAAGCATATTGACCATGCTAGCTACAAATGCAACTACAAATAACAAAAAAGTTTTTCAAAACGGTAATCTTTTATGGGAATTAAAAACAGCGCAAAATAAACATGACAATTATACTGAGAATGAAGCAATTCAATATTGTTCTGCTCTCTCTATAGATGGATATAACAATTGGCGTATTCCATCAGCTGATGAATACCAAACCATTTTAAGTGAAAAGCCTTATCAAGATTTTGTTATTGATGGAGTTGACTCGTATTACATGAATCCTAAAGATTTTCCAAATATGTCTCCTTCTAGTTACTGGGTAATACTAGAAAACAAATTGTTAGGAACGCAATCTACATCATGGAACAAGACTTATAAAAAACGAGAACAGAATGAAAAGCATTTTATACGGTGTGTGCATTCTATATAACAAATCAGTGGAGACTAATCAAAAACCCGCAGGCGCTTTTTGATTGCTCATTTTAACCGTTATGTGAAAAAAGTCCAAGACAATGAGAAGAGGAGAGGAAATGGAAAACATTCTTGACTGCACCGGTCACCAACTAAAGATCCCAAATATCGTAAGAAGTGACGGCGTATATCTATTTGATTCCGATGAGAAACGATACATGGATTTGGAGTCTGGTGTTTGGTGTACCGCACTGGGGCACAGAAACAGAAGAATTAACGATGCAATCAAAGATCAGATCGATCGAATCATGCACGTTGGGTTTTGCTACTCTAGTGAAATAGTTGATAGTGTGGCAAATTCGCTGTTAAATCTAACTAACTTTGAGTCTGGAAAATGTGTATTTCTCAGCTCTGGAAGTGAAGCAATTGAAATTTTACGGCAAATATCAAGAACTTTGTCTGGTAAAGAGCACAAAACTCTAACGCTCCATGATGCATATCTTGGTTCCTATAGTTCTGTCATTGATCGAGAGAAAAATTGGTATAGTTTCAATTGGGAAAAGTGCGAAACATGCCCCTGTAAGGATGCTTGTGATTCTTCTTGTAAGGCACTTCTAAGTATTCCTGAGAATATTTCAGAATTTGTTTTTGAACCAGGAAGTGCGTCTGGCTTCGTTAGATTTCCACCCAAGGCATTGATTAAAAAAATAGTTTCCATCGTCAGGAAAAACAAAGGCAAAGTAATAGCTAATGAGGTAACTACAGGCATTGGAAGAACGGGAAAGTGGTTTGGATATCAACACTACGACATTGAGCCAGATATGATTGCCGTTGGCAAAGGTGTCGGTAATG
The DNA here is from genome assembly GCA_050296315.1 of Halarcobacter sp. Classification (GTDB taxonomy): domain Bacteria; phylum Campylobacterota; class Campylobacteria; order Campylobacterales; family Arcobacteraceae; genus Halarcobacter. Next base: position 133,601 of record JBNKRE010000003.1, read on the forward strand.
GCTACCCTGTTAGTGTGGCTATTGTAAATAAAGAAATAGCTAGTGAGTTGCAAGAATCGTCATTTGACTATATGCAAGGACATCAAAATGATCCATTAGCTGCAGCAGTGGTCAGGGAAGTAATTCAGACAATAACAGACGAAAATCTAATCGAAGGTGCACGAAAGAAAGGAGTAAAATTTCATGCTCAACTCGAATCTCTTGTCGATGGAAAGGTTGTTATTGGAATTCGTGGTAGAGGTTTGATGTTTGCTATCGATTTAGCGAGCGAAAGAATCACAAGTAAGATATACGATGACTTGATAGAGCGAGGGTATATTGTTTGTAATAGAGGTTCTTTTCTTAGAATCGATCCTCCTCTTACAATAATTGAACAACAATTCAGTGAATTTGTAGATGCACTTTCGTACATCATTGCTTCAAATGAAAGTTTAACATAACAAAGCAAATCACACGGAAGTCAAAATCTTCGCTCCGCTTCGGTTTTGCCTCCGGTGTTTGCGGCGTTATATAAAAAAGAAAAGGTGGAAATATAAAAATGACAAATTTATTTATAACTGTAGGATTATTAATAGGTATGCTGTATAGAGCAAATAAAGAGTTTGGAAAAATCAGTAATAAAAAAATCTACTATTCGCATATTGCACTAATGATGCTTACAGCAATTATTACTAGTTTCTCTTTAAATGTTTTTCTTCAGATTATATTTAATTTTGAATCAGTAATGCAAACAATGCACGTCAAGAATAGTCTACTTAATCCTACAATAAATAACATGTTTTTAATACTAGTAACAGTACTCAGTGTATTTGTATTATTTACAATTTTTAATGTTGCAATGCGTTCTAATAAAGCAAGAAAACTTCTTGTTAATACTATACCAATCTTATTAATACTAACAATTATTAGAACTATTAATGAAGTATTTATAAGAAGTACAGAAGAGACACCTCTTGGTTTTATAATTAGTTTTTCAATCATTTTCATAATTATTATTTATGTTCCTACTTTTTTATTTTATAAAAATAAAAATGTGATAAACACAATTTTTGAAACACGCGATACAAATAGCAAAGTGACTAAAAACACTGAGGAATGATAATTTAAAATAACACCCAGAGAATGAATTTCCACTTTTATAATAATTGTTGAGTATGCCACCAACTAAAATAAAATGGTACTAAAAAATGCAAAGGTCATTATCCCACCTTCCCACATTTGAGAAGCCGAGTGTTTATTTATTGTTTCGGAAAAGTTTTGTAACTGTTTGAACAGAACAAATATGCTGGGAGCATATTTTTATGTGAGTTTTACAAAACAGAAACAATAAATAATAAGCGAGGGAAGCTTCCGCCTTCAAAACCCTGAGGGATGTTTTTTTTGCTACTTTCTTTTTGCCTGCAAGCAGGATTGACATCACAAAAGAAAGTCGAGAAAAGTCTAGACGTACAGTAAAAGTTTATTTACACTCAAATATTTTGAAAATTGTTTTACAATAACACAACATAATATATTTATCATATTGCTAAACTATCAAGATTTTCACCAAATAGTCATACAAAATGTTAAGATATTAGATATTTTTATATATTATTTATATATAATATATTACTAATAAATAGTTAGCCGTATAAAGTTCTATTGCGGGAATTAAAAAACACAAGAAAGGAGAAGGGATCATGAACATAGGTGCACATGTAAGCGAAATGGATATGAGTGAAATAAAGGCTGGTGATGTATTGTTATCTTATGGAGACGGACTGATTTCAGATATTATCCGTTTGGTAGATGGTGGCGATTACAGTCATGCAGCATTATTTGATGGTAACGATATAGTGGAAGCTGGTTTACGAGGGGTTGTTAAAACACCGCTAGAAAAGGAGGTGGACGCGCAAAAATATGTCGATGTTTATAGGTTCAAATCGGATTCTGGAGTTTCATTTTCTCTTCCAGATTGGCCCGTTAAACCAGTGATCGAACGGGCACACTACTACTATGATAAAGGAACAAAATATGCTGACAACCAACTATATTTGGTAGGATTATTGATCGTGATAAGGAAATTACCCTATAATCGTGTAGAAAAAGCGGTTTTGCGGGCAGCCTTGGCTATGATCTTCAAACTCTTTAAAAGAATTTTAGAAGGGAAAGAGACAAAGTCGGTAGTATGTTCGGAATTGGTTTATCGAAGTTTTTACGAAGCGATTCCGAAGGAAAAATATGGTTTAACAATAAGAGGAACTTTGGCTCCTTTAAAAATAAGTCTAGATAGCCTCGTTGAAAATGAATCTAATGAAGACTACCTCCGTGATGAAGAAATAGAAAATACAATCAATCAGATTGAGCAAATGTACTGGGAAATTAAACCTGAATTAGTTGCTTCAAAAGATGAAATTCATACTCTTCTTAAAGCAGGAAATCCGCTTGTGGCAGCTGAAATGGTCAGTCCGCATGATCTTCAGTTAAGTCCCAATCTGGAAAAGATTGGACGCCTGAGAAAACCTGCTAAATAATACTGAATCGTTATAAAGCTAACAAATGGGTGCACTGGATTTTCAACTCGCTACACTCCTTGAAAACCAGTGACCCAAGGCGTTATAACTACCATCTCACCAAAACTATCTAAAGATTGACTAACCCAACTTACCTACCAACTTCTCCAACCCTTTCTTCTGCAAAATATGCAAATCACAATCCTCTATCCACTCTAAAGACTTCTCTTTATAATAATCCAATATTATCTTATGAATAGATTCTTTTTTTTCAATTGTTTTTTCTAAAAGCTCTTTTAGTTCACTATTATCCATCTCTTCAAAATCTGGTAGCTTTAGATATAAAGCTGTTTTAAGTTCATCATCTATGAACTCTTCTGCACGATTTAAAAATATAGTTGCTTCTAACTCACAAGCTAAAATATCGTTCCATTTTCTTCCATTTTTAAGTTGATCTACTGCAACAGGTAAAAACACTGGAACTAAATCTAAAACTTGATTTAGCTCACTAAAATCATCATCTACTAAACTTCTAAAAAGCATACGGGTTCTATTTCGTATCTTTACTCGCAAATTTTCTTTTTCAATAACATCTTTATGTATTAGTTGAAATCTTTTCAAAGCGTTTAGTTTTGAGTGATTGAATGCCATAATTGATACAAGCGGATCCTTATCAGCTATTTGCTCTTCCCTTGAACCATTTGGTCTACAAAAAGCCCAATATAATCTTGCTTCCATATCGGGATGGTTCAGATATTTTTCATCCCCTAAGCTTTCAAAATCTTCTTCATCTTTAAGAAGTTCAACCTCTTCTTTATAGGTTAAATTGAATAACTCTTCCATGTTGTTGGAACCTTTGTATATTCTTCTTTTCACTTATTATAAATACTGTACTACAAACTAAAGCTTCACTTAGTTCAAACTCACCATCTGTTAGTACCATTAGTAGGTTATCACTTCTTATTTCACTTGATTTTTTAAGATATCTTAATACCTCATCAAAATCTGTTCCACCATCACTTTTTGGAATAAACAATTCATCTTCAATCAAAGGATTAAAACTATCAAAGTTTATGATATGTTCTTCCTTTACTTTTATATCAAAAGGAAGTACAGTTACTTTATATTCATAAAAGCCATCACATACATCTTTTACTACACCTAAAAACTTTTTGTACTCATCTAAAGTTACACTAGAACTACTATCAAGGGCAATATAAACCTCTATTAACTCATCACTTTTTTTATATCCAGGAAGATAAACTCCTGTATGTACAAATCTTCTATTTGGTCTATTATATGTTGTAGTTTTTTCAAATAATGAAGATATCAAATACTCTTTTAGAGTGTCTTGCAAAGAGATTTCAGGTTTTATCAAAGTATCAATCTCTATTTGCAAACCTGCATATTTATTTGTAGTTCTTTTTGCAATAGAAAGTGCTTGAATAATTATCCCATCAAGCTTTTCTCTTTCTCCTTGTGATGTTTTTTCATCCTCTACATCTTCTAAGTCAAGTTTTGATTCATCGTAGATATAGGCTTCTAATTTACCCTTTTCATTAGGTTTTGTTTTTATATCTTGTTCTTTTTTTTCACTAGAATCTGAAGATTCACTCTCCTCTTCATTTTCTTGTTTTTGAAGTATTTCATAAACCTCTTCAACGCATTTATTTTCTAAATCCAAATCCAAAACTTCATCGTTTGGCATAGAACCCACATCACTAAAGCTACTCATAACAAGATTTATAACCAAATCACATGCTTGATTCCAAAGTTTTTTTTCTCTTGTTTTTTGTCTATAAGGATGTTTTAAAACTATATGCAAAAGTGTATGTGCATAAAGATATGTTATCTCATTATCACTATATCTTTTAAGTTTTTTCAAATCGATACTAATTTTGCTTCCATTTGTTTGAAAGGCACTATACTTATTATCCTCAAAAGTTGTAGGGATAGATAAAGCAAGTACAGATAAAAAAGGATGATTAAATAAAAAATTAATTCTTATTTTTTTAAAGATTTCATCATATGATGTAGTCACCATATTGCTCCATCCAAGCATCAAATGCTTCTAATTCAGCTATATCCTCATCTTTTATTATTAAGTCTTTTATTAGCATTACATTAAATTCAACTGGCAATTTATTTGAATAAGTAAACAGATGTTTTGCTTGTTCTGTTTTTGAATATTTTTCTATAATTGCCGCACAAAGAGCATATAATGCACTAGGTTCCTCTGGTACATCTTCACAATGACCTTCTAAGATTGCATCAATATCTGGTAAGGTTTTGTAAACTTTTATAAATGATACAAACTCAATACCTGCACCATACCCTACACTACCATAGATTATTGGATTGATTGTTTTTATATCTTTTGTGTTTTTTAATATATTTGATAACATATTCCATGCTCTTGGTGTACAAAAAGCAGGATTTGTCTCAGTAGAACTTGGAACTTCAGTGCTAAGTAAATCAGGTCTAAATCCAAGAAAACCAATAACAAACGGATGTATCTCATTTTGTATAGCCCATATTTTAAAATCATCATATTTAGCTTCAAGAACTATATGAACCATTCTATTAATAAGTGGACTAGGAAGTTTAAAAACAATCCCTTTATCATCTATTTTATTACCGGCACAAACTATTCTCCAACCTTTTGGCATAGTATATTCACCAATTTTTCTATCAAGTACTAACTGATAGATAGCAGCTTGTACTGAAAGTGGAGCTGAATTTAACTCATCTAAAAATAAAATACCTTTTGAGTCTTCATCGCTTGGTAAAAAAACTGGTGGCATCCATTTTGTTTGTTCATTTGCAATGGTTGGAATACCCCTTAAGTCAACAGCATCAAGTTGAGAAAGTCTTACATCAATTATTTCTAAATCGTTTTGTTTTGCTATATCATTTACTATATATGATTTTCCTATTCCTGGACTTCCATGTATAAATACTGGAATATCGCTATCTATTAAAGCTTGTAATTGTTTATATAATTCTTGTGTTCCTATTGCAGGTGTTATCATCTAAAATCCTATGAAAGTTTTATATCTTTTAGTAGTTCATTTAAATCGCTGTTAAAGTTACTAATTTTTTCTAATAATTTTTGTTTTTGTTCATCATTTAAGCTAAATTTACCATCTATTATTTCGTACATTTTTAAACTATCTGCAAAAATTGTTTGCATAATATCTTGTTTGATTTTTTCTTCAAATATACCCATTAATCACCCTTTGTCTTTTTTAGAAAAGAAGCCAAATCACTATCCATACTTATTAGATGCAAATCAAACCAATCAGGTAATTTTTCAAGATAATATGCTTTTAACATCTTTTTACCAAACATAGAGTGTGAATTTCTTATAAAATATTCTAACTCAGCTAATACTTTTGTATGTTCATCTTTATGCTCACGTATAGTTGGATAGTTGTATTGCTCCATTAAATTCTCTTCTTCTTTGAAGTGCCTTTTACTATGTTCTAACAATTCATTTGCTTTTTGTACAATACTTTCTATTGAATTGATATTTACACTATTATAAATATTTATAAATTCTTGATGCAAGGTATCCATAGTCTCAAAATTTAAAATATGTTTTTGTTCATCAAATATTATTTGTTTATCCATAAAAAAATATATGCAATTTTTATTCCAAGTTTTTTATAAGTATAGTTTTGATAAAAGCAAAAAAAGGAGTTTTATGAAATTTGATAAATTATATAAAGGTAAATTAATAAAAAGATACAAGAGATTTTTAGCTGATATTGTTTTAGAAAATGGTGAAGAGATTACAGCACATGTACCAAACAGTGGAGCAATGACTAGTTGTATTGAACTAAACTGTGATGTATGGGTTAGTTTTCATGATAATCCAAAAAGAAAATTAAAATATACATTAGAACTTACAAAAATGGAAGATATTTTAATCTGCACTAATACAGGTGTTGCAAATAAAATTGCAATTGAAGCTATAAATAATAAAACTATAAAAGAGTTACAAGGATATAGTTCATTAAAGCCAGAACAAAAATATGGCAAAAATAGTAGAATTGATATCTTACTTGAAAATGAAGATAAAAAGTGTTATGTAGAGATAAAAAGTGTTAGTTTAAAACTTGAAAATACTCTTGCTTTTCCTGATGCAGTTACAACAAGAGGCGCAAAACATTTAGAAGAACTTATAAGTATGGTAAATGAAGGGCATAGAGCAGTTATGTTATATATCATCCAAAGAACTGATGATTTACCATTTGAGATTGCAAAACAAATTGATAAAAAGTATTATGAAGGGTTTATAAAAGCCCAGCAAGAAGGTGTAGAAATATTAGTTTATCAATCAAAAATTGATTTAGAAGGAATTGAAGTTTATAAAAAAATAGATTTTAAAGCTGGCTAATTATAAGAAAATATAATAATATTTCTTAACAACTTATTAAGTTTTATAATATATAATTATGGAAAAATTATAAAGGAAAGTTATAATGAATAAGTTTGATAAGATTAGAGCTTTTTGTAGACCTTTTAGAATTGTATTAGGTATTGTATTAATAGCAGTTGGGTTTTTTACAGGTATTGTTTGGTTCTATTTAGGAGTAATTCCATTAATAGCTGGACTAGTAGACTTTTGTCCTACTTGTATTATTTCTAAAAAATGTACACCAAAAAATCTAGAAAAATCACAAAGCTAAATTTCATTTACAGATAGAGAGTATATATTTCCACTATCTGTAGATATATATATCTTCCCTTTTTTATCTTGAATTATATCTCTTATACGCTCATTTAGATTTTTTAATATCCTATCTTCTTTTATCACTTTATTTTTTTTATTTAAAATTATTCTATTTAGATGAGTCAATTTTAATGCACCACTCAATAAATTTCCATCCCATTTTTCAAACATTTTCCCACGATATACTATTAAAGAACTAGGTGCAATTGAAGGAATATATACTTGAATTGGTTGCTCTATCCCCTCTTTGTGTGTTCCTATTCCTACGGGAAATGGATTCCAATACTCTTTTCCATAAGAGATTATTGGCCAACCATAGTTTAACCCTTTTTTTATAATATTTATCTCATCACCACCTCTTGGACCATGTTCAATACTAAATAAGGTTTTACTTACTTTGTCATAAAACAATCCTTGTGGATTTCTATGTCCATAACTGTATATCTCTGGTAAAATATTTTTCTTATTTACAAATGGGTTATCTTTTGGTACTGAACCATCAAGATTAAGTCTTAGTATAGAACCTGCATGATTAGAAAGATTTTGTCCATTTGGTCTAACTCCCCTATCCCCTACACTAAAATATATGTGGTTTTCATCATCAAAAGTTATACGGCTCCCAAAGTGTCTAGTTGTATCTGTTTTTGATTTAGTTACTAAAATATCTTTTATATTTGTTAACTCATCGTTAGAGAATTTTGCTTTTGCTAAAGTTGTTACACCATATCCGTTTAAATCTTTTACATATGTAAAATATATTATTTTATCTTTTGTAAAGTATGGAGAGGTTTGTACATCTAAAAGACCTGCTTGCCCTTTATTATAAATATCAAGGTTAGCATCTATATATTTTATTTTTTTTGTTTTTAGATTTAAGATTCCAAATCTACCACGTTTTTGAGTAAATAATATTCTATTTTCATCGATAAATACCATACCCCAAACAATACCCATATTTGATGATATTTTATCTACAGTAATATTCATTTCCTCATTTGCAAATTTTAAAATAGTTTGGGAATAGAGATATAAAGGGATAAAAAAAAGAAAAAAAACTTTTAACATAACACTATCCTTTAAAATTAACAAATAAGTTTATAACTACTTACTATATTAGTAAGCTTTACTCCAAAATCATCTATTTTTTCTGTTTTTAGTCTTTGTTTACTTCCTGAAATACCAACAGCACCAATTAAAATATTCTCTTGATTAAATAAAGGTACAGCGACACAACACATATTATCTTCAAACTCACTATTATCTATTGAATAGCCGTTTTTTAATACCTCATCTAATGTATCTTTTAATAAATTCAAATCAGTAATTGTATTATGGGTATATTGGTTTAGTTTTAGTTTTTCTAAATCATAATTTCCAAATGCCAAAATTGATTTGCCCAAAGCATTTGTATGTAAAGGCGCATGTAAACCAATGCTACTTCTAGTTTTTACTTTTCTAGTTGAATAATCTAATTGATTTAGATATAGAACTTTATTGTTATCAAATATTCCTAGATATGCACATTCGTTTGTTTTTTTATTAATTTGTTCCAATAAAGGTTTTGTTCTTTGAACCAAAAGCTCTATTTTTGTTTTTTTAGTAATTTCATTTTCTAAATTATTTGGAATAATTTCATTGCTACTATCCATATAACTTATATAGTTTTCATCTTTTAAGCTTTGCAAAATCCTTGACATAGTACTTTTATTTATATTTAGTCTTTCACACAATGTAGTTGCTAAAATAGGTTTACCATAGTTTATAATCTCTTTATAAACTTGTAAACCCTTTGTAAGAGATTTTAATTCAGACATGAAGGTTCCTTATGCAAAACTATTTACTAGTTTTGCATAAGTTTTATAAAAGTTCATTAAATTTTGCTAATAACTCTGGATGTGCTGGCCATGCAGCAGCAGAAACTAAATTACCATCAACATGAGCACCTTCAAAACCAACATCAACCCAAGTACCACCATTCATATTTACATCAGGTGAACAAGCAGGATAAGATGAACAAGTTCTATTTTTAACAATTCCAGCTGCAACTAAAACTTGTATACCATGACATACAGAACCAATAGGTTTATTTGTTTCATCAAAATGTTTTACCATTTCTAAAACTCTTTGATTTAATCTGATATATTCAGGAGCACGTCCTCCTGGGATAAATAAAGCATCATAAGTTTTTTCATCAATTTCATCAAATGTTGCATTTAAGGCAAAGTTATGACCTGGCTTTTCAGTATAAGTTTGATCACCTTCAAAATCATGAATTGCAGTTTTAACAGTATCTCCAGCTTTTTTATCAGGACAAACAACATCCACATCATGACCTAACATTTTTAAACACTGAAAAGGTACCATTAACTCGTAATCTTCTACAAAATCGCCAGCTATTATTAATATTTTTTTCGACATATTTCACTCCTTTTGTAATAATAGTTAATATTAATGCAATAGGATTTAATAATATATTTACCGATTATATTAATTTTATTTAGTTTCACAATGTGAAACTAAATAAAGACTTTTGAAATTTAGTAATTTGTGACGTTATTTGTAATATTTATTTGATAATATATAAAAAAGGTTTTAAAACGATAAGTTAGTTGGTTTCATATACAAAATAGATATCAAAAAAAGGGAAAGAGATGGCAAAAGAGATTGAAAACAATGACGAAAGATTTGAAATAGCAAAAAACTTAATTCTTATTTCATCAGCAATAATTATGATTTTTAGTTTAGTGATCATGTTAAATAACAAAACCACCATAAAAGATATAAAAGAGATGTTTACAATAATCTTGCCTCTAATAAGTACTTGGGTAGGTGCTGTTATCGCTTATTACTTTTCAAAAGAAAACTTTGAAACAGCCGCAAAAACAAATGAAGCACTAATCAAACAATTAACTCCTCATGAAAAACTACAATCAATCAAAGCAGAAGAGATTATGACTCTTTTATCAAAAATATCATTGTTTAATCTTGATGAAAGAGATGAGACTAAAGTAGTTTTAAAAGCCCATATTATAACACAAAATCTAAATGGTGATAGAAGAAGAATCCCTTTTTTAAAAAATGGAAAAATAGTGTATATGCTTCATAAAAGTATCATAGATGAATTTTTAGTGAAATACACAACTGACGAAAAATCTATGGATTCCCATACTTTATCGGAGCTTTTAGCTAAAGATTATTACAAAAATATTGCAGAGAAGAGCTTTGAAACAGCTAAGCCTTTAGATAATCTATCTATTGTAAAAAGATTGATGGATGAAAATGAGCTGTGTTCTGATGTATTTATTACAGAAGATGGTACAAAAAATGGAAAAGTTTTAGGGTGGATTACAAACTCAAAACTTCTAAATTATGCAAAAGTATAAGAATTAGCATGAAAAAAACAATTTTATACTTTCTAATAGTTTTACTATTTAGTGCCTGTTCACAAGTTCCAAAACAATCAGTAGAATTATCTGCTACAGTTGGTAGAGATTTAGTAAAAATACAAGAATCACATATTCAACTTGCCAAATTATTATTTGAACGCATGAAAAATGATGTAAATAGATTTGTAGATAATGTTTATACCCCTTATCAAATATCTCAGGCTATGAAAAACCAACAAAAACTTGCAAATGAACATGATAATAGATCTTTATTGTTGGCTATTAATTATGCTTTTAAAGAAAATGCTCCAACAACTTTACAAGCAAAAGTTATAAAAGGTATGGAGATATTTATCAAAACTATTCATGATGATATTGAGAAAATGAGAAAAGAGATGTTAACACCTTTAATAAAGCAAGAAAATGAAGTTTTAAACTCTATAAATAAATCTTATAAAGCTGTACATTATGCAAATTCTATTGTAACTGGCTATTTAGCATCTGTTGTAAAAGTTCATGAAACACAAAATGAACTACTTCAAGAACTTGGGATTGAAAAGAATTTAAGAACAAATATTACCAAAGAGTTATCTAAAGCATCTGAAAGAATCTCATCATATATAGATAAAGCACAATTAGCAGAAAATAAGATTGATGATATTACAAAAACTGCTCAATCAATAAAAGAAGAGATTAGTAAAATTGACAATATTTTAAAAAAACAGAAGGAGTAAAAGATGTCAGAAACATTTGAGTTTGATTTGGAAGGTTTTGAATCAAATCTAAAAAAAGAATTAGAAAAAAATAAAAAGGTATTTGAAGGAAAATATAAAAAGGAACTAAATCAATTAATTGGTTTATCAAAAGAAGATATAAAAACAATAACACCAGATACTAAAGATTTACAAAAATATGATGAGCTTATTATTTTAGTAAAAGAGGCTTCTAAAGTAAACTTAGATCAAGCACTTTTAAAAGAACAAATATTAAAACTTGGTAGTATTGCTATTCAAATTGCTCAAAAGGTACCATCTTTAGCAGCAATTTTAAGTTTATAAACTTTCCTTTCGGAAAGTTTATCTATAACTTTATTTATTTTCCATCCACTCTTTTATCTCAATGCTTAGCTCTTTTGGAAATTCTAAAGAGATATTATGACTTGTTCCTTCCCTAAACTCTAATTTAAAATTATGCTCTTTTTCATTAAGTTGTTTTATCCAAGGATGATTTAGCAATCTATCATTTGTACTATAATAAAACTTTATAGGAAAATTTAAGTCTAATAACTCATCAAGCAAATCAACTCTTTTTAGAGTACATGAAAGTTGTGGTACAAAAGTGTCTTTTCCCAACTCATTAAACATCGAACAAGTAACCTTTATAAGCTCTTTATCATCTTTTAATTCCAAAAGTTCAATAGCTTTTTTTTCATCTAAAGGTGTAAATTTATTTTTTCTAGCAATTTCAAGTTTCTTTTCTCTTCTTGGAATATCTTTTGCTTCTGTATTGCTTGGAGTAGAACTTAGTAAAAATAACTTATTTACTTTATTTGGGTTTTTTAGTGCATAATAAGAAGCAATATAACCACCTAAAGAAAACCCTAAAAGATTAATTTTTTCACAAACTATATTTTTATTTATTTCATTTATAATTTTATCAAAATCTTCATATAAAGGTATTGGTAGATGTACTAGCTCATATTCACTTAAATATGGTTCAAGTCTAGACCATAATCTATCATCTGTCATAAGACCAGGTATTAAATAAATTTTTTGTTTCATGAACATAGTTTTATCAAGATTTTTATTAGAAGGTAGTTAAGATTGATTATTAATTTATTTTTTGTATTTATCTAATATCCAAATAGTTTAATATTTTATCCTCTTGCCATTTTTTATGAGAATCATTTTTTTCAATTGCATAATACTCTTTTAGTTTTATATAATAAGATAAAGCCTCTTTATAATACTCTTTTAAACTATCATTTATAGATTTATTTAAATTTTCTTTTAAATCATCAATATTTTCTTCCAAATAAAAATTTAAATCATCCCTCTTTATTTGTTTAAAACCATACTCTGTATTTAAATACTCATCAAACCCAACTATAGTTGCTGGATCAGTTACCCCTGCAACTAAAATCATAAAATTTAATATATCTTTTGTTTTATTTAAACTTTTTAAAATATTATGAAATGCTTTATTAAAATCTTCATCATCACTTACCATTGCACTAAACATTAATGCATTTGCTTTATAGCTTGCATTAATAAAAGAAGCCTCAATATATTCCCCTTTTTTATCCTTTTCCAATATTAAATCTTTGATTTTTTTTATTTGTTCATAAGTTAAAGATTCTGCTTCTTTTGTTGTGATATATTTATCTTCTATAATAGTAAAAAAAAGTTTTTTTTCATATTCGCTTATATTTGATAGGGATATCTCTTTTAACATTTTATTAAATTCAGATTTTGAAATTTTATCTTGTGAAAAATTATTTGGGATTGATTCTTGTATATCAATATTATTTGCGACATATTCTAATTGTGTATCTCTAAATTTTGTATTTATCATAATGAAGCCTTTATTAATACCTTTATATCATCCTATATTATATTTTTATATTCTCATTATAATAAAACTTCGTCACATTTTTGTCACATTAAAACTTAGTTTATTTGTTTTAATCTTAATATAATTATTTTTTAAACTTAATAAACATAATATATTTTTTTATATACTATATATCAAACTTTATAGGAGTTCCAAATGGAAAAATTTGATTTAATAATAATTGGAGCAGGTAGAGCTAGCAATTTAGCATCAACAGCTGGTAAAAATGGTAAAAAAGTTGCAATAATAGAAAAATCTACATTGGGTGGAACCTGTGCAAATAGAGGTTGTGTACCATCTAAACTCCTTTTAGGATATGCGCATACTGCTCAAACAATAAAAGAATCAAATAGACATTTTATAGACTCTAATATAAATAAAATAGACTTAGAAAAAATATTTGAAGATACAAACAATTATATCTCAAAAGTTGAATCAATTTATGAAAAAAAGTTTAATGAAAATGTAACTATACTAAGGGGAGTTGCTTCTTTTTTATCTAATAATGTAATAAAAATAAATGATAAAGAGATAACTGCACCAAAGATTGTTATAGCTACAGGAACTAGACCAATTAAGCCTGAACATGAAAAAGCATGGACAAGTGATGATATATTTCCATTAAAAGGGAAAATACCAAAATCAATTAGTATAGTTGGTTCAGGTTTTATTGCTTGTGAATTAGCATTTTTCTTTTCAGCTGTAGGAGTTGAGACAAAACTTTTAATAAGAAGTGAAAATATCTTAAATAAAGAGGATGAAGAGATAATTGAAATCTTTAAAAAACAATTTGGAAAAGTTGTTGATATAGAGTATAACACCTCGATAAAAGAGACAAAATATGATAATAAAAAGTTTGATTTAATTTTAGAAAATAAAGATAAAACAACAAAAAAACATACTTGTGATGCACTACTTTATGCTATAGGTAGAGAATCAAATGCAGATTTACTAAATCTAGAAAATACTACAATAGAATTTGATAAAAAGGGGTTTATAAAAAGAGATGAGTTTTTCCAAACAACTGCAAAAGGAGTTTATGTAGTTGGTGATGCATCTGGAGTTTATATGTTACAACATGCAGCAGCATATGAGATGAATCATTTAGCAAAAATTTTATTAGAAGATTGTAAAGAACCTCTAAAATTCAAATACATGCCCCATGCTGTTTTTACACATCCTGAAGTTGCTAGTGTAGGTATAACCGAAAAAGAGGCAAAAGAAAAAAATCTAAAATATATTACAAGCTCAACAAAATGGCTAGCAAGTGCAAAAGCACAAGCAACTAAATTAGAATACCCCATAACAAAATTTATAATAAATCCAGATAATTATGAGATATTAGGTTGTCATATGATTGGGCCAGAGAGTTCTACAATGATACACCAAGTACTAACAGTCATGCATATAAACAACGATATTAGACATCTAAAAGAGATGTTATATATACATCCAGCACTAAGTGAGGCTTTACTACCTGCTGCAGTTGTAGCTATCAATAAAGTAAGAGAGTATAATAGTAAATAAAACTTATTTATTTTCACTAAAAAGTGATATTGCTCTAAATATAAGTGCAAAAATAGCTGTAAAAACAATACTAACTATCAAAGCCTTTGGTAAAACCATATATGCGATATAATAAGATTCATAAGTTTTTAATACAAAAATAAGAACAATAAGTGATAAAAAACCTATTTTCATTTTATTGTTTTTTATATTTAATAAGCTACTAATTACAAGTACAGCTAAAAATACAACAATAGAAAAAATCACTATTCCTAATATTTTATTAGGTGACTGTAAAATCAATGGTAGCATAAGAATAAATGTACAAATAAAAGATAGAATAACTCGAAGCTTTAATCTTGGATATTTTACTACTTCAACACCTGATTGCATTTAAAATCCTTTATTGAGTTTCTAATTTAACATTTTATACAATTCTTACTTAAATTTATAATATTATTTATTTTATTCATATGCTCTGTTAAAAATATGTTTTCTAACCATTCTTCCATAAAAGAATTCAAATAATGCAGATAGCAATATAAATATAAAAAAAATCAATAAAGAGATTTTATCTGTTGTATATGTATGATAAAGAAGTGTAAATAATGCAATAAAACTTATAAGAGAAGATAAAACTAATATTTGTCTATTTGCATCTATTTGTTTATAAAGTCTTAAAGCAGCCATATTTACAATAAAAAATATTAGTAAAAAACTTGCACTACCAATAATTGCTATTTGTGATAATTCAATACTATTTGCCATAAATAGACTACATAAAGCAGTGATAATAATACTTAAAGATGGTATTCCATTTTTTTCTTTATTAAATACTGACGGTAATTCCCCTTCTATGGCGAGTATATATCCTAACCTACCATTTCCATATATTGTGGCATTTATTGCAGAAAATGTTGCTAAAAGTGCCGCAATAGATACAATAGTAAATCCAATATCTCCTAATGCAGGTTTTGCAGCAATTGCCAAGGCATAGTCTTTTGCATCAATCAATTTAGATTCATCAACTGCACATATAGTTGTAATTGCAATTAAAAGATATAAAATAATAACTAATAAAACAGAAATATAAAAAGCTTTTGGCAAATTTGATTTTGGATTTTTTATCTCTTCTGCTGAATTTGCTATCAGTTCAAAACCTTCATATGCAACAAAAATAATCATACCTGCAACTAAAATAGACAAACTACCCTCCCACTTTGCAGGAGACATACGCTCAAAATCAAGATAAGAATAACTTGCAACTATAATCAAAATTAATAACAAAATCTTTATGATTACAACAGCAGTTTCTGATTTACTAACAAAAGATGCACTAAAAAGATTGATAAATAAAGGTAATAAAATCGCAACTGAGATAAAAATATGGTTTAACAAAAAGTTTGAACTTCCAAACAAAGCTTGTGCATAAGATGAAAAAGCTACAGCATATAATGATATAGTTACTAAATAACTAAGCCATAACATAAAATTTACACTACCAGATAAATAATTATGTCCAAAAGCTTCATCAATAAAACTTACTGTTCCACCTCTTGTTTGAAACTTTACAGATAATTTGGCATATGAATATGAAGTTAAAAAAGCAACAATTCCTGCAAATAAAAAAGCTATTACAGTAGCTCCATGAGCTAGGGATACGGCTTCACCTAATACGGCAAAAATACCACCTCCGACCATACCTCCAACACCAATAGCAATTGCACCAAATAAACCTACAGTTCTTTTCGTATCCAAAATATATATCCTTATTCTAAAAAAGCATAATATATTAATTATTCTTAATACTCTCAATGATATATATTTAATTTTATCTACGTCTACCCATAATTCTCAAAATTCTTAAAAATAGATTTATAATATCCATATATAAAGCAGCTGCACTATCTACTGCATTATCTGCTGTTTTAGGTATTTGATTGGCTCTTCCCCAATCATAACCAATATATCCACAAAATATAATTACTATTGCCCAATCTATCCAATTTTGATGGATACCAAATACAAATATTTGAATAAGTTCAATAATAATGACAGCAAATAAAGCTATAGTAAGAGCTCCAATTATTTTTTGAAAAAATTTAGGAAAAATTGAACCAAAAACCATCATGATAATAGTAACACCACTAGTGACTTTTATTGCTTCTACTACCAATTGTGTATCATATTGTGAAACAACCATATTTACAACAAGACCAAAAGGTAAAACGACAAAGTTGTAACCTAAAAAACTAATTGAAGGATTATCTGATTTATTAAATAAATATACACCAAATATACATGAAGCAAAATAAACTATTAAAAACAACCAAATATTAATACTTCTTAAAAATATAGGATCTATATTTACAACTAAAAACCAATTAACTAAAAAGCCCCAGCATAAAACAATCCCAATAAGTATATTATATTTAGAAGCACTGATAATCTCAGCATTTGCAAACTTTCTATTAAAAACATCTGATTCTAGCATAAAAATTAAACTCCATTTATTTTAATATTTTTATTGCTTAGTGTATATAATTAATGCTTAATTTTACCAATATATAATATTATATATTTTTAATTCTATATATAAATATAAGTTTATTAAAAGAAAATATATTATACAATTCTTAGAATAAGTTTAAAGGAGATCTTATGATAATTGCAAATTTAAATCAAATGAATTATAATGAGACTGATATTTCACAACAACTTAATACAAATAAGAAATTAATAGAATCAAACAATCCAAATATTATAAAAGAACAAAAAAATATAACTACAAATCTACCTAATGAATACATACCAGAATCACAAATGAGTGAAAAACAATTGATACATAAAAAAATATTTGAAACAATACTTAACACATTTTCATCAGATTTACCTTCAAACAATTATGAAAATAAATTAATAGAAGAAGCGAAACAAAAAATCCAAGAACGTAGAGAAAAGATTGAAAAGATAAAAGACAAAGATGAATTAAATCTATTTTTAGAACAATCAAGAGAAGAATATTTAGAAGAATTACATAAACCAAAATATCAAACTGATATAGATTTTTCAGGGAATTTTAATATATCAACTCAAGAAAAAAATTATAATCTACAAATCTCATTTGCACTAAAAAGAACATTCCAGAAAATTGATGATGAAAATAATAGTTTTGATATTTCAAATTTAAAAAATATTACTTCACCATCTTTATATGACATAAAAATAGATATTGAAGAAAATAATAATTCAAATAAAGAAACACTATCTATTGAAGATTTTAAAACTTGGTTTCAATCTCAAAGAATGAGCTATGAAGAATTATTTGCTAACAGAGAAACTCAAAGTGAAAACTTTTCAATAGCTAATAATTATCAAACAAATACTGAATCATATTTGACATAAAATATTTTATATCTTATTTGATAAATAATCCAATGCCTTGTTTGTTAAGCCATCTGAATATGAATTTATCTTAAAATGATTGGGACTCCAACCCTTTAAAAAACGTTGAAAATCAGCCCATGCAACACAAAATAATGGTCTCCATTCCTCTTCTATATCTTCAATATTAATATTTGATTGATAATGTTTCAAGGCACTTTTTAATAAATCAAAATAGGTATCTAATATCCATTCTTGATTTTTTTCACAAACTTCTGGTTCTATTGCACTACTCATAAAATATACTATATCTTTCATACCACAACCATGACCTACATATTGAAAATCTACTGCTGCACAAGAGGTTCCCTCAGGAGTAAAACAAAAATTTGCTAGTTTTGCATCACCATGAACTATTGTTTGATATTTAGTATTTTTTAATACTTCATCAATAGATTTAGCAAATTTTTTTAGTTTAACATCTTCCAATAATTCATATTCCTCTGGTCTTGTATCTAAATGCCAATAAGTTCCAATTTCCCAAATAATATCTACTCGTACATTCATATATTTCGCATGAAAATTTGCTAACCAACTAAGACAAGATTTTAAATGAGTTTTATATGCATTAAAAATGACTGAAGAAAAACCAGCACTTGATAAATCTTCCATAACGATAAGAAATTCATCTTCATTTTGATAACACTTAAGAGCTTTTGGAATACGACAATTTTCATCAATAGTTTCACTAAATTTTTTATACCAATTGACTTCAACTTGAAAAGATTTAACTTTTCTTTGATGGGAAAGATCTGTATTCCAACCTCTAGGATGGGAAGATATTTTTGGAAGTTTTACATGTTTTACAATAATAGTTTTATCTAAAAACTTTAATCGAACCAATTCTCCATAACCACTCCATAAGTTTTGGATAAGCTCTATTTTTATTAATTTACCTAGATTAAATTTATCTGCAATATTTTGATATAAATGATTAGTGTACATTTAATAATTACTCTCTTGAGTTTTTATTAGAAAATAGCTTTAAATTCAGCTCTTTTACTTTTTATTGTAAAGATATTCTACCATAACTATAATTTCAAGTTTTTTATAAAAGCTAATAATAATTTTATTTTTTTTATTCATCGACACTTTCCATTAACTTCCATTTTAAATTTAAACTAGTTTTTTTTATTTAATTTTAATGTATAATTAATTAACAAATATTTGGATAATTAAATGAAAACATTAAATACTTACTACTCTACATATGAAAACTTGAATAACTTTATACAAGATAATAATATAAAAGACTCTTCAATGCTTTTAATTCAAATATTTACATCCCAAAATAATTATGAATTTATAGAAACACTTTTAAAAAAAATCTCAAACTATTTCCCTTTTGCATCTTTAATAGGTTCTACTACTGATGGAGAGATAAAAAATGGTTTGGTATCTACAAAAGAGACTGTAATAAGTTTTACTAAATTTGAAGATGTAAAGCTGAAAACATATAGTACAAACAAATTTGAAAATTATTTTGATGCTGGTAAAAAAATAGCTACAGAACTAGTTAAAGAGGATACAAAAGTTATTATATCTTTTATTGATGGATTATTAGGTAATGGAGAAGAATACTTAAATGGAATTTCAAATATACATAAAGATGTAATAGTTGCAGGTGGATTAGCAGGTGACAAAGGAGAGTTTAAACAAACATACGTTTTTACTAAAGATTCTATATATCAAGATGGTATTGTAGGAGTTTCTTTAAGTAGTTTAAAACTTAACGTATTTACTGATTATAGTTTTAATTGGCTTCCTATTGGTCAAAAACTTAAAATAACAAAAGTTGATAAAAATAGAGTTTATACTATTAATGATAAAACTGCTGTAGATACTTATAACTATTATTTAGGAGAAAGTATAAGTGAACAATTGCCAGCTATTGGTATAGAATTTCCTTTAATTTTACAAAAAAATGGCGTATGTATTGCAAGAGCAGTTATTGCGAAAAATGACGATGGATCTCTACTTTTTGCAGGAAACTTAAGTGAAGGGGATGAAGTAAGATTTGGTTATGGTAATATAAATGCAATATTAGATAAAACGCAAAACCATATTGACAAACTTTATAATCAAAAAATGGAGAGTATATTTATCTATTCGTGTATGGCAAGAAGAAGATTTATGCCAGAAAAAATTGAAAATGAAACACTAATATACAACCAAATTGCTCCAACTTGTGGATTTTATACTTATGGGGAGTTTTTTAGTAATAAAAATAGTAAACAATTACTCAATCAGAGTATGACTATATTAGCATTAAGTGAATCAAATGAGATCAATACTAAAAAAATCTCTGTAAAAATTGAAAAAAATGTAAGTACAACAATACAAGCACTTTCTCATCTTATTCATGTATCAACAAAAGAACTAGAACAAAAAGATGAAATTATGATTTCACAATCACGAAATATAGCAATGGGTGATATGTTAAATATAATTGCACATCAATGGAGACAACCATTAAACATAATATCAATGACTGCAAATAATCTATTAATAGATATTGAACTTGATGATTTAGATAAAAAGAAAACAAAAGATTATATAAATAGTATTGTTGAACAATCTTCAAAACTCTCAAAAATCATTGACAATTTTAGAAACTATTTTAAACCTACAAAAAATAAAGAAGAAATTTCAGTTGATATTCTTATAAAAGAGATTAAAGATATTATAAGTTTAAATCTTGAAGAAAATAAAATAGTATTTAAAATAAAAAACCAATTAGAAACAACAATACATACATATAAAACAGAACTATTACAAATATTATTAAACCTTATAAATAACTCAAAAGAAGCTTTATTAAGAAGCAAAATAGATAATAAGTTAATTTTATTATTGATTAAAGAGGATGAGCAACATATTATATTTGAAATTTATGATAATGCTGGTGGTATTGATGACTCAATATTAAGTGAGATATTTAATCCCTATTTTTCTACAAAACAAGAATTAAATGGAACAGGACTTGGACTTTATATAAGTAAAATCATTGCAGAAAAATACTTAAATGGAAAAATATCAGTTAAAAATAATTTAGAAGGTGCTTCTTTTAATATAAAAATTAAAAAAATCTAAGATTATAATTTATTTTTCCTAGATTTGATTCTTGAGCTATACCTTCTACAAGATTAGTAATCTATAAACTAATACTCTTTTGAGGTTTTGCAAGTAAAAATCCTTGAGAACGATCAATATTTAACTCTTTTACTTTTTCATGGATAGCTTCATTATGAACATATTCTGCTATAACTATAATATCAAGTTTTTTAGCGAAGTTTACGATTGTTTCAACAACGATTTGAGCATTTATATCTTTATCAAGATTTTTAATCAAAGAACCATCAATTTTGATATAATCAATATTAAGTTGAAGTATATACTCAAAATTTGAATATCCTGAACCAAAATCATCAATTGCAATTCGACAACCTAAAGATTTCATCTCATTTATAAAAGATGAAACCTCCTCATAATTTTCAATACCTTCTGTTTCTAAAAGTTCAAATACAATTTTTTTACCCACATTGTATTTTTTTATATTGTATGAAATATAATCTACAATTCTTTCATCTAATACATCTTCAACAGATAAGTTAATCGAAAAATCACAATCTAAATGCTCAAAATATTGGCAACTTTTTTGAATCATAATTTTTGTTAATTTTGAATAAAGTTTACTCTTTTTAGCTATCAATAAAAAATTGTAAGGGGTGATTATATTATCATCTTTATCAATTAGACGAATCAAACACTCTGCACTAACTATTTTATTTGTTCTATTATCAAATATAAGTTGATAAAAGCTATTTATTCTATCATTTTCAATTGCCCAATTAAGTTTTTTTGTCCATTCCATATTGTTTCTATATTGTTGTTCTACATTTAAAGTTTCATCATAAAGTAGAAAATCTTTTTTTTGTTTTTTAGCTGACTTTAAAGCAATATCTGCTTTTTCTAAAGCCTCTTGTGCTTGATAGGTTGCACCAATGGTTACCCTTACAGATAATTCATTAGTTTCATGATGAAAAATTATTTTTTCTATATTTTCAATAAGTTTATGTGCAAATAAAACAAATTCATTTTTAGAAGGCTTTCTTTGAAAAAATAAAGCAAACTCATCACCTGCTAGATGTATCAATGTAATATTTTTTTCTTGGATAATAATATCAGATAATTTTTTTGAAAAAGATATTAAAATACTATCTCCTACAGCATGCCCAAAAAAATCATTAATTTCCTTAAAATCATCAATATTAACTATCAATAAAGCACTATTATCATAATGACTAATATCGTGTAAAAGACTACGTCTATTAGGTAAACCTGTTAGTGCATTTGTATATAATTGTCTTCGTAGTTCTTGTGTTTTTTCATCTACTTTTTCTTCAAGATATTTATTAATATTTTGTTGCTGTTTTGAATATTGAGTGATTCGTTCTTGCATATTATTTAAGGCATTTGAAATAAATCCAATCTCATTGTTTTGATTATCAAATGGTATATGAATATTTTTATCAGGAGAATAACTTCTTAATAGTTTTGCAATTTGACGTAAAGGGGAAAGTACTTTTTTTACATATAAACTGAAAATCAAAAAAACTATTCCAAATAATAAAAGCACCTTTATTAAAAGGGTTGTATACCTATCTATTAGTTCATTATAGTTTTTATTAGAATATGTAAGGATTATCTTCCCTATCTCCTTTTTAGAGTTTGGTTGATAAATTATATCCTCTACAATAAAAGAATCATCAATATTTTTATCAAAATCTTCTGATTTTCTTTCATTGATTAAAGTTTTACCTGACAATACTTTTATAGCTAAAATATTGGGATTTGAAACCAGTTGTTTTGTTAACTGATCAATTTTATTATTTAGATTTAAATAAATATTTAATGCAATAAGTGGTTCAACTGTATTTAAAACTAGTTTTGCTTTTTCTGTTTCTACATTAAAAAATGCCTCTTTATTTATTTTTTCAAATAGATTAAAAATAAGTAAAATAGAAATTAAAGTTACAAATGTAATTAAAAAAACTATTTTACTTGAAAGAGACTTTGTTTCTTTTTGCATTATTAAACTCTATACATACTCTACTATTTTTTATCATTAAATAAACTTGCATAATACATTTTTAAATTAATATTATTATAATATTGTTTATCAATTTGGTTTGTATAATCTTTTTCAACAAATTGAACCATTTGCAATAGAGCATCTACAAATTCTATCTTTTTAGTTAATAAAATCTCTTTTTTTAGATATAACACAGTTGATTTTTCAATCACTAATGAAAACATCAAACCTTTTTTAAGATTGTTAATATCATATGAAAATGAAATTATCCCTTTTTCATTTGCAATATTTGCAATATCTTCAATATGTTCACTTAGATTAAGTACATATATTGCAGATGTATTTGTTTCCAATGAAAAATCTCTAAAATCAACTAAGTTTATCTTATAATTATAAGTATCTAACTGCCCTTTAAAATTTTTGTCTATAAAATCTTTAATAGATAATGCTGTCATATAATCTGTTTTATCATAAATTATTGTATAAACTATTTTGCCATCAATGAGTTTATCTTCTATTTTTTTATCTAAAAGAATAATTTTAGGAAAAATAGAAGCTTGTGCTTTTAATACAACATCATCATAGTTGTATCCAAAAGCGATATTAATGAGGATTAAATAAAGAAAAATAATTTTTTTCATTTAAAACTCCTTTCTTATACTTACTAAAAAGGTTCTACCTTCTTGGGCATAATCTTCAATATAAGTATTTGGAGTAGATGGATAAATAACATTTGCATCAAAAATATTTTTTATGCTAAATGTAATATCATAATCATATTTATGGTTTTTATAATTTAACGTTGCATCTAAAGTCGTATATCCTGGTACTTTTTTTCTAGTATCTTCTAATATTCTATCTTTAGAACTAACATATTTTAAAATACCACTAAGGGTTAAATCATCATCAAGATTATAAATGTAATATCCTTTTACTAAATGGTGTGCTACATTTGTCAAATCTGTTTCTACACCAGTTGTTTTAACTTTAGAATCGCCAGTTACATATGAATAATTTAAATATAATTTATCTGAAGCTGTAATATAACCGGTATATTCAAGTTCCAAACCATATATATCTGTATCTAAAACATTTCTATATAAAGGGTCTGTAGCTGAATTATATATCTGATCTTTATTTTGTAAATAAAAAAGATTTGTTTGTAAATATTTATCCATTGAAAACTTCTTAATATATGCAAGTTCAAAAGCATCTACTTTTTCAGGTTCTAAATTTGTACTACCAGTTCTTGCTGCATTGTTTGCTGTAAACATCTCTTGCCAAGAAGGATTTCTATGTGCACGGCTATATATTGCTTTATATATATTTTCTGAATCTTGCTGATAAACCATAGAGATTCTAGGTTCAAATCCTGCATCTTTGTAGGATGTTTGTTCATAATTAAAACCATAAATAAAACTCAGATTATTTTTGTATTGAAATTCATCTTGCAAAGAAAAAATCTGAATATTTCGTTTCGCATTTTTATCAAAAAAAGGAAAAGTCTCTGTATAATCTACAAGTGTTGGATCACCTGTTGTCCAATTAGAAAGTTTTGAAACCATATCAATAGTCTCTTCCCTTATCAATCGATAACCAGCAGTAATAACATGTTGTTCGAATCCAGTATAAGTAAGATAACTAGATTGATATAATGTTCTTTGTTTTGCTAAATGTTCCCCATAAATACCATCAGGAAAATTTACATCGTTGATTATGGTACCATTACTATTAATATACAAAGGATAGTCCATAAAGTTAACACCATCTGGACCTAATTTAGCTTTAGAATCAAATGAATCATATTTGACTCCAGCTTTTATGTCAATATTATAATCCCCAAAATTTTTGTCATAACCAAGTTCTAGATAATAGCTAGGTAGTTTCAGTCTATCGTTATCTTGAGGTAAAGAGAGATTAATACCATATGCACTACCTTGTGAATGTTCAAGTAATCTACCTTTTAGAGAATAATCTTTGTACTTTAAGTTAAGTCCCAAAGAGTAATCTTTTAACCAAACAGGAGCATCACCTGTTTGAGATAAACCAGTATTATCATAAAGACCTGGAATACTCATAGAACCTTGAGAATAACCATCTGGTCCTGCAAAAAGCTTTTTATTGTCTTGTTGATAATAAAAATCTACCATTGCATCAAGATTTTCTGTTTTAAACTTTTTTATAAAACCACCCATTCTATAATCATCTGAACCATATTTAAAAATTAATTTATCTTTTGATTCAAAATCTTTAAAATCTTCTGCATAGGTTATTATATTTATTGAGCCTGCATAAGCATTTACACCATTTGTTTTACTTCCAGGTCCCCTTACTACTTCTAATCTTTTTATCATCTCAATTGGCATAGCAAGATATTCAGAATAAGCATCAAAGAAAAGATTGTTGACTAAAACATCATCAATAAAAAGTTTTGTCTGACCATATGCCAAAGAATTAGAACCACGAAAAATAGAGGTTTGATTATTGAAATTATCAGTAGATATATCAACTCCAGGTACTAGAGTAAGAGCCTCTTTTAGATTTGATATACCTAATTTTTCCAACTCCTTACCTTGGAAGACAGATATAATATAAGGTTGATACTGTTCATTTTGTTTTGTTATGGTTGCAACACTATTAAATCTATACATATCATTAGTAATAGAGTTTAAAATAGAACTACTTTGAGCGTTTAAACTTGTAAAACTCATAAAAAGAAGTGAACTAGAACTAAAAAAATTCCAAAAAAACTTACAGTTCAAATTTTTTCTCCCTTAATTTATAATAGCTTAAAATAATAATCCTTAAATAATCCAATTATATATCTTCTTTAAGCTCATGAAGCATTTGATAATTATTCTAACATATATAAACTGTTCAATGCTTAAATTATCTTAATATAAAAATAATATTTTATATTTCATATAATTTTTATATAATTATATCTTCTGGATTAAAGTTTTTATCTAAATGTGATTGTGAAACTTTTTTATTTATATCCCAGTATTTTTCAAGCTGTGGATTTTGTAGTTCTAACTCTTCTACGTGTAATATACTAGGGTATTTAAATTTGTCATAATCCTGTTCAAGCTTACTAATAGCTTTGTAAGGTATCTTAAACATATTAACAAGCTTCAAAAACTTTTGTTCTAACATACCATAACAATGCTCAATTCCATGCTCTTTTATTTTTTCGTAAGCAAGACTTTTGACTATAGTACTTATAAATATTTTAGTTTCACGCATATTTCTATATCTAGGATCAATAAATATTCTTGACATTTCCGCAAGTTTATCACGATCAAGTTGATATAAGTGTTGTTTAATATCCAGAAACCTTTCAGTAGGATAACCTATTGGAGAGTGATGAATTAGACGCATAGTACAACAAATTTCACCATCACTATTCAAAATAGCAAACTGATTACAATAATTATCATATATATCAGTTTCTTTTCCATCAACATTGGCTTTAATCCAAGATAATTCATTGTGCATAACTTTGTATCTAAAACGATGAACTTTATCTAAAATCTCATTATTTGTTACATGAATAAAATTATATTTCATATTAACCCACTTTCGTTACAACTATATATTCCCCTTGATGAAGGGTTCCATTGTAATCTTCTAGAAGATATTTTTTTCGGTAAACTTCACTATCTGCCATCTCTAAAAGAGTATAGTTATGTTTTTTAATAAAACTAGATAATTGAGTATCACGTTTATACCAAAGATAGCTTTCATTTTTAAGTTTAAGATAAAGATGTAGCAGTATTCGAATATTATTCTTACTACTTTCATGGGGTTCCATACAACTAAAAATAAAAATACTATCTTTGCCAGTAAGTTTTCTAAGAGAATCAAATAATCCACTTACATGAATCTCATCAAGATACATCAATACACCTTCACTGATATACAGTGTTTTAAGTTTAGAATCAAATCCTCTACACTCTGTTAGTGTATCATCTAATGATACTTTACTAAGATCTGCTGCTATAAAATGAAGATTTGATAATATAGAATCTGAAGTATTGAGAGCTTTAGTTTTATCTTTACTCGTAGCTGGATGGTCGATTTCAATGAAGTTTACAGAGGGAAACCTTTTGCTAAGTCTCCAAGCTAGAGTATCAAATCCAGCTCCAATATTAATAACTTGTGTTATCCCATTTCCAATAGCTTCAAGAACTTTTTCTTCTATAAATTTTTTTCTTAATATATAATTTAGGGTAATTCCTGGCATTAATAACCACTCTAAAAAAGGTAGTATTTTACTTTTAATTGGATTTTCTAACTCATCAAGACACTTTTGCCCTTGGGAAGTTGCACTAAGTATTTTAGTACATGCTTCAGATGTTTCTTTATCAACTAAATAATTCAATTTTGGATTTTTTATTGTATGTAAGATGCCATGTAAAACAGTATAAGCAGTTGAACTAGCTTTATCTTCTTTCATTATTAAGGGTCTCCTAAAAATTATTTAGTAATCAATAAAGAATGAATATTTATTTATATAACATTCTATACCAAGCACCCTTAAATATGAAAAAAATTATCTATAAAAATTTATTTTTTACAAATATCTAAATAATCAATTTTAAAATTAAATAAATAATAAACTATTTTGAAGCTTTTTTAGCTTTTTTTTCTGCTCTTTTTTCTTTCATAGATTTTGCAGGTGCTGTTTTTACTGATTTTTGTATATCTTTACCCTTTGCCATTGTATCTCCTTTATTTATATTGTTAATACAGTATATCCTAAAAATTAAAATATAAGCAGATAAATTTTTGTTTATTTTTTTTAATTATTTTTTTAAAAAAATTATCTTATTTAAGTTTACTCTTCTTACTAACTAAAATACCACCTATAACAATAAAAACAATACCAATAAAAGTATAGATATCAGGAAATAAGTCCCCTAACATTACACCAAAACCTATTGCAAAAGGGATATTAGTATAACTTACAACCCCTATTATACTAGCACGACTAATACTATATGCCCTTGTTAAAAACCATTGAGATGATGTTGAAATAACAGCCATCAATACAACTAAAACCCAAACCCAAACTTGTGTATGTATTTGAAAACTTGCATATGGTGTAAACAAACACAATATTAAAGGTATAAGCATACCAACTCCCATAAAAGAAAGCATAATTAATCTAGCATCATAAATATCTTTTATCTTTTTTATAGTTGCATAAGCTGCTGCTGCAAAAAAACCACCTAAAACCCCTAAAAAGTGTTCAAGTGAAATCTCTACTCCAAAAGGTTTCATAATAAATAAAATTCCAATAAACCCTACAACTAGCGCAAAAAATGTTTTTAGATTGATAGTTTCTTTCATAAGATAATAGGCTAATATTGTTACAAAAAAAGGTGAAGTTTTATTTAAAATAACAGCTTCTCCTAAAGGTATAGTTGCAATAGTATAAAAAAATAGAACCATAGCTAAAGCCCCAAACAATCCCCTTAAGAAAAGTAAATGAAGTTTTGAGAAATCAACTGAAACAGAAAATTTTTTTAGACTAAAAAGTATTATTATTACTCCAATAAAATTTCTATAAAAAACTATCTCCATAGGATCCATAGTTTGTGATAAAAACTTTGCAACTGCTCCATTAAGTGCTCCAAACATAGCACTTATAAGCATAAATAAAACACCTCTATCTATAGATTTTAATTTTTCTGACATTTATAACCTTTTTGATAGTGGCATTTTAGTTAAAATTTATAAAAAAGATTTTAAATGCGAATTAATAGCGAATATATTTATAATATAATTTTTATTTTAATTGTTCTAATGTTTTTGATGAATTAAAGGGTTGCTTTAATACATTCAATGACTCTAAATATTTTTTTGTTTCTTTATCCGTAATTTTTCTATATAAAATATTAGTTTTTATACTTACCTCTTCAGAAGAAAAAAGTTTTTCCATTGCTAACTTTGCATCTTGTAATTTATTAGGATAAAAATTATGTGATTTAAGAAAAGTTACATATTGACTATAAGATAAAAAAAGTGAATTAAATTCATTTTTTATACACTCTTTTTTAGCCTTAAGGCTAAAATGTAACAATACAATTCCTAAATCTCTTTTTTTTAATTTTAGATTTTCAAATAATTCTTTTTCTAAAATAATATTATTTTCTAAAGATTCACAAAATTTATACTTTTCATTAAATTCAATACTACTTTTATCTAAATTATTTTTTACTATATTAAAACCAATTTCTTTAAATTCTAATGGTTCAATTTCATTTGCAAATGAATATAACGAAAATAATAAAAATAAATAAATTTTAAAATTTACAACCATTTTTTAATCCTTCCCAAAATTTTCGTTCATCACCACTAGTTAGCATATACCTATAATTAATTATCTCTTTTATTCTATATGCCTCAATTGTATTTATTGATTTCAAAACTTCGCCAAAAGTTTTAAAATCAGTATTATAAAGTTTATAAGTTTTTACAACGGGTTTAGTTTCAAGAAAAAAATCATTTAAAACTCCAAAACTAACTGCATATTTTAGCATTTTTGAAATTTGCAATAACTCTTTAATCCTTTTAATATCTCGCTCACTACCAGATGAAAACTTTACTTGATTAGCTTTTATACACTCCATATTTAAATTCCTTTATTATATTACAAATATATAATTCATAGTTATTATACATAAATAATATATTTTATTACTTAAAAGTTTTTCAAATTTAATTTAAATATTTCATAATACTTAAGCTTTATAAGCCATTTACAATATTGATAGGTGTTAAACCATCTAAAACTCTTTTTGCATTTAATGCCGCTTTTTGTCTCATCTCAAAATATGCTTTATCACTATAAAATGCTGAGTGTGGATTTATAAGAAATCTTCCATCTAACCATTTTTCTTTTGCTCTCCATGCATCTATCATTTGGCCATTTTTTGGAGGCTCACTTGGAAGGACATCAAGGTTTACACAATTTAAATGACCACTTTTTAAAGGCTCATAAAACACATCTAAATCTTTTACTATAGCACCTCTGGCAGTATTTACCAAAGAGGCACCCTTTTTCATTTTTGAGATAAACTCTTCATTTACCATACCATTTGTATCTGAATTTAAAGGGCAATTTATAGAGATGATATCACAAGTTTTTAAAAGCTCATCAAGAGTATCAACTCTTTTTGCTCCAAGCATTTTTTCTGTACCACTTGAAAGGTATGGGTCGTAAAAGTAAGTTTGAAATCTAAGAGCATTTGCTTTTAAGACTACGCTTCCCCCTATTCTTCCCGCTCCTATAACACCAACTTTATAGTCACTATTTCTTTTTATATATTTAAAAGTATTAGTTTGCCAAGTGCCATCTTCATACTCTCTACATTGATAATCATATCTAGTAATTCCCCTTGCAATGTTCATAATCATTGCAATAGCTGTATCACTAACCTCTTCTGTACCATAATCAGGTGTATTTGAAGCAAAAATGCCTTTTTCTTTTATATATTCCAAATCTTGGAAAACATCATAACCTACGCCATATCTTACCAACGCCTTTAGATTTGGTAAAGAATCTATAAATTCATTTGTAATCTTTTTATGCCAAACCAATAATACTTCAATATCTTCATGAAGTTCAGGTGAAATCTCATCTCCTAAAACCTTTTTTTCTATATCTGGATTAGTTATCTTATCTGTAATGTAAACTCTATTCATAATTTCTCCTAAATTATCTATTTCATATTTTTTTTAGTTTTATTTGTAGCTAGTGCTTCAAAAGGGTTTTGGGGCCAATAGTGTTTTTTATATTTAGAAAAAAGCTCTTTTTTCACCTCATCATATGAGTTTTCCCAAAAGCTTTTTAAATCATATGTAATTTGTATTGGTCTTAAGGCTGGACTTAAAAGATGTATTTGTAAAGCTATACTGTTATTTAAAATCTTTGGCGTTTCACTTAAACCAAACATCTCTTGAATCTTTACAGCCAATATAGGTGTTTGAGTATTTGAATAATCAATCTTTATATTTGAACCACTTGGAACTTTTATATGTGTTGGGGCAAGAGTATCTATTTTTTGACTCATATCCCAAGGAATATAACTTGAAAGTATAGTATAAATATCTAAATTTTCTAACTCTTTTATAGTTTTAACATCATTTAGATAAGGACTAAGCCATTTATCTATATTATTTAATAAACCCTTTGAACTAAAATCTGGTAAATTGATATTTGTATTTTGGTTTATAAAATTAATCCTGTTTTGTAAATCAATTGCTTTTTTACTCCAAGTTAAAAGCTCTAACCCTTCTTGTTTTATTAGATCTAAAAATAGTGTACTAAAATCATGTTTCCCGTCATTTGAAATTGGTTTTGAATATAACTCAAGCTCATAAAAACGATGATGTTCCCTTATATCAAATTTTTTATTCTCTTTATTATAAGTAATTGATTCTTTTACCTTTATATCATCTTTAAACTCTTTTTCTAATCTATCTAGTGATATTTTAATTGCAAGATTTATATATGAGTCTTTTGTGTGGGTATTTAAAACAGCACTTACCAAAAACCTTTCATTAAATAGTGCATCTTCACTGTTTAAAATAGCACCTTTGCCATTGCTTAGTTTATATCTGTTGTCATTTACCCCTCTTTGCTTAGCAAGTCTATCTGGATAGGCAAAAAGAAGTAATACTGCTAAAATTTCTTCATCAATATTGTTTTTAGCTTTATTTATTTTTTCAATACTCTTTAGTTTTGAATAGAAAAATTGTGCTTGTTTTAAAACAGTTGTTGCTGTATATTTGTTTATAAAAGAAGTATCTAAATCTTTTTCATAAAGATGTAAAAATCTTGAATATATATCACTATTTGAATATGAGTTTTTAAATATATCTTTTTCACTTAAAAGTGCAGCCAAAAGTGAAGCTTCATATGCAAGTCCTAACTCATTTGCTTTTAATATCATATAAGCAAATCTTGGATGAACACCTAAAGTTAAAGCTTTTTTTCCAAGAACTGTAATCTCATATTTTTCATCTAACATTTTTAGCTCTTGCAACATATCTTTTGTGCTTTTTTCTACCTCTTTTAAAGGATAGTCTAAAAACTTCAGCTCCTTGATATCTTTTACACCCCAAAGTGCTAAATCAAGGAAAAATGAACTTAAATCTATTCTTAGTATTTCTGGTTTTGTTGATTCTTGTAAAATCTTTCCTTTATGCCACAGTTTATGACATTTTCCTTTACTTAATCTTCCTGCACGCCCTGCCCTTTGCACAGCACTATCTTTGGAGATAAAAGTAAGATTTAGATGATTCATTGCATTTGAATAGTTATATGAAGATTGTTTCTCAAGTCCTGAATCAATTACAACTTTTACTCCTTCTATGGTTAAAGAGGTTTGAGCTATATTTGTTGAAAGGATTACTTTTCTTTTGTTTGAGCCATTTATTGCTTTATCTTGTTGCTCTTTACTCAAAGCTGAATATAAAGGTAAAAGTTCTATATCTTCGCCTTTTAAAGCTTCAGCTAAGGACTCTTGCAATTTTTTTATCTCTCTTACACCTGCTAAAAAAACTAAAATATCACCCTCATCCTCTTTTATAGATTTTAAAACTGTATTTAAAAGGATAGTATTTATAGATTTATAATCAGGCTGTTTTATATTTGGTTCTAAAAATATGTTTTCTACTTCAAAAGTTCTACCTTGAGAAGTTATAACAGGAGTATTAGTTAAAAGTGTATTTAACTCTTTAGAATTTAGTGTTGCAGACATAATCAAAAGTTTTAAATCATCCCTTAGCAACTCTTGTACTTGTAAAGATAAAGCCAAAGATAAATCAGTATGAATACTTCTTTCATGAAACTCATCAAAGATAATCATTGCAACATTTTCTAAAGCTTGGTCTGCTTGTAGTTTTCTAATTAATATAGCCTCAGTAACAACAAGAAGTTTTGTTTGTTTTGAATAACAACTTTCCATCTTAACTTGATAACCAACACTTTGACCTAACTCTTCTCCAAGTAGTTTTGCCATTTGTTGAGCTACCATTCTAGCTGCTACACGTCTGGGTTCTAGCATTATAATCATTTTAGATTTATCATCAGAATGAAGCCAAGATTCTTTTAATAAAGATATAGGAACAACTGTACTTTTTCCAGCTCCTGGAGGAGCTTGAAGTATAAGTTTTGAATTTTGATTTAATGTTTGTTTTATTTCATCTAAAACACTATATATAGGTAAACTTGTCATATGAAATATTATACTTATAAAACTCTCATATTTTTCTGAATATGTTAGTTTAGATTTTTCTTTCTTTTATAAACTCAATAACTTTTTTTGCACTTACTTTTGAACCATATAAAGAGCTATCAAGTGTTATATGATAGTTAGTAGCATCTCTCCAATCCTTTTTTGTAAAATGCATACAATAATTTGCTCTTTTTTCATCAGAGTCTTTTAAATCATTATCCCCAAAAGGTGATTTTACTTTATAGATTTTATTTATTTTATCTTTTCTGTATTCATTATTAGCATGGATAAAAACATTTATACAATTTGGATGATCTTTTAAAATAAAATTAGCACAACGTCCTACAATAACACAAGACTCTTTTTCACAAATATCTCTTATAATCTTACTTTGAATTAAAAAAAGTACATCTTTAGGTGGTAACTCATCATTTACATAATTAAAGTTCTGTTCATATAAATCATATAATAAAGAGTTTGTAAGTTTTTGTTCATTTTCTTGAATATATTCATGGGTATAACCTGTTTTCTGTGAAGTTAAATCAATTAACTCTTTATCATAAAAAGCAACCCCTAGCTCTTTTGCTATATATTTACCTATTTCATGTCCACCACTACCATATTCTCTTGAGATAGTAATCACAAAAGTATTGTTATATTTATCACTAATATCTTCAACATCTGATTCTTTTGTAACTTCATCAGCAAGCCAATTTTCAATAAAAGGTAGATTTGTACTAAAATATTTTATCATTGCTCCTATAGATAAAGCAGCAATAATGCTACCTTCTCTAATTCCAACTAAGTGATTTAAAAAAACAAAAGAACTGATAACTCCTAATATTACCATCAAAGTATCCATAGATATTTTTACTTTTCCAAACTCTTTTTTAAAGGTTTTAGATATAACTACTACTAAGCCTTCCAAAGGAAGATATGTAAGTTTTGATTTAACTACAAGTAAAATACCAAATGCTAAGGCAGCACAAGAGATTAAACATAAGATTAACTGTTCTATATAGTTTGAAGGAATTAAACGCTCTATTAAAAACATTGTACCATCAATACAATATCCAAATACTATAATAGCAGGAAGTTGTACCAATTGAAAAGGATTATATTCTTTACGAAGTATTGCTATTTGAATCCCCATAAATAAAACATTTAAAAGTATTGTAAACTCTCCAATAGTTAAGGGGAAATATACACTATAAATATATGGTACACATGATATTGGCGATACTCCTATATCTGCTTTAACGGAAAATGAAACTCCAAATGACATAATAAAAAGTCCCACAATAAATACAAAAAGCCTTTTAATTAAATTTATATTAATAATATTTTCTTTTTTCATCTTTCTCTTTTCTTAAAATAACTGTACAGTATGGTTTAGTTAAAGGGAATATTATCCATTTAAATGTTAATATTACTTTAATAAATAGGAATAGTTTAATGAGAAAGAAAACAGAAGAAAAAAAAGAAGAGATAATAAAAGCTGCCAAAGAGGTTTTTAAAGAGTTTGGTTTTGAAAAAGCCTCAATGTCTAAAATAAGTTCAAAGCTTGGTGGATCTAAAGCAACACTGTATAACTACTTTTCTTCAAAAGAAGAACTTTTTTTTGAAGTTATTTCTATTGCAAATGCCCAAGAAAGTGATTTTGTACATCAAATTATAGATACAAAAAATGAAACCCTTGATATTCATACCCAACTATACGAATTTGGGAAAAGGTTTCTAAATTTTGTATATTCTCAAAAAATGGTTGAAATAAGAAGACTTACTATAAGTCAATCAGAGATAACAAATCTAGGTAGAATCACATACAAAAACCGAGTATTAAAAAGTCGAGAAATATTTTCTAAATATTTAGAAAAAGCAATAAAGTTTAATAAAATAAAAAAAACAGATACCAATATAGCAGCAATACATTTTTTTGGACTTTTAGAATCGGAATTGATGTATCCATTTCTTTTTCAAGTTGATACAGATTTTTCAAAAAAATATATGGATGAGATAGCTGTAAGGGCAATTGATATTTTTATATTAGCATATGGCGTCTAAGACTTCATATAACTATTATAATAATCCCTGCTCTCTTAACTTATCTTTTTTACTTTTTCTTTTCCCTTTTACAGGTGCAGTTCCTTTTTGTTTTGTGGTTTTTAAAAGTGTAAAATCAAAACCTTCAATTTGCTCTTTTGTTATATCTAAGTTATATCTTTTTTCAATTAGTTTGAAATGACTTAGGTTTTCATTATCTAAAAATGAGATTGCAACTCCACTTTTTCCTGCTCTTGCCGTTCTTCCTATTCTATGAATATAATCCTCTGTACCTCTTGGCAAATCAAAATTTATAACACAATCAATATCATCAATATGCAAACCCCTTGATGCTATATCAGTTGAAAAAAGAATATCTATCTTTTTATCTTTAAAATCATTTAGAGTGAGATTTCTTTCTTCTTGGGTTAAATCTCCATGGAAAGATTCAGCCTCATATCCTTTTTTAATAAATTTATTTGCTATATTATCTGCTGCTCTTTTATTTGCCATAAAAACCAATACTGACTTGAACTTGTTTTCTTTTATCAGATGTCTTAAAAGTGCACTTCTATCCTCTTTGTTTACAAAAATTGCCCTTTGAGTTATCTCTTTCACATTTGTATTTGAATCTTCGATTTCTACTTTTATAGCTGTTGTAGTTATCTTTGAAGCTATATCAATCACTTTTTGTGAGTATGTTGCTGAAAATAAAAGGTTTTGTCTATTTTGTGGAATAATTTTTAAAATCTCATCAAGTTCTTGAACAAAACCTAAATCTAACATCTTATCTGCTTCATCTAAAACAAAATATTCAATAGTTGATAAATCAATTTGCTTTTTACCTATAATATCAAGAAGTCTTCCTGAAGTTGCAACAACCACATCACAACCTTTTTGTATCTTTAAAAGTTGTTCCCCTATCTTTTCTCCACCTATAATAGAAACTATAGAAAGGGCTTTTGGAAAATATTGACTAAGGTTTGAAAATGTTTGGGCAATTTGAAGAGTCAACTCCCTTGTAGGAGCTAAAACCAAAACTTTTATTTTTGCTTTCTTTTGTGTTTTATTAGCTTTTAATGATTCCAAGATAGGAATAACAAAACTTGCAGTTTTTCCACTTCCTGTTTTTGCCTGAGCCATAATATCTTGTTTTGTTTTTACAAGAGGAATAACCTCTTCTTGAATAGAAGTAGGAGTTTTATAATTGTATTTCTCTAAAGATTTTGAAAGTTCTAAAGATAAATTGAATATATCAAATGACAAGATTTTCCTTTTATTATATTATGTAAAAAAATTTCAATTAATATGCTTAATAATCAATATTAAATATCTGAATTTGAAGTTTCAGAAGACTCTAATACACTTTTTTCAGTATCAGCTTCACTTTCAGTATCAGTTTCTTTTTTAGCTAATTTTTTTAAACGTTTTTCTTCTTTTTTCTTTTGTTTTTCTATCTCTCTAGCTCTTTTTTCATAATTATAATTAGGCTTAGCCATCTATGTCCTTTTTGTTTGTTTTTATATAAAATAAACCAATAGAACAATCAATTATCATAGAATATACTAAGTGCCCTAAAAATCTAAGTTTTTATCTAATAATATAGAGTATAACAAAGTTTTTGATATTTTTTCTTAATAACTTAGCTTTTTTGATTAATCTTTTGCCAATTCTTTATTCTTTGCTCTCATATTAATAATTATTATAAATATTTGGCTTGTTTAGGATACTAAGTCATAAAATACTTAAATATCTCTCTCAAAGGACTTGTTATATGTTTTAACAATTATGATACTTTTTCCTACTAGTCCAAATAATGCTATACCAATTGAACTCAACATCAAATATCCTATATCCGGAACAAACATTAAAAATCCGCTAAATGTTAAATCATATAATCTTGGTACTATAAAAAAGAGTGATATAACAATTAAAATATCTAACAGCAAAGAGAATATAATTTTATATTTTGATATATATTTTAATCTTTTAACAAACCATCTTAGTAAAAATAATTGAGATATTAATAAACCAATAAAAAATATATATGCCGAGATAGAAATAATATCTATACCATTATTTTTTGGTTCTTTATTTTTAATTATATCTATAATACCACCTGCTAGAGTATTTAACTCTTTACTGCCTAGTGTGTATGAAGTGGCATTTGTAAGCATAATAAGACCTAACTTTTCTTCTGGAAATATAATCATAGCAGCTGTATATCCAGGAACTGTTCCTATATGATTTAAATAAAGCTCTTTAGTAGTATCAACAAACCATCCAAAGCCATAATAAACTTTATCTTTTACTATTATAGCACTTGGTGTTTGTATTTGTTTGATAATAGAAGATGAAAAAATTTGTTCTTTTTTATAGCTGCCCTCATTTAATTGTGCGATTAGATATTTGCTCATATCTTCAACATTTGAAATAATATATCCAGCAGGAAGCAAAACTTTACTAAATGGAAAATCACTCTTTATAGCTTGACAAAACCAAAGTCTATGCCCTTGTGCTATATTTTTTTTCTCAATATTTTCTAAAGAGGCATAACTATTTTTCATATCAAGTTTATTAAATATATTATTCTTAATATATTGATTATAAGAAAATCCAGTTACTTTTTCTATAACTAAACCTAAAATCTGATAATTTATATTTGAATAATGAAAAGTGGTTGATGGTTTAGATACAAGTGCTACATCTTTTAAAGCTTTAATAGTTTTTTCCAAAGCAAAATCACTATTATCCCAATCATTAAAATTTTTCAATCCATCATATGTAGAAAATCCACTAGTTTGGTTTAGCAGTGTTCTAATAGTTATATTATTAATATCTTTTTCATCTTTGATTGTAAACCAAGGAAGATATTTTTTTATTGAATCATCCAAATTAATTTTTCCATCTTCTACTAATTGCATAATTGCTAAGGCTGTAAATGACTTGGTTAATGAACCTATATGAAACAAAGATTCAGTATTTATCTCGTTATCTTTTGAATAACTATTTTTGTAAATTAAACTGCTATTTTTTATTATTCCTATTGAAATAGCCGGAATATTCGCTTTATCTTGCATTTTTTTAACATAATTATCAATTTTATTTAATGTTTGAGCATCTATATTTTTAGCATTTAATTCAAAA
Organism: Halarcobacter sp.; assembly: GCA_050296315.1. GTDB lineage: Bacteria > Campylobacterota > Campylobacteria > Campylobacterales > Arcobacteraceae > Halarcobacter. The sequence continues at coordinate 172,315 of JBNKRE010000003.1, forward strand.
CAAAAAAGCATAATAAAAATTAGGATAAATTTTATTTGCACTTATTGCACCTCACATATTTTATATCTAACGTTTGAAATGGGCAATCAAAAAGCTGTCTATAGGTTCTTGATCATATTTTTTGCTTTATTATACATTTAGTAATTCTTTACTCCCAATGTACCAGTACTTAAAACCACTTCACGTAAAACTCTTTCTTCTACTTCTAATAATCTCTTATCAATCATTTCAATCGGAAGAATTATATAAATAAAGTACTTAAATCCACTAATTTATTATCTATTTTAAAAAAGATTATTCTAAGTATATTTATAGAAAAAATATTACAAAATAGAATATTTTTCTATTTATTTTTATTATTAGTTATAATTTTTATGTAGAGGAACAAGAACAAAAGCACTAATTGCAAAAGAGGAAGATAAAGAAATATTTGATATTAGCAATTAAGTACATCATTTATATTGGATAGAGGAACAACCTCACCAGGCATTAGATTATTTATATGAATCTCACCAATTCGAATTCGTACAAGTCTTAAGGTAGGAAAACCAACAGCCGCAGTCATTTTTCTTATCTGACGTTTTTTCCCTTCACAAATAGTGATAGATATCCAGCTAGTAGGACCATGTTTTGGATGACGAATATTACGACCACGAGGAGGTAGTTCAGGTTCCTCAACAAAAGCAAATGCTTTGCAAGGAAGAGTTAAATATTTAGTTCCACTCACAGTAATTTCAACACCTTTTTGCAACTGTAATATTGCAACTTCTGTAATCTCCCCATCAACTTGTACATAATACTCTTTTTCTATACTTTTGTTCCTAACCTTGTGACTCACCATACCATCAGTTGTAAGTAATAACAAGCCTTCAGAATCATGGTCTAACCTTCCAATTGCCATAGTATTTTCAGGAAAATCATAAAAATCACCTAATAAACTTTTGTTTTTCATTTTCTCCTGTTTGAATTGACTTAAACATCCATATGGTTTAAAGATTTTGAAGTGTTGGTGAGTATTTGGCATTAAACTTTTCCTTGAAATTATGTGGAATTGTAACTTTTGTTTTATAAAGAGCAGATTCAATCACTACATAATTTGATTTCAAAAGAGATATCCTTGTTTAACTTATTATTTAATAATTAAGATAAAAGTATAATCAAAAAAAACATAACTAAATATAAATATAAACTTTAATTATTTATAATCTTTAAAAAAAGGACTAACTATTGCAAACTTTTACTAAACTAATCAAACTATATATAATCATACTTACATTTTTTATTTTTAATAATAATTTATTTGCTTCTACAATAGATAATTGTACTTCAAAGAAAGATGATTTAATGTTATCTTATTATCTAAAAGATGTAGAAAATAAAATGAAAAATAAAACTGGTGTATATGTATTAGAACAGGGAATTGAAGCAATGTTATCTCGTGCATGGCTTGCAAAAAAAGCACAAAAAACTATTGATGTACAGTATTTTATTTTTTCAACTGACAATATAGGTTTAATAGCCACAAACTATTTAATCCAAGCAGCAAATAGAGGAGTAAAGGTTAGAGTACTTGTAGATGATATTATGGTTGAAGCTAGTGGTGAAGACTTATTAAAAATAGCATCCCATAAAAATATTGAGATAAAAATCTATAACCCCATGGCAAATATTGGTAAAAATATCTTTGATAAAATCATAAATCTAAGTACAGATTTTCATAAACTAAACCAAAGGATGCATAATAAAACATTTACAGTTGATGGTAAAGTTTCAATTACAGGAGGAAGAAATATTGCAGATGAATATTTTGGATATGACCACAAATATAATTTTCGTGATAGAGATGTGTTATTAGTAGGAGGCATTACAAAAAAAATACAAGACTCTTTTAATGAGTTTTGGCAAAATAGCTTAAGTGTAAATGTGGAAGATTTAATAAAAAGTAAAAATACCCAAACTAAAACACCAATTTTTACAAAACTTAATGAATATGCTTGCAATCCAAAAAATTTTGTCCCCTCTGTTAGAAAAAAGATAAACGATATTCCTAAAGCTATTAAAGAAATCCAAGAAGAGAAAAAAATACAATGGCTTGACAATGTTGAGTATATATCAGATATTCCAGGGAAAAATACTGCAAATAAATTTTTAGCAGGGGGAGGAGTATCTACAGATAGACTTATTTCATTATTAAAATCAAGTAAAAAATCTGTGTATATTCAAAGTCCCTATTTAATAACTACTAAAAAGACAAGAAAAATATTAAAAGCTCTTACACAAAAAGGAATTAAAATAAAAATCTTAACTAATAGCTTAGCCTCTACAGATAACCTCGAAGCCTTCAATGGCTACCAAAGAGATAGAGAAGAGCTACTTAAAACAGGAATTGAAATATATGAGTTTAAACCTGATGCAAAAATAAGACAAAAAATCATGTCAGAAGTAATGCAAGACCAACTAAAAAAAGCTCCAATATTTGGATTACATGCAAAATCAATGGTTGTTGACGATAAAATAAGCGTGATTGGAACATATAATATCGATCCAAGAAGTGCAAACCTAAACACAGAAAATTTTGTAATTATCCCTTCTGAAAAAATAGCAAAAGAGATTAAAGCTGGAATCTCAGAAGAGATGAAAGAAGAGAATGCTTGGAAAATATCTCTAAAATGGAACCCAGATAGTAAAGTAGATTTGGTAAAAAGAGTTAAAGTAAAAATTAGAAGAGTAGTTCCAAAGAGTATTTTATAAACAACTTTTTTTTACTATACAAAAAGTTAAGATTCATTCTTTGGGTGTACTTTCATTTTATCTTCTAACACTATGCTAAGAGGTAGGCGTCAGCCTATCCCCTTTTAAACAATACCTTATGTCAAGTCAGACAACAAAGGAATATCATCCGGTAACTCTGTGATATCATGATAGCCCACCATATTTAATAAAGGATTGTTATCATCCAAAGAACGCAATATGGTTAGTGATTTTTTTCGTAATTCATCATCATCCGCACGCATAGATGCCAACTCATTAACAGGATTAGTAGAGTCAGATAGTTCTAGTCGAAGATAATATGCATCTCCCACATGAAGTAACCAGCTATCACCTGTTTTAATTGCAACACCACAATGCCCTAAAGTGTGTCCAAATAATGGAACCAAATGAATCTCTGCATTGATTGAAGTGGATACAATACGCGAAGGTAATCCCAAAACATGTGCGTCATTTTTAGCATACTCTTTCCATCTTGGTCCATGCAAAAACTGAGCAGAATTATATCGTGGATTTTCAGCTCTTAAATTATCTAACTCCTCTGTAGAGAGATGAACTTGTGCTTTGGGAAAATCAGAAAGACCACCTACATGGTCGTGATCACAGTGTGTTAGTATAATATCTGTTACTGATTCTGGTTTGTAGCCAAGGTTTTCTAGTTGTTTCACTGCTGTTACTTCCGGTAGAAATTTGAAACCTGCACCATCAATAGCCTCTTGACCAATACGATTGACCGGATCTTCTATATCCTTAAGCCCAATTCCAGAATCAACTAAAACAACACGATCACCATCTGTTATCATAAGACAGTGACAACATGCAGGTGGAAATGGCGGGGCATGAAGCCATCCAAAATTTACATGCTTAATTTTCATATCATAATTCTCCTTTCAGTATAACGCCAAGCACACATGGGCAGAAGTATAAACGATTTCTCATGCTACGCCAAGTTATCTATTTTTGCATGCCACAAATTCACCTTTTCCAATCGGTACAGTAACAACTGAAAATTCGCCTGTGTTTTTTACGAAACCAATGAACTCTTCCATTTCTGAGGCATGAGATATAGCGTTGTCACATATAAGTAGTCCCCCTGGGCGAAGCCGTGCGATTACTTGGCTAGCAAACTCAATATACCTTGAACGATTAGCATCAAGAAAAATAAAATCAAACTGCACATTACCTTGGCTTAGATAATCTAAGGCATCGCTTTGTAGCACCGTAATCTTATGATCAAGATTTGCCCGCCTAAAATTTTGAACTGCATGTTCAATTTTATATGCAGAAACTTCCAGAGTAGTTACATGTCCATCCTCTGGTAGCGCAGATGCTAACCACAATGTTGAGTAGCCATTGGATGTTCCAACCTCCAAAATCTGTCGTGCAGCACTTGCTTTGATGAGCATGGTAAGAAACTCGCCGGTATCCCTCGTGATGTTAAGATACTTAAACTCCCTTTGCTTTTCTGCCGCATCATTCTCTTCCCCTAGTTGCTCAAGCTCTTCTAGAAGCTCTCTTAAGTCCATGACAACTACTCCTTAGCATAATTATTTATTAGTAATATATTATATATAAATAATATATAAAATTAACTAATAAGTCTACACTTGGAAGGTAAAAAATTCCCTTGTTTATTTTTTTGTAAAAACCATTCGTCTTGATAATGTATTTTTAACTGAACTATCCAATAATGCTTTATCAAATCTACTTCTAAACCCCTCATAATCTTTATTTGCAATTATTTTATATGAGTATTCAAAATTAGCTTCTTCTGGATTTTCTCTATTTAGTATCACTTCTGTTTCAAATTTTATATCTATTAGTTCTAATTTTTCAGCTTCTTTTTGAAGCATAATATTCATACAACTTGCCAATGCTGCTTCTAATATGTCATGTGGACGAGGATATTTCCCTGTTCCACCTTTTTCTTCTGTTGTATCAATACATAAATCTATTTCTTCCAATTGATTTACATATTTTTTATCTTTACTGATTGATTTCATATTTTTATACCCTTAACTACTTATTCAACTTTATTTTTTTGAAAATTTGAGGATAGTATACTGATTTTTTTATCAAAATTAGTATTTTAATTAACTCGTAATCAAATTTTTTATATGCACTGAATGTACGCTTAAAAAATTCCAGCTAGCGCTGAAACAATAACCATAATCACTAATCCTATTAAATTTATCCTCTTTGATATAACATTCAAATTTAGAGTGCCGTACCTTTGGTGGTGTCCTAGGCGCTTATCAGCGTCGATTAACATTTGCTAGTTAAGCTTTCTCACTTTCCAATAGTGTACTAATGTTGCCCGCCGGGTCTTTAAAATGAGCAAGAATACCACCCCGCGGCTGTTGTTCTGGTGTAGAAGTAAACTCTACACCTTTAATCTTTAATTCTTCATATGATTTGTTTATTATTTATAATTTGAATATTGTTTTTTATTAAATATCATTTTTCCCAATAAACTCTTTTTCATCTACATTTTTTACAATCACTTTAGCTATCTCATCTGTTTCATCTGCAACAGTTTTTGTTTCATTTGAAATATTAGCATTTTCTTGAGTTTTACTATCTAATGAATTGATAGCATCATTAATTTGTTCGATTCCTGATTGTTGTTCTTTTGTTGCAACTTCTACTTCAGAAATAAGCTCAATTGTTTTTAAAATATTTCCATTTAAACCTTGGTAACCATCTATCATTCTTGTAGCAATCTCTTTTCCATTGTTCGTTTTATTTATAGCAGATTCAACTAAAGATTTAATTTCATTTGCAGATTCAGCACTTCTTGAAGCTAAATTTCTTACTTCTTGTGCAACAACTGCAAATCCTTTTCCAGCTTCACCTGCTGTTGCTGCTTCAACTGCTGCATTTAAAGATAGTATATTTGTTTGAAATGCAATTTGATCAATTATAGAAATAGCCTCACTAATAGCAGAAACTTGATTGTCAATTTCATTCATTGAAGTAACTGTTTCTTCGGCTAAACTTTTACCTTCATTTGCAGATGTAGTTAATTCTTTAGCATAATTTGCCATTTTTACAACGTTTGTAGTATTTTGCTTAATATTACAGGTAATCTCTTCCAAAGAAGCTGCCGTTTCTTCTAATGAAGCTGCTGAAGTATTTGAATTTGTATTTAAAACATTTACATTTCCAAGTAGTACTTTACTACTTTTGGCAAGAATTAAACCTGTTTTTTTATTTTCAACAAGCATTTCATTTATTATATTTGCAAAATTATTTAATCCTTTCTCTATTTTTCCTGTATCATTTTGAATTCTATGTCTAAAATCTAAATTTTGATATGATTTAAGTGCATCTAATATTTTATTTAAATCATCACTAATATTTACAGACATAATTTCAAGCATTTCATTGATAATAACTTTAAGCTCATTTAAACTTTCATCTTTTGAATTTTTAGTAATAGTTTGTTTTATTCGGCCTTCTTTTACATGCTCAACAACATCTTTTACTTCATTAATTAAAGCAACATCTTCATCTAGTTTAATTTTAATAGTTGATATATTCTCATTAATCTGTTTTGCCATGGCGCCAAATTCATCATTAGAATTGATTCTAATTTGTTCAGTTGATGATGTTTCTTTATTTAAATAACTAAAAAAAGAAGTTAATCCATTTGTGATATTTTTTAAATTCCTATCTAAAGCTCTTGTATTAAAAGCAATAACCATACCAACTAAAATAAAACTGATAATACCCGAAATGATTGAAAACCATTTAATATAAATAGTATTTTCTAGATATTCTTCTATAGGAACAGATAATATTAAACCCCAAAAAACACCAGTTCTTTCAATTTGAAAAGGGATTGCAATAAACTCAGACATAAGCCCATTTCGCTCATCTATTCCTTTGTAAAATAGCTTTTTATTTTCACGTAGTTTTTTAGGTAAATCAAGTAAAAATTTATTTTTTGAAATATCTTTTATATTTTTACTTAAGAATTTTAAATCTGGATATCCAACAATTGTACCCTCTTGTGTAATTAAACTTGCATAACCATTTTTAAATATTTTTAGGTCTCTTATTCTCTCAGACATTTTCTTTAAAGCTATATCAACCCCAACAGTACCAATAAATTCACCTTTATAATACACTGGATGTGCCGCAGCTGTTATCAATGTTTGAACGCCATTTATTGGATAAAAATATGGTTTAGTGACAAACTCTTTTCCAGATTCTCTTGGTCCATCTACCCATGGTCTATCTGGATAGTTTTCATCTGCACCAGGAAGTACACTTATCTTACCATCTACATTCACAATAAAAGGTGCAAATCTTCCATCTTTATCATGTCCATCTATATTTGCTAATGTTGGATCTGTTTTAAATAATATTCCTCCATTTATCTCTACCCATAGTCCAAATACTTCAGTATTTTTCAAAAGCATGTTTTTCATTACTTCTCTAATATCTTCTTTTTTAAGATCTTGCTTATTTTTCAATGCAACTTCAAAATATGAAGCAAATCCACGAGAAATAGCAACAGCTTTATTTAATAAATCTTTTGATTTTTGAACATTAATATCTGCTATACTATCCATATATAACTCAGCATTATGTTTACTATTTTCAAATGACTTATCTTGTATTAAATATGTAGTAATCACTGATGAGACTAAAACTACCCCCATAATACTCAAAAATAAACGTTTTGAAAAACTTAGACCCTTCTTCATTTTAATCCCCTATTTATAAAATACAATTTAGTAAAGATAGCAATATTAGCAAACTAAATCTTAATAACTATATATTTGTACTATATCATAAATTTAACGTATTATAAAGTACAATCTAACAAGGCTATAAATATTAAATTACAATCTTCTTTTTTGAAACATTTCACAAATCTTTTTATCTTTATAAATAAAGAAATAAAGGTGCTAGGCACCTTTTTTTCTCTGATTTGTTAGAGTTTTGTAGCCTTTGACCTCAGACGAACATAGTCAGCTATCCAGCCATCTTTTTCACTATATATTTTAGGTTTCAGTATCTCTCTAACTTTCTGCTTAAACCTGCTTTTCTGTTTATCTGTTAGATGAGACACAATACCGTTGGCAAAGATATCCAGCCAGTTTGCAATATCGTCTACTTTTGTTGGTCAGAGAATAAGCTCAATTTATTCAACCTTAAAGCTGTTTGTTTCCAACATTTGTTTATAGTCTGTATCATTTGGGAAATGCCTAAAGCAAAAAACCATTGACTTCAATCTGCTTATTGATCTCTTTTTATAACACGGGATGATAGCTACTAAAGGCTTAAAAAACTGTTGCTCACTTATTATCTTTTTATACTACAACATCCATCTCATTTTTTAAATATTCTATAAAGCTATCTAAAGAGACTTGATAGTTCTCTTTTTTTAATTTATCTCTGATATTTAAACTATTTTCTCTAACTTCATTATCCCCTACTACACATATTAAAGGGTTTTTGTCATTTTCAGAGTTTTTAATTCTTCTATTTAAAGAATCATCAGAGTTGTATATTTTTACATTTATATTATGCAATAATAATTCTTTTTTGAGCTTTTCAATATATTGCATTTGAGATTGACTATTAGAAGCTATAGGCACAATAGCTAATTGATTTGGCGAGATACAAACAGGTAAAACACCTTTATAATGTTCGAGTAAAATACCTATAAATCTTTCTATACTCCCTAATATAGCTCTATGAATAATTATAGGTTGTTTCTCTTTACCTTCATTATCAATATATTTCATATTGAATCTTTGTGGTAAGTTATAATCTACTTGAATACTACCAAGTTGCCACTCTCTTTTATGTATATCTTTGATTTTAATATCGATTTTTGGTCCATAAAAAGCTCCATCACCCTCATTTAGTTGATATTCTTGTCCAAATTTTGACAAAGCATTTTTTATTGAACTCTCAGCTTTTTCCCAGTTTTCATCACTTCCTATTGACTTATCAGGTCGTGAAGAAAAATCTATTCTATATTCAAAATCAAAGAAACTCAATAAAGATTTTATAAAATCAAGTATTGATAAAATCTCATTTTCCAATTGTTCTGGCATACATATAATATGAGAATCATCTTGAACAAACTCTCTGACTCTAAATAAACCGTGCAAAACTCCACTTAATTCATTTCTATGAACTTGTCCAAATTCAAAATATCTTATAGGTAATTCTTTATAAGATTTTTTACTATTTTGATACATTAAAATATGCATTGGACAATTCATTGGTTTTAACAAATAATCTTTTTTTTCAACAATGGAAGGAAACATATTTTCTTTGTAATTTTCATAATGTCCAGATATCTTCCACATCTTGTCTTCCATCATTGCAGGTGATTCAACATATTCATAATCTCTTAGTATATGAGATTTATAAATTATATTCTTTAGATTATTTTTTAATTTTGACCCTTGCGGTAACCAAAAAGCCATTCCTGGACTTAACTCACTAAACATAAATAACTCTAACTTTTTTCCTAATATCCTATGATCCATATCATTCATTTTTTGCATAATAATACCTTTTAAATTTGCAATTAATATTGATTTTAAATACTTTATATATTGTTATATTTCACAAATTTAGCGTGTATAATTAAAGAATACTCACATATGCATAGTTATTTTAATATCATAAATAAGTCACTCATATAAAGTGTTGAAATTTATAAAGAGATTCTCTTTTAAGAAATAATAACAATAATAAATATTTTAAACAGTTTGATTTTTACGAGAATAATTAAAAATTTATTTAATTATTAAAATGTAAGGGTGGTCGTAGGAATAATAGTCGCGTTAAAATTTTTTGAGATAACAATCTTCATAATTATTCCTTTTTTATTAAGATGACGAGATTTTATAACAAAAATATGAAAATGTCAATGCTATTTTAATATCAGTTGATAAGTTTTTCTATTTCATGCTTTAAGTAATCTAAAAGTTTGCCATAATTTTTATCTTGTTAAGATCACGGAAGTGCTGGGCAATAAAAAGCCCATTCGTGGTTTTTTATTGGTCACCTTTGCTTTATTAGGCTTTTTGCACGATTAAGTATGTATGCAGTTCAGGATATTGATCGTATTCAAGATGCCTGAAAATACAACCTAAATTCATTAATAAATTAAGAAACCCATTTGTACCTAGGGTTGAGTAATATACCTCCGGTCCCATAAAGTTATCTGTATGCTCACCTTGTTCATCTGTGCCACCGAAAGAGAAAATCATCACACCATCTTTGTTAAGGCTGGAAACCAGTTTTTTTAATACTTTCTCTTGTTGTTTTAGGGGAATATGCCAAATACTGTCCCAAGCTGTAATAAAGTCATATGTTTCCTCGATGTCCCATTCGCATATATCTTGATGATGAAAGACAATATTTGGATGACGCTCTCTTGCCAAATTTATCATTTTTTCAGAAACATCAACACCTTCTGGTGAAAACCCCTCATTTTGAAGAAGGTCTATAAAACGGCCAGTACATCCACATCCTACATCAAGTGCTCTGCCTTTGTTTTTTGCAAATGATAAAGCCCGTTTGTGCTGTTCAATTCCATTTTTTCTGTTGAAGTCTTCACTCTCCCACAGATGAGTGATTTTATCGTATATTTGTCCAATTTCTTGTGGATTCATATTCATTAAGCCTAACTATTTACTAATAATATATTTAAAATTTCTCACCAGCGGCTGCTGTAAATGTCATTTCAACAAGTAAATCTTTATCTACTAATTCAGCTTTTACACAAGCTCTACTTGGAGCACAGTTTTCAGGAAACCAAGAATCCCAAACCTCATTTAAAGCATCCAAATTTGCAAAATCAGTAATATAAATAGTTACTGCTAAAATTCTTGATTTATCACTATCTATTTGAGCTAAACTAGCTTCTGCTTGATCAAATATCTGTTGAACTTGACCTTTTATATCTGCTGTTGTATCACTGTCAGCAACTTCTGTGAAAGTTGCAATTGAGTTAAATACAGTGATATCTGACCATCTTTTACATGGATTTATTCTATGAATTTTCATATATTAGTTCCTAAATTGATAATTGATGCAATTGTAGTTAAAAAAGATAAAAAAAGTTTTAAATATAACTATTTTAGTTTATCTATTCACCATTTAAAACAGACATAACTGTAGCTCTACTTGTTTTTAATACCTTTGTTATTTTTAGTATATTTATATCACCATTTTGGGTGTAATACTCTTCATCATCAAGCATTCTTAAGATTTCATCTTTTTTATCAAGTATCTCTTGTGACGTTTCTCTTTTAGCAAATGTAAACTCCTCATCACTCATAGTTTTCATAGCTTCCAAATCTCTTTTTATAGTAGGAACTGTAACTTTAAGCTCTTTTGCTAACTCTTTAGGATCATCAATACCTTTTGAAAGTAGTTCTTTTATAGCTATTCGTCTGGTTTTTATTTTTTTTCTTCGGTGATATGAGATTTTCAATTTTTCTCCATAAGTTTGTAATTTATTGTATTAAAAAAATAGTTATAACTACTTTTACCACCAAGTGATAAAAATGCTTTGAGTTGTATTTTCTTTTTTATTTCTTAACCAAATAAGAGTAGATTTTTTATGATTTAAAAATAGTTCAATTTCATCTATAACTTCATCAAAACTTTTCCAAATTTTATTTAAACTACAATCACAAACCCAATCACTCCTTGGTGGTAAAAAATATTCAAACTCTGTAAAATATTTTTGTTCTAAAAACTCTTTATAGTTTAGATAAAAACCTTTTATACAAGAGTTATTTATAATAGGTATCTCTTTAGCTATTAAGTTTAGAGGAATATAAATATTACCTTTAAAACATACTTTTTGTTCAAAAGCATCTGTATCTATATCATCCAAATAGTTTTTAGTTTCGTCTTTATATAATAAAGGCAGTTGCTTCTCTTTTAATTTTGTCAATTTTTGAGCAAAAGAATCATCTCTATTTGGACCTATAAATCTATCAATCTCATTTATAAAAGAGAGATCATAAAGATAGTATTTATATATATGCTCTATGTGTATATATTTTCTTTGCTTTTTATCAAAAATTAAAAAATCCAACTCCCCAAGAGTTTTTTTATCATGAATAATTTGAATATTTGATTTTATCAACTCATAATTTTGTGATTGATTTATATAAAATTCAAAAAAACGCTCTATTCTTTTTCCTAAGGGAAGATTATCTGAAATATTTAATTTGGTAAAATCAAATTTATTTGTTTCTTCTATATCTAATTCAAATTGATTTAGACCATTTAATTTTTCAAATAATGAAGGTGTGTTTAAGTATCCTAAGAATTGAGTTTTAAAATTGTTCATTAAGTATGATACTAAAATAAGGCTAAAGTATTTACTTATTGATGTTAGTTAAGTGCATCATTAATATTTGCTAAAGAGATAACATCGCCGGCTATCATACTACCTATATGGATATCACCTATTCTAACTCTTACTAGTCTTAAAGTAGCAAAACCAACAGCAGCAGTCATCTTTCGTACCTGTCGTTTTTTACCTTCACAAATAGTAACAGAAAGCCAACTTGTAGGACCATGTTTTGGGTGGCGAATATTAATTCAAGCTCAGAAGAAATAGCAAAAGCTTTGCAAGGAAGTGTTAAATACTTTTCCCCACTAACAGTAATCTCAACACCCTTTTACAATTGCTCTACAGCTTCTGCTGTAATCTCCCCATCAACTTGTACATAATACTCTTTTTCTATGCTTTTATTTCTAACCATGTGACTTGTCATACCATCAGTTGTAAGTAATAACAAGCCTTCAGAATCATGGTCTAACCTTCCAATAGCCATAGTATTTTCAGGAAAATCATAAAAATCACCTAATAAACTTTTGTTTTTCATCTTTTCTTGTTTGAATTGACTTAAACATCCGTATGGTTTGAAGATTTTGAAGTGTTGATGAGTATCTGGCATAAAACTTTTCCTTGAAATTATGTGGAATTGTAGCTTTTGTTTTATAAAGTGAAGGTTTAATATCTATGATGTGATTTTGAAATAGTGTATATTTATGAAGTTAACGTTTAAAATGAGCTAATAAATTTCCCGCAGGGTAATTTATTGGCTCCACTGATTTATTAGATACTTTAATCAAAATGATAAAACTCCACAATACATCAATGAATTACACACAACAATTTGGTTTAATAAAAACCCTATTGTAAAACTGAAAAATCCTAGTATTAAATTATGGATTGGTAAACAATTATTTTTTCTTTTTAATATAAAAGCTGTAATCAAAACCATGAGAAAACCTCCTGGAAGTGAAAATAAATGTCCTAAACCAAGAAGTCCTTCTGGTCTAGTCGCAGTCCAATTTATGCTCAAATAAATAATAAAACTAATAGCAATTGCAGTTGATACACCTGTATAAAATGACGAAGTTAGTTTAAAAGCTGCACTTAGTCCAAGAATTACAAGTGGTACTACAAAATAGTACCAAAGACCAACATACATACCATCCCCAATTCCAAAAACCAATATTGGTACTAACATAGATACTAGTATTGATAAATACAAATTTTTCATAATACTTCTAAGTTCCTTTTTGAATGCTAACGTTTGAGTTGAGAAATATTTGAGCCGCTAGGGTCAAATATTCTCTCCAAGGTTTTGTTAGATGTTTCATTGTAATTACTTTTTATTTTTACTAAAAAAATTTAACATTTCAATAGTATTGTTTTCTTTTGCAAGGGTATATGGTGTTTTCCCATCCTTATTTTTTAATTCATAGTTCGCCCCATTATTAACTAAAAGTTGAATGATTTTTTGATAATTATCCCATTTAGATTTCAAGTTATTAATAGTTTCTATTATTGAAGCGCGGTAGCCTGGTATTTTTTGTACATATTCACTATCAGAAAATTTTTGTAAATCTTTTAAATTTTTATCAATTTTCCCAATTCCAATTATATGTAAAATAGTATTACCCTTTTTATCTTTATAATTTAAATCTATTTTATTTTTTATTAAAAATTTTACTGTATCAATATTTAGAGTTATTACAGAATGCTTAAGTGCTTTAAACTGTGATTCTATTGGCATTTTTGCACCATTATTTAAAAGAAATTGTGCAGATTTTATCTTCTCATACATTAGTGCTTCTTCAATAGCAGTGTTTTTTGTACTAGATTTTGAAACATAATTTACATCTACTCCATTTTTAATTAAAAATTGTATCATTGATATATCATCAATTAATACAGCATAAAAAATTGATGGACGAAGCAAGCAAATAGGTTTAGTTAAGTTTTTTATATATGGTAAAAATTCTTTTACAATTTTTGTATCACCAGTTCTTATTGCATAATCAAAAGCAGTTGCTGTATTCATAACATGATTGTACTTATATCTCATTTGTTGACAAGGGTCTTCACCATTTTTCAAAAGTATAGATAATTTTTCATATTCTTTATTGTGTATGGCTCTATAGATTTTAGGTGCATCATTTCCTAAAAAACTATCAGAGGTTATTTTTAAGTTTTCATCCGCTAGTAAATTTAAAGTATTTATCAAAATTAGCAAAAATAATATTAATTTATTCATTTATATTTCCTTCCATCTAACGTCTGATTTAAGTGGACGAGGGTATTTGACCACTTGATTATTTGAATTATATTTTAGCTTCTTTAGGCTTTAAAGCTTAAATTATCGCAAGTATACCCCTCGTTCACTTCTGAGATTTGTTAAAATAATTTATGAATTAGTTAATGTAATCCATGATGATTTTTTTTCAAAATAATTACTTGATAAGTGACCAACTGTGTTTATAGCAGATAGAATATTAGAAAAAATTGGAATATGCCTCCAATTGCATTTAACCAAAAATTAAATGGTGAACTTTCATATTCTCTCCACCTTTTTATAGTTTTTAAGGAATAGTTGGCTGTTTTTAGATCTTTTCTAACTTTTGCTTCAATTTGACTATTATTATTTTGAAGCGTAATTAACCATTCAGATAATACCTCTCTAAACCTTAGCATCTCTTTTTTATTTCTCAATTCAAGTGCCTCGTCAATGCTTCTTGGAGATGGCAAAAATCTTATTTCATCAGATAATTGTGTTTGTACTAAATAATATACTTCATTGATTAAATTTTCAGTGTTTCTATATTGAGTTTTTTGTTGTATCGTTAGTGGTGTTGCTAAAGAAGACTTATTTTTTAACGATTGAAATATACCAGTTCGTATTGATGACCAAATAATTAGTAAATTTGTTAAAAACATATCCAAGTGAGGTTTATCCAATGAAATTTCTAAATGATCGTTTGTAGTTAAAATACAATTTAATGCATGTTCATATTCTAAACTTAAATCATCTTTATTGACTCTAGTTATATTATTATGAATATAAAACCCTTTAGATGAAATATTTATGATATGATTAATCGTTTTTTGTTTTGATACCTTTAAAATATTATAAGTATTTTTATGTGCATCAAGCATTAATATTTTATCTTCGGTTGTTCCGTCAAAAAAATCATCATACAATGGATCAAATTTGTCATATGAAATCAAAGGGTTATTTTTACGAATAATTCCCTCATCTTTAAATCTATCAAAATTATAGCTACTAAAACTACTATCAAGATTATTAAATAAAGTGATAAAAAGTAAAACTTTACTTTTGTATTGTATTCTATTACTTTCTCTTTCAATACTAAAAAAATAATTACTATCAAAGTCTGTAGTAATCCAATTTTCTTTAATTGCTAATCTTTCTAATGAATCTAAGTAAACACTATCAAGAAAAATTTCATCTAAAATCATAATCTACTTTTATTTTAACGTTTGAATTAAGTGGACGAGGGGTATTTACCACTTGAATATTTGAATTTAATTTTAGCTTTTTTAGGCTTTAAAGCTTAAATTACCGCAAGTATACCCTCGTTCACTTCTAGGATTTGTTAGCTTCTGCCACAGTTTCTTTACTTCTTGCCATTAACTCCATAATTAACTTTTCTTTGATTTCAACTTCTTTGTCTGAATTTAGACTTTCAGTTAATTGTATAGCTAACATTGTATCTTGCATCTTAACTAATTTTTCATAGAAAAAATTTAATTGTTTTAAGCTTTTGTTATATAAATAAAAATAAGCACCACCAACAAATTCAATTAGCACACTAGATATACTAGTTATAACTGTTAACTCAACATTGGGATTTTCTTTCATGTAGAAAATCCATATTCCTCCAATTAAAGTTATTAATCCAACAACAATAGCAAAAACACTAAAAGTAAAGCTACTCCGTGCTTGACTTTTATTTATTGTATAATACTCGGTGATTTGATTTAAACTCAACTGAATTGTATCAAAGACATTTTCTTCTTTCTTTTCTTCAATACGGCTTTCTGCCAATCTTCTTCTTATTTCATCTCTTTCTTGTCGGAGATTTACTAGTTCTATATCTAATTTATCATTTTTTATATCAACTTTTGTGTATGAAATAAAAGAGACAAACAATACAGCAGAAAAAATAAAGATAATTGGGGGAACTAATTCTCTGATAGCAACTTCAATTCCATGATCTATATATGGTGATATTACAATAAGAAATGTCAATAAGGAAATCGCGAGAACACTAATTGTGACAATAGTTGTTCTTATTTTTGTCTTTTCTCTTAATGTGTCAATTACTAAGCCTAACAATTCATACATAATCGAATTCATAAAAATACACTCCTTAAGCTAACGATTGAGTTGAGAAATATTTGAGCCGCTAGAATCAAATATTTCTCTCCAAGGTTTTGTTAGAGGTTCTTTAAAGTTTAATTGCTTTTGTAATAGCAAAATTATACATTCTCCAATAACAAGCACTTTGTTGAAATCCAACTTCTTTTAACCAATCAAAATGATTTGATAAAATAATTGGAAAATCTTTTTCAATATGTTTT
Source organism: Halarcobacter sp. (assembly GCA_050296315.1). Taxonomy (GTDB): domain Bacteria; phylum Campylobacterota; class Campylobacteria; order Campylobacterales; family Arcobacteraceae; genus Halarcobacter. The sequence goes on from JBNKRE010000003.1 coordinate 189,020, forward strand.
TCATACCAAAACTCTGGGTTTTCACCTTGCTCTTTCATAAACTGTTTCCAAAGAGAATATTGATGTTCTTTCACATTATTATCTTCATCTATGATAATATCATTTGAGATATAAACTGCATTTTGATTTGCACTATTAAAAAGTTTTTGATAAAAAACTTTTCTCTCTTCCCAATTTAGATGATGTAGTGTCATACCTGTTAAAATTATATCGTATGATTTTCCAATTGAATCTATTTTATAATCCCCTTGGATCAATTCATAGTTTTTTGTATATTTTGATATTTTTTGTTCGTAAGCATCTAGCATTTCAGTAGTAATATCAAATCCAGTAATATGTGAATTTGGAAGTTTTTTTAAAACAATTTCAGACAATATACCATTACCACAACCTAAATCTAATACTCTATAGTTCTTATTTTTATCACTTGGTAATAAATCAAATATGATTTTATGTTGTTCTAAATATTGTGGAACCAATCTAGTCATCAATGCTTCATAATCAGAAGCTTGTTTTGCGAAATGTTCTTGTATATTTATATCTTTCATTTTATCCTCTAACGTTTAAATTGAGAAATAAGTTCGCCCGCAGGGTAACTTATTTCTCTCCGATGTTTTGTTATGTTCTGCTAATGAGTTGCCACTCAAAAGCTTGTTCTTGATTTTTAAAAATAGCCATTGCCGTATTCATTTTTGCAAATCCCAATTTAGAATAAAATTGTTCTTTCCCTGGATATGAATATAAAATAATTTTATTATGACCCTTTGATAGTTCAACAAGTTTATTAACTATATCTTTTCCAATACCCTTGCTTTGATAATCTGGATGTATTGATACATCACAAATATATGAACAATCAACACCATCTGCTAAAGCTCTACCCACACCAATTAGCTTTTTGTCTAAATAAACAAAACATTTAAACATACTGTTTGAAAATACAGTTTTTAAATCATTTGGTTTTTTATCTCCAAGAGGTGCAATTTTATATAGATTTGATAACTCTTTCCAATTGACATTGTCACTATTGTATATCCATTCTAAATTCAATTTAATTATTCCTTTGTAACATAACGTTTGAGTTGAGAAATATTTGAGCCGCAGGGTCAAATATTTCTCTCCAATGTTTTGTTATCTTCTGTTTTTTGATATGCTTCATATGCATACACTAAATCTTTAAAAATATAATCTTTATATTTAAATTCTCTTAATTGTTCAATAGCTACATTATTTTCTAAAAATTTAAAAAATATTGATTCTTCTGATAAATAATTTATTAAATCTATTTCTTGAAAAGAAGTCTTATTTTCCCAAAAATCTATTCTTTCAGAATTATCTTCAAATGATACTTTATCATTTGAAGATATATAGCCCATATTCCCATATCCTACTAATAATGTACGGTATAATGAATATGTATCTCTTATTGCTACATCATCAATATTTAATCCAGATACATTTCTATTTGAAAGTATTACCATTTTATAAATATTAAAATCTTCAATATTATCAATTGATTTTTTAAAATATTTTTTTATAAATGATTTTCTATCTTCATTAAAATAATTTATTGCTTTAGGTAATTGTTCTTTAGTAGCTTTCATGATATATTCATAGTTATTTGTAGATGAAGATGCAGAAATTGGATGTAGCCTATTTTTGCATTCTACAAAGTATATATTATTATTTCCTAAAACACAAATATCAATTTCTCCTTCTTCATTATCTTTATTTTTAAATTTTAAACTATTTTCAACATTATCAAAACATTTTAAAAATGTATTCTTTACGATTTTTTCAAATTTATCACCTTGTTCATCTAAGCCAAATTCATGATTTGATAAATATGCTCTAATTAAATTTGTAGCACCAAGAGTTCTAAATAATAAAAAATTAAAATCATTACTTATTTTAACAATAGGCTTGAATTGAATATCTGTTTTATCATTTATTTTTGATTTTGTTAAATCAGTTGTAAATTTTTTAATAAAGTTTTCTATATCTTTATCTAATATATCTTTATTTATTTCATTAAATAAAAGTTTAAATACATCAAAAACTAATTTATCCGTAGTAGGAAATAAAATTGAATTATTGAACATTATATTATTATTTTCACATTGTTCTTTTATTGTATTATCCATGAAAATTGAAATATTACTTATTCCGATAGTAAATTTCAATAAATCAATCCATCTAATATTAGTTGATTTTGAACATTTGTCATTTATATCAATATCACTATTTGCAAAATAATTATTAAAGCTAGAATTTATTCTATAGTCCGAATTCCCATCTTTAATATTTGCTAAAATATTACACAAAGGTTGAGAAAACAAAAACCTAATTCGTTCCATTGATGTGTCTTTATCCATTATTTTAAAAAAATCTATTTGTCGTTCAAATGATTTTTGTACTACTTGAATAAAGTTTGGAGTATTATTTGAAATTGACATTGTTGCACAATACATATCTTCAATAACACTTCTTAAATAACCTAGTTTATAGTATTTAATATAATTATCAATTTCATGAGTAATTGTTAATATATTATTTTCTACATTAAGTTTATATCCTTGCTTATTAATATAAATTTTGAAATCAGTTAATTTACTTTTTGTTAACAATAAAGAAGTTAAATCATTCAAAATATCTTTCTTTAAATTTGTATATTCTGTGATATTATATTTTTGTAGTTTTGATAATTTAATTTTTTTATAATGCTTAATTAAATTGATAGTATAAGAAAAACTTTCAGAAAGTTTTTCTTTATATTCTAATTTTTCATCTCTTAAAGTTGAAAACATAATTTCTTGTTGTATTAATAAAAATAGTAATAACTTTTCAGCATCTAATTTATTAATAATGACTTTAATCTCATTATTTATTTCTTTTTCAATTTGATAGATTATTTCATTATTGTTCATTAAAGTCCCATATATTTATTTTAAAGATAACGTTTGAGTTGAGAAATATTTGAGCCGCAGGGTCAAATATTTCTCTCCAATGATTTGTTATAGCAATTATAAACTGTTTTTTTCTTTCAAGTACTGGATATCATTTGCAATAGTTTTTTGAGAAACCATTGTTCGTTTTGCAATTTCTGTTTGTGTTAATCCTTCTTGTCGTAAATGTTGCACAACTTCTCTTCTTTTATTGATCGGTTGTTTTTTTATTTTTATAGTCGATGAACTATTATAACCTTCTAATTCATGATGTGAATTAATGATTCTATTCTCACCATCAGATGAATCAATCTGGATTGTCGTTCTTCCTTCTCCATCTTGAGTAATTTGGTATTTACTAACTATTCCTTCTTCTATAGCTTTTGATAAACTATTTAAAGTATTTACAATATTATGCTTTGATTGTTCAATTAATTCGTTATTTTTCATAGAAATCCTTCTTTATAATTTATAGAATAATAACATATGAAAACTTAATTTTACTAGAAATTACTAAATGGATATTTTTTATCTACTAGCTATAACGGACCGCATGAGCTGCGGGCAAACGAGCAGCGCGAGTTTGGGCGTCAGACTCCATGCGCTTGTTATATTTTGATGAATTTAAACCCATAATCACCGTCAGATCTTATTGCTCTTGAATAGTTACACGAATAACCTATTGCCTTAGCTATTGTAATTACCAGATCAATGTCACTTTCACTAGCCTGAAGGCCGAAATATATATGCTTTACAAACGACATTGGAATAGTCACTAATCCTGACTCAAAACGGACGATCCTCATTTCGTTTTCATATTTCCAAGGAGGGCTTTTGTAAGTAAGAAGTACGTTGGTTAATTCGTTGTAAAAAACGTGAAGGTCCTCAAGTTGTGCTGTGGTAATTGTTTCTAGCCAATTTCTTAAAGGATTGTCAACGTATGCAACACTAGCAACCCCCATAAATTTCCTGATATTCGCTTCATCCATCAGGAAGTCTTTAGGAAACTGATATTCTACGCAAACTCCTTTATGCTCATCTGCATAGTGCGACCATAATAATGTTTCATCATTTACTCTAGAAAATGAACAAACTCCCAATTGGCTTATGGCTTTCTTTTGCTTCTCAATAATGTCTTTGTTTTCTGCTAGGGCAATAAATGCATTTGAGCGATCATTGCTGAGTTTATCCGCCAATTCGTAGCACGCCTTAGAAAAATCCATTTGGCAATCATATGGGTCGTTCAGAGCATTAGGTTCTGCAAAATACAATGCACTCTTAACGAATGAATCTATGAAATTCTTATTGATAGCACGGTACTTGTAAAAAGTATGTTCAAACTTGGCAAAGGTATGTTGCATGCTTATTGAATATAACTATTTATTAAACATACATTATGTACATTTATCATCTAAAATCCTTAATAAACCAACATCTATTATAAGATGTTAAAAAGTACCAATTTCTGGTATATTCTATAAAAATATTACAAAATGTAATATTTTTAAATACTAAGTTTATTTTTTATTATAATTAATATGTATATTTTATATCTAAATATAGTTGATAATCATATAAAATGTATGATTATTATATAAAAACTTTAATAAATATACATTTTTTAAGGAGTGTATTATGGCTAAAAAACTACTAGAAATAATGAGAGATAAAATTAGATTTAAACATTACAGTATAAGTACAGAGAAAGTATATATTTATTGGTCTAAAAAATATATTCTTTACCACAATAAAAGGCATCCAAAAGATATGGGCAAAAATGAAATAGAACACTTTTTGACTTATCTTGCAACAAAGCTAAATGTAAGTTCAACTACACAGAATCAAGCTTTTAATGCACTGTTATTTTTATATGAACAAGTCCTAAATATCTCTTTAAAAGAACAAAACATTCAAGCTTTAAGAGCTAAAGAGAGAAAACATATTCCAGTAGTTTTAACTGTAGAGGAAGTAAGAAGTATAATACTAAATATGACGGGCATTTATCAACTAATGGTAAAACTAATGTACGGGTGTGGACTAAGGATGAGTGAAGCACAAAATATCCGCATAAAAGATATTGACTTTGGATTTGATAAAATATATATTTGGGATAGTAAATCCTTAAAAGATAGAACTTTACCTCTTCCATTAAAAATAAAAAATGAACTTAAAATTCAAGTACAAAAAGTGAAAGAGCTTCACCAAAGAGATTTAAACAATGGCTTTGGTAGTGTTTATATCCCCTATGCACTGGAGCGAAAATTTCCTAAAGCTAAATTTGAAACCAAATGGCAATATGTTTTTCCTATGAATAAAATATCAAAAGACCCAAGAAGTGGTGAACAAAGACGACATCATATTTTAGATGTAACTTTAAGTAGAAATATAAAAAATGCTGTCCAAAAGTGTAATATAGATAAAAGAGTAACCTCACATATTTTTAGACACTCTTATGCCACGCATTTACTTCAAAATGGTACAGATATACGAAGTATTCAAGAACTACTAGGACATAAATCTATAGAAACTACCATGATATATACACACGTGGTAAAAGAGTTAAATAAAAATGAGATAAAAAGTCCATTGGATTTTTAAAATAGGAACTTTAAAAGCGAGAGGTTTTGTTTAGATTGTGCTAGATTTAGGTGAAGATGTACTAAAAATAAATCTGATACAAGATAAATAAAAACTTACTAAAGATTTCTAACAAGTTTTATGTAGATTTTGCCAAAGTTTGGTGAAGATGTACTAGAAGTACCTCGAACCAAACTTTGGTGAAATATGCGTGAAAATTGTTAGAAATTATTCCCATTCGATTGTTGCTGGTGGCTTAGATGATATATCATAAACAACTCTATTAATCCCATCAACCTCATTGATAATTCTTCTACTTATTGTTTCTAAAATATCATGTGGGATATGTGCAAAAGTTGCTGTCATACCATCTGTTGCTTCTACTATTCTAACACATACTGTGTTATCATAAGTTCTGTTATCACCCATAACACCTACTGATTTTACGTTTAGTAGTACTGTAAATGCTTGCCATGTTTTATCATAATATCCCGTTGCATGTAAAACATCTAGCATGATAACATCTGCTTTTCTTAATAGCTCTAAGTCAGGTTTATTAACATCTCCCATAACTCTAATAGCAAGTCCAGGTCCAGGGAAAGGATGACGTCCTATCATATCTTTTGGAAGACCAAGTTCTAATCCTAAAAGTCTAACTTCATCTTTAAAGATCTCTCTTAAAGGCTCGATTAACTCAAATGTCATCCAATCAGGTAGTCCACCAACGTTATGGTGTGATTTGATAGTTTTTGATGGTCCTTTTACTGATACTGATTCAATAACATCTGTATAAAGTGTACCTTGTGCTAAAAACTCTATTCCATTATGTTTTTTTGCTTCTTCATCAAATACTTCGATAAATGTTTCTCCGATGATTTTTCTTTTCTTTTCAGGGTCAGTTACACCTGCAAGTCTTTCTAGAAAAGTTTCACTTGCATCACAAGTTATAAGATTAACACCTCTTGAAGCAAACATAGCTTCTACTTGTTCTCTTTCATTTGCTCTTAGTAATCCATTATCTACAAATACTGGAATTAATTGATCACCAATAGCTTCAGCCAATAAAGTTGCTACTACAGAAGAGTCAACTCCACCACTTACACCACAAAGAACTTTTTTATCACCAACTTGCTCTTGAATTTTTTTGATTTGTTCTTTTGCAAATGAACCCATATTCCAAGTTGATTCACAACTACAAACATATTTTGCAAAGTTTTTAAGAATTTTTGAACCACATTCTGAGTGATAAACTTCTGGGTGAAATTGGAAAGCATAAATATTTTCTTTTTCATTTGCAATAGCTGCAAATGGAGAGTTTTCACTTGTTCCAATTACTTCAAAACCTTCTGGAATATTCTCAACTCTATCTCCATGTGACATCCATACTGTTTGTCCATCATTTGTATCTTTGAAAATATCACACTCTTTAGAAAAAGTAAGTTTAGCTTTACCATATTCATGATGATCTGCGGGGATTACACTTCCACCAAAAAATTGAGAAATAAGTTGCATTCCATAGCAAATTCCTAAAATAGGAAGTCCTAGATTAAAAATCTCTTCATCTGGATGATATGCATCAATTGCATATACAGAAGCTGGACCACCACTTAAGATAATACCTTTTGGTGTTCTTGCTAAAATATCTTCTATTCTTTCATTGTATGGTACAATTTCAGAATAAACACCTGCTTCTCTAAGTTTTCTTGCAATAATTTGTGTATATTGACTACCAAAATCTAATACAACTATTGGTACATGTTTCATTAAGTAGATTCCTTATGTTATTTCTAATAATTTGTGATTTTATCTAAAAAGGTGTTAAGAAGTGATTAGGATTTGTGTGGAGTTGATTTTGAAGTTTATGAAGCTAGAAAATCTAGCTTCAATATTATAGTCCTAGATTATCTAAAATTTTATTTTCTACATCTCTTAATGAGATAAAAGGTTTTGTAATATAATCAGTTGCACCTAATTCATCACATTCGATAAGTCTATCTTCTGTTGAGTATGCTGTCATCATTATAACTTTTTGATTAGGTTTTTTTTCTTTGATTTTTTTAAGTAATTCTACCCCATCCATTTGAGGCATCATAATATCTGAAATCACAATATCATAATTATTACTAATCAATTTATTGTATGCAGTTTCTGGATTTTCAAATAACTCAATTTCTAATTCTTCTCTTCTATTTAAAAATTTTTTCATCATCTCTAAAATTGAGATTTCATCATCAACTATTGCAATTTTATACATTTTTATCCCCTTGTTGCATCAATTTTTATTTGATCTAAACATTTAAACACTATAGATGTAGCATTTTCAATATTATTACCTATTTTAATTAACTCATCATTTGTTGCATGTTCATTATTTTTATCTATGAACTCTTGAACTCCTCTATGAACTTTAATATGTGCTTCTTTTAATTTTTCCCAGTTTCCAGTTTTTGTAAACGATTCTCCATCTTTTTCACTTTGTATCATCCAGTTTCCAAGATTACACTCGGTTTCTGATTTAACTTTTGTATTTTCACTATTTCCTTTTAATAATTCAAAAGATGTTTCTTTAAATATTACGTGTTGTAATTTAAGATTATTAAGCTGATTTGTAAGGTTTATATCAGATATTTGTTTTCTTGCTTTTTCTTTAAATTTAGCATTATTTGCAATTGTAATTAGATTATCAGATAACTCTTTAACCTCATTAGATAGGTCTGCAATGCTTGTTGCATCACTTGCATTTTCTTGTGTATTTTTATCTAAAACATTTATTGCATCATTGATTTGCGCTATACCAATTCCTTGTTCTTTACTTGCACTTGCAACATCATCAATAATCTCTTTTGTTTCATTAATAGCTTTTTGTAACTCATCATAACCTACAATCATCTCATCGGCTATTTTCTTACCATCATTTGCTTTTATAGTTGCATTTTCAACTAAATCTTTAATCTCTTTTGCTGCTTCAGCACTTCTTGAAGCTAGGTTTCTAACCTCTTGTGCAACAACTGCAAATCCTTTTCCTGCTTCTCCAGCTGTTGCTGCTTCAACTGCTGCATTAAGAGATAATATATTTGTTTGAAATGCTATTTGATCAATAACAGTAATTGCTTCATTAATAGCATTTACTTGTCCATTGATATCATCCATAGAACTAACCGTTCTATGAGCTAAATCTTGACCTTTTGAGGCAGATGTTAAAACACTATCTTCAATAACCTTCATTTTTTCTATATTTAAAGTTGAATTTTGGATATTACTATTAATCTCTTCAACCGCAGCTGCTGTTTCTTCTAAAGAAGCAGCTTGTTCATTTGCAGACTTTGATAACGATTTTGCAGATGTAGATAAGATATCTATTGTAGAAGCTAAGCTTTCTCCACTTACTAAAATAGTTGCAAGAAGTTCAGAAACATTATCTCCAATTGCTTTTGTTCCAACTGCGATTGAACCTATTGTACCACTTACATTTTCAACTTCAAACTCATGTTCAAAATTGCTTTTTCCATATTCAGTTAAAGCATGACTTATCATTCCAAACTTTTCACTTAAATCAAATATTAAAGCATTTATTGCATTTTTTAAATCATTTGTTGATCTATTCTGAGACGCACTTTGTACACTATAAGTAAAAAATCCAGCTCTAACCATTTCAATAGCTTTTTCACTCTCTTCAACTATCTTTTGATCTTGCGCTACAACTTTTCTAATTGAATCTAAATATTCATTGAAATATCTAGCTAAATCACCTATTTCATCTTTTGAATCTATATTGATTTTTTGATCAGCACTAGAGAATTTTGTTAAAGCTTTTACAGTCCCTGTTAGTTTTGATATAGGTTGAACTATCATTTTGTTTGTAATAAACATTACAGCAATCGAAATAATAACAATAACTGCAATAACCATAATAATCATAAATAAAATAGAGTTATTTACATCTTCTTCACCACTAGCTTGCATAGTTTGAATATCTTTTTGAACATCATCTAAATAACTTCCTGTACAAATTACCCATCCCCAAGGTTCAAAAAGTTCTCCATAACTATATTTAGGTTGTGGTTTTTCAAAACCTGGTTTATTCCAATAATATTCTATTAAACCACTACCATCTTTTTTCACTTTTTCTACTAATTCAACAAAAAACTCTTTACCGTTTGTATCTTTTTGATTTGAAACATTACTCCCATCAAGTTTTTTAGAGATTGGGTGCATTAACATATTATAAGATGTATCATTTATCCAAAAATATCCATCTGTTCCAAATCTAAACTTTCTTACAGTTGAGAGGGCAAGCTTTTTTGCATCAGTTTCATTTATTTCACCATTTTTGTAATCATCATAAATAGTTTGAACACTTTTTGTTGCCATAGAAACATAGTTTTTAAGCGTTATTTCTTTATTTTTATAAGCTTGTTGAGTATAATACTCTATACTCTTCTCAGATGTGTTTTTTAATGATAAAACAGCTTTTGTAGCAATGATTATAGATACAAGTAAAATTGTTGATACAACTATAACCAATAGCTTTGATTTTATTGTTAAATTTTTCATTAACTAGTCCTTAAATAACTAAAAGTAATTATTATTATAAATAAAAAGTATTAATAAAATAATAAATAAGTATAATACAATGTAAAAAATTTACATATTGTAGCAAAAATAAAAATAAAAAAGAGAAAATCTCTTTTTTATTTAAAAAGTTTAGTGACTAATTCCCAATATATGATATTGAAAATACCATACAGAACAAGAAACTATATAACCTAAAAGAATAGTCCATGCATATTTCATATGTGAACCAAAAGTATAAATACCATGAAGTTTACCCATTACTCCAACCCCAGCTGCAGAACCAAATGAGATAAGAGAACCTCCAACCCCAGCTGTAAGTGTTACAAGCATCCATTGGTCAAGTCCCATCTCTGGATTTGCTTTTAGAACTGCTGACATAACAGGAACATTATCTACAATTGCAGATAAAAATCCAACTCCAATATTAGCCCAAGTTGGTCCTAATACATCTGGACTATATACATGAGAAGCCAATGCTAACCAACCAATAAAGTATAATGCTCCAACTGCTGCTAAAATACCAAAGAAAAACATTAAAGTATTATTTTCAATTTTTGCCATAGAATGGAAAATATTAAAATGATCTTTCCCATGTTTTCTTTTTAAACCATAAGCATAAACTTTCAATAAAGATAAACCAAACATCATACCCCACATAGCTGGTAAGTGTAATACTTGGTGAGACATTACAGCACAAAAAATTGTGAATATACCAAGTCCCATTACAACTTTTGCACCTTGTGCCATCTCTGGTTTTTCCTCTTTTGAAGCATCAAAATCAGGAACTGTATTTGGTACAACTTTTGATAATAAAAATGCTGTTACAAAATAACCTAATACCGCTGAAGGGAATAAAAATAAGAAATCACTAAATGTACCTTTTCCAGCAGTCCATGCCATAAGTGTTGTGATATCTCCAAATGGCGACCAAGCACCACCAGCATTTGCTGCAACTACAATATTAATTGCACCAGGAACTAAGAAATCTTTTCTATTTTTTTCAATAGTAATTAATACTGTTGAAAGAATAAGTGCAGTTGTTAAGTTATCAGCAATAGGTGATAAGAAGAATGCAATAAAACCTGTTACCCAATATAGTTTTCTATATGTGTAACCTTTCGAAACAAGGTTATATTTTAATCTATCAAATACTCCCATATGAATTAATGATTCAATATAAGTCATAGCAACAAATAAGAAAAAGAAAATCTCAGCAATTTCCAAAATCAAATGTTGTGCTTGAGTATGAACCAATCCCATATCTAAGTGATTTAATGCATAATACAATGCAACTAAAATAAACATAAAAGTACCAATAAATAAAGCAGGTTTTGCCTTATCAATCTCATACTTTTCTTCGGCAGCAACGAAATAGTAACCTACGACAAAAATAAATAAACATGCGAATCCAACCCATGTCATAGTCAAATCAGGAATCTCTCCTGTACTTGCTCCCGCGCTTGCAAATAATGCAACTGATGATAACAATAATGTCATCAAGACTTTTAACATTGTTTCTCCTTAATAAAGTGTGCTCCAAGTGATTTTTCTCGCCCAATTGCAGCAGTTAGTATAGATTGCGCTGTTAGCAATCTTAAAGTTAACAGTCTACCAATATCTTCTTTTAAAAACTCTTTAATCTCATCCAAAGCTTTTTGTAATGACTCTTTATCCCTGACTATAGCAGCATTTTGCCACATCAATTTTCTAACTCTATCTTTGATATTTTTATCAATTTCTTTATTTCTTGTATAAGTTTTTATCTCTTTTTCATAATTTTGCTTATCGATTTTAAAATCTTGTTTCATACTATCATCTACAGCTATTTTAGAAAATACAATACCTTCTAAAAGTGAATTTGAAGCCAATCTATTAGCTCCATGAACACCTGTACAAGCAGCTTCACCTATGGCATATAGATTTTTCATACCAAGAACTTTTGCATCTAAACCTGTTTGAATTCCACCCATTGCATAATGAAAAGCAGGAGAGATAGGAACTCTCTCAAAAGGTAAATCATAACCCAAGTCATTGAAGTTTGCATATATATTAGGGAATCTTTTTCTAAAAGCATTTTTTTCAAAACTTTCAAATGATAGAAAAACTCCTAATCCAGTTTTTTGATTATAATCAAAGATAGAACGACTTACTACATCCCTTGGAGCTAACTCCCCATCTTCATGATAATCAAATAAAAATCTATAACCATTTTCATCAACTACATAAGCACCCTCGCCTCTTAAAGCTTCACTTAAAAGTGCTTTTCTAGCAAAAGAGGTTCCTTTGAATACTGTTGGATGAAACTGCATCATCTCCATATCTTTGAGTTTTAAACCTTTTTCAATACAAATACCTTGTATCTCACCTGCAACTGTAACAGAGTTTGTATGATATTTATATATAGAACCAACTCCACCACTTGCTATTATAGTATTATGTGCATATGCCACTTTTTGTTCTGTTTCACTTATATAGTATTGAACACCATAACAAATATCATTTTGAATCAATAAATCATTTACAACTGCATTTGTAACTATTTCATGTTTGCATTCAGATAATAAAAACAGATGAATCATCCTTCCTGTAGCATCCCCATCTGCATGTAAAATTCTACTTCTACTGTGAGCTGCTTCTTTTGTAAAAGCTAATTCACCTTTGGCATTTAAATCAAATTGTAATCCATGATTTATCAAATCTTTAATACATGCTAATGAGTTTTTACTCAATAATTCTACTGCTTGTTTATCGTTGTATTGTGCCCCTGCAATAAGAGTATCTTTGATATGAACTGGAACATCACTATCATCAACAGCAGTTGCAACTCCACCTTGGGCATAAAAGGTATTGCATTCCCAAGGCTCTTTTTTACATAAAATTAATACTTTTTTTGATTTTGGTATAAGTCTAGCTGCATTTAAACCTGCTACACCCGAACCAATTATTATATAATCATATACCATTATTTTGATACTTCTTTACTAGAATCTACATATGTTGGATCACCTTTGTACCCACATCCGCTAAAAGATAATAAAATTCCTGCTATAATAAAAGCATGAAAAAAATTAATGAAATACTTTCTCATATTAAAAATTGTCCTGAATTTAGAAAGATTAATACCCATGAAACAATTCAAAGGTTTATTGAAATTTTACCTTTGAAATTAAAAAAAGGGATAAAATTTGCATATGTAAAAAGACAAATTTTATATTTTGTATTAACCCATCCTGTTTATAAAATGGAGTTTGAGTATAACAAGAGTTTAATAAATGCGTTATTAAAAAAATCACACATTGCAAACATAGATGATATTAAGTTTTTTGTAACAAATGTTATAGATAAAAAAGAGGTATCAAAAGAGGAAAAACAGTACTATGATGAGCGTTCTTTTGGTATTTTTGAAAACAATATTACAAATAAAAAATTACATGAAAAAGTTGAACAGATTAGAAAAATCATAAAAAATCCTTAAATAGTTTTTCCCTTTCTTTATAATCTTTACAATGATATTCAACTAAATTCCAAAATTTTTTTGAATGATTTTTATGTTGAATATGTGCTAATTCATGAATAACTACATATTCTATAAGCTCTATTGGAAGTTTCATTAAATAAATATTGAAGTTAATCTCATTTTTATAATTGCAACTTCCCCAAACTCTTTTATTTTTTCTGTATTTTAGTTTTGTTGGAAAAAGTTTCATTATATTTGAATATTTATCTACAATTTTTGGCAAAATCTCTTTTGATTTTTCTTTATAGAAAGTATCAAAATCTATTTTTATATTACCCATTTTATATTTTGTACCTAAAAAATAATACTTACTAGAAGATAAACAATTAGTTTTTAAAAATTGTAACCTCTTTTCTAACCACTCTTTTTTATTTTCAATAAGATATTTTGCATCATTTTTAGTAAAATATATGTTTGTGGAAATCTCTATTAGATTCATACTTCTAAGACGTAAATATGTATGTTTTGTTGTCCTTCTTTTTATCACTTTTACATCAATTTTTTCATTTAATAATTCTATAATAAAATTCATACCCACTCTATAAGTTTTTTTGGATATAATTCTATCCAAATTTATTAAAGGATAAGACAAAAATGAAAATTGCAAGTAGAATGGAAAATTTATCTCCATCTGTAACTATGGCTATTACTGCATTGGCAAGAGAGCTTAAAGCACAAGGTAAAGATGTTTTAAGTTTTAGTGCTGGTGAACCCGATTTTGACACACCAGATGTAATCAAACAAGCTGCTATTAAAGCTATTATTGATGGTCAAACGAAATATACGGCAGTAGAGGGTACTGTAGAAACAAAAAAAGCAATTATTAATAAACTTAAAAAAGATCATGGTTTAGAATATAACCTTGATGAAATTATTGTATCTAATGGTGCAAAACATTCACTTTTTAACCTATTTCAATGTTTACTTGAAGATGGTGATGAAGTTATAATCCCTGCACCATATTGGGTAACATATCCTGAGCAAGTGAAATATTCTGGTGGTGTTCCAGTATTTATTGATACTGATGATACAACAAGTTTTAAAATTACAGCAGATCAATTAAAAGCTGCAATTACGCCAAGAACAAAAGTATTATTATTGAATACACCTTCAAACCCATCAGGAGCAATTTATTCAAAAGAAGAATTAATTGCTATTGGAAAAGTTTTAGAAGGAACTGATATTTTAGTATTTTCTGATGAAATGTATGAAAAAATTATCTATGATGGTAAAAAATTCACTGCTGCTGCACAAGTTAGCGAAGATATGTTTAAAAGAACTGTAACTATCAATGGTATTAGTAAAGCTGTTGCTATGACTGGTTGGAGATACGGATATGTTGCAACTGTACACAAAGATTTAGTGAAAGCTATGACTAAACTTCAAGGTCAAGTAACTTCAAATGTAAACTCAATAACTCTTGCGGCTGCTGTTACAGCTTTAGATGGAAGTGCTGATGAAGATATTGAAAAAATGAGAGTTGAATTTGAGAAAAGAAGAGATGTAGCAATTGAACAATTCAATGCAATTCCTGGGATTACATGTGTTAAACCAGAAGGTGCTTTTTATCTTTTTGTAAACATAAAAGGTGTTGATAGTGATTCTATGAAATTCTCTGCTGACTTACTTGAAAAAGGTGGAGTTGCAGTTGTACCTGGACTTGCTTTTGGTATGGAAGGTTACTTTAGATTCTCTTTTGCTACTGATTTAGCAACTATTGAAGAGGGTATTAGAAGAGTTAGAAAATTTGTGGAGAATAACTACTAATCATGACTGTCCAAAAAAAAGCAACCGTTGTTTCCAGTAGTGTTGCAGCATTACTTACTCTAATTAAATTAGTAGTAGGTATTGCTAGTGGATCAGTTGCAGTTTTAGCTTCTGCAATTGATTCAGTTTTGGATATGTTTGTTTCTGTTTTTAACTACTTTGCTATCAACAATTCTGAAAAACCAGCTGATAAAACTTTTAACTATGGAAGAGGTAAAATTGAAGCTTTGGCTTCTGTAATTGAGGGAACTATCATTTCTGTATCTGGTTTGTTTTTACTTTATCAAGCAATAAAAAAAGCTATAAACGATGAAGTTTCTTCTTATCTTGGTATATCTTTAATTGTTATGCTTATTTCATTAGTAATTACCATCTCTTTAGTTCTATTTTTAAATAAAGTGGCAAGAGAGACTAATAGTATGGTTATCAAAGCTGATGCCTTGCACTACAAAACTGACGTATATACAAACCTAGCTGTTTTAATTTCTCTAGTACTAGTAAACTTCACTGGATTTGAAATAATTGATGTAATTGTGGGTGGGGGTATCTCTTTGTTTATTATCTACTCTGCATATGAACTGATTCAAGAAGGAGTTTTAGTACTTTTAGATAGAGCAGTTGATGAAGAGATAGTTGAAAAAATTGTTAAAATCATTAAAGTTGAAGAGAGAGTAAATACTCATCATATGTTAAAAACAAGAGAAGCAGGTCATCAGACTTTTGTAGAGGTTCACTTGGTTTTTGACTGTATTATTACACTTATGGAAGCTCATAGAATAACTGATAGAATTGAAGCAAAAATTAAAGAAATAGATGAAAAAAGGGATTGGATTATAAATATTCATATGGATCCATATGATGATTTAAATATAAATAATGAAAATTAATGGTATCATATTTTATTTAAATCAACAGATAAAGTGGGACTATGAATTATGTAAAAGTTTTAGGTTCAAGTGGTAATAAGACAAGATATAACGGTACAACATCCTTTCAAATCTATTCAGATGTATTAATTGATGCAGGAAATGTTATAAGCCCGTTAGGGGAAAAAACAGCTGAGATAAATCATATATTTATAACTCATTCTCATTCTGATCATATAAATGATTTACCCTTTATAATTGAAAGTTTTTTTGAATATAGAAAAGAACCTTTAACAATCTATGCATCAAAAGAAACAATCAAAACTTTAAAACAACACACTTTCAATGACAAAATTTGGCCAGACTTTACAAAAATAAATATTTTAAATACTGATAGAAAATCATTAGTTTTTAAAGAAATAAAAGAAAATGAAACTATCAACTTAGGAGCACTTTCAATTACATCATTTAGTGCTAATCATATAGCAGGAGCTTATGGTTTTATGGTGATAAAAGATTTTACAACTGGATATCTTATCAGTGGAGATACTTACAAAAATCCAAACTTATGGAAATTGTTAAATAAACATAAAGAGATAAAATCTGTAATTATAGAGTGTTCCTTCCCCTCATCTATGGAAAAATTAGCACAGGAGAGTAAACACTATACTCCAAAAGTTTTAAGAGAGGAGATAGATAAATATCTAAAAAGAGATGATATTCAATTTTTTATTTATCATATAAAATCGATTTATTATAAAAAAATAAAAAAAGAGATCTATGAATTAAACATACTATCAAGTGGCGGTAAAATACTTGAACAAGGTGATGTGATTCATATAGATACCAATAAAATTGAATCAGACATTATAAGCCAAAATAAATTTAAAAAAATCATGAAGATTAATTTAGAACTTTCTTCAGAATTAAATAAAGATAGACTCTTTGAAATGATTGTAAGTTTAACAAGAGAATTAACACATTGTGAAGCTGGTAGTTTATATATACTCTCAAAGGATAAAAAATATTTAGATTTTAAAGTAATACAAAACTCGGAATTAAATATTAATAAGGGAGGAACAAAAGAGACTCTAACATGGGATTCTCTTCCATTATATTTAAATAATGGAGAAGAGAATAAAAAAATGGTAGCAGTTGTTTCTGCTTTGGAAAATAGAATTATCAATATTGAAGATGTATATTATGATAAAACATATGATTTTGAAGGAACAAAAAAGTTTGATAGCAATACTGGATATAGATCAAAATCAATGCTTGTCATACCACTTACTAATCATGAAAATGATGTAATAGGTGTCTTACAACTTATAAATAAAACAAAAATTTCTAAAACAATTGTTCCTTTTAATTTGGAAGATGAAGAGATACTAAAATCTTTAGGTAGCCAAGCAGCTATGGCTTTAACTAATAGTTTTTTAATAAACAACTTAGAAGAGTTTTTAAATGCATTTGTAGAAACTATTGCACAAGCTATTGATGCAAAGTCAGAACATACAAGTAAACATATTACCAAGGTAGCGAAAATAGCCAGCTATATAGCTGAGGCAATAAACAAAGATGAAACTATTTATAAAGATATAAAATATGATGAAAATGATTTTAGACAAATTGAACTAGCAGCACTAATGCATGATGTTGGTAAAATTTCAATGCCAGAAACAGTAATAGACAAATCTACAAAACTAGAAACTATGTTAGATAGAATCGAATTAGTTAAAGAAAGAATTGAAATTGTAAAAAGAGACAAAGAGATAGAATATTTGAAAAAACAAATATCAAAAGAGGAATATGATGAATCTATTTCTCAACTTAACAAAGATTTACGATTTTTAAAAAAAGCTAATATTGGTGGAGAGTTTATGCATGACAAAGATATTGAAAGAGTAAAAAAATTATCTAAACTTGAATATCTTAAAGATGGCATTGTAACATCACTTTTAAATGAAGATGAAGTTAAAAATCTATCAATTAGAAAAGGAACTTTATCTGAAGAGGAAAAAGAGATAATGAATAATCATGCTCAATTAACTCTTGATATGTTATCAAATTTACCTTTTCCTAAAAAATATAGTAAAGTACTTGATATTGCATCAAATCACCATGAAAAACTCAATGGAAAAGGGTATCCAAGAGGATTATCAGAAAAAGACTTATCACTTGAAGATAGAATCATGATTTTATCTGATATATTTGAAGCATTAACAGCAAGTGATAGACCATATAAAAAAGGTAAAAAACTATCAGAAGTATTTAAAATATTATCTTTTATGGCAAAAGAAAATGAAATAGATATGGAACTACTAAAATTCTTTTTTGAAAATAATGCTTTAGTAAGATATATAAGTGAAGAATTAAAACCTTCACAAATAGATGAAAGTAAGCTTCATATCTAAATGAAAATTAAAGCACTAAAAAAAATTTTTTTATTTTTTAGTCTAGGATTTATATTAGCATCGATTTTATCTTTAATTTATATAAATTTTAATCAAGTATTTAACTCCTTTGATAGTAGCTTAAGAGACCATTTTTTTACATTTAGAGGGGAAATCCCAAATAGTGATAATATAGTTATAGTTGATATTGATGAAGCTTCACTAAAAAGAGTTGGACAATGGCCTTGGAGTAGAACAAAAGTTTCAGAACTTTTAGAAAAACTCACACAAGCAAATATTGCTTTAATCGGTTTTGATATGGTATTTGCAGAACCAGACAAAAGCTCTCCTCATAGAGTATTTGGTCAACAAGGTATATATTTAGAGAACTTAGAAAATTATGATAAGATTTTAGGGGAAACAGTTGCCAACACACCTACGATATTAGGCTATATTTTTGAGTTCAATGATAATACACACACAAACAAAGAGGCTCCATCCATACCTGCTATTTTTATTGAAAAAAACAAACAATTTGAAAAAGATTTTCTTTTAAAAGCAAAAGGTACAATCTTAAATGTTCCTCAGATTCAAAAAAAAGCATATTCTAGTGGTTTTTTCAACAATATTCCTGATGAAACAGGTGTTATTAGAAGTGTACCGCTTATAATATCTTATGACGATATGATTTATCCCTCATTATCCCTTGAAATCTTAAGAGTAATAAGCCAAACGCAAAAAGTTATAATCAACTACAATGAATTGGGTGTAGAAAATATTCAATTAAATAATATTACTATTCCAACTGATATATATGGAAGGTTATTAGTTAATTTTAGAGGTAAATCAAAAAACTTCACCTATTATTCTGCTTTTGATATTTTAACGGGAAAAGTTGGGAAAAAAGAGCTTAAAAATAAAGTTGCTATTATAGGTACATCAGCAATTGGATTATTGGATCTAAGAGCGACACCTTTTGAATCTGTATACCCTGGCGTAGAAGTTCATGCAAATGCTTTGGATAATATGTTAGTTCAAGACTTTTTGGCTAAACCTATATGGATAGATTTATTTAATATTTTGACAATATTTATTCTAACTATTTTAACTGTACTACTCATAACTTATCTGCCTTTTTGGTTAAATCCCATAATCACATTAACTATTTTAGGTATATCAATAATTAGTTTATATCAAGGTTTATTTAGTTACGGATATGTTCTAAATATCATTTTCCCAATTGTTTCTATAATATTAGCATTTATAGTTGTCACATTATTTGACTATTTTTATGAGATAAAAAAAGAAAAAGCTATAAAGAAAAAGTTTGCTTCAAAAGTTTCAAAAGAAGTTATGGAAAATCTACTTAAAGATATGGATGATGAAAAGCTTCAAGCTATGGAAAAAGAGGTTACAGTTTTTTTTAGTGATATTAGAGGTTTTACTCAAATATCTGAAAAAATGCAAAATGCAAAAGATTTGATAAATTATTTAAATGAATATATGGAACCTATGAGTAATATTATCACAAAATATGAGGGAACTATCGATAAATATATTGGTGATTCTATCATGGCATATTGGAATGCCCCTGCAAATGTAGAAAACCATCCAGATAAAGCCTTAAATGCAGCCTTAAATCAAATAAAGAACTTAAAAATATTGAATAAAAAGTTTAAAGAAAATAATCAACCTTTAGTTAATATTGGTATTGGATTAAATACCGGTTTGGCAATTGTAGGAGAGATGGGAAGTAAAAAACGAAGTGACTATACTGTTATTGGAGATACTATCAATCTAGGTTCAAGATTAGAATCTTTATGTAAATTTTATGATTCTAAAATAAATATTTCAAACTACACAAAAGAGAAACTAAACCAAACATATATATTTAGATTTTTAGATTTAGTTAGAGTAAAAGGGAAAGAAAAACCCGTTGAAATTTGGCAAGTTATAGATAAAGGTGTTGCCATAGGAGAGTTAAAAAATGAGCTTGAAACTTACCATGAAGCAATAAACTTTTATAAAAAATCTAATTTTAATAATGCTTTAGAACTATTTGAAAAACTAGATAAAAATCCAAATAAAACAAATCAAAAAATCTATCAAATATATATACAAAGATGTAAAGAGTTTATAAAAAATCCCCCTAAAAACTTTGAAGGAGTATATGAACATACAACAAAAAGTTAAACTATAATAATTTAAATAAAAAGCCAGTTATAACAGATTTTTAGATAAAATATATACTTTAAATTTAAAAATATTTGTATATAACCTGTATTTATGTGATACAGTTCTTAATAGTTTATAATACTTGTGTCAAATATATAAAATTAGACACAACTATCAATATTTTAACAAATACAAGTCAATTTAAGTCTATAAAAAATATAGATTTTATGGGAGTTTTAACAAATACATGGCACTAATCGACTTACAAAACATTTCAAAACAATACGATACAAAAGTTCTTTTAAAGGAGGTTAATTTTACTTTAATCCAAGGACAAAAGATAGCTGTAATAGGACAAAATGGTCAAGGAAAATCAACACTTTTTAAAATAATTATGCAAGAAGTAGAGCCAGATAGTGGAGAGATGTCAATAGATAAATCTATAAAAATAGAGATGCTAGAACAACAACCTAAATTTGAATCAAACCTTACAGTAAGAGAAGCTATTGAGAACCAATTAGTTGAGCTTAAAAATGCTAAAAAAGAGTATGAAGAGATTACAAACAAACTTTCTACAGATTATGAAAATCAAGAGTTACTAAGACGTCAAAGTGAACTAGTAACTTTCATAGAGTTTCATGATGCTTGGGACTTAGATAATATGATTGAAAGGGTATTAAAAGAGTTTCAACTAAAAGAGTTTGAAAATAAAGATGTAAATCTTCTAAGTGGTGGAGAGCAAAGAAGAGTTGGTCTTGCTGGATTATTACTTAAAAAACCAGATGTACTGTTACTTGATGAACCTACAAACCATTTAGATGTTTATATGGTTGAATTTTTAGAGACTTTATTGCAAAAAAATAGTTTTACTCTACTTTTTATCTCTCACGATAGGTATTTTATAGACAATATTGCAACTGCTGTTATAGAAGTAGATAGTGGAGAGTTAAGAAAGTTCAATGGTGGATACTCTTCATATCTAGAACAAAAACAACAAATACTAGAAAATATGCAAAAGGACCATGAAAACCTTCTAAGACTTGTTAAAAGAGAAGCTCATTGGATGCAAAGAGGGGTAACTGCTAGAAGAAAAAGAAATGAAAGAAGAAAATCAGAATATTTTGATTTAAAGAAAAAAGCTAAATCAAACCCAGCAGCTATTAGAAAAATGTCTTTAGAGTTACAAAGAGAACAAAAAGCTTTCAACAATGAAGAGAAACAAAAAAACAAAAAAAAGATGCTTTATGAACTTGACAATGTATATAAATCATTGGGAAATAAAGAACTTATAAAAGACTTTACAACAAGAATATTACAAAAAGATACAATAGCAATAGTTGGTCCAAATGGAAGTGGAAAATCAACTATGTTAAAAATCTTTATGGAAAAGATGGAAATAGATAGTGGAAGATTTAAAAAAGGTGATTTCAATATAGGATATTTTGACCAACAAAGAGATATGTTAGATGATTCTAAAAATCTTATGGAAACTTTCTGTCCAAATGGTGGAGACAGAGTTATTTTAGATGATGGAAGAAATATGCATGTATTTGGTTATCTTAAAAACTTCCTATTTCCAAGAGAGTATTTAGATAAAAAAATAGGTGTTTTAAGTGGTGGGGAAAAAAACAGAGTTGCTTTGGCACTTTTATTTACTAAAAAAGTTGATTGTTTGATTTTAGATGAGCCAACAAATGATTTAGATATCCCTACGATCAATATTTTAGAAGAGTATTTACAAAATTTTCAAGGAGCACTTATATTTGTATCTCACGATAGATATTTTGTAGATAAAATAGCAAAAAAACTTTTTGTATTCAAAGGAAATGGTATAGTTGAAGAGAGTTTCCAACCATATACAGAGTATTTAGAGATAGAAAAAGAGCTTAAAGAACTAGATGAATTAGAGTTTGAAGTCTCAAAACAGTCACAAACAACAAAAACTGAAACTACTCAAAAAAAGCAAACTAAACTCTCATATAAAGACCAGAGAGAATACAACATGTTACCAGAAGAGATAGAAGAACTTGAAGCAAAAATTGAAGAGATAAACGAGTGTTTATCAAATCCTGAATGTTATGCTCAAAAGGGTATTGTAGCTATATCAAAAGAGCTTGAAGAAACAGAAAAGATTTATGAAGCAAAAGTTGAAAGATTTTTAGAGCTAGAAGAGTTAATAGAGAGCTTTAACTCTTAATTAGTTATAATCTTATTAATTTAAATACAAGGACATTTTATGGGTTTAAAAGAGCAATTAAAAGATGATTTAAAAACAGCAATGAGAGAAAAAAATGTTGTAAAAAGAGATTCTATTAGAGCAATTAATACAATGATAAAACAAATCGAAGTGGATGAAAGAAAAGAGTTAAATGATGAAGATGTTATAAAACTTATCCAAAAAGGTATTAAACAAAGGGAAGAAGCAGTTATTCAATATAAAGATGCGTCAAGAGATGATTTAGTTCAAAAAGAACAAGAACAAATAGATGTATTTAAAGAGTATCTTCCAAAACAACTATCTGATGAAGAGTTAGAAATTGGCATGAAAGAGCTAATAGAAGAAGTTGGTGCAACATCAATAAAAGATATGGGAAAAGTTATGGGGCAAGCAACTAAAAAGTTTGCTGGAGTAGCTGATGGAAAAAGAATCAATGAAATGACAAAAAAACTATTAGGATAATAGGTAAATACTATGGATAAACAAGTTGTAAATAAAATTGTCAAAGAGACTATAACAAACCTTCATAAAAATGATATATCAGCGACTCCGGTGGAGTACAAAAAAGAGTTTTGTAAAATTTCAAAAACATATAATCTTAGTATTGATGAATGTGAACAATTTAAACAATTTGTAGCAAAATTAAGTCAAAAAGAACAACATGAAATCGAATCAAAAAATATAACAACAATGGATGAGATGATTCCTATTTTATTAAATAGAATTGCAACTGATAACGTAGATAATTTAGCACAACTTTTTCAAGAATCAGTTACACCATCTATTAGTATTGCAATTGATGAAGATTTAGAAAAGTTTTCAGTAAAGATTGGAAACTCCCCTGCACTACTTTTTGAAGATGATATTCAAAAAGAGATGCAAGAGTTTATAAATAAAAGATTTGAAGCAGACAGACAAGTAGTAAAACAAAAAACTTCTGATGTGGCAAAACTTTTAACTTTGATGGGACAATGTATTAGTGATGCAATTCATAGTAGTGGAAAAGGTTCTCAAAATGTTTCAGATATAAAATCACAAATTGAATCAATCACTATCAATAAAAATGGTTTAGATGAATTAACAAATTTACAAAGTAAGTTAATTGATGCAGCACTTTCAATAGAAAATGAGATGACAAATGTTGGCAAACAATTAAATACTGGAAAATCAGAGGTTGAATCATTAGAACAAAAAATAAAACAACTTGAAGAAGAGCTTGATAAAACAAAAGCAAATGCTATAAAAGACCATTTGACAGGTGTTTTAACTAGAAAAGCATATGAAGATTCAGTAAAAAGAATAGAGGGGGATTTTCAAAGAAATGATACCCAATATGCTATTGTATTCTTTGATTTGGATCATTTTAAAAAAATAAATGATACTTTCGGACATAAAGCTGGGGATATTGTATTATCAACATTTGCAAAGATTCTATCTAAAAGTACTAGAGAATTAGATATTATAGGAAGATATGGGGGAGAAGAATTTGTTGCAATAATCCACTTCAATCTAAAAAGAGAACTTTTAAAATATTTGAAACGCGTAAAAGCAATTGTTACAGAAAATAAATTTGTATATAAAAAAGATAAAATCCCTGTTAGTTTCTCAGCTGGTGTTGTTGTAAGAAATAATCATGATAGTTACGATAATGCTATTCAAAAAGCTGATATGCTACTATATCAAGCAAAAGAAACAGGAAGAAATAAGATTATTTTAGAAGATGGCACAGTTATTTAAAATAATTTTTATCTTTTTACTTTTATTTTCGTCATTGAAGGCTAAGACTTACTCTTCTGACGAGATAAAAAAACTTATTGGAAAAACTATAATAATAGGTTTTGATACTCAAACTTTAAACTCAGAACTTAAAAAAAATATCGATGAATATAATCTTGGTGGAGTAATACTTTTCAATAAAGATTATAAAACCAAAAAAGAAAAAAATATCCATTCAAAAAAACAATTAAAAAAACTTATTGATGATATACAAAACTATTCATCATATAAAATGTTTATTAGTATAGATCAAGAGGGAGGAAAAGTTCAAAGACTTAATAGTAAAAACGGTTTTACAGACTATCCAAGTGCAACTTTTCTTGGCTCAAAAGATGAAGAGTTTACTAAAAATATATATAATAATCTTTCAAAAGAGTTAAACAATCTAGGAATAAATCTAAACTTTGCCCCTGTAGTTGATGTAGCTGTTAATTCCAAAAACCATGTTATAGTTGGCTTACAAAGATCATATTCAAATGATGCTAAATCTGTTACAAAATATGCATCAATATTTATAGGTGAGATGAATAAGAACAATGTTTACTCTGTACTAAAACATTTTCCAGGACATGGTTCTTCAACTTCTGATTCACACAAGGGTTTTGTTGATATAACTAATACTTGGCAAGAAAAAGAGTTAATTCCATATGAAGATTTAATTAAAAAAAACAAAGCAAAATTTATTATGACTGCACATGTATTTAATAAAAAACTTGATAATACCTATCCTGCTACTCTTTCTTATAATATAAATACAAAACTTTTAAGAAAAAAATTAAATTTCAAAGGTCTTATTATAAGTGATGATTTACAGATGAAAGCAATCTCATCACAATATAATTTAAGACAAACACTAAAACTAGCTATAAACTCAGGAGTTAATATATTACTTTTCGGGAATCAATTAGATAATGTAAAACTTAAAACAATTGTTGATACAGTTCATGATTTAATCTTAAAAAAAGAGATTGATTTATCAAAAATAATTTACTCAAATAAGTTGATTGAAGAATATATAAATAATAAAATTTCTAAATAGAAAAAAGTTTTGATATAATTGTTATGTAAACACACTTAAAGGATATATCATGAAATCCCTAATCATAATATTATTACTTATTTTTTATATCCCACTTCAAGCCAATGAAAACTCAGGTTTTATTAAAAAACTTAAAGGAACAGCAACAATAATTAGACAAAATGATACTATTGATGTAAAAATTGGTACACCAATATATGAAAAAGATACAATTAAAACATCTTCAAGTAGTTCTGTTGGTATTATTTTTAAAGACAATACTCTAATCTCATTAGGAGCTAATACAACTTATATTGTTGAAGAGTATCAATTTAATCCAGAAGAAAAAAAAGAAAAATTTATCTCAAGATTAAAAAAAGGTTCAATGGTTTGTTTGACAGGTTTAATGTCAAAAGTAAATAAAGATGCCATGAAAATAAAAGTAAAAACTGCATCTATGGGTATTCGTGGTACTCATTTTATTGTAAGTGTAGATGAATAAAGGATAAAAATGGAACAAATTTTAGTCTTCATATTTTTAGTTATTGTTGGTGTCTCTCAACAAGAGAAAGTAGATATTGTGCTTCTTCCTGAAAAAGATGGGAAAGTTGGTAAAATTGAAGTTGAAAAAGATGGTAAAACTACAATTGTAGATAAGCCTTATCAAAAAGTAAATATTATCCAAGGCAATTCAGAAATTTTAACAAAAGAATCAGTTAATAAAAAATACAAAAATCAAATAGAAGCTCTACCTAGTCAACCTGAAAGTTTTCTTTTATATTTTGAATGGGATTCAACAAATATTGTAGAAAGTTCAAAAAATGAGTTTAATAAAATAGAAGATAAAATAAAAGAAAATAAACCTACATATATTGATGTTATAGGTCATACAGATACTGCAGGAGATAGTGTTTATAACAAAAAATTGTCTTTACAAAGGGCACAAAGTGTAGTTGATAAACTAGTCCAAAATGGCGTTTCAGAAGAGATAATATCAATCAAATATTATGGAGAAGCTATTCCCATCATAAAAACAAAAGATGGTGTAGCAAACAGTAAGAATAGAAGAGTTGAAGTTATTCTAAAATAACTCTCAACTTTATACACTAACTTGGTATAATTATATAAAATTTTGCTCCCATATAACTTTTATCTTCAAAATTAATCTCTTCATTTTTTACAATAATCTCTCCATCAAAATGTTCATGAATAATTTTAGAACTCATATATAATCCTATACCTGTACCTTGACTTTTATGTTTTGTAGTAAAATATGGATCAAATATTTTATCCATAATCTCTTCACTAATACCACCAGCATTATCATGAATTGTTATAATTATATTTTTATTTTCTTCATAACAAGAAACTTGAATAAATTTTCTTTCAATATTTTTTTCATTTAAAATATCTTTTGAATTACTAATAATATTGATAAAAACTTGAGTTAATTCATTTGATACTCCGTCTATAAATAATTGATTATTTATCTTTTCTATATCAAGACTTATATAATTGTTTTTCAAAGAAGCAGATACAATATCAATAGCCTTATTAAAACTATTTTTAATACTAAAATTTTCTTTTTTTGGATTATCTTTAATAAAATCTCTGAAATCATCAATTGTATTACTTAAATAATTTGCATATTTTATAACACTATCTGAAGTATCATTTATGTCTTTATCTTCAATTAAATTTAATTCATTTTTTAGTTTTAAACTACTTAAATGAACAGTAATAGCATTTAGAGGCTGTCTCCATTGATGAGCTATATTACTAAGCATCTCTCCAATAATAGCCATTCTTGTTTGATGTTTAAGAAGCAAATCTTGTTCATGATTTTTTTCAAGTTCTGATTTAAGTCTTTTAGAAAGATGTTTTTCTTTTTTATTTAATTGCTTCAAATTTTGAATATTATTTTCTATATTTGTAGCCATAAGATTAAATGATTCCTGCAATTGTGCAATCTCTTTACTATCTCCCAAATCAATTCTTTGAGAATAATCCCCATGTGCAATAGCATTTGCAGTATGTGTTAATTTAATTAAATTTTTTATAATCCACTTACTAGCAGTTATAAGTAAAAAGGCTGAAAGTATCAATTCAACTGTTGCAATTATAATACTTCTTGTAATCATCTCTTTTTTTGCTTGAATATAAAATTTTGTAGAAAACCCTAAATAAACCTTCCCTAATTTTTGAGAAAAGAGAGTTATTGGAATACTAGTATCAAATCTTTCATCTTTTAAAGAATTTTTTGAGAAAGGATTTGTCTCAATCTTGGGCAAGTTTTTACAATCCCTCCATCCTACAGATGAGATACAATTATTTTCATTATCAACTACTATTAAATACTCAATAGTTGATATATTTTTTGTTTCATTTAAAATTGCATCAATTGTTGCATAATCCATTTGAATGATTGGAGCAACAAGAGCACTCTGCAACAATATTTTTTGTTCATTAAGTCTTATATGTGTTTGATTAGAAAGATTATCTTCTAATTGATCGACATTTTTTATTAGTAGTAAAGTTAACATAAGAGATTCAATTAGTAAACTAGCTATTACCCATTTCCAAGCCAATGACATTTTCATCTATTTATATAACCTTTTCATAGTCTTATCCACTATTTTATCAAGGTTGTTTAAATCTTTTGGAGATATATCTTTAAAACCTTGAAGTTTTGTTATTTTTAAGTGTTTTTTACCCTCTTCTGATTTTGAGAAAGCTGTTAATGCATTTTTCCATTGTTTTAAACTAATACCATTTTTATCTTTTGCTAAATAAATTCTACTTGGTTTAGGTTCACTTTGATATATAACATGAACTAAATTTTTAGTCTTTTCAGTCATCAATTTTAAATAATTTGGCAAAGACATTATTATCATATCAGCACGATTATTTAAAAGTATAGTAATTGAACTATCAGTTGCACTAGTATAAGTATATTCTACTTTTTCTTCATTAAAACCTTTTCTTTCTAACCAATTTTGAGCATCAAGAGTAGGAAAAGATACAGGATCTAAACCTACAACATGTAAAGGAAATTTATCTTTTTTTAAAATATCTTTATCTTTTGATAATATAATAGTTGCTAAACCTTTTTTATACGTCATAATTGGAGTATATGAGCCTAATCTTTGAGCTAAAACTGCTAAATTTGGAGAGGTTAAAACCAAATCATAATGAGTTCCTTTATTAGTTCGTTTTGTAAACTCACTAAAATTCTTTGCGGTTATAATCTCTACAGGTCTTTTAAAATATTTCTGTAAAAAAAATACCAAATCTTGGTGTGATCCTAATATTACTCTAGTAGAAGAGTGAGGAGCAATTCCAATAATAATTGGTTCAATTTTATTTCCTAAACAATTTATAGCAAGAAAAATAGATAATATCAATAGTTTCATTTTTTATACCTAACTTAAAAAATATACTTAATTTTATCTAAAATAGGATTATTATTGATTAAATTATCTTTTCTTGTCCAATTCTATAAAGTGCAAAATCATATTTTACAGGATCATTTATATCAAACTCTTTTAGCTTTTGAGTAACTAACAAGGCTGATTTTAAATCATAAGTTTTTCTATCAAGTAGGCCTAATTTTTGTGATACTTTAAAGGTGTGTGTATCAAGGGGTAATATCAAATCTTTTTTATCTATATTTTTCCATAAACCTAAATCAAGACAATCATCCCTTACCATCCATCTTAAAAACATATTCCATCTTTTATATGGGGCATTACCTAACTCTTTAATATTTAAGTTTTTATCTCTTTTGAAATTTGATGACACTAAAAAAGTAAAACCTTGTGAGTTATAATCTACCATTTTAAAGATGTTTGAAATAACATTATCAATCCCTTCTAAGACACTATTCTCTTTTTTATAAGCTTCATAAAAAAAAGACTCTAAACTATTCTCTTGTTTTAATCTTCTAAGAGCTAAAAATATATTTATAACATCTGTACTATTTTGAAATCTATAGTAGTATTTTGCAAACTCTTTTTTGATTTTTTCTTCACTCTCATCTAAAAGTGAAAAATCTAAACTATCCAAAAACTTTACAATTAAACTTGCTTTTCCATATCCAAACAAGGCACATAACAGTATTGCATACTCGTCTTTTTGTCTACTTGCAACTAAAAGTGGATCTGGTTTATCATAAGATAACTCACAATTGGAATCTCTTAGAATAACCTCTTTATCTAGAATCTCTTTTATTTTTAAATCGTTTTTATTCATATTGTTTTATTACTTATAAAGTTTTCTATATCTTGTTCTATTTTTTCTATGGCTGTTGTTGCACATTCATAATATACTTTATGAAAGCACTCTTCTATTATCGCTTCACTTGCTTCAAAATTGTTTAGTATTGCAAAATCTGCATATTGGGTTAGAAAAGATACATCTATAACATATCCGCTAGTTCCTATTACTACTAAAAGCCCACACTTTTCCAATAGTTTATACATCTTTTCATAATTGGGTGCCATTTCACCAAAAAAAACTATATCTGGTCTTAGTTTTCCACCACATTTTTTACATTTTGTAAAACTATCTTTTTGTTGTTTATATCCTATGTTTTGAATATCTTCACAACTCAGGCATTTGATATGTGGCAAGTAACCATGTAGGTGTAAAATATCTTTGCAATTTGCTTTTTCAAACAAATCATCAACATTTTGAGTTATAACTTCTATTTGATTTGGATATTTATTTTTTAGTTTTGCTATTGTTTTATGAGCAATATTGGGGTTTTTATCTTTTATATCAACTCTTCTTTGATCATAAAAATTTATAGTAGCTTCATAGTTTGTATCCAAACACCCTGCACTACATATATCTTCTATCTTATGCTTTTCCCAAAGTCCATCACTATCTCTAAAAGTTGAGATGCCACTTGGTTTTGAAATCCCTGCACCTGTAAGTATTATAATCTTTTCATCCATATTAAACCTATAGTTATTATAAAAATTTTGGTATTATACCATGATTTAAAATTAGGACTTAAGATGCAATTTGATGAATTTAAAGATTTAGTAAAAAATACAAGAACAACAAGAAGATTTAAAAAAGATATAAAAATAGAGATAAAAGAGTTAGAAGAGGTGATAGATATAGCAAGAGTAACATCAAGTGCTATGAATAAACAACCACTAAAATATTTAATTGTTACAAAAGAAGATTTAGTAAAAAATCTAGCTACCACATGCAAATGGGCAAGCCATTTAACCCAATGGAACCAAAGTGAAGATGAACAACCAAGTGCTTTTATAGTTGTACTAAATGACAAATCAATCGATGGTTTTGCTATGGTTGATTGTGGTATAACACTAAACTCTATTATGTTAGGTCTTAAAATAAAAGGTTATGCCTCATCTCCTTTAGCTTCTATTGATAAAGAACTTTGTAAAACTCTTTTTAGTCTAGAAAGCAACCTAGAACCTATTTTAGGTATAGCAATTGGGATAGAAGATGAAACTATAAAAATAGTAGAAGTTAAAGAGGATACAAACTATTATAGAGATGAAGAGGATAATCACTGCGTTCCAAAAAGAGATTTAAATCAAATCATTGTAGGAAGATTCTAATGCAAAATATTTTAATCACAGGTTGTTCAAGTGGGATAGGTCTTCAAACAGCAAAAACACTAAAAGAACATGGTATAAAAGTTTATGCAAGTGCTAGAAAACTCCAAGATGTACAGATGTTAAGGGATTTGGGTTTTGAAACTTTTTTACTTGATGTAACAAACAAAGATGATATCAAAACAGCAATAGAAACTATTATACAAAATGACAAAAAAATAGATGCAGTTTTTAACAACGCAGGATACGGACAACCAGGAGCTGTTGAAGATATAAAACTAGAAGTATTAAGAGAACAGTTTGAAACAAATGTTTTTGGTATGCATGAATTAACTTGCCAAGTATTACCATATATGAGAGCTCAAGGCTATGGGAAAATCATACAGCACTCATCAGTTTTAGGAATAATTAGTTTAAAGTTTAGAGGTGCTTATAACTCTTCAAAATATGCAATTGAAGGATTAAATGATACTTTAAGACAAGAACTTATGGGAACAAACATCTATGTATCTACTATAAACACAGGACCAGTAACTAGTAAATTTAGGGAAAATGCTTTAAATAAATTCAAAGAAAATATAGATATCAACTCTAGTGCTTTTAAAACTATCTATGAAAATGAACTAAAATCAAGACTAGAAAATGATAAAGATGATACTCCTTTTAATCTACCAGCAACTTCTGTTGCAAACAAAGTATTAAAAATAATGAATACACAAAAACCAAAACCAAGATATTATGTAACAACAGCAACATATCTTTTAGGATTTTTCAAAAGAGTTTTAAGTACAAGTTTAATGGATAAGTTATTAAATAGGATTTAAGTTTGTTGTATCTCTTTTGTATTTGCTTTACTTTGTAAAAAGTCAGAGATTTGCATCAAACAAAAAGTTACAATAAATATCATAAGACCAGGAAAGAAACTAACCCACCAAGCGATATCCATAACAGCTTTACCATCACTTAATAAACTTCCCCAAGACATTTGGGGAGGGTTTATTCCAAGACCTAAAAATGAAAGTCCAGACTCAGCTAATATTGCTCCCCCTACTCCAAAGGTAAATGAAATAAGAAAAATTGGAGCTAAAAGTGGTGCAAAATACTTAAATATGATTTTTGTTTTTGATACATTTGCCAGCTTTAATATTTTTATAAATGGTTTATTTCCTATTGCAAAACTTTCACTTCTAATTAGTCTTGCCATCCCCATCCAACCTGTTATTGAAATCACTATAATCAAAATCAATGATGAAGCCTGAATATAAGAAACCAAAGCCAAAAGTAAAAAAAATGTTGGAAAAGTTAAAAATAAATCAATTATTATTGTTATACTTTTATCAACTTTTCCTTTAAAATAACCTGCATTTATACCAATAAAAAGTCCAACAATTGATGCAATAGCAGCACTTAAAAAACCTATAATTAGTGAAGTTTGTCCACCATTTAATATTCTTGCTAAAATATCTCTACCCAATCTATCAGTACCAAATGGATGGGAAAAAGATGGAGCTAAAAGAATCTTTTGAGGATCTAACTCAAAGGGTGAAACTGTATATATAAAAGGCATCAAAAATACAATCAAAACTAAACTTATAAGTAAAATAAATGCCGTTTTAACCATCAATTACTCTTGAATATAAGTAAAATATGATAATGAACTCTTACCAAATTTTTTTGTTTTTTCTAAACTAAATTTTCCTAAAACTTCAGGAATTTCCAAACTACTAACATGCTCAACAATAATTATAAATATATTATCATTTTCAATCTCTTCAATCATTTTAAAACTTTTTTCGTATATCTCTTCCATACCATCTCTATAATCAAAAGGTGGATCAACATACAATACCAACTCATCAGTTGAATTTTTCAAGGAATTTAAAATCGATGGAGTTTGAATAAAAGTATCTCCTAACATAGTTTGACAACTTTGTGGTTCAACTAACTGACAGTTTTTTGTTAATATCTTATATGAACCTCTATCAAGTTCTACAAAATATGCTCTTTTGGCACCTCTACTTAATGCTTCAAGACCTATACTTCCACTTCCTGCGAAGCTCTCTATAAAAATTTTATCGATAATATCAAATTGTAGTACATTAAAAAGTGATTCTTTTAATCTAGCTTTTGAACTTCTCGTTACATCTAAACTTGGAAGCTCTAAAGTTTTTCCTTTATATTTTCCTGCAATAATTTTTGTTGTTGGTTTATTTTGTTTCATTTTTCTCTTATTGTTTTAATTTGGCAAATTATAGTAAAAAAAAGTAGAGGATTCAATAAGTTATTAAAAAGATATAAATAGTTTTCTTTATTTTTATCAATTGTATCCAAAAAACTGTTGTATTCTTCAATAGCTTTTTGGCTACCTCTTTATATTTATTAATTTGAATTGTATTTTTTTCAATATCACAATTTTACTACTAGAACAAAAACTTTTGTTTAATGGTTTTGTGTCTGTGTTTACATATCAAATACTAGATATATTTTATAAAATAAAAAGTGTAATGCAAGGCTTATAAGGGTATTTAGACGACAAAACTAATTTAATTCATTAATTCTTCTATAAACTATTGCTTGATTATATCGCTTGTTGTTTAGTATCTTTCATTAAGCTACTTAAAATAGCTTCGTTCTCTTGAACTTTTTGATTATATAAATTTTTTATTTCATCCATATTTTTAAATACTACACTCATATCAAAATTGTTTGTCCAATTTCCATCACCATTATAATATAAGTCTTTAAAGTCATCAAAGCCTTTTAGAAGAGAGTCTTTTGTTGATAAAACTGAAGCTTTCTCATTTGTTGATTGTGATAAAAAATTACTATTTGAAGATTTATTAGCAGTTTTTAAAAAATCACCATCACTAAGTGTATTTGGGTCAATATGAATATTAGTATCTAAATCTAAAAATCCTGTCATAAGTAAAACTTGAGAATATTCACTATTAGTCCCTTCTTTTTGAGCTTTTGAGAAATCATTAAAAAAGATTTTATTTAATATCTTATCTTCTGTTAATTGTGCTGTTGCCATTAATCCTGAAGCTTTTCCAATAAAATCACCATTTCCTTTAAAAATGACTTCTAATGCTTCATATGACATTTTTTCATAATCTTCAAATGATATATCTGTAGGTTTTAAACCTTCTATATTTGTATAATCTTTTGAAAGAGAGTTTAATACTTCTTGCGTGATACTTGGATCAACATTGCTTGTAGAACCTGACCATTCAGTAGTTGTTCTAAAAGTTGCAGTTGAGTCTGTATTTTTATTTTTTGCATTTAATAATGCATACTTTTGGTCTATTGAGTTTACTTGGGTTTGATTGATTGTATTTGACATTTTTTTACTCCTATTTTAAAATATAATAATATTTTATATTTCCTATTACAAGTATAACAATTAAGCGTCACTTTTACGTCACATATTATATAAAATAAAGAGAACAGTCACTTTTAAAGTTACAATTAAAAAAGTAAAGTAAAAATCTTTTTCTATAATCTTTTATTAATCAATATTTAGAAAATTGTCTAAGATTACACAAACCTTGATACTGTGGAAAATCACTATTTATATTTAAAAAGTTTTCTGGTGTTGCTTCTGTTAAGCTTTTGAATTCCCTTATAAAATGGGAGTGATTAGAGAAGTTTTGTTCTTTTGCTAGTTCTTTAAATTGTGTATTGTGTTCTCTGAATTTTATATAATCTAAAATAGAATAAAATCTTCCTATTCTACTCAAAAATTTTGGAGTTAATCCTGTGGTTTTTTTTAGGTTTCTTTCTATTTGTCTTATTGATAAGTTTTGGGATTTGAAAAAGGCATCTAAATCTCCATCTTTATATAGTTTGTTTATAGTACATAGAGTTTCATTTTTATTAAAATTGGATTTATAAAATAGATCTATCAAAAAGTTATTTAGCTCATTGTAAACTTTTGTTTTATCATGTTTGCAGTTGTATATTCTTTCTAAAAAATAAGAATCAAAATTTATGGAAAGATCATCTAATGTGTACATTGTATCTATCAATTCATCTACTGCAATATTAAAAAGTTTATAAAATACACTTGGGTTTAACTGTATATCAATAAAATACGCATCATCACTCACATAAGCAAAGTATGATTTCATCACAGGAGGATGAACATAGATACCCCTTTTCATCTCTCCATTTTTATAAAGACTAAAGTTTATTTCCCCATCTAGTACTATAAAAACAGTTGCACAACCATCAGGGATGATTTTTTGACAATTGATAAGATTACCATTACCATCTCCTTCTAAAAACCAAAAGACCTTTATCCAGTCTTTTAGTTTTTCGTGAGGAATTAGCATTGAAGACTTAAGCATCTAAAACCTTAATTTTTTTAATAAGCTAATTATACTATATTAAATTTTTTAACCTAATTCATGAGCTAAATCAGACTCAGCTTGCTCAAGCATTGCAAACTCTTCATCTGCTGTTTTAGCCACTAAATGATTTTTACTATATAAGAAGTAATATAAAGCACCAATTATATATAAAATAATTGTATAAACAAAGGCTCTAGGATCAAAAGCATAAACACCAGTTAAAGCAACTAAAGATAAAACAAAGGCAATACCTGAAGTTATAGTTCCCCCAGGAGTTTTATATGGTCTTGGCATTTCTGGGTTTTTAACTCTTAGTAAAATATGACTTAAAGACATTAAAGCATAAGAAATAGTTGCACCCACAACTGCCATTGCTAACATCAAATCACCCTCACCACTCAAAGAAGCCAAAAATCCTAATACACCTGGAACAATTAAAGCCCAAGTTGGAGTTTTTCTTTTACTTGTTAGTGATAAGAATCTTGGTAAATATCCAGCCCTTGATAATGCAAAAATCAATCTACTATATCCATAGATAATAGAGAAAAATGATGCAATTAATCCAGCTAATCCTAAAACATTAACAGTAGTTGCCAAAGTTGTATTTCCAGTTGCATTTAATGCATCTACTAGTGGAACTGCACTTTTTCCTATAACTTCAGCACCAGTTGCACTTGGAACTAAGAATAATACTAATGCAGCAGTAAATAGTAAAAATACCATTGCAGCAATAATACCTTTTGGTACATCTTTTGCAGGGTTTTTTGCTTCTTCCGCAGCTAATGGAACACCTTCAACAGCCAAGAATAACCACATAGCAAATGGTAATGCAGCCCATACACCATACCAACCTAAAGGTAACATTTCAGTAGCTCCTGCAACATCTGTTGATGCAGCGATATCAAACAATTTAGTAGAATCAAAATCACCTAATAAAGCAATAGCAGTTGCTAAAATTGCAAATACAGCTAAACCACTAATCACCATCATTGTTTTAAGTGCTTCCCCAGCTCCAATTAAATGAATAGCAATAAATGCTGCATAAAATAGTGCATAAACAATTGGACCATTAAATCCAGTCAAAGCTTCAACAGCAGAACCAATAAAGATAACAATAGCAGCAGGTGCTAGTGCATACTCAATCAATATGGCAAGACCAGTTAAAAAACCACCTGCTGGTCCCATAACTTGTCTTGCAAAACTATATCCACCACCAGCAGCCGGAATTGATGCTGACATTTCAGCCAGTGATAAAACTAAACAAAAATACATTAAAGCCATTAACCCTGCTGCGATTGCAAATCCACCCCAACCAGCTTCTGCTATACCAAAGTTCCATCCTGCAAAATCTCCTGAAATTACATATGAAATTCCTAAACCTGCTAATAAAACCCAACCAGCAGTACCTCTTTTTAATTGTCTTTTAGCAAGATAATCTTGATTCAAATTACTCATTTTCTTTCCTTATTTTATTAAAAAATTTTCTTCATTAATTTTATTTTCTATTATTGTCTGTGTTGTTCTATCTTTTAGGTTTACACCTGATAGTTCTAATCTTCTAGACTCTTTTAATAAATACATCGCTTTTTTAATCGCCTCCTCATAAGATAATCCTTCAATTCTAATATTTGATATACAGTTTCTACTTTCATCTGTTAGTCCAACTTTTGGATTATAAGTTAAGTATAATCCCATACTATCAGGTGAACTAAGACCTGGTCTCTCACCTATTAGTACTATAGTTGTCTTTGAATTTAATATTTGCCCAACTTCATCACCAATTGCTACTCTTCCTTGTTGAACAATAGTAATTGGTGCTAAATTCCAATCTTGGTTATCGAAATTCAAAGCTTCAACTAACTTTTTTATAAAAATTGTTGCATTCTCTTTAATTGCAAGTGAAGATAAACCATCAACAACTACAATTGACAAATCATATTTTTCATCTTTTAAAGTATTTACTTTTTTTAATATCTCAATTGATTTTTTATCTAATCTTCTACCTAAATCAGGTCTTTGTAAATATATGGTTCTATTAACTGCTTGTGAATGCAATAGAATTGGAGTAAATATCTCTTGCTCTTGATTAAAGATGAGATTTTCATTTTCTAATTGTTCAATCACATACTCAACATCTAAAGGAAGATGGACAGCATCTTGCGCTTGAGCATGAGCTAATTGGAAGTTAAGTGACTCAAAAGTTGGGATACTAATACCAGCTCTTCCTAAGCCAATTCTAGCATCAGTGTATTCTCTAAGGACTGACCAAGGATTTTCAATAACATTTTGCTTATCATTTGCTTTTTTAATATTGCCCATTAGTTCGATCCTATTGCATTTGATAATGATTTTAAAAATCTCTTTGGCATCTTCTCATTTAAAATAAAATTATCCATATTTTTAAATATCTCCATTTTTTCTAACCAAGCAGTAAATTCAGGTGCTGGTTTTAAACCTAAAACTTTTCTAGCATATAAAGCATCATGAAATGAGGTAGTTTGATAATTAAGCATAATATCGTCACTTCCAGGAATTCCCATTATAAAATTACACCCAGCAACGCTTAAAAGTGTTAATAGATTATCCATATCATTTTGGTCTGCATCTGCATGGTTTGTGTAGCATATGTCACATCCCATAGGAACACCTAATAGTTTTCCACAAAAATGATCTTCTAATCCAGCTCTTGTGATCTCTTTTCCATCAAACAGATACTCAGGACCAATAAATCCAACAACTGTATTTACTAAAAGTGGTTTAAATTTTTTTGCAACCGCATAGGCTCTTACTTCACATGTTTGTTGGTCAAGACCAAAGTTTGCATTTGCTGATAGGGAACTTCCTTGACCTGTTTCAAAATACATTACATTGTTTCCAACTGTTCCTCTATTTAAAGATAGTGCCGCTTCATATGCCTCTTTTAAGATACTTAAGCTTACTCCAAAACTTGAATTAGTGGCTTGGGTTCCACCAATAGATTGAAATACCAAATCAACTGGAGCTTTTTTCTCAATAGCTTCAATAGTATTTGTAACATGTGTTAAAACACATGATTGGGTTGGTATTTCATATTTTTGAATTACATCATCCATTAGTTTTAAAAGTTTAATTGTTTGTTCAACATTGTCTGTTGCTGGATTTATACCAATAACAGCATCCCCATTTCCATATAATAAACCATCTAAAATACTTGCAGCAATTCCTCTTACATCATCAGTTGGATGATTTGGTTGAAGTCTAGTAGAAAGTTGATTTGCTAAACCAATTGTATTTCTAAATGAAGTTACAACTGGGCATTTTTTAGCTACTAAAATCAAATCTTGATTTCTCATAATCTTACTAACAGCAGCTACCATTTCAGGTGTAATTCCAGCTCTAACATATTTTATTAAATCAGGTGTTGTTTCATCACTTAAAAGCCAGTTTCTAAAATCTCCTATAGTTAAATGTGAGATTGGCTCAAAAGCTTTTTCATCATGTTCATCGATAATAAGTCTTGTAATCTCATCATCTTCATAAGGTATTAAAGTTTCAGTCAAAAAAGTTTTTAGAGGAACTTCTGCTAATCTCATTTGAGCTATTACTCTTTCCTGCGATGATAAAGCTGAAACTCCTGCTAATATATCTCCAGAACGTTTTGGAGTTGCCTTAGCCATTAAATCTGCCAAATTTTTAAAAGTATATGTTCTATTTCCTAAGGTATATTTATAATTACTCATATTGCTATTTACTTTATAAATTTAAAGTGTATATCCTTTTTATAAAAGAAGTTACTACATAGTTATTTTTAAATAAATGTAGTTTATTGAAGAAAATTTTAGTATATATTCATGGATTATAGTAAGTGTATTTTGTGTATTTTTTATAAAATGTCTAATCTGACTATTATCATGTTAGTATTTAATTCTTTTATGGTCTTAAATTTGATTAATAATGTTGATAAATTACTTTAAAATGGCTAATTTAAGCCTATTTCATTTATATATAGTATTATTATTTATCTATTAAAAAGTTTTATCTTATTTTATATTCTTTATTCAAAATGTCGTTTTTTTGTTATGGTTTTAGTGAAATTGAGAAATTCTTGTTAGAATTTGATGATTTTTTATCTTACTGATTGTATATTAGTAAAACTAAAAGATAAAATATATATTTATAGTGCCATTGGTTAATATTTTGTTAATATAAAATTTATTTATTGTTATATTATTTAAATATAATTAGTTAAATATTTATAAAGAAGGACGTTTTATGAGTAAATTTTTAAAAAGAGATTTTGCAACATCTTTTACTACAACTTTATTTTTAGTTATTGGAATAAGTGGAGTTATGATGTATTTCCACTTTTATGACTCAAAAGTGAAAGAGATGCATGAAGTTTTAGGATTATTTTTTGTAGCTGCTATTTTACTACATGTATTTGTTAACTGGGCAAGTATGAAAAAATACTTTAGTAAAAAAATATTTTTAATTGCTTCAGCTATAACACTTATTGCTGCTGGATTTTTCGTAGTTACTGCACCAAGCGGAGAAAATCCAAAGGGTACTATTATAAAAAGTGTTTTAAATGCTCCATTGAAAGATTCTTTTAAAATCTTAAATGTTGAATATGATTATGCAATAATGAGTTTAGAGAATAATGGAATAAAAATAAATGATGAAGTATCTATTTCTAAACTTGCGAAAAACAACAAGACATCACCTTTTAAAATAGTATCAATCATTATGAGTAAATAAGTGAGAATATAGATTATTCTCACCTAATTTTTTATGCAACTAATATTACACTTGAAGCTTTAAAAATAGCAAATACAGTATCTGATACATTTAATTGTAAATCTTCAACTGCATCATTAGTAACTACTGCACAGATTTGATTATCTCCAACAGAAAGTTTTACTTCAGAATTAACTTGCCCTTTTTTAATCTCAGTAATAGAACCTTCTATTATATTTCTTGCACTTGCTTTTAATTTAACTTTTGAGATAATAATTGCTGGTGCTTTAATCAAAGCAGATACTTCTGAACCAACTTCTAAACCTAATAACTCTTTTGATTCATTTGTAATTGTAGCTGATACTAAAACATTTGAAGCAACTTCTACTTTAACTTCTGCCATAACTGCACCTGATTTAACCTCTGTAATCTTACCTGTTAACTCATTTCTTGCACTTGTTTTCATACTATGTCCTTTATAATAAAATATAAAATAGATTATAACTACATAAACTTAATTTTTATTAAAAAATAACTTTAATATAAGTAAAAACGTTATATACCTTAGTCACTATATATTCATATACACAACGTATATTCGATATTTACTTTAAGATACAATGAAAATAAAACATAAAAATTTAAAAAAATAATTATTTTAAATAATTAATATCTATAACTAATTTATTAATGTAATCAAACTAAGACTTTAATTTGATAAAATCTCAAAAAATTTTAAAGAGTAAATTTGCCACGGAAAAAACTGAAAAGAATTTTGCCAAGTCATGAAAAAATAAAAAAACAAAAATTTTTAAAAATATTTGGAAGCTTTTTACAAAAAAGAGAAATTTGGAGTATTTCTCGTAAAAAAGTAGTACTTGCAGTATTAATAGGAATTTTTGTAGCCTGCTTGCCTATGCCACTACAGATGGTCTTATCTTCACTTTTAGCAATACTCTTCAATGCAAATCTACCGCTTAGTTTTACACTAATATTTATAAGTAACCCTATTACTATGCCACCACTTTTTTATTTTGAATACCAAATAGGAAAACTGATTATACAACCTGAAAATCCAATTGAATTTGATTTTGATTCAATGTATGACAATTTTGGAAATATAGCTCTTTGCCTTTGGAGTGGAGCATTAGTTGTAGGAATATTCTCAAGTGTAATATGTGCAATATTAGTAAACTTCTTTTGGATATATTCTGTTAAAAAAAATAGAAGAAATAGTCAGTTAAATTAAATATTAGAAGGTTTATATAATATTAGTTATGCATGGTAAGTTTTAGATTATGTTAGAAATCAAGGCAAAGCTTAAATTTGAAGCGGAGCGTACATCAAGTACGTGAGCATTTAAATTTAAGCTTTAACGCAGAGTTATGACGTAAGCTAAAGCTTAACGTGCATAACTTTGGGCTCGAAGCTCCCTTATTACATTAACCTTGATCTCGCCTGGATATTGAACTTTCTCTTCAATCTCTTTTGCTATTTCTGTTGCAAGTAATATTGCTTCATCATCATTTACTAATTCTGCTTTTACTATTACTCTAACTTCTCTACCAGCGTTTATTGCATAGGCATTTAAAACACCTGTTTTAGATGTAGAGATATTTTCAACCTCTTCAACTCTTTTTAGGAAACTTTCAAGAACTTCTCTTCTTGCCCCTGGTCTTGCTGCACTTAGAGCATCTGCTGCACAGACTGCTGCACTTTCTACATTTATAGGTTCTTCATGACCATGATGAGCATAAATACCATTGATTACTGTATCTGGCTCATCATATCTTCTACAGATTTCAGCTCCTAAGTCCACATGACTTCCTGGCATCTCATGAGTTAATGCTTTTCCAATATCATGTAAAAGACCCGCACGTCTGGCTAATACTGCATCACCACCCATTTGAGCTGCTAAAAGTCCAGCTAGATGTGATACCTCTAAAGTATGAGCTAAAGCATTTTGTCCATATGAAGCTCTATATCTTAATCTTCCAACAAGTTTGATAAGCTCTGGATGCATAGATTTGATTCCAAGTTCTAATACAACATCTTCACCCTCTTTTTGGATATTTTTATCAAACTCATTTTTCACTTTATTGTAAATTTCTTCAATTCTAGCAGGTTGGATTCTTCCATCCTCTAATAACTCTTTAATAGTTTTTGTGGCAATTGCACGTCTATATAAGTTAAATGATGAGATGGTAATAGTGTTTGGTGTATCATCAATAATAATATCAACACCTAATAACATCTCAAGAGCTTTAATATTTCGCCCCTCTTTACCAATAATTTTACCCTTAGTCTCTTCATCATTGATAGGTATGTTGTTGATTAATCTTTCTGCTGCAAACTCCCCTGCATATCTAGTAACTGCATGGGATAACATATTATTGATTTCATCTTTACATTTTTGCTCTGCTAATTTATATTTTTTTCTAAATATAGAAGCAATTTGAGCTCTACTATCCTCTTTTACTTTTTCAAGCATCAACTCTTTTGCTTCATCCTCTGTAAGTCCAGAAGCATTTTCTAATACTTTAATTGCTTTACCAATTTTTTCTTCAAAAGTTTTTTGCTGTTTTTTTAATCCCTCTTTGATTGTTGTAATTTTTTCATTTTTTTCAACAATCTCAGCTTTTTGTTCTCTAATAGTTTTAAGCTCCGATTCTAGATGATTATTTAACTCTTTCTCTTTTCTTTCAATTTGAGAAAGCATATCTTCATATTCACGTCTAGCTACTTTAAACTCTTTATCATAATCTTTTTTAGCTCTAATTTGAGCATCCTTTAATATAACCTCTGCCTCGTGTTCTATTACTTTTGCTTTCGCTTTTGCTTGTTCAATATATATATCAAATTTTGCTTTATTTATTTTTTTTACTACAAATACACTAAGTGCACTACTTATTATTGCAGTAATTATCCCAACTATTACTAATTCCATATTCAAAACCTTAACTTGTAATTATATAATCGGCCTGAATATCGTATTTATCAGTTAAAATTTTCTCCGCTTTACAAAGTGTTAGTTGAGTGAAAATTATTGTAGGTTTATAGTTTAATCTATAAAAAAATCTATCATACATTCCTCTACCAAACCCTATTCTCTTGCACACTCTATCAACTCCTACAACTGGAACTATAGCTAAATCCAGTTTTGATGGTTTACAAAATGAGTTATTGGGTTCTTTTATACCAAATCTTTTTTTTTCTAATGGTAGTCTATACTTTACTAATTTAAAACTGTCCTTGTTCATATAGGGAACATATACCTTTTTATGTTCCCTTCTTAGCTGTTTTATTAATGGATGTACATCTACTTCCACACCAAGAGGAATATATAATAATATACTTTTTGTTTTCTTTTTCGCTATAAATCTTCTTAATTTTTCTACAGTCTTTTTATCTTTGTGATACTTTAAAAAGCGGCTTGAAAACTCTAATCTTTTTAGACACGATTTCCTAAAATCACTTTTGTGATTACTTATCATATTTAAGCCTTACTTGGGTAAAATTCTTACCTCAAATTATTTTACCAATAAGGAATTAAAATGCAGTTTAAAAAAATGGCATTTTTTATAATTTCTATAAGCTTGCTATTTTGGGGATGCGATTCAAAAAATCAAGAAAAGAAAGAGATTGTAAAAAAAGTTGAAACTAAATTTACATTACCAACTTCAACAGGAACAAATATTACAATCGAAACTAAAGATAATCTTATAAAAATAGAAGAGATTAAAGATAAAATAGTTTTACTTAATTTCTGGGCTACATGGTGTGTCCCTTGTACAGCAGAGATACCACACTTAATTAGTTTACAAAAAGAGTATAAACAAAATTTTGAAATTGTTGGAATCAATATGGGAGATAACAACAATACTATACAGAAAAATGAAGAGATAAACCAATTTATTCAACAATATGGAATAAACTATACTATTACTAATAGTTTAGAAAACTTTAAATTCGCAGAGATTGTAGGCAATATAAAAAGTATCCCTACTATGTTAATGATAAACAGAAATGGTGAAATACTCCAAAAATATGTAGGAATTGTACCAGAAGAGATGATGGAAATGGATATTAAAAATGCAATTGGAAAAATATAATGTTTAGTTTTTTTAAAAAGAAAAAAGATAATGACGAAGATAAAAAAGTTGAAAACTTAGAAGATAAAATTGTAGAAGAAAACTCTTCTTCAATTGAAGAACAAGATATCTCTTTAGTAGAAGAGAATAAAACAGATGAAGTAATAGAACCCGTAAAAGAGATAAAAGAAGAGATAGAAAAACCTGAAGAAAAAAATTCTAAAGGATTTTTTTCAAGAGCTTTATCAAAAACTTTTGAAAATATAAAGTCAGTAGTTCCACAAAAAAAAGAGAAAATATCATTTGATGATATTGAAGAGCTTTTAATTGA
Source organism: Halarcobacter sp. (assembly GCA_050296315.1). Taxonomy (GTDB): domain Bacteria; phylum Campylobacterota; class Campylobacteria; order Campylobacterales; family Arcobacteraceae; genus Halarcobacter. The sequence continues at coordinate 233,934 of JBNKRE010000003.1, forward strand.
AGCTGATATGGAATATGAGATTATAGAAAAAGCTATGGATGGTCTTCCTGAAATGATTACTAGAAAACAGTTAAGACACAGACTTGTTATGCTTTTTGAACATGCTCCTGACGTGGATTTATCAAATCTTCCAAAACCCTTTGTAAGACTTATTATTGGAGTAAATGGAGCAGGGAAAACTACAACTATAGCAAAATTGGCAAATATGTCAAAAAAAGATGGTAAAACTGTAATACTAGGAGCTGGAGATACTTTTAGAGCTGCTGCTATTGAGCAACTTGCAACATGGGCAAGTAGATTAGATGTACCTATTATTAAAACAAAACAAGGTCATGATGCTAGTGCAGTTGCATATGACACTATATCTTCAGCAATTGCAAAAAATATTGACAATGTTATTATTGATACAGCAGGAAGATTACAAACACAAACAAATTTAAGTAATGAGCTAAAAAAGATTGTAAAAGTTTGTGGAAAAGCCATGGAAAATGCACCTCATCAAAAACTTATGATACTAGATGGTACACAAGGTAATTCAGCAATTGCACAAGCAAAAGCATTTAATGAAATGGTAGGAATTGATGGAATTATTGTAACAAAACTTGATGGTACGGCAAAAGGTGGTGCACTATTTTCTATATCAAATCAACTTGAACTTCCTATTTTTTATGTGGGTGTTGGAGAGAGTGCTGAAGATTTAGTGGAATTTAGTCCTGATAATTTTGTAGATAGTTTACTTGATGAAATATATACAGAAGAATAAAAGCTTTAATTAATGGGATATTTTCCCATTAGTTAGATTTAAAAACTTACCTTTTATCTGATTTTTGTTATATTATTAAATATAAATTTTACAGGTATTATTTTGAAACTTTCTTATTCTAAACTTAGTCAATATATTCTGACTATATTTATTCTTGCAATGATTTTATTAAGTTTTATATTTTATACATTATCTAAACTAAATACAAATGAAGAGGTATTAACTCAATTAGAAGATGGTTTAATTATTGCTAAAAATTTACTTGATGAACAACAACGATATGCCCTATCTTTATCAATACTATTAGCTCAGGATAAAGAGATAATTAGCAGTTTCAAAGAGAAAAATAGATTAAAAAGCTTTAATATAATAAACGAAAAACTAAAACTACTAAAAGATATACAAAATAGTAAAGTTGATGTTCAAATACATAACAAAAATTTAACTACATATATTAGAAACTGGGATATAAATAAAAAAGATATTCCACTAGAATCATTTAGACAAGGTTTAGTACAAGTATATAAAACTAAAAAACCTTTAGTTTCAATAGAATTAGGGAAAAGATTAAATATTAAAGCTATATCACCAATAGTTTCAAAAAATCAAATGATTGGAAGTATTGAGACAATTATTGGATTTGAGCACCTTACTCAACAAATCAAACAAAGAGGATTTGAACTATTTGTTTTGTTGGATAAAAAATACTTACAAATAGCCACAAGTTTAGTCAAGAATCCTATATTTGAAGATTATGTATTAGTTAATAAAAACAATCTCAATAATCTAAAAGATTTAAAATTTTCATCGTTGAATGATTATGGCTATATCTCAAATGATAATATGCTTTTTAGTTACTTTTCATATTATGATTTAAAGCAAAAAAAATTAGGGTATATCCTAGTTGGAATTAAAAATAAACATAATGTGAAATTAAATAACTCATTTAAATATACATATAATAAACAAAACAATACAAAGGTAAATATTCAATGAAACTATTATTGCTAGAAGATGATTTAGATTATAATCAATCTATAAAAGAGTATTTAGAATCACTTGATTATTTAGTTGATTGTTTTGAAGATGGACAAGAAGCTTTAGAAGCTATATATGAAAACAAATATCATATTTTGATTTTAGATATTAGAGTTCCAAGCTTAAATGGTTATGAACTTGTAAAACAAATAAGAGAACAAGGAGATACTACACCTGTTATATATATCACTTCACTTACAGATATAAATAATCTAAGTTTGGGATATGAACTTGGGTGCAATGATTATATAAAAAAACCTTTTTCTCCCAAAGAATTAAAATATAGAATAGAACAACTTACTAAACTTTTTTATTCACAAAACCAACAAAAAATAGATTTAAACTCAAATATCTATTATGATATTATCAAAAAAGAGTTATACAAAGATAATCAACTCGTAAACCTTACAAAAAAACAAAGTGATTTGGTATTTTGTCTTATCTCAAATCTAAATCAATTTATCTCCATAGATAGATTAAGGCAAGAAGTATGGGATGATAAATATATATATGAAGCTGATATTAGAGTATGTATAAAAAAAATTAGAGATAAAATCTCTAAAGATTTTATAATAAATCAAAGAGGTTTAGGGTACAAAATTGTTAGAGAAAAGTAAAAACCATATTCTTAGTATCTCAATTGTCTATACTATAATATTTTTTCTATTTATTGCAGTTCCCACATATTTTTATATGCAATTAGAGATAAAAAACTATAACAGCTACCAAAATCAAGTTATTTATCAATATGCTAATAAAATTCAAAGAGCAATATATGATTTCTCCACATCTACAAAAAACACTTTTGTTTTTCCAAAATCTTTTAAATATAAAGTTTTATTAAAAGATTCAGATTTGAAGATAATATATAAAATAAATGATGAAAAAAAATTTAAAAAATCGATACGATTAGAGGTGGATTTAACACAAAATAGATTAAATGCGTCAAAACTAATATTAATAAAAGAAGTATCATATAAAAAAATATACTTAAATATCCTAATCCTTGTAATTTGTATCTCATTATTTATATTTATATCAATATTTTTGATTATAAAAGCCAGTATTGAACCATATAAAAAAGTAAATGAATATCTAGATGCATTTTTCAATGATGCTATGCACGAACTAAAAACACCACTTGGAATTATTCAACTGAATTTAGAAATACTACAAGATAAACAACCAAATACTAAAGAGATAAACCGTTCTATAAATGCTACAAAAAATTTACTTCTAGTTTATGAAGATATAGAATACCTTATAAAACAAAAAAGTGTAAACTACAACAAAGAACAAATTGACTTTTCATACTTACTTTTTCAAAGAATAGATCAGTTTGAAAGTTTAACAATCGCAAAAAATCTAAAATTTGCTACTAATATAAAAGATAATATTATACTAGATTTAAATAGAATTCATTTACAAAGAATAATTGACAATACTATTTCAAATGCGATAAAATATTCTGATAAAAATAGTATTATTACTATCAAGCTATTTAAAGAGAATAAAAATATTATTTTTAGTGTTCATAATATTGGAAAACCAATAAAAGATAAAAAAGCTATATTTACTAGATATTATAAAGAAAACTCTATAAAAGGTATTGGTCTAGGATTAAATATAGTAAAAAATATTTGTGATGAAAATCAAATTAAGATTGATGTATCCTCGGATACAAGAACAGGTACAAAATTTAAATATACATTCTTAAACTGGTCTTAAAGTATAAATTAAAAAATATACATAAAAATAACTTTAATTTTATATACTTTTATATATAGATAAAAAAAGGAGATATCATGAAATCAATTTTATTCGTAGGTTTAGTATCAACACTAATGTTTGCACAAACACCTCAGACACCACAATCTTATCCGGATGGTGAATTAGGTAAGATGGTAAAACTTGGTGAAGAGATTATGTTAAAAACAGATACACATCCACTTACAAAAGATATGGTGGGGAATAAACTAAACTGTGCATCATGTCACTTAAAAGGAACTGATGGAAAACCAGGTACTGCAGATGGTATTGGATCATTTATAGGTACAGCTGCTGTTTTCCCTGCATTTTCAAAAAGAGAAAAAACAGTACAAACTTTGCAAGATAGAATCAATAACTGTTTTATGAGAAGTATGAATGGTATAAGACCTATAGTTGACACACCTGCTTCTATTGCAATGGCTACTTATATTACATGGTTATCACAAGGAATACCTATGAATATGAATGCAAAAGCTCCAGTTACTGAAAAAACCTTTAAAAAATGGGTTACTGGACAAAAAAGAATGGCAGCTTTAATTAAAAAAGCAACTCATGAAAACTATGTAAATGGTAAAAACTTATTTAAACAAAAATGTGCATCATGTCATGGAGCAAACGGTCAAGGTGTAGCTATATTCCCACCACTTTGGGGTAAAAATGAAAAAGGTGAATGGCTTAGTTATAACACAGGTGCAGGTATGAGTAAACTAAATAAAGGCTCAGCTTGGGTTCAATCAAATATGCCTTTTGGACAAGGTAATACTCTAAGTGATCAAGAAGCTGCTGATATTATGCTTTTTGTAAATGCACAAGAAAGAGCAGATTTTAATCTTCAAAAAGGTTTATATCCAAAAGAAAAAATGGGATATTATAACTCAAATGTACATGAAGAGCACCACTCTGTAGAATCAAACTTCAAAGCATTTGGACTTGATTTAGAAAAAATCAAAACAGGTAAATAGTAAGCTTAATGCTTACTATTTAGTTATCTAAAAAACTACCTATCTTTCTAAAATAACTTTCAATATTTTCAAAAGAGTGATTTCCACCCTCTTCTATTATTAGTTCACTATCTGGCAATTTTTCTACTGCTTGATTATAATCTAAAACTTCATCTTCAGTTTGTAAAAGAGTCATAAAGTTTTCTTGATTTTCTATTTGCTTTACTTCAAAACCTTTAAGAGCTTGTATATGTTCAGCTGTAACTTCAAAAGATGACATATCATAATAATTCATCGCCATTCCAACTTTATCTAAAGTTTTATATGGATAGATTGAAGGGTTTATTAAAACAGCTTTTAGCTTATATTTATTTGCTAAATATATGGCATAATATCCACCTAAAGAGGAACCTACTAAACCAACATTTATATCTTGTGAAAGATATATCTCTATTATCTGTTCTAGTGTATCAATAGCTAAATTCGGAACATAAGATAGTGAAGGTGCAATAACTTCATCTTCAAAATATTCTCTGAAAAGTGAAGCTTTTCCACCGTTTCCACTGCTTCCAAATCCATGTATATATAAAATCATTTTTTTTCCTAAATATAAATATTTGAAATTATATCTAGTTACTCTTTATTTCTTTTTTGTATTATTTAATCTTCTTGTTTCTTCATCAATCATTTCTTGAAGTTCTTGAATATGACTTTGTACCCTTTTTACACCAAGCTGGTTACCTTTCATCATCAACATAGGCATCAGTTTTATGGTTTTTTTACCAGTTTGAGTACTATAAAAATTGTTTATGTCTTTAAGTTCATTTTGGGTATATGCATCTGTATAGATTTTTATAATATCACTTTTTAAACTACTATAACTCATATACTTATTAAAGAATTTTAACATCACATCTTTATATGGTTCTAGTTGTGGATTTTGTTTCATTTGTATATTTAACATTTGTTGAATTGATTGGTTAAACATCTTGTCCATACCAACAGTATTCAATAATTTTTCAGCCTCTTTTTGAGCTGCTGAGGCTGCAAAGACCTGTGTACCAATAGATAAACATATGAATAGTACTAAATATTTAAATTTTTTCAAATCAATCTCCTTTTTTTAATAAACATATTACAAAAACAATTCTTAAGAAATATATAAATATATTATTTTAGTTAGCTATAAACTTTCGCAATTCATTTCTTGATGCCTTATCCACTAAATTAAATAATTCATCTATTTCATCTTTTAAACTAGACTTTTTATGCCCTTTAACTTTTATAATTTCTAAGTCTAAAAACTCACATTTTTCATAAAATCTTTTATAAAACTTATGATTTCTTATTGTTTTACCATTTTTTGTCATGTATGAACTGTTTTTCAACTTCTCTTCTCTATCTATCAAACTTAAAATATTTTGACAATCAGTATAAACTATAACTTTTTGTTTCTCTAACCTTTCATCTTCTAAAGCCCAAAGTAATGATTCAAGTTCTAATTTTGTTGATGAAGTATCTTCAAACTTTTTTATTTTTATATCTTGTGTTTTTAGGTTTTCATCATATATGAAATAAGCTGCAAAACCTATTTTTTTCTGAGGATTTACACTTCCATCGCAAAATAATCTTATTTTATTCATTTTGAAATCTCACTTGAAAATCTATAACTACTATCAAATATTTTATACTCCAATATCTTCATTCCAAAGTTCTGATTTGTTTTTTATAAAATCTTCCATAAGTTTGATACATTCATCATTATTTAGAACATCTATATTTACACCTCTTGATTTCACATACTCTTCAGGTCCTTTAAAAGTTTTATTCTCACCTATAATTACTTTTGGAATACCATAAAGCAAAACTGCTCCACTACACATATCACAAGGTGATAATGTAGAGTACAAAGTAGCTTTTTCATAATCACTTGCTTTTAAACGTCCTGCATTTTCAAGGCAATCCATCTCTGCATGAAGAACACAACTTCCTTTTTGCACTCTTTTGTTGTGCCCTCGCCCTACTATCTTTCCATCAATAACTAAAACTGATCCAATTGGTATACCACCCTCTTCTAAACCTTTTTTTGCTTCTTCTATTGCAGCTTGTAAAAATTTATCCATATTATTCCTTTTAAAGAAATTTAAAATATATTAATTTATATTTTAGCTAAATAGTTCAATTATAAAGGGTAAATTTTATAAGAATAAAAAATAAATTTCAATTTCTTTTCATTTAACTTGCATTTTATATTTTATTAAGATATACTACGTTTACAAAAAGATGATTCAAGTTACATCTTTAGTCTGCTTTACATAAATGACTTCTAGTTATACGATTAAAACGATCTAAAAGAAAAACTTCATATTATATTTTTAACCCGCCTAATTTAGGCAAAATTAAACAACTAAGGAAAATAATGGCAACATTAGCAAACGGAACAGTAAAATGGTTCAACAGTGAAAAAGGTTTCGGTTTTATCGAACAAGAAGATGGTGGAAAAGATTTATTTGTACACTACAAACAAGTTAACAGTAGTGGATATGGAAGAGTATCTTTAGATGAAGGTCAAAAAGTAACTTTTGAAATCGCTCAAGGTGAAAAAGGTCCACAAGCAGAGAACGTTACAGTTCTTTAATCTCTAAATAAAGCAGCTTTCGCTGCTTTAACTTTTTATTTATTCTTAATTTACTTCTCAAATTTTGATTTTTGTACTTCTTTTACAATCTCATCAGCCATATTATGTACATTTTTAACTACTTCGTTTATTTCAGAAGCAATTGCTGCATTTTCTTGTGTAGTTTTATCTAACTCACCTACTGCTGAATTAATTTGTTCAACTCCTATCATTTGCTCTTTTGAGTTTAATGTGACCGTTTCAACAATTGATGTAGTATTAATAATATTATCATTTAATTTTTCATATCCTTCATACATACTATTAACAATATCTTTACCTTCTGTAGCACTTAGAGTAGCACTTTGAACCAATTCTTTAATCTCTTTTGCTGCTTCAGCTGACCTTGTTGCTAAATTTCTAACTTCTCCTGCAACAACAGCAAACCCTTTTCCAGCTTCACCAGCTGTTGCTGCTTCAACTGCTGCATTTAGTGAAAGAATATTTGTTTGGAATGATATTTGATCAATAATAGAAATAGATTCAGTAATAGCATTAACATTTGTATTTATTTGTTCCATAGAAGTACTTGTTTTTTTAGCTAAATCTTTTCCTCTATTAACTTCATCTTTAAGTATTATAGAATTAGAAGAAAGTTCAGTTATATTATTAGAATTTGCTCTCATTGTTTCTGTTATTTCTTCAAGTGCAGCAGCTGTCTCTTCAAGTGATGCAGCTTGTTCATTTGCACTTACTGTAAGCCTATTCATATTTGTAGTTAAATTATTTGCACTTTTATCTAAAATTTCAGAATTTTCTAAATTTGTTTTTAACATAATAGAAATCTCTTCTCCTAGTTTATTAACTCCACTTGTCAAGGAACACAACTCACCCTTACATGATATAGTTGTCTTCTGAGTAAAATCTCTATTTTCATACAATTTTAATACTTCTATAGTATGATTTATAGTTGTATATAGATTCATTATCATAGTATTTAACTCTTTTGTCAATTTATTTATTACACTATTTGTAGTTTTTGTTTCAACTTTTTTTGTTAAAATTCCTGAACTAACTTCATTTACTACTTTTGTTACATCTTCAATAACTTTATCTTCTTCTTCTATTGTTTTTTTGATTTTAATAATATTTTGATTTATCCTATTTGTCATTAGACCTATTTCATCTTTATTATTAATATTTATTAAACTAACATCTTTTTTTTCCTTATTCAAAAAAGATAAAAATGACAACAATCCCTCTTCAAAAATCTTTAAAGGATTAATCAATATTATTTTAGAGATATATGAAACAACAACAATAACACAAATTAATAATACAACTATAATAGTTATAAGAGTAAAAATCAAAGAATTTACATCTTTATCAATTCTTTGTTTTTCTTTTGTTATTTTCTTTTCTATATCATCCACATAAATACCTGTAACAATAGTCCAATTTAATTCTTTTATATATTTAGAAAATGAAAACTTTTTTAGTATCTCGTTTGTATTTGGTTTTTTATAAAAATATTCAACAAATTTATCATCATCATTTGCAGTATCAATTAAAGCCTTTCTAAATTGAAAACCTTTTATATCTGGTTTAGTTATGTCTGTTTTAGTTCCATTTAATTGTGGTTTTGTTCCATGAAATGCAAAATAGTAATTATCTCCAACTTTTTCGTAAGCAAAAAAATATCCACTACCTTTTAGAAATCTTGAACTAGAAATAGTCTTTATAATTCTTTTTTTAGCCTCATCAATATTATTTGATTCTTTTATTATTGCTTCAATTATCGTATATACTGTTAAAACTTCATTTTTTAAAAGTTCTTTTTTCTCAGATATTATACTTCTTTCAAACTCTACTAAAGTTTCATTACTATTTGCATATGTCAACTTTATGCTAATAACAGTAGTAATAATTACTATTAATAATATAGAAAATATTACTATTGATAATAATTTTTTTTGGATACTATTAAACACTTTTTTCTCCTATGTTCTAGTTATATTTTATATTTGATAAAGACAGATATAATATTATTATAAAAATTAAAGTAAAATTAATTTTACCTATACTTTTTTAAGATATTAAAAATATATAAAAAAATATATATAAAATAATAAGTTAATTTTTTTACTCAAATATAGAAAATAATTACAAATTGCCATATTTTTAAAATTCTTAAATTTTTTTTATTATAATTCTAACAGAAATAAAAAAGGTTGAATCATGGCAAAAAAGAAAACCTCACTTTTTGAGTGTCAACATTGTGGAGAACAAAGTACAAAGTGGCTTGGAAAATGTCCAAATTGTGGCTCTTGGGATAGTTTCATAGAACTAAATCAAGAACAACAAGAGGTACTAAAACAAACTTCAAAAGTAATAAATACAAACTCAAAAGCAACTCCAATAACCCAAATAAAACAAGATGATGTAGTAAGATTTTCTTCATATAATGATGAGTTTGATTTGGTTTTAGGTGGAGGTATAGTTCCTGGAAGTTTAACTTTGATAGGAGGAAGTCCTGGCGTTGGTAAATCAACTTTATTACTTAAAGTTGCTGGAAGTATCGCTAAAAGTGGTAAAAAAGTTTTATATGTTTCTGGGGAAGAGAGTTCTGGACAAATAAAACTAAGAGCAAATAGACTTGATTCAAATCATGAAGATTTATATCTTTTAAGTGAAATTAGACTTGAAGAGATACAAGATGAACTTCTAAGAGAAAGATATGAAGTAGTTATCATAGACTCTATTCAAACAATTTATTCCTCAAATCTTACATCAGCACCTGGAAGTGTATCACAAGTAAGAGAGATAACTTTTGAATTAATGAGAAAAGCAAAAGAATCAGATATTGCTATGTTTATTATTGGACATATTACAAAAGATGGAAGTATTGCAGGACCTAGAGTACTAGAACATATGGTTGATACTGTTTTATACTTTGAAGGGGAAGCTAGTAAAGAGCTTAGAATGCTTAGAGGTTTTAAAAATAGATTTGGTTCAACATCAGAAATAGGTATATTTGAGATGACTGCAGAAGGCCTAATATCAGCAAAAGATATAGCCTCAAAATTTTTTGATAAAAGTAAAGCACAAAGTGGCTCTGCTTTGACAGTTGTGATGGAGGGAAGCAGAGCACTTATAATTGAAGTACAAGCTTTAGTTACAGAAAGTACATACCCAAATCCCAAAAGAAGTGCTACTGGTTTTGATGCAAATAGACTAAATATGCTTTTAGCACTACTTGAAAAAAAGATTGATTTACCTTTGAATCATTATGATGTATTTATTAATATTAGTGGTGGAATAAAAATAAAAGAGAGTTCTGCTGATTTAGCTGTGATATCAGCTATTATTAGCTCTTTTAGAGATAGACCTGTTTCAAAAGAATCAATTTTTATTGGAGAAGTTTCTTTAACAGGAGAGATAAAAGATGTATATTCTTTAGATTTAAGATTAAAAGAAGCACAAGCTCAAGGTATAAAAAAAGCTGTAATAGCTCAAAAGCCAAACTTAAAACTTGAGCTTAAAACCTTTGCTGTGGATGAAGTTCATAAAATGATTGAGCTATTTTAAAATAGCTCATTATTTTATTTGCCTACTCTTTTTTTGGCACCTGATATTAATCTTTCTTCTGTAATAATTGCTCTTGTATGAGTACCTTCCCCTACTTTTCCAGCAGAATCTTCAACCTCAATAGAAAATTTATAAAGTTTCCCTTCCATACCTATAAATGTTGCAGTAGATTTTGCAATATCTGATTCAAGTGTTGGTGCAAGATGTTTAACATTTACTTCAACCCCAACAGATAATTGCCCCTCTTCTAACAATGGAATTAACACTTTTGCAGCACTAGCCTCCATTAAAGCAATCATTCTTGCAGTTGCAAATACTTCTGGAAAATTATCATCACTACTAATTCCTAAGTTTTTTGCTAAATCTTTTTCTTCAACTTTAAACTCTATACTCTCTTTAGTACCTATTTCTAATTCCATGCATACTCCTAACTGTTTTTTTTATTTTATATTTAATATACTTAAAATAAATACTTGATTTTATCTACCCATTTGAAAAATTTAGATATAATCCACACCAAAAATTGGTAGGAAAGTTATGATAGATATAGAGAATCAAACAGACTTTGAAATTGATATTTTAGACCTTGAAACAATATCAAAAGAATTAACAACAAAAGATATAGAACTTATCATAACAACTAATGAGCAGATTCAAATATTAAACAAAGAACATAGAAAAATTGATAAACCTACAGATGTTCTTAGTTTCCCTTTAGAGTTTGATATACCTAATATGCCTTTGGGTTCTATCGTAATATCAATAGATTTTGTAAAAGAAAAAGCAAAAGAATATAACCATAGTATGGAAGATGAATTTAAACTTCTTTTTATCCATGGATTATTACACTTATCAGGTTTTGACCATGAGGTTGATAATGGAGAACAAAGGCAAAAAGAGGAAGAATTGATAAAAAAATTCAACCTCCCAAACAGTTTAATAATAAGGAACACTTAATATGGATTTTTTAATTTTTATAGTTTCTATGGCTGCACTAATCTATGGAGCAGATTTTATAATTCAACAAAGTGAAAAAATAGCTTTACACTATAATATTTCTCATTTTGTAATTGGTGCAACATTGGTTGCTGTTGGAACATCATTACCAGAGATGGCAGTATCAATGTCAGCTTCATTAAAAGGAAGTGGAGATATAGCTGTTGCAAATGTAATTGGAAGTACAATTTTTAATATCTCTTTGGTTCTTGGAAGTGTATTTTTATTAGCTAAAAAAATTGCTCCAGATAGAGATTTATTTGCAATGGATTCAGCATGGTCACTTTTCCCTATTTTAGTATTTATTCTTATGTCTATAGATGGAAAATTAAGCTTAGTGGATGGAATTTTATTTTTATTTTTAATGGTAGGCTATTTAATCTTTCTTATTGGTTCAAATCAAGTTGAAGATATTGATGACGAATTAACAAAAGAAAAATTTAATTGGCCTAAGAGTTTAGTACTTTTATTAATTGGATTTCTTTTTGTAGTTGGTGGAGCTGACTTTGCAATTGATAGTGCGGGAAATATTGCGAGAACTTTTGGTATTAGTGAATGGATTATTGGTCTATTTTTAGTTGCCTTTGGTACATCATTACCAGAATTAACAATCTCAATAAAATCTGCATTAAATAATAATGCAGATTTAGCAATAGGTAATATCATTGGATCAAATGTTGCAAACTTCACGATGGTTTTAGGATTAAGTTCTATTTTAAATCCACTTAATGTAAATTTAAATGCAAACTTTTTTGATATAGCAGCAGCATTTATTGTTTCATTAATGTTAGTATTTATTACTGCAAATAAACTTTATAATAAAAGTGCTGGAATTGTATTGATGGTAGTTTTAGCATTAGTTATTCAAAATAGCCTATAAAAGGCTATCTTGAACTATTTTTGACAATGTGAACAGATTCCTGAGAATACTACTTCAACATTTTCAATTTTGAAATTTGAATTTAATGAGCTTTGTAACATTGAAGTATCTAAATCAATATCTTCAATCATTCCGCATGATTTACAAACTAAATGTGAGTGGTCCTCTTTTATTAATTCATAAACTGATTTTGCTTCTGGTATTTTTACCTCTTTTAAAAAAACTTTTTCTAACATAGCATTTACATTTTTATAAATTGTTGCCAATGAAATAGAAGGAAATTTTTTTAATAAATTCTTATAAAGCTCATCAATATTCATATGTCCATTACTGTATAACTCTTCTACGATTGCTACACGTTGTGGAGTAACTTTTAAGTCATACTCTTTTAATAGAATTGAGCTATTAATCATTTTACCTTCCTTTCCTACAAACTTGTAATTGTAGAATATAACATCGTAATAATATGTAAATATACCATAGTTTTTATTTATTTATCTCTATTAGTAAAGGAAAATAATTTTCCTTTAAGGTTTTTTCTTATAAACTTCTCCAAAGGAAAAAAATTTTCCTATAATAAAAAATATCGAGGACTAAACTTATGAAACAATATGAAACTTATAGATGTAATAAATGTGGATGTGAAATAGAAGTACAAAAAACATCTCAAAATGCAACTCTTTCTTGCTGTGAAGAACCAATGGAAATGGTAACTGAAAATTTAACTGCTGTTAATTTGATGAAGGCATTTGCAGGGGAATCACAAGCTAGAAATAAATATGAATTTTTTGCTCAAATGGCACAAGAAGAAGGTTATCATAGAATTGCAAGATTTTTCCAAGAAGCAGCTGACAATGAAAAGTATCACGCAATGGCTGAGTTTAAAGCATACAATAAATTAGTAAATGATATAGAATTAGACTCAACAGTAAAAAATCTTCAATATGCAGCAGATGGAGAGAAATATGAACATGAAGAGATGTATCCAAATTTTGAAGAGATTGCAAAAGAGGAAGGTTTAAAAGAGATTGCTAGATTATTTAAAGCAATTGGAAAAGTTGAAGTGGAACATGAAAAAGAGTATTTAGAGTTAAAACAAGCATTAATAGATGAAGGTTTTTTTGATTCTGAAGAGGAAGAAGAATGGGTATGTGAAGTTTGTGGTCACGTACATAGAGGTAAAAAGGCACCAAAAGCATGTCCATTATGTAGAGTTGAAAAAGAATATTTCAAAAAAAGATCAAAAGATATAACAGTAGGTTAAATTTAATACTGCTACAATAGATAACAAAAAATTTAATTAATAGGAGAAGAAAATGAAACAATATCAATCGTACAAATGTAATAAATGTGGAAATATAGTAGAAGTGCAAAATGTTGGGGGTGGAGAGTTACACTGCTGTGGTGAAGCTATGGAGATGATTACAGAAAATCTTACTGCTGTAAATTTGATGAAAGCATTTGCTGGTGAATCAATGGCAAGAAACAAATATGAATATTATGCAAAAGTTGCTCAAAAAGAAGGTTATAGAGATATAGCAGAACACTTTCAAAGAGCAGCAAACAATGAGAAAAAACATGCAAATCTAGAACTTAGAGCCTATAATGAAATGATTAAAGGAAAAGAGTTAGGTAATACTATTGAAAATCTAAAAGATGCTATTGCCGGTGAGAGTTATGAAAACACTACAATGTATCCAGACTTTTCATTAATTGCAAAAGAGGAAGGGAAAGATCAAATCTCTAAAATGTTAGCTTTAATTGGAAAAATTGAAATTGAGCATGAAAATATGTATAAAATGCTTTTAGAGAGACTTGAATCTGGAAAAGAGTTTGAAAGTGACAACGATGAAGAGGAGTGGATCTGTGAAGTTTGTGGTCATGTTCATAGGGGTAAAAAAGCTCTAAAAATGTGTCCTGTATGTAAACACCCTCAAGAGTATCAATCAAGACTTAACAGTAAAAAATAGTATCATAAGAGTAGATTTTATCTACTCTTAGATAAAATACCAAATTATTTTACAGTAGGAAAAAGTTTGGTAAGACTGTTTTTATTTCTTTTATTAACCCTAAATTTATATGCACAAACCTTTACTGTGACATCTTACAATGTAGAAAATCTATTTGATTTAAATTATGATGGTACAGAATATAGTGAGTATATCCCAAATAAAAAATCCCTTTGGAATCAAAAAAATTTTAATAAAAAATTTAATAACCTTATGCAAGTTTTAAAAGATATAGATTCAGATATCTATGCCTTACAAGAGATTGAAAATGAAAATTTAATAAAAAAAATAAAAAAAGCACTACCCCAATATAAATACCACTCTTTTTATAAATATAAAAACTCTAGCGTAGGCTTGGCAATATTAAGTAAAATAGAAATCAAATCAAGTCAAAAAATAGATGTAAGATTTACTAATAAAATATTTAGACCTATACAAGAAGTAACGTTTAATATTGATAATAATGAGTTTAAAATTTTCAACAATCACTGGCCTTCAAAACGTTCAAGCGAAAGTTATAGAGTAAAATATGCAAAAATACTTTTTGATAGAGTTAATAAACTTCCTAAAGATTATGATTATATACTTGTAGGTGATTTTAATTCAAATTATGATGAATTTAAAACAATAAAATTTGATGATAAATTAAATGATTCATATTCTATTACAGGTATAAATCAAGTTTTAAATACAACTATAAATCAGGAGTTTGTAAGTGCTACAACTTTAGAAACATATAAAAAAAGAGTACACTATAATACTTGGCTTGATTTAAACTATGATGAAAGATTTTCAACAATTTATAAAAGAAAGAATAATACTCCTGACAATATCATAATCCCTCCTGCACTATTTGATAATAAAAAAATATCTTATGTTTTAAAAAGCTTTAATGTTTTCAAACCAAACTATTTATATAACAATAAAAATATATTTAGATGGAGTATAAAAAATGGTATACATAAAACAAATGGATACTCTGATCACCTACCTATAATTGCTAAGTTTTCAACTAAAGATATATATAAAAACATCTTAAAAGATATAAAAAAAGAGTCACTAAATAAAATTTCACAACTTTATAAATATGAAAACCTACCAAATGAGACTTTTATCAAAGATGCGATTGTAATTTTTAAAAATGAAAACAATGCTATATTAAAGCAAGAAGATGATAGAGCAATATACTTTTATAACAATGCAAATAAGTTATTGCTTGGACATTCTTATGATGTTTTGATAACAAAAACAAAAGATTATTTTGGGCTAAAAGAAGTATCAAACTTTGATATAGAAAAAGAAAATGGAAAAATAAACGATTTTGAAAAACTATTTATTGATGGAAACACTATAAATCTTTTTAATTTAAAATACCAAAATGAAATAATAACTAATCTTTATGGTATCTATAAAAAAAGATATTTTTATTTTAATAACAAAAAAATAAAAATATATTTTAAAAAAGGTTTGACTATTCCAAAAGATGGAGAGATAATACAAATAAAAAAAGCTCAACTTGGATATTATAAATCACAAGTTCAACTAATAATTCATAATAAAAGCGATATAGATGTTAATTAAATCAATTTTTACAAATAGTAGTGGTATCTTAGTTTCAAGAGTTTTAGGATTTTTAAGGGATCTACTTACTGCTTCAATTTTAGGTGCAAATATCTATTCTGATATCTTTTTTGTTGCCTTTAAACTACCAAATCTATTTAGAAGAATATTTGCAGAGGGAGCTTTTACACAAGCTTTTATCCCATCTTATGCAAAATCAAAATATAAAGTTAGATTTTCATCTGTAATTTTTTTACAACTAATAGCTTTTTTGCTTATTTTATCCTTGTTAGTAACTTTATTTTCTTCATATATCACAAAAGCTATAGCCTTAGGTTTTGATAATGCTACTATTGAATTAGCTTCACCTCTTGTAGCTATAAACTTTTATTATCTACCTTTGATTTTTATAGTAACCTTTATGGCTGCCCTACTTCAATATAAACACCATTTTGCAACAACTGCTTATGCAACCTCTTTACTCAATCTAGCATTGATTGCAGCTTTATTGATTTCAAAAAATATGGACAAATATGAGATAACCTTTTATCTATCATATGGTGTGTTAATTGGTGGTATCTTACAAGTTATTGTTCATCTAATTGCTATAAAAAAATATAATCTATGTAAAATATTTACTTTTAAAAAACATGAAAAAAAAGAAGAAAATAGATTTTATAAAAGTTTTTTTGGTGCAACTATGGGAAGTTCTACTGCTCATATCTCTGCATTTTTAGATACTTGGTTAGCTTCATTTTTAGTAAGTGGTTCTATTTCATATCTATATTATGCAAATAGAGTTTTTCAACTTCCTTTGGCACTTTTTGCAATAGCAACTTCAATTGCACTATTTCCTATGATTGCTAGATCTATTAAAAATAAAGATGAACAAAGAGCTTTATATCTTATGAAAAAATCATCATTGATTTTGTTAGGATTATTGGGAGTTGCTACTTTAATTGGAGTTGTATTTAATCAATTTATTATTGAACTTTTATTTCAAAGAGGAGCTTTTACTCAAACAGATACACAAAATACAGCTTTGATTTTAACCATGTACCTAATAGGTCTAATCCCTTTTGGTTTAGCAAAGATTTTTTCCCTTTGGCTTTATGCACATGAAAAACAATTTGTTGCAGCTAAAATCTCAATGAAAGCTTTGGGTGCAAACATTATTTTTTCTTTGGCTTTAATCATTCCATATGAAGCTGCTGGTTTAGCTTTTGCTAGTACACTTAGTGGTTTTATACTTTTTTACTTAACAATCAAAGAGTTTGGATTCAAAAACTTCAAAACTATGTATTTTAAATAGTTTACGATATAATATTATCTTTTTTGAAATGGAGATAAATGAGAGAATTTTATAAACACTATATACCCTATTTAAAAAATTATAGACTAAAATTTTTCTATGCAGTTATTGGTATGTTCCTAGTTGCATTTGGAACTGCTGGAACTGTATATATAATTGAACCTCTTTTAGATGAAGTATTTATAGAAAAAAATGTACAAATGCTTTATATGATGCCTATAATTGTTATAGCAATTTACACTGCAAAAGGTATAGGTGGATATATTCAAAAATATTATGTTTCATATATTGGTCAAGATATTGTAAGAATTATTAGAGATAAGCTACTAAATCATATACTAAACTTAGATATGGCATTCTTCCAAAAAAAACATGGAGGAGAGTTAATATCTAGAATTACAAATGATATTAATAGAATCCAAGCAGCCGTATCAAACTATGTAGCAGATATAATAAGAGAAACGCTCACAATAATAGGGCTTGTTTCAGTTGCCATTTGGCAAAGTCCTGAACTTTCTTTTTATGGTCTGGTTGTTTTACCTTTAGCACTTATTCCTTTATCAAAATTAGCTAAAAAGATGAAAAAACTATCTTTTAAATCCCAAGAATCTATATCAGATATAACTTCACATCTTACTGAAACTTTTAATAATATTGAACTTATAAAAGCTAATTCAACAAATAATATCGAAATTGATAGTTTTAAAAAACACAATAAAAATTTTTTTATTGTAAATATAAAAGCAGTAAAAACAAATGCTTTAGTATCTCCTATTATGGAAATTATTGGTTCAATAGGTTTTGCAGTAGTTATCATAGTTGGGGGGAAACAAGTAATTGATGGACAACTTACAACTGGATCTTTTATCTCGTTTATTAGTGCTTTATTTTCACTATATACACCTATAAAAAGATTATCTTCACTATTTAATCAGTTTCAAGATGCCGTTGCAGCAGATATAAGAATAAAACAAATTTTTAGTGTCAAATCAGACATACCTACTGGTACTGAAATGTTTCCAGAAAAAATTGAAGAAATCTCATTAAAAAATATTGAACTAAGATATGATGATTTACTTGCATTAGATAATATCTCTTTTGATGTAAAAAGGGGTGAGAAATTTGCACTAGTAGGAGATAGTGGAGGTGGGAAATCTTCTGTTATAAACCTACTTGTAAGATTTTATGAAACATCAAAAGGTGAAATTTTATTTAATAATACAGAGATAAAAGATTTAAATATAAAATCTTTAAGAGACAACATATCTGTAGTTACACAAAGAGTTTATATTTTTAATGATACCATTGCAGCAAATGTTGCTTATGGATATGAAATCAATGAAGAAAAAGTTATTGAGGCTTTAAAACAAGCCCATGCTTATGATTTTATATCAAAAATGGAAAATGGCATACATACACAACTTGATGAAGCTGGAACAAACTTAAGTGGAGGACAAAGACAAAGAATAGCCATAGCTAGAGCTTTATACAAAAATCCTCAAATACTTATTTTAGATGAAGCTACCTCTGCACTTGATAATGAAAGTGAATCAATTATTTCAGAGGTTATTGATGATATTGGAAAAGATAGAATCACATTTGTTATTGCCCATAGATTAAGCACTATTAAAAATGCAGACAAAATTGCAGTATTTAAAAAAGGTAGAATTGTTTGTGTAGATAGTGAAGAAAATTTACTGCAAAATTGTAGTGAATATCAGCGTTTATATAACCTTGCAAATATCTAATCAACTTTTTTTTAATACTTTTTAGATAAAATATTAAAATTTTAAAAAAGGATTTATTTGCTAAGTTACAATTTTATCAAAAAAATATTATTTCT
Source organism: Halarcobacter sp. (assembly GCA_050296315.1). Classification (GTDB taxonomy): domain Bacteria; phylum Campylobacterota; class Campylobacteria; order Campylobacterales; family Arcobacteraceae; genus Halarcobacter. The sequence goes on from JBNKRE010000003.1 coordinate 253,251, forward strand.
TTTTCAGCCTGAGACTGCACATAATATTGCTGAACTAGGATTAAGAGTTTTACCAAACTGTAGATTACTAAATAACTACATGGTTAATAAAAACTTTGTTATGAATCCTAAATTAGCTCAAGAGATATTAGGTATAAACTTTATAAACCCAGTAGGATTAGCAGCAGGTTTTGATAAAAATGCAACTATGGTAAAAGCGATGCCTGCGCTTGGATTTGGTTTTACAGAGATTGGTACTATGACACCAAAAGCTCAAGAAGGAAATCCTAAACCACGAATGTTTAGATATCCTGAAAAAAAATCGGTTCAAAATGCTATGGGATTTAACAATGAAGGTTCAACAAAAGTATTAGAAAATATTAAAAAAGTTTACCCTTTTACTATCCCTATTGGAGCAAATATTGGAAAAAATAAAACAACTCCTGAAGAGTATGCTTTAAATGATTATAAAATATTGATTAGAAAATTTGAAGATACTAGTGATTATTTAGTTATAAATATCTCTAGTCCAAATACTCCGAATTTAAGAGATTTACAAAATGAAAAGTTTATCACAGAACTTTTTACTATGGCAAAAGAGTTGACTTCAAAACCAATATTTCTAAAGATAGCTCCAGATATGGAAGTTGATGTTGCAATTAATCTTTGTAAAACAGCCGTAGATGCTGGAGCTGCTGGAATAATTGCAACTAATACTACAATTGATTATTCACTTGTGGAAAATTGTCAAGATTTTGGTGGTTTAAGTGGTGCATGTTTGGCAGAAAAATCGTATAATCTATTTAAAGAGATTGCCAAAGAGTTATATGGCAAAACAATTTTAATCTCAGTGGGTGGGATTGCAGATGAAAATGAAGCCTATAGAAGGTTTAAAGCTGGTGCATCACTAGTTCAAGCCTATTCAGGGATGATTTTCGAAGGTCCTTCAATGGTTAGAAAAATCAATGAAGGTGTATTAGAACTTATGAAAAAAGATGGTTTTGATAACATATCTCAAGTAATTGGTTCAGATTTAAAATAAAAAGAAAAAAGTATGAATTATAGAAAAAATATAAACAAAATGAGATTTTTCATTTTTTATTTTTCATTTTTCATTATATTAGCGGGAGATTTGATGAGTAAAAGTTTACCAAACTATTATACACAAACCTTAGAAAATGGCTTGCAAATAGTTGCAATACCAATGGATAATGGTTCAAATGTAGTATCAACAAATATTTTTTATAATGTAGGTAGTAGAAATGAAAAGATGGGTAAATCTGGTATTGCCCATATGTTAGAACATTTAAATTTCAAATCAACAAAAAATTTAAAAGCTGGGGAATTTGATGAGATTGTAAAAGGATTTGGAGGGGTTAACAACGCATCTACATCTTTTGACTATACTAAATATTATATAAAATCAAGTTCTAAAAATATGGATAAATCTTTAGAGCTTTTTGCTGAACTTATGCAAAATTTAACTTTAAAAGATGAAGAGTTTCAACCAGAAAGAGATGTTGTAGCTGAAGAGAGACGTTGGAGAACAGATAATAATCCAATGGGATATTTACAATTTAGATTATTTAACAACAGTTTTATTTATCATCCATATCACTGGACACCAATTGGTTTTATGAGTGATATTAAAAACTGGTCAATTGACGATATAAAAGATTTTCATTCAACATATTATCAACCCAAAAATGCAATAGTAGTAGTTGCTGGAGATATTACAAAAGAGGAAGTTTTTAACTCTACTAAAAAATATTTTGAAAAAATTGAAAATACAAAAGAGATTCAAAATGTATTATATACAGTAGAACCACAACAAGATGGTGAAAAAAATATTGTAATACACAAAGATACTCAAGTTGAGATGTTGGCTATCTCTTATCATATTCCAAACTATGAACATAAAGACCAAGTAGCATTATCAGCTTTAAGTGAATTATTAAGTTCAGGGAAAAGTTCATATCTACAAAAAGAATTAGTAGATAAAAAAAAGATGGTAAATAGTATCTACGCTTATAATATGGAATTAACTGATCCAGGTATTTTTCTTTTTGTAGCTGTATGTAATGAAAATATAAAAGCAGAAGATGTAAAAAAAGAGATTTTAAAAATTGTAGAAAATATCAAATCTGGAAAAGTGAAAAAAGATGAAGTAGAAAAGATTAAGATAAATACAAAAGCAGATTTTATTTTTTCTTTAGAAAGTTCAAGTTCAGTAGCTTCACTTTATGGAAACTATTTAGTAAGGGGAAATATAAAACCCCTATTAGAATATGAAGAAAAAGTAAATAGTTTAAATAAAAAAGATATTGTAGAAGTGGCAAAAAAATATTTAACAAATAAAAACTCAACAACATTAATATTAAAAAATTAAGGGAAAGGAACTAAATGGAAATTATTACCGGTGCGATGACTGCACTTATAACCCCATTTAAAAATGGAAAAATTGATACAAATAAATATGAAGAGCTAATAAAAAGACAAATAGCTCAAGGTATGGATGCAGTTGTTCCTGTAGGAACAACAGGAGAAAGTGCAACACTAAGTCATGCAGAGCATAAAGAGTGTATAGAAATAGCAGTAGCAACTTGTAAAGGAACTAATGTAAAAGTTATCGCTGGTGCTGGTTCAAATGCTACACATGAAGCTTGTGATATAGCAAAACATGCACAATCTGTAGGAGCAGATGGATTACTATCTGTTGCACCATACTATAATAAACCAACTCAAGAGGGATTGTATCAACACTATAAGGCAATTGCGCAATCAGTAGAAATACCTTTTATGATTTATAATGTACCAGGAAGAACTGGAGTTGATATCGAAGCAGATACTGCTATTAGACTTTTTGATGATGTAAAAAATATCTATTCTATAAAAGAAGCAACAGGAAGTTTAGAAAGAGCAATTGAAATCTCTTCACAAAGACCTGATTTCTGTGTTGTATCAGGAGATGATGCAATAGATTTTCCAATGTTAGCAAATGGAGCAAAAGGTATAATCTCTGTTACTGCTAATCTTTTACCAAACTATAAAAGTAAATTAGTTCATAGTGTATTTGATGGTGATTATAATACAGCAAGAGATATTAACAATGATTTATATAAATTAAATAAAGTATTATTTGTTGAATCAAATCCTGTTCCAATAAAAGCTGCTATGTACCTAGCAGGATTATTGGATGTTTTAGAATATAGACTTCCTTTAACTGCTCCAAGTAGTGAAACAATGAAAAAATTAGAAGAAGTATTAAAAAACTATGAGGTGATAAAATAATGAGTAATATGAAGGGTAAAACATTAGTAATTAGTGGTGGTACAAAAGGGATTGGTAAAGAGTGTGTTTATAAGTTTGCTTCAAATGGAGTAGATGTAGCATTTACTTACAATTCAAACGAACAAGTTGCTCTTGATATTTGTAAAGATATTGAAGAGAAATTTGGGGTAAAATGTAGATGTTATCCTTTTAATATTTTAGAACCTGAAAAATATAAAGAGTTATTTGAGGAGATTGATAAAGATTTTGATAGAATCGACTTTTTTATCTCAAATGCAATGATTTATGGAAGAGCAGTTGTAGGTGGTTATGGTAAATTCATGAAACTAAAACCTAGAGGATTAAATAATATCTACACTGCTACAGTTAATGCATTTGTTTGTGGAGCGCAACAAGCTGCAAAAAGAATGGAAAAAATTGGTGGTGGAGCTATAGTATCTTTATCTTCAACTGGAAACTTAGTTTATATTGAAAACTATGCAGGTCATGGTACAAATAAAGCGGCTGTTGAAGCAATGGTAAGATATGCAGCAACAGAACTTGGTGAAATGGGTATTAGAGTAAATGCTGTATCAGGTGGTCCTATCGATACAGATGCACTTAAAGCATTTACAAACTATGAAGAAGTAAAAGCAAAAACTGCTGAATACTCACCTTTAAACAGAATTGGCCAACCACAAGATTTAGCTCAATCTTGCTATTTTTTATGTACAAATGAAGCATCATGGATTACTGGACATACATTAATAGTTGATGGTGGGACAACTTTTAAATAATGACTAAAAAACTAAATTTACCAAATAGTTTAGCACTATTTAGAATAGCATTAGCACCTCTAATGCTGTTTTTTCTAGTACAAAAAGATAGTGCTATTTTTTCTTCTTGGCATCCAAGTTGGGTTGATTATTTTGCAGGACTTATTTTTGTAATTGCATCTGTTACTGATTTTTTCGATGGATATATTGCAAGAGCTTGGAACCAAATGACAAAACTTGGTGCTATATTAGATCCCCTTGCAGATAAAATGCTTATGTTAGCAGGTTTTCTAGGTCTTATGATGATTGATAGAGCAAGTGCATGGGCAGTTTTTTTAATACTATCAAGAGAGTTTTTTATAACCGGTTTAAGGGTTGTTGCAGTCGCAGAGAATAAAAGTGTAGCTTCAACAATGGCTGGAAAAGTAAAAACTGTATTTCAAATGATTGCTATAGGATTTTTGATAATGAATTGGCCCTTTGCAACTATACTTTTATGGGTAGCAGTTGCTCTAACACTATATTCTGGGTATGAATATACACGAGATTATTTTATAGATTAATTGGAGTTTTTGTGGGAACAATTACATTTTTAATAGTATTATCATTTTTAGTTTTTTTTCACGAATTAGGACATTTCTTAGCCGCACGCTATTTTGGTGTAAAAGTACATGTATTTTCAATAGGTTTTGGGAAACAAATCTATTCAAAAATGTACAAAGGTACCCAATGGCAGATAGCTTTAATTCCTCTTGGTGGTTATGTAAAAATGAAAGGACAAGATGATACTAAACCAAATTTAGTAGAAGAAGGCAATGACTCATATAATACAAAAAAACCTTGGCAAAGAATTATAATACTTTTTGCAGGTCCTTTTGCAAACTTTTTAATAGCTGCCGTATTATATTTTTTCATTGGAATGGGTGGAGCAAACTATCTTAGTCCCACTATTGGTGAAGTAAAAGTAGACTCTCCAGCATTTAAAGCTGGATTACAAGAGAATGACCTTATTGTTAAAATTAATGATACTCAAATAAAAACATGGAATGATATAGGACAATATATAGTTAGTTCACAAGGTACATTAAAATTTTTTATACAAAGAGATGGCAAACTTATAGCAAAAACTATAAACCCTTATGTCTCTGATGCACAAAATATTTTTAAAGAGAATATAAAAAAAAGGATGGTAGGAATACTACCTGCACCTAAAGTTATAACTATATACTATTCGCCATTTGAGGCACTAGGCTATGCTTGGGATAAAACAGTTGAATCTTCAAAAATGATTTTTCAGGGGGTTCAAAAACTAATTCAGGGTGTAATTCCAAGTTCTGAAATAGGAGGAATTATCTCTATTGGTAAAGTAGTATCAGATGCCAGTGAATCATCTTTTATAGCTGTACTTGCTATTACTGCGTTGATTTCAGTAAACTTAGGGGTATTAAACCTTTTACCTATTCCAGCACTTGATGGCGGACATATTATGTTTAATTTATATGAAATGATTGCCAGACAAAAACCAAGTGATAGAGTATTTATGTATATGACCTTAGCAGGTTGGGCTATTTTAGCTTCATTGATGTTACTTGGAATATATAATGATATAAATAGAATTTTTGGTTAGGATATAAAATGAGTATTTCAAAAGAAAAAGCAGTAGAAAATTTAGATAAAGTTATAACAAAAGTTGAAGGTGCAAGACTTAGAGTTTCAGACCATCACATAGTAAAAATTATCGGTATATCTAAATACTCACCAAGTGAAGATGTAGCTATGCTTTATAGTGCAGGTCAAAGAGCTTTTGGAGAAAATAAAGTTCAAGATTTAAAACAAAAAATGACTGATTTGGATGAGTTACCTTTAGAATGGCATTTTGTAGGAAGATTACAAAAAAATAAAATCAATAATTTGATAGATTTAAATCCTACATTAATGCACTCACTTGATAGTCTAGAATTGGCACAAGAATTAGATAAAAAACTTGAATCAAAAAATAAAACTATGAGTTGTTTATTACAAATTAACTCAGCAAAAGAGGATAGCAAAGCTGGTGTTATGCCAGAAGAAGCAATTGCAATTTATAAAGAGATTTTAGCAAATTGTCCTAATATCAAACTAAAGGGTGTGATGAGTATTGGAGCACATGTGGATGATAAAGATACAATAAAAAACTCTTTTATTGTTACAAAAAACATCTATGATGAAGTAATACCATTTGGAGCTAAGTATTGTTCTATGGGTATGAGTGGTGATTTTGAATTAGCGATTACATGTGGTTCAAATATGATTAGAGTGGGATCGTCATTATTTAAATAATTTTTATTTTGGCATAAAAAAGAATATTTATTAGAAAAATAATCTAATAAAATTTATGTTAAAATATTAAATAATGTTTCCTCTTAGGAATTTATTAAGGAATAAGCCTTGAAGAGTATTGAAGACGTTGAGAAATGGTTAGACAAACATGAAATTACTAGCTATACAATTTCTAGCAACCTAAATGTCAATGTTAATGGAAATGTAAACCTAAGAGGTAAAGTCTCTGAAAATATTCTGCCTGTAAATTTTGAAAAGATTAATGGTTATTTTGATATAAGCAATAATAGTTTAATTTCACTTGAAAACTGCCCTGTAGAAGTAGAAAAAGATTTTGACTGCTCTTCAAATAGAATAGAAACACTATTTGGAGCTCCCTATAAAGTTGGGGACTTTAACTGTTCTGACAATTTATTAAAAAATTTATCTTATTCACCCAAAGAGATTGATGGTTATGTTGATTGTTCAAAAAATCAATTAATTTCAATAGAGGGTACTCCAAGAACTATCAAAGGATATTTTAAATGTTCTTATAATCAAATCACATCTTTAAAAGGTGGACCTAAATATATAAAAGATTATTTTGATTGTTCTAATAATAAAATAGATAGTTTAAAAGAAGGTCCTATAACTGTAGGAAAAGATTATATTTGTCATACAAATGAACTGCAAGATTTAGAAGATATTGCAGAAGAGATTGGTTGGGATATTACAACAGATATAAATCTTAACCATATGAAAACTAGCACCTTTGATGAAGAAAATAAATATTGGAAATATCAAGGTAAAGAGGTAATAGAACATATATATAAACCAGTAGTGGCTATATCAAATAAAAAAGATATTGAAAAATGGTTGAAAAAAAATAGAATTCATGATTTTAAAATTCTAGCTGATAATTCAGTAGATGTTGATGGAGATGTTAGGCTTTCAAACTGCCTTGAAACATATAAAAAACTACCTATTAAATTTAATGAAGTAAAAGGAGATTTTGATATTAGCGATAATGAACTAGTATCTTTAGAAGGTTCTCCAAAAAAAGTTGGTGGAGATTTTTTAGCTTATAAAAATGAAATCACATCACTTAAAGGTGCACCCAAAGAGGTAGGAAAAAACTTTATTGTACTAAAAAACAATATCAAATCACTTGAACATTCACCTTCAATTGTAAATGAGGATTATATCTGTTCTCATAACCCTTTAAATAATCTAGAAGGTCTCACACATGTAGGAGGGAATATTTTTACTAGTGTATGTATACCAACTTTAAAGTTTAAAGAGTTTTCATACCATTCTTTAATGACTTATAAATACTCTGGTGTAGAGGTGATTGAATATCTAGAAAAAGATTATATCACCTTAACAGAAGAGGAAGAGATATTTAGAAAAACAAGAGAAAATCTAAAAACAGTAGTAACTAAACTTTTAAATGACAGAACATTAAAAGTTGAAATGATAAATGATACTCTACTTAAAAACCTAACAAAATATAATTTAATAAATCTAAAAAAGAGAGTTCTTGCTTTAAAAGAGCCTGATGAAATAAAACTCAAAAGAGAACTAACAGAAGAAGAGATTTTAGAATCAGTATTTAAAAAAGAGATATAAGGTAATAGTATGGAGATTCGAAATAATTATAGCAGATACGATTCATCAATTAATTCAAATACGAATATACAAAAAAGAGCTATTCAAACACCAAATAACATTAAAAAAAATACTGATGCATCTTATGTAGAGTTTAGTCAAAGAGCAAGACTAAGTAAAGAGTTTAACGATCCAAATATAAACTTCCCTACTTTTAATGAAGATGTACTTCAATACAATAGCAATCTAAGTCTAACTTACAAATCATAATATTTTCTTCTAAAAAGAAGAAAATATTTAAATAAGTGAATTTTTAAATTTTGTCAATTCTTCAGAGATTGAAGGTACTCTCATAAAATGTTCTCCAATCAAAAAGGCATCAGCCCCGATAGAATTTAACCTTTTTATAGTTTCCACATTTGAAACTCCACTTTCTGCAACTATAATTTTTCCATTTGGTATCATAGGAATTAACTGATTGCAAAGTGTCATATCCATCTCAAAAGTTTCAAGATTTCTATGATTGATTCCTATTATATTTGCTCCACATTTCATAGCTTTTGTTAAATCCTCTTTATCATGAATTTCAACTAAAACCTCTAAACCTAAATGAAGTGCATACTCATATAACTCTTTTAACTCTTTTGTGCTTAAACTTTTTGCAATAAGTAGTATAAAATCTGCTCCATATACTAAAGCTTCTACAATTTGATATTTATCAAGTATAAAATCTTTTCTAAGAAGTGGTGTAGGAACATATCTTCTAATTTGTGTTAAATACTCTAAATTTCCTTGAAAATAGTGAGGTTCTGTTAATACAGAGATTGCATTTGCTCCGTTTGAACTATACTCTTGTGCAATTTTTAGTGGATCAAAATCCTCTTTTATAACACCCTTGCTTGGACTTGCCTTTTTTACCTCTGCAATAATTCTAATAGGTTCCTCTTTAGTTGAAGTTAGATATGGCTTTACATCTCTTGGAGGAAATGGATTTGCACTTAAACTTCTTCCTAACCAATCAAGAGAATACTCTTTTTTCCTTCTTTCTACATCTTCTCTTGTTCTTCTATTTATCTCATCTAATATCACTTATTACACTCCTTGATTTCTTTCCAATGTGATTTTATCTCTTCATCATTTAAACCTGCATTATCTACAACGATTTTCATGTTTTTATATGCTTCTTTACAATTTTTTAGTTTATATTGTCCCCATGCTAGAGAATCTATATATGCCAAATTATTAGGTGCTTTTTCCAAAGCTTTTTTTATTAAAGCAATACCTCTATTTATATCTATATCAAAATCAATTAATAAATAACCTAAATAATTTTGATAGATATGATTATCCAAAACAGTCAAAACATCATCAAATTTTTTTATTACACTTTTTAGTACATCTTTTTTATTAACTGCGCTTTCAAACTCTAACATTGCTATTTGTGCAAGATAATCAATATTTGCAGTTTTAGCATAAAGATCTTTTGCTAAAATATATGCCTTTTTGTACTCTTTTATATTTCTATATAAATCTAATAGTTTTTGATCATCTGCCCTACTCTTTTCTAAAAATAAAATCGCTTCATTTATATCTTTTTTTTCTAAATAATACATCAATAGTTTATAGATTCTATCCATAGTCATATGGTTAGTTTTGTCTTTATATTGATAATAACTCTTCTTTAAAACTGATATTATTCCATCTATATCATTTTCTTCTTGATAAATATTTAATAACTTAGAACAAGTCAAATTAGTACATCCATAAAGTTTAATATGTGACTCTAAAAGATTAATTGCTTCATTTTTTTCATTTAAATAAATATACATTATATTTATTAATTCAATTAAAGAATTTTCATCAAAACTACTTTTATATACGTATTCAAACTCTTTTTTTGCATTTTTATAATCATTTTTCTGTAAAAATATATTTCCTAGCAATTCATGATTTAAGTTTGAGTTATTCTCTTTTATTAACTCATTTGTTGCCATTAAAGCTTCATCCAAATTCTTTTGTTGAATTAGTGTTAAGATATATATTCTTAAAATTTGATTCTTAGATTTAACAATTCTTTTTTTATTTATTTTAATTATCTTTACAATATCATCATAATTTTGCAAAGCAAATGAGATTTTAATATACTCTAAAAGATACTCATCTTTCATAGTTCTTTCGTATAAAGATAAATACAAATTTCTTGCTTGCTCTTTATCACCACTTCTATCATATTCTAAAGCAAATAAAATATCTCTATCTTCATTTTTAAAATATTTCTCATCGTAGTTTATTATATTACTTTGAGAGGGAGAACACCCTAATAAAAAAACTAAAGAGATTGAAAATATTATAAATCTTTTATAGCTGGACACTCTTGTTTTACCTCATTTATATTTTTTTTAAAATAATCCCAAAAAGGGAAAGTTCTACATTGAATTGGTCTAACCTCATAAATAGAACAACCTTTTTTCTCCAAATCAAAAAAGACACAGGCATAATTATCTTTAGCTAATTGTATCTCTTTTATACTATATTTATATGCTCTTTTTTCAATATATTTCAACTTTACTTCTTCAATAGAAACATTTAAATATTTTGCTAATTTTTCTATTTCATTATTGTTTATCCAAATATTCCCACTTTCTCCAATACAACAGTTACCTTCACAACTATCACATCCTCTTGGATCAAATCCAAAATCAAATCCCTCTTGTGTTATTAAATTCATATCTCTACTTTTATACTATGTGTTGAAGATTTTTTATAAATCTCTTTTACCTCAGTTGTAAAATCTTCTTTTTCAAATACAACCAAAGGTGGCAAAATATTTAACAATGATTTTGAGTTTTTTCTAGCATAAACCAATACAAGTGTTGCATTTTTACTCTTTTTTGGATGAACAAATTGTAGTGACTCTATGTTTAGTTTATACTCATTTAAAAAAAATATTATCTCATTTAATTGCTTTACATCATAACAGAAAAAAAACTTACCATTATTTTTTAAAACTTCTGAAACTTTTTTTATAAATTCTCGCAAAGGTAAACTATCATTATACCTTGCTATTTTTAAGTTTTCATTTTCACTTTTTATCACATTTGTATGATAAAAAGGTGGGTTTGATACACACATATCAAACAGTTTATCAAACTCTAAATCTAAAAAAGAACCTCTATATATATTTGCATCAATTTTATTACACTTAGCGTTTATTTGCGATAACTGTTGAAAACTATTTTGAATCTCACATTGATTCAAACTTAATTTTTCATATTCTCTTGAAACTAATAATCCTAATATGCCACTACCACTACCAATATCTAGAACATCTCCACTTATGTTTTTAAACTTGTATAAATTTTGTACAATAAAGCTATATAAAAAATGTGTATCACTATTGTAACAATAACCATTGTTAGGTTGATATAAAACCATAATTACCTTTATTTTTTTGTGAATTATAACCAAAAATATATTTAAAAATAGTGAAGTAAAATATATATAAGATAGCCAAAATATTAATATTTCTATATATTATATTACTTTTATGAAGATACGTTACACAATGATTTTTTACAGTTTTTATTGTTGCATATAGTAACATAATAAAAAATAACCACCTTTGAATACTGTATTTAAACTTTCTTTATTTGTTAAATTAGTTATCATGCTTCAAGAATATTTGAGAATTCTCAATTATTGATCAAATTTTTTAAGGGGAAAAAATGGCAATTATGGAAGCTCCTGCAAATACTCCTGTATGGGTAAATGAGAGTAGATGTAAAGCATGTGATGTATGTGTATCAGTATGTCCTGCTGGTGTTTTGGCAATGAGACCAGAACCAAAATCAACACTTGGTGCTATGGTTCAAATCGTAGCTTCAGAGTCATGTATTGGCTGTAATGACTGTGAACTATCGTGTCCTGATTTCGCTATTTATGTAGCAGATAAAAATGAATTTAAATTCGCTAAGCTTACTGATGAAGCAAAACAAAGAGGTGAAGCGATTAAGAAAAATAACTATAGAGTACTTGGTGCATAAGGAGAAATAATGGCAAGAGAAATAATTTCAACTGGTAATGATTTAGCTGCAATTGCTGCAGTTGATGCAGGTTGTGAGTTTTTTGGTGGGTATCCTATTACTCCTTCAAGTGAGGTAATGCATACAATATCTGATTTATTACCAAAATCTGGTGGAGCAGCGATTCAAATGGAAGATGAGATTGCTGGTGTTTGTGCTGCGATTGGTGGTGCAATGTCTGGTAAAAGATCTTTAACTGCAACTTCAGGTCCTGGTATTTCATTAAAATCAGAAAATATTGGTTTGGCATATATTGCTGAAGTTCCTTTAGTAATTATCAACGTAATGAGAGGTGGTCCATCAACTGGTCTTCCAACTAGAGTACAACAAGGTGATATTTTACAAGCTAAAGCGCCAACACATGGAGATTATAAATCAATCACTGTATGTGCTTCAACTCTAGAAGAGTGTTATACTGAAACAGTAAGAGCATTTAACTTAGCAGATAGATTTATGCAACCTGTATTTGTACTTTTAGATGAAACTATTGGTCACATGAGTGGTAAAGCTGTATTACCAGATTTAGAAGAGATAAAAGCTGGAATTAAACCAAGAAAAATTTTTACAGGTGATCCAAAAGAATATGAACCTTACAATGTACCTGCTGATCAACCAGCTGTATTAAATCCAATGTTTACTGGATATAGATACCACTATACTGGTCTACACCATGATTATAATGGACACCCAACAGAAGATGCTGTAATGTGTCAAGATTTAATAGAAAGATTATTCAACAAAGTTGAAGCACATATTGATGAAATTGAATCTTATGAAGAGTATATGTTAGATGATGCAGATATTATGATCATTGCATATGGTTCTTTAGCATTATCTGCAAGAGAAGCAATCAACAGATTAAGAGAACAAGGTATTAAAGTTGGTATGTTTAGACCAATTACAATGTGGCCATCTCCTGAGAAAAAAATTAAAGAGTTATGTGACAAATTTGAAAAAGTTTTAGTTACTGAACTTAATATGGGTCAATATATTGAAGAGATTGAAAGAGCAAGTGGAAGAAGAGATTTTGCTACATTATTCAAAGCAAATGGTAGACCGATTGCACCACTTGAAATCATTGAAAAAGTAAAAGGAATGTAATATGGCATTTAATTATGATGAATACTTAAGAACTAACAAAATGCCAACACTATGGTGTTGGGGATGTGGAGATGGTGTAATTTTAAAAGCACTTATTAGAGCAATCAATAAACTTGGATGGAACATGGATGATGTTTGTGTTGTATCTGGAATTGGATGTTCAGGAAGATTCTCTTCTTATATAAACTGTAATACAATCCACACTACTCACGGTAGAACAATAGCATATGCTACTGGTGTAAAATTAGCAAATCCTGATAAACATGTTATTTGTGTATCAGGTGATGGTGATGGACTTGCAATTGGAGGAAATCATACAATTCACGGATGTAGAAGAAATATAGATATCAACCATATTGTTGTTGATAACTTTATTTATGGATTAACTAACTCTCAAACAAGTCCTACTACTCCTCAAGGTATGTGGACAGTTACAATGAAAAGAGGAAATATCGATCCAACTTTCGATGCATGTAACTTAGCAATTGGTGCTGGTGCATCATTTGTAGCAAGAGAGACTATGCTTGACCCTAAAAAACTTGAAAGAATTTTTGTAAAAGGTTTAGAGCACAAAGGTTATTCATTCTTTGATATTTTCTCAAACTGCCATGTTAACTTAGGTAGAAAAAATAAAATGAACTCAGCTATGGCAAACTTGGAGTGGATTGATTCTATTACAGTAGCTAAGACTAAATATGACAAAATGAGTGAAGAGGAAAGAAAAGGTTTATTCCCAACTGGTATTCTTAAACATGATACAGAAGCAAATGAATATACAGCTATGTATGAAAAAGTTAAAGAAGCTCATCAAAATAAAACAATGGTACAATTTTAAGGAGAAACACAATGGCTAAAACATTAATGAGATTTACAGGTGTTGGTGGACAAGGTGTACTTCTTGCAGGTTCTATTTTCGCAGCAGCTAAAATTAAAGCTGGTGGATATGGATTAAAAACAGCTACATATACATCACAAGTTAGAGGTGGAGCAACAGTGGTTGATATCACTTTAGAAGATGATCCAATTTTATATCCATATGCAAATGATGGTGAAATTGACTTTATGCTTTCAGTTGCACAAGTATCTTATGATCAATTCAAAAAAGGGGTTAAACCAGGTGGAACAATTGTAATTGAACCAAACTTAGTAACTCCAAGTGAAGAGGATAAAAAAACTTGGAATATCTATGAGATTCCAATTATTACAATTGCAAAAGAGGAAGTTGGAAACGTGATTACTCAATCAGTTCTTGCTCTTTCAATTGCAAACTATATGACAGGGCATACTGTTGATGATGAAATTTTAAGAGCAGCAATGCTTTCAAAAGTACCTGAAAAAGTACATGATATCAACAACAAAGCTTTTGATTTAGGTATCCAATACGCTAAAAAAGCAATGGCATAATTTTTTTATAATCTCTTTTCTTTAAAGAAAAGAGATTATAATTTTTACTATTTTTTCTTCATTAAACCATAAAAATACTCTATCAATGTAAACTTTTTAAAAATACACAAAAATTTGTTTATATTAAATCTTCAAAATATAAATAGAAATTTTAAGCTTACTAAATATAAAATATTCTTATGAGTAAGGATTTTTTATGGGAAAAGGAAAACTTTTAATACTTTTTTTAATACCTTTTTTTATTTTAGCTTGTAAAGATAAAAATGATTATATATATGATGAAATAATAATATTAACTCCAAATTTTGATAAAAAAATTACTGGACCAATCAAAAAAGAAGCTAAGGAATATGAAAAAAACAATAATGTTTATATAAACATTGTATCTCCTAGTTGGGAAGATATGAGTAAAAAAATCTCTGAATCATTAGAAGATGAAAAAATAAATTATGATATGTTTGTTGTTTTTTCTTCTTGGGCAGGCTCATTACTATATAAGAATGATGCAGCTGAAATTCCTCAAAAAATAAAAGATAAAATTGAATGGGATGATATCCTTCCAATATACAAAAAGAACGTTTTAAAATGGAATCACAAATATTATTTCTTACCTTATGATGGAGATTGTCTGATTTTATATTATAGAAAAGATTTATTTGAAAATCCTCTTTATAAAAAACTATTTAAAGAAAAATATAACTATAAATTAGACATACCTAAGACTTGGTCTGAGTATAGAGATATTGCAGAATTTTTTAATGGCTGGGATTGGGATAATGATGGGCAAATTGAATATGGCTTTGCTGAAAGTAGAATAAAAGGTTATGGAACAACATTTCAATACTTTTCTAAAGCTTCAGCTTATACAAAATATCCAAATAATGACTACTTTTATTTTGATAAAAATATGAACCCCTTAATAAATAATGAAGGATTTGTAAAAGCATTAGAAGAGTTTGTTGATATAATGCAGTTTGCTCCTTCAAATATTAAAAATTATTCCCCAGCAGAAGTTAGAATGAGTTTTATTACAGGTGAAGTTGCCATGGCAATTGACTGGGCAGACATTGGTTCAATGGCAAATAATTCAAGTGAATCAGTAGTAAAAAACAAAGTAGGATATGCAAAACTTCCTGGAAGTAATGAAGTTTATAATAGTGTTACAAAACAATGGGAAAATTTCTATAATGTTCCATCTTCCATAAATGGTAATTGGGTAATTGTAGTAAATAAAAAATCTAAAAACATTGAAAAAACTTTTGAATTTGCAGCACATATGTCCTCAAAATCTATCACTAAAAAATATATTACACAAGGAGACTCAGGGATTAACCCTTCAAGATTTTCCCATCTAGACACAAAAGATTTAACTGAATGGATTAAAGATGGTTTTTCAGAAGAAGAAGCAAGAAAATATTTAAATACTATTTCAGAATCCCTTTCAAATAAAAATGTAATTAGTGATTTAAGAATTCCAATGAGTATAAAATACTATCAAAGTTTTGAAAAATTTTTAGACCAAGTTATTGAAAAAGAGATAACAGCAAAAGAAGGACTTGATTTAATTGCAAAAGAGTGGAGAACAATTACTGAAAATCAAGGAATAAAAGAACAAAAAAAATTTTATAAGGAAGCAATGAATGAATAATTTTAAGATAAAAGATATTACATTTTATAGTTTTATATACTTAATTTTAGGATTATTAATCACTGGTGGAATATTATATTTTTCATTAACAAAAATTAAAAATTTAAATTATCAATTATCAAAATTAACATTAATACAAAATGACTTTTTAAAAATGAAAATAAATAGTGAGAATCTTCTTATTACAATTGATCTACAAAATAAAAGAAAAGAATGGAAAAATTCAATTAAAAAATTTGATGAAAGATTAAAAAAACAAAACTTTTTAAATAAAGAAAAAATTGACAAATTGTGGTATTCAACTCAAAAAGAGATTTTTGAAATTGATAATATCTTAAATAATGAACTTCTATCATCAACAAATTTACAACAAAAACCTATATTAGCTTTAAAAGGAGAGTTATTTTTATCAAAGGACAAATCTAAACAATTTAATATAATCAATCAATTAACAAAAAAAATTGATTTTTTAATTCAATATGAGAGATTAATTTTTAATGAATTTAATAGAATTTACAAATATGAAAAAATATATATTGATGAACAAATTACATCAACAATATACTATACTCTATTTTTTATCTTTTTTGTAATTATAAGTATACTTTCATTTATAGCAATTTTAAATAAAAAGATTTTAAATATAGAAACTAAACTACTAAATACACAAAATATTTTAGAGAAAAAGATATTAGAAATAAAAGAATCAAAAATTCTTTTACAAAATATCATAGATTCTGTTCCTGCAGCTATATTTTGGAAAGGAACTGATAATAAATATTTGGGTGTAAATAAATATTTTTTAAATAATGCAGGTTTTAATGATCCTTCAGAAATGATAGGTAAAACTGATTATGATATGCCATGGTCGAATACACAAGCAAAAGATTTTATTAAAGACGATAATCTTGTTATTCAGAAAGGAAAAGCTAAATTACAAATTGAAGAAGAGCTAACACAAGATGATGGGAATACGATTAATATTATTACATCAAAAGTGCCACTAAGAAATAGCAAAAATGAAATATTAGGTATATTAGGTATATTTATGGATATAACTGAAATGAAAAAGTTAGAGGAATCTTTAAATAAAAAAGATAAGCTTTTAACACAACAGTCAAAAATGGCTTCACTAGGTGAAATGTTAGAAAATATTGCCCACCAGTGGAGACAACCTTTATCTTTAATATTAAGTGCAACAACAGGAATAAAACTAAAAAAAGAATATTGTCAATTAGATGATGAATTTTTATTAAAATCGATAGAAAATATAATTAGTTCAGTCGAGCACTTAAATCAAACAATTAACGACTTTAGAGATTATTTTAAATCAGATAAAATGAAAAGATACTTTGATTTAGAGAAAATTATAGATAAAGCAATAGTTCTTCTTCAATCTAGAATCACAAATAGTTTAATTGAGATAAAAAAAGATATAAATTTCAATGATGCATATGGCTTAAAAAATGAATTTATTCAAGTAATTATGAATATTTTAAGTAATGCAATTGATGAATTAGAAAAGAAAAATATTGAAAAGAAAATTATTATAATTGAAACAAAAAAATTAGACAAATGTGAAAATCTCCTAAAGAATGATTTAAGTACTTTTAAATGTGTCCAAATAAAAATTTATGATAATGCAGGTGGAATTAAAGAAGATATAATTGAAAATATATTTAAACTATATTTTACCACAAAAGGAAAAGATGGAACAGGTATTGGGTTATATATGTCCAAAGAGATGATAGAAGGACATATGAAAGGAACTATAGAAGTTTCAAATAAAGAGTTTAAATATGAAAAAAACAACTATAAAGGTGCTCAATTTACTATTACTATTCCAGCTGAAAAATATAATTAAATTATTTTATATAAACTATATAGTTATTAATCTTATCCTCAAGACGTTTTGAAAGATGCATATTACAATTTTTTAAACAAGATAAAATAAATTTTGCTTCTTTTTGGTATGCAAGTATTTTTTCACTATCCCAAGATTGTGGAGGTTCTTGCATATTAGATATTCTATCTGCTAGTTTTACCATTTGTACTTCATAAGGTTGTGTTAGAAGCCTATTTATACTATCTGCTATTTGTTGTTTTTTAGGTAAGCTACTATCTTTTGATAAAGCATCAACTGCTTCAGCAATCTCTACTCCAAACTCCATATATAAATCATCATAAGTGATATTTGTATCTTCAATTGTATCATGTAAAAGTGCAATAGTAATTGCTTTGTCAGTTTTTTCTAATTCTATTTTTCCCTCTTCACAAGCATGCATAACTTCCATTGCTACTGTTGTTAAATGGGTTAGATATGGTAAACCATGAGGTGTTTTTTGATCTTTATGAGCTTTTGCTGCATAATTTAAAGCTTTTAGGTACTTTTCTTGTGAAAACATCACTTCTCCTCTTTTACTTTTTCTTCTTTCTTTTTACCTGAATTTACATCCAATTTTGGCATAACAGGTTGTGCATGTTTTGAAAAATAGATTAAATCTTCTGTAGTTTTAACATCACTATTTAAATGTTTTAAAGATTCTTCTAAAATATAAGAAGTACTAAGAGCATCACTATATGCTCTATGATGATTATCTATATCTATATTTAAAAGCTCTTTTAAAAAACCTAATCCATATCTTTGAGCTTTTATTGTACGTCTTGCTAAATCTATTGTACAAAGTTTTCTATTTTCTAATTTTCCTAAATCATATTTTTCAAAAGAATTTGAGATAAAGTTATAATCAAACTTTATATCATGAGCTACAAATACATCATCTTCTAAAAAAATTTTAAACTCTTCTAAAACTGTATTTATTACTGGTGCATTTTCTAACATAGAAGGTTTTATATTTGTAACTTCTTGGATATATTTGGGGATATCTTTTGCATAAACTAAAGATTCATATTTATCAATAATCTCACCATTTTTATATTTTACAGCACCAAGTTCTATTATTTGGTGTCCTTTATTTACATGTCCACCATTTGTTTCTATATCAACTACACAAAATATTTGTTCACTAATCAAATTTTTTGTTGTTTTTAAAACTATTTTATTATCTTCTATATCTATTGGAAAGCCATTTGATATAAGTAATTCAAACTCTAATTGTAAATCATTAAAAAATCTATTTTTATTTTTAGATAATTCCTCTAAAAATTGTTCATATTCCATTGGCTCAATTTTTAATTTTTCTATCAAGCGTGACATAAAATTTCTATTTATGTTAGATTTCATTTACTGCTTTTACAAAATTAATCATTTTGGTTTTATCTTTTTTACCCTTAGACTGTTCAACCCCAGAACTTACATCTACTCCATAAAAATTAAAATCTGCTAATTCTTTTAGATTTGATTCATTTAAACCACCAGCTAAAATAATCTTTGAACAATCAATCCCTTTGAACCATTCTAATGCTACTCTTTTTCCACTACCACCATACTCTTCCACATATGCATCTACTAATACATATCTATCAAGATTTTCTACTATATCTTGTTGAGATTTTGCTCTTACTACATTTATATATTTAAAATTAAGTGAATCATAATCAGTATAGTTGTCATCATCATAAATCTGTGCCATTTGCATTTTTGCATTTGTACATACTTGATTTATAAAAGTTGCATTTTCATTTACAAACAATCCTATGACTTGAACAAAAGGTGGTAAATCTTTTACTATTTGTCTTGCTTTGAAAGGTTCAATATATCTTGGACTTTTTTCATAAAATACAAAACCCAAAGCATCAGCACCAGCTTTTATTGCATCGAGAGCATCTTCAAGATTAGTTATACCACAAATTTTTATTTTCATATTAAACCTGCAGTGATTTTATCGCTTTTGAGTAGTTTTCATTTCCAAAAACATAAGAACCAGCAACTACTACATCTACACCAGCTTCTTTAAGTTCATGGATATTTTTATCATTTACTCCACCATCTACTTCAATTAAACAATTTGGATTTCTTTTATTTATCAATTCTTTTAATTTTTTTGCTTTTTCTATTACAGTTGGAATAAATTTTTGACCACCAAATCCAGGGTTTACTGACATAAGTAAAACCATATCTAAATCTTCAAGTAAATACTCTATTGACTCAGGTGTTGAATGTGGATTTAAAACTATCGCTGGTTTAATACCCAAACTTCTTATTTTTTGAATTAATCTATGAGGGTGTTTTTCACTTTCTATATGAAAAGAGATATACTCAGGTTTCAAAGGAGCAAAAAGCTCTACAAAAAAAGTATTATTTTCAACCATCAAGTGTACATCAAGAGGTTTAGTTGCGACTTTTGCAACTGGGTTAACAACAACAGGACCTAGTGTCATATTTGGAACAAAATGACCATCCATCACATCAACATGAATCAAATCACATCCACCATCACATATAGCTTTTATCTCTTCATTTAGTTTTCCAAAATCGGCTGATAATATGGAAGGGGCTACAAGCATAAAAAAACCTTTTTTTTAAAATTGTGGGATTATATCATTTTATAGGTTTATTTTACTTTTTGTGATAAAATTTATAATCTTAATTAATGGATTTATTTAAAATGTTACGAATAACTATAATATCTTTTTTTTCAATCATTAGTTTATTAGCTTCTGATTCCCAATCAATTTATGAAAAAGCACAAAAATATGAACAAGAGGGCAATTATAAAGAAGCCATGCTTTTATATAAACAATTGGCAAAAAATAATAAGGCTACAAAACAAGAATCAAATTTGAGTGAAACTCTTATAAAAGAGGAAAATATTGCAAGAGAAGTTAAAACTATAGGAAAAAATTTAAATACTATAGAAGATAAAGAGACTCTAAGTACTATTGAGCAAATATTAGCTTCTACATTTAACCTATTTCCTTATAAAGAAAACTATTTTTTTCCAATATCATATGATACTAAAAAAAGAGTAGATAGAAAACAAGCTGAAACAAAATTCCAAATAAGTGTAAAAAAACCAATATTTGAAAATCTATTTAATCTTGATGAAACTATATACTTTGGATATACACAAACCTCTTGGTGGCAGTTATATAGTGACTCTTCTCCATTTAGAGAAACAAATTACCAACCAGAGGTTTTTGTAACTATACCCTATGGTAAAAGTGATAAAACTTCATTAAAAGGTTTTAAATTTGGTTTTTTACATGAATCAAATGGTCAAGGGAAACCAAAATCAAGATCATGGAATAGATTATATCTAGAAAGTTATTTTCAAGCTGGAAATTTATTTTTGGTTCCTAAAGTTTGGTATAAAATTCCAGAAGATGAAAAAACCGATGATAATCCAGATATTGAGGATTATTTAGGATATGGAGATTTTACGTTAATCTATCCATATAAATCTCACACTTTTAAACTTTTACTTAGAAATAATCTAAAGTTTGATGAAGACAATAAAGGTTTTGCCCAATTTGATTGGACTTTCCCATTTTTTAATTCAAAAAATACTTTTGGATATTTACAGTTATCAAGTGGATATGGAGATAGTTTAATTGATTATAATAAAGAGATAAATAGAATAAGTTTTGGTATCTCTTTATCTAGATAGGTTCTATTCCAAACTCTTGTGAGTTTTTAAATGTAGTCTCTAAAAAATCTTTATAAAACTCTTCTCCATGAGTTTTAGCTACATTTTTACATAGTTCTAAATACTCAAGATTTGGTAAGATATTGAAGTTTAATTTTTCAAGCTTTCCTAAATATATACAACAATTAGTTAATATTTCACCACCATAAGTTACTACTTTTTTTTCATACATATTGTATCTGTCATAACCTTGTTCCCGTTTATCTAAAATATTAAATAATTCATCACTCATATTTTTCAATACAATACCATTTATCCAGCCACTACTCTCTTCTAACACATTTAATACTGCCCTATTTATTGATTGAACCATTCTATTTGATGGCTCTTGATTAAAAACTCTTTTATATCCATAAACTTTAACTAAATCAATATCTTCAATTTTTATATTTTCATTTAAAAGCTCATTTTTATCCATTAAACTTCCATAAACTATTAGATTGTTATACATATTTTATCCTTTGATATAAAGTTAACATATTATTGAGATATTTATTTAAAAAGAGTGTTGATTTTTTATAAAAATTGTACATTTTATCTTTATCTAATTTTTCAAACAATTGTTTACTAAGCGAACATTAAAAATTTAACTGCTAATATAAACGAACATTTGTTCGATTTAAGATTAAAGGGAGTTAAGATGAAAAAAAGTATCTACAAAATAGCTTTATTAAGCATTTTTTCTGCAACAAGTCTATTTGCCTCAAATAGCACTGATGTGGAACAATTAGTTGACAAGGCTTACAAATTTTGTGAAGAAAAAGGTTTAGATGCATGTATAAAAGCATTTAATGAAAAAGACAAAAGGTTTACAAAGGGTCCATTATATGTATTTGTAAGCAAATTTTCAGGTGTAGCAATAGCCCATGGTGGTAATAGTAAACTAATTGGGAAAGATTTATCAAAAGTTAAATCACCCTCAGGTATCTATCCAGGTGTAGAGATGGCAAAAATAGCAAAAGAGAAAGGCTCTGGTTGGCTTGATTACAAATGGTCTCATCCTGTTACAAAAAAAATTGCTGATAAAACAACTTATGTAAAAAGATTTAAAGATACAGATGTTTTTATCGCTTCTGGATATTATAAATAATCTAACAATCAAAAATTAATATTATTTAAAACTAAGGAAAGGATAATTATGGAATATCGTTATATAGGAACAAGTGGTCTTAGAGTTACTCCCATTTGTTTAGGAACCATGACCTTTGGTAGAATGGCTAGCAAAGAAGAAAGCTTTAAAATTATGGATAAAGCTTATGATGCAGGTATCAATTTTTTTGATAATGCTGAGATGTATCCAGTTCCACCTAGAGCCGATTTAGTTGGTTTATCTGAAGAGATTATGGGTGAATGGATGAAATCAAAACCTAGAGAATCAATAATTGTTGCAACAAAAGTAGCAGGAGCTGCAAATGGAAGATTTGCTGCACCTGTTAGACATGGTTTAACGGCTATTGATAGATTTCATATCGAAAGAGGAATAGAAGGAACATTAAAAAGATTAAAAACAGACTATATCGACCTTTATCAAGTTCATTGGCCTGATACAGTAGTACCTTTAGAAGAATCAATGGAAGCTATGGATAGATTAGTAAAAGCTGGTAAGGTTAGATATATAGGAACAAGTAATGACTCTGCATATGGTTTAACAAAAGCTACTGAAATTAGCAGATACAAAGGGTTTGCAAGATTTCAATCTATTCAAAATAATTTTTCTCTTAATGAACCAAGATTTTTTGATGAACTTGCACATGTATGTAGAAAAGAAAAAATATCTTTGCTTCCTTATTCTCCCCTAGCTGGTGGAGTTCTAACAGGTAAATATAATAATGGAACACTTCCTGATGGTTCAAGATTTAATGAATATAAATCATTAAATATCCCAAGACTTGATGCAATGAGAAATAGATTTATTAATGAAAAAACATTAGCTACAACAAAAAGATATATGCAAATTGCACAAGATCATGGTATGAGCGTTACAACCTTAGCTGCTGCTTGGAGTAAACATTGGGATTTTGTTGCTAGTACAATTATTGGTGTTAGAACTGCTGAACAATTAGATGAGAGTTTAAAAGCTTTAGATATCACACTTAGTGATGAGATTATCGAAGCTTGTAAACAAGTTCAAAAAGATATTATGTATCCTATGGGATAGATTTTAAATAGTATTATTCAAAAGAATAATACTATTTAATACTGTTGCAACAATTTAATTGCATTTGAAGTCTCTTTTGCAGCTTCTAACAATAAAGGTAAAACACTCTCTTTTAAAGTTTTTGTATTTTTATAACTAAGATGAGATCCAATATTCATTGCACCAATCATTTTATTATCTCTATTATAAATGGGAACAGCTATAGACATCAAACCATCCTCAATCTCTTCTTCAACCATTTGATATCCTTGATTTTTTTCTGCAATCAATTTATCATACAGTTTATACGGATCAGTTATACTTTTTTCAGTCATTTTCTTTAATGGCAGTTTTAAAACATATTCATATAACTCTTTTTCTTCCATATGAGCCATAAAAAGTCTACCAGTAGCAGTATATGCAGCAGGTAATCGTGAACCAACATGGATACCTTCATTTAATATTCTTGTAGCAGGTATTCTCATAATACAAATAACATTTGTACCATCCAAAATAGATACAGAACATGATAATTTACAAGAATCAACAACTTTTTTCATATTTTTATAAGCTAAATCAGACCATGGTAATGAAGCAAAATAACTATATCCCAAATCAATAATCTTTGGAGTCAAAGAGAAAAAACCATCTGTATGAGTAACATAACCTTGTGATTCCAATGTCAATAACAATCTTCTAGCACTAGCTCTAGTAATATCAACTTTTTTTGCAACATCAGTTAATGTCATATTTGTATTTTCATGATCAAACGCTTTTATCACATTTAAACCTTTAATAAAAGCTGTTACTATATCTTTACTATCTAAATCAATATCCATTTTTTCACCCATTAATTTTTTTCCCTTGCAATTAAAATACCACCTGAAATAATAGCTAAAATTCCTATTAATCCTAATATGTTTGGTAAATCATCCCCTAAAACTACACCAATAATAAGTGAGAATAAAATCACAGAATATCCTGTAGCTCCAACAATACCTGCCCTAGTTACTCCATATGCTTTTGTCATATAAACCTGTCCTAAAGAAGCTGTTAATCCAATACAAGCGATATAAATCCAATCTATTGGATTTGGCATAATAAATTTTCCCATCATAAAAAAGAAAATATCACTTTGATAGTATTGAGATAAATACATTGAAATAATAGGTACAATAGTTCCTATACCCATAAAACTTAAAACAATAACTCTAGTATCATAATGCTTTCTAAGCTCCCTAATACTTGTAAAAGCTAAAGCTGCACATACTGCATTTAAAAGTCCAAAAAGATGTGACTTTTCAAAAAATAATCCATTTGGTTGCATCACAAATAACATCCCTGTAAATCCCAAAGCAATAGCAAACCAACCTTTTATTCCAATTTTTTCTTTTAGAAACCATAAAGCAAAAATAGCAGTAAATATAGGAGACATCCTAGAATAAGTTACTGCATCTGCAAGTGTTATATTTGCAATATTATAAAAAAAACTTAACATTGCAACCAAACCAATAGCTGCCCTGAAAAAAAGTAAAAAAGGTTTTCCACCCTTTTGTTTTAATGGAGCTTTAAGAAATGTTGCTGAAATTAAAGCTATCCCTATGGCATTTCTAAAAAATACAATTTCTATAGTTGGTAAATGTGTTGCTAATACTTTTGCAAATGAGCTCATCAATGCGAGGCACACCGCTGATATTAACATATATAATACACCTTGATTTATTTTTTGAATCACTTAATACTTTCCGAGTTTTTTATATTATATATAAGTTCAACTTAATAATTGATTATATGCGTACATAAGTTCGTATATAGTACAATATAAAAAGTAATTATTTTTTAAAGGAGTAATTTTGAGTATTTGGAAGAAAAAGTTTACCTTAGAATCATTAAATCTAATGTCAAAAGATACAGCTGCCCAAAGTTTAGGAATAAAAATTACAAAAGTGGGAGATAATACCATAGAGGGTATTATGCCTGTAGATAGTAGAACACACCAACCAAGAGGACTTTTACATGGTGGTGCATCTGCACTATTTGCAGAGACTTTAGGTAGCCTTGGTGGTTTTATTGCAGCAAATGAAGGTTATGCAATAGCAGGTATAGAGATAAATGCAAATCATATATCAGGAGTAACAAGTGGAGAAGTTATTGGAGTGGCTACTGCAATACATATAGGAAAAACAACTCAGGTTTGGGATATCAAAATCAATCACAAACAAACAAATAAAGCTGTTTGCGTTTCAAGGTTAACTTTGGCAGTTATTGATTTAAAAAAATAAAAGATAAGAGTATTTTAAAATACCCTTATCTATTTTTTAGCTTAGTTTTATTAATTGAGAGATTATGTTTTTAGCGGCATCTTCATTTAAAGGTTTTTCATATGTAGTTAGTATCTCTCTAGCTATAATATTTGCACCTAAATGTTGAAACATCATTCTCATTGCTTGCAAACCTTTTGCACCACCACCGCCACTGTGTGTTGCTATTGCAACAATTTTTTCATTAAAAGCATCTCTCCAATCTTTTGTAGATCTTGATGTCCAAGCCATAGCATTATTTAGCACAGGTGGCATAACCCCATTGTATTCAGGGGCTATAATAATAAATGATTTTAAACTTAATATATCTGTTGCTAATTTTACAGCTGTTTCAGGAATACCATTTTCCTCTTCCTCTTTAGTACTATATAAAGGTAATCTTAAATCTACTAAATTGATTAATTGTGTTTCGCAATTTTGCTCTAGTACTAATTCTTGTAATCTTAAAGCCAGTTTTTGGTTATTTCCTGAACTAGCTACTATAATCCCAATTTTATTCATAATTTACTCCATAGAAATTGATTTTCTTGCAGCATCAACAATTTTTTGTCCATCAATACCTTTTGAATTCATCTCTTTTACCCATCTTTGTACAACTCTTTGACCTACTTCATCAAATTTTTTTGTTTCTTTTTCACTAATTGTAACAATTTCACCACCAGATTTTATTTGTAAATTTTTTCCTGGTTCTTCTAAATCTATCATCAATTGACCATATCTTTTTATCAAATCAAGTCCAGCACTTTTTTCAATAATATCTTGTAACTCTTTTGGCAAAGATTCAAATCTATCTTTGTTCATTAAAATTAAGGCTACAGAGTTACCAAATCCTCCCCCATCATGTAATTGAATAGAGTATTTTGTTAATTGTTGAAACTTAAATGCAGGGAATATCTCCATAGGTAAAATAGCTCCATCAATTGCATTTTTTGAAAAAGATTGAGGTACAGCAGGAAGTGGCATTCCAACTGCTTCTGCTCCCAATTCTTCAATATACCAAGCACCAGTTCTTGAAGGAGATCTAACTTTTAATCCCTTCATATCTGATAATTTTGTTACTTTTTTATCTACAGTATCCAAAAAATAGTTCCCTGCAACTGCAATTAATATTGGTTTTACATCTTTATAATCATCTTTAATTAAATCAAAATTTTCTCTAATTGCTAAGGCAGTTTTTAAACTATTGTTTTTATGTATTGTTGGTAATTCAAAAACTTCACTTCTTGAAAAAACTCCTGGCGAATACCCTGCAATTGTAAACACAATATCAGCTGCACCATCTCTTACTTGTTTATATAACTCATTTGGTTTTCCACCCATACTCATAGATGGAAAAATTTCTACTTTTATTTTGCCTTTTGATAATTTTTCAAGATTTCTAGCCCAAGGTTCAAATACCTTCGAGTGAGGTGGTGCTTTTGGACTTAAAAAATGATGAAATGTCAAGGTTATTGGTTTTTCATCTGCAAATAATAAATTTGCAAAAAACAATGAACTTGCTGCAACCGCCATAATACCTTTTTGTAATAAATTTTTCATAAATATTTCCTTTTAATTTTTTATATCATGTTAGAATTTTTCATAAATTCATCTACTTGATTCCATTCAAAATTTTTCTGCGCATAGTTATGACAAAACATTTGGTTTCGTGGTTGACTTGTAAGATAATATCTTTCATATAATTCAACTCTTCCCCCAAGAGCTGAGCCTGCAAAATCCCAAGCAATTCTAAAAATTTGAGCTCTTAATGATGCAGGAGAACCATTTGCAGCTGGCATATATTTATTTAATAACTCTTTCATTTCAGGATTTTCATAAGATTCCATAGTTGGAGTTGCCAATAAATTATGACTTCCAATTATTTTTATAATCTCATTTACTCTAATCATCCACTGTGGCATATTTGCTATTAAAGCTCTCATTGGACTATCATCAAAAAAGTATGCACCATTGCCCCAATCATGTGCACCTGCAAAACCAGCTTTAATTGCTGCTCTTGTAAGAGAAGAATAACTCCAAATCTCACCTAACATCATTATAACCTCTGGTCTTTTTTCACTTTTTGTAATCTCTGCCATTCTCATACATAAGTTATATGCAAACTCTAATTTAACAGCAGCTCTTGTAGCTGTTTGTTGTGTGATGTTACCATATCTTCCAAGCTGATCAATCACTGTTTTATTATAAAACTCCAAATCACCATCCATAAAAACACGATTTAATGGAACTTCAACTCTATCCAAGATTACATAAGCATCTTGCTCATCAAATCTACTAGAAAAAGGTGCATTTTTTATATCTGTATCAACTTGATAATGATCTCTACAAACCATAATCACACCCTTAGTGTT
Organism: Halarcobacter sp.; assembly: GCA_050296315.1. GTDB lineage: Bacteria > Campylobacterota > Campylobacteria > Campylobacterales > Arcobacteraceae > Halarcobacter. The sequence continues at coordinate 281,835 of JBNKRE010000003.1, forward strand.
AACTGGAATTGAAAACATCAAAGCATGATCAGCTGTACCTTCACTTACAATAGGAGCAGAAGGATAAACAAATAGCTCATCTGCAAAAGGTCCAAGTGTTGCTAAAATTTTTGCACCACTTACTACAATACAATCATCTCTTCTCTCAACAACTTTAAAAGCAACTTCACCATTGATACCATTTAAATCTGGCATACTTTTATCTGGTTGGGGTTGAATAATTGTATGTGTTAAAGATAAATCTTTTTCAATACACTCTCTATGAAAATCTAAAAGATTTTGTGCCCATTCAGGATGTCCTCCCTCAATAAAAGCATCAACTCTTGAAACATAACCAGTTAGTGCTACATTACAATAATCAGGAGTTCTACCCAACATACCATTAGAGTATTTAGCCAATTGCTCAAAGCATTTTCCCCTAGCAATCAAATCCTCTTTATTTTTGGGTAGGATTAAACTAGCACTCATCAGTTCACCTGTTACTTCATCTTTTACTAAACACTCACTAGAATATTTGTGTTGCCAATCAAAATATCCAGCCATACCTTTTAAAGAACCAGCAAAAGCAGGATGAGTTGATACATCAACCTTCTCTCCGCCTAACCATGTCTCTCTGTTATCTTTTAATCCTTCTAAATACTCTTTTCCAGTTCTTGCTGCCATCTCTTTCCTTTTTTGTAAAATTAGAACATTTGTTCTAAAACTATAACTTCATTAATTTTAAAGTTCACTTAACGCACATCTGTTTGATTTTTGCTTAAAATAGCATTAAAATAGCATTTTTAGTGGCAAGTATTGTCTTGATGGTATCTTACTAGTAAAGTATTTTTTTAAGCTATTTTTTAGTGAAAAATAAATTTTAAAATTTTTTATAAATTTTTGAATTTTTATGAAGATTTTTGAATTTTTTATAAAATTAAGATCTCAAAAAATCTATTTTTTGTAAGGATATTTTTAATTAAATTTTAGTCTAAAATAGATGAATACAAAAACTATTTATATTCATCTATTTGTTTTTGGATATATTCTATGGAACTTAGAAGATTGGATTTTTCCAAACCTTTATTAGTATGATATGGTTTTAAAATATATAAAAGATTTAAAATCCCATGAAATTTTCTTAATTTTATATCTTCAACTTTTGTAAATATCCAATAAAGTTCCCATTGAGAACCTATTACCCAAGTATTTGAACATAAAAATTTCAATTCTTCTTCATCAAGATTAATCATATAACCATATTTAATTTGATGTAAAAAAAGAGATTTTAACTCTTTTGCTTTTTCTATTACTCTTTTTTCAATTGTTTCTTTTACTTTAGGATAGGTTTTATATAGATTACTTATCTCCAAACGTAAAAAAGCACATTTTTTTTCAAACTCCATTTGACTTGAAAAAAGAGCATGATAGTCAAAAGGGGAATCAACATCATCTTTTATAGAAGTTAGATAACTACTAATTGAATTCATATAATTTTCATAAATATCAATAATAATATCTTCTTTATTTTTAAAATAATAATACAAATTTCCAACACTAATACCTAAACTTTCAGCTATATGTCTGGTTGAAGTATTCATACAACCTTTTTCATTAAATAGTATTGTTGCAGTTTCTAGTATTTTATCTTTTCTATTTGACAAGTTTTACCTTAAAATAAATTGATTGATTAAAAAGGAGAGTCAATCTTTTGAGATTTTAACTATATGAGTCTTAATTTAGGCTTGAAATATAATATTTTTTAAACACACATAAGATTCTAAAATACTATGCGTGTTTATATGTTCTGATGATTAAATAAGATAATATAGATAAAATTAAAAGACTCAAGGCTATTGATAAAAAATTTTCTGTATGAAAATTTAATACAACAGAAGTAATAAATGCTGCAAATCCAAATTGTAATACTCCTGATAAGGAAGAGGCTACTCCAGCATTTTTAGGAAAATGTTCTAAAGCTAAAGCCAATGAATTACCAAAAATAAAAGCCATCATACTCATATATCCTGCCATAAGAAGAAGCATTTGTGTTAGAGTAATATTCTCATAATCTAATAGCATTAAAAAACTAAAAACAATCTGCATCAAAATAGCTATTTTCATCAAAAAAAGTGGTTCATAAGATTTAAGTAAAAATATATTAAATCTTGTCATTATTACTAAAACTATAAAATTAAAACTAAAATAAAAAGGGAAATAATCTGTTGATATCTTAAAATATTCAATAAATATAAAAGAGGATTTAGTTATCAAAATAAAAAATCCAGAAAAAGTTAAGGCAAGGGTAATCATAGCTTTCATTGCTGTCTTATGACGAAGAACTTGTAAAAAAGATTTTAATACATCTTGTTTTACATAAGTATAACTTTCATCTAAATATTTATATACAAAATAGATAATAATCAAAGGATAAAAAGTTAAAAAAACAAAAACTGCTTTCCACATAAAAAAATGGATAATAAATGCCCCAATAGCTGGTGCAATCAGTGGTGCAATACTTCTTGCAGTACCAATGATAGAAAAAATCTTTGCCGCTTCTACTCCTTTGAACTTGTCCCTTACAACAGCAGAAGTATTAACTAAAACAATCCCACCAGAAAAAGCTTCAAAAAATCTATATATCCATACCTCATATATAGAAGTACTGAAAATTATTAAAAAACTAAAAAGTGAGAAACCAAAAAGCCCATATATAGAACTTTTTTTTCTACCATAAGAATCGGAAATTGGTCCACCTACAATCTGTCCAATTGATAAACCAATCAAAAATACAGATAAAGATAATTCAACTTTTTCTATTGTAACATTAAAAGCTATTCCTATTTCAGGAATTGATGGGATATATGTATCCACTCCCATTGGACCAACTGAGGCTAACATAGCCAATAAAATTGATAAATATATATGATTTTTCATTTTTTTCATTTTTATACCTTAAATATATTATAAACTATTATTCTTTTTCTTCTTTTCCTATAAACTCTTTTTCATTTACAGTACTTACAATTAGTTTTGCAATAGTATCAGTCTCTAATGCTATTGTGTGAGTTTTATTTGATATTGATGCATTTTCTTGTGTTTGCTTATCAAGTGTTGTAACAGCAACATTTATTTGCTCAATTTTTAATTGTTGATCTTTACTATTTTGTTCTATATCTGATATTAATTTTGTAGTTTTAGATATATTTTCATTTAAAACAGAATAACCTTTTATCATTTTTGATGCAATAATCTTACCACTATCTGCTTTTTGTGTTGCTTTTTCAACTAACTCTTTAATCTCCTTTGCAGCTTCTGCACTTCTACTTGCAAGATTTCTAACTTCCCCAGCAACTACTGCAAAACCTTTCCCTGCTTCTCCAGCTGTTGCTGCTTCAACTGCTGCATTTAGAGAAAGAATATTAGTTTGAAAAGCTATTTGGTCTATCACTGCTATTGCGTCATTTATTGAATTTACTTGTTCATTTATATCATTCATAGCATTTGTTGTTTCATTTGATAAGTTTTGACCCTCATTTGCAGAAATAGTCAACTCTTGTGTATAGGATGCCATTTTTATTATATTTTCAGTATTAACAACAATATTATTTGTAATATCTTCCAAAGCTGCTGAAGTTTGTTCTATAGCAGCAGCTGAATAACTTGCGTTTTTATTTAAAATATCTACATTTTCAAGTAAAATATCACTACTTTTATCCAATGCCAAACCATTGTTTTTATTATCTATTAACATCTCATTGATAATCTTAGATAAGGTATTTAATCCTTGTGCTGTTTTTCCTGTTTGGTTTTCGATTCTAAATCTAAAATCCAACTTTTGATAACTGTTTAAAGCTTGGGTAATTGTATTTAAATCTTCTGTTACATTTTCAGCCATAAACTCTAACATCTCATTAAAAATTGTTTTTAACTCTTCCAATCTTTTATTTTCTGTTGATTTAGATACTCTTTGTTTTATTTTCCCCTCTTTTACTTGAATAACTACTCTTTTTACATCCTCTATCAATCCACTATCTTGATCAATTAGTTGTTTAGTTTTTGTAATGTTTTGATTGATTATTTTAGACATTGTGCCAATCTCATCTTTTGAATCAAGAGGGATTAACTCTGTTTTATCTGTTTCATTATTTAAATACTTGAAAAAATTTATCAAACCTGTTTGAAAAGTTTCTATTAGTTTTGAAATATTTTTTGGAATAATAAAACTTATTGATACAATAAATACTAAAATAAATAAAGAGATAAAGATAGTCAGATTTTGTATATTACTGTTTAATGTTCCAACTTCTAAACCAATTTGTTCTTGCTCTTTTTTAATTGAAGCTCTAATATCTTCTGCAAGTTTTTCCATCTCAAAACCGATTTTATTTAATCTATTATTTATTACAAGATTTCTTTCAGTTATAATCTCTTCAATTTTTAATGTTCCATTTTGATAAACAGTAATAAATCTTTTTGATAAATTCAATCTTGATTTTATTGATGAATCATCAATTTCATTTTCTATGTTTTCTAATTTTTTAAATAAACTTACAAATATATTTTTTACTTTATCTAAATCATCTTTTGAATATGAACTAAGAAACTTAGTTGTATAAACTTTTGCATCAAGCAATAATGTAATAGCCTGAGAAGTTTTAAGAGCAGCACTAGTGTTTCCAACACTATTTAAAGCATCTAAAACATTATTTAAATACCCCTCAACTCTTTGTGCATTTCTTTCTAAATTATTGCTTATAATATCATCTCTTTCTTGATTTATAGAACTTATAAGGAAAAAAGTATTTTTATAATTTGTTGCATTTTCTTTTAATTTGTTTACCAATTTATTTCTTTTGGGATCTTTAATTTTTGTTTTTGCAAGCTCTATAGTTTTATCAACATCCTGAAAATATTTATTAAACTTTTTAATCTCATCTTCAACTGAATTTGATATATAATCTTTTACACTCATTCTAACTAAAAGCATTTTTGACTGAATTTGAGCTGCTATAGTGCTATCTTTTGACATATCTCTATATCCGATAAAACCATTTGATACTTTACTAATACTAATAACACTGTAGCTTGCTAATATAACTACAAGCATTCCTATTATTAAAAAAGTACCTGTTAATTTAAATTTAATTGTTAAATTCTTCACGTAAATCTCCTAATTGAATATTGGATTTTTATAAAAATATATGAGATAATTTGCTTTAATTTTGTTAGATAAATTTGGGATTATGATATAAGCATTAAAATGCTTATATCAAATCAATTATTTTAACACTATAAGAGCATCTAAAGCTAATACTCCATCTGGTTTAGCTACTAGTGGATTGATTTCAACTTCTGAAATCTCTTCATTTGAGCTAATTAAATCTGCTATTTTCATCACTACTTCTGCAATAGCTTTAATATCTACAGGCTTACTACCTCTAGCACCTTTTAATAGTGCAGCACATTTTAAAGATAAAATTGCATCCATAATTGCTTCAAGACCTAAATCAGGTGTAATTAAACAAACATCTTTTAATGTTTCTATCCAAATACCACCAACACCAACAAGTACAACAACACCCCATTGGTCATCACGTCTTGCACCTATTACTATTTCAAGTCCTGGTTCTTCCATAGATTCAATCAATATTCCATCTAATTTTACACCTATACTTTCAATATCATTAGTCATTTTTAAATAAGCATTTTTTAACTCTTCATCATTTTTAATATTTAAAACAACACCACCTGCATCTGTTTTATGTGCAAGCTTTGATGATTGAGCTTTTAAAACAACTGGATATGAAATCTCATTTGCTATTTTGATTCCCTCTTCTACATTAGTAGCAAGAGAACCTTTAGGTAGTGGAATATTTAGTTGTTTCATAATATCTTTTGCTTTATACTCAACAACATTTCCCAATTCAAAATTAGAAATAGAATCAATTTTTTTATTCTCTATCTCTCTTCTTTGTTTATTTTTATTGATACACAATTGATTTAAATTAGAAAGTGTTCTTACTGCACTCTCTAAAGACTTACCTATTACAACACCATCTTTGTGTGCCAAAGAAGTAAACTCTTCTTCAAAAATCCCAGTATCATCCAAAGGAACATAAATAGAAGGTTTTCTAGGGTTATTTTTTGCATTTGTTATAAAACCTTTTAAATACTTTATTTTTGTTTCTACATCTTGATCTGTTGGTAATACAGCAAGTGTACTTCCCACTTTAGGTTCACTTGAAAGCGCTTCAAGACCATCTCCAACTAAAGATGGAATTTTACTAGCTTCAATACCCAAATCAACTGGATTCCTTGCAGGTAAATAAGAGGGTAAAACCTCTTTTAATTTTTGTGAAGCACTGCTTGATAGAGCAGACATTACCAACTTACAATCTTCAAAATGATCTGATGAAATAGCACAAACTGCACCTGAATGTGTTACTAATCCAACTTCACCTAAAACCGGATCTGGGAATCTAAGCAATAGTTCACTTAAGTTTATTAACTCTTCTAAACTATTTACCATAGCAACACCAGCGTTTACAAGTTTTGTTTTCATTAGATTATAATCACCAGTTAAAGAACCTGTATGTGATTGTGTAATACTTCTTGAAGCCTCACTTCTTCCTGAGTGCATTAAAACAACATTTTTCTTAACTTTATTTGCTCTTTTTACAGCATCCAATAATTTTTTAGGTTTTTTAATCTCTTCTGCATATATCGCAATTGCACCAGTGTACTCATCTTCAATAAAAAAATCTATTAGATCAGATAATTCAACATCTGCTTGATTTCCAATGGTAACAGAGTATGTTGTAGGTACTGCTCTTTTTCCTAAAGATTGTCCAATGAACATCCCTATTCCACCACTTTGTGCTACAACTGCAATACCTTTTGAACCATTTTTATCAAATGGAACTTGTTTTGGCATATCAATAATTCCCAAATGGAAATCATTTACATAATTAAAGTACCCTATACAATTTGGACCAATAAGTCTTATATTATTTTCATAAGCATATGTTCCAATTTTTTCCTGTAAAGCTAGCCCTTCATCACCAAGTTCAGCAAAACCTGATGACATACATACTACAGTTTTAACCTCTACAGATTTTAACTCAATTATAGTATCATAGACGCTTGCAGCAGGTATAGCTAAAATACCCACATCCACACCCATTGGTAGTTGATCAATTTGTGTTAATATCTCTATTCCATCAATATTACCACCATTTCTTCCCACTAAAAGTATTTCACCTTTATATCCATTTCTCAATAGGTTCTTTATAATATTTCTAGCAGAAGAGCCAGCTTTTTCTGACGCTCCTAATATTACAATAGAGTTAGGGTTAAGAAAAGAAGATACTGATTTAACAATATTTTCATTTGACATTATTCTATTATTTTGTACTTTAGTCATGATTATTTCCTACACACCCTAGAATGGATAGTGTCTATTCCCTACTGCTTCAACTGTAACCCATTTGAGTTCAGTCATCTCTTCAATAGAAAAATGTCCACCTTCTCTACCCATACCACTATTTTTTGTACCACCAAAAGGGATATGAGCTTCATCCATAATTGTAGGACCATTTATATGAACCATTCCCGATTCAATCTCTTCAGATAACCTTTTTGCATATGTCAGATTATTTGTAACAGCTGCTGAACTTAATCCATACTCAGTATCATTTGCCATATCTATAGCGTGATCAATATCTTTAGCTTTAATAATAGTTGCAACAGGACCAAATACCTCTTCATGAAAAATCCTCATATCAGCTGTTACATCTTTTAATAATGTAGCTTGATAGAAACAACCCTCATGAGTATTTCCTGTCAATACTTTTGCACCTTTATTTACAGCATCCTCAATTAAGCCATCAATAAATCCACACTGAGCTTCTTCAATTAGTGGTCCAATTACATTTGAAGGATCTAAAGGATCCCCTGCTTTTAAAGTTTTAACTTTTTGAGTTAATTTTTTTGCAAACTCATCATATATTTCTTCTTCAACAATTATTTTTGATCCAGCCATACAAATTTGCCCTTGATGAGTATATACACCAAAAGTAGCTGTATCAACAGCAAAATCTATATCTGCATCTTTTAAGATAATAAGGGGACTTTTACCACCTAACTCAACAGTGAATTTTGTTAGATTTGCAGCTGCTGATGCTGCAATTTTTTTACCAACTTCAGTTGAACCTGTAAAAGTAATCAACTTAACTCTTTTATCCTCTTGAAACTTCTCACCTAAGGTTGAACTTGAACAAGGAATTACATTAAAAACTCCATCAGGTAGACCTGCTTCTTTAAAAATTTCTCCAAAAATGATTGCACAAGCAGCAGTAGCACTTGAAGGTTTTACAACAACAGTATTACCAGCAGCCATTGCAAAGGCAAACTTTTTAGAAGCTAATCCAATAGGTACATTAAAAGGTGATATTGCAGCAACAACACCTAAAGGTCTTCTTACACTATAAGAGTGCATACCAGGATGATTTGAAGCATGAGTTTCTCCTGAAACTCTTATGGCTTCTGAAGCTGCTGTTCTAATAATATCAGAAGTTAAACCTAACTCAAACATCGCTTTGCCAAAAGTTGAACCAGTTTCTATAGCTAAAAGTTCTCTAACCTCATCAATTTTACTCTCTAAAATTTCAGCAGCTTTTATTAAAATAGTTTCTCTTTCTTTTGGAGTAGTTTTAGACCAAGACTTATAAGCTTTATTAGCAGAATCGATTGCTAACTCTATATCCTCAGCACTTGCCATGTGGATTTTTGCAAAAGCCTCACCTGTAGTTGGGTTAATATCATCAAGTAAAGTATTAGTTGATGATGGTACATTTTTACCATTAATAAATAATTTATATTCTTTCATCTTAATCTCCTTTACTTATTTCGACATCGATTTTCTAATTGAATCAACAATCTTTTGACCATCGATACCTTTTGATTTCATCTCATCAACCCATCTTTTTACAACTTTTTCTCCAGCTTCATCAAACTTTTTAGTTTCTTCTTCACTTAAAGTTATAATCTCTCCACCAGATTTTGTTTGTAAATCTTTTCCAATTATTTCAAATTGATCTGCTAATTTAGCCCAGTCTTGAATAGATGTTTCTGTACTTTTATCAATAGCTTCTTGTAAGTCTTTTGGTAAACTGTCATATTTATCTTTATTCATTAAAAGTAAAAGAACAGATCCACCAAATCCACCACCACCTTTGATTTCAGTTGTATATTTTGTTAATTGATCAAATTTAAATGCAGGGAAAACTTCCATTGGTAAAATTGCACCATCAACAGCATTTTTTGCTAATGCTTGTGCAACAGCAGGAAGAGGCATACCTACAGGTTCAGCTCCTAATTCTTCAATATACCAAGCACCAGTTCTAGATGGAGATCTTAGTTTTAAACCTGCAACATCTGAAAATTTTTCTACTTTTTTCTGGCTTGTACTTAATTGGTATGGTCCAGCCATTGCAATTAAAAGTGGCTTAACCTTTTTAAAATCATCTTTTAATAAATCAAAATTTTCTTTAGCTGCTAATGCAGTTTTTAGACTAGAATTTGTATGAATTGTTGGTAATTCTAAAACTTCTGTTCTAGTAAATACCCCTGGTGTATAACCAGCAACTGTATATACAATATCTGCAACACCATCTCTTGCTTGTTTATAAAGCTCGTTTGGTTTCCCACCCATACTCATAGAAGGAAAAATCTCTACTTTTATTCTACCATTGGAAATTTTTTCTAATTTTCTTGCCCATGGCTCTATTAACTTAGTATGTGGTGGTGCCTTAGAACTTAAAAAATGGTGCAATATTAAAGTTACAGGTTTTTTATCATTATCACTACCCCATAAAGAACCTACACATAATAACGAACCTGCTAATAAAATCGCCCCTTTTTTCATCAATAATTTCATTGCCTACCCTTTGTAATTTTATTTGCCTACTGATTATAACGCCCTTCAATAGCAAAAAAATAGTTACAAAGTTTATCTTTGGATATCTTTGTTATAAGCTCCCAATCCTGGTTTATAAGTTTTTTCAAAAATGAATTGTTTGATACCCTCTTTTCTTCCTGTATTGTCAAAGTAATTTGCTGCTTCTTGTGCTTTTACTAAATACTCTTCTGCATTTTGATAAGTCATCTCTGATACTTTTCTAACTGCTTCTTTTGTAGCTTGTAATGCAACTGGATTTTTCTCTAATAATACTTTACAAACCTCAGTTACTCTATCTTTTAATTTTGATAACTCAACTGATTCATTTACTAATCCCCACTCAGCAGCTTTTACACCATCAATGTTCTCACCAGTCATTGCATGATACATTGCATTTCTAAAATTCATTGATTCAACAACAACTTTTGTTGCACCACCACCTGGTAAAATTCCCCAGTTAATTTCACTAAGACCAAAAGTTGCTTCATTTGCAGCAAAAGCTAAATCGCAAGCAAATAATGGACCATAAGCTCCACCAAAACACCATCCATTTACCATTGCAATTGTTGGTTTATAATAACCTCTTAATCTTTTCCACCATCCATAAGATTCTCTTTGAGATCTTCTAATCCCAGATAAACCCTCTTTTTCAGTTTCAACAAAATACTCTTTTAAGTCCATACCTGCACTAAAAGCTGTACCTTCACCTGTTAAAACTAAAACACCAACCTCATCGTTGTACTCTAGTTCATCAAGAATCTCCATCATTCTTCTATTAACTGCTGGACTCATACAATTTCTTTTATCTGGTCTATTATATGAAACCCATGCAATTCCATTTTCTACTACATACTTTACAACATCTTTTTCATTACTCATTCTTTTTCCTTTTATTAGATTTTTTATTTTTAAATTAATTGATTTGCCAATCGTGTGCAAACGCCTCTGGTTTAATATCTTTTATCATAGTATTAGAACCACTTTGTACATCATTACCAACTTGTGCAAGATATTTTCTCAAATTTTCAGTTGAAGATAATCCTTTTAAAATTTGAATTGCTTCAATTTCAACTTTTAATATTTCTGAATATAAAGCTGCAACTGATTGTTGTGTTTTATCTTGTTTTGATGCATGGGCACAAAGTGCAAGCATTGCAACAAGAAGCTCTATTTTTTTACCCAATCTATGGATTGGAACCTGTGCAGAAGTTTGTTCTAATTGATAGTACAAACTAATACCAAGGTAAAGCCATTTACATTTTCTTAAATTTCGTTCTGCATAAGCCACATAAGGTTTTAAATCCGTTGGAATTTCGTCATATCTACTTTTCATAGATAAAGGTATCAATCTTCCTAATACATTTGGAATTTCACAAAGTCCATTTTTAAAAATCCAAGCAAGCAATTTATAAAATCCTGGTTTACATAAAACCTTTGCTGTTGCAGTTAAAGATCTTCCTGGATATTTAAAAAATGTTTTTAAATCAATTTTTAAAATCCTATCCTCTTTTTCAACTGGCTCACCATTTTTCATATTTGCTTCTTGTAGTACACTTAACATACTTTGCATATACGTTGAAGTAAACTTAGAAGTAATATCTTTAATCATCCCCATGATAATCAAATCATTTTCACCCTCAACAATACCAAATACATGAATATTTGGTCTTGCTTCTGTTATTCTAGAGCCTTTATCAAAACTTCTACCACCAATCACCCTTTCACAAGCTACCAGTGATTCTAAAGCTGAACTTGCAGCAAAAGATTTTGAAATATCTCTTAAGCCTGCTAAATCAACGCCTTTTGCATCTTGGCTCAAAGATAGATGAGATAAAGCTTGTGAAGCTAAAGATCCACCTAACATCTTTCCAATTCTAAGTCTTGGTAATTCATGTTTTATAATGTGTCCTCCAACACCTAATCTTTTTGTAGCATAATTAACTGAATCAGCAGCCATCATTTTTTGATAACCTGCACACATAGCAGTTAACATACATCTTCCCATTCTAAGACAATAAAAAAGCACCTCAACACCATCTGCTTTAATCTCATTTTCTAAAGGAATTGGAAAATTCTCAAAATTTATTCTTGTATTGTATATAGATTTAAAAGCATCAGAGTTTGTTGATTTAATATCAAATTTATATTCACCATTATCAATATCCTCTTTAGGTAGTTCTAAAATAAATAAGCCTATTTTTTTACCACCTTTGCCGATTCTTGCTGCAATAGCCATAATTCCATTATGTATTGCACTAGTAATATACATTTTATTTGCAGCACCTTGTGCAAATAATCTATAACAATTATTCTCTTCATCTTTTTCTACATATGCTTGTATTTTTTTAGCATTTACACCAACTCCAACTTCTGTTAGGGCAAAAGAAGTTATTCTTCCTTGTGCAATCATAGGTAAAAAAGTTGATTTTTGTGAATCAGTACCATATCCAAGAAGTGAACTAGAACCAATTGTAAGTTGTCCTGAAACCTCAACAGCTAATGCACCGATTCCATTTGAAGCTAAAGATTCTTCTAATAACGCTAATTGATTATAACTTAGACCTAATCCATTATATTCAGCAGGAACAGTAAAACCATATACATCTTTTTTTGCAACTTCATTCCTTAATGTATTTGAAAGTTTTCCATCAGCTTCAAAAGCTTGTCCACTTTCAAGAAGATTAAGTGCTGTTTCTAAAATTTCATCTGCTTGTTTAGTTTTTGCATGATTCATCTCCTCTGAACCAGATAATAATTCTGATATATCTGGTTGTGGACCATAAATAAGTCTTTCAACTAAACTTGACTGCGTGATTTTTAGTTTTTTTGCTGCACTTGACATTGCTTCATCAAGTGCACCAACATCAGCAGCTTGTAGATGATCACCAGCGGCTGCTAATGCTTCAGTAGCAGCTGATTTTCCACTTTTGTCCATTATTTTCCCCTTTTTGTAAACACACCTTAAGTGTTATTTTAAAATTTTAACAGAAGAAAACTTAAATTTATCTTACTAGTAAAATACTTTTAAAGTATTAATAAAATACTAATAAATCTCTTTTAAGATACAAGTAGCTTACTTAATTCTTTTTTAATGAATGATTTGCTATTCTTTTGCTATGAATAAAAAAGAATTAGAAGTAAGAATACAAAGAGTTAAGACTCGACAACCAGAGATATATAATGATGTTTTACCTATAGTTGTGCCATTTTACATGTTTCAACAAAACCTAGCTGAAGGTATTTCAAAGATTCAAGAAAATAAATATCAAATCACAAATAGTGAAGTTGATGTTATGAGATGTTTATATTTATCTAACAATGATGATAATATATTAAGCCCTACAAAAATTTTTGAAAAACTAATGTTTACTTCAGGAGCTATTACAAAAGTTTTAAAAAAACTTGAAGAAAAAGGGTATATAAAAAGATTAGAAAACAAATATGACAAAAGAAGTAAATTGGTTCAGCTAACACCAAAAGGGTGTGAGATTTGTAAAAATGCTTTGACTGATATGTTTAAATATGAAGAAGAAACATTTTCAAAACTAACCCCAGAGGAAAGAGAACAATTTAAAGAGCTTACATTAAAACTATTACATTAGTTTAGTCTTACACTATAGTATAATTCAAAAATAAATCTATAATCCTATAATATAATATAGATTTATTTAAGGGTTTAAAATGTTTGGAATTTATATTTTTTACTTTTTGAACACGGAATTGTTTTGTATTCCATAAACTAAAGGTTGTGATACATTTAAAATGAACTATAAAAAGTATTCGTAATTTGTGAGAAAGTGTTATTTAAAATGAGCAGATGATATGCCCAGCACATTATGTCCTCGTTTTTTAAGGTTTAATAACCGATGGAAATCTGAGTTTAGGGACTTGGCAAGGTGTCTATTTAGAGGAACATAGGATTTTGGAGATAGTAGAAAAATTGTTGCTACAATAATAGGAGAATGACAGACCACATTTTATAATGTGGTCTAAATCATTGCTAATAAATTTGTATTTAGGTAGTTCTTCTAAACATCTTTGATAAAATTAATTCACTTTAAAATATCTTCTTTTACCAATTTTAATAACTAAGTCATTAATTTGAATTGTTTCATCTTTATCAGTTTTTTTTATATTGTTTATGCTTATTGAGTTTTGTTTTATTAATCTTAATATCTCACTATTACTTGTATGTATCCCAATAAGATTTTTCAACAGTTCAAATAAACTCATTTCTTTTTCTTCTAAACTTATTGACACCATATCCTTTTCTGATATTACTTTTTTTTGAAATTGATTTATAAAACGCTCTTTTGCTTTTAAGGCTTCCTCTTCCCCTTTCATTATTTTAGTTACTTCAAAAGCCATTTTGATTTTTGCATCTCTTGGATGTAAAGTTAAAATTTCGTCTATCTTAGGATGAGAGATTCTTGTATTATTCACTAAAAAAACTTTTATCATTTCATCTGGTTGAGACATTAATGCTCCAAACATATCAAAACTATCAAACTTTAAAAATATTCCAGTTCCTCTACTTTTTGACATTAGTTCACCAGTTTCAGGATTTTCCATAAGGTTTACTGTTATTACAAATTTATCCTTATTATTGATAGTTTTTTGAAGTTTTCTTCCAACAAGAGCATTAAATGTTTGGTCTGTTCCACATAACTCAACATCAACATCCATTGCTACACTATCATACCCTTGCATCATTGGGTACATAAACTCATGCATAAAAACAGGTTTATCTTCATTCATTCTTTTAGTAAACATATCTCTTTCTAATAGCTGTCCAACAGTGAAATTGCTTACTAATTCTAGAATATCTTCAAAATTCAATAAACTTAACCACTCAGAGTTGTATTCCACTCTAGCAGGATTAACTGTGTCATTAAAATTTAATAATAGTTGAATCTGTTCTAGCCAGCAAGATACATTTTTTCTAACCTCTTCTTTTGTAAGTTTTGCACGGGTACTACTTTTATCAGTTGGATCCCCAATTCTTGCTGTAAAATCTCCAAATAAAACTATAACTTCATGTCCTAATTGTCTGAACTCCTCTAAAAGTTGGTAGTTTTTAGCATGACTTAAATGTAAACTATCACTTGTGGCATCTGCACCTATGTAAAATCTTAACTTTTTTTCTAATAAGATTTCTATAAATTCTTCCTTGGTAGGTAAGATATTTGTTATGATTCCTCTATCAATAATTGTTTTAATTTGTTCTTTGTTCATGTTTTCTCTTTTATTAATAAAATAAATTTTTATTTGACTTCCTCTAATATTTTTAAGAATTTTGTATATTAAAGAAATATCTAGTTCTTGGTTAAGATTTAAAATATACTTTTAATTCCCACATAATCTTTCAATAGCATTATTTTTAAATAGTCCGTTATTCTAGTTTCTATATTGAAAATACTATTTATCCTCAAAAAATAAATGTTCTTGAAATGTTTTTAACAATAAGTTGTAATTAGTTGTTTGTGATTAGTTAATTGTGTAAGTTTTAATAATAATATGGATATGAAGAAGAAGCAGACTTAAATATAGTAAGTTCTTGTGTATTGATTTTTTGTGATTCTATTGTCTTTATTTTAAATGACATATTTTCTCCTTTATTTAAATTAGGTTTGGAACTATATTCTAAACAATATTAATAAATACTTACATATAATTGTGACATGCTAATTTTATAAACTATCTTAAAAAGCCAATTGGTATAGCATACATATTTTCATCAATTTGTAAAAAAGAATCTCCCCTATATAAAACAATACCTTTATCAAACTCTTTATTTATCTCTTCTTTTAGTTTATATATATGTTTAAAATCATCTTTTTTAACTGTTTTAGAAGCTTTTATTTCTAAAGCTATAATTTTATTGGAGTATTCTAAAATAAAATCAATCTCTTTTTTATCTATTTTATATTGTCATATAGTCAAATTTTGACTATTTAATGCCCTCTTCCCATAATCTCTGAGGCATCACCTATAACAATAAAACTATCCTCATCATATTCTTGAATTATATTTGTCAATTTTATGATATTTGTAGCTTCTATTAACAATAATATCACTTGTTTATCATCTTTTAAATCAAGTTCCAACCCAGATACTATCGTTCCTTTTATCCCCATATGTTTTACAATCTTTTTACTAAGTAGTTCTGCTTTTTTTGTAGATATATGTACCATTTTAAATACTGCTCTACCTGATAGAACAATATCTATACCCCTTGCACTTATATATACTGTTATTAGACTCAATAATGTTGTTTCAATATTTTTAAAAATAAAACCTGCAAGGATAACTATAATAGCATCCAATGATATTAAAATATGCTCCTCTTTGAAATTAGTTTTTTGTGATATTATTTTAGAAATAACAGCTGGTCCGCCAGCAGACGCATTACCTTTGATAATAAATCCAAGAGCTAAACCAACAAGAATTCCACCATAAATACTAGCTAAAACAGGTTCTATTACTATACCTTTAAAGCCAATGAATTCTCTAAAAAAATCTACACTAAAAGAGGTAATACAGATACTAAAAACTGTTCTAAAGGCATAATTTTTATTTATAAATTTCATACTTAGAAGTATCATAGGAATATTAATGATTAACATCAATATCCCTATTTGAATCCCTGTTAAGTGATTTAAGATAACAGCAAGACCAGGAGAACCCCCTGGTGCTATTTGGTTAGCTGCAAGAAAAGTTACTACAGCTAAAGATAATAAAACTCCTCCTATTAGTACATATAAATAGTTCTTTAATTTTTTTACTTTATTCATCTATACTCTATTTTGATACTAAATAAATTATTTAATATCTTCAAAAGGAAGCCCTACATATTGCTCTGCGATAACTTTTCTACCAGCTTCAGAATTTAAGAAAAACTCTAATTCTGAATTTTCCATTCTTTGCTCATAGAAATCTTTATCATCTCCAAAATTATGTAATAGATCTGTTAACCACCAAGAAAATCTCACTCCATGCCATATTCTTCTAAGTGCAATAGGAGAATATTGTTCAATACATTTTTTATCCCCTTGTTTATAAACTCTTGTCATAATTTTATATAAAGTAGAAACATCAGATGCAGCAAGATTTAAACCTTTTGCACCAGTAGGTGGTACGATGTGTCCGGCATCACCAACTAAAAAAAGATTCCCATATTGAAGTGGTTCACAAATAAATGATCTAGTTGGAACTATACTTTTTTCTATACTTGGACCAGTTATTAGATTTTCTCTAGCACTTGCAGGCATTCTTTTTTTAAACTCTTCCCAAAATCTATCATCACTCCAATCTTCAATTGTATCAGTTAAAGGAACTTGTAGATAATATCTTGATCTAGTTTGAGATCTCATACTAGCTAGTGCAAACCCTCTTTCAGTTTTTGCATAAATAAGCTCTGGATTGATTGGTTTTGTATCACTCATAAGTCCCAACCACCCAAATGGATATACTTTTTCATATTCAGTTCTTTTATCTTCAGGAATTGTTTGTCTTGATACCCCATGGAATCCATCGCATCCTGCAATATAATCACACTCTAATTTAAATTCTTCTCCATCTTTTTCATAAGTAATATATGGATTATCTGATGTTACATCGTGTGGCTGTACATTTTGTGCCTCATATACTGCTTCAATTCCCCTTTTTTCTCTTTCATCCATCATATCTCTGGTGATATCAACTTGACCATATACAATCACACTTTCACCTGTAAATTTAGTTAACTCAATAGGTATTCTTTTATCACCTATTGCAAACTCAACACCATGATGAACTTCACCTAAAGTATCCATATTATTAGCAGCTCCTGCTTCTCGTACAAGTTTTGCAAAACCTTGCTCTAAAACTCCCGCTCTTATTCTTCCTAGTACATAATCACCTGTTACCCTTTCTAAAATTACACTCTCAATCCCTTGTTTGTTAAGTAATAAACTTAAAAGTAATCCAGATGGACCTGCACCTATAATTGCTACTTGTGTTTTTTTTGTCTTCATTTTTTCCCTTTCTAGTAAAATACTAGTAAATAATATAGTATTTTTGTTTCCCATAAAATATCAATGTTGTTTTATATGCAACAAAATTGTGTTTTTTTAAAGATTTTTACTATAAAATGAATAAATTTAAAAAATATAGGAAAAATTATGAACAAAAGTTCGAATATGTCATCAGTTGAAAATGCACTTAAAATTTTGGAATCCTTTACTATAGATAAAAGTGAAAAAAGAGTTACAGAACTTTCAAATGAATTAGACATAGGTAAAAGTAGTGTTAGTAGAATTTTAAAAACTTTGCAAAGTAGAGCTTATGTAAAAAAAGACCCTGAAACACAAAAATACTCACTAGGAACAAAGATTTTAACCCTTTATAGTTCTTTGATGTCAGAGATGGAAGTTGTAAAAGAAGCTCATCCTATATTAGAACAACTTGCAAAAGAAACAAAAGAATCAGTTCAATTAGCTGAACTTGAAGGTTCAAATGTTATATATATGGAACAAATAAAATCTTCATTTCCAATACAAATCTTTGCTCACATAGGAAGAATAAATCCAATACATTGTACAAGTTCAGGTAAATTACTTTTAGCATACCAAGAGATTGAAACAATCGAAGATATTTTAAATATTGATTTGAAAAAATATACTTCTTCAACAACGACAAATAAACTTACTTTAAAAAAACAGCTTCTAGAGATTAAAAGTTTGGGTTATTGTTATATAGAAAATGAATTTATTGATGGGATTGTTTCAATTGCTGCACCAATATATGATTATAACAATAAAGTGATTGCAGCTGTTTCACTTGTTGGACCAATTCAGAGAATAAATGGTGATAAAGTAAAACCTTATATAAATAAGGTACTTCAAGCGGCAAAAAAAATCTCTAATAAAATGGGTTATAACTTATAATCATAAAAAGAGTTCATCTCTTTTTATGATTCATATTGCAATTTTAAATACACTATTTAATAACTATTTTTTTCGATTGCCTTTCTTGCTTCATCCACAAGTTTTTGACCATCAATACCTTTTTTATTTACCTCTTCAATCCATCTTGAAACAACTTTTTGTCCTGCTTTATCAAACTCTTTCATTGATTCTTCACTTAATGAAATAATCTGTGAACCAGAATCTTTTTGCATTTTCATTCCAGGTTTTTCAACATCCATCCAAATTTGACCAACCTTTTTTACCATATTTATATCTAAACTATTTTCAATAAGAAGTTGCAAATCTTTTGGCAGAGAGTTAAACTTATCTTGATTCATCAATAATAAAAATACAGATGTACCAAATCTTGTAGCATTAGGTCCTTGCACAGAATAGTTAGTAAGTTGATGAAACTTAAATGGTGGAAAAACTTCAAATGGTATCAATGCACCATCAACAGCATTTTTTGATAAAGCTTGAGGTAAAGCAGGCAAAGGCATACCAACAGGTTCTGCTCCTAACTCCTCAATCAACCAACTACCAGTTCTTGAAGGAGTTCTTAATTTCAAACCTTTTAAATCCTCCACTGATGATACTTTTTTATCTACTGTATGTATTGCATTACCTGCATGTACATAAACCATTAAAGGTTTAATATCTTTATAATCATCTTTAATTAAATCAAAATTTTCTTTTATTGCAAGGGAAGTTGCAATAGAAGAACCTTTATGAACTGTAGGTAATTCATACACTTCTGTTCTTGGAAAAACCCCTGGTGTATACCCTGCTAAAGTCCAAATAATATCAGCTGTTCCATCCCTTGCTTGTTTATAAAGTTCACTTGGCTTTCCCCCTAATGTCATAGAAGGGAATACTTCTATTTCAAGTCTACCATTTGACAATTTTTTTATATTTTCAGCCCATGGAACCAAAAATTTCGCGTGAGCAGCGGCTTTTGGACTATGTAAATGATGTAATATGAGTTTAATTGGTTCATCTTTTGCAGATAAAACATTTGCAAAAACAGCAATACCTATTAATAATAACACTTTAATTTTTAATCTTTTCATCTTTTCCCCTTATTGTTACAAATTTATAATTTTATATAAACAACTAAAACTTTTAATATCACATTTCTATAAATATTTATTTATTATCTATATAATGTTCTTCCTCTTTTTTAATCATTTGGTTTAATATTCGCCTAGCTTTTCTACCACCAGCATCAATATCTAAACTAATTAAACTTTTACTTGGAAACAATGCAAGATTTTGTTGTTGATACTCTAATACTTCAAGATCTTCCTCAAAAATACCACCTTGACCTTTTAAAATATCTTGTGTTAATTGTTCATTTTCTGGATTAAAATTACGTGCCATACCCCAAAAATACCACATAGTTGTTTCAGTTTCAGGTGTCATAAAATCGACAACTGTACATCTTACTCTATCCTCTTTGGGTGCGTCTTTTCCACCTTTTCCTTCTAATGCAACACCTACATCAATAAATATAGCTGCGGGAGGAACAAACTTTGATTTTTGCCATCTATCAACACGTTTTGTTGGATCAAGACTATTATTTTTCATACAAAATTGCCAAAAAGGTGGAGCTATGATGTTATTCATATATCTACTTGTAACAATATATCCATCTTCCTCTTGTGTAATAACTGGACTTTCATCAATCTCTTCTTGACCAATACTAGTACCATGTACATATTTTTCATGGGTTAAATCCATTAAATTGTCAATCATAAATCTATAATCACATTTTATATGAAAAATTCCACCAGCATATGCCCACTCTGGATTATTTGCCCATTCTAATACTGGAATTAATGATTCATCAGCAATATCACTTTTACCTGGCCATACCCAAATAAAACCGTATTTTTCTACTACAGCAAAAGATTTGATACATGGAATCTTTTCAGGATTTTGCTCTGGCATTTGGATTGTTTTACCTTTGCAACCAACTTTTAGTCCATGATAACCACAAACTATTCCATCCTCTTCCAAATACCCTAAAGATAATGCAGCTCCTCTATGAGGGCAGAAATCTTCAAGTGCAACTACACCATTTTCACCTTTTCTATGAAAAACCATTTTAATACCACAGATTTGTCGCGCGAAAGGTTTATCTTTTAATTCTTCTGATGTTGCTACAACATACCAACAGTTTTTAGGAAACATATTATTCACCTTTTTATTTATTATGATTCAGTTATATTTGACTATTTTCCTTTCTAATAGTCTTTATAAACTCAACAGCACTTACCCTTAAAAATTAGATGCCCTTCATAAGTACTTGTCTCTATAACTTTTGTCCTTCATAATAATAAAAGAATATTATAAATAAAAAATGTTCCCAATATAAGATTAGTGTTCTTTTATATGGAACAAATTAATATTTTTTTAATAAATTATCTTTATAATACAAAAAAGGTATTATTATGAATGATGAATATAAAAAAAAATCACAAACCAGTCTATCCTCAGTACAAAATGCATTAAAAATTCTTAGCTGTTTCTCCTTTGAACAAACAGAAAAAAGGGTAACCCAAATAGCAAAAGAATTAGATATTGCAAAAAGTACAGCAAGTAGACTTTTAAGTACTTTGGCTAGTGAAGGTTTTGTAAAAAAAAATGATGAAACACAAAAATACTCTTTAGGAACAAAAATCTTGACTTTATATAGCATACTGGTATCTAATAGAGAAGTGGTAAAAGAAGCAAAACCTATTTTAGAACAACTTGCAATTGATACTTCTGAATCTGTACAACTAGCAGAGATAGAGGGTAAAAATGTAGTATATATAGATCATATAAAATCAACTTATCCTATTCAAATAACTTCACATATTGGGCTTGTTTATCCTGTACACTGTACTAGTTCAGGAAAAGTATTATTAGCTCATCAAGAAAAACATAGAATAAAAGAGATTTTAAAAAATAAATTAGATAAATACTCTCCTGCAACTATAACAGACCCAAAAGTTTTAATAAAAGAGTTTGAAGAGATAAAAAAACAAGGATTTTGTTATATTGAAAATGAGTTTATCGAAGGTATTGTTTCAATTGCTGCACCAATATTTGATTATGATGAAAAAGTTATTGCTGCTGTATCTTTAGCTGGTCCCATACAAAGAATTCGTACAGATAAAGCACAACGTAATATCAACAAAGTCGTTGAAGCAGCAAAACAAATCTCTATAAAAATGGGATATAATTATTGATTATCTAACCATTGTAAAATTGATTTTGCAATAGCTTCTGGTTTTTCACAAATAACCATATGCCCTGCATTTTCAATCTCTACAAGTTTACTATTAGGTATCTGTTTTTGTATTTTTTCATGTTGAGATATTGGACTCCAATTATCTTCACCTGAACTTAATAAAAGAGTTGGTATATCAATCATTGGCAAAATCATTCTTGCATCAGGACGATTTATTAAAGCCTCTATTTGCATACTAAACTCTTTAGGAGTATAAGATATAACCATTTTTTCAAGTTCATTTACTAAAGATTTATTTTCTAATGCTTCTTTTCCCATCATTGGTGGAAGCCATTGTTTAACAACACTTAGCATACCTTCATTTTTTGCTAATTCTAAAAGTTTAATTCTACCTGGCAATTCAGTCTGTGTTGTAGGATGTACCCCTGTATTAAAAAGTCCCATTGCTTTTAATCTATCCTTTTGTTGATTAAAAACTTCAAGAGTAACTCTTCCGCCCATTGAATGTCCGATTAAAATAAATTTTTGAGGTGAATTGTCAAGTACTTTTTTTGCCATATCTTCTATACTATTACAACCTTCAAAGGAGATTATAGATACATTTGCTTTTTTACTCAACTCTTTTGCAACCTCTTCCCAAACTATCTTTTTACATAATAACCCACACAATAGTACTATATTTTCTTTTTCCATTTTAATTCCATTATATATTTTTTATAAACAAGGAAATGATACCTTGTTTATAATCTTAGTATGTTTTTATTAATTTTTATTTAATAAAAAACCTTCAAAAAATTCTTCCAATTCTTTATAAGCATCAAGAGGTAAAACATGTGCAATATACTGATCTGGGCGTACGATTACAATACAACCTTGATATCGATTTATCCCTCTCATATCAAAAATATCATTTCCATTTTTTAAATCAGGACAATACATCTTTTCATAATCTTTCAATTTGTACTTACCAACCAAAGGTTTTAAAATATTTGGCATATCTTCAAACTCTACATTATGATGAGATTGTTGAAAAATACCATAAACACTAATTACAGAATCTATATCATCACCTTTTTTTGTATGTTTCAATATAGGAGAGTTAGGTGATGTTTCTAAAAATTCGCATAATTTACTTATTTTAGAATTTTCATTAGAAGGTATACTTGCATCTGAAAATGCATATATTCTCCATTTTGTATCTGCTTTTACTGTATGTCCTAATTGTACTGTTTTTGCATCTGCTAATCTTACAACTGGAGCTGAATGAAACCTTTTACCAATTTCAAATCCAGATGCTAACTCTTGGTAAGTATCTTTTCCAGTAAGTTTTGATGGTAAATATTGCACTGATAAACCAGCTGTAAAATTTCCACCTTCAATAAAATGCTCTTGTACACTAGTTACATTTTTTTCACCAATAGGTGCACTCATAACTCTAGACCATTTATGATCATAATCAATTAACCCTTGAGCTACTGCTTGACGTTCATCAGAATAACTATGTAGTAACTTTTCATCACATTTACCAGTTAACACTGAAATTAATTTCCATCCTAAATTAAAGGTATCTCCCATAGATACATTCATACCTTGCCCAGCTTTTGCACTATGAGTATGACAAGCATCACCTGCAATAAAAACACTTGGATTTTTAGTCTCTATATCATTTTTGGGAACATCATCAAATTTATCAGTTACACTATGCCCTACTTCATAAACAGACCACCAAGCAACCTCTTTTACCTCAAAATCAAATGGATTAAATATTTTTTTTGTTGCATCAATTAAACGGTCTAAAGTAATAGATTTACTCTCACCTTTTTCTTTTAATTTATCTAGTTCAACATAGATACGAACTAAGTGTCCACCCTCTCTTGGTATTAAAAGAATATTACCTTCTGTCGCAGATTTTATAATACATTTAAATCGAATATCAGGAAAATTTGTAGAGGGTAACACATCCATTACACCCCAAGCTTGTCCCTCTCTGTCACCCTTTAGTTCACCACCAATCGTCCTTCTTACTAAACTTCCTGCTCCATCACAACCCACAATATATTTGGCTTTAACTTTTTTTATCTCTCCATTACAATCAATAGTAGCTAAAATTGGATATTCCCCTGGTTGATTAATCTGTAGTTCAATAAGTTTATGACTATAATCAACCTCTAATCTTGTTGGTGAATTTCTCATAATATCAATATACATATCATGAACACGCCCTTGATTTAAAACAATATGTGGCATTTCAGAAAGTCCATCTTTTACATCTTGTACCCTTGCATTTCTCACTAAATTACTTGGGTTAGAAGAATCGGGTCTCCAAAAATTTGTTTCATTTACCCAATACCCCTCTTTCATAACCTTATCTGCAAAACCAAATGCTTCAAACATTTCCATTGAACGACAAGAGATACCATCCGCTTGTCCTAAAATCATAGGTTCTGCTTTTTGTTCAACTATTCTTGTACTAATTTGTGGATACTGTGCTAACTGAGCAGCTAAAGTTAAACCTGCTGGACCACTTCCTATAATCAATACATCTAATACTTCAGGTATTGTACCTTGACCATTTTCGAAACCTTTTGCTGCCAAAGAAATATCTGGATCTCCAGCATGAAAACCATTTGTGTGAAATTGCATCTTTTATCCTTTTTGTTCTGTAGATACTATGTAAATAATTTAAAAAATAAACTCTATTTTTCAAACACCAACTCTGAAAAACTTATTTAAATCATTTATTAGTTGCATATACAACTAAATAATTGAAAAAAAAGCAACAATTACTTGCTGCTTTTTTTTCTTAAAATTTATAATTTAAATAAAGTTTCCCTATTGTCATCTGATCATCTGCGTCAGCTGGATTATCATAATCAACTAATGCAACTTGTAACCTAGCAGATAAACCTTTTAAAGAACCATTAAATTTATATCTAAGATCCGCATGAATTTCAGATGCACCATCCATATATGCACCTCTTGAAGTATTTGCTTGTCCTTTATCTGATTGAGAATATTTTGAATATGCAAACAACGTAAATACACCAGGAATAAGTTTAGGAATTACCATAAGTGATGTTGAACTTACACCAGCATAAAAGTTATCAGTAAACATTTGACCACCATTGTATTTAAAGAAATTCGGTACATGCCCAAAGTTACCTATAAAATCACCATCATCCCCAACTTTTGTATATGCTAATTTAAATGGTGTATCAAAAACTTTTCCACCAAATTTAATACCATACATATTTGTATCTTCATCATCTGAAAGATATCCACCTATAGTATCACTATCATAATCTGCACCCGCATAAAAACTTCCAATATATAAAGGGATAGACGTTGGTAAATTATAAGTGAATGCTCCATAATAAGTTGAATACTTATCATCAGTTGCAACTGGTGCATCAGTAGGGTTACCCACAGAATCAGTAATTGCTAAATATTGAGCCTCTAGACTTAAATTTTCAATACTTTTATTTTTAACATATACTGAATATGTTGGTTTATTAAAGTGAGTAATTCTATCTTTATTAGTCGTACTATATCTTTCAATCCAATCTTTTATCACATAAAGTTGAACTTCAGTTTGAGGTAAATCTTTATTTATAATTGATAAACCATTATAAGTATCAACTAATGGATTAGCATTTGATCTTGCCATCAAAGGAGTGGAAATATTTTGTCTACCAACTCTAACTTCAGTTTTACCAGTAGCATATGAAATATTTGCTAAATAAAGGTTTGAACCCTCTTGCGTTACTCTACTTTCTCTTTCATTATAGAAAGTTGGAACATCAGCAGGTGCACTACTTGCTTCTAAATCAAAACTATGTGCTGTTTGAAAACCAATTTGAGCTTTAAATCCATAAAAATCCGCTGTTTCATAATTAAGTTGTAATGCAATTGCTGAAGAGTTTGCATTGTTGTATGGACCAGGTTCTGTTGCATCCGTATAAGAACCCATTACTGTAATAGATCTAATCTCACCATTTATTTTACCACCTGATAATGCTTCTTGTAGTGTACTTGCATTTGCACTAACTCCTAATGCAGTAGCTGCTGCTATAGCAACAAAACTTTTTCCTAATGTTCTCATTTGTTTCCTTTTGTATAAAATTAGATTATATATGTGTTATTAAATTATTTAATAACATTATAAAAAGGTCTCCCCACCTAAAATTAGGCTCAATTTAATGAACCTAAAACTTATTTGCTATCTTCCTGCTAAAAAATGTGGCATGAAAAGGACAAGCCATGGAAGTAACAACAATACACCTATTCTTAGTATCTCTGCACCGAAAAATGGCATAACACCTTTAAAAGTTTCTGCCATAGGAACCTTTTCTGAAATCTTTGAGATAATAAAAACATTTAAACCTACAGGTGGTGTTATAAGCCCTAACTCGACGGAGATTAAGGCCAATATCCCAAACCATATTTTTAAATCCTCAGTATCCATTCCAAAAGCAGCACTACTTGCTGTTACATATTCACCCCCATTAACATTGATTAATACAGGCCAAATAAATGGAATAACTACTAATATCATCGCCATAGAATCCATAAAGAATCCAAGAAGTATAAAGATAACTAAGATACAAATTAAAACAAGCCACGGATCAATATTTACATGAATCGCCCAATCGGCAATAGCTTGTGGAAGACCTGATCTTGTGAAGAATCCTTTTAAAACCTCTGCACCAAAAAGAATAAAATAAATCATTGCACTAGATACAGCTGTTTCAACTAAACTATCTCTTAATCTTTTGAATGTAAGACCTTCACCTTTTCCAAATCTAATTCTTAAATAAACACCATACATTGCAATTATAAAAACACCTGCGGCAGCAGCTGGAGTTGGTGTAAATAAACCAAGTCCAAGTCCCAAAATAATTGAACCAAAGGTTAAAATTACAGGAACTAATCTCCAAAGAGCTTTATTTCTTTCCTTTTTTGTCAAAGGTTTTGATGCTGGTGCTAATTCTGGTTTTAATCTAACTTGAATAGCAATAACCATTATAAAAAACAATACTGCAATTAAACCAGGAAGTATCGCTGCTTGGAACATCTCAATAATTGATGCCTCAACTACAATTGCATATAAAATTAATGCAATTGATGGTGGAATTAAAATTCCTAATGTTCCACCTGCTGCTAATGTTCCCGTTGCAAGTCTAGGTGAATAATTCAATCTGTCAAGTTCAGGTAAAGCAATCTTACCCATAGTTGAAGCAGTTGCTAAAGATGATCCAGAAACTGCACCAAATCCTGCACAAGCTCCAATTGCAGTAATTGCAACACCACCTTTAAACCTGCCTAAAATTGCATTCATTCCAGCAAATAAATCTTGCGCCAATTTAGTATGACTAGCTAAATATCCCATTAAAATAAATAATGGTATAACAGAAAGTTCATAACTTGCCAAATTATTCCAAAGCAAACTTTTATACTGTAAAATATAAGGTTCAAACTTTATGTAAGGCAATTCTAAAGACAAAGCAAATGTACCTAATATTCCAACAGCAACCATTGCAAAAGCAACCCTTGCTTTTAATATTAAAAGGATGAAAAACAATAAAATACCAGCTAATCCAATTAACTCTTTATCAGCCATCTAATTTTCCTCCTTTATGTAAAAATATTTGAAATGCCAACACTATAGACCATAATCCCAAAGAGATAATCCCTGGCGCATAAAATGGCCAAACATACCAACCCAAGGTTGGTGATACAGCTCCATCATTATATGATTCAAACATTCCCATTGTCATTAGTACACCTAAAAAGATTACTAATATCAA
The DNA here is from genome assembly GCA_050296315.1 of Halarcobacter sp. Taxonomy (GTDB): domain Bacteria; phylum Campylobacterota; class Campylobacteria; order Campylobacterales; family Arcobacteraceae; genus Halarcobacter. The sequence continues at coordinate 309,768 of JBNKRE010000003.1, forward strand.
TGTAAAACTTAACCAGATAATATCAAGTACATGTTGTAATGTTGGAGGAAATCTATCTGCAAAAAAATCTACAGCTACATGTCCCCTTTGTGCTTGAGCCCACGGGAAAAACATCAATGCAAAACAACTTGTCAATAGCTTAACTAAATCTTCATATCCTGGTAAACCACCTATATTTGTATCATATAGTCTAGCTATTTTGTCTAATCCAAATGCTGTAATATTAAAAACAGTAACACATACTACAATTACTAATAATACTCCAGATAGATATACCCACCATAAGCAAGCTTTTTTTATCTTAGCTTCCATAGATTTCCCTTTATTTACTATTTTTTCTTATAGCCTCTCTTGCCTTATCAACAAGTTTTTGACCATCAATACCTTTAGTTTTTACATCTTCAATCCATCTTTGAACAACTTGCTGACCAACTTTATTGAACTCTTCCATTTGTTTAGCATTTAGTTTTATAACTTCACTATCTTTAGATGCACTCTGCATTTTTTTACCTGGTTCTTCTACATCCATCCAAATTTGTCCAACCTCTTTAACTGTATTTATATCTAGGCTATCCATTAAAACTTTTTGTAACTCTTTTGATAAAGAATTAAATCTATCTTCATTCATAATAAGCATAAATACAGACGTACCAAATCTCTCTTTATTTTCACCCTCAATAGAGTATCTAGTTAATTGGTGAAACTTATATGGAGGGAAAACTTCAAAAGGTATCAATCCACCATCAACAGCATTTTTTGATAAAGCTTGTGGTAAAGCAGGTAAAGGCATACCAACAGGCTCAGCACCTAAACTTTCTAAATACCAACCAGCAGTTCTTGAAGGTGCTCTTAATTTTAAGCCTTTCATATCTTCTACTGAAGTTATCTTTTTATTAACTGTATGTATTGCATTTCCTGCTGCTACATAAACTAATAATGGTTTAATATTTTTAAAATCATCTTTTATCAAATCAAAGTTCTCTTTTATAGCAATCGAAGTAGCAACAGAATCACCAATATGAACTGTTGGTAATTCAAAGACTTCTGTTCTAGGAAAAACACCTGGTGTATATCCAGGCAATGTCCATACTATATCAGCAGTACCATTTCTAGCTTGCTTATATAATTCAGGTGGCTTTCCTCCCATACTCATAGATGGAAAGATTTCAATTTTTAATTTTCCTTTTGATGCCTCTTCTACTTTCTTAGCCCATGGCATAAGAAATTTAGTTTGTAACGGTGACTTTGAACTCAAAAAATGATGCACTGTTAATATTTCAACATTGTCAGCAAATAATGTACCTGTGAAGAATATAGTACTTGCTAAAAACAATTTCCCTTTTGTAATGATTTTTTTCATTGTCTTTCCCTTTTATTTAGTCACCCACTAATTATTTTTTTCAACTCTTATGAAAGTTTTTTCTCTAATGCATCAAGTATTTTCATAGCACTTAGTGCTTGTTGTACACTTGCATTAGGTTCACGTCCCTCTTTTATTGCTGCGATAAATTCTCTATCTTGAAGCTCGATACCATTCATAGATACTGCAACTTTAGTAACATCAATTTGTTCCTCTTTTCCAGTAAATAAATCATCATATCTAGCTATATATGTACCATTATCACAAATATATCTAAAGAAGGTACCCAATGGTCCATCATTATTAAAAGATAAAGATAAGGTACAAAGAGCACCTGATGCCGATTTAAGTCCAATACTCATATCCATTGCAATTCCAAGTTCTGGATTAATAGGTCCTTGCATAGCTTGAACCTCAACAATCTCTTCACCTGTTTGATAAGCAAATAGATCAACTGTGTGGCAAGCATGATGCCATAATAGATGATCAACCCAAGATCTTGGTTCCCCTAAAGCATTTGTATTTGTTCTTCTAAAAAAATAAGTCTGTACATCCATTTGTTGAATATTTAACTCACCTGCTTTAATTTTATTATGAACATATTGATGAGAAGGATTAAATCTTCTTGTATGTCCTGCCATTGCAACAAGTCCAGTCTCTTTTTGTTTTGCAACAATTGCCTCAGCATCTTCTAAAGAATCAGCCATAGGAATCTCAATCATTACATGTTTTCCCGCATCCATTAAAGCGATTGCTTGACTTGCATGGATTTGAGTTGGACTTGTAATTATTGCTGCATCAAAATCCATCTTTAATGCTTCATCAAAAGATGTAGTATAATTAGCAACTCCAAATTGTTCAGCTACTTTTTTAGTACCCTCTTCTCTTCTTCCAACTAAACAAACAACCTCAGCATCCTCTATATTTGATAAAGCATCTAAATGTTTTTTACCGAAAGCTCCATTTCCTATTACACATATTTTCATTTGTAGTCTCCTCTAATTATCTTGCGGTTCCATTATTGTTATTGAAAAGTTTGTATTTGAAATTGGTACATGATTAAATCTATATACCTCTTTTACTTTGTCACCTAATGCACCTCTCATAGTTAGCCACATAATAGATTCTGCACCTTCACTACCTGTTTCTCTAATTAAATCAATAACTGTAATATTTTTTAACTCTTCTGGATTATTTACCAATTCATCTAAAAACCATTTATCATATTCAACATTTATAAGACCAGCTCTTGGACCTTGGATTTGATGAGATAAGCCACCTGTACCAATTATTGCAACTCTTGTATCTTCTGGATAAGAATCAACTGCTTCTTTAATAGCTTTACCTAAGTTATAACATCTGCTAGGTTTTGGTTGTGGAAATTGAACAACACCAACATATAAAGGTATAAATTTGCAAGGCCACTCTTGACAATCTTCACCAAATGCAATTGATGCAGGTACAGAAAAACCATGATCAACATCAAGCTCATTTGAATAAACTACATCAAACTCTTTTTCATTGAATTGCTCACCTAAATGTGCAGATAAATCTTGATCACCTTTAAATGTAGGTACTTTTCTTCTTCCATACCCTTCATCTGCAGGTAGATAATGATCTGCCATACCAATACCAAAAGGGATAACATTTTTTAAAGAAAAATTTGAACCATGGTCATTGTATACAATAATACAAACATCAGGTTTGTTATCTTTCATCCATTGTCTTAAAGGTTTAATACCCTCATTAAATCTTTCCCAATATGGACCAACATTAGTTTTTGAATCAAATGCCAGCATAATTGTTGGAATATGTGATACTCCAATACCTCCAATAATTTTACCCATTTTGCTTCTCCTCATTCTCTTTAATACTTCTATTACCCTCAATAGGTCTTCCACCATCAATCATCATTTGACAAAACTCTTCATACTCCATTGCTGGCTCTGATACCATTGCACACACTTGTTGCATATTTAAACCTAAAGTTGCAGCAATTTTCCAAATATAATAAATATTTCCACCGAGACTTAACATATAGTTAATATCTTTTCTTCTGATACCATCTTTCATCTCTTCTGTAAGCCCTGGAAACTCGTTCATATAAGCTTCTTCATCTGCAAGAAATTTTTCTCTTGCTTCAGCTTTATTTAAACTATTACAAAATTTGTTTAGTTCATACCCTTTTTGAGATAATTGTAAATCAAAAACTACTGTACCTGGGATATCTTTATAATCCCTATCTTCATATTTAACCATTGTTATAATCTCCTTCTTTTGTAAAATGTTTTTCAATGTGTTGATTAATTCTTGGATAAACTTTTCTTATATTATCTTCAAATATCATTTGTTTCTTATTATCGCTTATTTTAGCAGCATCTATGTAGCGTTTTGTGTCATCAAAGTGGTGTCCTGTCTCAGGGTCAACACCTCTTACTGCTCCAATCATTTCAGACGCAAATAAAATATTTTCTGTAGGAACTTCATCTAACAATAAATCTATACCTCTTTGATCATAAACACAAGTATCAAAATAGATATTGTTTTCTACAATATTATTTAAATTATCTAAATCTAACATATCGCAAAGTCCTCTAAATCTACCCCATTGATATGGAATAGCTCCCCCACCATGAGGAATTACAAATTTTAAATCTGGAAAATCTTTAAATAGAGTCTTACTCATCATAAGTTGACTAAATGCTGTTACATTTGCACTCATATAATATGAACTAGTTACATGAAATATTGGATTAAAACAACCACTTACATGAACCATTGCTGGAACTCCATATTCTTGCATAACTTCATAAATTGGGTACCAATATTTATCATCTAGTTTTGGAGTATCATTCCAATAACCCCCAGTTGGGTCTGGATTAAGATTACAAGCAATAAAATTGTATTCATTTATAGTACGCTCAAGTTCCTTTGCACTTGAATCTATACTTGTTCCAATAGATTGTGGAAGTTGAGCACATCCTACAAAACTTTGAGGAAAAAGCTCAACTATTCTTGCAATAAGTTCATTACAATGTTCTGTCCAATATTGACTTGTTTTTACATTTCCTACATGGTGCCCCATTCTAGAAGCTCTAGGAGAAAAAACTGTAATATCTGTTCCTCTTTGTTTTTGAAGTTTTAATTGATTATTAACAATACTTTCTCTTAACTCATCATCTGTAATATTTAATTCACCTTTTTGGTGATCAAATAAAGGATCTATAGCTAATTCTTTTTTCTGATTTTCCCTATAATCTGTTAATTGTTTTGGTGCCGTTGTGTAATGCCCATGAATATCTATTACCATTTTAAGTCTCCTTTTAAATCTTCTAAAGTGTCAAAATATTTAAATCCAGCTTCTTCTAAACCTGGTCTCATTTTATAAAGGTCTAATCCTAAAACACCAGCTTCAAATTTAGCTCTTTTTTCACCTTCGTAATCTTCTCTTTTTTGTGCTGCATCAGCAACCTCTTTTGCAGTTTCTCTTGCTACCACACAAACACCATCATCATCAGCTACAATAACATCCCCAGGATTGATTAATTGTCCTGCACATACAATTGGAATATTTACCGAACCTAATGTATTTTTTACAGTTCCTTTTATACTAACTGCTTTTGACCAAACAGGAAAATCCATCTCTTCAAGATCTTTCGTATCTCTTACACCACCATCAATAACTAAAGCTTTTACACCTCTAGCTTTTGCTGAAGTTGCAAGTAAATCCCCAAAAAATCCATCTGTATTTTCAGTTACACAACTAGCAATAATAAGATCTCCTGGTTGTGCTAACTCCATTGCAACATGTAGCATCCAGTTATCTCCTGGTTGAAGTAAAACAGTAATTGCACTTCCTGCTACTCTTTTACCTTTATAAACTGGTCTTAAATAAGGTTGCAAGTTTCCCACTCTTTTTTGAGCTTCATGTACAGTTGCAGTACCAAACTTTTCTAATCTATCTATCTCTTCTTGTGGTGCTCTTTGTATATTTTTTACAGCAACACCTAATTTTTGCTCTCTTAACATCTTAATCCTCCCAACCATATAATCTTGCTGGATTATCAGCTAAAATTTGTTTTTGTAATTTTGGATCTGGAACCATTAAAGGAAATAGATCCAATAAATCCGCATCATTTGGCATAAACTCTTTAATATTTGGATGGGGACAATCTGTTCCCCAAAGTATTCTATCTGGTGCAATTGCAACTAACTTTTGCGCATATGGAATTGCATCATAAAATGGTGGTTGTACAGCAATTCTTTCTGCACAAGAGATTTTTACCCACCAATTTGGTTTTTTCATAAATTCACATAAAATTTTAAATGCTTCTTGTTCAACACCTTTTGATGTTGGAACTCTTCCCATATGATCAACAACTATTGGTAAATCAAATTTTGCATAAAAATCAGCATATTTGATAATATCTTCTGCATTTACATGGATTACTAAATGCCATCCTAATGGAATCACTTTATTAATAACTCTTTCCATCATCTCTAAATCAGGTGCTCCACCTAAATGGGTTACAAAATTGAATCTAACCCCTTTTACTCCATTTTCATCTAAATATTTAAAATCTTCATCGGTAAAAGTATCATCTGCCATACAAACACCTTTATATCTCTTAGGGTCATTTTTTATAGCATCTAACATCGCTGAGTTGTCTCTACCGTGACAAGAAGCTTGAACTAATACAGCTCTTGTAATTCCAAGCTTATCGTGCATTGTTCTTAATTGTTCTTCTGATGTATCAGGTGGCCAATATGTAGCTTTTTCAGAATAAGGGAATTTATCCCTTGGTCCAAATACGTGACAATGTGCATCACAAGCATTTTTCATAACTTTATAAACTGGCGTTTTTGTATCTCTATCTGGTGCCATACAAGTTTTTTTACTCAAAATTATCTCCTTCATTTATCTTATTACTTCACTATGAGGATAAGCCTCACCTCTACTAATTAACCTTGCTGTTCTTAATAGACCAGCTTTTTTTATCACTAATTCATTTTCGAAATTTTCACAAGTCAGTTCCACTGAAAACTCTCCACTTGGATGTTCAACTGACAGTTTTTTTATTAATCCATTATTAACTTTTGATATTCCATTTGTAACACACTCATCATATAAACATGCACTAGCTACTGATACAGCTCCTAATACTCCAATTGCCGCATGACAATTGTGTGGAATAAATGTTCTAGTATTTATACTTCCACCATTTTTTGCCGGTGAGATAATACTCATTTTTGGTACAACTTTTTTTGTTACATCACCTAAATTCATCATAGGACCAACAATCAACCTAATATCTTCAATTGTTTTTTTCAATGTTTCATTATTACTTAACTCTTCGCAAGTCTCATATCCAGATATTCCTAATTCATTAGCGTTAATAAGAACAACAGGCATACCATTATCAATACATGTAACGTTAATACCATTTATCAAATCCTTTTTGTTTCCTGTTGGAAATAAAGAACCACAAACTGAACCTGCAATATCCATATAATTACAAATTATTGGTGCAGATGTACCTGGTACACCATCAATTTTGGCATCTCCATCCACTTGAAGTTTGCCATTTGGTGTTTGTACTACTAACTCACATATATTGTTACTATTCAACATATTTACTTTTATATATGTAAGTTCATCAGACACATCTACTAAACCATTTTCTATTGCAAATGTTCCAACACCAGCAAGTATGTTTCCACAGTTAGGAGAACTATCAACTCTGTTTTCACCAACAACTACTTGTATAAATAAAAAGTCTACATCACAATCTTCTTTATTAGACTTATTGATAATTGCAACTTTACTTGTAAGTGGGTTCGCTCCACCTAAACCATCAATTTGTCTTGCATCTCTACCTACAATACTTAAAATAATCTCATCTCGAAGTTTTGTTTCACTTGGTAAATCTTCTTTTAAAAAATATATACCCTTAGAACTTCCACCTCTAATTTGCATGTATGGTATAGAAGAATATTTCATTTTATAAACCTTTTCGAACATTTGTACGAAAACTATAACATGGTTAATTTTAAAGTTCGCTTAACGAACATAAGTTCTTTTTAAGCTAAAATAGCAATAAAATAGCATTTTTTTAATCGATTTTTGAATAAATTTTCAAAGGTATAGGTTTTATGGTATTCTTAAGCGTTTTTTAATTTTTTAGTAAAATTTTTTATGATTTTTTATTTTTTTAAATTTTTAGAAAAAAGAATAAAATAGGATAAAAATCTAAATTAATATCCTATTTTGAGTAATAATATATAGGTTTCAGTTAATCTTGTTTTTCATAAACCACATAAAAGAGAACATCAATCCAGGAGTTTTTGCCTTACTTTCATCAAAAATAAACTCTTCATACTCCTCTATTGGAAGATACATAAGCTCAATCTCTTCATCATTTATTCCACCACCCTCATGTATCATCATAGAATCATTAATTGTGGCATAATATAAACTTTGACACCCTCCACTTACACCCACATTTGTATAAAAAGATGTAATTTTTTCAATACTTTCTAAAGGAACATCAAATCCACACTCTTCATCAATCTCTTCTTTTGCAATCTGTTTTAAAGAGATTTTTTTATCAACAATACCTGCACAAAGTTCATAAGTACAAATTTTACTAATATCATTTAAATATACTGGTGGTCTAAATTGTTTTACCAATAAAAAAGCATTTTTTTCTTCATGAAACAATAATATTGCAACTGAATCAAAACTTTTAACAGCTTCCCAGCATTTATCTATTCCATTTAAATTATAAGTAATTTTAACTGGATGTACAAACTTTGTATCTTCCAATTTCTCTGTTTTAAAATTTTTGATTACATTATTCATTATTTACCTTTGCTGTATTTTATTTATATTTGAATAAAATACACGTAAACTCTTAAAATTAAAAGGTTATTTATATGAAACTAAAATATGTTGGTCCAAAAGAGATGATTTCTATTCATGGTATTAGTTTTAAAAGTGGTAAAGATGATAAATATGTATATATTGATCCTGCAATCGAAATTTATCATGCTATTCACCATGATTATGAAAAAGATAAAGTATATACACATTTAATTGAAAAAAAAGTTTTAACAGATGAAGAGATTTTGAGTGAAATATTAAGACTAAAACCAAATCTAAAAACAACATCAAATAAAGAGATTACTCAATTAGAATTAAAACTTGATGAAGAGATTGAAAATGTAAATAATCACAAAGATTTAACAAGTGAAGAACAAAAAATTTACAAAAACAATCTAATAATTATGAAAAACTATAGAATTCAAAGAGAAACAAATAAAATCATATATAATCATCTAATAGAGATTATAGTTGATGATATAATTGAACATAAACTAAAAAACATTTCAGCTCCATTCAATGAAAGATTTTGGCATGTTTTCCAAACAATTCAAGGTGAATTATCAAATCATCATAAAAGATCTATAGGTTCAAAATTAGATATTATATATGAGGAGCCTATTTCAATATCTTTAAAAATTAATTCAATTGGTAAATGATATTTTTAAAATCAACAAAAAAAGTCGAACCCTTATCAGGTTCTGACTCTAAATAAAGTTTTATATTATAGTTTTTACAAACTCTTTTTACAATATCTAAACCAATACCAAATCCACCCTCAATAGTATTCCCCCTTTTATATCGTTTGAAAATCTCATTTTGCTGTTGTTTAGAAATACCTATACCAAAATCTTCTACACTTAAAATTGCATTTTTTAGTTTTACTTTTATATTTGAATTGTTATTACTATATTTAATTGCATTTGATATTAGATTGTTTATAATTTTTTGAGTTTTTGTTTTATCCATAAATATTATGCAATCTTCCAATTCAGCTTCAATTTTTATATTTTTTGTAACAGAGATATCATTGAAATATTCAACACTCTCTTTTATCAAATATTTTAAATTGAACTTTTCTTCTAGGTTTTCATTCATTTGCTCAAAAGCTGAAAAATGTATATCATTGTATATTTGAGATATTTGTTTTGAACTACTTAAAATATATTTCATCATTTTTTCAGGGTTTTTACCCTTTTTTAACATAGATACAGAAGTCATTAAAACAGAGATTGGAGTATTTAATTCATGTGCTGAATCTTTTATAAAATTATCCATATCTTTTATCTTATCTCTCACAGGTTTAAGTAATATTTTTGCCAATAAATATGCAATACAACCAACAAAAACTGCACTTAATACTAAAGCTATTACAACATATATTTTCATTCGGTCTCTATCTTGAACCCCTTTACAGGTTTCCATAACGATATATTTAATAGGAATATTAACTTCATCAAGTTTTTCTATATAAAAATGATACATATCTTTTTCATAAAACTTTTTATTTAAATCCATATATTTTATACCATCTAAATTTGAGAAAATAATTTTATTATCTTTATCTATTAGTGCATATTTCATCTCTTTTCTTACTATTTTTTTAGGTATATAATCTTTATGGTTCATATAAGAGTTTAAAATATCAGCTTTTATTTTCATAGATTCATTGCTAAGTTGCATGCTACAAGTTTTTTCTAGATTTTTTATCTCCTCTTTATAATATACATAAAGTAGTATTCCTATTAAAAGTAAAGCAGAACCTACATATATTGATAAAAAACTAATTAAGGCTTTTTTTTCATTTCTATTCAAATTTATATCCAATTGATCTTATTGTTTGAATCCTATCTTTTCCAAGAAGCTCCCTTAAATTTTTTATATAAACTCTTATTGTAGCATCTGTTGGCATCTCTTCATATGCCCAAATATTTTGTAGAAGCTCTTCTGAAGATATAACTCTTGACTTATGTTTACAAAAATATTTTAAAATATCTCTCTCTTTTAAAGCTAAACGTTTAATATTGTTGTTTATAGTTAATTGACAATTTTCTGGATTAAAAGATATCTTTTTATCTATTTGTATCTCATTTGATTGTTCTATCATAAATTGTTTACAAAGTCTTATCATTCTTTGGTCTAATTCTTCTAAATCAAAAGGTTTTTTTATATAATCATCCACACCACTTTCAAATGATTCTTTTAAATGTTTTGTATCTTGATATGCAGTTAAAATAATAATAGGAGTTTGATTTTTATATTCATCTCTTAAGGTTTTTAAAACCTCAATTCCACTCATCAAAGGGGTATTTATATCCAATAAAGCTAAATCAAAAATCTCACTAACTAAATTTTCTAAAGCCTCTTGACCATTCATGCATAAAGTTACATCATAACCTTTATCACATAGATGTTCATTTAATAAATCGTTTAATGCAGGATCATCTTCTAATAATAAAACTTTCAAACTAAACCTTTAATTGGAAATTTTTCTATTATACAAAAAGTTTGTTTATCTATTGTGTAGCAATATTTAGTCTATATAAGTATCCCTTATCTCTAAAAATTTATCTAAATTATTCATAAAAAGTTCAATAAGTTCTGGTTGAAAATGTTTACCTTTTTGTTCTTCGAAAAAATTTAAAATTTCATCTAAAGGCCAAGCTTCTTTATATACTCTATCACTTCCTAAAGCATCAAAAACATCTGCAATTGCAGTTATTCTTCCAAAAATATGAATATTTTCTCCACTTAAACCTCTTGGGTATCCAGAACCATCCCATTTTTCATGATGATGATAAGAGATAATTGCAGCTGCTTTTAAAATATCTCTATTTGAATCTTTTAATATTTTATATCCTAATTCACTGTGAGTTTTCATCACTATCCATTCATCATCTGTAAGTTTTCCTGGTTTGTTCAAAATCTCATCAGGTATCCCAACTTTACCTATATCATGCATAGGAGAAGCCATAAAAAGATTATCTAATTGTATTTTTTCTAGCCCATATAAACTACCTAAAAGTTTAGAATATTCTGCAACTCTTTTTACATGATTGCCTGTCTCTTTACTCCGTGTTTCTCCTATCTCCCCCATACGATATATAATCTCTCTTTGGGTGCTTTCTAACTCCTGATGAAGTTCTATAATAGGCGTAATATCATGACATATTGATATATATTCTACAATCTCTTCCTCTTGGTTAAAAATAGGAGATACAACAGCATTTATATGAAAAGTTTTTCCATCTTTTGACCTATTTTTAATTATTCCAGTCCACATCTTACCACTATTTGTAACTTCCCACATCTCTTTTGATAAAGATTTATCATTATCTTCATGTTTTATTAAGTCATATGTTTGACCAATAAGCTCTTCCTTAGAAAAACCTGTGAGTTTCATAAATTGTTCATTTACATAGGTAATTTTTCCATTAGTATCAATCCTTGACACTATATTTATAGCATTCATTACATTTTCATATTGTTCTATATTTTTAAGTGCATCATTAAGATTTGAAATTTTCTGAAAGTTTTGTCTTTGTAAAAAATGTTTTGTTTTTTCCAGCGCTGTAATATCATGTCTAATAGCAATATATTCAATAATATTTCCATCAACATCCAATATAGGTTTTATTACACTACTAACATAATAATGTTTACCATTTTTTGATCTATTTTTGACAGTACCTTTCCAAACTTTTTTTTCATCTTTAATTGTTCTCCACATCTTTTCAAAGGTTTCAGATGGAGTATCAGGATGTCTAATTATATTATGGTTAGAACCAATAAGTTCCTCTTTAGTATATCCTGAAATATCTATAAAAGGTTGATTTACATATGTGATAGTACCAAAAGGATCAGCTTTGGATACAATTGAACTTGAATCGACTATCTCTTTATATTGTTCTAAAATATTATTAATATTTTTATTCTCTTTTAATATAAAAATATTTTTTGAAAACTCTATAAGAATATTTACAACCTCAGTCATATCAATAGGTTTTAAAATAAATCTATTAACTCCAATTTCTATCGCTTCAATTAAATATTCACTGTTATTGTGTGCACTTATAATCACTATAGGGGTATCAGAATTAATAGATTTAATATTTTTTGAAAGTTCTATACCATTCATTTTTGGCATAGTAATATCAGAAATAACTATGTCAGGTTTGTGTTCTTGAAAAAGTTCTAATGCTTCTTGTCCATTACTTGCTACAAATAACTTCTTTACAAACTTCCTCAAAAAAGAAGAGAACTCATTTTGAATAAGAGTATCATCTTCTGCATACAAAATTGTAATATTTTTTAAATATTCTAACTTATTTATACCCAATATTTATCCAATAATTTTTTATTTTATTAGTATAACATAAAACTTAATATATTTATACAATTATTTTTATAAAAATTATTTTTTATAAAATTTATGTTTTATTATAATAAAAATTACTTAAAATTATCAAATACTAAGGGGGATTTAAAATCCATGCTCTTTAAATGTTTCATTATTTTTTGTAAATCATCTATATTTTTCCCTGTAACTCTTATCTCATCACCTTGATTAACTGCTTTTACTTTTAATTTTAAATTTTTTATTTCTGTTTGAATTTGTTTTGCTTCATCAGCTTTAATAGAATCAATTATTGCATATGAATACTTTCTATTTCCACCTGAACTATCCTCTTTCTTTGCTTCATCTAAAGAGTTGATAGATAAACCTCTTTTATTCATTTTTGAGATTAAAATATCATATATAGCATCTACTTTATTATCACTCGAAGAGATTATAGTTAAACTTTTTGCACCTTGATTAAAATCTATTTCTGCTTTTACACCTTTGAAATCATATCTATTATCAACCTCTTTTTGTGCTTGAATTACTGCATTTTTCAGCTCTTGCATATCTAACTTTGCAGAGATATCAAAACTATGTTCTTTTGCTGCCATTAATTTTCCTTAATTTCTTTTTATTATAGAAAATTTATTATACAAGGATAATTAAATCCATTTTAAAAGTCTAAAAAGTTTTGTTTGAATTACCATATATAACACTGAAGCACATAAAGCTAATAAAGTACCATATAAAATACCTATTTTTGAATAAGTCATATACACAACTAAAGAGTAAATAACCACAGAACTTAATCCAAACGGTGTATTTTTTATAATAGTTCTAGCTTGTAAATTACTATGTCTAAAGTGAATTATCAACAATAAAGGTAACAAAATAGTAGGAAAAGCAGAAAAAATACCTGCAATATTTGGAGGAACTACTTTTGGTAAATTTGAAACAATTAAAAAAATAAAAATTGTTAGAATTGATCTAAATAACAGATCACTAATTGTAATTTTATCCCTTTTTACTGTAGGAAAATTCTCTTTTTTTGCAAAATAAATTGAAGCAATATACATCAATGCAATTACTACTAAGGGGGTAAAAACTATATGAGGAGGGATAAAAGATATTACTAATGCAATAAATACATATGAGACAAAAGATACTAAAAGACTTAAAAATATCTCAAACTTACCTGTATAAAAAGTACTAATATAATATCCAATACAAAATGACAAAGCAGCAAAAAGCCCATGAATATTATACAAAGCAACATGAGTTACATAATCGACACCATTTTCAATAGCAAAAAAAAGTAAAGTAATAGAGCTTCCTACAGGAAGTCCAGATAATACACCTGAAATTTTTGGGCTTAACTTTTCTGCTATGAAACTAAGTATTAAAACTAAAGCCACTACAGAGATTGACTTTATAATTAAAAGTTCCATGAGATTTTCCTAAAAATAATATAAATAAAAGATAAAAGGAAGTGTAAAACACTTCCTATACTAAAGAATATGGTCTTCTTTTCGTGGTTGTGGTAATATTAAATTTAAAATAATACCAGTAATAGCACCTAATCCAATACCAGAAAAAGGAACTCCACCAAAATTAAATGTCATACCACCAATTGAAAATACTAATATAATAGATACAATAATTAAATTTCTAGGACAATTAAAATCAACTTTTTCTCTAACAAGTGTTGATACACCAACACTTGCAATTATCCCAAATAATAACAACATAATTCCACCCATTACAGGCACTGGAATAGATGCTAAAATTCCACCTAGTTTACCTACAAATGCTAAAACAATTGCAGCAATAGCAGCCCAAGTCATAATAGCAGGATTAAATGCTTTTGTTACAGTAACTGCACCTGTTACTTCTGAATAAGTTGTATTTGGCGGACCACCAAAAAGTGAAGCAACAGAAGTAGCTAAACCATCACCTAAAAGAGTATTTTTAAGTCCAGGTTTTTTTAAATAGTCTTGTTTTGTAACATTTGAGATAGCTAACATATCTCCAATATGTTCAATTGCAGGAGCAATTGCAATAGGAAGTATAAATAAAATTGCTTGCCAATTGAACTCAGGAGTTGTAAAACTTGGGATAGCAAACCAACTTGCTTTTTGCACTAAACTAAAATCAACTATACCAAAAAATACAGAAACTAAATATCCAACTATGATTGCCACTAAAATTGGAATAAGTCTAAAAACCCCTTTTGCCAATAGTGATACAAATACCATAGTAAATAAAGATATCATTGATACTACAATAGCTGTTTCAAAAGGTACTAATTGAATAGCACCATCACCTGTTTTCCCCATAGCCATAAATACGGCAACTGGTGATAAAATAAGTCCAATAGAGATAATAACAGGACCAACAACCACAGCAGGTAAAAGTTTGTGTAAAAACTTGTCACCTTTTATTCTAATTATCATACTAAGAACTACATAAAGTAATCCAGCAGCTACAAGTCCAGACATAGTTGCTGCGATTCCCCAAGTTTTTACACCATGAGAAATTGGAGCAATAAAAGCAAAAGATGAAGCTAAAAATATAGGTGGAATCGCACCTTTATTTACAACTTGAAATACTAAAGTTCCTATTCCAGCGGTAAACAGTGCAACATTTGGGTCAAGCCCTGTTAAAATAGGTACTAAAACCAAAGCTCCAAATGCAACAAATAAAAACTGTAATCCGATGATTGAATCTTTCAATTGAAAGTTATAGTCAGTAGGTTTCATATTAACTCTTTATAAAAATATGAAAGGATTTTATCTAATCCTTGATTAACATTTTGTAAATTAACCTACTACTAATAAGCAATTTTTCGATATAGTTAGCTAAATTTTATTAGGAAATGCAGATGTATAAAGAGAGTAAAAATGTAGTTGTAAAACACTTGGTTAATAGATTAAGAGATGTTAGAACCGCGTCAAATGAATTTAGACTGACAATTGAGGAGATATCAAGAATAATAGCCTCAGAAGCATTAAGTGATTTTGAAACAATCACTCAAAATATAAATACTTGGCAAGGTCCTTTAGATGTACAAGTTTTAGAAGTTCAAAAAATTGTTTTAGTACCTATTTTAAGAGCTGGAGAACCAATGCTTAGTGGTATTTTAAGAACTTTACCATATGCAAGAAGTGGTTTTTTAGCCATGAAAAGAGATGAAAAAACAGCTCAATCAAAACTATTTTATGAAAATATCCCTAACCTAAAAGATAAAACAGTACTATTATTAGACCCAATGGTTGCAACAGGAGGTTCATTAATTGATGGCATTGAGTATCTTAAAAACAAAGGAGCCAAAAAAATTATTTCACTTAATATTTTAGGAGCTCCTGAAGGTGTTGAAGCTGTACAAAAAGCTCATCCGGACGTTGATATTTATATTGCACAAATTGATGAAAGATTAGATGATAACAAATATATCAGACCTGGTCTTGGTGATGCAGGAGATAGAGCGTTTAATACAAACGATTAAGAGTAGTTTTAAATACTACTCTTTATTTTTACTATTTTAACTCTTCTTTCATATCCTTGTACATTACATCTAAATAATTAATTACTCTCATTTAATTAATCTCTTAAAATTGAAACAGCCATTAAAATCCAACCAATTATCATAGTTGTTCCACCTATTGGTGTAATCGCTCCTAATATTGACAACTTTAAGATAACTAATAGATATAACGAAACAGAAAAGATAAGTGTACCTACAAAAATTAACCATGCTGCAACTACAGCTTTTTTTGAGTTTGGTTTTAAGTGTATTATAAAAGATGCCGCAAATAAACCAAGAGTATTATAAAACATATACTCCACACCTGTGTGATAGATTTTTAATAAACTATCATCCACTATAGCTTTAAGTCCATGTGCACCAAATGCCCCAATGGCAATCGATAATGCCATCATAAAACAAGCAATTGTTAAGAATAGTTTTGTATTTTTATTAAGTGTCATTATATACTTCCTAAAATTTTTGGGAAGTATATCTAAAAAATGTTAATGGTAATTTAACATTATTCTTTATCTTTTTTCTTTGAGGAAAAGCCCGCGCCTTTTTTCTCTTTTTTCTTCAAGTCTAGCTCATCAATCAAGGTTTTATAATCAATCCCCTCTTGATTCATTTTAGCAAAACATGCAGCAACCACTGCAATTGCGTTAGGAACTTCTTCTTTCTTCTTATAAGCTTGAATGTTTTTTTCACTCACTTTTATAAGTGCTGTAAACTTTGGGATTGTAAGTTCTGCATCCAAAAGTAGTTTTTTAAATTCTATAAATGTCATGAATAATCCATAAATAATTATTTTGTAAGTAATTATAACACAAATTAGATTGAAAAAAGGATAAAATTCACTATATTTATGTATATTCTATATAAAATATAACTATTTATGAGATTTTCGTATATTAATCTAAGTCAACTTCCCAAAAGAAATCTATCCATTCATTGGCTTCTCTTACACTATAATCAGGTTTTACCAATGCTTTTGTTTTATAAAATAAAGTTGCAAGTTTAAATTCCACATTTGGAAATTTTCCATTCAATATCTTTAAAATCTCTTGCATAGTTTCACCAGAATCAACAATATCATCTATTATAAGAACTTTTTTTGCATGGGACATATCCGGAATATTAAAAATATTAAAACTATTTAATTTCAATTCCCCTTCATAGTGTATCGAATTTATGGTATATAAGTTTCTCATATCCATAGCTTGAGCCATTAGATGAGAAAGTGTTAACCCGCCTCTTGCAACTGCCAAAAGAATCTCTGGCTCAAAATCTCTACACTTATTTACTAAAATTTGTGCATCTTTTTTAAACTCTTCATAACCGTAATAATATTTTTCCAAATAATTTCCTTATAATATAAAAGCCAATAGACTTATAAATGTGATTGTTAGAATACCTAAATTTAAATCTTTGTACTCTTTTTTTATTAATTTTAACATAGTATATACTAAAAAACCAGCTGCAATACCATTTGTAATTGAAAATGAAAGAGGCATAAGTATTACTATAAAAAATGCCGCTGCTGTTGTTGCTAAATCAGTTTGTTCAAAATTTATTTTCCCAAGTTCTGTAAACATCAAAACTCCAACTACAACTAAAACTGGGTAAATAGCATTTGAAGGGATTGATTTAAATAAAGGTAACATAAAAAGTGTAGTTACAAAAAACATAGCTGTAAAAACAGCTGTTAATCCAGTCCTACCACCCTCTTCTACTCCACTGGCACTTTCTATAAATGAAGTTGTAGTTGAAACTCCAAGTAAAGACCCAGCTGTAGTTGCAATAGCATCTGCTTCAAGTGTTTTTTGTAAAGATTTGTCATCTTTGTTGTTTTCTTGAAATAGTTTAGCTCTTGTTCCAACTCCTGTTAAAGTTCCTAAAGTATCAAACATATCAGTAATCAAAAAAGTGATAATAACAGGTAATAAAGATAAACTCAATGCACTTATAATATCAAGTTTTAACATTATTGGTTCAATTGATGAAGGAGCTGAAAATATTTTTTCAGGGGAGCTTCCCACTCCAAAACTCCAAGCTACAACGGATGTAATTGCAATAGATAAAATAAAAGCACCTCTAATCTTATAAGCATAAAAAGTAAAAGCCAAAGCAAGTCCTAACACTCCAATTAGAACATTCTTATCATGAAAATTTCCAAGAGAAACCAAAGTAGCACTATTGTCAACTATCATTTGCATCTGTTTTAAACCTATAAAAGCTATAAAAGTTCCTATTCCGGCACTAATTGCACGTCTAAGATTCATAGGAATTGAGGTCATAATCCATATTCTAAAATTTGTAAAAGATAATATCACAAATAAAAGACCTGATAAAAAAACTATTCCAAGAGCTGTTTGCCAAGCTATACCCATACCTAAAACTAAACCATATGAAAAATAAGCATTTAGTCCCATACCAACAGACATTGCAATTGGTGTATTTGCCCATAATCCACTAAATAAAGTAGCTAATATAGTAATCAAAGCAGTTGCTGTAACAACAGCATCCATAGGTAGTCCAGCATCTGCAAGAATAAATCCGTTTACAGGGACTATATACATCATTGTTAAAAATGTAGTAAAACCGGCAGAAAATTCAGTAAATACATTTGTATTATGTTCTTTTAATTTAAACATAAGTATCCTTCATAAAAAAAAGCAATTATACCATTCCAAAAAGAAAAAATGAATAAAACATATAATTTTTATACCTAAAATAAGTAATTAGCTTAAAAAGAGAGAATAATGAATATTACAAATGAATGTGTCAAGTGTATTATAGGACAAATTGAAAAAGCCACAAAACTTTTAGAATTAGAAAAAGATTTATCAAAAGAGATTATGGATGAAGTTATTAACAAATCTCATAACTTTTCTTTCAAAGAAACTCCACCTTTTGTTGCAAAAGAAGTATATGAATATTTAGCAAAAAAGACAAATCTTTCTGATCCATTAGAAAATCTTAAACAAACTTCCATTAAAAAAGCATTAAGTTATGTTCCTTTTATAGAGGAAAAGATTTTAAATAGTGAAGATAAACTATTCACAGCTATAAAAACAGCTGTTGCAGGAAATGTAATAGACTTTGCTACTATAAAAGAGTTTTCTCTTGATGAAGAAATAAACTCAATATTTAAAACTGATTTTGCTATAAATGATTATGAATTGTTTAAAAATCAACTTGAAAATAGTTCTCAATTAATAATTTTGGCTGATAATGCAGGAGAAAATGTTTTTGACAAAGTTCTAATAAAAACAATAAAACAACTCTACCCAAAACTTGATATAGTTTATGCAACTAGAGGCAAAGCTATCATAAATGATATCACTACAAAAGAAGCATTACAAATTGGCATTGATAAATATTGTAAAGTTATTAGTACTGGTGTTGATACTCCAGGATTAGAGAAGAAACAAGCAAGTAAAAAGTTTATGAAACTATTTGATAGTAGCCCTTTAGTACTATCAAAAGGGATGGGTAATTTTGAATGTTTGGAAAGTTATCAAGATAATAAAGTATTTTTCCTTTTTAAAGTAAAATGTGAAGTTGTAGCAAAACAAGTTAATCAAAAGCTAGGAGAGATTGTTTTAAAAAGAGGTTAATTATCTTTTTACAAAGGTTAACATAACCTTTTCAATCTCATTTTAGATTGCATTTGCACCATTGCTATAATTGGAATATGATTTATAGATTCTAACTAATTAAAACTTACACTAAAACTCATCTTTTAAGGAGTCTCTGATTTCTATAAACTTATCTAAATTATTCATAAATAAATCTACAAGTTTAGGTTCAAAATGTTTACCTCTTTGCTCCTTAAATAATTCTAAAATCTCTTCCAAAGGCCAAGCTTTTTTGTAACACCGATCATGTCCTAAAGCATCAAACACATCTGCAATAGCAGTTATTCTCCCATAGATATGAATATTTTCTCCTGCTAAACTATTTGGATAACCTGAACCATCCCATTTTTCATGATGAGATAATGCAACAATAGCAGAAGCTTTTAGAATATCTCTTTTTGAATGTTTTAACATCTCAAAACCTAGCTGTGCAT
Organism: Halarcobacter sp.; assembly: GCA_050296315.1. Lineage (GTDB taxonomy): Bacteria > Campylobacterota > Campylobacteria > Campylobacterales > Arcobacteraceae > Halarcobacter. Next base: position 329,954 of record JBNKRE010000003.1, read on the forward strand.
GGGTTTTCATAATTTCAAACTCTTCAAAAGTTAACTTACCAGGTTTATTTAAAATAGAATCAGGAATACCAACTTTTCCTATATCATGCATAGGAGAAGCTTGCCTTAATAAATTTGCCTCAAGTTCTTTAAGACCGTAAAGTTTTGCTAATAAATAAGAGTATTCTGCAACTCTTTTTACATGAAGTCCTGTTTCCTTACTTCTTGTCTCCCCTATTGCACCCATAGTAAAAACAACCTCTTTTTGAGTTTGTTCAATCTCACTGTTTAACTGTATTAATTCACTAATATCATGCATAATATGAAGATACTCTATAACTTTACCTTCGAGATTAACTATTGGATAAAAAAGATTTGATACAGTATATTCTGTACCATCTTTTTTTATATTTGTTAATACTCTTGATACAACTTTTTTTTGATTTAATTCGGAAAAAATTGATTTATAACTATCCTCTTGTATATGTTTTGAATGTCTCATTTGAGTACTTTTCATTTTCTTTAATTCAGATAATCTATATCCACTTAACTTACAAAAAGTTTCATTTGCAAACACAATATTATAATCTATATCAGTTTTTAAAACCAAACTTGTAGAGTTTATTGCATCCTCATATTGTTTAGAATAGTGTAGGTTTTCTTTTAAACTTTTATTTGTTGTATCTAATTGATTTTTTAAGATTTTTTTATACTCTTCTTGCTCTGTTACATCAGTTCTTATACCTATATATTCTCTAAACTTACCATTTTTATAATATATAGGACCAATTTGAGAAATTACATAATATTTGCTACCATCTTTTCTTTGGTTTTCAATCATACCTTCCCAAATCTCACCACTTTCTATTGTTTCCCAAAGTTTAGCAAATACTTCATCAGACATATTTAAACTTTTTACTATATCATGTCTTTTACCTATTAACTCATCTTTTGTATATCCTGATACTTTTTCAAATTTTTCATTTGTATCTATTATTACTCCATTTTTATCAGTAATTGAAAAAATAGAAGCTTTTCTTACTGCATTTTTGAATTGTTCAAGATAATAAATATTTTCTTCCAAATCCTCATTTGTTTTTAAAATCAAATTAGTTAAGGCTTTTAAGGTTATCTCTTTGTTATCTTTTTTTATATCCATATCTTTAAATTTTAATGGTTTGTTTTCTTTATTTTCATCTAAAACTACATAAGTTGTAGTAAGATTTAAAAGATTGTTATTACAACTTTTACTGTCATGAAAAAATTCTCCATATGTTATAAAACCAGTTGTAGGTGCAATTTGATTTAAATTGAAAATTTCATTTTTTAGATAATTTCCCAACATCAATCTTCTTGCACTACATGAATAAATATATATTGCTTCACTTTTACTAGTAAACTCTTTTTTTAGAACCTCTTTATTTTTTGTTTCAATATGATCTACATTTGCAAAACCAAATTTTATTTTTGTATTCTGTTTTATTTCACCTGCAAAAGTTATAGAACTATTTTCATAATCAACTGCAATAGCAGCTCTTGCTACATCAATACCATTTGATTTAAAGATTATTGGAAATTCAATACCAAAGGTTAAAATGTTTTCAGAAACCTCTTTACCTAAATAATGTTCATAAATGTCAACTACTTTTTTCCCATTTATTTCATATACTGTTGAACCTTCTGATTTAGTAACTATCATCTCCTGACCTATAGTTTGCCAGTTTAAAAGTTGTTTTGTACTAACTTGTAAATCATCTGAATCTATAATTGCAAAAGAAACATCGCAATCAAAACAGTTATTAGTAAAAGTTAAACATTTTTCAAAGGTATAATCATCTCCTGCATTTCCACCAGAAATAACAATATTTGGATATTTAATTGAGAATTCTGATAATAATTTTGTTTCATCAAACCTATAAGTATTTGCAAATATAATAATTAGTTTTGTTTTAGAATTTATGTAGTGGCTAAAAAGATTTTTTAAAATAAATTCCGCATCTTTTTTACAATAAGATACAGATAAAGTTTTAGATTTTTCAAACAATGAAAATGATAAATATACTGCATCATCAATTAACAAATCATCTTTAATAATACCTGCTGTAGATGTACCAATAATAGTTGAAAAAGGCAAAAGCTCATTTAACTCATCTCTTATCTCTTTTAACTCTTCAAAATCTTTTTTTGAAGAAAAGATTTGTATAAATGTAGATTGATCATTTTTTATTTTATTATTATCAATAAATTTACATAATTCACTTTTATTCTTATAATTATAATTTAAAAGCTTCAAAACCTAATCCTTAAATTAACTTATATACTGTTTGATTTCTACCTTTTTCTTTTGCTTCATATAATAATTGATCTACTTTATTATATGCTTTTCTAGTAGTTGATATATCTAGGTTCTGAGTTATAATATCTGCAACACCAATAGAAACTGTTAAATAGTTTGAGACAGTTGTATTTACTGTTTTGATTTTTGCATCTTCTATATTTTTTCGAAGTTTTTCTGCTAACTCATAAGTATCTTTTTTATTTTCTGTCTTATAGATTACTGCAAACTCTTCTCCACCTAATCTAAAAGTATAATCAGTTTTTCTATTAAAGGTTTTTTTAATAATTTTTGATACTTTTATTAATATTTCATCCCCTGTTGCATGTCCAAACTTATCATTATATGTTTTAAAAAAGTCTATATCAATAATACCTAAGGCAAATCTATAATTGTATCTGCTCAAACGATTTAATTTATCTTCAAATATTTTTTCAAAAAACCTTCTATTGTTAAGTTTTGTTAAACTGTCGGTTATACTTAACTCTTTTAATTGCTTATTTTTTTCTTCAAGTAAAATAGTAGCTTTTTTATATTCTGTAACATCAAGCATAATTCCTACAATACCTAAAACTTCATCTTCTTGAACAAAAACTGTTTTATAAAAATCAAAATATCTATCTTTTTTATCTGCACACTTTACCAAAGTTGTATAATTTTGGTAACCTTTATTATCGAATAACTCTTCATCTTTTTTTGTATAAATATCAGCATAATCTTTTGGAACAATATCTTCTAATTCATACAATGTCTTTCCAATAATTTTTTCCTTTTCTATTCCTAAAATAGTTTGAGAAAAAGCATCATTACATTTTTCATATACACCTTTTCTATTTTTATAAAAAATTGGATTTGGAATAGTATTAAATAACATATCTAAAAATAGATTGTTTAATTTAAGTTCATCTTTTAATTCTGAAAAGTGTTTTAATTGTGTTTCTAAATTATTTACTCGCTCTTTTAGCTGTTCATATGTAAGTGTTTCATCCATATAAAACCTTTCTATATTATTTTGTATTATATGCTAATTTCTCTTAATTATAAGATAATTATTTTCTTATACAAATACAGTAAATTTTCATAGTAAAAAAATTATTTAATTATAATTGAATATTTTTAAGATAATCTACAATTTTAGGCATATTATCTTTTCTACAAACTAAACAAGTTGGCATTCCCCAAGCATTTTCTTTAAGTTTTAAAACTTTTACCTCTTTATTAAAGTTTAATTTTTCCACAATACTTATTGGCAAAATTGATTTTCCCATCCCTGCTTTTACACACCCTAAGATTGTTTCATAACTTCCAAATTCTAACTTTTTATGCTCTATTTGTGTTGTTTCAAATAAATAATCTTGTGCAAAAGTACTATATGCACACCCTTTTTTAAAACTCAAAAAAACAGCAGGTGTAAGTTCCTCTAATGGCTCAACTAAAACTAACTCTTCATCAATTTTATTTAATACAATCAATTCTTCCTCTTTTGGAACCCCACTTATAAAAGCTATATCTACTTTATAATCCATCAACATCTTTTTTATCTCTGCTGTTGTATTCGTGATAAGTTCTAATTGTAAGTCTTGGAAATCTGTATGAAGTTTAAGAAGAAAATTTACAATTCTTGTTACTGCATTTGATTCTGTTGATGCTACTATTAATTGTTCTTGTTTTAACATATCTTTCATATCTAAAAGAGCTACTTCAATTTTTCTTATAATCTCAACAGCATGAGGATACAATCTTTCACCTTCATGAGTTAGAATTACACCTGAAGGAACCCGATGAAAAAGTTTACAATCAAGATTTTTTTCCAGTTGTTTTATTCTTGATGTTACATTTGATTGAGCATACTTTAAACTATTTGCAGCTTTTGAAATAGATCTTTTATTTGCAACTGTTACAAAAACTTTTAATAAATTAGAATCCATATCACTTTTCCTTATATCACTAATCATGATTAGATATTTGACATTCTATCATTTTTAGTGATAGAATGTCAAAAAATAATTGGAGTATGCATGAAAAATATAAACCTATTTGATAAAAATTCAAATGCAGCAATCATTCTAGCAGGGATTACAGCACTTATTATAGGTATTGGTGTTGCTAGATTTAGTTTTACATCCCAACTTCCAGCAATGTTAAATGATTTTTTAAGTGTAAAGTTTGCAGGAATTTTAGCTTCAATAAATTATGTTGGTTATCTATCTGGTTCAATATTTGCAGTATTTATAAATAATATGCACTCAAAAATCAAGTTTTTTAAAATAGGTATGATTTTATCAGTTTTAACAACAATTATCTTAGGTATTACTCAAAATGAGACTTTATGGATAATATCAAGAATTGTTGCAGGATTTGGTACTGCTATGTGTGTAGTTGTAGGTTCAGCTTTGGTTATGAGTAAACTTAAACTAGATAGTAAAACAAAAGCTATGGGAATACACTTTTCTGGAATTGGTTTTGCAATTTTTACAACAGATATGATGGTAAGAGGTGTAAACTATCTTGGTGGAACATGGGAAAATGCTTGGATAGTTATGACTATATTTGCTTTTATTGCCTCTTTTTATAGTGTATATATTTTATCATTTGATAAAAAAGAGAAACCTCAAGTCGTAAAACATAAATTTGATATAAAAATATTTTCACCCTTTGTAATACTATTAATTATTGCTTATTTTTGTGAAGGTGTAGGGTTTGTAGTACAAGGTACATTTTTACCTGATATAATCAATTCTCTTGAAGGTTTAGAAGGGTATGGTAGTTTAACTTGGACAGTTGTAGGTCTTGCTGGTATTCCATCTTGTATTGTATGGATGACACTGGCTTCAAGATTTGGAAGTGTAAATATCATTATTGTTGCTATGTTACTTCAAGTTATAGGTATTTTGATTTCAGCACTTACAAATAATGTCTATCTAAATATTTTTTCAGGAGTTTTATATGGTGGAACTTTTGTAGGTTTAGTTGCACTATTTATGAATCTTGGAGGAAAATTAGCAGGACATAATCCTGTTGTTTTGATGGGAGCAATTACAACGGCTTATGGTATAGGACAAGTTATGGCACCACTTTATAGTGTTGCTTTAATAGAAAAGTTTGGAAACTACAATTATTCACTTTATTTAACTGCTTTTATAGTTTTTATTGGTGCTATGTTACTTGTATTTTCTAAAATAATTGGAATTAATAAGGAGTAAAAATGCCATTTATAAATGTAAAAATGACCCATGAGGATGGTGGTGCGACAAAGGAACAAAAGGAACAGTTAGCAAAAGAGTTAACAAATGCTTTCGTAAAAATTTTCAATAGAGGGGAATCCTCTACTGTCGTACTAATTGAAGAGGTTTCAACAGATAACTATGCTATAGGAGGCAAAACCATTACTAATATTAGAAACAATATCAAATAAAATATTATTTTAATAATGACTATCAATTTTATAATAGCTTAAGTTTTCTTCTTGTATTATTTCAATAATGATTATCAATAATATAAAAAAAGGAGAAGATATGAGTTTCAACGAATGTGAAAATCTACTTTCATCATATGAACTTTCTAATAAGCCAAATTCAAACTTTTTTGAATTTGTTTATAACAAAATATCAAGAGATACAAAAAATAGGTTTGTGGACAAAAACAAAGATAGTATTGACATAATTCCATCAAATTATGATTCAATAAAAGTTATACCTTTATACAAAGATATGGATTCACAGAAACTATTTTTAGATTATGAAGTAAATTTGGCTGTAGAAATTATAAATAAAGGTGTATTTAAAAATATCTATTTTGTATACCCTAAAAATGAAAATTTCAAAAAACATATTGAGGTAAAAGTACCCCACTTGGAAGAAAAAGATACTGATTATTTAATTAAAATAATCCCTTATTCATTAAACTCTTTAAAAAGGAAACAACACACTTGTCTTAGTGGCTGTTCTTGCTAAAATAGTTCAGAGAATAACTTCTGAACTATTTTTTATATAATTTAATTTTAACTTTTTATTTATATTTATTCATATAAAATAATTATTATTTTATCTCAAGGTAAATTTCCTATGAAAAAAATCTTAATTGTTGATGATAGTAGAACAATATTAAAACGTTTAGCAAATTCAATTCATAAACAACTCAAATTAGATGTTATTCAAGCAGAAAGTATGAGTAAATGTCATGAGAAGTTATTAAAATACAAAACTTTTGATATTGCCTTATTAGATTTAAATCTACCTGATGCACAAGGTACTCAAATAATCGATTTAGTATCAAAATTTAATATACCAATTATAGTTCTGACAGGAAATGAATCAAATTTGACAGATGAGATATTAAAAAATCCAAATGTAATTGACTATATTATAAAAGATAAAAGTTTTGCAATAGAACAAACAATAAATATGACTAAAAGATTTATCAACAATGAAAAATACAATGTTTTAATTGTTGATGATTCAAAAACATATTCACAACAATTAGAAGATATTTGTAATAAATATAATCTAAAAACAATCACCTCTCATAGTGCAGAAGAAGCATTGAATATAATCAAAAACAATAATGAGATAAAACTAGTAATTGTAGATTATTTTATGCCAAAAATGAATGGTTTAGAACTAACAAGTGAACTTAGAAAACAATATACAATGGATGAATTATCAATAATTGCCCTCTCAGGAGCAAATGAAAAACACTTAATTCCAAAATTTTTAAAATATGGAGCAAATGACTTTATAGAAAAATCATCTTCTATAGAGGAGATTATTGCGAGATTGATGTCAAATATCAGTACCTTAGAACTAATTGAAGAGATAAAAGATAAAGCAAATAAAGATTTTTTAACAGGTCTACATAATAGAAGATACCTTTTTGATATGGGTAAAAATATTTATGAAAAATCAAAAAAAGAGAAGTTATCAATTTGTACAGCAATTATAGATATTGATAACTTTAAAAAGATAAATGATACCTACGGACATGATATAGGAGATATTGCTATTCAAACTATAGCAAGTAACCTTCTCAAATATATGCCAAAAAATTCAATTATAGCAAGAATTGGAGGGGAAGAGTTTTGTATTTTAGTACCAAATATAAAAAATGAAACTATCTTTAAAGCTTTAGATTTATTAAGAATTGCAACTCAAGATAATACCCTACAAATAGGAGATATTAGTTTTAATTATACAATATCAATAGGTGTGACGTTTAATTATGAAAAAAATATCGATGAGATGTTAAAAAAAGCAGATGAAGCTTTATATATGGCAAAATCATCAGGCAGAAATAAAATAATTACTGCCTAATTGATATTTTTTAGATTTAAAAATCTTATGAAGCTATATAATCATTTGTGATACAGTGCTCACATTTGTTTATATCTTCGTAATTTATTTTTTGAAGCTTTAAACCTTCAAACTCATTTGAGATAATATCTATTGCTTCTTCATCAGCAGAGTATATTATAGATTTTCCATCAATATTTCCACAAACCACTCTATTTGTTTTTGCTAAAACATTTTTTACTCGATCATCCCAGTATTTTAATAGCTCCTCATTATCTTCAAGTTCATCATATCGTATATCCCAATGAAGACATAAATCAGGCAACATTCCACATGTTCTTTTATCAAAGAAATCTATCGTAATACCTTGAAGTTCCATGATGCACCCCTTTTCTTTTAATTTTAATCCATAAAATCTTAAGGGAATAAAAAATTTTAAAGTAGTTATTTTATTTCAGTTACTATATTTTATATAATTTGCTCTTTTAATAACCATTTTTTCAAAAATATCCTACTATCTAAAGATAGACTTTTTTTCTCACAAAAATCATCAAAAAAGTTTAAGGCTTTTTCTACACTATTATTTAAACAATATTTAACCAATTCAACTATTTCAATATTTCCTAAAAAATAGATACCAAGGGGATTATCTTTTGTTATAACTACCTCTTTAGGTTCTATAAATCCATCTTTTACAATGGCATAATTTGCAATCTTTATACTCTCATCTTGTATGGTATTTAAAGGCCAAGTTTGTCTTTTTATCCAAAAATCTGTTTTAAATCTTTTTTCTAAAGAATAAAAATCTTTACCAACCTTTGAAAACTTTTCAAAAATATAATTTACTCTTTTTTTATAAAACTCTATTGCAATCTCTTTATTTTCTTCTCTATTTAAAATAGTATTTATCACATACGGAGCAATACTTGACATACTTAATGCTTGAAAAACTCCATTCCCTGAAAGTGGGTCAATACTTGAAGCACTATCTCCAACTAATATCATTTTATCTGTAACAATTGTTTTATGTACTTTACAATAAGAATCTCTTTTTACTAAAGAGCCTTTTAATTTATGATTTTTTAAACTCCATAAATCGATACCTTGATTCTCTAAAAATGGCTTTACATCTTCAAAATTCTCTATTTTTTTTGCAAGTTCTTCATCGCAAGTAAATTGAATATATCCTCTATTTTCTCCCACATAAGCTTGCCAAACCCAACCATTTTCTACGGTATCAATTGAAGTTTTGCTTTGACTCATACTATCTAATTCTAACTCTTGTAAAATAGAAAAGCTTTTAGGTCCATGTTTATATTCACTTTTATATGGAGTAAATCTTCCTCTGGTGTCCACAACAAAATCTGCTACAAAGGTATTTTCAATATTTTCACTTTTATATTTCACACTTACTTTATCTTGAAAATCTATTTTTCCAAGAATATTTCCCCTTATAAGTGAAATATTATGCTCCTTTGCATCTTCTAACAAAGCCTTATCAAAGTCATCTCTACAAACTACATATTCATAATTTACCTGACTATTCATCCCTGCCCAATTTGAGTTTCTTAAAGATTGAGTATTTAACTGTGAAAAGCAGTTTTTACAATCAAGTAAAGAGAAGCCATCTTTTGTTTTTTGACTAAGTCCTTCATATGCTCTAAAGGGACGGTTTTTATATATAATTGTTACATCAAATCCTAATTTTTTTAATCCAATTGCAGTGGTAACTCCTGCTACGCCAGCACCTAATACCACGATTTTTTTAGTAGGGTTCATTTACTCTCCTTTTTTCAAACTCTTTTAAAATCTGCTCTTTTGTAAATCCATTTTGTAAGTAAGCACAATACTCACTTGTAAACTTAGCAACTGCCACACTAGAACCTGCAACCTCTTTTTTATTTGAAAAAGGATTAGCTCCAAAAAAAAGTTTATCGGGATATAGGGCAACCACTTTATCATCAAGACACATCCCCTCAGAGGTAACCTTTATAACATCTTCATAAGAGGCTGGATAGGTTTGTACCTTAGCTCTTCTTGGATAAGAAGCAACTATTGTTATCCCTTTTTTTATAAGTTGTTTACAAAGCTCTTCTATCTCTTTATAATTTGCACTCAAACCCAAACTTAAATTTATCACATCAATTTTTTTATCAAGTAAATACTCTAAGGCATAATAGATATGTAAAGGGGTAGTTGTAAGATCTTGGGTAAACACTTGAATATCATAAATATCTATATCTTTGTCTTTTATAATATTTGCTATCACATCCCCATGACTTTGGTTTATATTCTTTTGTTTTTCTATTCTACAATTGTATTTTTCATCTACCTCTATTGATATTTTTTCAAAGGTATCAAAACTACATCCACTATCTAAAATAGCTACAGCGATTCTCTTAGACATGTTTTAACTCTTTTATGGTTTTATCTTCTACTTTTAAATATCTGGCATTTTTATAAGTAAAATGGTGAGAAATAATTATCTTCGTTGAGTCTTTAAAGTTTTCATCAATCAAAGCATCCATAAGCTCAATAAACTCTTTATCTAAAGATGAAGTTGGTTCATCCATAATTAAAATTGAAGGATTTTTTAAAATCTGTCTAGCTATAGAAATCCTTTGTTTTTGACCACCTGATAAACTTTGTCCATCTTCACTTAAAATACTCTCTAAGCCTAATGGTAAGCCCTCAAACCAAGAAGTTAAGCCAACTTTTTCTATAACTTCTAAAAGTATTTTATCTTCTATTTTTTTATTAGCAATTAGTAAGTTCTCCCTTAAAGTGCATGAAAGTATCACAGGGTTTTGTTCAACTAATCCAATAGCTTGATTTAATACTTTATTGTCTATATTTTTAATATTTTTATTGGCTAAAAATATCTCTCCTTTTTGTATTGGTAGAAGTTTTAAAAGCAAATCAACCAAGGTACTTTTCCCTATCCCATTAGAACCTGTTAAAACAACTTTTTCTCCAAAAAATATTTTTAAGTTTAGATTATCAAATAATAAAGGTGAATTACCATATGAAAAACCTATATTTCTAAACTCAATGTCTATTTTTTCTGGCAAGTTTTCATTTTCATTAGTATCCAAATTCTCAGGCAATATCTCATTTAATCTATTGATACTAACTTTTAGTTTAGGTATATTGTTTAAAATACCCAAAACAGTATGTACCGGAGACAAAACCATAGTGAAATAACTCAAAAATGCTATTAACTCCCCTATTGAAAGTTCCCCGCTTATTACCCTTAAACCTCCAAAAACAATCAAAGCAACCCTTGCAATTAGACTCACTATTAAAGGGATTTGAGCAAAAATGATTTGCACTCTTTGTTGATTTAAAATTCTATTTTGATTATGTTTTTGAAGTGTGATTAGATTTTCTTTTCTATTTTCTATACTATTAAAGTTTTTTAGAAAACTTACATAACGTAAAGACTCAATAATAAAACTTCCAATAATTGCACTACTTTTTCTTACTTCTTTTGTAACTTCATGCATTTTAGGGTACATGGGCTTTAATAAAAAAAACTCTATAGGAAATAAAATAAGCGCAAAAAAAGCTAAAGTGGCATCATAAAAAAACATTACAACAATTGCCCCAATAAGACCTAAAATAGCTGAAAAAAGAGCAAAAAGAGAATCAACTCCAAACCTTTGTAATTCGCTAATATCACCTTGAAGTCTTGAGAGTAAATCCCCTATTTGATTTTTTTGAAAAAATAGTTTATTGTTTGAAAATATCTTTTCAAAAATATCAACCCTTAAGTTGTATAAGATTTTAACAGAAAGCTTAGTATATTTATATTGTAAAAATACAGATAATGCAATAGAAAAAACAGAGATAGATGCGATTAAAATAACATAAAAATAGAAGTTATCAACATCTTTTAAGACTAAAGCTTCATCGATAAACTTTTGCATCAATAATGGTTGAATAACAGCAATACCACTTGATATCATTGAGATACCAAGTAGTAAAATAATAGTTATATTCTCTTTTTTTATATAAAATATTAAACTATTAAGCGCTTTGTTTTTCATAACTATTTAACCCTAAATACTTGTAGAGTACCTGCACCAATATCACCATAAGGTAATTCAAGTTTTTCTTTTGTTTCTAATGTTTCAGGATCTACAATTAAGATATTGTTTAAACCTGCAATATATAACTCATGCCCATCTGTAGCAAAACTTAAAGAGTAATAAGTATGATCTAAATCTACTCTTTTTATTAGCTTTTGTTCTTTTCTATCAAATTTACTCAAATCTGTTAAAACTCCAAAAAGTTGATTTTTGTCTTTTGGATTTGTCATTGCTGTAAACATAATAGTTTCAAAAGGAGCTAAATCTTTTTGTACAATCTTTCCAGTTTTTAAATCTACTCTTGTATATCCCCAAATAATTTCAGGTTCACCTTCCATTTTTTCATCTTTGAATTTTGCGGCTGTATACATTAATAAAAACTCATCTGCTTGTTGACCAATAGGCCACATTGCCAAAGAATCTGGTTGTGAATAGTTTGCTCTAGTCCATGTTCTAAGTTTTGCAGCAATAGTTATTTTACCTGCTTTAACATCTATTTTATACAATTCTGGTCCAGCTGCGTAAACGTTATTCATATCATCCACACCCATAACAGATATTTGTCTTGGTGCTTTAAAACTTTTTATTGGTTTAGCATCTAATCCATCTTCTATGTTATACACCATAAATTTTGGATCTAAAACTTTATATCTATCAACTTGTTTTTCAACTTCATTTGCAATTGCATAAAGTTGTTTATTATCTGCACTTAGATTAAAAGAGAACATTGAAGTACCAATCACATTATCATGATTGAAGTCAACACTAAAAAACCTTTCACAAGTGTTTAAATTATATCCATTGATACCTCTTGAATTGTTTTGTAATATAAAAGCTTTTGTTCCATCTTTTGAGATTATAAGTCCACCTGGAGATTGAGCTCCACTTAGTTTACAACTTTTAAATAATTTATGCTCTTTCCCATCAATTATATTTAAATAATTTCCCTTTGTAACATATGTTACATAATCTCTATCATTTTTTAATTGTAAAGTACTCTCTAATTTTCCTTTTTCAACTGTTTTAGGCTGACTACTTATACTACAACCAGAGATAAGTCCAGTTACTAATACTAATGTTAATAATTTTATACTTTTCATTTTTTACCTCACTTTATATCATCTGGATAGATTGTTGATAGGTTTCGCCAACCTTTTACACTATCTGCTGCATCTGCACTCCATTGCGGATTATTCATAGTATCAGGTACTTGAGCAGGCCACCAACAAGGATCTGCACAACCATAAAGATCTGCTTCCATTGGTTGACAAAGTCCTGCCACTCCTCCAAAAGCATCAACTTCCCAACCTGGGTCAAATGTTGATGTACATCCAACTATACTTTGCATAGCAACTACTTCTTTTTGTGTTCCCTCTTTTATAGATTTATTTAATAAATCTGCTTTTGGATTTAAAGGTTTAAATAAGCCCATTTGTATCTCCTTTTTCTTCTTTAAAATATTTGTCAAAAAATTCTGGATTGTTATTTCTAATTTTTGAATATGCCATTAAGCCAAAATCAATCCAATCTCTCATAATATCGCAGTAATGAAGTACCGCTTTTGATGGATCGTTATATCTTATATAACTTTCATGATAACATCCACCAGCGCATAAATTTCTAATATGGCAAGTTGAACAATCCCCATCATTTGTATTCAATCTTTTTTCAATAAAGTTTGAAAGTTTTGGTTTATCAAGTCCAGTTTTTACATTTCCAAAGTTTGTAAAATCACTACCTGTAAATCTATGACATAAATCAAAATTTCCATCATAACTTACTGATAATAAACCAACCCCTGCACCACAAGGAAGTTTTTTCTTTCTTCCTGCATGTATATCACCTATTAATCTATGAAGATTTGAAAAACCATTAAATTCACCTTTTAAAGCTGAATCAATATATTTTTCTCCTAATTGTTTAAATCCTTCAAAGACATTTAACAACTCCTCTTCACTTAGGTTAAAAATAGAGTTATCACTGGCAGTTGCTGGTGCAAAACCAACTTCTGCAAATTTTAAGTCATTGAATAGGTGTTCCCAAATCTCATCGATTTGAGTTATTCCTCTTGTTAAAGTAACCCTTGCACCAATTGGTCTATCTCTATACATAGCTAGTAGCATTTCAGCTTTCTTTTTAACCATGTCATAACTTCCACTTCCACTATTTGTAAGTCTTGTTTTATTATGAATAGCCTTTGGTCCATCTATACTAATAGTGATTCCAAATTGATTCTCTTTTAAAAACTCAATAATCTCTTTTGTCAAAAGTGTTGCATTTGTAGTGATTGTAAAATCTACACTTGCTTTTCTTTTTTTGAAAAACTCATTTGAGTAATTTGTAATCTCTTTTATCAATTCAATATTACTTAAAGGCTCACCTCCAAAAAAAGTTATATTGTATCTCTTTTGATTTGGTGCCCCATCATATAGGTGATTTATTGCTTCTATTGCTGTTTCATATGTCATATTTCCACTATTTTTAAGTGTCTCTAAATCAGCCTTATAACAATAGGTACAACTTAGATTACATCCAGATGCAATATTTAAAATAAGCGTTGTTGCTGGAAAATTTTTCACTTCAATATAATCTTGTACCTCTTCAGTTCCAACAACATTCAACTTATGAAGCATCTGTAAATCTTCACCAAAAAAATCCTCTTTTGTAAGCTTTTTATTTTCAACTCTACTAATTAAATCTATCCCATCTTTATCTAATTCATATAAAGAACTAGAGGGAACATGAAATAGTAAATTATCACTATCATTTTTTATAATACGATAGTTGTGTTTATTTACTTTTAACTCATTATTACTCATAATATTTTCCTATTCTATTGGAGGGTTTACCCATTTTTGAACTGTAACTATCATATGAGAGTCAGCTTTAAAAGTTTCATTTTTTTCTTTATATGTTGCAATAACTTTTACATTTCCTGCATTGTTAGTGCTAAATTTTCTTTTTGGATTTGGTCCTGCAAATGATGGAATAAATCTTCCACTATATGAATCGATTGTTCCAATATACTTAATATCTTGATCCTCTTTAGATCTTTCATCAAATGGTGCTAAACTCCATTTTGCATCTACTTTTCCAATAGAGATATCATCAGCTGTTCCCATCTTCCCATCTTTTCCAGCTAAATATCCATAAGCTTCAAAAATAGAATGTTGTTTAGGAATAGTTCCTCCACCATCACCAACTCTTGCTATTGCATAAGATGGAAAAACTTTTAAACCATCAAGTTTTTTATAAACAACAAGCTTATCTTTAAATGATGATGAACCTATTTTTATATCAATCAATTTTGAATCATATTTTGAACTTGCAGTTACGTCTAAAACAATTTTATTTGGT
Source organism: Halarcobacter sp. (assembly GCA_050296315.1). Classification (GTDB taxonomy): domain Bacteria; phylum Campylobacterota; class Campylobacteria; order Campylobacterales; family Arcobacteraceae; genus Halarcobacter. Next base: position 345,004 of record JBNKRE010000003.1, read on the forward strand.
GATTGTTCTAATATTTTATTTACTTTTAAAGCAGAAGATAATTCAATTTTTCCATCTAGATTATTACCACTAATTGTTATAACCTCATTTGTACCTGCTTTTACAGATTTTGGATAAACACCTAAGATAGTTACCTTTTTATCTGATTGTTTCACCCCACTAATAAACGAGTGTTCTTCGAAGTGTGCTCTTTCAAACATACTTCCTGAAAGAGTTGATGTTTTTGAATCCATTTTGAAGATTTGTCTTGTATCAATACCATCTAAATCTAAACTTGCTCTCCATTCATAACCTGAATAAACTATTGATGAACCTGTAGCACTAAACTCTCTTCCATCCAAGTATTTCCCTTTTATACTAAGATTATACTCATCAGTAGAGATTTTTTCTGCTTTCATCGTTGCAGTAAAATCACCTGCACCTAATCTATGCCCATAAAGAATCCAAGTACCTGCATAATTAGCATCTTCTTTTATAAATTTCTTATCAAGTGAAAAATTTTTACTCAAATATGGTACCATTTTCTCTTTTGCAAGGTTATACCAGTTTCTATCCCTCGATAAGGCATGGTAATCAATAGAAGGAATATGACCCATATGAAACTCAACTAAATTTGCCCACTCAGCAGGAGTTCTTCTTTGAAGACCAATTCTAGCTGCACTATGGCATCTATTACACATTTCAGTAAAAAAAGCATCATGTCCTTTTTCTTGATAATTTGGTGTTTTTTCTATAATATATCTGTAGGCTTCTGTCTCTTTAGGATATAAACCTTGTGTATCAGCTAAGTATTTAATAACACTTTTTTTCTCATTTGGTGTTAATACTAAACCATTTAATCTTTCCATTCTAGAAACAGTCATAAACCATCCCTCTGGAGTTTTTCTTTGTTCAGAAATACGACTTAAACCAGATTGTAAATCACCAGTATGACATGCGATACATTTTGTCTCAACGACATTTTTTCCAGCTTCAAAGTCTAAAGCACTTAAATATGAACTTGTTAGTAACAAACCAACACCAAATTTAAGAACTGAATTCAAATAAGTAGTTTTCAATTTTTTCTCCTTTTTCTTTTCACCTTTTTTGATGATTTGTGAAATTATATGAATTAAATAGTTTTATGTATAGAATAAAAACGACATTTTTGTATATTTTTTAAACAGTTTTATGTATATAATTTTTTTTAATTATTTTCTTTTTATAATAGAAAAAAAACGACATTTTGCGTATTTTTCTCTTATTTTTTGATTTTTTTTGATTTTTTTTTAACCATAAATCTAGCTTTTTTAATTTAAATATGAAGTTATACTTTTACAATTCAAACATAAGGATAAATATGAATAAGAAAAACAAAATCTTACTAAGCTGTATATTAACTACTGCTCTTTTTTCTTCTGTAAATGCAGATGAGATAAATCTAAGTGGTAGTGTAGCTTTAACAAGTAACTATATATCTAAAGGTATGACACAAACAGATGATAAAGCTGCTTTAATTGGAGAATTAATAGCAGATTATAATGGTTTTTTTGCAGGGATATGGGCTTCAAATGTGGATTATGTTGGGGCTGATGCTGACATAGAAATAGATTATTATGCTGGATATAAAACAAGCATCGACAATCTTGATGCAAGTTTAAGATATTCTAGATTTACATATAATTCTGATATTATTAACGATTTAGATGAATTAAAACTAGAACTTGCATATCATATTGATAAGTTAACAATTGGTGCTAGTTATGGATTAAATACTTGGGTTGAGAACGATGCTTCTAAATCTGATTATGTTGAAGCATTCACTTCATATGATTTTGATCAATTTTCTCTAAAAGCAACGGCTGGAGACTTAGAGGATATAGGAACTAATCAAACAATTGGTATATCAAAAGTATTTCCCTTAAACAATAACGCTGTAATTTTTGATTTAACTTACTCAAACTTTGAAGCAGATACAATTAGCGGTATGAAAGATGAAAAAAACCTTGTAGCATCAATAATTTATGCTTTTTAATAAAGGGGTTAAATGTTATTAAACTCTAAAATGTTTTTACCAAATTATAAATTATCAAATTGGATAAAAGCCTATTGGTTTCTAATTGGTGAAGGAGTTGGTGAACAAAAAATAACTAAAAGGATATTACAAGATGGATGCGCGACAATATTAATCATACTTGATGGAAATATTACTTTAAATTTATTAGAAACTAGAGTTTTAACAAGAGGCATTTATATAATGCCTCCACTTGATACCCATGAAGCTTATATTAGTGATGACTTTTATGCCATAGATATTCAACTAAATCCAAGTATTTTTTATAAGTTATTTAAAATTCCTGCTTTTGAATTTTGTAATGAAATCTACACTTTTGATAACTTATCACTCAATTTAGATAAACATCTAGTAGACAAATTAGATGGTGTTAAACACGATATAAATAAAACATACAATATGATCAATTCATATTTTTTAGATTTATTTAATAGAAATAACTTTTATGCCGATGAACTTATTTTTAATATAAATGAACTATATAAGTATGGTGATTTAGAGACTTTTTACAAAGAACAAAATTTATCAATAAGACAAATAGAGAGAAAAGTAAAAGAGTTTACAGCATTAACACCTAAAAATATTAGCAGAATTGGAAGATTTTATTCTATATTAGATTTTATGAAATTTAGACAATTTAATATCGATTTTAATGAACTCACCTTAAAACATAACTTTTCAGATCAATCTCATTTTATAAGAGAATTCAAATATTTTACAAATGATACCCCTTCTAAATTTGTAAAAAAAACTAATAATTTCCCTCAATTTAAAGGCTTATGTAATCTTACTAAAATTATATAATTCCCCTTACAAACATAAAATTAACTACTAAAAATTAAAGGGGAAATACCCCCTTAATTTTATCCAAAGATATCAGCCATCTGGTTTTTATACCACCCTACTGCAAACTCTGCTTCTTGCATTCTATAACTTTCATCAGCATTCATTGGACTTAATCCACCTGCTCCTTTTACAGCAATGATTCCATCTTCATGAGCTTCATAAACAGCAGCAACTGAAATACCATAATTTGGAGCAACTAAACTATAACAAGTATTTGCCAATTTTGGAGGATTTACTATTGATTTATCCTTTAATAATCTTGCAATTTGTAGTGCTGCTATTTTTGCTTGTGAATTAGCAGAAAAACCTGATTTTGGCATCTTTGTAGCTATTGATGCATCTCCAATTACATGGATATTTTTAACTAATTTTGATTCAAAAGTTTTTGTATTAACTGGACACCAATCCCCTTTTACTAAACCAGAATCAAAAGCTAATTGACCAGCTTTTTGGTTTGGAATATAGTTTAGTACATCAGCTTTGATAACTTCATCTTCCGTAGTTAAAACTTTGTTTTTAGCATCAATTTTTAAAACCTTTCCACCAAACTCAACACTTCTCCATTCAATCATATCTCCATAAAGTTTTTCCCAACCCTCTTGGAATAATCCTTGTTTAGAAAACTTTCCTTTTTGATCTAAAATTATAATTTTAGAATTTGGTTTATGATTTTTTAGATAGTATGCTACTAAAGAGATTCTTTCGTAAGGGCCAGGAGGACATCTAAATGGATTTTCTGGAGCAACCATTACATATGTTCCACCATCTTTCATAGCTTGTAGTTGTTCTCTTAAAAGAGTTGTTTGAGCACCTGCTTTATAAGCATGTGGTGCATATGCTTCAGAACCTTTTTCATAACCTTTCTCATATTTAAAATCTATTCCTGGAGAGACTATTGCTCTATGATAAGGGATAGTTTCACCACTTTCTAAGATTACACTATTTGTTGTTCCATCAATTTTTTTTACTTTTTCATGTATTACTTTAACACCATATTTTTTCTCTAGTGTTTTATAATCATGTTTAATATAATCAATATCATTTATACCTGCAATTACAGTGTTACTGAAAGGACAAGTATAATACTCTTTATTTTGCTCAATCAAGATAACTTCTGTTTCAGGGCTAAATTTTTTCATATATTTAGCAGCAGTAGCTCCACCAAAACCACCACCAACAATAACTACTCTTTTCTTATCTTTTGGCAAAGATACAGATGTAAGACTAGTACAAGCAGTAAGTGAAAGTGCAAAAGAACCAATTAATAATTTGTTAAAATCTCTTCTATTAATCATATTTTATCCTTTATCTTTCAATTTTTGAAAAGTAGTAAGCTACTTGTTCTAACTCAGCATCAGTAAAACCTTTTGTATGTTTAGGCATCATAGTTCCAGGTCTTTTGTCATATTTATAATCTAATAATGTCTGATACAATGTAGCCTTACCCATACCAGCAATATATGGAGTAATAGTTTCTGATTTACCATCAGTTCCATGACACGAAGCACATGATAGTGCCAACATTTTACCCTTTAATGGGTCATAATCAACACCAAAAGATAAGCCATAAAGACATACCAGTGATAATACAATTTTTTTCATATATATCCTCTCCCTAATTTAAATATATACATTACCTTTAAATAGATTTAAAGATGACTAAAATACTCAAGTAAAAATCATATTCTTATAATTCTTAATAGAAAATTAACCTAAATGAAGGGAAACGTAGCAATAAAATAACATTAATTTTTATATTATAAGTTTTTTTTATAATAAGGTTTTTAAAAGCTGTCATTAAGCTATTTTTTATACTTTTTTTTAAAAAAAACTAATACTCAATTTATAAGTTTTTATTATAGTTTAATTTTATATTTTTTTATTTTAATTAATAAAAGCTATAATAATAAAAAAAAGAGACCAAATGTCAATTGATGATAAAATAAAATGGAATAATAAATATAAAGATAAACCAAATCTTCTAAAACCAAGAGAAGCTAGTGAAAAACTTAAATCTCTAATAAAATATTGTAAAGGCAAAGATGCCTTAGAGATAGCATGTGGTAGTGGAAGAAACTCAATTTTTTTAGCAAAAAATGGATTTGATGTTACAGCCTTAGATATTTCAGATATAGCAATAGAAACTTTAGATAATCAAAAAATAGAAAATATTAAAACCAAAGTTGTAGATTTAGAAAATTATACACCTCAAGAAAATAGTTACGACTTAATAGTAAAAACTAACTATCTAGATAGAGATATAATCCTAAAGCTTGGCAAAGCACTAAGAAAAGATGGGGTTTTATTTATTGAAACATATATGCAACATGAAACAAATGAAAAAAAAGATTCAAATCCAGACTACCTTTTAAAACCAAAAGAACTTAAAAACTTTTTTAATGATGAGTTTGAAATAATAGATTATGATGAGTTTTTGAATGAAAATTACGAGATGTATAAAATGATGAAACAATCTATTTGCGTAAAAAAGATTCTTTAATTAAATGAAATTTTCAATCCCACAATCCCTATTAAGATAAGAAAAATAGAAATAACCTTTTGTAGGTTTAAAGAACTATGCAAATAAAAATATTCTATTATAACCAAAGAAACAATCCCTATAGCACACCAAACGGCATAGGCAATACTTATTGGAAGTACTTTCATAGCTTTTGAAAGTAAAAAAAAACTACTTAAAACTAAAACTAAAGTAATCACCGTTGGCAAAGGTTTTGAAAAACCTTCGCTAAACTTTAATCCCATTGCCCAAAAAGCTTCAAGTAATCCAGCTATTACAAGATATATCCAAGCCATTGCTGTTACTGACATATAAAATTTCTCCAACTTTTAAGTTCACTTATCTCTTTTGCATCTTTTACAAAATCAGCTTCACATAAAAATCCATACACATAAGAACCATCTTCTAAAAAAACAGTTCCCATTCCTAGTGGTGATGCAATTTGTTTCATAAATTTTCCAAAGTTTTCAACTTTCATTGACCACACTTCAAGCTCTATTTGAGTACTACTTGAACTATCATAAATCATACCGGGTCTTATGGGGTCTTTGTTTTCTAAAACAAAAAGTCTGTAGCCCTTTTTTGTTTGTGTTTTTTTAATCAAGGTTGCATTAAGCTGGGTTAACTGCCAATTTAAAGGCAAGCCACTCATATGAGCACCACAAACCCCTATTAATATCTCATTATCATTCATATTAAGCCTTTAAGTATTGTTCACAATAAGCTAATAACTTATTTTCATCAAAGCAATCTGCAACAACAGTTACACCAAAAGGAAGTTTATTGTCTCTAAAACCTGCAGGAACTGCAACTGCACATAAATCAAGCAAATTCATATAGTTTGTATAGTATCCTAGATTTGTATTTAGCTCAATTGGATTGGCATTTACCTCATCAATTTTATAAATAGTTCCAGTTGTTGGTGTCAGCATAAACTCGTACTCACTAAAAATCTTATCAGCATATTTTCTGTTTTTCTTTAATGTATACTCTGATTCAAAATAGTTAATGGCATCAATTTTATCCCCACCACTAATAATAGTTCGTACTGTTTTTTCAACAACTTCTGGTGTTTTTGTAATTACATCTTTAATAGCAATATATCGCTCAGTTACCCAAGGTCCACTGTACAATAAATTTGCACTTTCATTAAAGGGTTCGTAATCAATCTCTACAGCTTTTCCACCAATGGCTTCAAACTTTTTAACCGCTTTTTCAAACAACGATAAAGCTTGCTCATCACCAAAAAATTTTAACTGCTCTTTTTTTGGAACTGCAAAAGTAAAGTTCTTTTTTGCCATTTGTGATGTAGGAGTATAAACTCTACTATAAATATCCTCTTCATCGTATTTGTTCACTACTTCAAATACAGTTTTTGTATCTTCCAATGTTTTAGCAAATACTGTCACACAATCCAAACTTCTACAAGCTGGTACAACACCACTTGTACTAACAACCCCTTTAGTTGCTTTTAAACCAATGAGATTATTAAATGCTGCTGGCACTCTACCACTTCCAGCTGTATCAGTTCCCAAAGAGAAACTTGCCATATCTAATGCAACACTCACTGCACTTCCTGAACTTGAACCTCCAGAGATATACTCTGGAATAATAGAATTTTTACACTCCCCATAAGGACTTCTTGTACCTACTAATCCTGTAGCAAATTGGTCTAAGTTGGTTTTTCCAATAGGAATAGCTCCGGCTTCAATTAACTGTTGAACCACAAAAGCTGATTTTTCAGGAAGATATTCATACTCTTTGCACCCTGCTGTTGTAGGGATATTTTCTAAATCAATATTGTCTTTGATAGCAAAAGGGATTCCATACAAGGGTAACTCTTCTATAAATTTAGTTTCTAAATTTTTTATATAAGGTTCTAACTGCTCTTTAGATAAAGTTGTAATCCAAATATTGTGATCTTTTGTTTGTTCTATTTTTTGGAAAATATCAGCAATTACCTCATCAACACTAAGCTCTTTTTTAAGATATTTTTCTCTTAATACAGTGATATTTAAATTCATTTTTCATCCTTTTTAATCACAACCAATACATTTCCACTTTCGATATTGTCACCCTCTTTATATAAAATTTGAGAAACCGTTCCAGAAACTTCTGTTTCAATATCAACTTCCATTTTCATCGATTCTAGTACAACCAAAACTTCTCCAGCTTCTACTTTATCCCCTACTTTAACCTCTATTTTCCAGATATTTCCAGACATAATAGACTCAACAGCCTCTTCATTGTCTTCTAAAATCAATTGGTCTTTTTCTTCTATGGTTTCCGTTTTAGCTGTAAACTTATCTAAACCTTTCTCTTTCCACATCAAGCGTTCATCTTCAAAGGCTTTTTGTCTTTTTGTTTGAAAAGTGGTATGCTCTTTTTCATTGTTGGCTAAAAACTCTTTGTACTCTTTTAGTTTAAAGCTTTTCTCTTCAATGGTTAAAGGATATTTCCCATATAAAAACTTCTCTCTTATCTCATGTAACTCATCCGTTGTTACAGGGTAAAACTTGATTTGATCAAAGAATCTTAGTAACCAAGGTTTACTAAACTCTTTAGTTTGTCTATAGGTATTCCACATTTGTAAGGTTCGTCCAAAAAGTTGATATCCTCCTGGTCCTTCCATCCCATACACACACATATAAGCTCCACCAATTCCTACAGAGTTTTGTGCTGTCCAAGTTCTTGCTGGGTTATATTTAGTAGTCACTAATCTTTGTGCTGGGTTCAATGGAGTTGCAACGGGTGCGCCTAAATACACATCACCAAGCCCCATAACCAAATAATCTGCACTAAAGATAATATCTTTCACCTCTTGTTGCTCTTTTAGTCCATTGATTCTTCTTATAAACTCAATATTTGATGGACACCAAGGTGCATTTGGACGCACTCCTTGTTGATATTTATTAATAGCCAATTGAATAGATGGGTCATTCCATGAAAGAGGAAGCCAAACTGTTCTTGAATCCACCTCTAAATTTTCAATATCTTTTAAAGAGTGAATCCCTCTTGTCACTGTTTTTATAATCAACTCACGGCTTATTATTTGAGAGTTAAAATGGATTTGTAAACTTCTGATACCTGGCGTTAAATCAATTATTCCAGCTAAATCTTTTTCTTCAATATAGCCCATTAATGCATGAATAAAAAACCGAAGTTCAATATCAAGTTTAAGTTCACCTGCTTCAATAAGTAAAAACTCATCACCAGCAGCTCTAATTGTAATATCAATATCTAATTCATTATATTTAAAAGTATTGATAATTGGAGTTGCAGACTTTTCATCAAAGTTTATAACATAGTCATCCAGTTTTGGTAAGACTTTGTTTAAAGCAATTGCTTCTTCATAAGCTTTTACCATTTTGTCTGCATTTTCTAAACTTACTGGTTTAAACTTGATTGTATCACCAGCTTTTAGTTGCCCTACTTTATATAATTCACAAGATATAATTGTAGCTGGACAAACAAATCCACCCAAACTTGGACCATCAGGTCCTAAAATCACTGGCATATCTCCCGTAAAGTCAATAGTTCCAAAGGCATAGGCATTGTCATGGATATTTGAGGGGTGTAACCCCGCATCCCCACCATCTTCTCTTGCCCAAGAAGGAGTTGGTCCAATAAGTCTCACCCCTGTTCTACTTGAATTAAAGTGAACTTCCCAAGAACTTTCAAAAAATGTTTGGATATCTTCATAAGTAAAAAAATCTGGGCTTCCATGTGGTCCATACACTACACCAATCTCCCACTCGTTTGTCAGTTGTGTTTGGTTTTGCAATGGTGTAAACTCTTTTTGAGTAGTTGCATTAAAACTTAATACATCACCTGCTTTTAAAGCTCTTCCACCATGTCCACCAAACTCACCAAGAGTAAAGGTTGAAGCACTTCCTAAATATTTAGCAACATCAAAACCACCTGCAATTGCTAAATAGGTTCTATTACCATCGCCAATCACTTTTTTAAACTCTAAAATATCACCAGCATTTACTTTAACAGCTTCATACATAGCAATCTCTTTACCATTAAGTTTTGCTTGCATATTTGCTCCACCAATGGCAACAGTGGTTGCTTGTCTAAACTTATATGTTGCTCCTATAAAAGTCATTTCAATAAAGGGTGCATCCGCACTATTATGAAGAAGTTTATTTAAAAGTCTTGGTGTTAAACTATCCATTGCCCCTGATGGTGGAATACCAACTGCCCAATACCCTTGTCTTGAAGGATAATCTTGTATAGTTGTTAAAGTCCCAGATTTCAGAACATCCACTTTGTTTGGGTTATATTCAAAATTATCCAAAACTTTTGTATAAAATGAAGCGTTTGTAAAAAACTGCTCTTTTGAAATATGCTCTAAATAAGTTAGGTTTGATTCAATTCCATAGATTCTACTTTTATTTAAAACCGCTTGAAGTTTTGAGATATTCTCTTCCCTTGTATTACTTACAACAATCAGTTTTGCTAACAATGGATCATAAAAAGGGCTTACTTCACATCCATCTTCTATCCATGTATCACATCTAATATCACTTGGGAACTCTACTTTTGTAATAAGTCCTGTACTTGGTTGAAAGTTTTTGCTAGCATCTTCAGCATATACCCTAACCTCTATAGCATGACCTTTTGGATTATGGTTATACTCAACTAAAGGTGTATTATCACCTGCTGCAATTTTTACCATCCATTCAACTAAATCAACTCCACACACCTCTTCTGTGATGCCGTGTTCAACTTGAAGTCTTGTATTTACTTCTAAAAAGTAAAACTGTTGGGTCTTTGTATCATAGATATACTCAACTGTTCCGGCACTTTTATAGTTTACAGCAAGGGCTAGTTTTCTTGAAGCTTCAAAAAGTTTCTCTCTTAATTCATCACTTAAATTTGGTGCGGGTGTTTCTTCTATAACTTTTTGGTTTCTTCTTTGAATGGAACAATCTCTTTCCCCTAAGGTTTTAACATTCCCTTTCCCATCACCAAAGATTTGTACCTCAATATGTCGTGCAGTCTGAATATACTTTTCTAAAAAAACACCACTATTGCTAAAGTTTGAACCTGCAAGTTTTATAACACTGTCATATGCCAAAACAAGCTCTTTTTCATCAAAGCAAAGTTTCATACCAATACCACCACCTCCGGCAGTACTTTTTAACATCACTGGATATCCAATCGTATTGGCTGTTGCTTTTGCTTCTTCTAAACTGTTTAAAAGTTCGCTTCCTTCTAATAAAGGCACATTATTATCTTTTGCAATTTGACGTGCAGTGTGTTTTAACCCAAAATCTTCAATATGACGTGAATCAGGTCCTATAAAAACAATTCCATTTTTTTCACACTCTTTTACAAACTCTACATTTTCACTTAAAAACCCATACCCTGGATGTATTGCATCTACTTCATACTCTTTACATATCTTGATAATCTTTTTAAAATCTAAATAAGTTTCATCTAAAGATACTCCATGTAAAGGTACTGCGATGTCTGAATTCATTACAAATGAGGCATGTTTATCTGCTTGACTGTAAATAGTTACAGATTCAATTCCCATCTTTTTTAATGTCTTAATAACTCTATTTGCAATCTCAGCACGATTTGCAATTAAAACTCTTTTAAACATTGTGTTTCCTTAAGTTTAATCTTGGGCCGTCCCAAATGAGTAATCTTATAAGTCGTCTTACAAGATAAAGAATTTGTAGGTTCTTCAGCCTTTTTAGTCTTCCCAAACAATTAATTGAATAGGTGTAGGGTTAAATCCATTACAAGGATTATTAAGTTGTGGACAGTTTGAAATAAGCACCAACGTATCCATATGTGCAACCATTTCAACATAATCACCCGGTTTTGATATCCCATCAACAATAGCTAAATGTCCATCTTCTTCTACTGGTACATTCATAAAAAAATTAATATTATTTGTGATATCTTTTGGATTCATTTCAAGTTGGGCTACTACAGTTAAATAGTTATCTCTACAAGAGTGCATATATTTTTTATCTAAACCAAATCTAACTGAGTTACTCTCAGCACTACAATGTCCACCTAAAGTGTCGTGGTTTCCACAAGTATCTTCTACCACTTCCATCAAAACATTATCATCTGTACTTAAAAGCTTTGTACCAGTTGTGATAAAAATACTTCCTTGTTCTCTTATAGTATCGTTTGCACTGTATCTGTCATTTACATTATTTGCATTGTAAAATAGTGTATCAACAGCTTGACAACCTTCTAAATCAACGATTCTAAATCTTTGACCTTTTTTAATCACTTTTCCCCAAGGGATACCTGCTGCTAGTTTTTCATTGTAAATTGCATTTTCTATATTTTTTGACATCATAAAATCCTTACACAAAATATCTGTTTGTATTGATGAACCCTCTTTTTGCTTCTTCAGAGTAATCCACATAATCTTCATCTTTAATCTCAACTGCATCAAAAATAGTAATTGCTACATCACTTGGATTATATACACCACTTTTATCCATAGCATGAGGAGTGTTTGATAATACAAGTAAAATATCCATATGTGCAGTTAGTTCAATATATTCACCCTCTTTAGCACATCTTTCATTTAACTCTAATTTTGAACCCTCTTTTACATCAACCTTTCTAAAAAGATTAAGTGCAGGGATTAAATCTTTTTTTGTCATCCCATATTTTCCAAGTTCAATTAAAAAGTTCTCTTTATCTGATTTATGATAACCGTTTCTACAACTTTCATATGTAGCTTCACCACCAAAGTTCTCTTTTATCACTCTTTCATTACTAATACCACCTAAGATATCTAATAAACCATTTGTAGTATCATCTGTAATAGCAAACAAAACTCTTCCCATCTCTGAGAATAAAACTTTTTGTTTACCTAAAAAAGCATTCCACTGAATCTTTACAGTATCGGCACTGTTAAATCTCTCTGCAACATTTGAAGCGTTATAAAACATAGCACTTAAACTTGCATTATCACCTAAGGCTTTTAACTGAATTGTTTGCCCTCTTTTTATAATCTTTGACCATTTTACACTTGAAGGTAAGGTCTCACTTAATACAACTTTATCACTTCTTAACATTCTTTCTTTCCTTAAAAATGTCCCATTTTAAAGGGAACCTTTATATACATAACTACTTTTACCACTGTAAATAAATTACAGTTAAAGTAGCAAACCCTAAAGAGAGGTACGAGTACCTCTTTTGTTACTCGAATCTATATCATTAACTATTGTTGACCCATATCTATTTGGATATTTCTCATCAACTTTCACTTTATCAAATACTAAAACTCTTGTTCCCAATTTAAAAGCTTCACTTATATCATGGGTTACCATCACCACTCCAAAGTTTAACTTTGAGTGTATATCTAAAAGCAACTCATGCATATCTAAACTAATCCCTGGATCTAACGCTCCAAAGGGTTCATCTAGAAGTAAAAGCTTTGGTTTTTTTACCAAGGATTGTGCTATAGACAATCTTTGTTTCATACCACCACTTAATTCGTGAGGATATTTTTCTCTTGCATCTTGTAAACCTACTGCTTTTAAAATCTCTTCGGCTTTTTCATACGCTTTTTTCTTTTCATTTCCAAAAAGTTTTCCAAAAAACTTTGAGGTTTCAAACTCTAAACCAATAATCACATTATCTATTACATTTAGGTGGTTTAGTGTTGAGTATCTTTGAAATACTATCCCTCTTTCATCACTTGGTTCTTTTGGATAATCTTTACCTTCAAAATACAACTTACCCTTTGTAGGTTGTTCAATCCCAAGCAACATTCTTAAAAATGTTGTTTTTCCACACCCTGAGGGTCCAACTAGAGTACAAAACTCTCCATCTTTCATAGTAAAATTTAGATTTTCTAAAATAATACTATCCCCATATATCTTCCAAATATTTTTTGCTTCAACCAGAGTCATGATTACTCCTTACCAAACCAAGGAAATAATCTTTGGTTAAAAATTCTTAAAATAAAATCTATCAAAAATGCTAAAAGTGTAATCCAAATAACATAAGGTAAAATCACATCCATAGCTAAATATCTTCTAACCAAAAAGATTCTATATCCTAAACCTTCAGTTGCAGCAATTGCTTCTGCTGAGATTAAGAAAATCCAAGCAGTACCTAAAGTCAATCTTATTGCATCAATTAATCTTGGCAAAATTTGTGGAGTTATAACTCTTGTGATAATCTGCCAAGTGTTTGCACCAAGTGTTTGAACCTTTATGATTTGTTCACTTGGTATCTCTTTTACCCTTTGGTAAATCTCTCTTGTCATAATCGGAGCAACTCCTAAAATGATTAATACCACTTTAGAAACCTCTCCTAGACCAAATACTATAAATAAAATAGGCAATAAAGCCATAGTTGGAACTAATGAAAAAAACCAAATCAAAGGTGAAACCGTTGAAGTCACATATGGAATAATCCCTATAGCAATCCCAACTAATAAAGCAAATAAGGCACTTATTCCAACACCCATAGCTAGTCTTTTTAAACTAGAAAGGGTATCGTTTAACAACACATAATCTCCACTTCTTTTACTTTTTTCAAAAGCCAACTTACTCATAGAGTCTATACACTTTTCTATTGAAGGAAGTAATTTATCATTTGGATTCTCTGCCAATCTGGCATTTGAAGAACTTATATAAACTATTGCTATCAATAAAAAAGGTAACAGTCCCAAAAACAAGTTAGTTGTTTTTGAAGGGACTTGATTTATTAATCTTTTCATTAGTTATCCTAACTACAGCTTTCCATCCGCTGCCATTTTCATATATGTATCATCAAATCTTAATTTTATGTTCCCTTTATCTCCTACAACTTTGCCTTTAGGAAATTCTATACCTACAAAAGTATAATCACTTGCACCCTCACCATAAAGTCCATGATCAAATGAGAACTTTGCAACAAACTCCATAGTTTTCATAATATCTTCACTGTTGTTGAATTTTACTGCATCTGCTGGGCTATAAAACATATTTGTAGTTTTTAATTGATCTTCAAAACCAGCTAAATCAGTACCAGATGCTTTTGCCATAAGTGATTTTAACTCTTTTGCTTTTTGTGTGTCAGCATTCATTAAACTCATCATCTCATACCAAGCTCCAACTAGAGCTTTACCAAATGCTGGGTTTTCTTTTAATGTTTGTGTATTTACAACCATTAAGTCAATAATTTCACCAGGGATATCTGAACTATTAAATAGATTGTTTGCTTTTGGCATTGCTAAAATTTCACTAACTTGTGGTTTCCATGTAACAACTGATGTAACTTGAGGAGTTGTATAAGCAGAAACCATATCAGCATCACTTGTATTTACAACAGTAATATCTTTTTCAGACATACCATTTTTTTCTAAACCTCTTGCCAATAAATAGTGTGAAATAGATAACTCAACTAAGTTTACATTTGTACCTTTTAACTCTTTGATAGACTTAGCGTCTTTAGAGATAACAACATCATTACCATTTGAAAAGTCTCCAATGATTAAAGCAGTAGAATCAACTCCACCAGCAGCAGGAATTCCTAAAGCATCCGTATTTGCCATTGAACAACCATCAAACTCACCAGCACTAAATTGGTTGATTGATTCAATATAATCGTTTATTTGTACAATTTCTACATTGATACCATATTTTTGTGCCCATTTATCCATGATTTTTTGAGATTCCATTACATCCCAAGGCATCCAACCAACATAAATACTCCATGCAACTTTAAAATCTTTTTTTGTTTGTGCAAACAGTGTTGTAGATGTTAATCCTAAAACTAGAACAGACAATGACAGTAACTTGAAAATTTTTGTAAATGCAGATGATTTCATCTTGATTCTCCCAAATAGAATTAAACACACTAGGAGGCAAAAACCTCCCGGGCTTTTATCCCTCCGTGTAACTCTATTTAAGAGTCGGTAGCTCTCGGACCAGTCATCTTTTTCAAGATCGGAACCCTAGCCGCCTTTTTGTAGTCGAATGAGGCATTTGCCTCTCTAATATGTTTTCGTTAAAATCATTATAAAAGAATTTATTTTTAATGTAAAGAAAATTATTGTATATAAAATATACATTTTTAGCCTTTTAAACTTTAAGTGACTTACACTAAAGTTTTCTAATCTTCTAGCACTACATCTTGACAAGTGCTAAAAATATTTGATACAATTAGTAAAAATATAAAAGGATGGTTATGAAAGATTTGAAAAACTTTACAACTTTTAAAAATCATGAATCTATCATAAACTATTTTAGTGAAGATTCAATAAAGAGTATAAATAGATATTTTAAAAGAGGAAATCTAGTAGATTTAGTTACAAAATATGAGTTGTATTATCATATATCTTTAAGTAGTTATGTTTTTGAAACCCTACTTGATTTAGAAGAGACTGTAAAAAAAGTTCAAGAACTAAACTTACAAGTATCTGCTAAAAAAGCTTTATTCGATATCTATAGTTTAATTTTACAAAATATAAACAAAGAGACTTTAGATAAAGACTTAGAGGCAAAGATTAGAAAAGTAGCAGCACTACAAGCTTTGGATGATTTTATTAAAACAGATAAAGAATTGGTTGGTGCAAAATATTATGAACTACAAAAAAAAGAACATATAAATAACGATAAATTTTTTAGTGAAAATATGAAATACAATTTTGAGTCAAACTACCAAAGAACTTTTGAACACTACAACATAATTATTACAGATAAACTAGTCCAAGATGTAAAAAATAGAATTTTAAACCCTTAAAGCAGTTAATTTATTAACTGCTTTATTTCAACTCTACTTTAGCACAAAATAATCTCTATATTTTCTAATTTTCATATAAATCTTAAACAATACTAGCACTCAAAATTTTACAAATGCAACTAAGTTGCATTTAATAATTGTTTGATAAAATTCCTGCTGAATATAGTCACAAATTTTTTAAAGGATTAGATTTGTCATTACAATTAAAAAGTAGTGTAATAGAAGTGGAAAACCTCTCTTTTTCATATGAAAAACAAATAGTATTAGAAGATATAAATTTTAAAATAAATAGTAATGATTTTTTAACAATTATCGGTCCTAATGGTGGAGGAAAATCTACTCTTCTAAAATTAATTTTAGGAATAAATGAATTAAAAGAAGGTTCTATAAAGATTTTTGAAAAAAACTATTTAGAACAAATCCATGAAATTGGATATGTTCCTCAAAATACAAATATAAATCTAAACTTTCCTATTACAGTAATTGAAGTTGTAATGATGGGTCAAAATTCTCTAAAGATGAGATTATTTGGATATAAGAAAGAGGAAAAAAGAAGAGCTTTAGAAATATTAAAAAAAGTATCAATGGAAGATTTTGCAAATAATAAAATTTCAAATCTATCTGGAGGTCAAAGACAAAGAGTACTTATTGCACGTGCACTTTTTTCAACTCCTAAACTTTTACTTTTAGATGAGCCTACATCAAATATTGATATCAATGGGTGTGAGCAAATCTATTTAACACTTCAAGAATTAAATAAAGAGATTCCAATAATTGTTGTAAGCCATGATATCTCTGTTATTTTAAAATATGCATCTAAAGCCTTTTATGTAAATAAAAAAATGACACAACATGACCTTACAACAATGAAAAATGAATTTAAATCTATTGACTCTCATATTTGTGAAATAGAACTTTTAGAGATGTTAGGAAGATGTCGATGTTAGAAATACTTTCATATAGTTTTATTCAAAATGCTTTAATAGCAGGAATTATTGTAAGTATAATTACTGCAATAATTGGAGCCTTAGTTGTAGTAAATAAAATGGTATTTCTTTCAGGTGGTATCGCACATAGTGCTTATGGTGGTGTTGGACTTGCGATGTTTTTCTCACTACCGATGATTTTAACCACATCAGTATTTTGTATTTTTGTTACTATTCTTATAGCATTTGCAAGTTATAAAAAAAGAGAGAATTTAGATGTAATTATAGGTCTTACTTGGGCTGTTGGTATGTCTTTTGGAATCTTGTTAGTTGATTTAACACCTGGATATAATACTGATTTAATGACTTATCTTTTTGGTTCAATACTTGCTGTAACCACGAAGGATCTTTACTATATGTCAGGATTATTGTTTAGTATTTTTACGATTATTGTAGTATTTTATAGAGATATTTTAGCTGTTTCATACGATAGAGAATATGCAAGTTTAAGAGGTGTTAAAACAAGATTTTTTTATACCTTAATTTTAATTCTTTCAAGTCTTGCCATTGTTATATCAATAAAAGTTGTTGGACTTATTTTAGTAATTGCACTACTTACAATACCTATTTATATTTCAAATTTTTATTCTAAAAACTTATTATCAATGATGATAATTGCTTCTATTCTCTCAATGATATTTACAATTATAGGTCTTGGAATCTCTTATCAATTTGATTTAAGTTCAGGTCCATCTATTATTATGGCTAGTTCAATTTGTGCATTAATAGTTTTTATTTTAAAGAATATAAGAAAATGAATATGAAAAGAGAAAAAATGAAAATAGATTTTAAAAAATCAAATGGCTTAGTTCCAGTAATAACACAAGAATATGGAACAAAAGAGGTATTAATGCTTGGATATATGAACCAAGAAGCATTAGATTTAACAGTTGATACAAAAATTGTTCACTATTTTTCAAGAAGTAAAAATAGAATTTGGAAAAAAGGTGAAAGTAGTGGACATATCCAAAAACTTATAGATTTAAGAATTGATTGTGATGAAGACACAATTTTAGTAATTGTTGAACAAGTTGGAAAATCTGCTTGTCATACAGGAGCAAAGTCTTGTTTTTTTAGATCATATATAAATAATGACCAGTTACATATTATTGAATCAAAAGTTGCAAATCTTCCAACTAAATACGGTAATTTTGATGTAAAAGCATATAAAGATGGATTTCAAGAGCATCTTGCAATTATGAGTAAAAACTTCAAAGAACTAAAAGTTCCATCAGTAAGAATACATTCTGAATGTCTAACAGGTGATTCAGTTGGAAGTTTAAAATGTGATTGTAATAATCAACTTGTACTTGCTTTAAATCATATTGCCAAAAATGGTGGACTTGTTATTTATCATAGACAAGAGGGAAGAAATATAGGTTTAGTAAATAAAATAAATGCCTATAATTTACAAGACAAAGGTTACAATACAGTTGAAGCAAACCTAAAACTAGGATTTAAAGCAGATGAAAGAACTTATGATGCCATTGGTTTTATACTAAAAGATTTAAACCTTAAAGAGATAAATCTAATAACAAATAATCCAAAAAAGATTGAATTTGTTAAAAGTTGTGGAATTAAAATAGCTCAAAGAACTCCTGCAATCACACCAACAAATCCACATAATGAAAAATATTTAAAAATAAAAAAAGAGCAAATGGGGCATATTTTATAATCTATTTATAAAAAAGAGTAATAAATCTTCTGTATCAAAGTAAAACTATACTCTTTTAATTAATTTTAAATTTTTTCAAACCATATTTACACTTAGAAAAAAATAAATTTTATATTTGTTTTTCTTATAATAATAAGACTAAGTTATATTTAATATACTTATAATATAATTGCAAATAAAATGCAACTAAGTTGCATTAAAGGATTAGAATTGAAAAAATTTTTCTTAAGTACTATTATATTAAGTGGATTGTTGTATGCACAAGATTCGAAGATTTCTTACGAATATGGAATAAAAGATTATAAAAACTCTGCTTCTAAAATTGATGGTAAAGTTGAAAACTTAATTCTTTCACATAAAATATATAACCATCAATTTTTTCTCGCTTATCAAGGTGATAATGTGGATAGAACTTTGAATCCACTTACAAGTACAAACAGAGATTTAGAAGTAGATAAATATAGTGCAAAATATATTTATACTCTAAATGATAAAATAGATTTAAAAGCTAGCTACATCAAAATCATCGATAATCAAGCACCAACAGATCAAGGAAAAATATATGGATTTGGTGGAAGTTATAATATTACAAAAGGATTAAACTCTGCTTTTACTATCTATAAAAGTGATTATAAAACTTTTGATGTAAATCAATATGATCTAAGCATTTCAAAAGGCTTTAAACTTGATAAAATCAAATTAAAAATAACAACTATAGCCAAAAAAATATCTATTGATGGAGATAAATATGGTGCTTATACCTTCAAAGATAAAGACTATTTTACTACAGGATTAAAACTTAGTGCAAATTATGAAGGTTTTATTGCAGGTATTGCTACATTTTTAGGAAAAAGAGAATTCACAGTTTTAGATGATGGAATGAAAGTTCAACACCATGCAATTGAGCAAGATAAAACATATATGTTAAGTCTTGGTAAAAAGTTTAAAGATTTTGATATTATAGCAAAATACTCTTTTCAAAAAGGAAAAGAGTTACCTGAAAATAGAGATAATGTAGATACAAAAATTGTTTCTATCTCTTTTGCTTATAGATTCTAAACAAAAAAAGATTAGTCTAACTGTATCAAAGAATTTCTATCATCAAATTTTTAACATATACTTAGATTATTTAAGGTTTAGACAATAGAAACTTTAAATAAGAAATAAATATAGATCTTTTATATAAGATATAAGTCATAGGAAACAATTAGAGAAATTTAACAAAACTTTTCTAAAGGATAATTTTTATCCTTTAATAATATTTATTAATTTTAATTTAAATTTATACTGTTATACTTTCACCACAAAACAAAAAAATTAATAAAGGATTATAAAATGTTAGTAACAAAAAAAGCTCCAGATTTTACAGCTACAGCTGTACTTGCAGATGGTCAAATAGTAGAGGATTTTAATTTATATAAAAATATTGGCGAAAAAGGTGCAGTATTATTTTTCTGGCCTTTAGACTTTACTTTTGTATGCCCATCAGAAATAATTGCTTTTTCTAAAAGAGTTGATGATTTTAATGAGAGAGGAATTCAAGTAATTGGTTGTTCTGTTGATTCACAATTTTCACACTTTGCATGGAGAGAAACTCCTGTAGAAAATGGTGGTATTGGAAGAGTTAAATTCCCAATGGTTGCAGATTTAAGTAAACAAATTGCTAAAGATTATGATGTATTATTTGGTGATTCAGTTGCACTTAGAGGTTCATTTTTAATAGATAAAGATGGAACAGTAAGACACGCAGTTATCAATGACTTACCACTTGGTAGAAATATTGATGAGATGATTAGAATGGTTGATACTATGTTGTTTACAAATGAACATGGTGAAGTTTGTCCAGCTGGTTGGTCAAAAGGTGATGAAGGGATGAAAGCTTCTACTCAAGGTGTAGCAGAATACTTAGCTAAAAATGAAGGAAAATTATAATGTCAAAATATATAGAATTAACAAATCAAACGATGGATGAAACAATAAAAGATGGTATCGTTTTAGTAGACTTTTGGGCTCCATGGTGCGGACCTTGTAGAATGATTGCACCTGTTATTGAACAATTAGCCGAAGAATATGAAGGAAAAGCAAAAATTTGTAAAGTAAATACAGAAGTTGAAGAGGAATTAATGGCAAAATATCAAATCAGATCGATTCCAACAATTCTTATTTTCAAAAATGGTGAGATTGTTGACCAATCAATTGGTGCAACAAATAAAGCAGCTTTAGAAGATAAAATAAATAACTATTTATAAAAATAAAAAGGTAAGGAGAACTTACCTTTTTATTTATTTAACTATAACTCTTTTATTAGATTATCACACAATTTGTTTCCCTTTTTATCATACCAAACACATTTTTCTATACTCCAACCATCTTTATCTAACAACGCATAATATAATAATTTTCCATCTTCATAATAACCCTTTTTAAAACCAAAAGGTGCGTCATTTGTAGGTTTTTTTACAATTATAGTTTCTAATACTCCATTTTTATAAAAATATTTTTCTTCTACAATTTTTTTATTTTCAAAAGTATATTCAAAAAATGTTTCTCCATTTTCATAAAAAGATTTATGTTTCTGAATAATATTCTTATCATAAGTTATAATATCTAATAACTCACCTTTTTTTGTAAAAGAGATATAATCTCCTTGTTTTAAACCATTTACTATATTCAATACAGATTCAAGTGTTCCATCTATAAAAAAACTTTTCCTAACTCCATTTTCAAGAGGTTCAATAGTTTTAATTTTTCCATCACCATAATATTCTATTTTTATCTTATCATCATATAAAAAACTCCAGATTTTATCATTTAGATATCCACTTGGTTCAAAAAAAGATAGATTTACAACAGAACAAATTAAAAGGATAATCAATGGTTTACTAGAATAAAAGTTATAATGTAAAAGATAAAGTAGTGTTAATATCAATATTATAGAATTTGTCAAAACAAAATATTTATACTCTTCATAACTAAAATTACTAAATAAAAACTGTTCTAAACCACTTAAAGAATTAAAAGATAAATTAAAGTGTGTGAAAAATATATAATCTGCAAGATGAAAATTAAGTAAAAACAATAATGTACTATCCAATAGTACCAAAAAAAATAATGCAATAACTAATACTCTCATCAAATAATCCAATCATTAAGTCTTTTTTGATTTTATAATATAATCAATTATAATCTTATAAATCATTAGATATATAATTAGCTTATATATAAAATACCCATTCAAACAATAAAAATAATCCACTTGTGATTATTAATTGAATCGATTTTTCTTTTCTTAAAATCAATTCATCTACTAAAAGTGAATTATATCAAATTGAAACAAAATAGAATTCTTTATAGTAACTTATAATTATAAATATTTTTATTTTTTTAATTAAAACTTATTAAAAAATAGATATAAAATATAAATATTTCTAATAAAGGAAAAATATGAGGGGAAAATTTATATCAATCTATAGCTTACTAATATCGCTTATGTTAATAGTAACAGCAGCACAAGCACAAAAAGGTAAACTCACAGGTGGATCAGCTCATGATATGCCAAGTTGGTTTAAACAAAGCTTTTTGGACTTAGCAGAAGATGTAAGTGAAGCAAAAGAAGAAAATAAACATGTGATGATATTTATGTCATTGGATTTTTGTCCATATTGTACAAAAATGTTGCATGATAATTTTATTGTTGGTGCAAAAAATCAAAAATATATTCAAGATAACTTTGATGTAATAGGTATCAATATAAAAGGTTCAAGGGAAGTTGTTGTAAATGATGAACTTACTTTAACAGAAAAAGAGTATGCTGATTATTTAAAAGTTCAATACACTCCAACTATTATATTTCTAAATCAGGAAAATGAAGTAGTTGTAAGACTAAATGGTTATAGATCACCAGAAAACTTTAAATTAGTTGTTGACTTTGTCAAAAATAAAGAGTATAAAAATATGAGTTTAACTCAATATCTTGATAAAGTTAAAAATAAAACTTACTATACTCTAAAACCTAATAAAATGTTTAAAGAGATAAAAGACCTTTCAAAAGTAAAAGGAGCTCTTGCTGTTGTTTTTGAAGATGGAAGTTGTACTCAGTGTAATTATTTACATAATACAACTTTAAAAAATAAAGATGTACAACATGAATTATCTAAAGTTACAGTAGTTAGATTTGATGCTATGTCAAAGGAAAAGATTATAACTCCAAGTGGTAAAACAACAACTCCATATGATTGGGCAAAAGAGATAAAACTAGATTACAGACCAGGAGTTTTACTATTTAATGAAGGAAAAGAAAGAGCAAGAATAGATGCACTTTTATATAGTTTTCACTTTAAAGAATTAGTTAGATATGTTAGTGGGAAATATTATGAAAAATACAACACATATTTAGACTACTTAAAACCTAGACAAGATGAACTTTTAAATCAAGGTATTAATATCGATTTATCTGACAAAATTTAGTATTTGTTATAAAGAGTTAAGCCTTTTGCTTAACTCTTTTAAATTAAAATTTAAAATCTAAAATCACTGGATCATGATCAGATGATCTAAATACACCTTCACCATAAAAACTATCAACTTGTGTAGATGATTTGTATTCAGTATTATAATCTAACACTTTAGGTTCATCTGTATTTATATGCCAAATTGTTGATTTATCTAATCTTTTTAGCATCTTTTGACTAACAAATGCATGGTCAAGCAATCCAGCTTGTGCATCAAAAACATATGAATATTTTTCAAAGTCATTATTCAAAGTTAAAGCATTTATGTACCCATCTTCCTCTAAAATTTTCAAAGAGTTTTCTTTTGCATATGAATTAAAATCACCTAAATGTATAACTCTATGAACTCTTCTTAGTTTTTTGTTATCATTGATTCCTTCAATCAATTTTTTCGATGCCTCGACTCTTGTTAACGCACAATTTCCTTGACCATCATGTCTATCTAAATCTTCAATTCCATCATAAAAAATACCTTCACAAGAACTGCCTTTTGATTTAAAGTGATTAACTGTAACTAAAAATTTTCTTGCTTTTCTTTTTAGATTAAATACTTGTGCTAAAGTAACTCTATTTTTATTATATTCATCCAATACAATCGCATCTGTTGTACCTAAATTTATTCTATTTTTATTATAAATGAACCCTACTTTAATTGCATCATCACCTAAAGCATTTAAACTATTTAATCTACTATCAACATCAACATATGCATAAGTATTTTTACCTATTTTTTCATTTAGTCCATTTACTAAATCTGCTATTGCACTATCTTGCTCATAACCATCATTTTCAATCTCCATCAAACCATAAATATCTGCATCTATTTGAGTCATAGCATTTATTATTTTTGTTCTTTGTCTTAAAAACTCTTCTTGATTATTTGCACCTCTACAATCTGCACTTTTACCTGCTACACCATATGTACAACCTTCAAAAGTATTAAAATAGTTTAGTACATTAAAGCTTGCAACTCTTAAATCTGATTCTTTCAAACTATTAAAAAATCCAAATAAATTTGACATAAAATGATGAGAACCTTTTTTAAATTCATATGTATTTTTGTTAGATTCAAGTTCTTCTCTTGGATTTGTCTCTTTATTTACTACTAGATTCGTTAAACTATTTGGTTGTAATCTATAAGTCCCATACCTTTGATCCATAATTCCAGTAATTGAACTTATTGAATATCCAGATCTTAATGTTTTATCATATGAAAAACCACCCACTGGATAGATTAACTCCTCTGGATTTTGTGTTGATAAACCATCATCAATAACTAAACTTTTTTTAGCTATTTCATTTTGGTATAGTTCATTACCTTCTGTACTAGGTGAGTTTAATTGTGTATATTGATATAATCTCTCAGAGGCTACTGTAAAAGAACCATATCTTCCAAACTCATAATTTTCATTTATAATCAAATCACTAGATGTTCCTTTTAACTCAACCAACATCCCTTCGTATGCTTCTAAATCATCTACACTTAAAACAGGTAATGATACATAAGATACACTTGGCAGTTGATTTTCACTACTAATCACAGTAATCTCAGGATTTACAATCTCAGTTAAATCACTATACTCTTTTACTGTACCTACAACTTTTACTAAATCACCTTCATTTACTTGTGTTTCACAACTGTTACAATATACAAAGATAGATTCAGATGTTTTTGTATTGTCATCCCAATCTGAATCTTCTTCTTGAACAAAAAAACCTTTAAATCCACCATCTTGATAATCAGCAACTACAACACCTTCTATAGCAACCTCAGCATTAATCATACTACTTTCTAAACCTTCACCTTGAACATCATGGATAAGTGTGATTTGAATATCATTGTTTGAATCATCTCCACCATTATTATTACTTCCATTGTAAGAACCTAGATATGCTACTGTATCTTTTTCAAATGCCTCAAAATAAACAGATGGGTCATATATATCATCTATATTTGTATCTGCACATACATTCTGTTTTTTTACTAAAGTAAAGTCTTTTGTTCCAACTGAATTTTCTAACCATTGACTTCCTGGGTCAAAACCAACTTGACCAATAGAATCTACAACCTCACCACTTTTTCTTAAAACAATAGCATCATCACCATTGAAATTAATAACTGTAGAGTTTGTTAGTTGACTAACACTTAATATCTCTGAAATAGCTTTAGGATTAGATATAACAAATGTTGAATTAGAGTCAATCATACCACTTAAATCCATACTTTGACTTACACTAGAACTACCATTACTATATAGTTCTAAAGAATAAGCAGATAAATCAATACTTGTTTCTGTTGGGTTATAAAGCTCAATTGATTTATTATATGAACCCCCTTCTATATATTCAGATATCAAAACATCAGAACATGCACCAAAAAGACTCGAAGTCATACTTAAAAACACCAAAGTAGCAGAAGTTGCTAGTTTCATAATAATCTCTCCCTTTTAGATTTTCACAAAAATGTGATTTTTAAAAGTGGATTGTAGGAGTATTTTGTTACATTATAATTACATGATAAATTATTTTATAGATAGCTTTATGAGAGTATGTTTAGTAGAAAATAATAAATTTATTTTTAGTATTCTATATTATTAAAAAAGATATATTTAATAGATTAAAATAATGATACTTTTATCTAAATGGTTTGTAAAAACTTTCATTAGCAAGTTTTAGCATCTCTTTATCTCCATTACTATCACCATATGCATAAATATAATCAAAACTACTTAAATCATAAATAGCTTTTATTCGATTTACTTTTTCAATTCCATAACAATTTTTTGTAGATAATTTTCCAGTTAATATGGTATCAATAACTTCTAGTTGTGTTGCAATTAGATTAAACTTATTATCTTCACACCATAAATGAAGATAATCATAAATTGAAGCAGATACAATCACTATTTTATGTTCATTCTCTCTATGCCAATTTAATCTATCAATTGCATCTTTTCTAATAATTTTTTTTAATTGATTTAAAGAGAACTCATCAGCTAACTTTTTAAAATCACTCTTTTTAAAACCTTTAAAAAACCATGTGATTACAAATTGTTTTGCCCTATAGTTTGAGATAAGTTTTAATAGATATAAGATTAAAACTGGAGAAAGGACAATAATTCCTATAAAAAATCTAAAATCTCCTACACAAAATCTTATAAATTTAAAAAAACTATCTTTATGACTTATCGTACCATCAAAATCAAAAAAAGCAACAGTTTTCATAATAATCCTTTTTAACTTTGTTTATTTTTATACTCTTCTAATCTTTGCTTATGTCTTGATTTATTATGCAAAAATTGAGGATATTTCCAATCAAACAGATATTCTGGATGTGTATCAATATTCGGATTTAAAAACCATTGAATAGTATATTTATTGTATAAACCTTGATATGTATTAATCCAAATCGCTAATAAAACACTGACTGTTAAAAAACCTACATTAAATTTATACCTAAAATCTTTGATTTTAAGAATATCTTTAAGTAGTAAAATAAACAATACAAAAATAGGGATTAATACATCTATCATAAATCTTGGTCCATATGAACCTCCACCCCACCATTGAGGAAATTTAGATATAGTTATTAAATGGATTAAAATCCATGCAACAAATATATATAAAACTTTATTTTGATTTAATACAAAAATAAATCTATCAATATTTATCAAAAATAAAAATAAAAAAGGAGTATAGATAAATATACCTCTTGCTGGACTAAATAGGTTTCCATACATAGCTGTCCAAAATATATCACTATCTAATCTTTTTGGCAAATAATAAGGTGGCAAAAATTGATTATATTCATACAAAGAAAAAAGAACAAATAAAGATAAAAAGAAAAATACACTAAACATCACTTTTATAGATAAACTTTTTTTTCCAGAAAAAAAGATTATCAATACTACAGAAACTGATAGTAAAGACATTGTTGGTCTAGTAATATATGCAAAAAATAAAAAAATTGCTAAATAAAACCATAATTTATCTTTATTCTCTTTTATAATTAGTAATGTTAAATATATAGCAATACAAGCATATATTGTCGCAAATCCTTGATTCCACAATGCAGTTGCAAGAGTACTGCTATAGGAACTTCCAAGCCAAAATATAAAAGAGAAGAAAATTGCAAAATAATTTTCAAAATACAAAGATGCAATCTTATATAATAAAATAAAAATAAAAATTGCTACTATAGAAGTGATAATTTTTTGAAGATATCTATCATCTTCAAAAATATTCATATCTAAACTAAATAGCTTATTTGCAATAAAAACAAAAGGTATGCTAGAAAGAGACGAACCTATTGGGAAATAGTAATATTTATGTTGATTATGCTCTATTAGATGCCAACTCATAATTTTAGTATTATACTTATCCAACTTAATACTTTTTGTTTCAATTATTGCTTGAGATGTTAATAAAGTTCCATACGGATCACTTGAGGTTTGTAAATTTTTATTAAAAAAGCTAAGAGAAAAAATCAAAATTGAAAGTACAATTAAAAGTTTGTTTTTATTTAAAATAGCAATCAAATACTTGTCCTTTTAAATATAAACTCAGGTAAAATCCTAATCAGAAACATGATAAATTTCCAAATACTTTTAGTATATAAAATATCTTTTTTTTCTTGTTGAGCTTTATATATATCTAAAGCCACATCTTTTGGATAGCTTGACAATTTTTCTGGTAGTTTTAAATGTTGAGTCATTTTTGTATATACAAATCCTGGTTTTACAGTAAGTACATCAACATTTGATTTATAAACTCTATTTCTAAGTCCTGAAAGATAAGCTGAAAAAGCAGCTTTTGAAGAACCATAAATATAATTTGACCCTCTTCCTCTATCACCAGAGACAGAACTAATCCCTACAATAAAACCCTTTTTATTTTTTTCAAAATCATTTGCAATTATATTTAAAATACTTACAGCACCCGTATAATTTATATTTATTGTATTTAATGCTTTTACAAAATCATGTTCACACTCTTTTTGCTCTACTAAAAATCCACTACAAATAATCACACCTATTGGTTTAGGTTCTAAATTCTCATAAAAATTTTTGTGGGAATCAAAATCTACTATATCAAACTCTTTTAAATAAACTTCAATATTTGAATCAATTTTAAGCTCTTGTGAAAACTCATTCAATCTATATACTTGCCTTGCAGCAAGATACAAACTATATCCATTTTTGGCATATATTTTTGCTAACTCTTTTGCTATATCACTATTTGCACCAATAATTAAAATATATGAACTCATTTTTTTCCAATTAGATTCTTTTTTATAAGTTTAAAACCAAATTTAAAATAGTTTTTCAACACTTTTGGATTAGAGATACTATCATATAATTTTCTTATTATATATGATGGTCTTAGATGATATTTTACAATTGCTCTTCTTTTTATCTCTTCAACCTCTTCTATATTTAAATATCTTGTTCCAATTGTTGGAGCATTGAAATAATCTTTTCCAAGAACTGACTCATTTATCAAGCCCTCCTCTTTTGCTATTTTATATAACTCAGTACCATAATATGGAACAGCAATATGCAATTCTATAAAATCAGCATCAATCTTAAACATTAAATCAATTGTATCTTCAATATGTTTTCTATCTTCCCAAGGTAATCCTATAAGATAAAAACCAAATACTTTTAATCCTACCTCTTTTGCAAACCTTGCTGCTTTTAAATTATCTTCAACAGTAGCACCTTTTTTAATTTTTTTCATTGTCTCATCATTTCCTGATTCAAACCCAAATGCTACAAGCCAACAACCTGCTTCTTTCATAATCTTTAATGTATCTTTTTCCAAAGGATTAACTCTCGAGTTTGCAACCCATTCAATTTTTCCATGAAGTTCAGAGCCAATTATAAACTTACATAGCTCTTCAACCCATTCTTTATTCATAGTAAAAGTATCAGATTTAAAGAAAAAATTTCTTATACCATGTTTTGTATATGCGTCTAATAACTCTTCATATATATTTTTTGGACTTCTTAATCTAATTTTAGTACCTGAAATTTTAGGAGTTAAACAATATGTACAAGCAGCTGCACAACCTCTTGATGTAGTAATAGTAGCTTGTGGCTCTTGTGTATCTGGTCGTAAATATAAATTATTATTCATCTCATATCTATCGGGAAACTCTAAACTATCTAAATCCTTATCCCAAACTTTAAACTTTGTTTTTATCCATTTATTATTTTGTTTATATATTATTCCATCTACATCAAAAATCTCTTGCTCTTTTTTGAAAATAGAATTTAATAATCTTGAAATTATAAAATCACTTTCAGCACCTATTAAATAATCGATATTATCAAGTTTGATCTGCTCCAACATATCATATTCGGCATCATAAAAAATAGAACCTTTTAGTATAAAAATTGTATTTGCATCTATATTTCTTAGAAAATCACAAACTTCAATATCTTTATGTATCGTAGAATTTGTAATGCTCATAAATACTACATCTGGTACAAAACTCTTAAAATCTTCTTGTAAATCTTCAAGTGTTTTTTGTTCTGTTTGATAATCTTTTAAAAATATTTCATAACCATTTTTTTTCAACATAGAAGATGCATATCCTAAGTCATTAGCAGCTCTAACAGAAGTAGCTGTAGAATCTTCTATATTTCCCTGTGATCTATCTTCTCCTCTTTGATACAATTTACTAGGTGGATATATCAACATAATTTTCTTCATTCTATACCTTAAATACAAAATTTTTATCTAAAAAATATTTAATAACATAGGCTATAGACAAGCCAATAATTGCACCTACATACTTAGCATTTTCATTCTCAAATATATAATAAAACCCAATCTCAAAAGCCCAAAATATCAATGTAGTTATCACTCCCATTATTGAATAAAGAAAAAACTTTTCCCCATCCTCTTTTCTATTAACTGTTACACAATAAAAAATATATTTCTTATCTAATATATATTTTATAAATAAACCACCTAAAGTACCTAAAAACAATGCAACATATATTTCAAAAAAACCTTTGTATACAAAAAAAGAGATAGATTGGATTGATAAATTTGCTATTGTTGACAAAATAGCAAAAAAAATATATTTTATCAATATACTCATTTAGATTTTAACCACAGCAAAAAAACTTATTAGCCAAAATAAAATAGTAAGTTGTAAAAACCTATCTTTTAAAACTATTTTTGTAGGATCTGCACTATTTTCTTCCACAAAAGTAATCTGCATATATCTCATAATCCCCAAAATCACAAAAAATGAAGTTAAATACAAATAGTTAGTATGCAATCTTGTTATTACATCTAAAGAGATTGTATATTGCAAATATGAAACTATTATTACACCTGACATTAGAACCATTACAGCATTTACAAACTCTAAATTATAGCCATCTATATTTTTTCTAGTCTCCTTACCTTGATTAAACAATAAAATATCATCTCTTCTTTTTGCAATTGCTAAAAACAATGCTAATAAAAATGTCATAATAATTATCCACATAGATAAAGAGGTATCAATTACGCTTGCTCCTGCAAAAAGTCTTAGAACAAAACCTGTAGCTATAATAAATACATCTATTATTGTTATATGCTTTAACTTTAAAGAATATGCTAAATTTAATATAAAGTAAAAAGATAAGACAATAAAAAGCTCAAAACTAAAAATAAATGAGAGTATCAAAGATAGTGATGATAATGATACAATCAAAACTTTAGCCGTACTTTTTTGTAGTTTTCCACTAGCTAAAGGTCTAAACTTCTTCTTTGAATGATTTTTGTCCTCTTCTATATCCATTAAATCATTAAAGATATAAATACTACTAGCAAGTATTGAAAACAATATAAAAACAAAAATAACATTTGTAATATCAACAATATTAAAACTAAATGAAAACAATAATGGAGCAAATACAAAAATATTTTTTATATATTGATGTATTCTTAAAGTTTCTATCAAAATATAACCTTATAGTTTTTAATGATTATATCTAAAAGCTACTAAATATATTTATCTATTATTAGTGATTAACTTATAATAAAATCTATATAAAAATTTGTTCCATTTTTATAAATATATTTAAAATCTCCCAAAAGTTGACCTTTTGTTATGGACAAAATCAATCTTAAACCTAATGTTTTTGATTTATTAAAATCTACATCCTAAAAATAGAAGATGATAAAATCAGTGAAATATAGACAATAACTATTTATTGTCTATATTCTTTTATCTAGCTAATGGATTTTCCCCAAATCTATTAGTCCCTGGTGTTCCCTCTTTTACAAAAAATATTATTAGAACAATTAAACCAATTATTGGTATTAACATTATTAATTGCCACCAACCACTTTTATCAATATCATGTAATCGTCTTGCAGCAATTGCAAGAGTTGGTATTAAAGAAGCTAATGCAAATAAGCCACTTATAAATCCCCCTATTCCTAAAATTGCCTCAATAAAACTTATTACAAAAATAAAGATTATATAAAACAGATAAAACATCCAAAATCTTTGTCTATTTGCCCTACCCTCAAAATTTGCATATTGTCTATATGCATCAATAAAAAATTCCATAGCTTTCCTTTACAAATATAAATAATTTTATTATATACTTAAAAATTTTAATTAGTTCTTAATTTAAGAATAAAAAATGAACATATGACAAAAACGCTATGTTTTTGTTATTTTTATCATACGAATATCATCTAAATAATCTATCATTATCCCTTCAAAATGAAGGAGATAAATATGGAAATAGGTACTCAAGCCTTATTTGCTGCCTTACCAATTTTGGTTGCAGCAGTATTATTGGTTGGTTTAAGATTACCAGCTAAAAAAGCAATGCCAATTGTATATATTGTTACAAGTTTAGTTGCTTTATATGTATGGGAGGTTTCTTTCAACCGTGTGTTAGCCTCAACAATTCAAGGATTATTAATCACAATAGCTGTGTTGTGGATTATATTTGGGGCGATACTATTATTAAATACCCTTAAACACTCAGGAGCTATAAAAGTTATTAGAGAAGGTTTTAATAATGTAAGTCCAGACAGAAGAGTTCAAGTTGTGATTATTGCTTGGTTGTTTGGTTCTTTTATTGAAGGTGCTTCTGGATTTGGAACACCTGCTGCAATTGCTGCTCCCCTTATGGTTGCTATTGGATTTCCTGCTATGGCTGCTGTTATGATAGGTATGATGATTCAATCAACACCTGTATCATTTGGAGCAGTAGGAACTCCTATTTTAATTGGAGTAAATAAAGGTTTAGACTCAGAAGGTATTAGTGCAACCTTACAATCACTTGGTTCTAATTGGGAAAACTATCTACAAATTATTACAAGTGAAGTTGCTATAGTACATGCGATAACTGGTACTTTAATTCCACTTTTTATGATTATGATGATGACAAGATTTTTTGGAGAAAATAAATCTTGGACAGAAGGATTATCTATCTTACCATTTGCTATATTTGGTGGTTTGGTATTTACAATTCCTTACGCACTTACTGGTATATTTTTAGGAGCAGAATTTCCATCATTAATTGGTGCTTTAGTTGGTCTTCCAATTGTTACATTAGCAGCTAAAAAAGGTTTTTTAATTCCAAAAAATACTTGGGACTTTGCACCAAAAGATAAATGGCCAGTTCATTGGGTTTCAAAATTTGAGATGAAATTAGATTCTATGAATACTAAAGTTGATATGTCTTTATCAAGAGCTTGGGTACCATATATATTAGTTGCAGCTATTTTAGTATTGACAAGAGTTAGTTCAGAAGCAAGAGATTTTGTAAAAGCTTGGGTTATCCCATTTAAAAATATTTTAGGCGAAGGATTAGGTTATTCTATTACTCCACTATATTTACCAGGTGGTATTTTAGTTTTTGTAGTATTAATCACTTATTTCTTACATAAAATGGAATTTAAAGAGATGAAAGAAGCTTTCAAAGAATCTTCACAAGTTATGTTAGGTGCTGGTTTTGTGCTTGTTTTTACTATTCCATTAGTAAGAATTCTTATTAACTCTGGGGTAAATGCTTCAGGATTTGATTCTATGCCTGTTGCTATGGCAAATTTTGTTGCAAGTTCAGTGGGAGACATTTATCCTTTATTCGCTCCAATGATTGGCGCACTTGGTGCATTTATTGCTGGAAGTAATACTGTTTCAAATATGATGTTGTCACAATTTCAATTTGGTGTTGCAAATGCACTTGGTATCTCAACTGCATTTATGGTTGCCCTTCAAGCTGTTGGAGCAGCAGCAGGAAATATGATAGCAATTCATAATGTTGTTGCAGCATCTGCAACTGTAGGTTTACTTGACCAAGAAGGAGAAACTCTAAGAAGAACAATTATACCTACAATATATTACTGCTTAGTTGCTGGTATTATTGGGCTTATTGGTATGTATGTTCTTGGTTTAACTGACCCACTTATAAAATAACTTAAAAAGATGGATTTTTCCATCTTTTTATAAAGTACTTAACATTACTCTAGTATACAAACCTAATGTTGTTGTATACCCTACTTCACTAAATTTTAATTTTTTATTTTTATCATATATAAATGTTGTTGGAAAAACTTTTATATTAAATTTTTTAGAATAAAATCCATTTGTATCATCTACAACTTTGAAACTAAGTTTATGCTCAGATATATACTCTTGTATTTGCTTTTTACTTCCGGATTGTACTGCAATTGTTATCACCTCATAATCTTTTGAAATCTTTTCTATATTTGGTGCTTCAACTTTACAAATAGGACACCAAGTAGCCCAAAAATGGATAAGTATTGGTTTGTCTTTAGAAACTAAATATTTACTTCCATCAAGAAGTGTAAAATTATCTATATCTAGTCTATCTTTATTTAAATCAAGTGATTTATAATAACTAATACCATTCATAGCTATTGCTAAAAATATCACAAGTATCACACCCTCTTTAAGGTGTTTTTTTATTTTATCTTCCATCTTTTACCCTAAATTACCCAGTTATTGTAATTATAATTTTTTATTGTTGGTTTTATGTTTAGTGAATTAAACAATTTATCTACACTTTAGACTCTAGCATTTTATAAAACTATTGTTTCCTAACAAATTAATAAATATTTTATATCTAATCTTGACTTTAAATCTTTAAAAGTTATAATAAATTAATATTTTTTTAAGGTAAGCAACTTGAATACTTATAATACAAAATATACTACTTATAAGAATTTAGAAGATTTTATAGACTTAAATAATATTATTAATACAAATAATGGCTTACTACAAATATTTTCTGGAAAAATCAATAAAAATAAAATAGAAAAAGTTTTGCAAAATATTAAAAAACTACTACCAGATTATAAAATTATAGGTACTACAACAGATGGTGAAATTTTAGATAAAAATGTATCTTCTAATGAAATTATTTTATCATTTACACAGTTTGAAAAATCAACTATAGAAATAGTTGAAATAGAATATGAACCATCAAGTTATAAGATGGGAATTAACTTAATAAAAAAAATACCAAATAATAATAAGGCAAAAGTTGCAATCATATTTGCTGATGGACTTAACACAAATGGTGAGACGTTTTTAAGAGCTTTTCAAGATGAAATAAATCATCTAACAATTGCTGGTGGCTTAGCAGGTGACAATGCAAAATTCGATGAAACTTTAGTTTTTACAGATAAAGGTTTCATTGAAAAAGGAGCAGTTGCAGCGGTACTTTATGGAGAAAACCTAATAGCAAATACCACATTCAATTTTGGCTGGGAAAAGATTGGTAAAGAGATGGTAGTTACTAGTGCAAATGAAAATATTGTATACTCAATAGATAATATACCGACATATGAGATATATAATAAATATCTTGGAAAAGATATCTCAGATCAACTCCCCTCAACTGGGATTGAATTCCCTTTAATCTTAACAAAAAATAATCAAATGGTTGCAAGAGCTGCTATTGGAAAAAACGAAGATAGTTCCCTAATCTTTGCAGGTAACTTTGAAGTGGGTGATAAAGTACACTTAGGCTATGGAAATGTTGAGTTCATTTTAGATAATTTGGATAGTTTATATCATGAACTATCTAATACCCCAATAGAATCATTATTTATCTATTCTTGTATGGCTAGAAAACATTTAATAGGTAAAAATATCGAGACTGAAATATTTCCACTTACTAAACTAGCTTCTGTTAGTGGTTTTTTTACATATGGAGAGTTTTTTCATAAAAAAGATAAAAATGGTAAAAATTTCAATCAACTTTTTAATGAAACAATGACAATCCTTTCTTTAAGTGAAAGAAGCGATATAAAAGTGAAAATCGATGATTATTCACAACCAAAAAATAATGCAAAAATCCAAACTATTAAGGCATTATCAAATTTAGTATCAGTAACAACAAAAGAGTTATCAGATTTAAATGAAACACTAAATGAAAAAATACAACTAGAAGTGAAAAAAAATGTAAAACATGAACTAAAACTTTTAGAACAAGCAAAAATGGCTTCAATGGGTGAGATGATAGGAAATATCGCCCATCAATGGAGGCAACCATTAAGTATAATTAGTACAGCAGCAACAGGAATTAAATTACAAAAAGAGATGAATATTTTATCTGATAAACTTTTATTTGAAGAGTTAGAAGTGATTAATAAAAGTGCACAATATCTGTCTGAAACAATTGAAACATTTAGAAACTTTATAAAACAAGAAAAAGTATATAAAAAAGTATTTCTTCAAGAAAATATTTATAAATCTCTTGATTTATTGAAAGCTACACTTACAAACAACCATATTGAACTTGTGCACAATTTAGATGATATAGAACCCATTTTTGTAAATATTGTTGAGGGTGAACTATCTCAGGTTATGATAAATTTAATAACCAATGCAAAAGATGTATTTAAAGAAAAAGAGATAGAAGAACCTAAAATATATTTAAATATTAAAAAAATCAATAAAAAAAAGATATTGATAACATTTGAAGATAATGCAGGTGGTATAGATGAAAAAATAATTGATAAAATATTTGAACCATATTTTACAACTAAACACAAATCTCAAGGTACTGGATTGGGTCTTTATATGAGTTATAAAATTATAAAAGAGAGTCTAAAAGGAAACTTATATGTAAAAAACACAGAAATAGGTGCTAAGTTTTTTATAGAGTTATCCTACATACCATATTAGTTATAATATAAAGCATTTTTTAAAATGTTTCATTTATCCATTCTTTTATATACTCTATTGATTGAGAATTTAATTCATGTTTAGTATTTGGAACAGCATATACTGTTATATCTTTACGTACTTGTTTCATCATATCTGCAACTAATTTTCCATAACTATTATAACTATCACCATATGTTATAAGAATCTTATGAAATGGTTTTATCCCTTTATATGTCATTTGAGGTGCACCTCCACCCTCATGGATAATATATCCTGTGAAAAAATCAGTAAATCCTATCCAATCCCTATCTAATGCAGAAGAAACAAAATGTGCCCCACTACTAAATCCAGCTGCTATTCTTACATCTTCGCTAAGATTAGGAATATTATCTATAACATACTCAAACATAGGTTTATCGTATTCCCAAAACTGATCAATATTTCCACCTTGGATAGCTAAACGGGGCAATTGATTATTCAAATAGGGTAAAGCTAAAATAAAATATTCATCAAAATCAACAAGTGCGGGTACATTTTTTACACTATAAGAGCCATTACCAGGGGCAAACCAAACAAATATTGGTATCTCCTTATCTTTTGAATAATTTTTTGGAACATGCAACTCACAAATACTAATCTCATCATCATAAGAATTATGAAATCTAAATTGCAATGTTTTTCCAGCTTTTAAGTTAATATCTGAAGAACTTGTATCAAAATTGTTTATATCATATACATATCTATGACCAAAAACAAAACCTTTTTTAATAAAATTGTCATATACAATATAAAATGAAAAGAAAAAGAAAAATACAATAAAAAGTAGTGTGGTTTTTTTCATAAAATTATCTTAAGTAATATTTCTTAAATAAGCTTTTTAATATTAGCATTTGAACCCTCTGTAGATATAACAGTTACATTCTCATTTTCTTCAAACTTATCATTTGATACTATATTCCAATAAGTTGCTTTAAAATATACTTTTCCATCTCTTATAATACCTATACCCGATTGATTTAAAAAATCATCATTATGGTCTTTATTCTTTGCTTTCATAAAGATTTCCAAACTTTTTGTTCTTAAAGTAAAAAGTAAAAGTATTGAAATTATACTCAACATTCCTACTTGATATATACCATCAGAAAAGGGAATCAAATAAGATAATAAGCCAACAATAACAAATGCAATACCAAACCAAAGTAAAATAAATGTAAATGTTAAAATTTCTAAAGCAATAAGTACAATACCTATTGCAATTAGAATTAGAGGAGAAATAGCACCAAATATAATCTCTTCCATTTTTATTCCTTGATTTTATTCTCTTGCTTAAATGGAGAAAAAAATGAATCACCTGCTATACTTAAAGAACCAACAAATTGTGCAACATCATAAGGCAAAATCATCTTATCTGTTGAATTAGAAGATGCAAGTTTATCAAATGCAGCTATTCTATCTTTTGTAAGTAAAAATTCTGAAGCTTGTCTATTTACACTCATTGATTGATTTATTAAATCCATAGCATTTTTTTCACCCTCTGCTACTTTCTCTTTCTCATATTTTTTTGCATCGGCCATTCTTTCTATCGCTTCAGCTTTTAAAATCTCGCTTTGTTTGAAAGCTTCAGCTTCTTTTATTTGAGCTTGTTTTTGAGCTTCTGCTCTTGTTTGAATTGCTCTTTTTTCCCTCTCTGCTTCCATTTGCATATTCATTGCTTTTTCAATCTCTTCAGGAACAGAAATATCACTGATTTCAACTCTTGTGATTTTTACACCCCAATTATCTGAAGCATCCCCAAGTGTAGTTTGAAGCTTTACATTTAATGTTTCTCTATTTGATAATGAATCATCTAAATCCATAGACCCTATTTCACTTCTTAAAGTTGTCATTGCAAGTTTTGAAATTGAGTCTTTAAAATCTACTACATTATATGTTGCAAATTCAGCATTTTGGACTTTACAAAAAACTATCCCATCTATTGTAATATTTACATTGTCTCTAGTAATTACAC
Source organism: Halarcobacter sp. (assembly GCA_050296315.1). GTDB lineage: Bacteria > Campylobacterota > Campylobacteria > Campylobacterales > Arcobacteraceae > Halarcobacter. The sequence continues at coordinate 383,491 of JBNKRE010000003.1, forward strand.
TTTGACTAGGTATATCTATTGTTTGTTCTTGTGTTGTTAATCTTGCTCTTGCAGATTCTACTATTGGAATAATAAAATTCAATCCACCACTTAATGTTCTATTATATTTTCCAAGCCTTTCAATCACTAATATATCAGATTGAGAAACAATTTTAATCCCCTTAATTATAATAAAAATAGCAAATAAAGTTATTGCTAAAACTATAATAACTATCTCATTCATTTTTTTATCCTTTGTAATAATACTAATTATATATTAGATTATCTTCAATAAAACCTTAATAAAATATTTTATAAGTAAATAATTTACAAACAATACAACTTAAAAAGAATCAATAATCATAAGATATAGAGATATCATTTTTTTCAAGTTGTTTGTTGTGTGTAGCTT